>JAJFIA010000026.1 GCA_021775255.1 Roseovarius sp.
TTTTGCTGGTGCCTTTGGGGTTGTTTTGGATTTGGCTGGTTTGATCGCAGGCTTGGCCTTGGCTTTGCTGTCGGATTGATCCGGGCTGGTGTTGCGGTTTGATAGGCCCAGACGATGCACCTTGCCGATCACCGCGTTGCGGGTGACGCCGCCCAGCTCTTTGGCGATCTGGCTGGCCGACTGGCCTTCGCCCCACATCTTTTTCAGCGTCTCAACGCGATCTTCGCTCCACGACATGCCGCAGTATCCTTGTTTCAAAAGCGGCGAGTTTTGCATCTGCCGCGCATAAATATTGGTCAAGGGCCTATTCTAATCACTGGAGCCTGAGTTACAAGACATCGATTCGCGCAATCACGAGGTAAATACATGACAATCAGCACAGAAATGGGCACACGCCGCTTTGGCCGGGTCAACTGGCGCGGCCTTGCAACGCTGGCGGGCCGGGAAGTGCAGCGATTCCTTGCCGTCTGGACCCAAACATTGCTGGCACCACTGGTGACGGCGGGATTGTTCTTGATGATTTTCACCATTGCCATAGGGCCGGGGCGGGGCGATGTGATGGGGGTGAATTTCATGACATTTCTGGCACCGGGGATCTTGATGATGACGGTGATACAAAATGCCTTTGCCAATACATCCTCGTCGGTTGTGATTTCGAAAATCCAGGGCAATATTGTGGATACATTGATGCCGCCGCTTTCACCGGCTGAGCTGGTGCTTGGCTATCTGGCGGGCGGCGTGGGCCGGGGTTTGATGGTGGGGCTGGCAATCTCGCTGGGCCTTTGGCTTGGTCTGGGGATCACGGTCACCCATCCAATCTGGGCTTTGGCTTTCTTGATCCTGGGATCGGCTTTGCTTGGGGGGCTTGGTCTGGTGGCCGGGATTTATGCCAACAAATTCGATCAGATGGCGGCGATAACCAATTTTCTGGTGACCCCGCTGGCGTTTTTATCCGGCACGTTTTACTCGATCGAGGCGCTGCCGGAGGGGTTGCAGATCGTTGCCCGGCTCAACCCGGTTTTCTATCTGATCGACGGGCTGCGTTACGGTGTGATCGGGGCCTCTGACAGCCCGCCTTTGCTGGGGCTGGCGGTGGCTGGGGGGGCGACGCTGGCGATTGCCTGCACCGCCTGGCGCATGTTTGCCACGGGCTATCGGCTGAAGGCATAAGCCGCGCTGTCCCGGACCTGATCCGGGACCTCCCGGTTCAGGTGGAGGTCCCGGCTCGGGGGCCGGGACGGGCCTTAGCCGAGAACCTCGGTTACCGCTTCCTTGGCTGCCGAGACAACCATATCCACTTCCGCGGTCGTGATGCACAGGGGCGGGGCAAAGCCGATAATATCGCCCTGCGGCATGGCCCGGGCAATCACATCCCGTTTGGCCATCGCCGCCGAGATCGCCGGGCCGATTTTCCGGCTCGGATCAAAGAAACTGAGCGGTGACTTGCCGGATGCAAACTCAACCGCACACATCAGCCCCTCGCCGCGGACCTGTGCCACATGTGGGTGATCCGCGAAGGCATTGGTCAGTTTCTCCAACAGGTAAGCGCCTGTTTTGCCTGCATTTTCCACCAGCCCCATCTCATCAATCAGTTTGAGGTTGGCCACGCCCGCCGCCGCGCCGATGGGGTGCGCCGAATAGGTCCAGCCATGGCCGATGGCACCGTTTTCATCGGTGCCCTGCTCCAGCACTTTCCACATCCTGTCGGATATGATCGAGCCGGACAAAGGCGCGTAGGCCGAGGTCAGCCCCTTGGCGATGGTGATGATATCGGCCTCAAGCCCGTAGTGATCCGAACCCATCATCGTGCCCAGACGGCCAAAGCCGGTGACCACCTCATCGGCAATCAGCAGGATGTCATATTTGCGTAGAACCGCCTGAATCGCGGCCCAGTATCCCGCAGGCGGCGGCACGATACCGCCTGTGCCCAACACCGGCTCGCCAATGAAGGCGGCAATGGTATCCGGGCCTTCGGATTGGATCAGGGCCTCAAGTTTGGCGGCGCAATCGGATGAGAATTCCTCTTCCGACATGCCGGGGGCGGCCTCGCGCAGATAGTAAGGCGCCTGGGTGTGGATGACCTGAGACAAGGGCAGATCAAACTTTTTGTGAAAGAGTTCAAGCCCCGTCAAAGAGCCGGTCATCAGGCCCGAGCCGTGATAGCCGCGCCAGCGCGAGATGATCTTTTTCTTCTCTGGGCGGCCAAGGATGTTGTTATAATACCAGACCAGCTTGATATTGGTCTCGTTGGCGTCCGAGCCGGATTGGCCGAAATAGACCTTGGACATATTTGCAGGCGCGCGATCAAGGATCATTTTGGCAAGGGTGATTGAGGCCTCGGTGCCGTGGCCGACATAGGCATGATAATAGGCCAGCTCATGCGCCTGCTGGGCGATTGCCTCGGCAATCTCGGTGCGGCCATAGCCCACATTCACACAATAAAGCCCGGCAAAGGCATCGAGCATCCTGCGGCCGTCGCGGTCGGTGATATAGACGCCCTCGCCGGTTTTGATGACGCGGGTTGCGGTTTCGCCGCGGGCGTGCTGCGCCAGATGGGTGGAGGGGTGAAAGAAATTTTCACGGTCCCAAAGCGCCAGTTGATCATTGGTTAGCATTTTTATGGTCCTTCAAGGTTTGACCACCAGCCCGCGCGGGGTGGTGCAGAGGTTTTCAGCGCCGGTTTCGGTAATCAGCACCGGCTCGGTTATTTCAATGCCGCCGTCATCAAGCCAGAGCGCGGGCATGAAATGGAAGGTCATGCCGGGGGTGAGCACGGTGGTGTCGCCCTTACGCAGCGAGAAGGTCCGCTCGCCCCAGTCGGGCGGGTAGGCCAGCCCGATGGAATAGCCGCAGCGGCTTTCTTTTTCAAAGCCCAGCTTGTTCAGCGTGGCGTTGAAGGCATTGGCGATGTCCTGCGCCATATTGCCCGGCTTGGCCTGCGCCATGCCGGCCTCGACCGCTTCAAGCACGGCGGCCTCGGCGCGGCGATATTTTGCGGGCGGCTCGCCCAGAAATAATGTGCGTGATTGCGGCGCGTGGTAGCGGCGATAGACGCCTGCGATCTCGAAGAATGTGCTCTCGCCGGGCTTCAAAGGGCTGTCATCCCATGTCAGATGTGGCGCTGTGGCATCTGCGCCCGAGGGCGCGAGCGGCACAATCGCCGGATAATCGCCCCAATGGCCATCCGCTCCGGTAATGCCCGCATGATAAATCTCGGCCACAAGGGCGTTTTTCTTCATCCCCGGCTCGGCGCGCTCCAGAATGGTGGCGTGCATGTGCTCGACAATCTTTGCCGCCCGGCGCATGAAGCTGATCTCGGCCCCGGATTTGACCGCCCGCTGCCAGTTGACCAGCCCATTGGCATTGACCCATTCGGCCTCGGGCAATTCATCAACCAAGGACAGGTAAGCGGCGGCGGTGAAATAATAATTATCCATCTCGAGGCCGATGCGCTTTTCTGCCCAGCCGCGCGATTTCAGCAGCTTTGCCAGATCTTCCATCGGGTGCTTGGCAGGGTTCTGCACAAAGCTGTCTTCATAGCCGAAAATATCGTCATGGCTCATGTAAACCGTGCGTTTCGCGCCCAGCGCATCCATCCCCCGGCCCCACCAGAGCGGCGCGCCTTCAGGGCCGATGATGACAGCCTGATGCACATAAAATGACCAGCCCTCATAGCCCGTGAGCCAGGCCATATTGGCGGGGTCCGCGATCACCAGAACGTCACAGCCCGCAGCCGCCATCGCAGCGCGGGTTCTGGCCAGACGGGCGGCGTATTCATCAAGGGTAAAGGGCAGGTTCGGATTATTCATTGCATCGCTCTCCACTATATCCAAAGCAGTTCAGGCGCGGGTCAGCCCGCCGAAACTCACATTCTTATTCTCCAGATATTCGTAAATGCCAAGGCTTGATCCCTCGCGCCCCAGCCCCGATTGCTTCCAGCCGCCAAAAGGCAGCGGCGGGCCGGTGAACGAGGGCGTATTGACCGCCACCATGCCGTATTCCAGCGCCTCAGAAGCCCAAAGGGCGGTGTTCATCGATTGGGTGCAGATATAGGCGGCCAGCCCCATTTCGGTATCATTGGCGCGGGCCAGAACATCGGCGGTATCCGTGAACCGCAAGACCGGGACCACCGGCGCGAACATTTCTTCGCGGGCGATTTCCATGGCGTCTGTTACCCCGGTCAGCATCACCGGGTTTATGAAATATGTGCCGTCAGCCTCGGGGGCTTCACCGCTAACGATACTGGCCCCTTCGCGCACCGCATCACCCACAATCCGGGCGCAGTTTTGCGGCGTGTTGGCAACCGTCATCGGCCCGATATCAACACCCTTTTTCAGCCCGTGACCCACCCGCAGCCTTGCCACTTTCGCGGCCAGTTTTTCGACAAAGGCATCATGCAGACTGTCATGCACATAGATGCGGTTGGCGGCCAGACAATCCTGCCCGGAGGTGGCGAATTTGGCACCCATGCAGGTTTCAACCGCCTGATCAAGGTCGGCATCTTCAAACACAATGAAGGGTGCGTTACCGCCCAGCTCCATTGAGCAACGCTTGATGGTAGCCGCCGCCTGAGCCAGCAAAATCTGCCCGACACGGGTGGAGCCGGTGAAGGAAAGCGCGCGAATTTCCGGGCGCTTGAGAAAGGCGGTACAAAGATCGGAGGAAGGCCCCTGCACCACCTGAAATACCCCGCCGGGAATGCCCGCCTGTTGCGCGAGACAGGCCAGCGCATTGGCGCTAAGCGGCGTGGCACTTGCCGGCTTCACGATCATCGGACAGCCCGCCGCCAGGGCGGCCCCAGCCTTGCGGATAATCATCGCCAGCGGAAAATTCCACGGGGTTACAGCCAGCGCGATGCCCACGGGCTGAGCATAATTGGTGGTAAACATATGAGGCTTGTGGGCCGGAACCGTCTGACCCAGCGCGCGCTCGCCTTCAGCGGCGAACCAATCAAGAAACGACGCGCCATATTGAATTTCACCATGCGATTCAAACAAGGGCTTGCCCTGCTCGACGGTGATGATCAAAGCCAGATCATCGGCGTTTTCCCGAATGAGCGCCGCCCATTTGCGCAGCAACTCCCCGCGGGCAACCGGCATAAGATCCTGCCATCTTTCACGGGCATTTTGCGCATGGCGAACGGATGCATCCACTGCCCAGATGCCACATTGCGCCGCTTGCGCCACCGGCAGCAGGGTGCCGGGATCAATCACATCGGAGGTGCCATCGCCGGGCAACCATTCACCGCCGATATAACAACCGCTGATCAGCAGGCCGGGGTTTTCCAGACGGCTCAAGGCCGTTTTTCCGGGGTTTGAAACGCGGTCATTCATGGCGGGTATCCAATAATTTGGGGTGGCGTTCTCAGTGGCTAGCACTATAGATAAAGCGTGCGCATAAAATATGCTTGTTTGGGCGTTTCACGCTTTTATTACGCGATATTCAGGAAGGATTGCATTATATGGCTGAAATTGACGGGTTTGATCGAAAGATACTGCACGAAGTGCAACAGGATAATCAGCTCACCTCGGCCCAGCTTTCCGAGCGTGTTGGCCTGTCACCGACCTCGGCCCAGAGGCGGCTGAACCGGCTGCGGCGAGACAAGGTGATCGAGGCCGATGTGTCGATTGTGTCAAATGCCGCTGTCGGGCGGCCTCTGACGATGATGGTTGATGTGACGCTTGAGCGCGAGCGCGTTGATATTATTGATCATTTCAAGAAATCTGTGCGCCGTGAGCCGGCAGTGATGAGCGCCTATTACGTGACGGGTGACACCGATTTCATACTGATCATCAGTGTGCGGGATATGGCTGAATACGAGCAGTTCACCCGCAATTTTCTCTATGACAACCCGGATATAAAGGGCTTCAAGACCACGGTTGTCATGGACCGGATCAAGGCCTCGTTTTATATCCCGCCGTGGGAATAAAACTTATAGCGTATTGGCTGTATGGCTGCCTTATAAGCGGTTTATGATCCGACACCCATATGGGTATGCACCCACCCGGCTGAAGTGGTTCGGTTTGTTTGAACAGTTTCCTCAGGTTGCTTAAGTCGATACCTGTATTTGCCAGGCCGCAACCGGGTTTGGCTTTGGCTGGTTGATCGCGGGTATCAGCCGGGTCAAAACCGTTTCGCACCCATCATTAATGGTCCTGATTGGCCAGAAAATGCGTAACCATCGAAAATAATTCAGCCTGCGATGAAATGCCAAGCTTTGCGTAAGCGTGATGGCGATGGACCTTGACCGTACCATCGGCAATGCCAAGATAGGCGGCCGCCGAGGGTGTGGAATGACCCAGCAAGACCAGTCGGATTATCTGGGCTTCACGCGGGCTGAGCACATCGGCACCAAAGGCATGTAACTTATCGGTGTGATCGGCGTCGTCTGGATTTTGACTTTGCTTTGGGGTGTCTCCCCAGTTGCACAGCACGGCCGCCGACAGCAGGCCAAAGGCAGCATTGACCCTGGCGGTATCCGACTTGCTGAAATTCGGTTTGCCCGGCCTGCGCGCCAGCGATACAACGATCCACTTACCAACACCGTCAGGGATAAGAATGCCCACCTCGTCCTTGATCCGGATTTTCCTATAGAAGGTCCGGAAATATTCCGACCGAAAAAACGTTTCTGGCGCAAGTTCCATAAGGCCATAGGCCCCCGGTTCGATATTGTCGCAACAGGCAATGTAAAATGGATCAAGAAGATAGGGGCCACTTGCGTAAAAGCTCAGGCTGATTGCCGCCTGAACATCGTCTAGGTCGTGGTACAGCGTGCTTGGTGGCGCAGCCCCGTGTTGTTTCGAGACAATCATAGAATCAAACTCGCAACATTGCTCGATCACATGGCGCAGCCCGACGTGAAACCGGACTGTGCCAAGGGATTGGAACAGTCCGGCAATGGCCCGGTCCCAGTTTGCCGGGATCGGCCCTGAAGGGGTTTCAGTGCTGAGTTCCATGACAATAACCTATATCTATCGGTATATATCTATTGGCAAATTTACAGATCAATAGTTTCGCGGTCAACTTACCTCTGAACCCTCATCAGACCGAAATATTCAATGTCAGAAAACTCAAACGTGACCCCCGAGGCAGGTGATCTTGCCTTTACCCGTGAAAATCTTCGCGGTGTTATCTCTGAAGCCTCGTATGCCGGTGCGCTCAGCTTCATGCGTCGCCGGTATGCCAAAGATCTGTCAGAGGCAGATGTTGCAGTGATGGGAATACCCTTTGATCTTGCGGTCTCTGGTCGGTCGGGTGCGCGGTTAGGCCCGCGCGCGATTCGTGCCGCATCGGCGCATATTGCCTGGTCCGCGCCCTGGCCCTGGGCCAGTGACCCGTTCACAGATCTGGCCATTGTCGACTATGGCGACTGTCAGATCGACCCAGGTTATCCGGCTGAAGTGCCTGCACAGATCACCGATGCGGCCCGCACCGTGCTGGCCGCGGATACGGCACTTTTGTCATTGGGGGGCGATCACTTTGTCACCTACCCGCTGCTTAAGGCCCATGCCGAGAAATACGGGCCCCTGAGTTTGATCCAGTTCGATGCGCATACCGATACCTGGGCCGATGAGCCGGGCCGGATTGATCATGGCACCATGCTGTGGCATGCCACGCGCGAGGGGCTGGTTGATCCGTTGCGCTCGGTTCAGATCGGCATTCGGACACATAATCCCGAACCACTTGGGTTTCACATCATCGATGCGCTTGAGGTGCATCGCACCGGCCCTCAGGCCGTGGCCAGCCGGGTTAAGCAAATTGTCGGGGACAACGCGACCTACCTGACCTTTGACATCGACGCGCTTGAACCCGCATCGGCCCCCGGCACCGGTACGCCGGTTATCGGTGGGCTAAGCCCGTTTCAGGCACAAGACATTCTGCGGGGGCTTGCGGGAATCGACATTATCGGAATGGACGTGGTCGAGGTAGCGCCCGCCTATGATCAATCCGAGATCACCGCATTGGCGGCGGCGACCATTGCCAATGATCTTTTGTGCCTGCACGCGGCCGCCTGTGTGCGCAAACGGTCGAAATAGTAAACCAAAAGGGAGAGAAGGAATGGAAAAATCGACGAAAACGATCCTGACCATCGGCATGGGAATACTGGGTGGAATACTGGGTATGGCCGCACCTGCACTGGCGGAAGAGGAAAAGGTTCTTAATATCTATAATTGGTCGGACTATATCGGCGAAACAACGATTGCCGATTTTGAAGCCGCAACCGGGATCGAAGTCAACTACGACACGTTCGATTCAAATGAAATGCTGGAAACCAAGCTTCTGGTTGGCGGCAGCGGCTATGATGTGGTTGTGCCGGCCTCGAATTTCCTGGCAAGGCAGGTCCAGATCGGGGTGTTCCAGAAGCTGAACCGCGATGCTTTGTCCGGTCTGGATAAACTGGACCCAGCCCTTATGTCGATGCTGTCCCTGAGTGACCCCGACAATGCCTATTCGATCCCTTATACTTGGGGAACGACCGGGATCGGTGTCAATTACGGCATGGTCACCGAGCGGATGCCGGATGCGCCGATTGATAGCTGGAACCTGATGTTCGATCCTGATCTGCTGTCCAGGTTTGCAGATTGCGGCGTGGCGGTGATAGACAGCCCGACGCAGGTTGTTGCCACAGTTTTGAATTATCTTGGCAAGGATCCCAACAGCGAGGATCTGGATGATATGGCCGCGGCGATGGATGTGCTTAATGCCATCCGCCCGCATATCCGCCACTTTAAGACCAGTCAGGTGATCAGCGATCTGGCAAATAACGAGATCTGTGTTTTGCTGGGATGGAGCGGTGATGTCGGTCAGGCGTTTCTGCGCGCCGACGAAGCCGGGACAGGGGCCGAGCTGGCTTTTTCGATCCCGTTCGAGGGGGCAGAGGCGTTCTTTGATCTGCTGGCGATCCCGGCCGATGCACCGCACCCGGGAAATGCCCACAAATTCCTGGATTTCATGATGAAACCCGAGGTGATTGCCGAGGTTACGAACTACACTTACTATGCCAATGCGAATATGGCTGCTTCCGAGTTCGTGATCGAGGATGTGCTGAACGATCCGGGCATTTATCCGCCAGAAGATGTGCGCGCCAAGCTGTTTTCGCTGCAACCCCGTTCGGCGAAATACACCCGTGCGCTGAACCGGGCCTGGACCAAGTTCAAAGCCGAAAACTGACCTCGGCGGCCACTTCCACAGGCAGTAACAGCCTCTGGAAGTGGCAACAATTTGGATATTCGCAACCAACTGCGCACAGTTGTGCAGAGGAAACGTGTCATGCCTGCATCGAAGACAATAGTGGTAACCGGTGCGGCCTCGGGGATCGGGCAGGCCATTGCGGTTCGGGCATCGCATGACGGTCATCGGGTGGTAATTGTGGACATTTGCGATCAGGACGACACGGCCAGCCGGATCAAAGTTGACGGTGGCACTTCGGTCGCGAAAACCTGTGATTTGCGCGATGCAGTAGCCGTAGGGAAATTGTTTGCAGAAATTGAACAGGCCCATGGGGGTGTCGATATCCTGATTAACTGCGCCGGCACCATGGGCAAATGGCCCCTGACGCTGTCCGAGACCACCGCGCAAGGTTTTGACGAAGTGTTCGGGGTGAATATGAAGGGGACGTATCTGTGTTGCCGCGAAGCGATTGCATCCATGCGATCACGCGGACGGGGCAGCATCGTCAATATCGGATCCGAGCTTGCGTTCAAGGCCGCCCCGGGCGCGACGCTTTACTGTGCGGCCAAGGCCGCCGTGGTTCAGTTTTCCCGTGCGCTGGCAGTTGAAGAGGCCCCAAACGGCATCCGCGTAAACACCGTATGCCCGGGCCCGGTGGATACAAATCTGCTTAACCCAACCGTCGGGGCCGTTCCGGTAGATATCGCAGCACAGTCTTGTGAGCAGACCGCGCTGAAGCGGCTTGGTACAGCACAGGAAATTGCCGAAGTCGTCTGGTTCATCGCCAATGACAAGGCCAGCTACATGACCGGCGCTGTTGTCCCGGTGGATGGGGGCGCACTTGCAACCTGAAGCGCAAATCAAGCGTAACAAAGGATTTACAATATGAACCTTCACGATAGCCCGGAAATCGAAGCGTTCTGGGCTAAAGCCTGCGCCGCGCTGAATATTGTGCCGGATGCGCGCCGCTTTGCGCTGCCTTTTGTCGAAGTGACCGATGCTGACGGACCGGAGATGCTGCAAATCATCGACGACATTGGCGAAATGGCCCGCGTCGGCCTTAAGCGCGGCACCTGTCATCTGGCGATGCAGTTTAAGCATGACAATGTCCCCATGCGTCAGGTCGGGGATTACTGGATTGTGGTCAAATCTGACGGCACGCCGGTATGCGTGACAGAAATCATCGCCATCAATCAGCTTGCGTTCAACCGGGTTGGCCCGGTCTTTGCCGCCTCTGAAGGCCCCGAGGATGGTGGCATTGCCAGCCATGCCCGCTGGTACGCCCTGCACAAGGAATATTTTGAAGAGCAATGCGAACGCTGGGGGGTTCCTTTCAAAGAAGATCACCCGGTTGTCTGCGAAAGCTTCATCACGGTTTACAGCCCCGGCATGTCCTGGGGTGAAGGGGTGACATCATGAGTTACCCGGATTGGGATGAGATCAAATGCGACAGCTTTGACGAATCCCTCATGCGTAAACCCGATCTGCCGATGCTGGATGATGAGACCCCCAGTTTCATGGCCCGGCCCATCGCGCGTGGATCCGAGGACCTGAAAGGTGCAGATATTGTCATCATCGGTTCAACCTATGTGGCCGGGGTTGACGATTACGCAGGTGTTGCGCGTGACGGCTGGGCTGCGTCGGCCAAACGGGTGCGCCAGCAATCCTGCCGCTATATGTCGGGTTATATCCAGGATTTTGATCTCGATGTGTTTGAGCATCTCAAAATTGTCGACTATGGCAATGCGATTGTTCCGGACAGTTGCCGTTACGAGGCAACGGCAGAAAACGCGCTGGAGGCGCAGGCCAATGTTGAGGCGATGGTCAATGATGTGCTGGCCGCCGGGGCCATTCCCATCGTCATCGGCCAGAACTCGCCGGCGTCGTCCTTTGCCATTGCCAAGCCGATATCAGAGCGCACCAGGGGCCGCGTTGGCATGGTCAGCTTTGACACCCATTGGGACAGCGAACCGATGGATGACCTGATCCCCGACCCGCGCATCGCAGGTGGGTCAAGCTGGAAGGGTAAAACCTATGAGTTTCTGGACAATTTTCATATGCAGAACCTTGTCGAGATTGGTGAGCGCGGGCTGCTTGAAAACAGGGATGTCATCCGCAACTACCTGAAAAATGGCGCACATTTCTTATCCGGCTGGAAGGTCAAACAGATTGGCATCGAAGCTGTATGCGCCGAGCTTCGCCATGCCTATGAGGGCACCGATGCGGTTTACGTGCATTTCGACATGGACGTAATCGGCGGTGCGGGGCCGGTTGGCGGTGATATTCTGGGTGAGCTGGCCGAACCTCTTGGACTGACGGAATACGAGGTACTGCGGATCGCGCATGAGGTCGGGCGACGCGGGCTGACGGGTCTGTCCTTTATCTGCATCCCGCCGGGATCCAAGATTGTGTACCGTCTGATTGTCTATGTCATCATGTACCTGCTGGCGGGCCTGATCAAAGGCCGGAAGGCACCGGCATGATGAGCGAATTTAAATACCACCGCCCGGAAAATATCACCGAGGCCATTTTGCTCAAACGTGATCTGGGGGACGCGGCGGCCTATTGGGCAGGCGGGACCGATCTGGTATTGCAATGCAAAAGCGGCAAGCGCCGGATCGGGCATTGTATTGATCTGACCGCATTGCAAGACCTGTCGTTTATCAATGCGGCGAAAGGTGGGTATCGGATAGGCACACTGACGCCGCTTTCTGAACTGGAGCGGCTCAATGCCGATACCCCTCACCTGCGCACGATCCGCGATGTGGCCGCCCTTATGTGCACCGTTCAGACCCGCACCATCGCGACCCTTGGCGGTAATCTTTGCAATGCCTCGCCCTCGGCCGACTTGTTTGTCGCCCTCGCGGCCATGGGCGCAATAGCACAGGTGACTGGATTGGGCGGCACCCGCGAGGTTCCTGTTGACGCCTTCATGCTGGCACCGGGAAAAACAGCGCTTACGGGCGATGAAATGCTGACCGGGGTTTTTATTCCTGCGCCTGACGTGCCGCATGCCAGCGCCTATCGGCGCATTGCCCGCACGGTGGTGGACATTGCCCTTGTCAGTGCCGCCGCCAGCCTGACCCTTGACCGGACCGGTGAAAAGATAAACGAGGCCCGAATTACCCTTGGGGCGGTTGCCCCGCGCGTCATCCGCGCCACGGGGGCCGAAGAAATGCTGACCGGGCGACCCCTGTCTGACCTGATCGGCACATTTGCGAAGGAGGTCGGTGCAACAGCCGCGCAATCTGCCAAGCCCATCACCGATATCCGGGCAAGTGCGGAATATCGCAAAAACATGGTGGCAGTACTGGTGGCCCGGTGCCTCATCTCTGTCTCGACTGAACTGGAGGCAGGGCTATGAAGATCAGGCTCAGGATAAATGCACATACCCATGAGGTTGAGACCCGGCCCAACCAGACCCTGGCACAGGTTCTGCGCGAAGATCTTGGAATGACCGGCACAATGATGTCCTGCGGCGAAGGCGAATGCGGCTCCTGCACGGTTTTGGTCGATGGCACACCGGTTACATCCTGCCTGATGCTGGTGGGGCAGGCCATGGGGCGCGACATCCGCACAATCGAAAGTGTCGGAACTGCCGCTGCCCTGGATGTGGTTCAACAGGCCTTTGTCGATGAACAGGGGTTTCAATGCGGCGCCTGCACGCCGGGTTTCATCATGGTGGCAAAGGCTTTTCTGGCCGAAAATCCCACCCCCACCGAACATGAGGCATCGCAGGCCATGAGTGGCAACATTTGCCGTTGCGGAGCACATCCCTACATCGTTCGCGCGGTTCTGAATGCCGCCGGGATACTTGCCCAACAAAAGGGAAGTGAACATGAACAAAGTGAGCTTTGAAATTGTCGGCAAGGGGGTCCCGGTCAAGGATGCAAATCAGAAGGTGAGCGGCACGCTGACTTACGCCACGGATTTTGGCGTCTACCGCATGGCGCATGGGCGTATTTTGCGCAGCCCACACCCATATGCGCGGGTTATCTCGATCAATACCAGCAAGGCCGAGGCTTTGCCCGGCGTGATCGCGGTTCTGACCCACTTTGATACCCCACGCCTGAATTGGGAAGCACCGTGGTTCAACTATCGTGGCAAGGTGCTCGATGGGATTGCGCGTTTTGTCGGTGATGAAGTGGCCGCAGTGGCCGCTGACACTGTTGAGCAGGCCGAAAAAGCGCTGTCCCTGATTGCGATTGAATGGGAAGTTCTGACGCCGGTTCTTACCGTTGAAGAGGCCGCCGCCAAGGGGGCCCCGCAAATCCGAGACGAGGGCAATCTGCGCCCGTCTTACCTGTTTGAATGGGGCAATCTGGCCGAAGCAGAGGCCAGCGCCGATTATAGCGTGAGCTGCGATATCCGCTTTCCCGCGCAGCAATATGCCCCCCTTGGCCGCAATGCCTGTGTGGCCGAATGGCAGGGCGATCACCTGACGCTTTGGACCGGGTCGCAAACGCCCTCCGAAGTCAAAGACGGGCTGCACGAGGCTTTGGGCATACCCCAGAGCCGGATCACGGTTCAGGCGTTGCCTACGGGAAGCTCATTTGGCTGTTGGTGGACCAATAATTTTATGCTGCTGACCGCGCTTTTGGCCAGAAAAGCGGGCCGCGCCGTTCGGATTGAGCTGGATAATGATGAATGCATGGCCACCGTGAAGCGCCGCCATGAGGAACGCTCGCGCGCGCGCATGGGATGTGACAGCGACGGCAATCTGACCTTTCTCGATATGGATCATGTGATTGATAATGGGGCTTATGGGTTCAAGGATGATGTCGGTTTTACCAGCCCCGATCTGTGGAACGGCATCAAAAATGGCCGCGCGTCCGTGACCGGGATCAACACCAACCGTGTCACCGCCGGGTGCTTTCGCGGGGTGGGCGATTGCACGTTGAGTGTGGCGGTTGAACGTATGGCCGACCAACTGGCTGAGAAGGTTGGGCTGGATCCTGTGGCATTTCGCATCAAGAACCAGATCAGCGCAGGCGAGCGGTTCCGTTCGCTTGAGCAGTTTGAGACCGAGGCGTTGCAGGCAAGCGGTGGTGATCTTCTGGCAGCGGTGCCGCCTGACCTTCGGGACGACTGGCCAAAACTGTTTCACCTCTCGTCAGGGTCACCATTGCCGATGCTGCGGGACGGGGCCGACCGGTTTCGCTGGAACGAACGCTTTGTCGGTTGGGGCAGGCCACACCATGTTGACGGGCCAAAACACCGCGCCGTCGGCGTAGGCACTGGCAGCCATACCTGCGGTGTTGAAACCGAAGGCAATTCCTCAGCCATTGTGAGGATCAACCCCGATGGTACCGCCAAGGCCTGTTGCAGCGTTGGCCGACATGGGAATGGCAGCGAAACAACACTGGCGCAGGTTGCGGCCGAAGCGCTGGGCCTGAAGCTTGATCAGGTTGAGGTCGAGGCCGGCAATACAGATGCCTGCCCCTGGAGCCACGGCTCAATCGCCAGCAACACCATGTTCCGCACCGGATGGGCAACCAGGGCCGCCGCGCTGGATGCCCGCGCGCAACTGCTGGCGATTGCCGCGCAGGAATGTTTTGACGATGTTGATCAGGCCGAACTGGACATTCGTGCGGGGCTGATTGGCTTCAAGGAAACATCTGGTGATAATCGCCAGTTTTCCGTTTCGGATGTGCTCAACCTGATGCGCGGCGACGCGCATGGACAAACCTCGTCCATCACCGGATCGTCACGTCAACCAATGCCGCCCACAACCACCTTTTCACGTCAGTTTGCAGTGCATTTCGTTGAGGTGGAAGTGGATGTCGAAACCGGTGAGATCAGGGTGCTGGATTATCTGGCCTTGCAAGACAGCGGCACGATCATCAATCCTCAGGTGATGAAGAATCAGGTCATCGGCGGGGCGATTTGCGGCCTTGGTTACGCGCTTTATGAAGAACTGCTGTTTGACAGCGAAACCGGAGCGGTGAGAAATGGCAATCTTCTTGATTACAAGGTTCTGAGAACCGGGGATTTCCCGCCACACGCCAAAGTGGTGTTTCATGAATCTCATGACAGCATTGGCCCATTTGGCGCGCGCGGCGCTGGCGAATCGCCAATCGCAGCGGCTATTCCGGCCGCATGTCAGGCTGTGTATAATGCGACGGGTGTATGGGTTGACCTGCCGATGACACCCGAGCGTGTGGCAACTGCCCTGGCGAAAGCTGCCACAGGAAAGAAGTAAGTGGATTTTTCACAATGGAGTGATAAAAATGCCGGCCAAGCCTCCCCTTCAGAAGCGCCTGATTGACGCCGCAGATTCTGTGCTTGTCGTGATCGACATGCAGGACAGCTTTTTCAACAAATATGAAAAAGCAAAATCCGAGGAAGTCATCAGTAAAGCCCTATGGCTTTTGCGCGTCGCCCAGAAGATCGGTGTACCCGTCATCGCCATGGCCGAAGACATCCCTCATTCCGGAAATCTGAATGTCAGGATCGCACAAGCCCTGCCTGTTGAGGCAAACCTGTTTAACAAAGATTTTTTCGGCTGTGGTAATCAGCCCGATATTCGTGATGCGCTAAAGGCCACGGGGCGCGGCACCGCAGTTCTGATCGGCATGGAAACGGATGTGTGTGTGGCCCATTCGGCCATTTCGCTCATTGAGCACGGATTTGACGTTGCTGTTGTGCAGGATGCGACGGCCACAACGGCCGGGGATGAAAATATCGGGCTGATGCGCATTCGGGGTGCCGGCGGTGTCATTTGTTCGGTAAAATCCCTCTATTACGAATGGCTGCGTAGCGTTTCAGGCATTTGTGCGCTTCTTGAAAAAGACCCCGATCTTGAGGGTGTAGCATTGCCGGACGGCTTGGTTCTGTAAGACCGGGGTAATCTCATGCAGACCACAACACATGAAATCAACGCCATTCTTGAGGTGATCAAACTCTATGATGAAGGGCATTCAGGCCCCGATTTTGCGAAGCTGAGACAAGCGTTTCACCCAAAAGCATGTGTCGTTGGTCACTACGGGGGTGCGTTGATGTTCAGTCGTCGTGATGATTATCTCGAGATCCTGAAAAACGATCCCCCGCCGGATCCGAATACCGTTCAGCCCGAACTGATACTCCGATCACTGGATATAGTCGGAGATACGGCAGTGGCGACGGTGGAAAGCACAATGGGTGAAGCCAAATTCATCAGCCATCTGTCCCTGATCCGAAACGGGGCGCGATGGCAGATTGCAAATGGTTTGTTCCACGCAAACCCAACCTAGGGTCAGCGCCGTCAGACCTCCCGCGCGGCAGTGATGGCTTCTTCCAGGATGTCGAGCGCTTCAGCCAATATCTCATCCTCGATGGTGATCGGTGCAAGGAAACGGATTACATTGCCATAAACACCGCAGGTCAGCAGGATCAGATTGCGTTTGAGCGCTTCCTCGCGAACTTTTTGGGCGAATTCCGGACTTGGTGCAGAGCCATCGGCAGTGTTGAATTCTGCAGCGACCATGAAGCCGGGGCCACGAATATCAACAATCTCTGGCGTAGTCGCACGAATAGATTCCAGACGCTGGCGCAGGCGTGATCCAAGCTCATTTGCGCGTGCGCAAAGGCCCTCT
>JAJFIA010000027.1 GCA_021775255.1 Roseovarius sp.
TTGCTATTTGGGGGCCGCACGCACCAAGGCGCAACAACCTCAGACCTTGCATATCAACTGAAAGATGGCTCCAAAATCACGTTCTCAAAGTGGCCTACTTTTACTCCGCCGAATGGCCGGTTTTTACTCCGCCGTTGACACACGGCGATGCGTGCTTGCATTATGCTAGCGTAAATATTATGATGATAGCATCATTCGAGAGGAGATTTACCGATGGGCCAAATGACCGTGCGCAACATACCCGATAACGACTATGAAGCCTTGAAACGTGTCGCCGCACAGAACAACCGCAGCGCGGAGGCCGAAGTTCGCCTTGCTATTGCACAGCTTGTTCGGATCGAGACCGGTACAGGGTTTGGAACCAAATTGAATGCCAAATATGGCGGGGTGATTGAGGATGGTTTTCAGTTTGACCGTGACAAGACGGCGAGTGAGCCGATGGCGTTCGAATGATTATTCTGGACACAAATGTCATTTCTGAACCGCTCAAGAAAAACCCTGATCCAAAGGTGATACAGTGGCTTGATGAGCAAGACCCAAACGAACTGCACCTTACCGCCGTAACGCTGGCGGAAATGGAGTACGGTTTGTGGGCTTTGCCTTCTGGCAAGCGGCGGGCTGACCTTCACAACGCTATTACAGAGATACGTGAGACTGACTTTCGCGGGCGTATTCTGGATTTTGATACCAGGGCCGCGATTTTTTACGGTGGTCACATGGCAACCGCAAGAACTGCTGGCAAAGCGGTTGGTGAACTGGACGGTATGATTGCAGCAATCGCACTTGCAAACGATCGTTGCCGCGTGGCCACCAGAGACATAGAGCCCTTTCGAGCAATGCAAGTTGAAGTGATCAACCCTTGGCATTGAACGATAAGGTGTCGGATTGTTGACCTGACAAAGCAGTGCAAACCCCCCTGCCCTGCTCAGACAGGCCCGGCGCTTTCGCGCAGAAGCCGCTAGTCGCGGCAAACCGCATACATGCTGCTGGCCCGACATCGCCAGTGCCAGTGCCAGTGAATGTTTTAGGAAAGCTGCGAGGCCATCACAATTAATCTGCGAGTTTCGCCACCCAAGGCTACTCCTTATCTCATGTCTGTTGTGCCTGGCTTTTCCTGGTGTCGACCATTGTGTGTGACACCGACTGGTGCGTCAACTCGGGCGAAGTTTGGGCCCGCCGATGTCTGGGTTGCCGGATTCGGGCCGAACGCGGGCGTTGGTGTGCATACGTCTTGGTTGAATTGGGTAAAGGAGTAGGCCCAGTACGCACGAAGGGGGGTAAAAACGGCAAGATTTGATCAACTGAGATTGGTTGACCGTTTAATTCTGTCGATTGTAGCCACGCCGACGTTAAAATGTCGAGCTATGGCGCGAATGGACTGTCCTTCCTGCAGCATGGTTTTGACCTGATCCTGCTGATGCGTGGTGAGTTTGAATTTTCGACCAAACTTCACACCGCGTTTTTTTGCTGAGATCCTACCTTCATCGGTCCGTTCATTTATAAGATTGCGCTCTAGCTCGGAAAGTCCTGCAAAAACAGTAAGTAAAAACTTCCCCATAGAGCTGGTGGTATCCGCCCAGGGCTCGCGGAGTGACCGAAAGACGGCTTCAGCCGCTTCAACTTTTTGGGTGATTATAAAGAGATCATGGGTAGATCGGGCCAACCGGTCCAGGCTGGTGACGATGAGTGTATCGCCTAGCTGAAGGGTGCTCAGCATTTTCTCAAGCTGAGGACGGCGACGATCAAAGCCGGTCAGTTTCTCTTGGAATATCCTCTCGCAGCCTTCAGCCTGGAGGTGCTCGATCTGGCTTTCGAGGTTCTGTCCTGTGGTGGAAACACGCGCATAGCCGATCAGCATGGTTTTTCGCCTGATTTGGAGGTAGTGATACGGAACGGAGTTACGGAATCTGTAAGGTGCTGATTTTGTGCGCAGAAAAAAGTGTTCCGCATATTATAAGTTTCGGAACGCGTCATGCGGCCACCGGTATATCGTTCAGGAGCAGGCGCGTGGTCATGTCGAGATCAAAGACACCGTAGGGATTGATGTGACTGTGCGGCAGTGGGTTCAACGCCGCCATATCTCGAGGTGTCATCTTTTTGCGCCAATCGGCCTCTGCCAGAATATCCTGGATCATCAGAGTATTTACATAAACCATACTGGCCTGCAGCAGATGAAGTGACAGGACCGAGATTTCCTGGTCGTCGCGGCGGTTGGATACCAACTCATTGCCGTTGCCGTAAAAGATGAAGTCATTCACGCCGTTCCAACGCTCTATGACATTGAGCCCGGAGTTGATCTCGCGTCGCAGATCCTTGTCACCCAGATATTTGCAGAGGAAGATTGTCTTTGCCGCTTTCCCAAGTTCCAAAAGGGCAGCAAATACCGGATGGCTTTGTCCGCGCGTAAAACGTCGCAGGATGGCCTCCGGTTCTGCGGTTCGCAGTTTTAGGGCAGTCGCTAATTTTATCACCTCATCATTGTGCTGCGCGATTAGATCCCAGTTGATGGGTTTGGGCGCAAATATCGGATCGAGATTGGCGTATGTTTTCTCCGATTTAAGATCTGCCCGGACCAGCTTCTGCCGCGCAATCCCTTTCAGCTGCGGCATCAAATCGAATCCCAACAAGTAACAGAAGGCAAAACCCACAACGCTCTGCCCATGTGTATCGACGAACTGGCGATCAATTTGAATGTCGGTGCCATGATGCAGAACGCCCTCGATCGACCGTGTTCCTCGGATCCAGTGAAGGTTGGAACTGGCCCTTTCCGGTGATTTTGGTCAAGAGATAACTTCGAACGCGGCGCGGCCAAGTTCGGTCATTTTGTTGAGAACGTCGGCAGCGATCCGGACCTCCGTCTTCTGGTTTTCTAAACTCCGTGCTTTCAGTTTTGGTCCGATCACACCTTTCCAGCGACCCATCTGTGCTTCCACCCGGCTGCGCTGATTGTAGCCGCTGCTGACCTGCCAGGCCAGGCGGCCACGAGCGTGTATTTCAGCGATGTGTTGGTCTCGATGCGTTGGGGCATTCATTGATTGCGGGCCTGGCACTGCGTTCTTCGGGGGTGGGATGATGATATCGACGGCGTCGCTAAAGCGTGCTTTTAGCAGGCCACTGATCGGCGTGCCGTCAAAGGCACCATCCGCAATAAACCGGGTTACCGGTTCGGCGATCTGATCCAGGAGCCCCGGCAGGGCTGAGGGATCGCCGACGGAGTCGGTTGTTAAATCCGCGCAGATGATTTCTCCGGACAAGAGGTCCAGACCGAGGTGCAGCTTGCGCCAGGATTTGCGCTTGGGCTTTGTTTTATGCTTGTTGTGTAGCCATTCGCCCTCACCGAAGATTTTCAACCCAGTACTGTCCACCACCAGATGAACCGGCTCAGTTCTCTTGGTCCGTGCCTTTGTGGGCAGGTTTATCCCCTGACCTCGGCGCGACAGGGTCGAGAAATCCGGCACCGAAATATCCAACCCCATGAGCTTCGCGATTCCGCGCATCAGCCCTTGTGTCTGGCGCAGCGGCAGCTTGTAAACCACACCTAACGTCAGGCACATAGTGATTGCCATGTTCGAGTATTTCGGCTGGCCGCCTCGGGTCGTTCGAGCTGGCGCCGACCATTGCCCGAGCGCTTCATCCGTAATCCAGATGGTCAGATCACCCCGCCGTCGAAGGCTTTCATTATACGCGGCCCAATTCGTTACCCGATACAGCCTCTTCGTAAACTTGTGTCGGCGCGCGGCGTTGAACTTATGCGGCATCAAGGACATCCGAGCTGGTGACAAAGTGCTCTGGTATCAGCCCATCTGCGATCTATGCAACAAGCCCGTTCGAAGTTATCTCTTGACCAAAATCACGGGAAAGGGCCAGTTCCAACCTTCACTGGATCCGTGCAACACGGTCCTGGTGACCGAAGGCATACATTATCTTGTCGGTTAAGTGTGAGTTGCCAATCACAGGCAATGAATCTGGCATGGTCGGTCGAAAACCCAACCAGTCCTCGGTCGGGGGACCTATTTCGCCGAACATTTCATGGGCTCTTCGCGTCATGTAGCTTACGCAATGTGGTGTGCTCGCTTTCTTAAGACCCGCGATCTCAACCATTCCAGCAAGACGCAAACCATGCGCCATTGGCGAAGAATAAAGCCCTCCTTCTGACCAGCCAACGGACCGGGTCAGAAGATGACCGTGATCCCTGAACATTACATGATAGCCTCGTTCGGTATCGAGAGGCAGATCCGATACACCGGAACCCGCAATGGATTTTGAATGGGCGTCGGCAGCAACAACAACTTTGCGCGCACGTTTTTCTGTACCGTCAGCTAATTTGACAATAACATCGTTGTTGTTGGCTACAATTCTCAGAACTTTCATCTGTAGCCATATTCCGCCATTGGCAACAAAACTTGCGTGGAACCGCCTGACCAATTCTCGAGGATCACGGATAAGGCGAGGCCCGGTATAGAGTATTCCTCTGTGGATTGGTAACTTAAGGCCCGGCTCCAGCTCTCGAATGGCCCCCTCTTCAAATATTTCAAATTTGACGCCATTGCGCCGTTGTCCAGCAATCCCCGGAGCTGAAGCGTCAAAATATTTCTCAGTCGAGTAGATGTTGATGCATTTGTTATCGACGACCAAATCTTCGGCGCCCGCCGCTTTAATCAGAGGATCCAGTCCGGAATCGGTGTAGGATAATAAATTTCCCAGATCATCAGTAATTTGGCTGGCCCGTTTTCGCGTACAATTACGCAAGAAGGCAATATTCCAGGAAATATTGCCTATAGCATAGAGCCAATTGAAACTTAGCGGGCTGTTTTTGGAAAACAGCATCGAAGGCAACGTGCGCAAGAGACCGGGGTTATTAACAGGCACGCAAGCGTGGGTCGCAATAGTGCACGCATTACCATAAGAACAACCTGCCCCCGGTTCATCCTCGTCCAATAGCAAGACATTTAACCCACCCATACGCGCCCACATCGCACAGGATACACCGATTGCACCTGCACCAATAATTGCCAGATCGTATTCGGAATCATTCATAGTACCATCCAAACCTCCTAGGGCCTTTTGTTAAGGACCATGCGCGGTTGTGCCAAGAATGGGGGCCATGGCGAGACTTTCGTTGCAGAGTGATCAGGGCAGCGGCGCCATATCGGGTAGGATCGTGCGGGTCAGTACTTGAGCATGAGCCCGCCGTCGACGATCAGGTCGACACCCGTCACATAGGAGGCGGCATCCGAAAGAAGATAAAGTGTGGCGCTCGCCATATCATCGGCCGATCCGACGCGGCCGATTGGAACGTATGCGTTCATTGCCTTCACGTCATCTTCACTCCAGCGGTCCTGAAGTGGCGTATGACTGACACCCGGGAGCACCACATTCGATCGGATGCCGTCAGTTGCCAGTTGCATTGCCAAGGACTTAGACATGGCGACGACACCAGCTTTGGACGCTACGTAAGCATCTTGTGGCTTCGAATCCCCGCGCAGGCACTGTACCGTCGAGAAATGGACCATCGAACCACCACCGCTTTTGCGCATAAGTGGGACGGCGGCGCGGACAGTATGGACCATCGATTTCAGGTTGATGTCTAGAACTTTGTCCCAGATATCGGGATCCATATCCAGCAAAGAAACGTCGGTACCAAAGAGCAACACGCCCGCGACGTTTGCAAGGTGGTCGATGCGACCAAACTTGTTGTATGCGTTCTGGATTGCGGCATTCACGAAAGCCGGGTCGGTTAGGTCCCCTTGGGCGAAAATGACTTCGTCACCCTCTTCAATCTCTTCCGGTTTACTTTTCAGGTCGATCATCAGAACCGAGCCGCCGGCGGCGATTAGTTGCTTTGCGATCTCCAGCCCCATGCCGCCGCCCGCACCAGTAACCACAGTCGCGCGTCCCGAGAAATTGTATGAAATCATATTTCCATCCCTGTGTAGTTGAGGGGCTCGCGCCCTTTGCATTTCGATTGTGTCAATTCGCTTGAATCGTGTTGTTAGATAACACGTGTTGCTTTATAGGAAACGAATATCGAATACACAACAAGGAATCGCAGGAGTCATTATGCAACCGATTTACATAACCAGCCCGATAGATGGGTCCATATTCGAAGCAGGGCATATAGTCCCTTCCGAGGCGGCTATGGAAGCACTAGAGAAAGCCAAGGTGGCCTTTCCGGCTTGGTGTCGGTCTAGCAAAGAAGAGCGCGCGCAACTCGTTCTCAACCTCTCTGATGCCCTCATCGCTCGGAAGGATGCGTTGGCCGAAGCCGTGATCAAATCCATCGGTCGCCCTGAGAGTCAAGCAGATGAAAGTGCGCGATTTAAAGCGGTCACGCTTTCACAAATTGAAGCGCTTAATGCCATAGGGGAAGAACAGTATACCTCTGATGAAAGCGTGGCGCGCTTTACGCGCCGCACTGGGCAGGGTGTGCATCTTTCGATCGCTCCATGGAACTATCCGGTCGGGCTTCTTCCCTGGTTGATCATTACGCCGATCCTTGCTGGTAATCCTGTTATCTTGAAACACGCGGCCCAAACGGTTGAAGTGGGGAGAATTGTACGGGAAGCTTATGAGTCCATTGGCGGTCCTGAAGGCGTCTTGCAGGTTCTCGAACTAAGTCATGATCAGGTCGAGCAGTTGATCCAAACGGGCAATGTCAAGGGTGTTAATTTCATTGGTTCGGTCCAGGGAGGTCTTTCTGTGCATCAAGCTGCTGCGGGAACTCTGACCCATGTGCATCTAGAACTCGGCGGCAAAGATCCTACCTATGTGCGCTCCGATGCCAATCTCGATCTGGCCATTGCTGAGATCGCCGAAGGGTGCTTTTCCAACGCCGGCCAATCTTGCTGTTCAGTCGAGCGCATCTACGTGCATGAGGATGTTAAGGAAAGGTTCATTGAGGAATTCAAAAAAGAGATGGAAATATACAAGCTTGGAAGCCCTTACGATCCCGAGGCCACCGTCGGGCCAGTGGTTAAGAAATCCGCCGCCGAATTCATCCGAAATCAGGTAGCCGATGCGGTTGCCAAAGGTGCCGATGCTTATGAGGCACCAGTTCTGAATATCCAGGCAAGCGATACGTCGTGTTACGTGGCGCCAACCCTATTGACGGGCGTGAATGGCGCCATGAACGTCATGCAGGAAGAAACATTTGGTCCGCTCGCCTGTATGCAAGTGGTGTCGTCCGACGACGAGGCCATCGAGCTGATGAACGAGTCTGAATTCGGCCTCACTGCTAGTGTCTGGACGCAGGATATCGAAACGGGCAAGGCAATTTGTGACAAACTCGATGCGGGCACCGTGTTTGTCAATCGTTGCGACCATGCTGATCTGTACCTTCCGTGGGGCGGTCAAAAGATGTCCGGCCTCGGCCGAGGCAACGGCAAAGAAGGGCTGCTCGGCGTAATGGACCTTAAGTCATTTCATGTGCGGAAGGCTTGAGCCAATGCGCAAGCAAGTGACAGAAGCACAGATCGCGAAGCTTAGGGCAAATGCGGTAGAAATCCGTGAAGGCAGCGAGAATTCCGAATTGTTGTTGCTGTGTGAACATGGTGGCCGGGGTTTTCCAGCCCCCTGGGGCACTCTTGGTTTGCCCGAGCCTTTCCTCGAAACGCATTTCGGAAGCGACCTCGGCGCGCGTTCGTTGACACTTGCCGTCGCGCAGCAGTTGGATGCTACGGCAGTTATTTCAAAGTACTCGCGTCTGTTCCTCGACTATAACCGCAGACAAGGCGACCCTAGCTGCATTCGTCAGGATATGGGGGGGATTCCAATCACCGAGAACTTTCGGATCTCTGACGGAGAGGCCGTTTTGCGCGAACGGATCGCAAGAGAGCCAGTTGAGAATGCCGTGGCTTCGTTCTTGGAAGGTGCCGCGCCGAAGTGCAAGGTTATCATTTCCATCCATTCGTTTTCCGCTATATGGGAAAACCAAAGGCGTTCCTGCGAGATCGGCGTTATGTGGAAGGACGACAGTCGCGTTTCTGCACCGCTTATCGAAGAACTAACCAAATCTGGAAACTATGCAGTAAGGGACAATGAGCCCTACGATTTTCGCGAAAATGATTGGTTCACGCTTTCCCGTCATGGCCTCGATGTCAACAACCTGCATGCCTATATAGAAGTACGAAACGATTTGCTGGAGACAAAGGACAAACTGGAGGCGATGGTGGACGCATTGGCAGGAGGCATCACCAAAACAATGGCCAAGCTGGATCAGCATGGTTTGCAAGAAATTTGACAGTGCTTGCAAACCGGTGGCCAAAAAACGTCACATGGTCACCAGTTGCGCCAAGAAACGCCGTTAGACGATGGTATTGATCATCAGGAGCTGTGCCGCTTCCTCTTCGACAGTGTAAGCATGAGGCTGATTTGAATCAAACAGGATGCTATCGCCGCGCTGGAGGCGTACCGAATCGTACAATGTCGACAACAAAGTGACCTCGCCAGAAATAACTTGGAAGAATTCCTGACCGGGATGCTGGCGCCAACCACCGGCCTCATCTAGAGAACGGGATGTAACCATAACCGTCCAATACAGAATCTCGTGATCTTTAATCTCGGAACATAACGGATGGAAAACCATTCCTGGTGTTTGATGTGTTTCGCCGGTATTTGCCCGCGTAATCGTGCGCCGACCGCTAATTTGCTGATTTCCTTTTGACAGGAACACTGCGGCTGGAACACCAAGAATTCCGGCGATTTTTAGAGCTAAGTCAACAGACAGCCGAGATTTTCCTGTCTCGATTTTGGATAGTTGAGAAGCCGAGATTTCAAGAAGCTTAGCTAGCGACCTAACACTAATACCTTTAGCAACCCTTTGAGTTCTAATTGCGCTCTCTACCGACAATGTTTCAGGGCTCTCTACAAAGTTTTTCCGTGTCACTGGAATATCAAAAGGAAGGTTGCTTTCTTCCCTGTCATTTGAATTATTTTTCTCTGTGTCATTTTGCATGTATTTTCTCGAATGCCTGACTCTGAAAGTCCTCGTTCCTATTTGGGTCACCCCTGGAAGCCAAAACAAGCCAGCAAGTAACATCAATCGGCTGTTTCTATAGATGAAACATGTGTCGCCGTCCAGCGGCTAACGTATGAGCTGCATCGACTGTAAAAGACGCCGGACAAGCGAATAAACCTAACTTCTTTGCTCAGACTGCGTCTCGCATGCAGGCTGAAGATGCGTGGCGGCGCACTAAGCAAATAATTTCAGATAATTGAGGCTACCTGGTCACTTTGTCAGAATTGCACAATTCTAGCGAGCGGTTCTTGACAAGAAACATGTTTCTTTTTAAGAGACATTAAGCAAATTTTGACACAGGGAAGAACTCAGCAATGTCGCTCGACAATTACTATGATGTTGCCATCATCGGAGCCGGCCCCGCAGGGCTTTATGCTGCGTATTACGCTGGTTTTAGGGATCTGCGAACGATCGTCTTCGATGGCTTGCCGCAGGTTGGCGGTCAAATTTCTACGATGTATCCGGAAAAGCTGATCCATGATGTAGCTGGGTTTGCAAGCATTCGCGGGGCGGATCTTGTAGATGGTCTGCTAAGTCAATCACAGCGACAACCCTACGATTTGCACCTTTCCGAGAATGCTATTGACCTGACAGAAGTCGAAGGTGGTGCATATGATCTGAAAACAGATCGTGGAGTCGAATATCGGGTCAAATCAGTTGTTATTGCTGCTGGGCTTGGAAAGTGCGACCCGCGCAGCCTGCCCGAACTAGACGGGGTTCAGTCCTCGAACGTCGTCCACTTCGTTCCCGATCTGTCAATTCTTGATGGCGCGGAAGTTGTAATTGCGGGCGGAGGGGATAGTGCGGTTGACTGGGCGCTTGCCGCGCAATCCCGCGCCAGATCCGTAACCGTTGTTCATCGTCGTAACCGATTTCGAGCGCATGAGCAAAGTGTGAATGAGATGTACGAGTCTGGAGTGCGTGTCGTCGCGCCAGGTCATGTAAAAGCCTATCGCAAAGACAGTGGCAAAGAGTATTTAACGATCGCGGGTGGCAAAACGATTGAAGATGTCCCCTTCACAAAATTTATCATGGCATTGGGCTTTAGATCTGATCTCGGTTCCATGACCGACTGGGGTCTGAACATCGACGGCTTCCGTATTCCAGTGAAGCCTGACATGGAAACATGTCTTCCGCGTGTATTTGCTATCGGGGACGTTAGCGAATACCCGGGCAAAGTACGGCTGATTTCCGTCGGTTTTAGTGAGGCGGCAATCGCAGTTAACCACGCGGCTGCCGCAATGAACCCGGACCAGTCTGTGTTGCCTGGCCACAGCACAAACGAGGTCTAATTAGTGCCGTATCTCATCAGTGACCCATGCATGAACAGCAAAGATCAGGCTTGCGTCGATGTTTGCCCGGTGGACTGCATCTACGAGGCTAGGGGGCGGTTATGGGTCCACCCTTTCGAATGTACAGAATGCGGAGCTTGCGAGTCGGTCTGCCCCGTTGACGCGATCAACTACATTGACGCGTCCAGCGATGATCAGGACTTGGTCGAAGCCAAAGAATTTTTCGAAACGACCCTTCCCGGTAGGGATGCGCCCTTAGGTAGTCCAAAGGGGGCTGAGAAAATCGGACTGCTCGATACAGATCATCCAAGAATTCTGAAGCTACTTGCAGAGAAATAATGGCTCTTGCGGCCACAAAATATTTTGTTATCAGGGAGAAAAATACGAATGACACAGGGAACCGAAGACGCACTGAATGAAGCTCGGGAATTTATCGAAAAGAATAATATTGACACATTTCGGGTCGGTGCGGTTGATCTGGATGGTCTTTGGCGTGGCAAGCAGTTTGGAGCCGGGTATTTTCTCGATTCTGTATGCAAAAATGGTACGAACATCGCAAACGTGCTCTTCGGTTGGGATGTCGAGGACGAAGTAGTTGAAGGCCTGGCATATACAAACTGGGATACAGGTTACCCAGACATCAAAATGATTCCAGACATGTCATCCCTGCGCATCATACCCTGGGAACCCAGAACAGCATCAGTTTTTTGCGATATGTTTGAGATGAACGGTCAACCTGTTGCCTATTCTCCTCGTAACATCCTGCGCAACGCTGTCAAAAAAGCCAACGACATGGGTTATGCCCCCAAGGCGGCCTATGAGTTTGAATTCTATCTGTTTGAAAGTCCGATTGCCGATATCGCAGATAGTTCCTACCGCGATCTCCATCCGGCCCGCAAAGCAGGTCATGGCTATTCGATGCTGCACTATGCTTCGTCTGACGATTTGTTCGGAGAGATACGGCGTTACATGGCGGAGGCGGGCCTCAACATCGAGGCAACGATCAGCGAACATGGTCCGGGCCAGTTCGAGTTCAACCTCAAATACGATGATGCCTTGGCTGCGGCTGATGGCGCGCTTTTTGCCAAGTATGCAATCAAGGAGCTTGCCGCGAAACATGGCCATACAGCGTGTTTCATGGCGAAGCCAAATGCGGGGTGGTCGGGCTCCTCCGGCCATATGCATATGAGCCTTTCTGATTTGGATGGTACTCCACTTTTCTCAAACCCTGATGACCCATTGATGCTCTCGAACCTCGGTCTCTCGTTTCTTGCCGGGATGAAAGAATATTCCCGAGATATGTCGGCAATCTACCTTCCTAACATTAACTCTTATAAGCGGACCATGAATGTCGGAGCCTGGGCGGCAGCAAATTCATCCTGGGGCATCGACAACCGCACGGTCTCTTTCCGCGCCATTCCGTCCGCTGGACCCGCTGCACGCGTTGAAAACCGAATTCCTGGTGCCGATACGAACCCCTATCTGGTTATCACCGCCAGTCTGCTGTGTGGATTGTATGGGATCGAAAAGGGCATGAGCGCGGGCGAACCCTTCAAAGGCAACGCATATCGCGCAACGCCGGATCAGGCGACACCGCTAGCGAGCACCTTGGAGGAGGCCACCAATTTGTTCGCGCAAAGCAATGTCGTGAAAGAGATATTCGGTAGCGACTTCATAGAACATTACGCCCACATGAAGCGTTGGGAAATTCTGCGCGCGAATTCCAAGATCACCGATTGGGAACTTAATCGGTATCTTGAAGTGATCTAACAACTGAATTCCAATGCCAACCAAGGATATCTGCGATGACAAAAATTGAAGAAACAGCAAGAAACTTTGACTTCCATGGCGAGGCTCTTGACAATGTTTTCGAGGATTATGCAAAGCTGCGTTCAGGCTGCCCTGTGGGCCGATCCGAAAAATACGGTGGCTTTTGGTTCATCACCAAGAGCGAAGACATTTTCGCAGCGGAACAGAACCACGAGACTTTTGGGGTTGCGCCCTCGATGATGTTCCCGCCTGTGTGTGACAGGCCGCTTCCGCCAATTGACGTCGATCAGCCCGAGCACACCGCTTACCGCCGGATTCTTCTTCCGCTCTTCACGCCGAAGGAACTCAAGAAAATGGAACAGCCCATTCGCCAGGCCGCCCAAGAGCAGGCAGCGATGTTCATGGCCAAGGGTTCCGGTGCTGATGCATCCTATGGTTATGCGCGCCCGGTTCCGCTGCAAATCTTCAGTGCACTAGCGGGTTTCCCTGAGGAGGATTGGTCGAAATTTGATCAGTGGATGGACGACATTCTTTACGAGCGTATCGAAAACCCGGAAAAGAGTGAAAAAGCCACTGCGGCGGTTTTCGCCTATTTCGACAATCTTCTCGAAGAATGGGTGGACGATCCCGAGAGCAACACACTTATCGACTATCTGTGCCGGGCAGAAATTGATGGTAAGCGGTTGACGCACGATGAGCTGCTTCGCTACTGCTATCTGATTTTCCTGGCGGGCCTCGACACGACGGCCTGGGCAATTCGCGCCGGTATCTGGCACCTAGCCCGCACGCCGGAAGACCAGCAGAAGCTGCGCGACAATCCCGATCTAATCCCGATGGCCTGCGAAGAATTCCTCCGGTGCCTCTCTCCGGTGCAGGCGATGGCACGTACATGTCTCAAGGACACGGAGGTCCGTGGCCAGAAGATCAACGAAGGTGAACGGGTTCTTCTGGTCTTCGGTGCAGGCAACCGCGATGAAGACGTATTCCCGAACCCGGACAAGATCGACATTGAACGCGAAGAGAACCGGCACCTGGGTTTTGGTGGTGGCATTCACCGCTGTCTCGGGTCCAACCTTGGACGCCGCGAGCTAGTAGTGGGAATCGAGGAATTCCTGAATGTGGTGCCCGAATTTACTCTCGCTGATCCCGACCAGAAATGGCACGGCGTTGGCCCGCTTAATTTGAATTTTTGAAAACTCATGATCTGAGGAGATATCCATGAAAGTTTGTATTAAAGAGGATCGTTGCCAGGGTCACGCCCGATGTGTTTATTTCGCTCCCGACGTCTTCGAAATCGATGATGAAGGTTACTCATCCGTCAACGTCGATCACGAAGATGTTCCTGCGGAACTTCAGGCCGGCGTGCGTAAGGCCGCCGCAAACTGCCCCGAACTGGCTATTGAGATCAGCGAGTAATCGGGAGGAATGATGACGATTTACCGAATTTTGATTGCTGAAGGTAATGACAATGAAGACCAGGCAAGGCTAAAAAAGGTAAATGGTTGCGCTCCAAGTGATTGGTTCGACCGGGTGTTGCGGAGCAACCGGTCGAACGTCAATACTGAAATATTTTTCCCAACGGTTCCCGGTGCAAGGCCACTGGAACCGCTGGAAACATATGATGGGATTCTCATCACGGGTTCAAATTCAAGCATCTATAAGCGCGAACCTAGCACTATGCGGCAAATTGAGTTTGCCCAGGCTGGCTTCTGGTCTGGGACGCCCATGATGGGTGTTTGTTGGGGTCTTCAGCTGGGGATTGTTGCTACGGGCGGTGACGTGCAGCCTATCCAGACAACCGATTTCAGCTGTGAAGCCCCTTTCTGCAATGATATCAAACTGACGGAAGTGGGAAAGGACCATCCTTTGCACGCATTGCGCCCCGAGCGGTTTGATGCTTTCGCATTTCACTCCGATCAGGTTGTTAAATTATCTGACAATGCAACGGTGACTGCCAAAAATCGGCATTTCATCCAGGGTGTCGAAATCCGTGAGGGTCTGTCGGTCTTTTGGGGCGTGCAATACCATCCCGAACTTGATGGTCGCCAGATGGCGGGCTTTTTGCGTGCTGAAGCGAAAGGGTTGTTGCAACTCGGCGCGTTTAACAGTGAGGATGAAGTGCACCAAATTGCAGTGGCCTGCGAAGCCTTTAGGCCAGGTGGACGGCCCCAACCGCTATTTGCGAATTGGCTTTCATCCGTCGATCCGGCTGATTTCGAGTTTAGACCGATCGAGGTCCTCAACTGGTTTGACAATCTCGTTGTTCCCACAAGTCAAGCTGAGTGAGTTTCTCGTGATAACGGGCCGAGGGAAATATTGTGATCTATTATGTGTGTGGTTTCAGTCATTGTAGAGGAGTATTGTGAGTTAGATTTTGGACGTAAAGTTGGCCACCGGAAAATAAACCCAAATGAAAGAGGCACCAAATGAGTTCCAGTCAAAACCTCTTATATGAACGCTTGCTACACGCATTGGGGACAGACACTCCAGTCATGGAGACACTCAACCAAATCGTAGCTACAGTCTCTGAATTTCTCGATGTGGAAGGAGGGTTTCTTTATCTGGTCGACCACAAATCAGATAATCTGGTCCTTCGTGCGGCGGCTACGAAAGAGGCTCATTTATATCTTAGAAAGTATGTCGATATCCTGCTGCTCGTACCCGGCGAAGGTTTGACTGGCTGGGCTTTTGAGAAACGGGAAACGGGCATTATTCATTCAAATCCGACCAGTGATGCGCGATTTGTTGAAATACCTGGACTAAATGAAAAAGCTTTTCAGTCCGCACTTGCCGTACCGATTGCAACCGATTCAGGTAACAACCTGGGCGTGCTTACACTCTATTCGGTGAACCAAAATTTCTTCGGAATCAAAAAGATCAAAATGGTCGAGGAAGTTATTAGGGTTTTGGCAGGAACAATCAGCCGGGCAGACCGTTCAGCGCGTGATAACCGCAAGGCAGAGGTGTTGACGTTTATAAATGAAATTACAAATGCACTGACAAATCAGATGTCAATTAGCGATATACTCTCGGTTGTCGCTGAAAAAGCCAGTCATATTATGTTGGCTACACGTTGCTTGATCGCTTACCAGGACGATGACAATAGTTTAACTGTGGAGGCTACTAATGGAGAGGTCAGTCACGCCTCAGATGTGCTAGACGAATCTTCTATTAGGGCGGCAACGCTCGGAGAAGGCAACAGGTTTTCTGTGTTTGATAGAAATCAAGACGGCTTGCCATCAAATCTTTTGTTGATCCAAGTTGAGGAGGTTTCTGGTCAACTTGAAATTGGTAACGAACATTTTGGATACATCCATTGTTATCGTGACTACCCTTTCTCGGAAGAAGAAATAGAAATATTGGCGACAATATCTTCGCAGACCGCATTGTCGATACGCTCGGCGCTATTGACGCGAGATTTTAACCTGACAAACCCGGTTTGGCGATTTTTCAATCTCTTACTCTCCCAAAACAGACCAAGAGAAATTTTCGCGGCAGCTTCGAGCATTGGTTTCGATATTCACGCTTCTTATGTGGTGGTCAGGGGACGGTTTACGGATTCTCTGGCGACAGGGAGCGGAAAAACAGAGGATATGGACGCCCTCATGCAAAAAATGGGAAATACGATTCAATCCTGGTGTCCCGGGTCACTGGTTTGTTTTGACTTCGGAGAACTGATAGCTCTTGCAAAAGTGCGCAACGATGCTGGCACGCATATGATCGCGACCAAACTGGAACAGGTGTGTTCGCTCGCACGTGAGGGTGATCATAAGAGTTTGAGTGTTGGGATCAGCACAAGGTTCGAAACTCTGGACCGATATCCCGTCGCGTTTCGATCCGCGCTTGAGGTGTTGAAGATTGGAAGCAAAGACCTCGGACACGGCCATGTCTATACCTATGACCGCGTCGCCAGTTTGGTCTATTCCCATCGTATTTCGGCCGATCCTCGATCAATAGAAGATCCCTTGCGCAGCAAGTTCCTGGTCCTCGTAGATTATGACAAACAAAGCGGAATGCAGCTGTTGGAGACCCTGCGCCAATACCTTAAACATCATGGCAATTCGACGGATGCCTGCCAGACGCTTCGCATTCATCGCAATACGCTACGCCAACGATTGGAACGGGTCGAGGATTTGACCGGTATCGATCTCAATCAAAAGGAGAGCTGGTTTGCATATCAAATCGGAATCGAACTCGCGCGCAGACTTCAGTGATGGGTTGTGTTGCAGGGTTCGTTCGATGGCCGGAACGGGCGTTTACCCATGAATATTATCACGTGACCGCCTCGAACTCGGGCCAGCCGAGTTCGACCATTTTGTTCTGAACGTTGACGGCGATCCTGACTTCTGTCTTCTGCTTTTCGAAACTGCGCGCTTTCAGATTTAGCCCGATCATGCCCTTCCAGTGCCCCATTTGTGTCTCCGCCTGACTGCGCTGATTGTAGCCGCTGCAGGCTTGCCAGACCAGGCGACCGTGGGTTTGTATCGCGGTCAAATGTTGGTCTTGAAGCGATGGATAATACATCGATTGAGGGCTTGATGTTGCGGTCTTTGGGCGCGGGAGGAATATCTCAGCCGCCTCGCCGAAACGTGCATTTAGCAAACCACTGGTACTGCGAGAATACAAGAAAACTTTGGCAACAATCGCAAAACTGCACACTTTATCGGAGGTAAAGTGTTCCTACCCGACATTGCGAGACACCCGTGACACGTTCAAACTGCAGCTAGTAGATAATGGTGGGTTACTGCCAAAAAATTGTAAGACGGGAAAATCTATGTCCATTCTTGAGCTACGAGACGTGTCAAAGAGGTATGGAGGCGTTGCTGCGCTTGATGGCCTTGATCTGCAGATCTGCGATGGAGAAATTCGGGGTATAATTGGCCCCAACGGGGCTGGGAAGACCACTCTATTTAACGTCGTTACCGGCACCCAACGTCCGACTTCCGGAGAAATTCTCTATAATGGTGAAAACATAGCTGGTCTCCATCCCAGTTCCTTGGCGCGAAAAGGATTGGTGCGATCATTCCAGCGGCCCGCAGTATTCGGAAGTTTCACGGTCCTCGAAAACCTAGAAATCGCCGAGTATGTTCGCTACGGAGAAACTCCCTTAGAGGGCATTTTTGGTCTTGGAAAATCAAAGGAACTTCGAAGCGAGAAAAGAGCTCTTGAGATCCTAGACTTCATGGATCTTACTCCCTTCAAGGACGAAGCCGCGGCTAATTTAGCGCATGGTCACCAGAAGAGCGTAGGCATCGCTGCTGCGCTGGCCGTCCAGCCAAAAGTTTTGATGATGGATGAGCCCGTTGCGGGCATGAACCCCACCGAGACAAGACACACGACTGAAATTATCCGGAGGGTACGTGACGAGCTGGGGATAACCGTCCTACTTGTTGAGCATGACATGCGAACGGTCATGAAACTCTGCGACAACATTACTGTTTTGAACTTCGGGCAAAAGCTCGCCGAGGGGCTTCCGAAAGAAATTCGAGAGAACAATGAAGTGATCGAAGCGTATTTGGGGGTTGAAGATGACGTTGCTTAGCGTTGACAATATAACGGTACAATATGGTCGAGTTCCAGCCGTTCGAGGCGTTTCTCTTGAAGTTCATGAAGGCGAAATAGTCACACTCATCGGTGCTAATGGCGCGGGGAAAAGTACAACAATTCGAAGTATATCTGGTTTGAACACACCGACGAGTGGTTCGATTACCTTCCAGGGTGAGAAGATCAGCAATTTGACGCCAGACAAGATTGCCACACTTGGAATTACACAATCTCCGGAGGGCCGCAGAGTGTTTCCGTACATGTCTGTGCATGAAAACCTTGAAATGGGCGCTTTCCAGCTTAAAAGTTCCGCCGAACTTCGTCGTAACATGGAAATTGTCCATGTGCACTTTCCCGTTCTAAAGGAAAGACATAAGCAATTGGCTGGGACTCTCAGCGGTGGCCAGCAACAGATGCTGGCAATTGGTCGGGCGCTTATGTCAAATCCCAAATTGCTATTGCTCGACGAGCCGACGCTAGGTTTGTCACCTTTGCTTAGTCAACAATTAGCAAAAATTGTGCGCGATTTGCACGAAACGGGTTTGACCATTTTATTAGTTGAACAGAATGCGCGAATGGCACTCAATCTGGCTGACCGTGGATACGTGTTAGAGACCGGAGAAATCGTTTTAGAGGGGCCGGCCTCCGAGCTGCGCTCTAATGAAGAGATTCAGAAAATGTACCTAGGAGGTTAGGTGTCATGACCAGTTTGCCATTAATGCACAGTCTGGCTGCGCATTAGTGGCGCAAGGTGTCATATCGTCACGCCGCATGATTTGCAATTGTCACATCACGATAAACATGAGTCGCCACGACAGAAATAATGCGCCGCGAACTGGCGAAAAAATGTCGTCAGTGAATTGCATCAGAGAGGGAGAACTAACGTGAAACAGCCAAGCCGAACTATGTCTAAGAAAAAAAGAGGCCGCTATCTTACGAATTGCGTGGCCGCAGGGGCGCTTCTTGCGTCAACATTCAATATAACGCCAGCGCAGGCAGCGGAAACTTGCGATACGGTCAACGTGGGCTATATGGCGGCATTGAGCGGGCCGGATTCCGGCTGGGGGCTTCCCGGTTTGACCGGTGTGAGCATGTTCCTTGACGAGGTAAACGAAAGGGGGGGCTTGAGCGTAGGGGACTGCCTGCATCCACTGGAATTGTTTACGTACGATGATGAGGGCTCTGGTGGTAAAGCGCTCCAGGGTGCTAAGGAACTGGTGCTCCGCAACAAGGTCAAGATTATTCTTAGCCTGGGGGGAAACCCCGCCGATGCAGTTCATCCATTTTTGACCCAACAAGGAGTAATTTACACCAGTCTTTCGGCACCTGATTCCAAGCCGGATCGACCTTATCTTATGGTGGGTGGTGATGTGACACCGCGGATGGATATGCTGCGACCCGTGTACCTCCAGATGAACCATCCTGAATTAACGCGATGGGCGGTTGCGTCACAAGATGATGTCATGGGGCTGACTACTCAACCCTGGGAAGTTGGGGCGGCCAAGGCAACCGGATGGGATGTTGTGTACGACAAGCACTTTGCCGTCGATACAACCGACTTCGCTCCCATTGTGACGGATATCCTTTCGTCAAATCCTGAAGTCGTCAGCCTTGATATCACTTGGCCGGACTTTGCGGTTCTCATAGTCGAGCAACTCTATCAGCAAGGTTTCAAAGGTAAAATCTCTGGCAATTTCCTGCCAATGGAACAGTTGCTTGCAAAGGTACCAGCTGAGTATCTCGAAGGCGCAGTGGAGGGTTTCCCCAACTTTAATGACCCATGGTTCGGAGAACTTTCTGCACAACGTCAGTTCTATGATAAGTGGATCTCGCGGTTTGGTCCGGGGGCACCCGAAGACGTGAAGCGTGATCATAATGCTCTCGACTGGGACTACAATTTAATGCTGGAAGCGTGGGCTTGGGCCGCTGAAGAAGGTGGCTCGCTGAATCCTGACGTGATATTTGAAACCCTGCGGAATGCTGAATCTATCCCGACACTATTGGGGCCGGCAGTAATGGGTGGCGAGGACATGTATGGCATTAAAAATATGCTGTCCTATCCGGTGTCGATTGTTGAAGTCCGCAATGGTGAAAAACGCATTCAGGCGCGAGTCCAATGGGCGAACTGGTGGCCTTCGCATGCCGAGCAGATCATCGAGCATGTGAAATCGACAGGACAATACTGGGACCAGAGGAATTAATCTGGAACCCAATTATGCGGAGCGAAATCGTTCGCTCCGCACATCACGAACCTACCAAAAAAAGAAAAGGAAGAATTATGGACTGGCCTACTTTTATCCAGACCATCGCCAACTCGATCGTCGCGAGCTCGATATACGCGTCTATTGCTGTCGGTTTGGCATTGTGCTTCGGCGTCATGCAAATGGCAAATTTCGCGCACGGTGAATTCTTTATGCTCGGGGCATACGTAGTGTTTGTGCTCAACGCGATGCTAGGCTTGCCTTATCCCTTCGTGGTGCTTCTTGCAGCTCTCTTTGTTGGATTCGTGGGCCTAGTCGTCGAACAAACCATATTCAAGCGAACCAGGGGTAATGTGTTGGCTGGGTTTATGGCTACGGCGGGGCTAGGGATGATTTTACAGGTGATCGTGGGCCAACTTTGGGGTTTTGCGCTGATGAAAACAATTCCTACGCCTTATCCTGAAACGGTGTCTATTCTAGGTGCGCAGATTGGTGTGCAGCGACTCTTGATTGTACCCGGCGCTATTCTTTCAGTTGGCTTGCTGTGGTATTTTCTTCATCACTCACGAATAGGAAAAGGTTTGCGTGCTTGTGCGCAAGACCAGGAGGCTGCGGCGTTACAAGGTATTAGCGTAGTTCGAATGGGAGCTCTTGCAATGGTGCTGGCGGGAATGCTCGCTGGTTTTGCCGGGGCTCTGATGGCTCCGGTTCACGCCGTAACACCTTACATGGGTCACGCAGTTGTCTTGACTGCTTTCATCGTCGTTGTAGTCGGCGGTATGGCAAGTGTGGAGGGCGCAATTGTCGCCTCAATCTTGTTTGGCTTTGTTCACACATTCGCAGCCACAATCTTTGACTCAGTTGTCGCGAGCATGATCGGAGTCGTTGTGATGATCGTTGTACTGGTTGCTAAACCGAAAGGACTGATGGGCCGTGCAAAAGCTTAACAAAAATTTCCTCGCCATTGGCGCAGGCTTTGTCTTTCTCGTTATGGCGGTGCTTCCGTGGATCATCAATGATGAATACATGCTCGAATTGGTCATTATATTCCTGATAAACGTGCTAATGGCTACAAGTTATCGGCTTGTCACCACCACGGGAGATTGGTCGTTTTGTCATATGATACTGGTTGGAAGCGGTGCTTATGCGACTGGGTTGATAAGTAAGGAATTAGGGATTTCCGTGTGGCTCAGTATCCCACTGGCAGCAGGGGTCGCGGCATTGGTAGGCAGAGCTTTCATTTACCCGCTTCTTCGCACGGTCGGTTTCGGCTTTTTCATTGCCTCATTTGCAGTCGGAGAATTCGTTCGGCTTGTCTGGATTAAATTTCAAATTCCCTTTGGTGGGACGCGCGGTATGATCGGCATTGAGCCTCCAGTTTTAGGTAACATCATTTTCTACTTCGCCACACCTTACTATCTAATGACTCTGGTCCTCGTCGCTGTCTCGCTAATAGCAATGTATCGGCTCGAAAAATCACCAATCGGAAACGTGTGGAAATCGGTCTATGAAGATCCTGAACTTGCGGAAAGCGTCGGTATTGATGTCGCAAAAGCTCGCACTCAGGCATTTACCATCGGATCATTTTTTGCAGGGTTGGCTGGTGCCTTGCTTGCGCACAGGAACGGCTCGATTGACCCGTCGGTCTTTGATATCAATGCGATGGTTCTCCTTGTTATTTGGGTCGTGGTGGGAGGGTCGCACACGATTTGGGGCCCAATTTTGGGTGTAATCGCCATGACACTAATTGCTGAATTCAGCCGCCCTCTCCTGGAATGGCGCCCACTCATTTACGGCAGCATTCTGATTATAACATTGCTGTTCATGCCTGATGGGCTCGAAGGGCTTATTGAACGTGTGAGTAGACTGTTCGCCCGAGGTAAGCAGCAAGTCACGCCCAAAGAGTCCTAGCTGAGTATAACCCGTCGCGGGTTCTGTCGCAAAGTTTTTTAACGCAGAATATTATTCTAAAGGCCACTATGTGGATGAGCGAACGCGGGTCAATTTTCGTACTTTTTGGCCGCCAACCGCCTAACATTTTCCACCAAAGGGCTCCAGGTTGGGAGCCAATAGAATAATTTCCCAAGTTTTGATGACCCAAAGAAACTTTGCGACAGAACCCCCAAATTGCGTGTGCATCAGTTCTGGCGTGACGGTAGGATGTAGCGGATAGGGTGTGACGGCGAGGGCGGAAGATGATTTGAACCTGATCATGAGTGGCGAGGAAACGCTGAGCCTGGCCAGGTGATTTGAATCGGCCCATAATCTTTTCTCGTCGACGGGTCGGCCGATGAGAACCTTCGGATCGATTGTTCAAGCCCTTGTGACTTCGGTGATCGAGACCTGGAGCGATTTTCTTCAGGGCTGCGCCGTAGCTGCCAAGCTTATCAGTAATTACGACACGCGGTTGGCCAAACTGTTTGAATAACTTGCGAAAAAATCTGTCAGCGGCCCGTGTATTTCGTCGTGATTGAAGAAGAATATCCAACACATCCCCATTACTGTCCACGGCTCGCCAAAGCCAATATTTCACGCCTCGAATGGGAATGACCACCTCGTCGAGATGCCATTTGTCAGATGGTGCCGGTCGAGCCCGTCGAATTGCTTTAGCATATTTAGGGCCGAATTTTTGTACCCACTTCCGGATCGTCTCATGGCTCACGATGACCCCGCGCTCGGCAAGCAGATCTTCAACGTCTCGAAAGCTCATGGCAAACCGGCAATAGGCCCAGACAGCGTACGCAATGATTTCGGGCGGAAAACGGTGGCCCTTGAAGGAGCCGGATTGTTTGGCTTTGGTCATCCTGCCCTATACAATTTCAAATCAGAGCCTGCAAGTTGACGATGCCATTTGTATTGCTGAGGCTCGGTTGAAATGTGGAATTCTGGACCAAATGTGTCAATATTGCTCATTAAACCAAACAAAAACAGTACTATACTTTACTGTCCAATATTCTGGACTCAATTCCAATTCTGATCACAAATCTTGATAACCCATTGGGACACTTTTCAATGGAGCTCACCCAGATTGTTTTTAGTGTTCCCGCCAATACGAGTAAACTGAGATTACTTTGGGCACCTCGTGGACTGCTGGAGGAGGTATTTGGCGACGAATGAGGAGCGCTCAAAGCCACGGAATTGTTGCACCGATCAACTAGAGAGCAGGATGGCACCCCTTGGTTCGCAATGCGTTTATATACCTTGGGATAGTGTGACCAAGCACCTGCTTTTGAGGAAATTGCCGACTATGGGTGTAAACGGCGGAGCAATACTAAGCCACAGTAGCGACGGCATAATGCTGTCGCGGGCGGCGTAAAAGTCGGCCACTTTGGCCCTTTCGAAGTTTCGGGAGGGTTTGGGGATTTATACTGTGGAATTGTATTTGAAGGTA
>JAJFIA010000004.1 GCA_021775255.1 Roseovarius sp.
TGGCGCGGTTGACGGGGCTCGAACCCGCGACCTCCGGCGTGACAGGCCGGCACTCTAACCAACTGAGCTACAACCGCCCGCTGCCCGCCTGATCCCTCAGACGTAAGCCCGGGTTCTATGCCGCGCCATCCGCCCCGTCAAGCGCTGCATTTGCGATTTTCGGGGCTTTCTTTGCCACCCCGAAATAATCCGTCCCAAAAGCCCATATCCGGCGCATCAGATCAAAGCAGCCCTGCCTTTTCGCGCGCCCCTGCCCCCGCGCCCCTGCCATTTTCCTGCCAGGTGAATTGATCAGGCGCCCGGCAGCCGGAAAATCAATAATTGACCTGAGGTCAGTAATACAACTATAAGTGATTCAGCGTCCCTTATTAAGGATCAATCGCAAAGCCAAGCCCATGTCAGATTTTCACGACCGTCTCAAAAAGCTCATTCGGGCCTCTGAATATGATTACAAAAGCCTCTCGCTGCTGATCGGACAGGGCGAGCGTTATATCTCCAACCTTCTCACCAGTCAAAGCGATCCGGGCTTTTCCAGCGTGATCCGCATCTGCTCGGCTCTGGGGCTCACCCCCAATCAGATTGCCGGGCTGACCGATCAGATCACCCTCTCGGGCGAGGAAACCGACAGCCGTGTCGTCTCGATCTATGCCGAGCGAATCCTCACATCCGTCACCCGCGAGGCAAGGCGCAAACTGGCCAAACGCGGCACCGGGCCGCTTCTGGACGACGTGCTCACATGGTGGCACCAGCAGGGCGGGCTTTTGTCAAATTTCGACGGACTTTCCGAGCATGTCGATCTCTATCACGCGCCCGGCCATAACGCCCCGCTGCCCGAGCCCTACAGGATCGGCGCCAAAAGCCTGGCCACCGTATCGTTCGGCATTGAGACCACCGAACATCTGCGCCATCTTTTCACAACCTTCGACAAGGCCCTCAGCGAAAGCGTGAAACTGGCGCTGGTGGAAACCACCAAAGGCGATCCACAGCTTTCGGTTCAGGAAATTGACGTGCTCCTGCCCGGTCACAGCTTTCCCATGCGGTTCAGCTATAAACGTCTGCTTTTGCCGGTGCATGACATGGACGGCAATCAATACATCCTGAACTATTCACAGGCTCTCGAGTGATCCCGCATAATGCTTCATCATATGCGCCAGATGATCCGACGGTAGCGCCACCAGCCATTCCGCATTGCCGCGCCCTTCCGGCACCGGGCTGGCCCAGCGCGCCACGCCGGGAAGCTGCATGGAAAACCCGTAATTGGCGGCAAAGCCGCGTTTGACATCGCGGTCGCGCATCATCGCATAAACCCAATCCACCTTCCATTTGGTGGCGATGCAGCTTTGCAATAAAATCATGAAATACCGCAGCCGCCTCAGCGATCCGCGCTTTTCGGGGTGCACGTATAATTCCCCGATATAGGCCATATGTCCGTAAAACCGCGGCGGCAGCGCGCCGGTGAAATCCAGCAATGTCCGGCCGCTTTCATTCGGGTAATGCCGTCGCATGGTGCGGATCATGTAATCGCCCATCGATTCGCGCCCCACATCATCGAACCGCGTCGCCACCCCCGTCACATATTCCCCCTGCTTCTTCATGAACAGCCAAAAGCCGCTTTCTTCGGTGAAATCATTATACTGCCCCGACAGTTTCGCCGTCAGGCTGGTTTTGCCCATTTGCCGCACCATTGCCTCGGCCTGAACAAAATCGCTGACGATCTCAACCTCGCAGCCCTCCTTCGTCAAAGCACTGAGGCACGCCCCCCCCACTTTGATCAAGTCCAGTGAATTCCTCATCGTCCCCCGCATTGCTTCCCCGCAACGTCTCTAACCGCAAAATTGAATAAAATTTTACAGTTCCTACCAGACCTAACCGAGAAGCACCGCTCAGGGAAAGCCCGCACAGCATAGAAACCGTATATTTACACGAAAAACCCCTGGGAAAGAGAAAAACAAGGAAGGGTTGAGTCATTTTTACCCCACCCAACCTTAAAGCGGTTCGCCTTAAACCGGAGGCAAGGTCAAGGTGAAACGCCATGCAACATATCAGTGTTTCGCGCGTTTCGCGACAAATCCGTTATTCAGGTTTATCGCGAAACGCTTTATGCATAAGGGCACAACAAACCCCGGCAAAGCATTGCCATCAATACCCGGCCCAGTTCACAATCATATCCACATAGCGTTTCACATGCGCCTCGCGCATATCCGGCAGCGGCTCCAGCAGCGCCTTTTGCAATCCCGCCACCAGCATCGGCCCTTTTTCAACCTCGCGGTACACATAGCCAAGCGCGTCTGCCAGCGCCGCATCGCGCACGTCTTTCTCGCCGCATTCCGCCGCCGCGCGGCTCAGCACCTCCAGCACCGCCTGCACCTCTTCGCGCGCGGAAATTTCCTCACTCCAGGCACCGCCAAAGGCCACATTGGATAAATGTTTCTTGCGTTCAACCATGAGAACAAAATAGGAACATATCTAACAATAGACAAGATGGTTTTTGCCCGATGACGCCTTTTCGCACCCTCTACATTGATATGAACAGCTTTTTTGCCAGTGTCGAACAGCAGGTTGATCCGTCTTTGCGTGGCCGCCCTCTGGCCATCACCGCCGTCTCGGCTGATTCAGGCGCGGTGGTCGCTGCCAGCTATGAGGCCAAGGCCTTTGGCATCGGCGTCGGCACCCGCATCTATGACGCCCGCCGCAAATGCCCCGGCATCATATTCCGCCCCAGCCGCCACCGGCTTTATGTGCGCATCAACCAGAAAATCGCCGCCGTGCTCGATGAAATGGCCGAGCTGGAACGCATCCGCTCGGTCGATGAATTTCAGGTGGCTCTGGGCGGGCGCACAGCCACGCTTGAGGGGGCCACGGCGCTGGCCCGGCAAATGAAAGCGGCCATTCGCGCACGGGTCGGCGCGCAACTGCGCTGCTCCATCGGGCTTGGCCCAAATCAACTGCTAGCCAAGATTGCCGGCAAGCTGGAAAAGCCCGACGGGCTGCAATGGCTCGCCCCTGAAAACATGCCCGAGCGCATCGCGCATCTCAAACTCGACGATCTGCCGGGCATCTCGAAAGGCATCCGGCGGCGGCTGCATCACGCGATGATCTGGGATATGCGTGCGCTTTACGGGCTTGACCCGCGCCACGCCCGCCTGATCTGGCGCTCGGTCGAGGGCGAGCGTTTCATCCGCGCCCTGCAGGGCGAAAACATCCCCCTGATTGAAACCGAACGCGGCGGTTACGGCAATTCCAAGGTTCTGGCCCCCGAATACCGCCGCCCGGCGCAGGCGCATCTGGTGGGCCGCTGGCTGATTGAAAAAGCCGCCGAGCGGATGCGCCGCGACGGCTTTTGCGCCCGCCGCTTTTCCCTGCACGCCCGGTTCTTGCCCCATGGCGGCTGGGCCGGGTCGAAAACGCTGATGCACAGCCAGGACACCCGCGCCTTCCTTGGCCTTTATGAAAAGCTTTGGCATGAATTGTTAAAACGCCACCCGCGCATTATCGGCTCGCTCAGCGTGCACCTTGGCAATGTCATCCCCCTGTCCCAGCGCCCAGGCGAATTGTTCCTGCCGCTGGCCCCGGCCCGCCAAAGCCGCAATGAAAAACTGGCCAGCGTGGTCGATCACATCAACCACCGCTACAAACGCCGCATCATCACTTATGGGCTGCAACAGGATCATCCGGGATTTTTCGAGAAGGGATAACCGGATGGGAACAGCCCGAGCCCCAAGGCAGGTCAGAGCATCATAAAAACGTGATGAATAGTGTTTGCGCAATCCTTTACGCCGAAAGCCCGATATGCCAAGTGCAAAACTCATATACCGTTTAGTGGAAATTCCCGGCCCGGTTTTGATCCATTTGCAAATTCTCATTGAAATGCCGCGATCCGGCCGCCGCAACAGAAAGCCTGAAATGACCCCCGAACAGATCAGTGCGCTCAGCGCCATGCCCCCGTCCAATCCAAGTTACCCAAAAGGGCCGTATCGGTTTGTTGACCGCGAATATCTGGTGATTACCTATCTCAGCGACCCGGAGGCAATCCGCGCGATGGTGCCGGAACCGCTCATCCCGGACGGCAGCAATCAGGTGCATTACGAATGGATCAACATGCCCGACAGCAGTGGTTTCGGCAGCTATCAGGAAACCGGCGTGGTCATTCCCTGCCTGCTCGACGATGAGCCGGTGAATTATACCGCGATGATGTTTCTCAATGATGAGCCGCCAATCTCGGCCGGGCGCGAGATCTGGGGCTTTCCCAAACGCTGGGGTGAGCCAAAACTGGACGTACGCACCGATACGTTGACCGGCACTTTGCATTATGCGGGCGAGCGCGTGGCGATGGGCACCATGGCCTATAAATATCTCGACCGGATGGCGCCCGATCCGGCAAATCGCGGCGCGCATCTGCGCAAGACCTCGGTCAATCTCAAGATCATTCCCTGCGCCACCGGCCATCAGCGGGTGGCCGAGCTGATCGCCTACAACCTGACCGACATCAAAATGCATTTTCACTATTCCGGCCCGGCGCGGCTGCACCTGATCCCGCATATCAACGCGCCTGTCGCCGATCTGCCGGTTCTGAGCGTGGTCGAGGGGCGGCATTTCAAGGCCGATCTGACATTGCCCTACGGCCGTATCGTTCACGACTATTTAGCCTGATTTCCTGAAAGGACACCCCATGACCACCGCCAAAACCGCCGTCATCACCGGCTCCTCCAGTGGCATTGGCCACGGCATCGCCGAAGGGCTTGCCGCCAATGGCTACAACATTGTGCTGAACGGGATCGAGCCTGCCGAAAAGATCGAACCGGCGCGCAAGGCGCTGGAGCAGGTGCATGGCATCAAGGCGATCTATTCGCCCGCCAACATGATGAAGCCCGAGGGCGTGCGCAGCCTGATCACCGCCGCCGAGGCCGCCTTTGGTCAGGTTGATGTGCTGGTCAATAACGCCGGCATTCAGTTTGTTTCCCCCATCGAGGATTTCCCCGATGAGAAATGGGAGGCAATCCAGTCGCTGAACCTGTCGGCATCGTTTTATGCCATCAAAGCGGTGGTCGCCGGCATGAAAGCCCGCAAATGGGGCCGGATCATCAACATCGCCTCGGCGCATGGGCTGGTCGCCTCACCGTTCAAATCGGCCTATGTGGCGGCCAAACATGGCCTCGTCGGGCTGACCAAAACCGTCGCACTCGAGGTGGCGGAACATGGGGTAACGGTGAATGCCATCTGCCCCGGTTATGTCTGGACGCCTTTGGTTGAAAAGCAAATCCCCGATACTGCAAAGGCGCGCGGCCTGACCGAAGAACAGGTGATCCGCGACGTTCTGCTTTCCGCGCAGCCAACCAAAAAATTCGCCACCGTCGAAGAACTGGCCGCCCTCGCGGTGTTCCTGTGCAGCGATGGCGCGGCATCAATCACCGGCACCGCCTTGCCGGTTGATGGCGGATGGACGGCCCATTGACGGAGAAAACCATGAAAGTTGTCAGCAAAAGCACAAAGCCGCGCAAACCCGGCCATAACCGCAAACGCATCAACCTCGCCTTGCAGGGCGGCGGCGCGCACGGGGCCTTTACCTGGGGCGTACTGGACCGCATTCTCGAAGACGGGCGGCTTGAGATTGACGCAATTTCCGGCACCTCGGCAGGCGCGATGAATGCGGTGGCCCTAGCCGATGGCTATACCGCGGGTGGTGCCGATGGCGCGCGCGAAAAGCTCGAAGGCTTCTGGAGTGCCATGTCGGATGCGGCCAGGCTCAGCCCGATCAAGCGCGCCCCGATTGACGTGATGATGGGCAACTGGAGCCTTGACCAATCCTGGGGCTATCACGCGATGGACGCGATGACGCGGATGTTCTCGCCCTATCAGATCAACCCGCTGAACATGAATCCTTTGCGCGATGTGCTGGAGGGTTGCGTTGATTTTTCCTGCGTTCAAAGCTGCAACACCATCAAGCTCTATATTTCCGCCACAAACGTCGAGACCGGCAAGGTCAAGGTCTTTGACAGTCATTATCTGACATCCGATATGGTCATGGCCTCGGCCTGCCTGCCCAATGTCTATCAGGCGGTGGTGATTGACGGCGTGCCGTATTGGGATGGCGGTTATATGGGCAACCCGGCACTGTTTCCGTTCCATACCGGCAGCGATTGCTCTGATATCGCGGTCATCCAGATCAACCCTGTTGAGCGTAAGGGCATCCCCAAAACCCCACAGGAAATCCAGAACCGGCTCAACGAGATCGCTTTCAATTCCAGCCTGCTGAAAGAGCTGCGGGCGATTGATTTCGTGGATCGTCTGATCCAGGAGGGCAAGCTGGATGAAACCAAATATCGCCGTGAGCGCATCCATATCATCGAAAACCAGAATGCGCTTATTCCAATGGGGGCGTCGTCCAAGATGAACGCGGAATGGGCGTTTCTGACCCATCTGCGCGACCTCGGGCGCGAAACGGCAACCGCATGGCTCGAAGCCCATTTCAAGGATGTCGGAGAGCGCTCGACAGTCGATTTGCGCGCGATGTTCATGGACATCGGCCCGCAACATCAAGGGTGAGCCGAAATCGTAATGACAGGGCCCCCTGACGGGATCGGTTTGGCTTTATGGGGCGATAGATTGTGCAGAGTTTATGGTGGGTGATGAGAGACTCGAACTCCCGACATCTTCGGTGTAAACGAAGCGCTCTACCAACTGAGCTAATCACCCGTGAGGCGCGATTTACCTACTCAAAGCGCCGCGCGCAAGGCCTTATTCGCAACTTTCAGTGAACGATGGCTTCAAAACCCGCTCGGTGCCGTTTTCCAGCACATAAACACAGCCCTGATCATTGCTCAAATGCCCCATCTGCGCCAGATCCAGCCCGCGAATGATCCCGCGCAGCACCTGCCCCAACAGCCCGTGCGAGACAATCACGCTTGGCCCCGTCAGGCTGTGCAGAAAGCCGTTGATCCTTGCGGTAAGGCGCTCATATCCCTCGCCGCCGGGGGCAGCCAGAAAAATATCCAGCGCCGAAACCTCAGGCCGGTCCAGCTCGGGATGATCCCGCCGCACATCCGCGTGCAGCCGCCCCTGCCATTTCCCGGCATGGGCCTCGGCCAGCCGGATATCGGTGATGAATTCGGCCCCGCCCAAGGCAATTTTCGCCGTCTTCTGCGCCCGCTCCAGCGGCGAAGCATAGCACAAAGGCCCCTGCGCCAAAACAGGCCCCATCAGCCCCGCCTGTGCCCGCGCATCCGCCAGCCCCTGCTCGGTCAATCCCGAACAAAGCTGCCCCTGAATGCGCTTTTCCACATTCCAATGGGTCTGCCCATGGCGCAAAAACCAGATTTTGGGAAATTCCGTCATTCTTTTTTATTCACCCGGGCCAGCATCCGTGTCTTTCGCCGCCGCTGCCACCACCTTGTTTTGCCGCAGCTTGAGAATCACGATCCGGGCGTTATCCGCCTCTTTGACACGGTTATATTTCACCTTGCCCAAAGGCTGCAAATTCATCTCACGGCCCTTGGCAACGGTCTCGCCCAGCACCTCCAGCATTGCCTCAATCACCGGCTTGGCATGATTTTTCTGAACCGCGGATTTCTCCACCACCAGATCAATCAGCTCCTTTTTCTTCAACTCCGCCCCCGAAAGCTGAGGCTTGGCCCTGCTCACAACTGCCGCCGATTTTACAGCCGCATTCACAGCGCGCTTCGCAGGGGCGGGTTTCTTTTTCGTTTTGCCGGTCTTCGCTGTGGTCATGTTCAAGCCTTGAATTTAGCGGAAAAATCATCAGGGGAATGCCCCCTGACAAAGCTGTTCAATGCGCCACAGCGCCCGGCGCCTGAGGGCCGGCCTTGAGCGCGGCCTCTGCCGCCGCCGCCTCTTCGGCCACCTCATCCCACTCCACCGGCTCAGGCTCCTTAACCAGCGCCAGCTTCAGCACCTCACTCACATGGCTCACCGGGATGATCTCAAGCCCCTCCTTCACATTATCGGGGATCTCAACCAGATCCTTTTCATTCTCCGCCGGGATCAGCACCCGCCTGATGCCGCCCCTGAGTGCTGCCAGCAGCTTCTCCTTGAGGCCGCCGATGGGCAAGGCATTGCCGCGCAGCGTGACCTCGCCTGTCATGGCAATATCCTTGCGTACCGGAATGCCCGTCAGCACCGACACAATCGAGGTGACCATCGCCAGCCCCGCACTTGGCCCGTCTTTCGGCGTCGCCCCTTCGGGCACATGCACATGAATATCCCATTTCTCAAACCGGGGCGGCTTGATCCCGATCTGCGGCCCGATCGAACGCACATAGCTCGCTGCCGCCTCGATTGATTCCTTCATCACATCGCCGAGCTTGCCGGTGGTCTTCATCCGGCCCTTGCCCGGCAGGCGCAGCGCCTCGATGTTAAGCAGCTCCCCGCCCACGCTGGTATAGGCCAGCCCGGTCACAACCCCCACATGATCGCGCTCTTCCGCCAGACCGTATTTAAACTTCTTGACGCCCAGATAATCACCCAGATTATCCGGCGTGATCTTGATATGGTCGGTCTCGCCCTTGATGATCTTGGTCACGGCTTTGCGCGCCAGCTTGGCAATCTCACGCTCAAGGTTACGCACCCCCGCCTCGCGGGTATAGGTGCGGATGATCTCGGTCAACGCCGCATCACTCAACTCAAATTCGCCCTTCTTGAGTCCGTGATTTTTGATCTGCTTTTCCAGCAGATGCTGCCTGGCAATCTCGCGCTTTTCATCCTCGGTATAACCCGCCAGCGGGATGATCTCCATCCGGTCGAGCAAAGGCGACGGCATGTTATATGTGTTCGCCGTGGTCAGGAACATCACATTCGACAGGTCATATTCCACCTCAAGATAGTGATCAATAAAGGTGCTGTTCTGCTCGGGGTCCAGCACCTCAAGCATGGCCGAGGCCGGATCCCCACGAAAATCCTGCCCCATCTTGTCGATCTCATCCAAAAGGATCAGCGGATTGGTGGTTTTCGCCTTCTTCAGCGCCTGAATGATCTTGCCAGGCATCGAGCCGATATAAGTCCGCCGGTGGCCACGAATTTCACTTTCGTCGCGCACCCCGCCCAGACTGATGCGGATAAATTCGCGCCCCGTGGCCCGCGCCACCGATTTGCCAAGGCTGGTCTTGCCCACGCCGGGCGGGCCGACCAGACACATGATCGGGCCTTTGAGTTTCTTGCTGCGCTGCTGCACCGCCAGATATTCAACGATCCGTTCCTTGACCTTCTCCAGTCCGTAATGATCCTCGTCCAATATTGTCTCGGCCCGGCCCAGATCCTTCTTGATCCGCGATTTCTTGCCCCATGGAATGCTCAATATCCAATCCAGATAATTCCGCACCACCGTGGCCTCGGCGCTCATCGGGCTCATGTTTTTCAGCTTCTTGAGCTCACCCGCCACCTTTTCACCGGCTTCCTTGCTCAGCTTGGTCGCGGCAATTTTCGCCTCCAGCTCGGCCATTTCGCCTTCGCCTTCCTCGCCGTCGCCCAATTCCTTCTGAATCGCCTTCATCTGCTCATTGAGGTAATATTCCCGCTGAGTGCGCTCCATCTGGCTCTTGACCCGGGTCTTGATCTTTTTCTCAACCTGCAAAACGCTCATCTCGCCCTGCATCAGGCCATAAACCTTCTCCAGCCGCTCGCTCACGCTCAGCGTCTCCAGCAATTCCTGCTTTTGCTCTACTTCAATGCCCAGATGCCCCGCCACCAGATCGGCAAGCTTGGCCGGCTCTGCGGAATCCGATACCGCACTCATCGCCTCTTCGGGGATGTTTTTCTTGGCCTTGGCATAGCGCTCAAACTCGTTCGTGACGGTGCGCAGCAGCGCCTCAATCGTGGTCGCATCGCCGGGCATTTCCGCCAGATATTCGGCCCGCGCCTCAAAGAAATCCTCATTCTCAAGGTAATCGGTGATCCGCACCCGTGAGATGCCCTCAACCAGCACCTTCACCGTACCATCAGGCAGCTTTAGCAGTTGCAGCACATTGGCCAGCACACCCACCCGGAAAATCCCGTCCACATCCGGATCATCCACGCCCGGGTCAATCTGACTGCTCAGCAGAATCTGCTTGTCATCCTGCATCACCTCTTCCAGGGCGCGCACCGATTTTTCCCGGCCCACAAACAGCGGCACAACCATATGCGGAAACACCACAATATCGCGCAGCGGCAGCACCGGGTATGAGGCGTTCAGAGGCTCTTGCATATTTTATCCTTCATTTATCCTGACAAGACGGCACCGGCCCTGATTCTCAGCAGCCCCGGCCCTCTTTCATCAACGAATTATTATCTGGGGCGCTGAAGCCCGGATTTCAACCCGTGATATCGTCGTTACAATGCCCTGTGCCCAGGGCAGGGGCAAGCACCAATTCCGGCACAATCAACGCAATAAATTACCCTCAGACAATAAAACCGCGGCGATCAACACCGCCCCCCGTGGGATGGCGGGTGGGGCGTCCTCGTATCTGCAAGATGCGAGCAGCGACACCGCCATCCTCAAACCGGCATCCTCAATAAGGCTCAATATCCCCCTCGGCCCTTGTCGCATGAAATCCCGCTTCAAATGCGGCAAATTCGCCCTGCGCAATCGCCGCCCGCATCATGGCCATCAGATCCTGATAATAGTGCAGGTTATGCCAGCTCAGCAGCATCGGCCCGATCATCTCGCGCGCCCGCTCCACATGATGCAGATAGGCGCGCGAATAGTTGCGGCACGCCGGACAGGTACACTCCTCATCCAAAGGCCTAGGATCCTCCGCATGGCGCGCATTGCGGATATTGACCACGCCGCGGCGGGTAAACGCCTGCCCCGTCCGGCCCGAGCGCGTCGGCAGCACACAATCCATCATATCAATGCCGCGTTTCACCGCGCCCACAATATCATCAGGCTTGCCCACCCCCATCAGATAGCGCGGGCGATCCTCGGGCAGCATATCCGGCGCATAGTCCAGCACCTCAAACATCGCATCCTGCCCCTCGCCCACGGCAAGGCCGCCCACCGCATAGCCATCAAAGCCGATCTCGCGCAGTTTTTCCGCGCTCTCGGCGCGTTGTTCCCTGAATACGCTGCCCTGCTGAATTCCGAACAAGGCATGCCCCGGCCGTTCGCCAAACGCCTCGCGTGACCGCGCCGCCCACCGCATTGAAAGCCGCATGCTTTCCAGCGCCTGCGCCTCCGTTGCCGGATGCGGCGTGCATTCGTCAAAACACATCACGATATCACTGCCCAGCAGCTTCTGAATCTCCATCGACCGCTCCGGCGTCAATTCATGCTTTGAGCCATCAATATGGCTCTTGAACGTGACACCCTGCTCGGTCAACTTGCGCAATCCGGCAAGGCTCATCACCTGAAACCCCCCCGAATCCGTCAGGATCGGCTTTTGCCAGTTCATGAACTCATGCAAGCCCCCCAGCCGGTCAATCCTCTCGGCCGTAGGGCGCAGCATCAGATGATAGGTATTGCCCAGCAAAATATCCGCGCCAGTTTCCGCCACGCTTTCCGGTAGCATCGCCTTCACCGTCGCCGCCGTGCCCACCGGCATGAAGGCGGGCGTTGTTATATCGCCCCTCGGGGTGCGGATCACCCCCAAACGCGCCTTGCCATCCTGCGCCAATCGTTCAAAACGTATCATTTGGGTCATTTTTCTCGCTCACTTCCCCTTTCCCATCCCCTTAATGCGGTTTACGTTGCCTTGTAAATTGCCCAAAGCATACCCGTATGTTTACGAATGCATTCAACAGAAAGGTTATTTTATGACCGAAGAAATATTACTGCAGTATTTATCCTCCAACATGACCTATCTTCTGCTCGCCGCCCTGCTTATCATCGTGGTCTACAAGGCGGTCAAAATCGTGCCGCAATCGGAAAAGCACGTGGTCGAACGCTTTGGCCGCCTGCATTCGGTGATGGGGCCGGGCATCAACATGCTGATCCCGTTTCTTGATCGCATCGCCCATAAAATCTCGATCCTCGAGCGCCAGCTTCCCACCGCCACCCAGGACGCCATCACCAAGGATAACGTCCTGCTCCAGGTCGATACCTCGGTGTTCTACCGCATCACCGAGCCGGAAAAAACCGTCTACCGTATCCGCGATGTCGATGCCGCCATCGCCACCACCGTCGCCGGCATCGTGCGCGCCGAGATTGGCAAGATGGATCTGGACGAGGTGCAATCCAATCGCGACAGCCTGATCGCAACCATCAAAACCTCGGTCGAAGACGCGGTCGATGACTGGGGCATCGAAGTGACCCGCGCCGAAATCCTTGACGTCAACCTAGATCAGGCCACCCGCGACGCCATGCTGCAACAATTGAACGCCGAACGGGCGCGGCGCGCGCAGGTGACCGAGGCCGAAGGCACCAAACGCGCGGTCGAGCTCAACGCCGACGCCGAGCTTTACGCCGCCGAACAAACCGCAAAGGCCCGCCGCATTCAGGCCGACGCCGAGGCCTATGCCACAAGTGTTGTCGCCGTTGCCATCCGCGAAAACGGCCTTGAAGCCGCGCAATATCAGGTGGCTTTGAAACAGGTCGAGGCGCTCAATGCCCTGGGTAGCAGCCCGTCCTCGTCCACCGTCCTGATCCCGGCGCAGGCGCTCGAGGCCTTCGGCAATGCCTTCAACATGCTGAAAGGAAAAACCTGATGGCCGAACTGATGCTCTGGTCTTTGTGGTGGGCTTGGCTGTCTGCTGCCCTCGTCCTTGCCATCTTTGAGGTGCTGATCCCCGGCTTCATCTTCCTCGGCTTTGCCTGCGGGGCCTTCCTCGTCGGCCTTCTCCTGCTGACCCCGCTCAGCCCCTCAATGCCTGTGCTCCTCACCCTCTTTGCCGGGCTTTCCCTGCTTTCATGGCTCGCCCTGCGCCGCTATTTCCGCGCCCCCGGCGGCAATACCCGGCTGGTCCATAAAGACATCAACGATTAGAGCTTCCCGCGCCCCGGCCACAGAGAATACCCTTGCGCCGGGGCCTCAGCAGCACCCCTGCCCTTGAACCATCGCGCAATATCCCGATGATGGAGATCAGCAGAACCGCATGAAAGACAGCCCCATGACATCCACCCCCCCGCCACACTCCCTGCAATTCGGCTGGGAGGAATGGGTCTCCCTGCCCGACATCGGCGTGCCCGCGATCCGTGCCAAGGTCGATACCGGCGCGCGCACCTCTGCCCTGCATGCCTTTGACATCGAAACCTTCGGCACTGCCAGCAAACCCAAGGTCCGCTTCACGCTGCACCCCATTCCGGGCCGCGATGACCTGATCATCCCCTGCTCCGCCCCGATCATCGACCGGCGTGAGATCTCCTCGTCGAATGGTGAAAAAGAGCTGCGCTATGTCATCTCCAGCACCCTGCGGGTTGATAATGATGAATGGCCGATCGAGATCACCCTCACCAACCGCGCCACCATGGCAAGCCGCATGCTTCTGGGCCGCACCGCGCTCAAGGATCACATTTCGATCGTCGCCACCGACCGGTTTTTGCAACCCGAGCTTAGCTACGACGTCTACCACACCGCCAAAATGCGCAGCACTGCCCCCAAACGCGCCTTGCGTATCGCCGTGCTTTCCCGCGAAGACAATTATTCCACCCGCCGCCTTGTGGAAGAAGGCGAGGCCCGCGGCCACAGCGTTGAAGTCATTAACACCACCCGCTGCTATATCGCCATCAACAGCCTCGCCCCCGAGGTGCATTATGACGGCAAGCGCCTGCCCCGGTTTGATGCGGTGATCCCGCGCATCGGTGCCTCGATCACGCCCTACGGCACCGCCATTATCCGCCAGTTTGAAACCATCGGCACCTATTGCGTCAACGGCTCCACCGGCATCACCGCCAGCCGCGACAAGCTTTTCGCCCATCAGATCATGGCCCGCGCCAAGATCGGCATGCCCAACACCGCCTTCGCCGCCTCGCCGATGGATACCGGCAATCTCATCGGCCTTGTCGGCACCGCGCCGCTGATTGTGAAGCTGCTGGAATCAACCCAGGGCAAAGGCGTGGTTCTGGCCGAAACTAAAAAAGCCGCCGAATCGGTGATTGATGCCTTTCGCGGCCTCAAGGCCAATTTTCTGGTACAGGATTTCGTCAAGGAAGCGGCCGGCGAAGACATCCGTTGCCTGGTGATCGGCGGCAAGGTCGTGGCCGCGATGAAACGCACCGGTGCCGAGGGCGATTTTCGCTCCAACCTGCATCGCGGCGGATCCGCTGCCGCGATCCGCATCACCAAACTTGAACGCCAGACCGCCCTGCGCGCTGCCAAGGCGTTTGATCTCAATATGGCTGGGGTTGATCTCCTGCGCTCCGAATCCGGCCCCAAGGTGCTCGAAGTCAATTCCTCCCCCGGATTTGAGGGGATCGAGAAATCCACCGGCAAAAATATCGTCGGTACACTCTATGATCAGATCGAAAGTCACGTCCGTCCGGCCCCGATCCGCCGCCGGAAATCCGCCAGCTAGCGGGTTTTGTACAAAACCCCTGTCTGAACTGTACAGATTGTACAAAATTTCCGGCTCTGGACGCAGGCATATTTAATCCCTATATGTTTACTCAGAATTGACTGTCAGGACCAGAATATGACGCACACCACCGCCCCCCTCGAAGGCACCCCACTGATTGCGCCGTCCAGCACTGACCACCCGCTATATGATCAGGTGGTCGCCGCCTGCCGCACCGTTTATGACCCGGAAATTCCGGTCAATATATATGATCTTGGCCTGATCTATACCATTGAAATTGATGGTGAAAATGCCGTTCTTGTGTTGATGAGCCTGACCGCGCCGGGCTGCCCCGTGGCGGGCGAGATGCCCGGCTGGGTGGCCGAAGCGATCGAGCCTCTGGCCGGCGTCAAACAGGTCGATGTCGAACTGGTATGGGAGCCCCCCTGGGGCATGGACATGATGAGCGATGAAGCCCGCCTTGAACTGGGCTTCATGTAATATAATCAATAGCTTGTAAGGCAAATCTAATGTTTGGAATTCCCGGAAAACAAGCCGTTACCATGACACCGGCTGCGGCAACGCAGATTGCAAAGCTCATGTCCAAAGACGGCCATAAGGGGTTGCGCATTGGCGTCAAAAAAGGCGGCTGCGCCGGCATGGAATACACCATGGAGTATGTCACCGACATTGACCCCCATGATGAAGTGGTCGAACAGGAGGGCGCGCGGGTAATGATCGCCCCGATGGCGCAGATGTTTTTATTTGGCACCGAGATTGATTATCAGGTGTCCTTGCTGGAATCGGGGTTCCACTTCAAAAACCCCAACGTGACCGAGGCCTGCGGCTGCGGCGAGTCGATCAAATTCGCCGATATGTAACATACTGACATTTAACGGGAATACCAAAATATGCGCCGCAAACTCGCCGCCGGTAACTGGAAAATGAACGGCACATCCGCCGCCCTTTCTGAGCTTGAAACACTGATAAATGCCCACCCGACAGCGGATGTTGACATCCTCATCTGCCCCCCCGCCACACTGATTGCGCAGGCTGCCAAAACTGCCTTAAAAAGCCCGGTTCAAATCGGTGGTCAGGATTGCCACAGCGCAGAATCCGGTGCCCATACCGGTGATATTTCCGCCCCCATGCTCACCGATGCCGGGGCCAGCCATGTCATCCTCGGCCATTCCGAGCGCCGCGAAAACCACAATGAAAGCAGTATGTTAATCCATGATAAAGCCCGCACAGCCCATCAATCCGGCCTGATCACGCTCATCTGCCTGGGCGAATCCCTCGCCCAACGCGAGGCCGGAAGCACCCTTGATATCATCGCCGATCAACTGGCAAATTCCACCCCCGACGGTGCTACCGCCACCAACACCGTCATCGCCTACGAGCCGATCTGGGCCATCGGCACCGGCCTCATTCCTACCCTGGATCAAATCGCCGAGGTGCATGATTTCATCCGCAGCAAACTTGAAACCCGTTTCGGCGATCAAACCGCCAGCGGAATCCGCCTTCTCTACGGCGGCTCGGTCAAGCCCGGCAACGCCGATGAAATATTTGCTGTCTCAAATGTTGACGGTGCCCTTGTCGGCGGCGCAAGCCTGAAAGAAGCGGATTTCTCCCCGATTATCAATGCCCTGGAACACGCAGTTTAAGCTTTCATTTTTCCAGAAATACTCAAAATCCGCCGCCCGCAACAGCCACCAACCCTGGGTTAATTCGTCACGATCTCCGGCCCCATGACCATATTCGGCAGGAAGGTGGACAGGAACGGCATATACGTTACCATGATCAGGAAAATGAACAACACCCCCAGAAACGGCAGAGCCGCCCGCACCACCCGCATCATCGGCATACCCGCCACGCCCGAGGTGACAAACAGGTTCAGCCCCACCGGCGGCGTGATCATCCCGATCTCCATATTCACCACCATGATGATGCCCAGATGGATCGGGTCAATCCCAAGCTGAAGTGCAATCGGAAACACCAAAGGCGCCACGATGACCAACAGCCCCGATGGCTCCATGAACTGCCCGCCAATGAGCAGGATCACATTGACCACGATCAAAAACATCACCGGCCCGAAACCGGCCGAAAGCATTGTACTCGCCACCTGCTGGGGTACCTGCTCATCCGTTAAAACATGCTTTAATATCAATGCATTGGCGATGACAAACATCAATGTTACCGTCAGCTTACCCGCCTCAAACAAGGTGCGCCGCGTGTCATGGTGAAACAGCGCCGTCACCAGCGCATGGGGTTTCCTGAGCAGGCTTGATTTGCCCCGCCCCTCATGCGCCGCCAACGGTCCCATATCACGGTAGACAAAGCTCGCGATCAGGAAGGCATAGACCGATGCCACGGCGGCCGCCTCGGTCGGGGTAAAGATGGCATTGGTCTTGAAAAATCCCAGTTCGGGCGAATACCACAACACGCCGTAAATCCCGGCCATGATGATCACGATCAGCATCAGGCCCCAGAACGCATCGCCAAAAGATTGGCCTATTTCGCGCCATCCGGCCCATTCCCCCGCAGGCATGTTTTTTACCCGCGCCATCGCATAAATCGCAATCATCAGCATGAAACCGGCCATAAGCCCCGGGATCACACCGGCCAGAAACATCCGCCCCACGGAAACCTCAACAGCGGCGGCATAAACCACCATCACGATCGAGGGCGGGATCAGAATGCCCAGCGTGCCCGCATTACAGATCACCCCGGCGGCAAAATCCTTGGTATATCCGGCCTTGGTCATCGCCGCGATCACGATCGTGCCGATGGCCACCACCGTCGCCGGGCTTGAGCCTGATAAAGCCGCGAATATCATGCAGGCAAAAACCCCCGCAATCGCCAGCCCGCCGCGCAGATGCCCGACACAGGCGATGGAAAACCGGATGATCCGCGCTGCCACGCCGCCCGTGGACATGAACGATGAGGCCAGAATGAAAAACGGAATCGCCAGCAGGGTGGAATGGCCCTCAAAGGCCGCGAACAACGTCTGCGCCACCGAGGCCAGCGTGCTGTCTGAGAAGATCAGCAGAAACAGGATCGAGCTCATGCCAAGCGATACGGCGATGGGCACGCCGATCATCATCAGGCCGATCACCATCAGGAATAACAGGACAACTGTCATTGGGCCTGCTCCTCATGTTGGGCACGCATCTGATCAAGCTCATCCTCAACCTCATGGCTGGCAATCAGCCGGTCGATTTTGCCTTTCCAGATGGTAATCGCGGCCTGAATGAAGCGAAACAAAAGCAGGGCCATCGACAGGGGCAGCACGAAATACGGCACCAGCCGGGGCAGTTTTTCATAAGCCACCCCGTCATTGAAAACCCATGCAAGCCAGCGCAGCGACCCCGGCATCGAGACACTTTCAACCTCGTACCAGCCCTGTCCGCGGAAATTTTCCTCAAATCCGGTGGGAAACCAGCGCCCGGTCGTCTGGGGCAGGTTGGCAAAATTGGCCCAGTAATCCCACGAACCTTTCAATAGCAAAAACGAAAATATGATGCAGATCGTCACCGAAATCAGCGCCAAAATCCGCCGCCCCTTCGACTCCAGCAGATTGATCACAGCATCCACCCCCAGATGCGCATGTTTCTTGACCGCATAAGACGCGCCCAGCAGGCAGAGCCAGCCAAACATGAAAACCGTCAGCTCATTGCCCCAAAGGCCGATATTTTCAAGTTTGATGAATTTGATGAACGCCGGAGGATCATTGGCATAGGCCTTGCGCACAACCACGTTGATAAAAGTGATCAGCGTCATCAGCCCAAGCAGCACAGCGATGATCGTTTCTTCGATACGGTCGCTCATGGATGATTTCTTATGCATTTTCCCCTCCCGCAGCTTTCAAAAAAGGCGGGCCATTTCATCAATAGCCCGCCAGGGGGGTGCACATTCAGGGCGCACCTCATGTTTGTCTCACATGCTGGCGTTTATCGCCTGGGCCGCGTCGATATTTTCCTGGCCCACATCGCCTTTGAACTTGTCCCAGACCGGCATCATCGTCTCAACCCAGACCTGACGCTGCTCGGGTGTCAAAATGCGCACTTCACTACCGGCTGCAATCACGGCCTGCTTGGCCTGCTCGTTCACGGTGGTGGATTCCTTGTTGCGGGTCGCGGTAACCTCGGCCAGAATCGTCAGGAACTGATCACGCACATCGGCATCAAGCCCGTTGAGCCAATCGACATTAGTCACAACCAGATAATCAATGATGCCGTGGTTGGTTTCCGTTATACCGTCCTGCACCTCAAAGAATTTCTTGCCGTAAATGTTCGACCAGGTGTTTTCCTGCCCGTCCACAACGCCCTGTTGCAGCGCGCCGTAAACTTCGGCAAAGGCCATTTTTTGCGGGCTGCCACCGATGGCTTCCATCTGGGCCACCAGAACATCCGAGCTTTGCACCCGGAATTTCAGACCATTGGCATCGCTTGGTGCCACCAGCGGCACATTGGCCGACATCTGTTTCATGCCGTTATGCCAGTAGGCCAGCCCCTGAAGGCCGCGGTTTTGCATGCTGTCCAGCAGGCCCTGACCGGCATCCGACGCCTGAAACGCATCCACAGCATCGACGTTCTTGAACATGAAAGGCAGATCAAAAATCCGAAATTGCTTGGTGAATTTCTCGAATTTCGACAGGCTCGGCGCGGCCAGTTGCACATCGCCTTGCAGTATGGCTTCGAGCACCTTGTTATCGTCATAAAGCGTCGAGTTGGGATATACTTCCATGCAGGCCTTGCCCTGCATCTCGTCATTCACCCGTTGTTCAAGCAGTGACGCGGCAATCCCCTTGGGGTGCTTGTCGGTGTTGGTGACGTGGCTGAACTTGATGACAACTTCGCCCTCTTCACAACTTGCCACAGCGGCAGTTGCAGTCACGCTCAGAGCCAATGCCGTTGCGGCAGCGGTCAGGAATTTCATCTCGTGTCTCCTCCCATTTTATTGAGACATTACAGTTGACGCCCGCCTAATCGCGCGCGTGCTGCTGTCATGGTCGGGCATCGGAGAATTTAGCTCAAGCTTTTGTTGTGGCCCATCAGATTATCTATATTAAGGTTTGTTTATCAAGCCCTTACGATAATTTCTTAAACATGAATTTCTATGTAATTTTCAAATTTGTGCGAAAAACCGCACAGATAACTACCCATCATGCGAAAAACCGCACAGCCTAGCGGCGATAATCCTCAGGCCGAATCCCATAGCGGGCCAGCTTGTCATAGAACGTTTTTCGCGGCAGTTTCAGCGCCTCAGCCGCGGCTGCCGCGCGGCCGTTTTGCCGCCCCAGAGCGGCAATCAGCAATGTGCGCTCCACCCGCGCCATCTGCTCCGAGAGGCCCAGCCCCTGCGCGTCAGGTGCCCCTTCGGGCATCCCCAGAACAAACCGCATCGCCGCAGACATCACCGCGCGCGCATTGCCGGGCCAGTCCTGCGCCATCAGCGCCGCCAGATGATCGGGGGGAATATCCGGCGCGGCTATGCCTGATTGCTCGGCGGCCTGCGCCACATACTGGCGAAACAACACCGGAATATCTTCGGGCCGCTCGGCCAAGGACGGGATTCGCACCGGCATGACATCCAGCCGGTAATACAGTTCGGCATGAAAGCCCTTCGCCACCTCAGACTCAAGATCCATGGTTGATCCGGTCAAAATCCGGGTGCCTGCACCAGAATCTGTACCGTCTTCTATGCACGCCAGCAGCGCATATTGCGTCTCGGACGGCAGCGCACTGATTTCATCAAGAAACAGGCTGCCTCCGGCGGCATCGGCCCACGCAGAATTAAGGCCTTCGGGGCCAAGTGCCACTGCCGTTTTCTTGACGAACGGCCCAGCGGCCATGGGTGACATTAGATGGATCACCTCGGCCACCTTGGAAACCCCGGCCCCCGGCGGCCCCTTGATCAGAACCACAGCCCCGGTGCGCGCCACCGCCCGCACCCTTGCGCGCAATTCCCCGGCCAGTTTCGAGGTGCCGAACAACATCCGCGCCGCCGGATCGCCGGTTTCCAGTTGCAGCTTCAGCGCCCGGTTTTCCAGCACCATCGCCCGCGCCGCCAGCGCCCGGCGCAACACCGCCACCAGATCGGCGGGCGCACAGGGTTTTTCCAGAAATCCAAACGCCCCCCTGGCCATGGCATCCACCGCCATCGGAATATCGCCCTCACCGGTCAACAACACCACCGGCAGATCAGCATCGGCCTCATGGGCATAGTGCAACAGGTGAAACCCATCGCGCCCCGGCATCCGGATATCCGATAGGATCACACCCTCGAACGCCGCCGTGATATGATCCTTGGCGGCAATGAAAGACCCGGCCGAGATTGAAATAAGATCAGCCAGTTCAAGGGTTTGCACCAATGCTTCACGCACAGCGGCATCATCATCCACCACCAGAACCCTGTAAAGTGCCGCCTCAGGCCTGCTCATGCCGCCGCCTCTTCACTGCAATATTCCAGCTCAACCGTAAACATCGCCCCGCCCGCTACATTGGCCCCGCGAATATTGCCGCCAAAGCTTTGTACCAGCCCGTATGAGATCGAAAGGCCCAGCCCCATGCCCTCATCATCACTGACTTCCTTGGTGGAATAAAACGGCTCAAATATCCGGTCCGGATCGGCAATGCCCGGCCCTGTATCGCGAATGGTGACGCTCAGCCTGCGTTTGGCATTCAGCGCAATCTCAATGCGCTTTTCGCCCTCCTGTCCGGCCATGGCATCTGCGGCATTGTTGATCAGATTGACAAACACCTGCCCCAGCCGGACCTCCCCGCCCCAGGCAAAAACCGGTTGATTGTCGGGCGCCCAGTTCAACGTGATATTTTCTGCGCGCAGTCTTGCATCGGTCAGTTCCACCGCCGTATTGATCACCTGCACCAGATCAACCTTGCCCATCGGCTCGTTTTCATTGCGTGAAAACGCCCGCAAATTCTTGATGATCCGCGCCGCCCGCGTCGCCAGTTGCGAGATGCGCAACAGATTTTTCCCCACCGCACCTGGTTTGCCTTTTTTCAGAAATGCAGCCCCATTATCGGCATATTGCCGGATCGCCATCAATGGCTGATTAAGCTCATGGCTGATCCCGGCGCTCATCTGCCCTAAAGCGCTGAGCTTACCCGCCTGCACCAGATCGGCCTGCGCCTGTTTCAGCGCCCGGTTGGTGCCGGATAATTCTGCTGTGCGCTCGGCCACGCGCTCTTCAAGCATCATGTTGGCGCGTGCCAATGTGCGCCGCCGTTCAGCCGTCAGGAATAAAAATGCACCAAATATCAAACAGATAAGGGCAAAAACCAAGGCCTGCAAACCGGCCAGGCGCAGGGCGGGATTGACATTGATCACCGCGTGTCCTGTCATTCCTATCACCGGGATCGGCTGTTTCAGATGCAAGGCGCGGCGCGGCAGATACGCCCCCCAGTTCATCTGCCAAATCTCATACCGGCCCAAATGCGAGGCGTGGAAATCCGGCGCAGGCCCCTTGCCCGGTTGCAACCCGATGCCCCCGGCCCCGCTTTGCCAGAACAACAGCTCGGAGCGGTTGGATAAAAAAACATCCCCCTCCGATGTGGTGAAAAACACCGCCGGGTGCCCGCCGATCCAATCCCATTCCAGCTCGGCCACATCAACCATGACGATCAGCACCCCGGTCACATCCCCCGCCTTGCCAAAACCCGGCGCCGCATAGACATAGGCCCGGTCGTTTTGTGCGCCATAAAGGCCATGCTCCACCCCAAGCGCACCGGTCATGGCCCGGCGAAAATAGCCGCTTTGCCGCAGGTTTTCCGGCACATCCCCCGCCCGCGCCAGCACAGCACCTTTGGCATTGGTATAGATCAGGCCAAGTGCGCCGGTTTTATCAGCCGCCTCAAGCAACAGCCGGTTGGCCGCCGCCGCATCGCCGCCCGTGTTCAGGCTTGCCAGCGCCGGATGCTCGGCCATCAGAACCGCCAGTTCCTGATAGCGCCGCAACTGCCCGGTAAAGCGGTCTGTTGCCAGTGCCAGATCGGCGCGGCCCTGCTTTTCAAGCTGTCCCAGCGCTTGTGCATAGCCATAACGCCAGATGCCCGCAGCACACAGCGCAACGATCAGCAAAAACACTGTCACAATCAGCAATCTTGATCGGGTTACACCTGTCATGAGCCGCAGCTTATCAAAGCGGCAGCATGGTTGTCGATTTGATCTCTTCCATCGACAAAAGTGCGGTCACGTTATGCACCTTCACCTCGGATATAAGCGCTTGATAAAACACATCATAAGCGCGGGCATTTTCCACCCGGACCTTGAGAATATAATCAATATCGCCCGCCAGCCGGTGCGCCTCCTGCACCTCGGGCCGGTCCTGCAGGGCCTTGAGGAATTTCGCCTGCCAGCCCGCATCATGCTCGGAGGTGCGAATAAGCACGAAAAAACACGCCTCAAATCCCAGCGCCTCGGCGTCAAGCACATAGGTCTGTTGCCGGATCACCCCGGCTTCGCGCAGCTTGCGAATCCGGTTCCATACGGGCGTCTTGGAACTGCCCACAATACGGGCAATATCATCCAGTGATTGCCCCGCGTCCTGCTGCAACTGCACAAGGATTTTTCGATCAAGTTCATCAATGCGAACAGTCATTTTGATTTCTTCTCTTTCATGGAACATCCCGCGCCAATACGTTAACAACCAAAACAAATGTTCTTATTCACCGCAAGCTATGGCGCAATATCGGGAATATTTCCTATATTGAGGGAAGTCAACCAGATCAAAGGCCGCCCCTGATGAAACATTTCCCGATCTTTCTTGCCCTTGATGCCCGCCCCGTTGCCCTTTCGGGCGGCGGCGAGGCGGCACTGGCAAAGCTGCGGTTGCTCATGAAAACCGATGCCAGGCTGACGGTTTACAGCCCCACCCCCGCGCCCGAGATCGTGAATTGGGCCAATCAGGCCCGCCTGACCCTGATCCGCCGCCCTTTGACCACCGGTGACACATCGGGCTGCACGCTTTTTTACGCCGCCGATGAGGACACCACCGAGGACACCCGCACAAGCGCGATTGCCCATGCGGATGGCGCATTGGTCAATATCGTCGATGATCTGGCGGGCAGCGATTTCATCACCCCCGCGATTGTTGACCGCGCCCCGGTTACCGTGGCCATCGGCACCGAGGGCACCGCCCCGGTGCTGGCCCGCGCGATCAAGGCTGATCTTGAGGCGCGCCTGCCCGCTTCTTTGGGCCTTCTGGCGCACGCGGCAAAGAAATTCCGCCATATGGCCGACCGCCTGCCGAAAGGCCGGGCGCGGCGCGCGTTCTGGTCTGAGTTTTTCTTCAAGTCCGGGCCGCATGCGCTGGATCACGATCCCGGGGCCGATCTGAGCGCCACACTGAAAACCCGGCTCATGGCGCAAATGGCCGCCCGCCCCGGCACAGGCCGCATCACATTCGCCGTGGTGGCCGCGGCCGATCCTGAACTGTTGCCGCTCAAGACCCGCACCATCCTGCATGAGGCTGATCTGGTTTTGCATGGGGCGGATATCGCCCCTGAAATCCTTGAGCTGGCCCGGCGCGAAGCCAAATTTGGCCCCCTGCCCAAAACAGCCCGGCCCCTGACCGAAGCCGCAACCAACGGCCTGCATACAATCTGCCTGACCGCCTCAGCGCCGCATTCGCACCTGCTGGCCGCCGCCCGCGCGGCTGGCATTCAAACCCATATCATTCCGGGGATCGCCCCGTTGCCCCTGCTGACCGACATGAAGGAGACCGCATGATGCCCCGCAATTTTACCCCCAAAGTGATCACTGCCAATGCCCTGATCGAGGGCGATGTGGTATATCTGACCGCCGATGACAGTTGGACGCGGCAGTTATCCCAGGCTGACCTCATCACCGATGAGGCCGACGCGCAACTGCGTCTGCTACAGGCCGAAGCGCAGTCTGATCTGGTGGTTGGCGTCTACCTCAGCGATGCCATCCCCGGCCCGGATGGCCCCGAGCCCACGCATTTCCGCGAGGAATTTCGCCGCACCGGACCGTCAAACTACAACCATGGCAAACAGGCCGAAGCCTTGTCCCGGGCCTGACCCGGGATCTCTTAGCCAATCAAGAGACCCCGGATCAAGTCCGGGGTGTGAAGGAGCAAAGAATGTACACCCATTCCGAATTCGACGCCGCTTTTGTGGCCGAGCGCAACCGCCAATTTCGCGCCCAGGTCGAGCGCCGCATCAATGGCCATCTGACCGAGGATGAGTTCAAACCCCTGCGCCTGATGAACGGGCTTTATCTGCAACTGCACGCTTATATGCTCAGGGTGGCGATCCCCTATGGCACATTGAACAGCCGCCAGATGCATAAACTGGCGGATATTGCCGACAGGTGGGATAAGGGCTACGGCCATTTCACCACAAGGCAGAATATTCAGTATAACTGGCCCGATCTGCGCGATGTGCCGGATATGCTGGATGCTTTGGCTGAGGTCGGCATGCACGCCATTCAGACCTCGGGCAACACCATCCGCAACGTCACCGCCGACCATTTTGCAGGGGCCGCGGCGGATGAGATTGCCGATCCGCGCCCGGTGGCTGAATTGATCCGGCAATGGTCCACCGATCACCCGGAATTTCAGTTCCTGCCGCGCAAATTCAAGGTCGCCGTCACCGGCAGCCCCAATGACCGCGCCGTCACCCGCGCCCATGACATTGGCCTGCGCATGGTCACGCAAAACGGCAGGCCCGGCTTTGAAGTGATCATCGGTGGCGGCCTCGGCCGTACTCCGATGATTGGCAAGGTGATCCGCGAGTTTCTGCCGCAGGAGGATCTGCTGCCCTATCTTGAGGCCGTGGTCAGCGTCTGGAACCTTCTGGGCCGGCGCGACAACAAGTTCAAGGCGCGCATCAAGATCACCGTGCACGAGCATGGGCTTGAGGATATCCGCACCCGTGTGGAGGAACGCTTTGCCCTGATCCGCCCGGATTTCACCGGTGTTGATCAAAAATTATTCAATGATATCAAAGCGTCATTCGCGGCACCGGTGTTCCGTGAGGCCCCCACGGCCCAGTATGAGACCGCCTATAAGCATGATCCCATCTTCCGCTCCTGGGCCGATACCAATCTGGCCGCTCACCGCGCGCCGGGCTATGCGATCGTGCAGATCAGCCTCAAGGCCCATGGTGCCACGCCGGGCGATGCCAGCTCGGATCAGATGCGGGTAATGGCCGATCTGGCGCAGGCTTACGGCCATGACGAGCTGCGCATTAGCCACGAGCAAAACGTGATCCTGCCGCATGTTCATAAATCCGACCTGCCCACACTGCACGCGATGCTGAAAAAGCATGGGCTGGCCACCGCCAATATCGGCCTGATCAGCGATATTATCGCTTGCCCCGGCATGGATTATTGTGCTCTGGCCACCGCCCGCTCGATCCCTGTCGCGCAGGAGATTGCCACCCGGTTTGACGAATTGAAGCTTGAGCATGACATTGGCCATCTCAAGATCAAGATCTCGGGCTGCATCAATGCCTGCGGCCATCATCATGTGGGCCATATCGGCATTCTCGGGCTGGACCGCGCAGGCGTGGAAAACTACCAGATCACCCTTGGCGGAGATCATACCGAGACCGCACAACTGGGTGATCGTACCGGTCCGGGGTTTTCGGCCGATCGGATCATCCCCGCGATTGAACGGATTGTGTTCACCTATCTTGACCTGCGCCAGGGTGCGGATGAGGATTTCCTGACGGCCTATCGCCGCCTTGGCCTCGCGCCGTTCAAAGCTGCCCTTTATGATGAGGCCCCGGCCTATGCCGCTCAGTGATAAAATTGCGGCGCTGAACGCCCGCTACCGCCATCATTCGGCAAATTCCGTCCTGCAACACGCGCTGCAGAGCCCGGATATTGGCCGCCTTGCGTTGGTCTCAAGCTTCGGGGCCGAATCGGTTGTGCTGTTGCATATGCTGTCGGTCACGCGGCGCGACACACCGGTGATTTTCATCGACACCGAAATGCTGTTCACCGAAACGCTGGTCTATCAGCAGGAACTGACCGAGCGCCTTGGCCTGAGCAATCTGCGCATCATCCGGGCCTCGGCCCTGGAGCAACTGATCAAGGATCCGGATCGGACATTGCACAAACGCGATACCGATGCCTGCTGTGCCCTGCGCAAAACCGCGCCGCTGACCCGGGCACTCAAGGGGTTTGACGGCTGGATCACCGGGCGCAAACGCTTTCAGGGGGGCAGCCGCACGGCGCTGGAGTTTTTTGAGGCTGAGCCGGGCACGGGCCGGATCAAGGTCAATCCGCTGGCCCATTGGGCCCCCGGTGACATCCGGACCTACATGGAAGAAAACCGCCTGCCGCGGCATCCAATGGTGGCGCGCGGCTATCCCTCATTGGGCTGCATACCCTGCACCTCACAGGTGGGATCGAATGAAGACCCCCGCGCAGGCCGTTGGCGTAACAGAGAAAAATCAGAATGCGGCATTCATTTTGCAGATGGCAAGATGCAGCGTAGAGGAGAAGATGCATGAGCGTGATTGTTACCGATACCGGCTTTGCCCCCGAGGATTGGAGCGGCGAAATTGTGCCATTGGCCGAGGCCACAGATGGCACTGAGGCGATTGATATAGCGTCAGATGCTGATCCGAAGGCGGTGGCGGGCAAAATGCCCGCCCTACGCCTGATCCGGATAGATTTTCCCAGTTTTGCCGATGGTCGCGGCTTTACCATTGCGCGGCAGTTGCGCCTGATGGGCTACACCGGCCGCCTGCGGGCGCGTGGCCATGTGATTGCCGATCAATACGCCATGGCCCGGCGCGCCGGTTTTGACGAGGTTGAGATCAGCAAGAACCTCGCCGCCCGTCAGCCTGAGGATCAGTGGCTGTTTCGCGCCAACTGGCAGGCCCATGATTACCAATCGCGGTTGCGGGGCTGATTGCCCTTTCCCTGACCTGAATCAAAGCTTACTTAAAGCGTTTTTCATTTAATCGAGATTATGAGATTGGATGTAAAACGCCCATAATGTATAAATGGAGTGGCCCTTTTCCATTTTCCCTGTTTCAGGTAAAACGCAAAAGGCTTTAAAGGTGTCGGTTTAACCCCGGCCAGGTGAAATGATGAATGAGATAACCCAAGTGACCGAAGCCAGCCCCGTCAAACTTCCCACCCTGCCCGATGCGCAGGTGGTCACAGCCGTGAAACACTGGACCGACCGGTTGTTTTCCTTTCGCGTCACGCGGCCCGCCTCCTTGCGCTTTCGCTCGGGCGAGTTTGTGATGATCGGGCTGATGGGCGATCCTGATCCAAAGACCGGTAAGCAAAAGCCGCTGCTGCGTGCCTATTCCATTGCCTCGCCAGCCTGGGATGAGGAGCTTGAGTTTTATTCCATCAAAGTGCCCGACGGGCCTTTGACCAGCCGCTTGCAGCATATCCAGCCCGGCGATCAGATCATCCTGCGGCCCAAGCCCGTGGGCACGCTGGTGCATGACGCTTTGCTGCCCGGCAAGCGCATCTGGTTTTTCGCCACCGGCACCGGTTTTGCGCCCTTTGCCTCGCTGCTGCGCGATCCGCAAACCTATGAAGATTATGACGAGGTGATCATCACCCATACCTGCCGTGAAGCGGGCGAATTGCATTATGGTGCGGAACTGATTGAGAATATCCGCAAGGATGAGCTGTTGCAGGAGCTGATCGGCGCTGAAAATCTGGCGAAACTACGCTACTATCCCACCACCACCCGCGAACCAAGCGCCAAAATGGGCCGCATCACCGATCTCATGCGCTCGGGCGAGGCATTCACCGATCTGGGTGTGGATCCGATCAGCCCGGAAAATGACCGCGCGATGATATGCGGGAATCTGGCGTTCAATCTTGAGCTCAAGGAAATGCTCGAAGATTTCGGCCTGCGCGAAGGGGCCAATTCAGCCCCCCGCGAATATGTGGTAGAAAAAGCTTTCCTCGACTGATCCCGGGCAGGCAATCAAACGCTACCTCAGGGTATCGGATGAACGGTTGAATTCAGTTGGGTTGGAAACGATTGAGATAAAGTTCAATGCCCCGATCAGGGGTATTCAATTTTTCCGTTCAGCGAATTTTCAGCGTCGCAAGCCCGATCATCGCCAGAATAAGCGCGATGATCCAGAAACGGATCACGATCTGTGGCTCGGACCAACCCTTTTTCTCATAGTGGTGATGAATCGGTGCCATCAGGAATACGCGCTTGCCGGTGCGTTTGAAGTAAAACACCTGAATGATCACTGAAAGCGCCTCGACCACAAACAGCCCGCCGATGATGCCCAGCACGATCTCATGCTTCGAGGCCACGGCAATGGCCCCCAAAGCGCCGCCAAGGGCCAATGATCCGGTATCGCCCATGAACACCGCCGCCGGCGGGGCATTATACCACAAAAATCCAAGGCCGCCGCCGCAGAGGCTTGCCACAAAAACAATCATCTCGCCGGTGCCGGGCACGTAATGCACATCAAGATATTCGGTGAAATCCACCCGGCCCACCGCATAGGCGATGATGCCCAGGGCGCCTGCTGCGATCATAACCGGCATGATCGCAAGCCCGTCCAGACCATCGGTCAGGTTCACGGAATTGGCCGCGCCGACAATGACAAACATCGCAAACGGGATGAAAAATACCCCCAGATTGATCAATGTGTTCTTGAAATACGGCAGCGCCAATTGATATTGCAGCGGCTCGGGGTGAAAAATCGTCGCCCAATAGGCGGCGATGGCGGCAATCAGAAATCCAAGCCCAAGCCGCACCCGGCCCGATACGCCATTGACATTCTGTTTCGATACCTTGGCATAATCATCGGCAAACCCGATCAGCCCGAAGGCGCAGGTCACGAACATCACCATCCAGACAAACGGATTATCCAGCCGCGCCCATAGCAGCGTTGAAAACAAACACGCCCCCACAATCAGCAGCCCGCCCATGGTGGGCGTGCCGGATTTGGCGAAATGGCTTTCGGGCCCGTCCTCGCGAATGGGCTGGCCCTTGCCCTGTTTGCGCCTGAGCACATTGATCAGCGGCCTGCCAAAGATAAAGCCAAAAATGAGCGCGGTCATGAATGCGCCGCCCGACCGGAAGGTGATATAACGAAAGAGATTGAAGAAATCCCCGCCATCCGACCATGCACTTAACCAATAAAGCATCTATTCCGTCCCTTCCAGATTTGGCGTCCCCTGACCCATTTTGCGCAGGGCGTCAACCACGCGCGCAAGGTTCATGCTCAAAGAGCCTTTGACCAGCACCACATCACCGGGCCTCAGATCATGGCGGATACCCTCGGCCATTTCATCGGAACTCATACAACAGCGTCCGCGCTTTTCCTCTGGCAGGGCTTGCCACATCAGCCGCATCATCGGGCCAATGGCATGTACCCGGTCCACCGTTGCCATCGCCGGATGTGTGGCCAGCGCGCGGTGCAGATCCGCCTCATCCGCGCCCAGCTCTTTCATATCCCCAAGATAGGCCACGCGCCGCCCTTCCGGCGAGGCCGCCAGCATCTCAAGCGCGGCCCCAAGGGATGTGGGGTTGGCATTATAGCTGTCATCATAAAGCCGCAGGCTCAGGCTTTCATCAGCGCCGTCCAGCCCGATCACTTCGCTCGCGCCGCGCCCCCGCCCCGGATGCCAGCGGCCTAGGGCAATCGCAGCAAGGGCACTATCGCCGCCAAGGGCCTCGACAGCGGCCAGAACCGCAAGGCCGTTCATGGCAAAATGCGCGCCGGTGCTCAGGATCCGAAACAGCGCGGGCGTGCCCCGCAGACTGGCCTGAACAACCATAAGCCCCTCACCCGGCACCACATCTTTCAGGGTATAATCCGCGCTTTGCCTGCCAAAACTCAGCACCTTTGCAGCATATTCACGGGCTTTTTCAAGCAATATGGGCGCGGTTTCAATATCCGCGTTAAGTATCGCCACACCGCCCGGCTCCAGCCCGTCAAAAATCGCGGCTTTCTCTCGGGCAATGCCCGCAACATTCTCAAACGCTTCCAGATGCGCCGCCGCCACCGTGGTAATCAGCGCCACATGCGGCCGCGCCATGCGGGCCAGTGGGGCAATCTCTCCGGGGTGGTTCATGCCGATCTCAATCACCGCAAATTCGGTGTCTGCCGGCATCCGCGCCAGCGTCAGGGGCACGCCCCAATGGTTGTTGTAACTGGCCTCGGCCGCATGGGTCCGGCCCTGTTCCGCCAGCACATCGCGCAGCATTTCCTTGGTCGAGGTCTTGCCCACCGAGCCGGTGATTGCCACCACGCGGGCCTTTGTGCGCGCCCGCGCCGCCATGCCCAAAGCCTCCAGCGCCGCCAGCACATCGGGCACAATCAACAAGGGCGCATCCTTGGCCACGCCCTCAGGCCGGTGGCTTACCATCGCTGCCGCGGCGCCTTTTTCCAACGCCTGAGCCACAAACTCATGGCCATCGCGCACCGCCTTCAGCGCCACAAACAAATCCCCCGGCATAATCGTGCGGGTATCAATCGACACGCCGGATGCGCCCCAGTTGCCCACGGCCTTGCCGCCGGTTGCCTGCACCGCCTCAGAGGCTGTCCAAAGCGTCATGCCAGCCCCCCGTCCAGCGCCACAACGGCCACGCTGGCCTGTTCGCTGTCATCAAACGGCAGCACATCATCGCCCACGATCTGCCCGCTTTCATGGCCCTTGCCGGTGATCAGCAACGCATCCCCCGCTTCAAGCATATCCACCCCGCGCAATATCGCCTCGGCCCGGTCGCCCACCTCTGTGGCCTCGGGGCAGCCCGCCATCACGGCCGCGCGAATCGCACCCGGGTCTTCGCTGCGCGGATTATCATCGCTCACGATCACCAGATCAGCATTTTGCGCCGCCGCCTGCCCCATCAGGGGCCTCTTGCCCGGATCCCGATCCCCGCCCGCGCCGATGATGGCAATCAGCCGCCCCATCACATGCGGCCGCATCGCCTTCAGGGCCGTGGCAATCGCATCCGGCGTATGGGCAAAATCAACGAATACCGCCGCGCCATTTTGGCGTGTTGCCGCCAGTTGCATCCGCCCGCGCACGGTTTTCAGGCCCGCCATGGCCTCAAACACCCGCTCGGGATCAGCGCCCGCCGCAATGCACATTCCCGCCGCCAGCAGCACATTTTCCGCCTGAAACCCGCCAAGCAGATCAAGATGCATCTGGTGAATGCTGCCATTCCAATCCAGCCGGATTTCCTGCCCCAAAGCGGTAAATCTCTGGGCGATCAAACGCAAATCCGCCTGCGGCCCCCGGCCCACATGGATCACCTCCTGCCCGCGCGCTTGCGCAATCGCCGCCATATCCTTGCCGCGCGCATCATCCATGTTGATCACGGCAATGCCATCTTCGCTCAATACCCGTTCAAACAGCCCGGCCTTGGCGGCAAAATAATCTTCAAAATCAACGTGGTAATCCAGATGATCCTGCGAGAAATTGGTAAACCCCGCCACCGCCAGCCGCACCCCATCGAGCCGGCGCTGCGCCAGCCCGTGGCTTGAGGCTTCCATCGCCGCATGGGTCACGCCCGCATCGGCGACCTGCCTTAAAATCCTGTGCAACGTGATCGGATCAGGCGTGGTATGGGCCAAGGGTGCCTGCACCGCGCCTTCCACCCCGGTGGTGCCGATATTCACCGCCTCAAGCCCCAGCGCCTCCCAGATTTGCCGGGCAAAAACACTGACCGAGGTTTTGCCATTGGTGCCGGTGACCGCCACGATCACCTCGGGCTGCGCGCCAAACCATAACGCACAGGTATAGGCCAGCGCCTGATGCGGGTCTTCGGCAATGATCAGCGCCGCGTCGTTTTGGCTCAGCTCTTCAAAGGCAATTGCCGCGCCGCGCGCATCGGTCAAAATCGCCGCCGCCCCCATGCGCAGGGCATATTTGATAAATTCACCGCCATGCACATTGGTCCCCGGCAGGGCGGCAAACAGATTGCCCGGCTGGACCGCCCGGCTATCCACCGCCAGCCCAGTGATACTGGCCCGCCGCCCGGCTTGTGCTGTGAGACCCAGTTCAGCCAATGTCTTACTCTCAGTCACCGCGCATATGCCCCTGCCTTAGTTTGATGTCTGCGTTATAACAGCCTCGCCTGCGGGTTCAATCTCGGGTCTGAGGCCCAGCAGGGGCGCCACCCTGCGGATGATTTCCGCCGCCACCGGCACCGCTGTCCAGCCCGCCGTACGGTGCGGAATGGCCCCGGATGTTTCCACCGGTTCATCCAGCGTTACCACCAGTACAAACTGCGGATCATCTGCCGGGAACATGCTGGCAAAAGTGGCAATCACCTTATCCTCGTAATAGCCGCCGCCGCGTTCCTTGGCCTTGTCGGCCGTGCCGGTCTTGCCGCCCACATTATAGCCTTCAACCTCGCCAAAGCTGGCGGTGCCTTCGGTCACAACCCGGCGCAGCATCTGCCTGAGCTGGCCTGCCGTCTGCCGCGATATGACCCGCTCACCGGGCCGCCAGCCGGATTGTTTCAGCAATGTGGGCGTTACCCGCGTGCCGCCATTGGCAATCGCGGCATAGCTCGCCGCCAGATGCAGCGGGCTGGTGGAAAGGCCATGCCCATATGAGATTGTCATCGCCGACAATTCCGACCAGTGATCCGGCAATATCGGCTTGCCGCTTCTGGCCTCGGCCATCTCAAGCGGAACCGGATCAAGCAGGCCAAGAGATTTCAAAAACCCCTTCTGCCGCGCCGCCCCGATTTCCTGCGCAATCCGGGCAATCCCCACATTCGAGGATTTCACGATCACCATCGCCGCGGTTAATTGCGCGCCGTAATCATGAAAATCATTGATTGTAAACTTACCCCATTTCAGCGGCGTTTGGGTGTTCACCATACTGTCCGGTGTCACCAGCCCCAGATCAAGCGCCTGCGCCATGGCCAGGGTCTTGTACGTGCTGCCCAGCTCATAAACCCCCTGCACCGCCCGGTTGAATAGCGGGCTGTCAGACGGGTTTCCCTCGGTCGGCGGGCGCGGCCTGTCATTGGGGTCAAAATCCGGCAAGGAGGCTATCGCAATTACCTCACCAGAATGCACATCCATCAACACCGCCGCCGCCCCTTTGGCATTCATCAGCTTCATGCCACCGTAAAGCACCCGTTCAGTGGCCGCCTGCACCGACAGATCAAGCGAAAGCTGCAACGGCTCGTGCCCCATCGCCGGATCACGCAGGCGCGCATCAAAAAACTTTTCAACCCCGGCCACGCCGATCACTTCCGCCGCATAGACCTCCTCACGGCCAAACCCGGCCCCGCCCAGCACATGCGCGGCCAGCCTGCCATTGGGATAAAGCCGCATCTCACGCGGGCCAAAATTAAGCCCCGGCTCGCCAATGTCATGCACCATCTGCATCTGCTCGGGGCTGATCTTGCGCTTGATCCAGACAAATCTGCGTTTGCCGGTAAAATCCTTCACCAGCCGCTCAAGGCTGAGATCAGGAAATACCGCAACCAGCTTTTCCGCCGCCGCTTGCGGATCAATCATCTGCTGTGGATGGGCATAAAGGCTGAAAGTATCAAAATTGGTGGCCAGAATCCGGCCCTTTCGGTCGACAATATCGGCGCGCTGCGCCAAAATCGCGGCCCCCGCCGCACTTGGCCCCGGCTCCATCGGCACGGAATTTGCCATCACCCCCATGCGCAGGCCGATCAGCGCAAAAGCCCCCAAAAACATCACCCCAAGCACCAAAAGCCGCCCCTCGGCGCGGCGACGGGCACGGTCATGCATCTTGGCGTGGCGCTGGCGGATATTTTCCTTTTCAATAGCATCGGGGTTTTCCCCCCGGGTGCGCGCATCCAGAATATGGGCCAGCGGGCGCAGCGGTGTGCGGGTCATTCGCCTGCCTCCAGATTGATAATATCCACAGGGTTTACAATGACTTGCGCCTCATCAGGGGGGAATACCACCTGATCTATCCGGCCAAACTGATTGGGTTGCAGCGGCAAAAGGCCAAGGCTGTCAAAATTGATCTCGGCCAGATCGCGCAGCCGGTCAGGCCGGTTAAGATAGGCCCATTCGGCATTCAACACCCTGAGCCGCGCCCGCGTGCCGATGATCTGTTGTTGCAGGGATTTCGCGTGTTTCACGGATTCCTGCGTCTGGTAATTTTCCTGATAAGCCCAGAATGCCAGCCCGATCACCGCCAGGGCCGACAGCACATATAAAATCCCGCGCATTACCTGCTCTCCCTCATTACCGGCATGCCCATGGCCTTTGGGTCTGCCCTTTCCCCCGGTGCCGCATCACTGCGCACCGCCACCCGAAGCCGCGCCGAACGCGCCCTTGGATTTTCCGCCAGCTCCTGCGCATCCGGCGCGATGGCCTTGCGGGTGTTCTGGATGAATTGCGGCTTGCCCTGTTGAATTTCCGGGGCATAGCGGCTGCCGCGCCCGCCGGTGCCGGAACGCGCCTGCATGAATCGCTTCACCATGCGATCCTCGATCGAATGAAACGTGACCACGGCCAGCTTGCCACCGGGGGCCAGCGCGCGCTCGGCCGCCTCCAGCCCGGCGATCAGCTCGCCGTATTCATCATTCACCGCAATCCGTATCGCCTGAAAACTGCGGGTCGCCGGATGCGCCTGCCCCGGCTTGCTGCGCGGCAGGCATTTCTCAATGATTTCCGTAAGTTGCGCGGTTGTTTCAATCGGTGCTACCTGCCGCGCCCGCACAATCGCCCGGGCAATCCTGCGGCTGGCGCGCTCCTCACCGTAAAGATACAGGATATCCGCCAGCGCGCTTTCCTCGGCGCTGTTCACCAGATCCGCCGCCCTTGGCCCTTGCTGACTCATGCGCATATCCAGCGGGCCCTCGCGCATGAATGAAAACCCGCGCTCGGCCTGATCAAGCTGCATCGAGCTGACGCCAAGATCAAGCACAACACCGTCCACATCGCTTGCAAATTCGTCCATGCGCGAAAACACGCCCTGCACCAGTTCCAGCCGCCCGGCATAATCCCCGGCCCATTCGCGCGCCATCTCAAGCGCCAGCGGATCACGGTCAATGCCAATCACCTTCCCGGCCCCGGCCTCAAGCAAGCCGCGCGCATAGCCGCCGGCGCCAAAGGTGCCGTCAATCCATGTGCCCCGCACCGGCACCACAGCGGCCAGCAACGGGCGCAACAAAACCGGAATATGGGGGGAGACAACAGAAGCGGCCATAATTTACCCCTCCCGGACATCATCCAACAAGGAAAGCGGATCAAAGTCATCGGGCATTTCCGCCAGGAATTCCGCCATCTCAGCGCCATCCTCGGCCTCATATGTCGCGGCATTCCAGATCTCGAAATAATCACCCATCGCCGACATGGTCGCCAGCCCTTCAAGGCCGATTTGCTCGCGCCGGGCCTTGGGCAGCACAATCCGCCCGTCCCGGTCCACTTCGGTTTCCCATGAGCGGCTCAGGATCAGCTTGCTGGCTTTTTTCTTTTTCGCCGAGCCGCGCGGCAAGGCTTTGATCGCCGCTTCGATCTCGTTCATGTCATCAATCGTGTAGGCATGCAGGCAATGTTTCAGATGCTCACCATAAAGCACCACAACCCGGGCGTTCTGGCGGTTTTCAGGATAGTCGGGATCACCGGCCTCAAGCACACGGCGAAAATCGGCAGGGATCGACATGCGCCCCTTACCGTCGACCTTCTGGTCAAACTCGCCTCTGAAACTCAGACCCACGTTTTGCCCGTCCCTTCGCTGCCCTCTTTCATACCCCAGGAAAGGAAACGGCGGATTGAGCTGCTGCCACTGCTCAATCCACCGCCCTCGTCCCGCTCTAGCGGGGATGTCCAGCAGCGCGCGCCATCTGGGGGGATGTCTGCTCGCCCGCGCGCCGGATCTTCAATTTCGATGAGGCGGGTGCCTGTATGAAACCTGACTTTGGAGTTTTTTAAGCGGGTTCTTTGTATCGACCCTTACTCCCGACCTCATCGTGTCTATAGTGATGGCATGAGTCTGAAGGCAAATCAAGGGAAAATTTGGTAAATCATGGAACTTTGTACCACATATCACACCAATACAATCGGTGCTCGTGCAATAAAGCACAGATATTGATCTTCATATGGTATATAGTTAAATAAAGCATACCACATATTGTGCCACCATCCCCAACAATGGAAACCACATATTTACAGATATTTTCTTGGATAAATTAGGCAAATTCAGGCAATATAGCCGCTGAAATGCTGGAACTCGGCACAAAATGCACCTGGTACCATACGCGCACCCGTTTGATTCGTGCCTGTCGCCCTACCGGCTCAGCTCCCGCTTTCCGGTGCCAGCCATTTATACATGACGCGCGCATCAATCAGCCCCAGCCGGGGATGATCAAACACCTGTGGCAGCCTGCCAACGGTGTCATATCCCAACCTCTGCCACAGGCGGATTGCGCCATCATTGCTTTCCAGCACGATATTGAATTGCATCGCCCGGTATCCCAGCGCCCGCGCCACATCTTGCGAATGCACGCACATCTTCGCGGCAATCCCCTGCCCGCGCGCGGCAGGGGCCACCATATAACCACAGTTGCACACATGCCCAGCCCCGCCGGCAAAATTGGGTTTGATGTAATAAGTACCCAGAATATCGCCGCCCGCTTCCGCCACATAGATGGCATGGGGCGCCTTCATCCATAAATCAAACGCCGCCTCACGCGATAAATCCCGATCAATCGCATAGGTCTCGCCCGCCCGTATCACCGCACGCAGGATCGGCCAAATAGCCTCAAAATCCCCATCCTGCGCCAGCCGTATGCTGATCTCAGCCATTGACATCCACAACAACCCGGCCCCGGACCTGCCCTTTCAGAATATCCCGGCCCAATCCGGGCAAATCCTCCAGCACCGCAGGCCGTATCATCGCCTCAAGCTTGTCCATCGGCAAATCGCCTGCAATCCGCTCCCAGGCCCGAACCCGGTTGTCAAAGGGCTGCATCACGCTATCAATGCCCAGCAGATTCACCCCGCGCAGCAAAAACGGAATCACCGTCGCAGGCAGGCCCGCACCCCCCGCCAGCCCCACGGCGGCAACGCTTGCGCCATATTTCATCTGCCCCAGCACCCGCGCCAGCATTGCACCTCCGACAGCATCAACACATCCGGTCCAGGTTTCCGCCTCCAAGGGCCGCTTCACGGTCTCATTCAATTCTGCGCGGGCCACAATCTGCGTGGCCCCCAAAGATGTCAGATACTCCGCCGCCTCAGGCCGCCCGGTCACCGCGGCAACCTCATGCCCAAGACCCGCCAGAATGGCCGTGGCAACCGAGCCAACCCCGCCCGCAGCCCCGGTCACCAATACCGGCCCATGCCCCGGCACCAGCCCATGATCCTCAAGCGCCATCACCGCCAGCATCGCAGTAAACCCGGCAGTGCCCACCGCCATTGCCTGCCGGGTGGTCATCCCGTCGGGCAGCGGCACCAGCCATTCGGCCTTCACCCGCGCCTTTTGCGCATAGCCGCCCCAATGGGCCTCACCCACGCGCCAGCCGGTCAGCACAACCTTGTCGCCGGGCTTGTAGCGCGCATCGTCACTGGCCTCGACGGTGCCGGCAAAATCAATCCCCGGCACATGCGGATAATTGCGCACCAATCCGCCGCCCGGCCCGATGCACAGCCCGTCCTTGTAATTCACCGTCGAATATTCAACCGCCACGGTCACCTCGGCCTGCGGCAAATCCTCAAGCGCAAGCTCCTTCACAGCCGCATGTGTCTTGCCGCTTTCCTCGTCCTTTTCCACAACCAGTGCCTTGAACATGCTAAATCTCCCTTATCTCTTTCATTTTTCCATAAATACTCCGGGGGCTTGGGGGCTGGCCCCCAATTAACCTGAGTTTGGGGGCTAGCCCCCAATTTTCACCCCCAGAATTCTTCCCTGACCACCGCCGCACGCCGGACCTGATCCGGCGTCTCCACCTTCAGTTCCGTACCCGCATCCCAGTGATGACTATCCACCATGCCAATCGCCACATTGGTCTTGAAATCAGGCGACCACGCCGCAGATGTCACCTGCCCAACGCGCCTGCCACCGGCCATAACCGGCCAGGCGTGATCACACACCGGCACCGGCCCGCCGCCAATCTCAATCGCCCGGATCATCTGTTTGCTGCCCGCCTCAAGCTCCTCACGCATGGCGCGCCCGCCAAAACATTCCCCAAGCCGTTCGGCACTGACAAACTTGCCCAGCCCGCATTCCAGCACCGTGTTTTCATTGGTCATGTCATTGCCATAAGACAGCAATCCGCCTTCGATCCGCTCAATCAGATTGGGGCACCCGGCGCGCACATCAAAGGGTTTTCCCGCCTCCATCAATATATGCCACAGACCCATGCCATGCACGCTACCCTCAAGATAAATCTCAAACCCGCCCTGTTTGGAATAGCCCGAGCGTGCAATCAGCATCTCACGGCCCTGAACGTCAAACCGGCCACAGCCAAAGGGCCGCAACGCGCGCACGCCGTCGCCAAACACCGCCGCCATCAGATCATCCGATTTAGGCCCCTGAATACCAAGCGGCGATACATCCGGCTCACATACCTCGACGTTAAAATCATTGCAGGCCGCAATCGCCTTGACCCACATCAGAAGATCACTGTCGGCAATGGATATCCAATAGGTATCCGCCGCCGCCTGCACCAGAACCGGATCGTTCAGCATGCCGCCATTCTGATCCGTTACCGGGATATAAAGGCAGCGGCTTTCACTGATCATACTCAGATCCCTCGGGGTCAACAGCCCGATCAGCCGCCGCGCATCGGGGCCTTTCACCTGCACCTGCCGCTCACAGGCCACATCCCAGATCTGCACCGCTGATTTCAGATGGTGATAATCCTCTTCGATGCTGGCAAAAGTGGTTGGCAGCAACATGCGGTTATAAACCGTATAGGCTTTAACCCCCGCCGCCACGACGCCCTGAGTGAACGGCGTATGACGCACCCGGCGTGATGCAAATATTTCCGCCATCAGGCCGCCCTTTTCAATTTGGTCCGTGCCAGTCGATCTGGCAAATCTCGGCCGATTTCCCGTCAAAATCCCAGACCCGGCCAAAGGCGCGCACCTTGCCTTTGCCCGCCCTGGCCACAGTAATATCCGGCCCCATCCAGTATTCGGTATTGGTGACAACAATATCCTCGCCACCCTTGCCCGGCACCGGCGTAATCTCACCATTGATCTTGCGCCCCACCATCAGACGCCGGGTCTTGCCCTCGGTCTCATAGGAAATCGGCGCGCGCTCAGCCCCCAGAAATTCGCTGACCAGCACCTTGAAAAGCCCCGTCGTGCCGCGCGCCTTGCCGCTCATAATGTCAATCAACCCAAGATAGGCCTCATTGCTGGCGCGCTCATCAATATAAGCGGCGGCTTTCCAGTTGCCCCGCCCCATCCGGCCGGGTATTTCCAGCAACAGGCCCACATTCAGCCCCGACAGATCCGCGTCGCCGTAAAATCCTTTGTCAATCCGGATCCCGGCCCAGCCCATGCAGGTGCCTTCCGTCGGTGGATGATCGCCAAGGCTGATCACGCAGGGGCAAAACACCGTGCAGTTACAGTTCAGGATCAACTCGCCTTTCATTTCCCACGGGATCGTCCCATGGCCCGATTTAGGCGCTCCCGGCATCCGGTTATCTATCGGTGCCGCCGTATCCAGTTTATCTCCCGCCATCTTTGGCCTCCCTTTTTCAATATCTCATCAAACCAGCGCACCAAGCGCCATCCACGCCCCTGCCGCCAGCAATGCAAATCCCAAAGGCCGCGTCAGAACCCGGCCAACCTCAGGCAATTTCTCGGTCACCATGATCACCGTCGCCAGCCCCATGAAGGCAATATTCATCACCCCGCCGACAAACGCCAAAAGCATCAGCGCCCAGCAACAGCCCAAACAGACCAGCCCAAGACGCAGCCCATTGCGCCACGGGCCCTCATTCCAATGGGCCATGAAAAACGTAAGTGGCGCGCGGCATTTTGCCAGGCAGGCTTCTTTCAGCGGGCTGAACTGATACACCCCCGCCAGCCCCAAAAGCCCGGCCGATAGCAGCGCTGAGCGGCTATCGCCAAACGCGCTTAGCAGATCAGCCCGGTAAAGCCCCATCTGCAGCCCCGCCGCCAATACCGAAAAGCCCAGCCATACCACCAGATAAGCAGATACCAACACGCCCATGCGCGTTTGCCCGCTATGGCTCAGATCGTCATAGGTGGCAAAAGCAGGCAGCGCCGTAGGGGCCATCATCGCCGCAGACATCAGTGCCCACATCGCAATAACGCGCAAAAATCCCGCCGCATCCGGCGTTACCCGACACAGGCTGGCAATGAAATCACCGCCATAAATCCGCCCGGCAGTGCGCAAATCCGCGGGCAAGGCCATGGCATATAACAGCCCCCACGCCAGAATAATCAGCGCAAACAGCAACAGCCAATGCATGCCTGTCATCATTCTGATCCGCGTGAAAATCATTTAACCCTCGTGTGAGTCGGTGCTTGCTTTTAAAATGTCAGACATTTAAATGTAAGACAAATGAAAATTGACCCGGATAATAAAACCGATCTTTCGGCGCAGATTGCGGCGGCCATCCGCGATGCCATCATCTCGGGCGCGCTGATCGTTGATGAGCGCCTGCCCTCCGAGGCCGAGCTATCCGAGCAATTCAACGTCTCGCGCCCCACCGTGCGCGAGGCCTTGAAACGCCTCGCCGCGCAATCGCTGATCCGCACCCAGCGCGGCGCTTTTGGCGGCGCTTTCGTCAATCGCCTCAGCTACCCCGAGGCTTACGGCCAGCAGATCACCACCTCAACCCTGCTCCTGAGCATGAATTCTGTCAGTTTCGATGTCGCCTGCGAGGCCCGATATGCGCTGGAACGTGCATGTGCGCCGCTCTCGGCCCAGCGCCGCACGCCGGATCATCTGGCCACCATGCGCGCCGAAATTCACCGCCAGTCGCAGCCCGGCCTCAGCGATGTCGCCTTCTGTGCCTCAGATGTCACTTTTCACCGCGCTTTGGTCGATGGCGCCGACAATCCGGTGCTCAGTTACCAGCTCGCAGGCGCGGTTGAAGCGATGCAGCCTTTGATGAACATGATCACCTTTACAGCGCGGTCGCGCGAAAAAATCGTTGGCCTGCACAGCCGCATCACCGACGCGCTTGAGGCCCAGGATGCCGATGCGGCCGATGCCGCCTTGGTTGATCTGGAATCCTACACGCTGCATTTGGGCCGCGATGTCATGGCCGCGCGGGTAAAGGCCCACGCGAAATAGCAACCAAACAGGAAAGAAGGCATATGGGCGGTCAAACAAATTTGGATGCCTTACTGCGCACCATGTCGGCAAATCTGATCGACGGATTATATGTGTTTGCAACCATTGCAGACGGGAAAATCCCCAAGGGCATCCGCCCGCGCATGTTGTTTCAGGAAGCTGAAGGCATGACGCTCATCCTTCTGAAAGATGAAGCCGAGGCTTGCGGCTTACCCTATGAATTCCCCAGCCGGATGATCACTTTGGAGGTGCATTCCTCACTCGATGCTGTTGGCTTTCTGGCCCGCATAACAACCGCGCTTGCCAGGCATGAGATGGGGGTAAACCCGGTGTCGGGCTTTTTCCATGATCACCTGTTTGTACCAGACGGCCGCGAATCCGAGGCCCTCGCGGTGCTCAAGGAGCTTGCCAGCTAAAGTATCCGTCTTGATAAAGTTGTGATTCACACTTGATCCTGAAATGCCCACAACATCAACAGGTTCCGCGCGTTTCGCCTCATTGTTGTGATCCAGCAACAAGGCGAAACGCTTAAAAACCCTGCCCCTCTAACCGTTCAATCTTTGCCCGGCGCAGATAATTTGTTGCGGCGGCGGGCAACCCGGCCAATGGTTGCCGAACTGCCTGTTCCGGTCGATAGTCAGCCCTGCCTGCACCTCATGACAAAGCCTGCCCGCGCCTTAGCTTTCTGGCCCGTTTGTCATTCTCAAGGCGATAAGCGCCGATTTGATGCCTGCCACCATCCCGCCCGGTGCGAAAGGGCCATAGCTGTTGGGGCCAACAATGAACGTGACATCAATCTGCCGCCCCGGCTTATCCTCGAATTCAAAGTGATAGAAATCCGTCTGCTGCTCCAACGTGGCGGCAAGCACCTGACGCAGCCTTGCCTGGGTCATCGTACCGGCCCAATCGCGCCCCCAGCCCACCTGCACATCAATTCTTGCAAAGTCTCTGCCATTTCTTCCCATTTCGGCAGCGGCAAGATTTTCTTTGGTAAGCCCCAGAGGTTTCAAATACGGCACATCATAATAGCTGCTGAAAATACTTATCGACACCGCTGGCGTTGCCAGAACGAGGATGATCAGAACTGCCCTTATTATACCGCCTTTTTTGTCCATCTTTGCTTCATCACTTGCATCACCTGTCAACCTGTCTGGCATAGAAGGCCTGAAATTTGGTTAACAGGAAACCGCTTGTGCATTTCATCCCTATCCGCCTGAGATGGAAATCATGCCCGTCGCGCCAGATCGGCCGGATGTGCAACCGGCTGTCTCACTGCCATTCATTTGCCTGCAGGAAGCACGTATTCCTGCCCCCAACTGATCAGCTCATCAAGCACCGGCCCCAATGTGCGCCCCTTGTCCGTCAGGGAATATTCCACCCGCGGCGGCACCTCGGCATAGACCTCGCGGTGCACCAGCCCATCGGCTTCCAGCTCGCGCAACTGCCGGGTCAGACTGCGCGGCGTGACCTGCTGCAACAGCCGGTGCAGCTCGTTAAAACGCCTGGTTCGCTCGCTGAGGCGAAACAGGATAACCCCCTTCCACTTGCCGCCAATCAGATCAAGCGTCGCCTCCATCGGGCAATTATAAAGATGCGATGCGTCATGCCGTTGCTTGCGTCCTGCCATTACTATCCCTTTTGTCAGTATGTGCTTAATTTGTGCATACTAGCATGATTGTCAGGATTGTCCTATGGCTCACCCGTCAAAAACAGGAGATCAACCATGACACTCGACCAAACCCCCGAACTTTTCTGGCTTGCCGCCGTTACCGCCCTCACCGGTGTCTTGTGGATGCCCCATATCCTGCAACTGATTGTGCAGATGGGCCTGTTCAAAGCCATGCAGGAGCCAACAGGCATTCATCCGCATGATGCTGAATGGCCACACCGCGCCACCCGTGCGCAATATAATGCCATTGAAAACCTTGCGGTGTTTGCGCCACTGGCCCTGCTGATTGCCCTACAGGGCCTTGGGGATGGCCTCACGGCGCTTGCGGCCATGGTGTTTTTCTGGGCCCGGCTGGTGCATTTCATCGTCTATGTGCTGAAACTGTCCTATATCCGCACCACCGCGTTTCTGGTGGGCTTTGCCTGTCAGGCGGTGCTGGCGCTGCGGCTGTTTGGCCTGCTCTGAGCCTCACTCATCTTCAGGGGCGTCCGGATCAGGCTGACCGATGCCCCTGAATACAAATCTGAACGGCACTATCCATAGAATTCCCAGCCCCACATAGACCAGCAATTCCGCCCAGAACGGCGGCCGCTCCAGCAGGTTGAGAATTGTCACCACCGCCACGATATAGGCGGGCATCCCAACCAGCAGGATGATCAGCGCCCAGCGGCGGCGGGCCTTGTAACTCAAGCCCATCAATGCCCCCTCAATCGGCAAACGGGTCGGTCACCAGAATGGTATCCTCCCGCTCCGGCGAGGTAGAAACCATCGCCACCGGGCAGTTGATCAATTCCTCGATCCGGCGCACGTATTTGATCGCTCCTGCCGGTAATTCGGCCCAGCTTCGCGCGCCCTCGGTGGTTTCATTCCAGCCCGGCATTTCCTCATAGACCGGCGTGCAGCGCGCCTGCTGATCGGCGGCGGTGGGCAGATAATCCAGTATCTCACCATCCAGCGTATATCCGGTGCAAATCTTCAAGGTCTCAAACCCGTCCAGCACATCAAGCTTGGTCAGTGCAATGCCGTTCACACCGCTGGTGGCACAGGTCTGGCGCACGAGGCACGCATCAAACCAGCCACAACGCCGCTTGCGGCCCGTGGTGGTGCCAAATTCATGGCCGCGCTCGCCCAGCATCTGCCCGTCGGCATCCTCCAATTCGGTCGGGAACGGCCCCTCGCCCACCCGCGTGGTATAGGCCTTGACGATCCCCAGTACGAAATCAATCGCGCCGGGGCCGATGCCGGTGCCGGTGGCGGCCTGCCCCGCGATCACATTCGACGAGGTCACAAACGGATAGGTGCCGAAATCAATATCCAAAAGCGCACCCTGCGCACCCTCAAACAATATCCGCTTGCCCGCCTTGCGCTGTTCATTCAGCACCTTCCAGACCGGGGCGGCATATGCCAGAACCTTCGGCGCAATCTCGCGCAGTTTCGCCAGCAATTCCCCCCGGTCCACCGGTGCAAGCCCCAGCCCCCGGCGCAGCGCATCATGATGCGCCAATGCCCGGTCCACCCGGGTCTCAAGCGTGGCCGCATCCGCAAGATCCGCCACCCTTATGGCGCGCCGCCCCACTTTATCCTCATAAGCCGGGCCAATGCCGCGGCCCGTGGTGCCGATCTTCGCCACCGAATTCTGATTCTCCCGCGCATGATCCAACTCACTGTGAATCGGCAGGATAAGCGGCGTATTTTCCGCAATCATCAACGTTTCGGGTGTGATCTCAACACCCTGCGCCCGGATGGTCTCGATCTCTCCCAGCAGATGCCACGGATCCAGCACCACGCCATTGCCAATGACGCTCAGCTTACCACCGCGCACAACCCCCGAGGGCAGCGCGTGCAGCTTGTAAACCTCGCCATCGATCACCAGCGTATGACCGGCATTATGCCCGCCCTGAAACCGGGCAATCACATCCGCCCGCTCAGAAAGCCAGTCAACGATCTTGCCTTTACCCTCGTCGCCCCACTGCGCGCCGACAACAACCACATTAGCCATGGATATACCTCTTGAATACGGGACAGACCCGCGCCCGTATAGCCATGCAGGCGGCGGGTTGAAACCACAAATTACGGTAATTGATTGCATCCCCCCTCATTGAGGCGGCCTGTCAGGGCCGATGAGTGCGCAATTTAACACAATACAGCCATTGCCGGGTTGCGGGCGGGCGGCAAATTGCATAGATAGCGGCGGGTATATTCCTCAGACAGGTCCCGATAATGGAAAACGTCATCCTCACCATCCACCTTCTCATCGTATTGGCGCTGATTGGCGTGGTGCTTTTGCAGCGCTCCGAAGGCGGCGGGCTGGGCATGGGTGGCGGTGGCGGTGCGATGTCGGGCCGCGCGGCAGCAACTGCGCTGGGCAAAGTCACCTGGGTTTTGGGCATTGGCCTGTTTGCCACCTCAATCACCCTCACCATCATTGCCGCGCAAAACGCTGCCGGCAGTTCGGTTCTGGATCGCATCACCGATGCCCCCGCACCGGTGGTTGCCCCTGAGGAAAACCTGCTGGGCGATACTCCCCTGCCTGAAACCGGTGATGACGCCACCCCGCAAACCCCGGCCGCCGACTAACCCCTTATCCCACCCCCTAAAACTTGAGGTGGGATAGATTTCCACAACATCATCTTGCGATTGCCTTGCGCATTTGCCGCGAATCCTATATATGTCAAATCCCGTGGTGCTGCGGTTTTTTGATGCCGCTTCTGCCCTCATAAAGGCCTAAAATCACGGGAAGGATGCCAGATATATGGCGCGTTATATTTTCATTACTGGTGGTGTTGTTTCCTCGTTGGGCAAGGGGCTGGCCTCGGCCGCTTTGGGGGCCTTGCTACAGGCGCGCGGCTTTTCCGTCAGGTTGCGCAAGCTTGATCCTTACCTCAATGTCGATCCCGGCACGATGAGCCCGTTTGAACATGGCGAGGTGTTTGTCACCGATGACGGAGCCGAAACTGATCTTGATCTTGGCCATTACGAGCGCTTCACCGGCGTCCCCGCAAGGATGAGCGATTCCGTCAGCTCGGGCCGGATCTATTCCGATGTGCTGGAAAAGGAACGCCGTGGCGATTACCTGGGCAAAACCATTCAGGTGGTGCCGCATGTGACCAATGAGATCAAGGAATTCCTGCTCGTAGGCGAGGATGAGGCCGATTTCATGCTCTGTGAGATCGGTGGCACCGTCGGCGATATCGAGGGCCTGCCGTTTTTCGAGGCCATCCGCCAGTTCACCCATGACAAACCGCGCGGTCAATGCATTTTCATGCACCTCACATTGCTGCCCTATCTTGCCGCCTCGGGGGAATTAAAAACCAAACCGACACAGCATTCCGTCAAGGAATTGCAATCCATCGGCATTGCGCCCGATATCCTTGTCTGCCGGTCCGAGCATCCCATCCCCGACAAGGAACGCGAGAAAATCGCGCTGTTTTGCAATGTCCGCAAAGAGGCGGTGATTGCCGCATATGACCTCAAATCCATCTACGAGGCGCCTTTGGCCTATCACCATGAGGGGCTTGATCAGGCGGTGCTGGATGCGTTTTCCATCTCGCCCGCGCCCAAGCCTGACCTGACGGTCTGGAAGGATGTGGTCGACCGCATCCACCACACCGACGGCGAGGTGAATATCGCCATCGTTGGCAAATATGTGCAACTGGAAGACGCCTATAAATCCATCAAGGAGGCGCTTACCCATGGCGGCATGGCCAATCGTGTCCGGGTCAATGTCGAATGGGTCGATGCCGAGGTGTTTGATTCTGAAGATCCCGCACCGCATCTTGAGGGCTTTCACGCCATCCTTGTGCCCGGCGGCTTCGGCGAGCGCGGCACCGAGGGCAAGATCAAGGCGGCGGAATTCGCCCGCACCCGCAAAATCCCCTATCTTGGCATTTGCCTTGGGATGCAGATGGCGGTGATCGAAGCGGCGCGCAATCTGGCCGATCTGCCCGATGCGGGGTCTGAGGAATTTGATCATGAATCCGGCAAAAAGCGTTTTACCCCCGTGGTTTACCACCTCAAGGAATGGGTGCAGGGCAATGAGAAGGTCAAGCGCAAACCGGGCGATGACAAGGGCGGCACCATGCGGCTCGGGGCTTATAATGCCACTTTGACAGAGGGCTCGAAAGTGGCCGGGATCTATGGCAGCACCGCGATTGATGAGCGCCATAGGCATCGCTATGAGGTGGATACAAAATACCGCAAGGCGCTTGAGGACAAAGGGCTCAAATTCTCCGGCATGTCGCCCGATGGCCGCCTGCCCGAGATCGTGGAATGGGCGGATCACCCGTGGTTCATCGGGGTGCAGTTCCACCCCGAGCTGAAATCCAAACCCTTCGCGCCGCATCCGCTTTTCGCCGATTTCGTCCGCGCCGCCGTAGAAAATTCGCGGCTGGTCTGATCATTGAACCCACCAGACAAACATCACTTCATACCCAAATTTTAGCTGTGACAATGGGGCAGTAATGATGGAAATCGGGGCAATTTTCAGAGCAAAGGGCCGCGCCTGACCCTGGGTGGGCGCAGCTCCCGCACTTCTTGGCAATGCGGTTCTACCGCTTGAAACCATTGTTATATTTGCGCCGTTGCAGACGCGCCCTCCCATGGGGAGGGTCAGGCGCGGCCCGACGTTTCCGTCGGGCGGGACGGTATTTTTCAGGATATGCGGACAATACCGCGAGATGGGCAATTCATCCATGCGGCTTTAGTAAACTCACGGCTGGTCTGAGTGCCAGCCCCTATTCAGAATCCTTTTCATCGGTGCTGTATTTGCTGAACAATTTGCCCTGGGTCATGAAAAATATGAATATCGCGGCCGTCAGGCCGAAGGTTTTGAAATAAACCCAGGTTTCCTCGGATTGGGTGCGCCAGATCAGTTCATTCAGCACCGCAAGCGCAAGGAAAAACAGCGTGATGCGCCGGGTCAGGATCATCCAGCCTTTGTCGCTGAGCGGCATGGCCCCGTCCATCATCGCCTGCAGATAGGATTTGCCGCGCAAAAGGCCAAAGCCAAGGGCGCCGCCAAACAGAAGATAGATCATCGTCGGCTTCATCTTGAAAAACCTCGGGTCGTTGAACCAGATGCTCATGCCGCCGAATATCACGATCAGCACAGCGGTCATCACCTGCATTTTCGACAGATGCCCGGTGAGCCGCCAAAGCACTGCCATGGACAAGAGAAATACCGGGATGAACCCCGCCGTAACCACAATAAACCCCTCATAATTGGTGCCGCCAATGGTAAACACCCGGTCCTTGAGCCACATATAGGCAATGAAAAAGGCGATGATCGGGCCCAGTTCCAGCCCGGTTTTCAACATCGGATTAATTTTTGTCTCAGCCATGTCAGCGTTTTCCTTGCTCATCCGCCCATCTCAACTATCACAGCGCCCACCGCAATCAATGCCATCAATGCAATTCTTCGCGGCCCCACGGTTTCGCGCAGCGCCAGCCAGCCGATGAGGGCGGCAAAAACCGTGGATGTCTCGCGCAGGACCGCCGCCTCGCCGACCTTGTCCAGCCGCGTGGCCAGCATGATCGCACCAAATGACATGAAGGCAATCACCCCGCCGATAACCCCGCGCAGCGCCAGCGGGGCCAGCGCCGGGGGATTGGGCAGGTTGCGCCAGCGCAGCCCGGCGAAAAGCGGCATGGCCATGCCATCAATAAAGAAAAACCACGCCAGAAAGGTAAACGGGTCTGCCGTGGCGCGGATGCCGTAGGCGTCATAGGTGGTGTAAAGCGCCACGAAAAGCCCGGTTATAATGGCCAGTGCCAGCGCGGTTTTGAGGGTCTCGCGCGCCGTTTCAAGATAGCGCAGATTATAGATGGCAAGGCCAAAGATGCCGGAAAGCAGCACGCCAACACCCAGCCATTGAACAGGCGTGAAAACCTCATCAAAAATCAGATAGGCGCCGATCACGGCAAACAAAGGCCCGGTGCCGCGCACCACCGGATAAACCACCGTATAGGCCCCTTTGGTATAGGCCTGAGCCTGCAAGAGTTTATAGGCCAGATGGATGACAAATACCGTGGCAAAGATCGGCCACATATGCGGCTCGGGCCAGGGCACAACAAAAAGCGCAAAAGGGGCGGCCATGGCGGCATAGCTGAAATCAATCGCCCCCCGCGTGAGCCATGGATCATGCCGGCCTTTTTGTAACGCGCCAAAGACGGCATGCAGAAAGGCGGCCATCACCGCCAGCCCAAGCGCCAGATCATGCCCGGCCTCGGTGCCTTCCAATGAGATCAGCCAGTCACTCATTCAAAGGGGGGCGGGCTGAAGCCCGCCTTACATCTGACGGTTGGGGATGCGCTCATTCTTCAAGCCCCGTCAGCGCAGCGGCGTATTCTTCGGGATCAAACGGCGCGAGATCATCAATCTGTTCGCCCACGCCAATGGCATGAATAGGCAGGCCAAACCTATCCGCCAGCGCCACCAGAACGCCGCCTTTTGCCGTTCCGTCCAGCTTGGTCATGATCAGGCCGGAAACATCGGCGAGCTTTTGGAATATCTCTACCTGAGAAAGCGCGTTCTGCCCGGTGGTGGCATCGAGCACCAGAAGCGTATTATGCGGCGCGGTTTCATCCTGCTTGCGGATGACACGGACGATTTTTGACAGCTCCTCCATCAGATCCGCCCGGTTTTGCAGCCGCCCGGCGGTATCAATCATCAGCAAATCCGCCCCATCCTTGCGGGCCTGTGCCATCGCGTCATAGGCAAGGCTGGCCGGGTCCGAGCCTTCGGGCGCTGTCAGCACCGGCACCCCGGCGCGCTCACCCCAGATTTGCAGCTGCTCCACGGCGGCGGCGCGGAAGGTATCGCCCGCCGCAATCACCACCGATTTGCCGGCCGCCTTGAACTGACTCGCAAGTTTACCGATTGTGGTGGTCTTGCCCGAGCCATTGACCCCCACCACCAGTACCACCTGCGGGGTTTTGGGATAAAGCGGCATCGGCCTTGCGGCGGGTTCCATGATGCGGGTGATCTCGGCCGCCAGCAGCTCTTTGATCTCATGCGTGGACAGGCGCTTGCCCATCCGCCCCTCGGCCATGTTGGCAGCCACGCGCAGGGCCGTATCCACGCCCATATCAGTGGTGATCAGCAGCTCTTCGAGCTGTTCAACCATATCATCATCAAGCGCGCGGCGAATGATGGTTTTCTTCTCGCCACGCCCCAGCAGACGACCCATGAGGCCGGGCTTTTGCCGTTTTTCTATCGCAGCAGGAGGCCCCGGATCGGGGCCCGGGGCGGGTTTTGCATCTTCGGGTGTTTCAGGCTCTGCGCTATCCCCGGCCTGATCCGGGATCTCCTGTTCATCCTTCACTGCCCCATATGCCGGAGCGGGATCCGGGATAGCGCTGCTCTCTGCCCCTTTCGGCGCATCGAGCGGATACGCCTGCCGGTCTTCGTCCACCGCTTCGCTCAGGACTTGCTCTGCCCCTTTCGGCGCATCCTGCGGATACGCCTGCCGGTCTTCGTCCATCGCTTCGCTCAGGACTTGCTCTGGCTCTGGCTCTGGCTCTGGCTCTGGCTCTGGCTCTGGCTCTGGCTCTGGCGAAGAGAGTGCTACCGGGGCGGTGGCTTCAATAGCCTCTTCAGCAATTTCAACAATTTCCTCTTCGCCGCCATCCTCGACAATGGCATCAAGGCCCTCCCCGATCTTCGAGGACGACCGGAAAAGCCGCTTCTTTAATTTATTGAAAAACGACATGCGCCCTCCGGATCGGTTCAATGTTACCCCCTAATCCGGATCGTGAGGATTTGCAAAGCACTTGGAGCATGAAATTCTGATCCAGCCCTTTACATCATACTGGTCAGTCACCTGGAGTTCTGGCACAATGGCTTCATGCAAAAAACCCTCCTGATCCTGGGATTTATCCTGCCCTCCCTGCCCGCCCTCGCCGATCCCCTGATGACGGCGGCGGAATTTGACAGCTACACCCGCGGCAAAACCTTTTATTATGCCAATCAGGGGCAGCCCTATGGCGGCGAGGAATATCTTGATGATCGCCGCGTCCGGTGGTCTTATCTGGATGGTAAATGTCAGGAAGGCGTGTGGTATCCGCAGGATGGCATGATCTGTTTTGAGTATGAAGAACAACCCGATCCACAATGCTGGGGCTTTACCCGCTCCGAGGGCGGGCTTGTGGCACAATATCAGAATGACCCCAGCCAGACGCAGCTTTACGAGGTGGAAAAAAGCGCCGAGCCGTTGCTTTGTCTCGGGCCGGAGGTCGGGGCGTAAAGCCGCCTTTATCACCCGGCAATCAGCGCCTGCGCCCGGGCCGTGGCCTGATCGGCTTTGTTGTGATTGCCAAGGCCATGATACGCCCGCGCCACCGCCCGCCAGTTTTGCGCCGAGGTTGATTTCAACGCCGCACGCTCATTCGCCAGCCCCAGCGCCAGATCAAAGCGCTTGGCCCGCAAGGCCGCCTCAAGCAAGGTCCAGCCGATGATGTCACGCTGGGCAAAACTGCCACCCAGTTTTTGCGTCATGTAGCGCACCGGCAAAAGCCGGTCGACGCAGGCCGAATAATTCCCGGATTTGAAATCCTGAATCGCCAGGCAAAACGGCAGGCCAATTTCGCGGCTCATCGAGGCATTGGCGTCTGATGCATTCTCAATATGGCGCTCATTGGCGCTCAGCAGTGCGGCCTGCGCCTCCACCCGGTCGTCGGCCACAAATGTCATCATCGCATGCACATCATTGAAGGCATAAAGCGTATCCTGCGCCGAGGTGGCCCATTTATCCGCCAGATGTGCCCAGCGATCCCCCACATCAATCCCAACCAGATTAAGCCGCCAAAGCAGCGCGGCGGCATCCAGCTCTTCATACCGGTCGCCCTCTTTGCCGACCGAATTGAGATGACTGTCAAAAATATCCATCACCATGTCATTCTGTTCCAGATCCAGATGATAAAGCGAGGTGTGCCACCACAGGTGATTGGCAAAATTGGATGTCCCCCAATAAGCCAGATTATCCTGCATGAAACGAATGCCGCCCACCTGTCGGCCCTGCATTTCCATTACATGGCTGACCGCATGCACCGAATAGGGATTGTCAGGCCGGATGGCGAGCGCCCGGCGGCCCATTTCCTCGGCCTCGGCAAAATCGCGATTTTCCTCAAGGCCAAAAGCGTAAAACCCCAGCACAAATTCAAAGCCCGGCACGTTTTCATCCCATAGGTTGAAAACCCGCGCCACCACATCGCGCTGCCCCACCACATCGCCGAGCAACACATCGGTATAATGGATCAAGGCGAGGGCGAACAAATCCATCGGATAGGCTGTCAGCACCGCCTCCCATTTTTGCACCGCGCCGTAAAAATCGCCATGCATCCAGGCCTCAACAGCGGCATAATGGCCGCGCTCGCGCGCGTTGGCAGTTGCAAGCAGCTTTTCCGCCTGCGTCACCGCCGCAACCATATCAGGGTAAATCCGGGTTTCCATGGATTGCGTCAGCCAGCCGGCCTTGAACAGCCATCCCATGATGAAATCAGGATAGTCGCGCAGCACCTGATCAATTTGTGCAATCGCATCACCGCGAAACGCCAGCGCCATCTCAAGGGCTTTTTCCAACCCCTCGATCGCGCCCGGCTCGGCACAGGATACCGGCACGCCGCGCGGGTCAAACCCGGTTCTGACTGCCATTTTTTTATGCTGCGCTACCATCGGCACACCCCTGATTTATGATTTATCAAATGCCAGCATAAACCAATGATCCGGCAATATCTCACCAAATCCTTTGACGTAATGTAAAATTAAAGTGAATAATATCTACGATGCTTGATAAAACAGATAAAAAAATTCTCAATGCTCTGGCAGGCAATGGCCGCGCCAGCATCGAAGCTATTGCCGAATCCGCCGGCCTTTCGCCCACCCCCACGCGCAGGCGTGTCAAACAGCTTGAAGAGGCCGGGGTGATCAAAGGCTACCGCGCGGATATCGACCCGGAGAAATGCGGGCTTGAGATGGCGATTTACGTATTTGTCAAACTGCAAAGCCGGGATCGCAGATCAATCGCCAAATTCGAGCAGCGGATCATGGAACTGGATGAGGTGCAGCGCTGTGATCTGATTACCGGCGTGCATGATTATATCCTGACACTGCGCCTGCCCGATATGAAGGATTATAACCGCTACCTGCGCCAAACCCTGGCCGAGCTGCCCGGCGTATTTGGCATTGAAACCAGCGTTGTGATCGGCAATGTCAAGAATTCGCATCAGATTCTGACCGGGGTGTGACGGGCGGGTCTGACCAAAACGGGGGGTGGGTTTCACCCACCCTACGTGGAAACCGAAAAAGTCAGAACAGGCTGCCCTGATCCGGTGGGGCAGGCTTTGCCCTGGCGGGCTTTGGGGGCGGTTTATCGGTGCCATCCAATGCCAGCCTCCCGTCAGAAAACTCAATCTCCAATGCCGCCGCCTTTTGGGCAGCGGATTTGCTGGTAACCACCGCGCCATCGCCCCGCACCACCGCATAACCACGCTTTAGCGTTGCCTTGTAGCCAAGGGTTTCGCGCAACCGATCCGTGGCGGAAAGGCGATCACGCCACAAGCCTGTCTGGCGGGTACTGGCATCGCGCAGACGGCGGCTCAGATCTGTCATGCGCTCGGTTTTCCGCCCGATTTCGGCCTCAAGCCTTTGACGAACAAGGCCCGGGCGCAGCGCGCCGGATATTTCCGACAATTTCACGCGACGGGTTTGCACCCCACTGATCAGGGCCGCAGATAATTGCCCCGTGCAGCTATCAAGCCGCTGACGCGGGGTGTCCAGCAGAGCCTCAATCCGCGGCAGTGCCCGCGCCAGATCCCGCAGGCGCTGACCGCGCGTGGTGATGCCCGAGGTGAGCGCATGGGAGAGCCGCGCCTCCTGCCCGTCCAGCCAAGCCATCAGTTCAAGCCGCACCGGCACCGCCAGTTCCGCCGCCGCTGTTGGCGTGGGCGCGCGCCTGTCCGAGGCGTAATCAATCAGTGTGGTATCGGTTTCATGGCCCACCGCCGAGATCAGCGGAATATCCGAGGCCGCCGCCGCGCGCACCACCGCTTCTTCGTTGAAACCCCACAGATCCTCGATCGAGCCGCCGCCACGCGCCACGATCAGCAAATCAGGCCGCGGCAAAGCACCGCCCTCGGTGAAGGCGTTGAACCCCGCAATCGCGCGGGCCACTTCGCATGCGCATTTATCCCCCTGCACCGCCACCGGCCAGATCAGCACCTTGCGCGGAAACCGGTCGCGCAGCCGGTGCAGAATATCGCGGATCACCGCGCCCGAGGGCGAGGTGATAACGCCAATTACCTCCGGCAGATAGGGGATTTCCTTTTTACGCTCCGGCGCGAAAAGCCCCTCGGCGCCTAGTGCCGCCTTGCGTTTTTCCAGCATCGCCATCAGCGCACCCATGCCCGCCGGTTTGATGTCTTCTATGACAATCTGATAGCGCGATTGCCCGGCAAAGGTGGTCAGCCGCCCGGTGGCCACCACCTCCATGCCCTCTTCGGGCTGCACCGCAAGCCGCGCGCTTACCCCTTTCCAGATCACCCCCGCCAGCACCGCGCGGTCATCCTTGAGATCAAGGTAAATATGCCCCGAGCGCGGCCGTGATACCCGGCCAACCTCACCCTTGACGCGGACATGCGAAAACTCGCCCTCGATCATGCGTTTGATCGCCGAGGAAAGCTCGGAGATGGAAAATTCAGGGGCGTTTTCGCCGCTGTCGGGATCGTCAATCAAATCGGACATGTGCCCCGCCTTGTGTCTGGCTTTGGCGCAGCTTAGAAGGCGGGCATTGTCTGGGCAAGAGGGGGCGCATATGAATATTCTGATCCTTGGCGGCGGCGGGCGGGAACATGCGCTGGCCTGGGCGGTGATGCAGAACCCAAAATGCGACCGGCTGATCGTTGCGCCGGGAAATGCCGGCATTGCGGCGATTGCCGATTGTGCCGATCTCGATATCATGAACGGCGCGGCAGTGGTGGCATTCTCGGAAGAAAACGCCATTGATTTTGTCATTATCGGCCCCGAGGCGCCTTTGGTGGCCGGTGTGGCCGACCGCCTGCGCGAGGCCGGTATTCTGGTGTTTGGCCCCGGCGCGGCAGTGGCGCGGCTGGAAGCGTCAAAAAGCTTTACCAAGGACATATGCGATGCGGCGGGCGCGCCGACGGCGGCCTATGGCCATTTCACCGATACTGAGGCGGCAAAGGATTATGTGCGCGCGCAAGGCGCTCCGATTGTGGTCAAGGCCGATGGTCTGGCCGCTGGCAAAGGTGTGGTTGTGGCCATGACCGGGGACGAGGCGCTGACAGCGATTGACGACATGTTTGGCGGTGCATTTGGCGGTGCCGGGGCCGAGGTGGTGATCGAGGAGTTCATGGCAGGCGAAGAGGCCTCGTATTTCGTGCTTTGTGATGGTGAAACCGCTCTGCCAATGGGAACCGCCCAGGACCACAAGCGCGTGGGCGAAGGCGATACCGGCCCCAATACCGGCGGCATGGGGGCCTATTCCCCGGCCCCGGTTCTGACAGATGCGGTTGCCACAAAGGCCCTGGAAGAGATCGTGAAGCCGATACTGGCCGAGATGGCGAAGCGCGGCACGCCCTATCAGGGGGTGCTTTATGCCGGACTGATGATCAAAGATGGCCAGCCCCGGCTGGTGGAAATAAACGTGCGATTTGGCGATCCGGAATGCCAGGTGCTGATGCTGCGGCTTGGGGCGCAGGTGCTGGATCTGTTGCTGGCCTGCGCTGAAGGGCGGCTTGAGCGCGCGCAGGTGAACTGGGCGGATGATCATGCGATGACGGTTGTGATGGCGGCCAATGGATACCCCGGAGATTACGGTAAAGGCAGCGTGATCAAGGGGTTGGATGCATTACCGGAAGACAGTTTCAATATGGTATTCCATGCGGGCACCCGCGAGGTGGAGGGCCGGATCACCGCCTCCGGCGGGCGGGTTTTGAATGTGACGGCGCGGGGGGGGACGTTGCAGGAGGCCTCTATGCGGGCCTATGCGATGGTGGATCAGATTAATTGGCCTGAAGGGTTTTTTCGCCGGGATATTGGCTGGCGCGCGCTTTGATTTCGAATCGCTTCGCGATCCGACCGGAGCGGGGGGCGCTGCCCCCCGCACCCCCCGGAGTATTTGGAGAAAAATGAAAGCCAGGGGCAGGTAAGGGCTGCGTTCAGGCTGTCAATGGCGCTAAAGGTGCCGATATCCGTTGTCAGGATTGATCGGTTTTTGAGCGTGGCTGCCATGATGCGGCTCCAATCGGCGCTGGCTGTTATTATCTCAACTTTGGCCTGGCATCTGCGGATACCGCCGGGAGCTGGATTCACGCCTCAAGGTATCGAAGATACGGCAGAACGGATCACTTCGCGCCGGTCAAGCAGGTTCAAAGCTTTGCCAGTCGAACTGAGATTTGGGCAATCACTCAACACTAAACGGCTGTTGCTCGTCCGGCAAAGCGAGAGGAGCGCAGCACAACTGCCGCGCTCCTGGTGTTGTGGTTGTGCTCAGTCTGCGAACCGCTGTGCCGACGGTAGATATTTCATCAGCAACCAGTAAGTCACTCCGGCCGGGATCAGGCTGGCATACCACGAAATCCCCGAGAAAATCAGCGCAACCACCACGCCGATCACCATCGCAACAATCGCGGCCCAGTTGATACCCTTGTAGGGGCCTTCGGGATCATAGAGCTTGTCCAGGTCGAGCGTCTGGCGACGCAGGACGAAGTAGTCCACCACAAGGATCGCGAAGATCGGACCGAGGAAGGCGGAGTAGGTCTGGATAAAGACCCCCAGGCCGGCGGCGGATTCGTCTTTCACCAACTCCCAGGGGAAGGTGCAGAAGGCAAGCAGGCCGACAAGGATTGCAGATGTCTTGAACTTCAGTTTGAACACATCCATCAGCGCATAAGCAGGCGGTACCACATTATTCAGAATGTTTGTCGTGACCTGTGCGAAGGCGATAAACAGCAGGGTAACGACCAGCAGCACCTTGTTGTCGACAGCGCTGGAGAACACCTTGATCGGATCAACCTCGCCCGTGGCACCCGACACCATCAGACCAATAAGGCCCATGAACAGGGTCGCCGGAAAGATCGAATTGGCATAGATCACCGCCTGGCGCACCGGACCGACCGTTTTTCGCAGTTCGCGCGAGTAGTCGGACACGTTCAACATCATGGTGCTGTAGATCCCGAGGAACAGCATCGTCGCGCCCCAGAATGGCGCGCCCCATGTGCCTTCGACATTGACCAGATTGGTCATGATTACGTCGCCATACTTGTTGATGACGCTGAAGAACATGTAGATCAGCGACCCGATGATGAAGACCGAACCAATGTTTTCCAGCCACTTGATGCCGTGAAAGCCAAGAACAGAAAGGCCAATCTGCAGGAACTGGAAACCGATGAAGAAGACGACGATATTATCAAAGCCGAACATCGTTGCCGAGACCAGGTTCAGCGCCCCCGCACCGATCCAGCTTTGGAAGCCAAACCAGACGATCGCCGGAACCGAGCGAACCAGAGCGGGAATGCGTGTTCCGGTGAAACCGAAGGCAGAGCGCGCCTGGACCATGAACGGAATGCCGTATTTGTGCCCCGCCTGCCCGTTGATCATCAACGCGAGGCCAATCACGCTGCAGCCGATGGCGATAGCAATGAAGACCTGCAGCAGGTTCAGGGTGCCGACAAGGCCGGAGCCGACAGTGAATGTGCCGATCGAAACGCATCCTCCCAGCCAGGCGAAGAGATAGGATATCGGATCCATGATTCTTGTTTTCTGGGGCGCAAGGCTTTCCTCGCCAATCGCCTTGTGATCAAGCGTCTCCACATGGGGCGTCTCATATTCCGGGCTCATTGTCATTTTCTGTCCTCCCTTTGTCATTTTCTGTCCTCCCTTTGAAATCATGCAGCAATCGGTGCAGCGTAGGCGCACACCTTGCTGGTTCTCAGACCGCAGCCAATCAGGGCCTCGATCATTCGTGTTGCGACCGTCACGCCATCGATGACCGGCACGCCGGTTTCCTGTGTCAGCCATCCGGTCAGATCGGCCATGCCCGCACAGCCCAGCACCACCGCCTCGCAGTGATCCTCACGGACGGCCTTCAAGATCTCATCGCGCACCTTCTCGCGCGCCCCGGATCCTTCCTGCTCCAGCGCCAGCACCGGGATCTCAGCCGAGCGGACCCGCCTGCACTGATGGCTCAAGCCGTAACCGTGAACGAGATGCTCGATCACCGGCACCGATCGCGGCAATGTCGTCACGACCGAGAACGATGTAGAAATCATGCTGGCGGCCTTCACAGCGGCCTCGCAGATACCCAGCACCGGCCCTGAAAACACCTCGCGGCAGGCACCAATTCCGGGGTCGTCGAAACAGGCAACGACCACTCCGTCCACACCTTCGGCTTCAGCCTGTTTCAACCGCACGATCAACCCCGGCACCGACAAGGCTTCGTCGTGATGTCCCTGAATGCTGGCGGGTGCATCATGGCCGGTGGCTGCGATGATTGTCGTCCTTTCGCTGACGACCTGTTGCGCGCTTTTTACGATCTTGTCGGTCATTGACACCGTGGAATTCGGATTCATTACAAGAATTTTCATAGGACTCCCCATATTGTCATCAAGTATTGTTAACAATTATTGTTATCAAGTCAACAAAAAATATGTTACCAATATATTGCGCATGAACCCGGCCTCGCCTAAAGTCGCGACATGAGTGATGTTTCCCATGAAAATCCGAAGGATAGCGCCGCTCGCGCACCTGAAGACGCGATAACACAGTCAATACTTACTGCTGTTTCCGAGCAGCGGCTGCCTGCAGGCAGCAAGTTGGGAGAACAGCAGTTAAGTGATCTGTTTAAATGCAATCGCGCCAATGTACGCCGCGCACTTACTGCATTAGCCGCACAGCATGTTGTCGAACTGCGCCCGAATCGCGGTGCATTCATCGTCACCCCTTCACCGGAAGAGGCGCGCGAGGTCTTTGAAGCTCGCCGCACTATCGAGCGTACGCTTGCCCGCAATGTCGTCGCGCGCGCCAGTGCCGAAGACATCGCCTATATGCGCAACAACATTGTCCAAGAGGCACAAGCCCGCGCAGATAATGATAAGCCGCGGGAGCTGCGCCTGTCCCGCATGTTTCACATGCAGCTCGCCAAGATTTCCGGCAATCGGGTTCTGGAACGATTCCTGGCCGAGCTGACATTGCGAACCACGCTCATTCTGGGACTCTACAACGCCGCTGGTACATCGGGCTGCGCCGAAGATGAACATGACCGTATTGTCGACCAGATTGAATCAGGTGACTCTGACCGGCTGGTCAGCTTGATTGACGCACATCTAAGACATCTCGAAGCCGGACTCGATTTCCGACGCACCCGAAACCGCAATCTTACGCTGGCTGAACAACTGGCTATCTGAGTCTTTGAGGATGCGGCGAAGATCGCCTGCTATAGCGCTTCGCGAAAAACCAGAATCACGGGTTTATTGCAAATCGCGTCTATATCTTGCCGCCATTCGCCGTGCCAGCGAGGCATCAGATCTGGCGTTCGGGCATCTTAACGATCAGGCCGTCAAGCGCATCCGTCACCTTGACCTGACAGGTCAGGCGCGAGCGCACGGGATCAGGCTCATAGGCGAAATCAAGCATATCCTCTTCCATGTCATCCTTGGCCGGGATTTTATCAACCCAGTCGGCATCAACATAAACATGACAGGTGGAACAGGCACAGGCCCCGCCGCAATCGGCCTCGATGCCCGGAATATTGTTATCGCGCGCGCCTTCCATGACACTTAGACCATTGGCAACCTCAACCACATGTTCGGTGCCGTTATGCTCGATATAGGTGATTTTCGCCATGCCTGCGCGCTCCTCAAAAATACTTCTGAATGCTTACTAGCCAAGCCACGTCAGCGATGCCAGCACGTTTTACGGGGGGATAGGGAAAAAGATGGGCCCTGTTATTGCCCAAACCTGCCCAGATAAATTAACTGGAACCTGCCCGCGCAGAATGCAACTATAGCCAGATAATAAATCTGGGAGGATATGAACCATGAACAAGTTAACCGGAATACTGGCCACAGCGGCGATTTCCATTGGTCTGACGACAAGCGTTCAGGCTGAAAACTGGGATATGCCGACGCCCTATTCGGATGCGGTGTTCCACACAGCCAATATCATCGAATTTGCGTCCGACGTAAAAGCCACCACCGGTGGCGCGCTCGAAATTACCGTGCATTCCGCCGGGTCTTTGTTCAAACACGGGGATATCAAGAACGCCGTGCGCAGCCGTCAGGTGCCGATTGGCGAGTTTTTCCTCTCTCGACTGTCAAACGAGGATGCCGCCTTTGGCCTTGACAGCCAGCCGTTTCTGGCCACCTCCTATGAAGATGCCGCGCGGCTCTGGGAGGCGCAAAAACCGGTGATAACCGAGCTTCTGGCGGCGCAAAACCTGATGCCATTATTTGCCGTGCCGTGGCCGACACAGGGGCTTTATACCAAGAAGGAAATCAAAACGGTTGACGATCTTTCCGGGCTGAAATTCCGCGCCTATAACGCCGCCCTGGAATCCTTTGCCACCCTGGCCGGGGCCGCGCCGACGCAGGTGGAGGCACCTGATATTCCACAGGCATTTGCCACCGGGCAGGTTGAGGCGATGATCACCTCGCCCTCCACCGGTGCCAGTTCAAAGGCCTGGGATTTCCTCAGCCACTACACCCCGATCAATGCCTGGGTGCCGAAAAACATCGTGGTGGTGAACAAACAGATGTTTGACGCGCTGGACCCCGAAGTTCAGGCCGGCATTCTTGCCTCAGCGGCCATAGCAGAGCAACGCGGCTGGGAGATGAGCAAAGCCGAAGCCGAGGCCAAGACCAAGGTGATGCAGGACAATGGCATCACAGTGGTTGAACCAAGCGCCGAGCTACTGGCCGGGCTCAAGGCCATTGGTGATAAGATGCTCGCCGATCTGCAAGCCACCGCCAGCCTTGAGACCAAGGCGATCATCGACGATTACAACGCCAATTAAGCCGCAAAACAGGCAGGTCGGGGGAAACCCGGCCCGCCACCTTATTGGGGGCCCTCCATATGCGTATTTTCCTCGACAGGTTGTACACATTGAGCGGTGCGGTTGCCGCCGGGTTTATCGTGCTGATCTGCGTGGTCACGTCGGCGCAGGTTCTGCTTAATCTGATCGCCAAGGTTTTCGGCGCGAATTACAGCTATACCATCCCGTCCTACGCCGATTTCGCCGGGTTTTTCCTCGCCTCCGCCTCATTTCTGGCACTGGCTTATACGCTGACACGCGGCGGGCATATCCGGGTGACACTGTTGTTACAGGCATTCAATCCAAAACTTAGGCTGGCCTCCGAGCTTTTCAGCCTGATATTTGCAGCCCTTATTTGCGGTTTTGCCACCTATTACATGATCCGGCTCAATATCGAATCCTATGGCTTTGGCGATAAATCCTTCGGGATCATTGCCATCCCGTTATGGATCCCCCAACTGGCGCTTTGCACCGGGCTTGGCATCCTGACCATCGCCCTGGTTGATCTCATCTGGCAAACCGCGCACGCGGGGGGCCCGGTGCTGAAAAATTCCGAAAGTGAATAGATGTCTGATCCGGTAATAATGCTCAGCCTTCTGCTGGTCCTTCTGGGGCTTCTGAGCCTCGGCGTCTGGGTCGCGGTTGCGCTGATGTCGGTGGGCATTTTTGCCATGACATTCTTTTCCTCCGCCCCCGTCGGCCAAGTGCTGGCCACAACCATCTGGGGCCAAAGCCATTCCTGGGCGCTGGCGGCGTTGCCTTTGTTTATCCTGATGGGCGAGATTCTTCTGCGCAGCCGGTTGTCCGAGGACATGTTCAAAGGCCTCAGCCCCTGGCTGGGCCGTTTGCCCGGCCGGTTGCTGCATGTCAACATTCTGGGCTGTGCGATCTTTGCCGCCGTCTCAGGCTCTTCCGCGGCCACCGCCGCCACCATCGGCAAGATGTCGGTGCCCGAACTGAATGAGCGCGGATACCCTGAGCGACTGGTGATCGGCACCCTTGCGGGTTCGGCCACGCTTGGCCTGCTGATCCCGCCGTCGATCATTTTGATCGTCTACGGCGTGGCCACGGATCAATCCATCGCCCGGCTGTTCATCGCCGGGGTTTTGCCGGGGCTGATGCTGGTGGGGATGTTTGGCGGCTATGTCATACTGCGCGCGCTGATGAACCCCGCCCTGATCCCGCATGAGGACGCGCAGTTTACCCTGTTGCAAAAAATCAAAGCCTCGCGGCGTCTGATCCCGATCATCGCCCTGATTGCCGCGGTCATCGGCTCGATCTATACCGGCATCGCCTCGCCCACCGATGCCGCTGCATTGGGCGTGGTCTTTTCGATGATCCTCGCGTGGCTTTCCGGCACGTTCAGCCGCAAAATGCTGATTGAGGCCATCATGGGGGCCACCGTCACCTCGGCGATGATCGCCTTCATCCTAGCGGGGGCGGCATTTCTGACCGTCTCCATGGGCTTCACCGGCCTGCCGCGCAATCTGGCGGCATGGATCGGCTCGCTGGGCCTCACGCCTTTGGCCCTGCTCGCGGCCCTCACGGTGTTTTTCATCCTGCTGGGGTGCTTTCTCGATGGCATATCGGTGGTGGTGCTGACCACCTCGATCATCATGCCGATGATCACAAGTGCGGGCATTGATCCCTTGTGGTTCGGCATCTATCTGGTGATCGTGGTCGAGATGTCGCAGATCACCCCGCCGGTGGGCTTCAACCTTTTTGTCATTCAGGGGCTTACCGGCATCAACATCCTGTCAATCGCGCGTGCCGCCCTGCCGTTCTTTCTGTTGCTGCTTATAGCCGTGGGCCTGATCATTGCCTGGCCACAGATCGTAACCTACCTGCCGGGCCTGATGAACCGCTAGGCAGACCGCCGCAACATCCCAGATCCTGACGCATCATTCAGAACGTAGGGTGGGTGAAACCCACGCGCTGCTAGACTTTGCCGGGACAGAATTTACCGGACTGCTCCAAAAATAGGTCAGTTTCCCTTATGCATTTGCTGCATAGCGGCATTGCCCAAACTGCGTGTTGTGCAGGCACGCCACAGGTATATCTAAGGCTCAAGAAACGAGACAATTTTAACCACTGACAAAATGCCAGTGCCCAACTGAAAAAGGAGCCGATCATGGCATTCGCAACCAAAACACTTCCCGCCACATCCGGCTTGGCCGTTGATTTCAGCGCCGCAATCTTTCACGCATTTCAACGCCTGCAAGACCGCCGCGCTTACCGTCAGACAGTCCGTGAACTGGCTAATCTGTCGCAGCATGAGCTGAATGATCTGGGCATGAACCGCACAACCATCCGGTCCGAAGCCCGCAAAGCCGTTTACGGCAACTAAACCAAAGAAATGCCGGGGCCGTCAAAGCCCCGACGGACAGCGATCGGCCCACTCCTCCCCCCCTGGGGCCGAACGCTTTTGAGAAACGGTGATGCCCACCTCCCTGGCATCACCGTTTTTTTATGCGCCGCAGTAATCGCCCGTCGGTGATCACAAGGCCCATGGAAATAAGGGCAAAGCCGATAATGGCCCCCGGCCCGAGGGCCTCGTTCAGGAAAACCACGCCAATCCCCACGGCAAAGGGCGGGATAAGCAGTGTGACCAGCATCAGGTTGGCCGCCCCGGCGCGGGCAAGGATGCTGAAATAAAGCAGATAGGCCAGCACCGTGGAAAGCATTGCCAAAGCCAGAAGCACGGCCCAGATACCCGGTGACAGGGATAAATCCGGCACCCCATCGGTGCACAATACCACCGGGATCATCAGAATTGTGCTGCCCATCAGCATGCCCAGGGCATTCATCTGCGGCGCAATGCCTTTGAGTGCCACTTTGCCCCAGACACTTGCCAACGCATAGGATAACGCCGCCGCCAGCACCGCAAGCTGCGCCAGATTGCGCGGATCAAACCCGGCAAACGCCTGCCGCCCCATGATGGCCGCCACACCGGCAAGGCCAAAGCCTGCCCCGATCAGCCTGCGCATGGTCAGTGGCTCATCTTTCAACAACAGCCCGGCCACAACCGCCCCGAAAACAGCCGTGGTGCCGTTCAGAATCGACGCCAGACCGCTTTCAATCCGAGTCTGCCCCCAGAAAATCAACGAAAACGGGATCGCATTGTTAAGCCCCCCCATCACCAGCCACGCGCCCCAGATGCGCCAGGAGCGGGGAAATTCAAGGCCCTGCCAACGCACCAGCAGCAAAAGCGCCAGAACCGACCAGAACACCCGATGCAGGGTAATTGTCAGCGGCGGCACCTGAGCAAGCGCGATTTTGGCAAGCGGGAATGAGCCGCCCCAAAGGGCCGCGAGCGCAAGCAATAATAGGGTGGATTTCAGGTCAAGTCTGGGGTTGTTCATCAGGCATTCTTTGCCCGGCAGTCGAGCAAAAGCGACCCGTTTCTTGCGTGATTTTCCCGGACACTCACCGCCATAATAGGCGCAAATAAAAACCGCGCCCCGTAAGGCGCGGCATTCCTCATTCCGTAACCTCGGGTGTTACGCCGCCGCCCGGGCGCGCGACATCAAAACCTCGTCAATCTGCCCAGCGGCCATCACCTCATCACCATCGGCCACAGCCGCCACTTCGCGGGTCAGCCGCTCAAGTGCCGCCTCATAAAGCTGACGTTCGGAATAGCTTTGCTCGCGCTGATCATCGGTGCGGTGCAGATCGCGCACCACCTCGGAAATGGCAATCAGATCGCCGGAATTGATCTTTTGCTCATATTCCTGCGCCCGGCGCGACCACATGGCGCGCTTCACCTTGGCCTTGCCCTTCAGCGTGCGCATTGCCCGGTCGATGGTTTCGGGGTTTGACAGGCCGCGCATGCCAATCTCCAGCGCTTTATTGGTTGGCACCCGCAATGTCATCTTGTCTTTTTCAAACGAGATCACAAACAGCTCCAGCGTCATGCCGGCCACTTCCTGTTCTTCGATCAAAATCACTTTGCCCACCCCATGGGCGGGGTAAACAACATAATCATTGGGGCGGAAATCCGGCCTTGGTGTCGTGCTCATGAATATCTTCCTTGGTTTTAGGGGTGCCCGCTATTCGCTAATCCATCTTCCCGGCCATCAGTGCCCGGAAACATATGTTTCTAGCGCAAAGAAATCCATCCCCGGGCGGCTGCGCGGGAAAATGGATATCAGGCTATACTTCACATTTCTATGGCACATATAACATAAAAATCGGCGCTGCGAAACCCCGAACAGAACAGATTCACGCTTCAGCCCTTGAAATCAGAGGTTTTCACCAAGACAAAACAGCCGCCGGTCAGCCGCCCTCTCCGGGCTTTTCCGAGAAATATTTCTCAAGCTTGCCTTCTTCGCCATCGCGCTCTTCCGCCTCGGGCAGCGGATCTTTCTTGCTGATGATCACCGGCCACATTTCCGAATATTTGCGGTTGAAATCCACCCATTGCTCGGTGTCCGGCTCGGTATCGGGGCGGATCGCATCGGCGGGGCATTCGGGCTCACACACGCCGCAATCAATGCATTCATCGGGATGAATCACCAACATGTTTTCCCCCTCATAGAAGCAATCCACGGGGCAAACCTCCACACAATCGGTGTATTTGCAGGCGATGCAGGCATCATTAACGATATAGGTCATGGCTGTCTTTCAGTTTCGGCTTAGCCCCACCTAATCCAGCAGAGGCGATCATTCAAGATCTCCGGAGCGTTTCAGGTCGAGTTTGCGCCGGTCGCGCTTGGTCGGGCGGCCTTTTCCCTCAAACCTTGGCGCGCGCGGAAAATTATCCTGTTTTTGCGGCTCGGTTTGTGGCTCGGAAAGGTCTTCATAAAGCGCCTGAGCCTCGGGCGCAGGCCCCCGGCGCAGGCCCAGCGCGACAATCCGCGCCACCCTGACCTGCCTGGCTTGCGGAAAGGTCAGCACATCCCCCGGGCCAACCATGCGCGCGGGCTTGCCTGCATGTGTGCCATTCACCCGCACCTTGCCCGCACTGATCAGTTTCGCCGCCATGGCGCGGCTTTTAAAAAACCGCGCCTGCCAGAGCCATTTATCAAGGCGGATTTTTTCAGGGACGTTCATCAAAATCTGTCTGGTGTCCGGTAGTGAGAGAAATTGATTACTTGCGCCCCAATGTTCGAAAGATAGCCGTAAAGTGGCGCATCATCCGTTAGGACTGTAACACCATGCCGCCCAAAAATGCCCCTTTGGCTGACTTTTGCAATCGCCGCGTCAGTAAGACCAAAGTCTTGATAGCCTTTGGTCTCCATTACTGGAAAACTGACTTCATAAATTTCGTCAAGGTTTTTGCAATAAGCAGCCAGTCGGGTGGTTGCCCCATTTACAATCTCACGTTTCCCTGCATTCAGAAGATTGGAGGTTTCGCTCAGAATATTTGGTAAGGATACGTGCCTTTGAAAATCCGTAAGCAGGCCAGTCAGCATTTCAAATGATTCAGGATCATATTTCTCAACACGTTTTTTGCCTAAACGAGATTTATCTAAACTACCAACGATAAGAAGAACCAACAGATTTGTGTCAATCAATACCGTCTTCATTACGCATCCATGCGCATGAAATGTCCATCATTGGCGTTCAAAAAAATCCGCCGGGTTTCGCGGATTGGTTCAGTTGTTTCATTGAACAAAGCCATTTGACCCCCAGTTTTCTTGTTTCGTCCAATATCAAATCCAATCGTTACCATCCATTGGTGATCGTCCTCCAGATATTCGATTCCCTCTAAGAGAGGGTTTTGAATGGGCCTGCTTCCTGATTTAACTGAAAAAAAATCATGAAAAACCGCAAAGGCGGATTCGATTGCATCTTTTGCCGTAAACTCTTTTAGTGCTTGTGCCATTCGTTCCTCCAGCTAGCCGGAACGGCCAGATTCACCCATTCTTCCCATCTTTAAACCCCATAAGCGCCGCTGCAAAGGGATTATCGGGATCAATCGGCTTTTCCTTCTTCGGCTTGGCCGAATAGGTTTTAGCGCCCTTATCCTCGGGTTTCCCCTTGGATTTGCCTTTGGGTTTGCCCTTGTATTTTCCCTGTGGTTTCGAGCTGCGGTCCTGCGCAGGCTTCTCGCGCCGCCCGGCCCCGGCCCATGTGAAGGTGTAAAACACTTCTTTTTCAGGGGGTTCTCCGGCGGTCTCGTCGCCCTCTTGCATGGGCGCCTCGGCAGGGGGCGCATCAACGGCAGATGTGGATTCTTCCGGGGCGGCCCGCAGCTTGTCACGCTCGCCGCGCACCGGCTTGTAGCCAAGCCCCTGCATCAGATCGGCAAACTGTTCCAGCGTCATGCCGGTGATCGACAGCATATCCGCCTTGGCCTCAAACCCGCCGCGGCTGTCTTCGGAGCGCAGCATATCCGCCAGCCGTTCCAGCATATCAATCCGTATCGCCCGCGCACCCGCCGCAAAATAGCCCGACATGCTGTGATAGCCCTCGGGCGCGGTAGTAGCCGCCGGTATCGTCACCAGGCCCGGTGGGGGTGATTCCGGGAAATCATTCAGGCCATTCGCCAGCGCCCAAAGCACCAGCCGCAGCCGCGTCGGCGCGGGCTTAAGCAGCAAAGGCATGAAAATGGTGAACTGACCAAAGCGGATGCCATGTTTGCGCAAGGTACCGCGCGCCTCCTGATCCAGCGCCTTGACCTCATCAGCCACGGCCCGGCGCGGCAGAATGCCGAAATTCTCAACCATCTGATAGCCAAAGCCGCGCGCCGTGCCCGTGAGGGTTTCATCGCGCTGGATATTCAGCAAAGGCTCAAACAAGGTGGCCAGCTTGCGGTCAATGAAATGCTGCAACCGGCGCTGCACTTTCTGCGCCACCTCATCGCCCGCTTCTTCGTCCACAAACGCCACCGCCTGTGGATTAAGCGCGTCCGGCCCTGCCACCAGCTTGCCCACGGCCTCCTTGCCCCAGGTCAGCCCGCCTTGTTCGGTGAAATCAATATCCGTGTCCGGCGCGTTATAAAACCGGTCGGCTTTGAGATGAAAATGTGGTGCCAAGGCCTTCAGGCTGGCCTGTTCCAATGTCTTGGCTTCCTGCCCGGCAGCGGCCTTGTCACGTATAAATCTGAACCCGTCGAGGCGGCCAATGAATTCGCCTTCAACGCTTACTTCACCCAATTCACTTATTTCGGCCACCATGGCCTCCTTCTGTCTCAGTCGGCGCATAAGCACGGAGGTGCGCCGATCCACAAATCTTTGTGTCAGCGCCCCGTGCAGGGCGTCCGACAGGCGGTCTTCTACAGCGCGTGTTGCCTCGCGCCAATGAATTTCGTCATCCAGCCAGGCTTTTCTTTGCGCAACATAGGTCCAGGTGCGGATATACGACAGTCGTTTCGATAATGTGTCAATATCGCCGTCCACCCGGTCAATGCGTTTCACCTGCCGCGCCAGCCAGTCATCACTGACCCGGCCATGCTCGGACAAATCGCTGAAAATCACCTCCAGAAGGCCGGCGTGTTCGGCATGGCTGATGCCGCGAAAATCGGGGATGCGGCAGACATCCCACAGCAATCGCACCGCGGTGGGATCCGAGGCCCGCTCACAGATCCCCGCCTGCCCCGCCAACGCCTTCAGCGCCCTGAGATCATCCGCCTCACGCGCCTTGCTCAGCCGCCCCTCCCCGGGGCGCTGCTCCAATGAGACAATCAGCGCCGCAAGATTGCCCATCCGCAGATCGGAATTGCGCCACTGAAGCTTGCTGATCGGGGTAAACCGGTGATCCATGATGGCGCGCGCCACCTCATCGGGCAAAGCGGGCGCTTCGCCGGTCACGCCAAATGTGCCGTTCGCCATGCCCCGCCCGGCGCGGCCCGCAATCTGTGCCAGCTCATTGGGGGCCAGCGCGCGCATCCGGTGGCCGTCAAACTTGGTGAGTGACGAAAACGCCACATGGTTGATATCCAGATTAAGCCCCATGCCAATCGCATCGGTGGCCACCAGATATTCCACATCCCCGTTTTGATAAAGCTCGACCTGCGCATTGCGGGTGCGCGGGGAAAGCGCCCCCATCACCACCGCAGCGCCCCCTTTTTGGCGGCGCAAAAGCTCGGCAATGGCATAGACGCCCTCAACCGAGAACCCCACAATCGCACTGCGCGCGGGCATCTTGGCAATCGCCCGTCGTCCCGCATATGACAGCTCGGACATCCGCACGCGGGTGTGGAATTCCACCCCCGGCACCAGCGCCGCAATCGCCCCGCGCATGGTCTGCGCCCCCAAAAACTGCGTCTCGCGCAGGCCGCGCATATGCAGCAATCGGTCGGTAAACACATGCCCGCGCTCAGGGTCAGCGCAAAGCTGTATCTCATCCACCGCGACAAAATCCGCGCCCATCCCCATGGGCATCGCCTCAACGGTGCACACCCAATATTTCGTGCGTGTCGGCACAATCCGTTCTTCGCCGGTGATCAGCGCCACCACCGATGGCCCGCGCAGCGCAACGATCTTGTCATAAACCTCGCGCGCCAGCAGCCGCAAAGGCAGGCCGATGATCCCCGTGGGATAGGCCAGCATGCGCTCAATCGCGTAATGTGTCTTGCCGGTATTGGTGGGCCCCAGAACCGCAAGCGTTCGTGACTGCTCGGCCATTCTCAGCCCTTTTTATCAGATATTTTCGCCATCCAGATCGCGCGACACACGGTCAATGAACTCATTTATTCCTTCAAAACCCGGATAGATCGCCTGCGCTTTCTTGTAGGCCGCAAGCGCCTGTTTCGGCTGGTCCAGCTCTTCCAGTATCACCCCAAGGCCGAAGATTGCCCGAAAATGCCGCGGCCGCAGGGCCAGTGCGTGCTCAAGATCATTCAGGGCCGGGCCATAAAGCCCTGTCTCGGCATAAGCCAATGAGCGCATATGCCAGCCTTCAGCAAAATCAGGCGCATGATCAGTCAGAGCCGTAAAGTGGCCAATCGCGGCCTGAATATCCCCGGCTTCCAATGCGTCCTGACCGCGTTTCAGCAATAAATCCATCGCGGGCGAGCCGGATTTTGACAATTCCAGGTTGATTTCACGGGCTATGCGCACAGCATCGGCAGCATTGGCCTGTTTCAACTGCTCAAATAACGGATCAAGTTTTGCCAGTTCATCCGCCCTTGCAGGTAAGGAAAACATGACCATTGCCATAAGTGCCGTAAGGGCACATTTGAGATTGAGGTTCGAAATACTCATAATATGTGTAAATGTAACGTCACGGGCCGGAATGCAAACCCCCGGCATGATAAATTAGTAAGGAATTCTGAAAATGAGCGAAATAGTAACCGCCGCAGTGGCCGCCCTGAGCGATAAGATCGGCAGTGATGGCTTTGACGGCGTGGCCAAATTCATGATCACCGGCGAAGGCGGCATCATGATTGACGGCAATGGCGCGCGCGCAGGCGATGAAGGGGCCGATGTGACCCTCACCGCCGACGCCGATACCTTTGAGGCCATCCTCGCCGGCGACATGGATCCAACGGCTGCCTTCATGTCGGGCAAGCTCGCCGTGGATGGTGATATGGGGCTAGCGATGAAGCTTGGCAGTATTCTGGCCTGATGCAAGACGCACCTTTGTTCAGTGACATCACCCCCAGCCCCGAGGGCGGGCAGGCGTGGTGGATCAAGGCCCGCGACGGCGTACGCCTGCGGGTGGCCCTGTGGCCTCTTGAAGATGCAAAAGGCACGGTCCTGCTGTTCCCCGGTCGCACCGAATATATCGAGAAATACGGGATCACGGCGCGTGATCTGGCTCAGTGCGGCTATGCGACACTGGTGATCGACTGGCGCGGTCAGGGCTTGTCTGACCGTCTGGTGGCCAATCCCATGGCTGGCCATGTGCAGAACTTCACCGATTATCAGATGGACGTGGCGGCGATGCTTGAGGCGGCAAAAACGCTTGATCTGCCCAGGCCCTGGCACCTGCTGGCGCATTCCATGGGCGGCTGCATCGCCCTGCGTTCCCTGCATGAGGGCCTGCCGGTTGAGACCGCCAGTTTTTCCGCCCCGATGTGGCGCATCGGCATGGCCGCCCATATGCGCCCCTTCGCCTGGGCCATGTCCTGGGGCAGCCGGTTTCTGGGCATGGGCGATAAAATCGCGCCGGGGACAACATCGCAAAGCTATGTGCTGGTTGAGCCGTTTGAAACCAACATGCTGACCAATGACCCCGACATGTACCAATATCTGATTGATCAGACCCGCGCTCAACCGGGCCTTGGACTTGCCGGGCCAAGCCTGCGCTGGCTTTATACTTCACTGGTGGAAACCCGCGCGCTGGCCGGGATGGCTTCGCCTGATCTGCCCTGCCTCAGCGTCATGGGCTCGGATGAAGAGATTGTCGATATACCCGCCATCACTGAACGCATGGCCCGCTGGCCCGGCAGCCGGCTGGAAACCATTGAGGGCGGCAAACACGAGTTGCTGATGGACACCCCCAAAACCCGCGCCCGCGTGATGGAGCTGATCTGCGGTCATATGGCCGCACAAAAAAACAGCTAATTCTGCCACGTCCCGGCCGCCTCTGCCACGTCCCGGCCCCCGAGCCGGGATCTCTCCGCCAGCCAAGAGGTCCCGGCCTCAGGTTTGGAGAGGTGGCCGGGACGGGGGGCCTCACCCCTGCGCCACCTGCAACCGCTGCTGCCCCAGCCCGGAAATCTCAAGCACCATCTCATCGCCGTCTTTCAGGTAATGCGGAGGCTTCATCCCCATGCCCACCCCCGGCGGCGTGCCGGTCATGATCACATCACCGGGGTGCAGCGTCATCAATTCGCTGAGATAGGCAATCACCTGCGCCACCGTGAATATCATCGCCCCGGTAGTGCCGGTCTGCATCCGTGTGCCATTGACTTCCAGCAACAAATCCAGCGCCTGCACATCCCCCAGCTCATCCGGCGTCACCAGCCACGGCCCCAAAGGCGCGAACGTGTCACAGCTTTTGCCCTTGGTCCACTGGCCCAGCCGCTCGATCTGCAATTCGCGCTCCGACACATCATTGGCAATGCAATAGCCCGCCACATGATCCAGCGCATCCGCCTCACTGACATATTTCGCCCGGCGGCCGATGATCACGCCCAGTTCGACCTCCCAATCGGTCTTGGCTGATCCACGCGGCATCAGCACCGTGTCATGCGCCCCGATGATCGAGGATGTGGCCTTCAGGAACACAATCGGCTCGGTGGGGATTGCCATCCCTGCCTCCTCGGCATGATCGGAATAATTCAGCCCGATGCAGACAATCTTGCCCACCTGCCCCACCGGCGGCCCCAACCGGGGATTGCCCGCCACCAGCGGCAGGCTGTCGGGCGCAACCCCCGGCAAATCCGCCAGCACATCCCCCGCCAGATCATCCACCACGGCCGACAAATCCCGCACCGCCCCCCGGGCATCCAGCACGCCGGGCTTTTCCGCGCCAACCGCGCCGTATCTGACAAACCGCATGATGCATTCCTCCGATGATTTTCCCTCAGCTTAAACCGACTACCTGAAATGACAAGCCATGAGCCCCTTGTGGCATGCGCCCGCGCGGCCTATGTCACGGGGGATCATAATATTGAGGTATCCCATGCTGACCCTGCCCCACCCCACATTCGACGCCAACGCCTCTGCCGGGGATAAAAACCTCGGCGATCTGCCGGAATGGGATCTCAGCGATCTTTACACCTCAGAAGACGCGCCCGAACTGGCCCGCGATCTGAAATGGCTGCAAACCGCCTGCGCCGGTTTTGCCACCGATTACGAGGGCAGGCTTGATCAGCTCACCGCCGCTGAAATGCTTGACTGTATTCACCGCGACGAGGCCATCAGCAACATCGCCGGGCGCATCATGTCCTACGCGGGCCTGCGCTATCACCAGCTTACAACCGATGGCGGGCGCACCAAATTCCTTTCCGATTGTCAGGAGAAAATCACCAACTACACCACGCCTTTGGTGTTCTTCTCGCTCGAACTCAATCGCCTTGAGGAAGGCGCCCTTGAAACCCTCTATTCTGAGAACGCCGACCTCGCCCGCTACAGGCCGGTGATCCGCCGCATCCGCGCGATGAAACCGCATCAGCTTTCCGACGAGCTTGAGAAATTCCTCCATGATCTTGGCGTTGTCGGCGATGCCTGGGAGCGCCTGTTTGATGAAACCATCGCGGGCCTCAGCTTCAGCGTCGACGGTGAAACCCTCAGCATCGAAGGCACCCTCAACCTTCTGACCGAACAGGACCGCGCCAAACGCGCGGCTGCCGCCCATGAACTGGCGCGGGTTTTTGGCGAAAACATCCGTATCTTCTCGCGCGTGCATAACACCGCCGCCAAGGAAAAAGAAGTGATCGACCGCTGGCGCAAGATGCCGACAGCGCAAACCGGCAGGCACCTTTCCAACGATGTCGAGCCCGAAGTGGTCGAAGCGCTCCGCGATGCCGTCGTCGCCGCCTACCCCAAGCTCAGCCACCGCTATTATGAGCTGAAACGCAAATGGCTTGGCCTGGATAAAATGCAGGTCTGGGACCGCAACGCACCCCTGCCGATCGAGGATACCAAAACCGTCGATTGGGCCTCGGCCCGCGAAACCGTGATGCAGGCCTATAGCGGTTTTGATCCGCGCATGGGCGAACTGGCAGCACCGTTTTTCGATAAAGGCTGGATTGATGCCGCCGTCAAACCCGGCAAAGCCCCCGGTGCCTTTGCCCACCCCACGGTGACCAATGTGCACCCTTACGTGATGCTGAATTACCTCGGCAAACCCCGCGACGTGATGACGTTGGCGCATGAGCTGGGCCACGGTGTGCATCAGGTTCTGGCGGCGGATCAGGGCGAGCTTTTATCCTCCACCCCCCTCACTTTGGCCGAAACCGCCAGCGTCTTTGGCGAGATGCTGACCTTTCGCAAAATGCTGGAGGGCGCGGGCACTGATCTTGAACGCAAAGTCCTTCTCGCGGGCAAGGTTGAAGACATGATCAACACCGTCGTGCGCCAGATCGCATTCTATGATTTTGAATGCAAACTCCACGCCGCCCGCCGCAAGGGGGAGCTGACCCCCGATGACATCAACGCGCTTTGGATGTCCGTACAAGGCGAAAGCCTCGGCCCCGCGTTCGAGTTCATGCCGGGCTATGAGACCTTCTGGGCCTATATCCCGCATTTCGTGCATTCGCCGTTCTACGTCTATGCCTATGCCTTCGGCGACGGGTTGGTGAACGCGCTTTACGCGGTTTACGAGGAAAACCCCGAGGGTTTTCAGGACAAATATTTCTCCATGCTCAAGGCCGGCGGCTCGCTGCACCACAAAGAGCTTCTGGCCCCGTTTGGCTTGGATGCCTCCGATCCCAAATTCTGGGACAAGGGGCTGAGCATGATCTCAGGCTTCATAGATGAGCTTGAGGCGATGGAAGCGTAAGACCTTCACCCGCCCGCGCCATTTTTGAGTGCAGGAGCCTCCGGCGGGGATATTTTAAGCCAGAAGAAACACCATGTATTCTTCTTCTGGCCAGAAATATCCCGGGGTGAATTGGACCGGTTTTATCCGGGCCAAGAGGGGCAGTGCCCCTGACCCACGGTGCAAATCCAGAGGCGCTCACTTCAACTGGCTGTCTTTTGAACCCCGCCGGTTGATCCCGCCGCGCGCCTGATGCTGGCTTTGCACATCTGATGCACAGTCAATGCACAATTTAACCCCCGGCAGCGCCTTGCGCCGGGCCTCGGGGATCGGCTCCTCGCAATCGGCGCAATACATCAGGCTCTCACCCTGAGGCCCCTTTCGTGCCTTAAGACGCGCCAGTTCATCCTTGATTGACGCTTCAATCTGTTCATTCACCGCACCATCGCGTGCCCATCCACCCGCCATTGGCTCCTCCTCGTCTCAAAACGCCGGCAGCAAAATCACGCTTTTTCTGAGCCTGACCCGCTCACGCTCACCGCGCCTGATCATCTCATTCAGCGCCGCGATGGCCGCAGGCGATGTCATCGGCACCGCGTGATCATAGCCCTCGCCATCGGCCAATGCCGTGAAATCCACTACCGTCACATCCAGCCCCTTCAGATCATTTTCGCCCACCAGCACCCCAAGCCTTGGTTTGCGCCCCGAAAGCAGCCCCGCCAGCGACAACGCCTTATCCTGCCGTGAGATGAAAATCACGAACGGCTGTGGCAGCCTGCCAATCGCCAGCGCCTGCGCGCGAAACACATCCGGATCAATATCGGGCGACATCAGCACCACCCCGCTGATCCGCCGCAATAACCTGCCATCACCGCGAATCGCCGCTTGCCGCAGCACCTCCATCGTCAGTTGCGCCCCCACCGAATGCGCCAGCAAAAACACCTTCTCACCGGGGGCATTTGTCAGCTCCCTCAGTGTATTCTCCAGCGCGTCACGCGAAAACAACACACTGTCACGATCATAAACATAGCCGCGCGGATCCCCCGCCGAGGGCCAGGAAAACAATACCGCTGGCCCGCCAATATCCAAATCCGCCTGAATTTGTGCCACACGGTACATCGATTCGGATAATGTGTTGTTGTAGCCATGCACGAACACCATGGTTTCCCGAGCAGGCGTTGCCTTGTGCACATCCCTGATCAACCCGGCCGGACCGGCATAGATCTCTGATCCGGTGATGACAAAATCGGTGGCCGCATCCGGCGTGCCTTCGGGCCATTCGATCTTTCCGGGCTTGTGGGTTGGGGGCACCGAAATATCAGCCCTGAAATAATTGATCCTGGTCGATCTGCTGCGGCCAAACCCCGACCCGACATTATCCAGCCGCCGTTGCGTGGCCACATAGATGGTCTGGGTCCGGGCGTCCGGGTTGGCGGCCGCCCGCTGCGCCACCGGCCTTGGCGCACAGGCCGTCAGGGCCAGCAGGCCCACACATGAAACCACCCGGATACAGGCCGTTAATCTCTTGGCACCGACCATGAAAAAGCCCCTTTCGCCTGACGATAGAGGCTACTTTGAATTCGCGGCAAGGCCAAGCATTTATGCTTTTGTCAGCATGCCTTTTTCCTGTGCCAGGCTGCGCATGCGCTTTTGCAGCTTCTCAAACGCGCGTACTTCGATCTGCCGGATACGCTCGCGGCTGACATCATATTCCGCACTCAATTCCTCTAGTGTAATGGTCTTGTCCGTCAGCCGCCGTTGCGTCAGAATATCGCGCTCGCGCTCGTTCAGCACATCCATCGCCTTGGCCAGCAATTCCCGCCGCGCCTCAAGCTCATCGCGCGCCTCGTAATCCCCGGCCTGATCGGCGTCTTCATCCTCCAGCCAGTCCTGCCATTGCATCGAGCCTTCGCCTTCCGAGCCGACAGTGGCATTCAGCGAGGCATCCCCCCCCGACATCCGCTGATTCATCGAGATCACCTCATCCTCGGTGACCCCCAGATCATGGGCAATGCGCTTGACATTCTCGGGCCGCATATCGCCCTCTTCCAGCGCGCCGATGCGGGATTTAGCCTTGCGCAGGTTGAAAAACAGCTTCTTTTGCGCGCTCGTGGTGCCCAGCTTGACCATTGACCAGCTCCGCAGCACATATTCCTGAATGCTGGCGCGGATCCACCACATCGCATAGGTCGCCAGACGAAAACCCTTTTCCGGATCAAACCGCTTGACCGCCTGCATCAGGCCCACATTGGCCTCGGAAATCACCTCCGCCTGCGGCAGGCCATAGCCGCGATAGCCCATGGCAATCTTCGCCGCCAGCCGCAGATGGCTGGTGACCATGCGATGCGCTGCTTCGGTGTCTTGCTCCTCAACCCAGCGTTTGGCCAGCATATATTCCTCTTCCGGCTCCAACAGCGGAAACTTGCGGATCTCCTGCATATAACGGTTCAATCCACCTTCAGGAGTTGGTGCCGGTAGGTTTTTGTAATTACCCAAATGACTGCCCTCTTAATGTTTATTTGCTTAACATTCACATAATATCGCCATACAAGGGATTCAAGAGCCATAGGGCGAAATCCTTACCTCAATATTAACCCGCCGCCGGTGATTTGCGAGCTTTGTGACAAGGCTCTCACGCAACCGTGCTGCATCGTAATGCGGCAATCAGGGCTTGCATATCCTCGGGTATCGGTGCCTCGAATCGCATCGCCGCATGGCTGACGGGATGCTCAAACCCCAGCACAGCCGCATGTAACGCCTGACGCGGAAAACCCGCCGCCGCCGCAATGCCGGCCTCGCCCAGCGCTTTCACCGCCAGTTTTCGCCGCCCGCCATAGGTGGAATCCCCGATCAACCCATGCCCGGCATGGGCCATATGCACCCTGATCTGATGCGTCCGCCCGGTCTCAAGCCAGCATTCCACCAGCGCCGCCACACCGGGTTTGCCAAACACCTCAACAATCCTCGCGCGCGTCACCGCGTGCCGTCCGCCCTGAAACAGCACTGCCTGCTTTTGCCGCTCGGTCTTGTGCCGCGCCAGATGCGTGGTGATCTTCATGATGTTGCCAGGTTCAAAACTGATCCCGCGCAGGCCGCGCAGGCGCGGATCGCTGGCATCGGGCACACCGTAGACCACCGCTCGGTAATAGCGCTCCACACTATGGGCCTCAAACTGTTCCGCCAACCCGTGATGCGCCCTGTCGGATTTGGCAACAACCAGTAACCCACTGGTATCCTTGTCAATTCTATGTACAATCCCGGGGCGCTTTTCACCGCCCACACCGGATAAACCCGCGCCTGAATGGTGCAGCAATGCATTAACAAGCGTACCCGACGGGCTGCCCGGCGCGGGGTGTACCACCATCCCCACCGGCTTGTTGATGACAATCAGGTCATCGTCCTCATAAACCACATCCAGGGCAATATCCTCCGGGCCGATATGGCTTTCCACTGCCTCCGGCACAGCAATCTCGACAATATCGCCCTCGGCCACCTTGGCTCGCGGGTCGCGTGCCTTTGCCCCGTTCAGCGTCACCTGCCCATCGGCAATCAGCCGCGCCAGACGGGTGCGTGAAAGTGCGGCGGCCTCTGGCACATCGCGCGAAAGCGCCTTATCAAGGCGCTTGGGCGGGTCGGCACTGATCCGCACGGATATTCGGGATGGGCCCATGGACGACAATCCTCAACCGGTTGATCCGGCATTGCTGATATTCCTGCGCCGGCTGGTCACGGTTCTGACCGGCGCGATGATTGTTGGCCTTCTAGTGATCATTGCGCTGTTTGTCATCAAGTTCTCCGGCGGCTTCCCCGGCAATGGCGGGCCGGACCTGCCCAAAACCATCACCCTGCCGGGTGGCACCGAGGCCACAGCCTTCACCCAGGGGCCCGGCTGGTATGCGATCATCACCAGTGATGACCGCATTTTGATTTATGACCGCGACACCGGGCAGATCCGCCAGAGCGTCAAGATCAACCTGAATTCCGGGGAATGATGGTACCACCGCCCCGGCTCGAACGGGGGACCTCTTGATCCACAATCAAGCGCTCTAACCAACTGAGCTACGGCGGCACTGTGGGGCGATGTATTGATTTTCACGGTCGAATGCAAGCCTCATCTGGGCGCATGTCGGCCAGATTTTCAACATTTCCCACGCTTGCCAAACAGGGCTGGAACAAGTAATTCAACCACGATCAGACCGGAGGCCAAAATGGGCATAAACAGCGAAAGTGATATTGAGGCCAATCTGCAAATCGGCCCCACGGATCAGGGCATGGTGCGGCTTTATATCGAGGCCAAGGGCATTGAGATTCCAATGGATTTCACGCCTGAGGAAGCCGATGAAATTGCCGCGGAAATTACTGCTGCGGCCAAGGCGGCCAAGGCGGCCACGGCGCGCAAATCATAAGGCCGGGTCAAGAAACCGGTGCAGCCGCAGGGCCGTTGCGCGGGCAAATTTCCGGATCAAAGCCTTGCGGCGCGGCGCTGAGAGTTTATTCTCCGCCCCCATACGGATAATTTCGGCGCCATAGGCATCGGCAATCACCAATCCGGTGCCCGGCGGCAACAGATCAGTGGGAAAATCCGCATCCACCACCCAGAAATACCGGTCACACCAGGCCAGATAGCCGCGCCATTTATGATCGGCCCGAAAATCCGCGCGGCCGGATTTGCACTCAAACACCCAGATCTCACCCTTCGGCCCCAGCGCCATCACATCCACCCGCTTGCCGCGCTCAGGCGTAAATTCTTCCATTGAAACAAAGTCATAGCCCAACAAATGTCGGCAAATACTGCGTGCCAACCGCTGTCCGGGTTGCAATTTTTCAGGCTGTGCAGGGGGGCATGAATCAGGCATCCCCCAATTATGAACAAAAGATGAACATATGCAAGCCCTTGCCGAGGGGGCCTTCACGCACTACTTAAGTCAATGGCGGGTTCTGCGTTGCTGGTGAGCGGTTGCATTCCGGTGGCCTTAAGCAATTCCGAGGGAGCTAGCTCTGTGCGGGCCGTGGTCCGTTTATCTGGTGCCCACCTGTAAATACAGGTCCTCGGGAATGAGATAACCACACCGCATCTGCGGTTCCCGTCACCATTATCCACGCCGCAGCCATCTTTGTATGCGCCCTTCGCAGTTAGAGCATGTTGCTCAAAAGTTGGGACCGGTTTTGAGCTCCTCGAACATGCGAAATCAATAGCTTAGAGCGGGCCGCGTGAATTCGAATGAACGCGACACGCTCTAATATCCGGCTATCTTTCAGCGCTGGAACCGGCTTTTGCATCCCGCAGGTGCCATCAAACCTCTTCAGGCATGGTGTCCAGTTCAGATAAATCCGATCGCGTTTGATCTGCCACCGGCAAAACCTGTTTGCCCATCGCACCCACCCGGCTCTGTGCATCCGGGCCTTTGCCAGCCCCGGGCGCATCCGCGGCCGTTGCGTCAATTTCAATCGCATGGCCCTCCATAACCTCGCCTCCGGTTGCATCCGATAGATCTGCCGCCCCTGTCCGCGTCTTTGCCGCAGGTGCCTCAGGTGTCGCCATATCCCTCGACGGCGCAAACCGCACAGCCCTGAAGCCGTTCATCTGCCCCAATAACACCTCCGAAACCACATGATTTCCGGCTGCCACCAACTCGGTCTTGCTCAGACATTCGGCAGGCACCGTCAACAGATCACCCCCCTCGAGCTGGCAAATCTCGTTCAGCGGCATTTTGATCCGGGCCATGATCGCATCCATCGTGACAGGGGCCTCCAGGGCATGGTCCCTGATGCTGCGCATATCACCCGTCTGTGCGCCCGGCCCCTGCACCGCTTCTTCAATCGTGGGCTGCACCGGCAAGATCAGCGTCAGCCTGCCCGCCTTCGCCCCTTCCGCCAGATCAACATTGAGCTGAAACATATCATATTCCGGCGCATCCAGAAGCAACGCCAGCGCGCGCCCGTCCTCAACCATATCACCAAACCGAAAGCCCGGCGCCCGATGCTCGGCCCAAGCCTCGCTCAGTTCCGCATCAAAGCCCTGCATCACCGCATTCAGCATCGGCGCCACCATCGCCGCATCCGTAATCGTCACCGGCCTCGGCTCGGCCTCGGCCGCCTTGACAAAACCGGTTGTCTGCATCTCGATCAGCCCGGCAAGAAACTGCATGTCAAACTTGGCCGCACCACGGGCCCCTGCGGCCCCATCAAGCACGATCAGCAAACCGTCACTGCCCGCCACATCGCGCAGTTTTCCCTGTGCCAGGCTGATCTGTTCAACCGTTGTCACCGTCAGCACCAGATCAAGCAGCCTGTCAGCCGATTTTGCCAGCGCCAGACGCAGCGCCTTGGCAGGCGACATGACACGCGCATCAAAATCAAGCCGCCCGCCCTGGGCCTTGCGATGAATGATTGAATGATTGCCTTGCGATGCCATGCTTTGCTGCCGCTGCCCGATGTCAATACCGTCCAGCCCCAGATTACGCAGGATATGGTTAAAATTACCTTGCCAGCCGATATTATTGTGCCGCAACACGGGTTTCCAACGGCAATGTTACCCGAAACGCCGCCCCGGCCTGCCCCGGCAGATAAGAAATCGCGCCGCCCAGCCGCGTCATGATCTCGCGGCAAATCGCCAGGCCCAGACCGGCGCCGCCAACGGTGTTATCCCCAAGCCTTGAGAATTTCTCAAAAATCACCGCCTGTTGCCCGGCACGAATGCCGCATCCGTTATCCACAAAATCAATCACCAGATCCCCCCCGGTACGCATGGTGGATATGCTCAGTACCGGTTCATCCGCATCACAATATTTGCGCGTATTGGCCATCAGATTGATGAATACCTGCGCCAGCCGGTCAAGATCGGTGGTCAGCACAATATCCCCATCCGCCTTGCCACGCTCAATCCGCAGCCCGGCGCCCGCCGCCGCCTCGGCCCGGTCCAGCATGTTGCCCAAAGTGCCCGCCTGCAGGTTCAGGTTAACCCGCCCGCTTTCCAGCACCGAAAGATCCAGCAGATCATCCAACAACCGCGTCAAACGTACCGTTTCATCATGAATAATGGATGAATATTTCGCCTGCTCCCCGGCGCTCAATTCGCGGGTATCGCGCAAAATCTCGGAAAAAGCCCGGATGGATGTCATCGGCGTGCGCAATTCATGGCTGACCTGGCTTAGAAACTCATCCTTTTGCACAGATAACTGCGTCAGCTTTTCATTGGCCTCGCGCAACTGCCGCGCGGTGCGGGTCTGTTCGGCCGATTTGGCCTCTAACCGGCTGGAATATTCCATGATCTGCGCGGTTTCATCCGCCACCGCCATCAGATCCTCGACAGACACCGCCGCCCGACCAACAATTTGCGATACCATCGCATGCGCCGTGGCGCCGCCAACCGAACCTGCCAGCTCGCGCTCAAGTTGATTAAGGAATTTCGGCGACGGCTCCGGCAAATACCCATTCACCCCCTGCGCCCTCGCGGCGGACGCAAAAAACGCCTGCGCTTGCGGCGCGCCCAAAATCCGTTGCGACATGATCAGCAAATCCTCGCTTTGTGCCATCCCGCCAGACCATGATCCAGTCGTGACGGAATGCTGAAACACATCGACATATTGCGCCGCCTGCAAGCGCTCTACCGGTTGCGGGAAGCTCAGCAATGAGACAAGTACAAACGCCCCGGTATTAAGCGTCATGCTCCACATCACCGCATGCACCAGAGGGTCCAGGCCGACGATCCCGAACAGGGCTTGCGGCCGCAACCAGATCAGCCCGAAAAGCCCCTGATCAAACACGGCCTGCGGCAGGATTGTCCCGGGGCCAAAACTGGGCAGAAACAGTGTGAAAAGCCATAGCAGAAACCCCATGCCAAGCCCGGCAAAGGCGCCGCTTCTTGTGGCTCCGCGCCAGAACAATCCGCCGATCATCGCTGGCAAAAACTGCGCCACCCCGGCAAAGGAAACCAATCCGATTGCCGCCAGCGCGGTGCCGCCCCCCGAGACGTGGAAATACAAATAGCCCAGGAAAATAACACCTGCGATCGAAAACCGTCGGGTCAGCAGCGCCACATTGCGCATATCGCCTGACATCACAGCCGTGCCCCCCGTCGCCGAAAGCCAGAGCGGCATCACAATATGGTTCGATACCATGGTTGATAGCGCAATCGCCGCCACAATCACCATCGAAGTGGCCGATGAAAACCCCCCCAGAAACGACAGGATCGCCAGCCCGTTCTGGCCCTCGCTGAGCGGCACCGTCAAGACAAACAAATCCGGGTTCGCGCCTTCGGGCATCAGGTCAAGTCCGACCACGGCAATCGGCACCACAAACAGGCTCATCAGCATCAGATAGGTGGGAAATGCCCACGAGGCCATGCGCAGATGCCCCTCGTCCTCATTCTCCACCACCATCACCTGAAACATCCTTGGCAGGCATAAAAACGCCGCTGCCGACAGCATCGTCAGGCCCGCCCAGCGGCTGCCGGATACATCAAATTCGGCGATTTTCGAGGCATCGATTCGCGCCACAATCCCTTGCACGCCGCCGCTCAGACCCCAGACCACAAACACCCCCACCGCCAGCAGCGCAAACAGCTTGACAACCGCCTCCAAAGCAATCGCCATGACCACCCCGTGATGGCGCTCATTCGCGTCGAGGTTGCGGGTACCAAACAAAATCGTGAACAATACCAACCCGGCAGCAACCCAAAGTGCCGTACTTTGGTGGCTGAGGGGGATAGCCGCCCCCGCTTCGGTGAAAACCGCGAATGATAGCGTCACAGATTGCAATTGCAGCGCAATATAAGGCGTGGTGCCGATCACCGCAAAAATCGTCACAAACACCGCCAGCCCGTTGGATTTGCCATAGCGCGATGAAATCAGATCGGCGATCGAGGTAATCCGCTGTGCGCGCCCCACCCGCACCATCTTGCGCAATGCCCACCACCAGCCGACCATCACCAGCGTCGGCCCCAGATAGATCGTGACATATTCAAGCCCCGAACGCGCCGCAAATCCCACCGCGCCGTAAAATGTCCAGGCGGTGCAGTAGATCGACAGCGACAGCGTATAAACCAGAGGCGTATTCAGCCATTTCCCCCGGCCCCTTATGGCGGCCCGATCTGCGGCAAAAGCCACGGCAAATAAAAACACCACATAGGCAAGGCAAATCAGAATCAACAGGTTGAGCGTAACCATCTACCGGCCCCCGGCCTGTCTGCTACTGCCCCCCCCCTCGGGGCGCAAATGCCGTGAAATTGCCGCCGATGTTGCGGCCAGTACGGCCCAGATACCAAAAATATACAGCATCGCCGAGGTGGTGGATGTACGGCCCTCCGCCCCCGACCACAACAAAGGAATACTGAAAAATGCCACCCCGAACACCGGCAGAAGCCGCGCCGCGTCGATCATCCTGCGGCGGCGATAGCTGCGCCTTTCGGCAATGATTGCCTCCTGTTCGGGTGTCATGTCAGGCCTCATGATCGCACCAGATCGCGCACCGCATCCAGAAAATCCTTATTGGAAAACGGTTTGGTCATGTAGCGGCTCGCGCCCGCGCGCTCGGCCATTTCGCGGTCTTTGTTCTGGCCGCGCGCCGTCAGCATCAGCACCGGCACCTGCCCCAGCGCCGCATCACCGCGTATCTCATGCAGAATATCAAAGCCGCTTTTGCCCGGCAGCATCACATCCAGCACAATCAGGTCAGGCCCGCGCGCCCGCGCCGCCTCAACCGCGTCATGACCATTGGAATGGGTTTTCACCTCCCAGCCATCGCGCGACAGGATGTAACTGATCGCTTCAATGATGTTTGGTTCATCCTCGATCACCAAAACCTGTTTACCCATCCAACCGGCCTCCCCACCCGCCTGATACCGCTATGCTTTTCTATGTCCCCGGCTTGACTATCGTCAATCAGGGCGCGCCTGTCAAAACCCTTGTCCGGTCACTGACGGCTCGCGCCGCGCCGGGCAATCGGGCAGAGGGCAGGTCCGGCAGGTGGTACCGACCGCGCGCGCCTCGCCCGCCATGGCAGTACCCGGCAGCAGCAGCATATGCGCCCGGATCTGCGCCGGGTGATCAAAGCTTGCGGGCCGCACCTGCTCGGCCACAGCAAAAGCCTCAACCCGTATCCCCCCCGGCCCGGCCTGTTTAAGATTTGCCCGCACCGGCACCTGCGGCTGTGCCAGCACCTGATAAAGCGGCCAAAGCGCGCAGCCTGCCGATACCCGTGGCAGATCAAACTCCGCCAGCGGCTTGCGCAAGGTCACCCCACCGGCAGCATCACAGATCACCAGCCCCACAGGCCCGGCCACATCCCCGGACAGCGCTGTCAACCTGCGAAACACGCAGGCCAGATCAGCACCCAGAGCCGCCGACAACCGGTCAGGCACGATCCCATACCGGGCCACCTCCTCCAGCAACCTGTTCATCGGTATCCGCTGCGCATCCCTCAGATATTGCAGTAAATATTCACGCGCCAGCCCCGCCCCCGCATCCGAAGACAGCATGTCTGATGCGGTAATAATTCCGTCAATGGCGGCCTCTCCCGCCTTTTCCAAACCGGCAAAGCAATAGTCATGATCCTCCAAAAACGCATGCAGCTCATCCTGCGCGGTTTTGATCCCGGCCTGTGTATCCGGCGCGGCCTCAAGATAGCGCATCAGATGTTCGGCCCCCTCGGCCAGACGGCCACTATCCTCATTCAGGTTGCGGTGAAACCGGGCCTGCCATTCCGGCTCCAGATCCTTGGTCTCCACCAGAATTGACGCCGTGGCCCGAACCGCCGTCACCGCGTCAATCACCTCATGCAGCGCCACCGCCAGACGCGGATCATGCGCCAGCCGCTCGGTCAGGATACGCAGATTCCGCTCCAGTACCTCCACCCTTTGATGTTTGCCCGCCAGCACCCGCGCCCAGCCGGTAAACCGCCCGGCAAATTCCTCCGCCCCCGGCACTCCGGCGGCAGCCGCATTCAGGGTCGCCACCAAAGCCGCCTCAGCGCCCTGCGTCAGTTGCGCCGCTTCCACCTCCAGCACATCCGCCAGACGGTTGAGAATTTTACCGCCGATTCTGCGGCGGTTATGCTCGATCAGATTAAGGTAGGGGGCCGAAATTCCGGCGGATTTGGCCAGTTGGGCCTGCTTCATACCCTGCTGCAACCGCCGCTCGCGGATACGTGTGCCGATAAGTGATCTGTCATGCATGATAAATTTCCTGCAATTCGCGTGGCTTCGCCCACGGCAATATAATTTCTTTACAAATCTTTTAACATTACTGTTCATTAATTTACAAAATTATTCTTTTGTAAAAAGCATTTGTTGCGAAATTTTCTTGCACCTCCCCATAATAACTTTGCACAAAGGTGCCATCCGGGGATGCGCAAGAGGAGGCTCACCCCCGGGCGTTAATCCAATGGGAGGATATTCATGTCCAATTCAAACTTTACCCGTCGGGGTCTGCTGAAAACCAGCTCACTTGCTGGAGCCGGCCTGGCCATGCCGACGATTTTCACGGCCTCATCCGTTGCCGCCTACACTAATGAGCCGGATGGCAGCGGCGTCACTTTGGGCTTCAACGTGCCGCAAACCGGCCCTTACGCCGAAGAAGGCAAGGACGAGTTGCGCGCTCAGGAACTTGCGGTTGAGCACCTCAACGGCGAGGGCGACGGCGGCATGCTGAACACTTTCAGCTCAAAAGCCCTGCAAGGCGGCGGCATCCTTGGCAACAAGGTGTCCTTCGTTACAGGCGACACGCAAACCAAATCGGATGCGGCGCGGGCTTCGGCCAAATCGATGATCGAAAAAGACGGCGCGATCATGATCAATGGCGGCTCAAGCTCGGGTGTGGCTGTTGCGGTTCAGGGCCTGTGTCAGGATGCGGGCGTGATTTTCATGGCTGGCCTGACACACTCGAACGACACCACTGGCAAAGACAAAAAAGCCAATGGTTTCCGCCACTTCTTTAACGCCTACATGTCTGGCGCGGCTCTCGCACCGGTGCTGAAAAACGCCTATGGCTCTGATCGCCGCGCTTACCACCTGACGGCGGATTATACCTGGGGCTGGACACAGCAGGAATCGATGCAGGCGGCAACCGAATCCATGGGTTGGGAAACCGCCAACAACGTCCTCACACCTCTGGCCACCACCGATTTCTCATCCTATATCGCGCCGGTCCTGAACTCAGGCGCCGATGTTCTAGTTCTCAACCACTACGGTGGCAACATGGTGAACTCGCTGACCAGCGCGATCCAGTTTGGCCTGCGCGACAAGCAGGTCAACGGCAAGCAGTTTGAGATTGTCGTGCCGCTTTATTCCGAACTGATGGCCGCCGGTGCGGGCGAAAACATCAAAGGCGTTCTTGGCTCGATGAACTGGAACTGGCAGTTGCCGGATGAGGGCACCAAGGCCTTTGTCAAATCCTTCGGTGAAAAATATGGTCGTCCTCCATCGAATTCGGCGCAAACCTGCTATGCCCAGACGCTGCTTTATGCGGATGCGGCGATGCGCGCGGGCTCGTTCAACCCCTGCGCCATTGTCGAAGCTCTGGAAGGGTTTGAGTTTGATGGCCTGGGCAATGGTCCGACACTTTACCGTGCCGCCGATCACCAGTGCTTCAAGGATGTGCTGGTTGTGAAAGGTGCGGAAAACCCGACCAACGAGTATGACACCCTGGAAATCGTCGAAGTAACACCGCGCGCGCAAGTTGAATATGCGCCGGATCACCCGATGTTTGCCGGTGGTGAACTGGGCAAATGTAACCCGGGCGCATAAACCCTGAAAAACAGCGTAGGCCGGGCTTAAGCCCGGCCTACCTTAACTTACGGCCGATGCGCGTCATATCCCGCGCCGGCCATCCATATACAGGTGGGGAATATGGACGCACTCATACTGCAGATACTGAATGGCCTCGACAAGGGATCCGCCTATGCGTTGATAGCTTTGGGCCTCACGCTGATTTTTGGCACATTGGGCGTGGTCAATTTCGCCCATGGCGCGCTTTTCATGATCGGCTCATTCTGCGCCGTCAGTCTCTCGAAAATCCTCAACCTCAGCTATGTCACCCTGGACGAGACCCAAACCGATTTCCTCGGCAATCCGCTCAAGGTGAAAACCCCTTATGTCGAAAGCATATTCGGCGCCGATCTTGGCGCGTCGATCATTGACTGGGCGGTGCCTCTGGCCATCCTGTTTTCCATCCCGATCATGATCGCCATCGGCTTTATCATGGAGCGCGGGCTGATCAAACATTTCTACAAACGCCCGCATGCCGATCAGATCCTTGTCACCTTTGGCCTTGCAATCGTCCTACAGGAGATCGTCAAACATTATTTCGGGGCCAACCCGATTCCCACACCGGCCCCGGATGTCTTCAAAGGCAGCCTTGATTTTGGCGTGCTGCTGGGGTTTGATGCAAATGCCATCATCTATCCCTACTGGCGCCTGGTCTATTTTGGATTTGCCGCCGTGGTCATCTCGGCCGTCTTTGCCTTCCTGCAATTCACCACTTTCGGCATGGTTGTCCGCGCGGGCATGGCGGATCGTGAAACCGTCGGCCTTCTGGGCATCAACATCAACAAACGCTTTACCATCATGTTCGGCATTGCTGCCGCCGTGGCCGGGCTTGCCGGCGTGATGTATGCGCCGATCAACTCACCCAATTATCACATGGGCATGGATTTTCTGGTGCTCAGTTTCGTGGTTGTCGTGGTGGGTGGCATGGGCTCCTTGCCCGGTGCCGTGGCCGCCGGATTCCTGCTTGGTATCCTCGAAAGCTTTGCTTCGATGAATGAAATCAAGGCGCTCATCCCGGGCATCGACCAGATTATCATCTATGTGGTCGCTATTATCATCTTGCTTGTTCGCCCCCGCGGGCTGATGGGCAAAGCCGGCATGATGGAGGATTAAGCCATGTTTGGACTTGGAAAACACGATCTGAAAATACTGATCATAGTGGCGATACTTGCCCTTCTGGCACCTTTCATCCTCAATCCCTTCCCCGCCGACAGCGCCATGGCGCAATTCAACGCGGGCTATCCTGATCTGATGCAGCGCTTTGCGATCTACGGCATTTTCGCCATCGGATTCAATATCCTGTTTGGCCTGACCGGCTATCTCTCTTTTGGTCACGCCGCATTTCTGGGGGTCGGCTCTTATGCCGCTGTGTGGATGTTCAAACTGCTCAGCATGAACGTCTTGCCCGCAATCCTGCTCAGCGTCATCGTTGCCGGATTGTTCGCCCTGCTGATCGGTTTTATCAGTCTGCGCCGCTCGGGCATCTATTTCTCGATCCTGACACTGGCCTTCGCGCAGATGAGCTTCAACCTGGCCTATTCGGTGCTGACACCCTTGACCAATGGCGAAACCGGGCTGCAGGTCTACAACGACGATCCGCAAATCCTGATGGGGCCAAATTCCTCTACCGTGACCAACCTCTTTGGCCTTGAAATGCGCTCCACCTATACTTTGCACATCGGCAGCTGGAACTTTGATTTCGCTGTGGGATATTACCTCTGCGCGCTGATCATGCTGGCGATGTTCTATTTGTCGATCCGCATCTTCCGCTCGCCCTTCGGGATGATGCTGCGGGCGGTGAAATCCAACCAGACCCGGATGAATTATACCGGCCTCAACGCCCGGCCCTATACATTGGCGGCGTTCGTGATCTCGGGCATGTATGCCGGTCTTGCCGGGGGCCTTCTGGCCTCGATGGACCCGCTTGCCGGGGCTGAACGGATGCAATGGACAGCCAGCGGAGAGGTCGTGCTGATGACCATCCTTGGCGGTGCCGGCACATTGATCGGCCCGGTACTTGGCTCTGGCTTCATCAAGTACTTTGAGAATATCTTCTCCAAGATCAATGAAAATGTCCTGCATGAATGGTTCAGCTTTCTGCCCCAGGGGCTGGAAAATATCATGGTCTGGATGGTTTCGCCTTTCGTCGGCTCCGGCTGGCATCTGACATTGGGCATGTTGTTCATGCTGATCGTGATCTTCCTGCCCGGCGGGCTGGTTCAGGGCGGGCAAAAGATCATGCATCTGTTCAGGCGCGACAGGCCTGAGGATGATAAACCGGGCGCTGCCCGCCAATCCACCCCTGCGGAATGAAGGAGACCAACTGATGGGTATTCTTGAAGTCAGGAACGTGAACAAACGCTTCGGCGGCCTGCAGGCGCTGGGGGATGTCAATCTCAGCATCGAGGAAAACTCGGTCCATGCCATTATCGGCCCCAACGGGGCGGGCAAATCCACCCTGCTCAATGTGCTGATAGGCAAGCTCATCCCCGATACCGGCTCTGTGATGTTCGATAGCCAGTCGGTGCTGGGGCGCAAACCGTTCGAAATTTGCCAGATGGGCATTTCCCGCGTGTTCCAGACCCCCGAAATCTTTGGCGATCTGACGGTGCTGGAAAACATGATGATCCCGATCTTCGCCAAACGTGACGGTGCCTTTCGCATGCACGCGCTTGAAAGCACCGCCCATGAGGCGGGCATCATCGAGCAGGCCGAGGCGATGCTGGAAAGCCTCAACATGGCCGATCAAAGGCATGATCATTCCGCCGCCATGTCACGCGGCAACAAACGCCGGCTTGAAATTGGCATGTGTCTGGCGCAAAACCCTCGGCTTTTGCTGCTGGATGAACCCACCGCCGGCATGGCCCGCGCCGATACCAACAACACCATCGACCTGCTCAAACAGATCAACGATGAGCGCGACATCACCATCGCCATCATCGAGCATGACATGCATGTGGTGTTTTCCCTGGCCGAGCGCATCACCGTTCTGGCGCAGGGCTCTCCCCTGGTGGAAGGCACGCCCGACTATATCAAAGGCCACCCGAAAGTACGCGAAGCCTATCTAGGCGAAAGCGCGGTAGGAGAAACAGCATGAATGCCAAAGCAAATTTCCCCGGCGGCATAAATCACGCCCAAACCGCGCCCGCGTTCCTGTCGGTCTGGGATCTGCAATCCTATTACGGCGAAAGCTATATCGTGCAGGGCATCAGCTTCAACGTGCACGAAGGCGAAATCCTGGCGCTTCTGGGCCGCAACGGGGCGGGAAAAACCACAACCCTGCGTTCGATCGCGCGGATGGACGACCCGCAGGTGCAGCACGGCGAGATCTGGCTTGATCACCAGCCCCTGCATAACATGGCAAGCCACGAGGCCGCCATCGCAGGCATCGGCCTTGTCCCCGAAGACCGCAGCATCATCCCCGGCCTTACGGTTGAGGAAAACCTGCAACTGGCACAGATTGCCCCACCCATCGGCTGGTCGCTTGAGCGGATTTACGATCTCTTCCCGCGCCTTGCCGAGCGCCGCAAACAAGAGGGCATCACCCTGTCGGGCGGTGAGCAGCAAATGCTGGCACTGGCCCGCGCATTGGCGCGCGACATCAAGGTGCTGCTGCTGGATGAACCTTACGAGGGCCTCGCCCCGGTGATCGTTGACGAGATCGAAAAAACCCTGCGCATCATCAAGGAACAGGGCATCACAACCATCATCGTCGAACAAAACGCCGTGCGCGCGCTTGAACTGTCTGACCGCGCCGTGATCCTCGATACCGGCAACATCGTGTTTGATGGCACCGCTTCGGAAGTTCTTGAAAACGAGAAGCTGCGCTCCGAATATCTGGCAATCTGAGCCGCCATATTGATCCTTCCTGACAAAGCAGGCATCCTGCCGATGTTATGCATCACATGATAAAGGCCCTGACATGACCGATAAGCTTTACCCCCCCTCAGCCGATTTCATTGCCCATGCCCATATCAATGCCGCCAAATATGACAGCATGTACGCGGCCTCGATCAAAGACCCGGATGCCTTCTGGGGCGAACACGGGCAACGCCTTGACTGGATCAAACCCTATAGCAAGGTGAAAAACTCAAGCTTTGCGCCCGGCAATGTCTCGATCAAATGGTATGAGGACGGCGTGCTCAATATCTCGGCCAACTGCATCGACCGGCATCTTGAGACCCGCGGCGATCAGACCGCGATCATCTGGGAAGCGGATGATCCCGGCCTCGCGCATCACATCACCTATGCCGAACTGTCGGAACATGTGAACAAGCTGGCAAATGTCTATAAATCTTTGGGCGTCGGCAAGGGCGACAGGGTTGTGCTCTATATGCCGATGATCCCCGAAGCGGCCTATGCCATGCTCGCCTGTGCCCGCATTGGTGCCATCCACTCGATTGTTTTTGCAGGGTTTTCGCCCGAAGCGCTGGCCGCCCGCATTGATGGTTGTCAGGCATCCCTTGTGGTCACCGCCGATGAGGCCCCCCGCGGCGGGCGCAACACACCCTTGAAAACCAATGTCGATACCGCGCTATCCATCTGTGGCGATGTCACCACATTGGTGGTTGAACGCACCGGCGGGGATGTGCCGATGAAACAGGGGCGTGATCATGTCTATGGCGCACTGATGGCGCATGCGTCCCTGGATTGCCCGCCCGAGCCGATGAACGCCGAGGATCCTTTGTTCATCCTCTATACCTCCGGCTCGACCGGCGCGCCCAAGGGCGTGGTGCATACCACCGGCGGTTATCTGGTTTTTGCGGCGATGACCCATGAATTGGTGTTCGATTACCATGACGGCGATATCTACTGGTGTACCGCCGATGTGGGCTGGGTCACTGGCCACAGCTATATTGTCTATGGTCCGCTGGCCAATGGCGCGACCACCCTGATGTTTGAAGGCGTGCCCACCTATCCCGATGCCGGCCGGTTCTGGCAGGTCTGCGAAAAGCACAAGGTCAATCAATTTTATACCGCGCCCACCGCCATTCGCGCGTTGATGGCGCAAGGCCCTGAATATGTTGGCAAACATGATCTCTCAGCGCTCAAGGTGCTGGGCACCGTGGGCGAGCCGATCAACCCCGAGGCCTGGAACTGGTATCATGAGGTGGTTGGCGGCGGCAGCGTTCCCATCGTTGACACATGGTGGCAGACCGAAACCGGCGGCCATCTGCTGACCCCCCTGCCCGGTGCCCATGCCCTGAAACCCGGCTCAGCGATGAAGGCGTTCTTTGGTATTGACCCGGTCGTGCTTGAGCCAGCCACCGGCGAGGAAATCACCGGCAATGATGTTGAAGGTGTCTTGTGCATGAGGGATAGCTGGCCCGGTCAGATGCGCACCATCTGGGGCGATCACGAGCGGTTTGAGAAAACCTATTTCTCGGATTACAAAGGCTATTATTTCACCGGCGATGGCTGCAAACGCGATGCCGACGGTGATTACTGGATCACCGGGCGCGTTGATGATGTGATTAACGTCTCGGGCCACCGCATGGGAACCGCCGAAGTGGAAAGTGCACTGGTCGCGCATGACAAGGTGTCCGAGGCGGCTGTGGTTGGCTACCCGCATAAGATCAAGGGTCAGGGCATCTATGCCTATGTCACTTTGATGGCGGGCGAAGAATACACCGACGATTTGCGCAAGGAACTCAGCGATTGGGTGCGCAAGGAAATCGGCCCCATCGCCAAGCCGGATCTCATTCAATGGGCACCGGGCCTGCCGAAAACCCGCTCGGGCAAGATCATGCGCCGCATCCTGCGCAAAATCGCCGAGAATGATTATGGCACATTGGGCGACACCTCGACTTTGGCCGATCCTTCTGTGGTGGATGATCTGATCAAAAACCGGATGAATCACGATTAAGATTTAATGCCTCCGGCGGGGATATTTCAGGCCAGAAGAAGCAGGAATCGGGTTGCCTCATGGCGGGCCGGGGCGCAATATGGTTGCCATGCCTTCCGTCAGCCTTGATACCCAGATCGGCCCGTTAACGATTGACAGCCATGCCGGTGAAATCTGGCGGCTGCGCTGGTGTGATGCACCTGAGGGGGCGCAAACGCCCGAACTATCGGAAGCGCGGCGGCAGCTTGCGGCATATTTTGACGGAAAACTGACCGAATTCGATTTGCCCCTGTCGGTGCGCGGCTCGGATTTTCAGCGCGATGTCTGTGATGCGATGCTTGCCATCCCCTTTGGCGAGACCCGGACCTATGGCGATCTCTCGGCTGATCTCGGCGCACCTGCCCAGGCCATCGGCGGGGCCTGCGGCGGCAATCCCATTCCGGTGATCATTCCTTGCCACCGCATTTTAGGCACGGCCTCATTGGGCGGATTTTCCGGGCTTGGCGGGATTGAGACCAAGGTCTGGCTTTTGCGCCACGAGGGCGCGGCGGGGCTTCTGATCTGAGAATGAGTAATTTGTGCAAAAACCGGCGTCTTAACCGCGCTCGGGGATGATCTGCTGCAGGATGCCCGCGAAGGTCAGGTAAAGGCTGGTGGCGACCAGCCCCCAATGGGCCCAGCTTTGCGGATGAAAATCCACCCAGGCCGCCCAGCCGGCAAAGAATGTCCAGGCGAAGGCAATCGGCAATGACAGCATCCGCCAACGCTCCGTTCGTACTGGATGGATGAACTTCAGCGGCACGAACATGGCGATGGCAAGTGCCGTCACAAGCGCCACGATGATCCAGAAATTCGGCTCGATCGCGAACAGGACAATGATCAGCATGTTCCAGCATCCGGGGAATCCGGAAAAAGAATTATCCTTTGTTTTCATGCGGGTATCGGCAAAATACATCGCACTTGTAAAGGTGATCACGATGATGGCAAACCAGCCGGTCCAGCCCGGCAGCAACCCGGATTTGAACAGGGCGAAGGCCGGGATGAAAACATAAGTCAGGTAATCAATGATCAGATCAAGCAGCACGCCATCAAATTGCGCGGCATATTTCTTGACGTGATATTTGCGCGCCAGCGGCCCATCCAGGCCATCCACCGCGAAGGCCACCACCAGCCATAAAAACATCAGATCCCATTTCTGATCCACCGCAGCCAGCATCGCCAGCATGGCAAAAACCGCCCCGGTGGCGGTTAGAAGATGGACCAGTAATGCGCGGATTTGCGGAGTCATCCCAGTTACATGACCGATCACACAAAAAGATGCAAAAAGAAAAAGCCCGGAGCCTTTCGGACCCGGGCTTTTCGCATGCGTGAGTGGTTAATCCTGTGTGAGGCGTACCTCTTCCGCCGGATAGGCAAGCCCATCCTGATCTTCCCAGCCGACATGGCAATCATGGCAGAAACTTTGCTTAAATTTCATAGGCTTACCGTTTGGTTGCAGCCCTGAGTAAAGCCAGTCATTGGTATCGGGTGAGGCCCCATCCTCAAGCTTTGTCATGATAAAAAGTGGCCCGACGACGGCTATATTTTTCTTCTTGTGGATTTTGAAACTTTCCTTGGCCAACACCGATCCAACCGGCATATGAACGCCTTCTTCGGCAAATTTCAGATACTGCTCGGCGGCAATATCATTGGCAAATGTCTGCAAAAACCGGTTGCCATGCGGCCCGGTCACAGCCGGGCGGGTAGAAGTGACGGTCCAGTCACGATAGGCCGAACCCACCGCATCGCCTTCCTTGGAATAGCCCGCGGCCATGGCGTCTTTCATGCAATCATACAGCGCAATGACAGCATCGCCTTCCAGCTCGAAAGGGTCTGTCACATCAACCGGGCAATCAGCGGCATAGGCCGTTGTTGCCAACAGTTGGTAACCTGCAATCATTGCGGCCGCAAACATCTGGTGTTTCATATAAATCCTCCATTTATTTTATTGTCCAAAGTCAGAATTAACTTATTGGCACCATGACACATTTCCCAGACAGGGTGGGTCACATGTGCGTGAGGGTTGATTACAGCCCATGCGGATGGCTTTGGGTGTAAACCTCCATCAAACGCGCCGTATCCACCGCCGTGTAGGCCTGCGTTGTCGACAAAGACGCATGGCCCAGCAATTCCTGAATGGCGCGCAAGTCTCCGCCCGCGTTCAACAAATGCGTGGCAAAGCTGTGCCGCATCGCATGTGGTGTGGTACTTGAGGGCAGGCCAAGTTGCAGCCGCACCCGCTCAACCACCTTTTGCACCATGCGCGGGTTTAATCTGCCGCCCCGGGCGCCGCGAAACAGCGGCGCGGGCGGGGATAAGTCAAACGGGCACAGCCTGACATAATGAGATATTGCCATGCGCACCGCGTCTATTACCGGCACAATCCGCTCTTTGCCGCCCTTGCCGGTGATCCGCAAAACATCCCTAATCGGCAGGTCACGGCCCTCAAGGCTGAGGGCTTCGGAAATGCGCAGACCACAGCCGTAAAGCAAGGTAATCACCGCCTGATCCCGCGCCGCTATCCACGGGGTATCTGTTTGATAATCAACGGTTTCTATGACATCCTTGGCGGCATCCGGGCTAATGGGGCGCGGCAGTTTGCGTTGGAATTTGGGCGCGCGTGTGGCCAGAACGGCGGTGGGTTCAAACCCCTCCCGCTCGGAAAGCCAGCGATAAAAACTTTTCACCGCCGACAGTTTTCGCGCCAATGAGCGCGGGCCAATATCGCGGCTCCGGGCCTCGGCCATCCAGCTCCGCATATCGGTCAGGGATATTTGCGCCAGCGGCATCAGCCCCTGCAATCCGCCCTTATGCGCAGTCATGAATGCCAAAAACCCGGCCACATCCCGGCGGTAGGCCTCAATCGTATTATCCGCCGCATCCTTCAGCGCCTTTTGCGCCGCAAGCCAGGCCTGCAAAGCCTCAGAGGCGGCGGCGGAAATCATCGGATCCAGCGGTGCAGAATGCGCTCAAATACACCGGCAAAAAATACAAGTAAATCAGAGCCTTGTTGCGGGTAAAACATCTGGGCATCGCGCGACCCAAGCGCCAGCATTCCGGGCAAATTCTCATCCCCCAGATCGAAAAGCAGGCAGGCCTCTGAGCGGATTGTGGCCCCCTTGTCACCATAGATCTGCGCATTCTCATCGCGGATTTTTCGCAGCGTGACCTGACGCACCGGCCCTCGCCGGCCAACCTTCAGATAATCCTCAATAAAGCCCGGTTTGGTGATCGACAGAACATCGCCCTGCGCCGGATCAATATCCTCATGCCCGGTTTCCAGAATCAACCGCATAATATCCACCCGCAAAATGGCCGCGATATCGCTGCTCAGAACCTTGAAAAACTCATCCAGTTCAACCGGTTCCAGCATCCTTAATATCGCGCGATGCACCTGATTGGCGCCGGCAAGATTTTCATAAGCGGCGGCAATCACGCATTTATGGGTGTCCTCCAACCGCTCAAGCCGGGCCTCTAGCTGTTTCATCGCAACGCCGCGCAAATCCACGATATTGCCGCCCATGGCGCGTTCATTCGCAGCCACAAGGGCGCGCATAAGATCTTGATCTTCAAGGATAACATCTGGCTGCGCGATAATTTCCTCGCGCAGCTTATTCCCCATCCTGGGTTTATTGCTCATCTTTGCCTCGACTGCTTTGGTCTTTTTATTTTGCGACCTTATAACATGGGTTTACAGAATTTGCTGCCCTGTTTTTTCCCAATCCGCCAAAAATGCCGCCAGACCCTTGTCCGTCAGCGGGTGCTCGGCCATCTGTTTGATCACTTTCGGCGGGGCGGTCATCACATCCGAGCCGATAAGCGCTGCCTGAAACGCATGATTCACGCTGCGGATCGAGGCCGCAAGGATTTGGGTTTCAAACCCGTAATTGTCATAAATCTGCCGGATATCGGCGATCAGATCCATGCCATCAAGATTGATATCATCAAGCCGCCCGATGAAGGGGCTGATGAATGTGGCCCCCGCCTTGGCGGCCAAAAGCGCCTGATTGGCCGAGAAACACAACGTCACATTCACCATATTTCCCTCTGAAGACAATACCTTACAGGCTTTCAGCCCGGCCCATGTCAGCGGCACTTTCACCGCGATATTATCCGCGATCTTTGCCAGCTTGCGGCCCTCGGCAATCATCGCATCGGCCTCAAGCGCCACCACTTCGGCACTGACCGGGCCATCGACCATGCCGGCAATCTCTTTGGTCACGTCCAGAATATCACGGCCGGATTTCAGGATCAGCGAGGGGTTTGTTGTCACCCCGTCCACCATGCCAAGATCATTCAGCTCAGCAATTTCATCGACTTCGGCGGTATCTACAAAAAATTTCATCTCATGGGTCCATTTTTACGTGTTCGGGGTTTCATTATCAAAGGTGTACCCCATAGAATGCGAGGCTGAAACCCCTTGATGAGGCCCGCCCCTTGCCGCCAAATCCAGAATTTTATGACCCCGGTACGCTGCTGGCGGTGATGTCAACGCAGCCCCTGGGCGGCGCGCTGGATTACAAAGCCCCCGAAGGCGGCTGTCATCTAGGGGCGTTTGTCGAGGTGCCGCTTGGGCCACGCAAGGTGTTGGGGGTTGTCTGGGGCCCGGGGCAAGGCGGGTTTGATCTGGCAAAGGCCCGCACTGTGATCCGGGTTCTGGATGTGGCGCCGATGCGTTATGAACTGCGCGAATTCCTGCGCCGCGCGGCGGGCTATACCCTCACGCCCCTGCCCGCAATGCTCAGGCTCGCCACCCGCGCGCCGGGGCTTGGCAAACCGCCCGCGATGCTGAAGGTTTACCGCCTGGGCGAGGGCACGCCGGACCGCGCCACAGATGCCCGCCGCCGGGTTCTTGAGGTGATGCAGGAATTTGGCGGGTTGGCCTTTACCCTGGGTGAGCTGGCAGAACAGGCCGGGGTCAGCGGCTCGGTTATCAAGGGGCTGGTCAAACAGGGCGTGCTGCATGAAGAGGCTGCGCCGCGTGATCTGCCCTATCCAAAGCTTGATCCGAACCGGGCCGGTGCCACCCTGACCGGGGATCAGGATACCGCCGCCAAGGCGCTTGTATCTTCATTGAAATCAATGGATTACGGCACCACATTATTGCGCGGCGTCACCGGCTCAGGCAAAACCGAGGTCTATCTTGAGGCCGTGGCGCAGGCCATGCGACAGGGCCAGCAGGCGCTTGTATTACTGCCTGAAATTGCCCTCACGGCCGAATTTCTCACCCGTTTTCAGGCCCGTTTCGGTGCCCGTCCGGCGGAATGGCACTCGGGCGTGACCATGACGGAACGCCGCCGGGCGTGGAAAATGGTCGGGCAAGGGGCGGCTCAAGTGGTGGTCGGCGCGCGCTCGGCCCTGTTCCTGCCGTTTCAAAATCTGGGGCTGATTGTGGTCGATGAGGAACATGACACATCCTACAAACAGGAAGACGGCGTTTTGTATCACGCCCGCGATATGGCCGTCCTGCGCGCGTCAATCTGTGGCGCGCAGGTGGTGCTGGCCTCGGCCACGCCCAGCCTTGAAACATGGACCAATGCCGAGGCCGGGAAATACGCCAAGCTGGAATTGACCGCGCGCTACGGCGAGGCGGTGATGCCGGTGATCAAAACCATCGACATGCGCGCCGAGCACCTGCCCGCAAGCCGCTGGATTTCCCCCAGCCTGCAACGCGAAGTTAAGGCCCGCATTGCCAAAGGCGAGCAATCCTTGCTGTTCATCAACCGCCGGGGCTATGCCCCCATCACCCTGTGCCGCGCCTGCGGCCATCAGATCGGCTGCCCGCATTGCGATGCGCGCATGGTCGAGCACCGGTTTTCCCAGCGTCTTCAATGCCACCAATGCGGCGAAACCAGCGCCATTCCCGGCATATGCCCCGCCTGCGGGGCCGAAGACCGCATGGCGGCCGTCGGCCCCGGGGTCGAGCGCCTGACAGAAGAGGCGCAAAGCCTGTTTCCTGATGCCCGTATCGCCACGCTGTCGTCGGATTTGTTCGGCTCTGCCCGGGCGCTGAAAGCCCAGATCAAAAAGATCGCGGGGGATGAAACCGACATCATCATCGGCACGCAGCTTGTGGCAAAAGGCCATAATTTTCCAAGGCTTACCCTTGTCGGGGTGATCGACGCCGATCTTGGGCTGATGGGCTCAGACCTGCGCGCGGCGGAACGCACGTTTCAACTGATGCAGCAGGTATCGGGCCGCGCCGGGCGGGTCGAGACACGCGGCACCGCCTATCTGCAAACCTTCCAGCCCGAACACCCGGTGATCCGGGCGATTCTCTCCGGTGATGAGGTTGGTTTCTGGCGCACCGAGGCCAATGAGCGCCAACACGCCGGGGTGCCGCCCTTTGGCCTTCTTGCGGGCATCATCCTCAGTTCGCCCGATCCTCAGGCGGCGTTTGATCTTGGCAATGAACTGGCCCGCCGCGATGGCCCCATTCGCGCGCTCGGCGCGCAGGTTTTTGGCCCCGCGCCTGCGCCGATTGCGCGCATACGCGGGCGGCACCGGGTCAGATTGCTGATCAAGGCGCCGAAAGGCGTGGCGTTGCAGGCGGCAATTTCCCAATGGATCGGCCAGTTCAAGCTGCCAAACCAAATGCGTCTCAGCGTCGATATTGATCCGCAAAGTTTTTACTGAATGACGCCGAGCAGGTCTTTCAGAAATGGATATTCAGCGATTGCCGGCTCCACGATGCTGCGCTGCAATATCGGCCGCAAGGTTCCGGCCACTTGCCCCGGCATCTCTTGAAACATGTCCTTGCGCGCCGTGAGCGAGATCACCCTTGAGAGCGGCTCGAACGGCAGCTCAAACACATCAATCTGATCGGCAAACCGGCGCGCCCGCATCAAGGCCAGCGGCGCCAGAATCGTCCAGCCCGCGCCCTGCCCAACCAGCGCCAGGATCGCGTGATAGCTGTCCAGCTCAAATTGGTGCGGCAAATTCAGGTCTTGCCGCGCCAGATGCGAACTGATCAAACGGCCCATGTAATGCCGCTGGGTATATTGAATAAGTGGTTTATTTTGCAGTTGTTTCAATACGTTGGCGCGCTGATCAATCATCCCTTTAGGGGCGGCCACGGCAAAGCCTTCCTGCATAAGCGGATGCACTTCGGCCCAATCCGCCCCGGCACCAAACTCGGCGGCGACGATCACATCCAGCGCCCGCGCATCCAGTTGGTCATGCAAATAATGCGTCGCCCCCGTTTCCAGCAGAAACTGGCAGCCCTGCAATTCCCCTGCCATATGGGTCAGCAGTTGCGGCGTCACATCCGCCTCGAAATCCTCGATCATGCCAAGGCGAAACCGGGTCAGCCGGGATATATCCGACATCGCCAGTTCGGCCCGCGCCAATGCCGCCTCATTCAGGATCACCTGCGCCCGGCGCTGCAATATCTCACCCGCCGGTGTCAGGCGGATGGGCCGGGCGTTGCGTTGCAGCAAAATCGCCCCAACCGCATTTTCCAGATTGGTCAGTTGCTGGCTTACCGCCGAGGCGCTGACCGATAGCCGCCGCGCCGCCGCCGAGATCGAGCGCTCATCCGCAGCAACCATAAAAACCTCAATCCCCCAAAGGGTTATGCGCCCCGAGGGTTCAGCCATATGCCGCTAGCCACCCATTTTCGACAGCTTTTCCTGAAGCTCGGCAAGCTGTTTTTTAATCTCGTTGAGGTTGTCATCTTCGTCTGCCGGTTCTGTGGTTGGCACCGTCCCCATGCCGGGCATGCCTCCGGTCATCGCCTTCATGAACATCTCTTGCTGGGCGCGCATCGCCTCCATTCCGGGCATGTTGCCGAGCGGGCTGGCCTTGGTGATGTTTTCCATCAGCTGCGACTGACCATCGCGCAGCATCTCAAAACTGGCCTGGAGGAATTGCGGCACCACGCTGGTGGCCTGCGAGGCATAGCTGCGCACCAGATCATTCAGCACCGAGATCGGCAGCATGTTTTCGCCCCGGCTTTCATGCTCGGCAATGATTTGCAGCAGATATTGCCGGGTCAGGTCATCGCCGGATTTGAGATCAATGATCTGAACCTCGCGGCCCTCGCGGATGAACTCGGCAATATCATCAAGCGTCACATAATCCGAGGTTTCCGTATTATACAGCCTGCGGCTGGCGTAGCGTTTGATCAATAACGGTTTTTTGGTGTCAGCCACTTTAGGTATCCTCCCGGAAAATGCAGCACTGCAGCAAAGCTTAGACACATGCACCACAAAAAGAAAGGGCGCGCCTGGGGGAGGCGCGCCCTTTGCAGATGAATCCCGGCCGGGAGGATGCCGGGATGCAGTTAATTGTTTATTTGGCAGTTGCTTTTTTAGCAGCGGCAGTCACCTCGTCGGTGGCTTTTTTAACTGCTTTGGCAGCATCGGCCTGCATGTCTTTGCCAGCGCCCATCAGCAATTCAACTGTGTCCATCTGAACTTTTTTCGCAACTTCCGCAAAGGCAGCCATATTCTCGGCAGCAACTTCAGCATTGGCAGAGGCAAAATCAGTGATCGCTTTGGCGTAATCAGCAGGATCTGCTTTGGCTTTTGAAACTGAGGTCAGTTTTGCCAGAGTTTCCTTGGCCCATTTGCCAGAGATTTCAGCCGATTTTTCAGCCGCGTCAAGGGCAACACCGGAAAGCTTTTCGCTAAGCTCGGCCTGATTTTTGAAAGCTTCGTCAAAGGCTTTGGTGTCTACGGGGAAGGCGCCCATGATGTCTTTCATGACGCTGTTGATGTCTTGTGCTTTTGTCATTGTTCATATCCTTAGGTTGATGTTTTTTGCGCTTGCAAACTATATACATGCCGCAGTGCAGCATTTCAAGTATTTTTTCTGCGTTGCAGCATAAAAATGCCACTTCAGGATATTTCCCTTAAAATTCAGCTATTTGCCTTGCGCAAAACATAGCTACCCGGGGCCGGGCTGATTGGCGGATGCTTCGAATCGCCCGGTTTACGCGCCTTGACCTTCTTGCCCGAGCGCTTTTTCAGCCAGCTTTCCCACCGGGGCCACCATGATCCTTCATGGAATTGCGCGCCCGCCATCCACTCCTCCGCAGCAAGGCTCAGATCGTCATTGGTATAATGGCCATATTTCTTCTTGCTCGGCGGGTTGACGATGCCCGCGATATGGCCCGATTGCGACACGATGAAGTGGCGGCTTTTCGATCCCATCTGCTGCACCCCACGATAGCAGGTCTTCCATGCGGCGATGTGATCCGTTTCGCAGGTAACTGACATCAACGGAATATCCACATCTTTCAATCGCAGGGTTTCCCCCATGATATCAAAGCCCTGCTTCGCAAATCTGTTTTCCTGGCACAGCCCCCGCAGATATTGCATCGCCATTTTCCCCGGCAGATTGGCACCATCGCCATTCCAATACAGCAGGTCGAACGCAGGCGGCGCCTCGCCCATCATGTAGCTGCGCACCGCAGGCCCGTAAATCAGATCATTCGAGCGCAAAAAACTGAAGGTACGCGCCATGATGAACGAGCGCAGCAACCCCTGCTGTTTCACCTCTTCCTCAATCCCGTCAATGAAATCATCCTGCAGGAAGGGCGTGAATTCCCCCTGTTCGGAAAAATCCGTGAGTGCTGTGAAAAACGTCGCCGATTTTACCGATTTATCGCCGCGTTTCTTCAGCAATGACAGCACCAGGGCAAGCGTTGTACCGGCAATGCAATAGCCCACCGCATTCACCTTTTGCTGGCCAGTGATCGCCTTGACCTCACGGATAGCGGCAAGAAAGCCATCCTCGATATAGGCTTCCATGCCCATATCGGCATATTCCTGATCCGGATTGATCCAGGACACCACAAACAGTGTATAGCCCTGATCGACAACCCATTTGATCAGGCTGTTTTGCTCTTTCAGGTCAAGGATATAGAATTTGTTTATCCACGGGGGAAACAGGATCAGAGGGGTTTCATACACTTCTTTCGTGGCCGGAGCATATTGGATCAGCTCCATCATCTTGTTGCGATAAATCACCTCGCCGGGCGTGGTGGCAATGTTGCCGCCCAGCTCAAATGCATCCTCATCCGCCAGCCGCACCACCAGCTCGCCATTGTTGGCCTCAAGGTCTGCCACCAGATTTTCCAGCCCCCGCACCAGTGATTCGCCCTCGGTCTCCACCGCGCGTTCCAAGGCATCAGGGTTGGTGCCGAGAAAATTGGTGGGCGACATCATGTCAATGATCTGATGCGAGAAATATTCCAGCCGCCGCTTTTCAACCGGCTCCAGCTCATCCATATCCGCCACCGCCTGTTCAATCGCCCTGGCATTCAGAAAATATTGCTGTTTGATCAGGTTGAAATAGGGGTTGCTCTGCCACATCGGATTGGCAAACCGCTTATCGGTGACCGGCTGATCATCGCCCCCCCCCGCGCTGCTATGCAGCATCATTTGATGGGTTTTGATGAAATTGCGTAATGTCTCGCCCCAATATTCCAACTGCTGCCCGTAAATTTTCGCCGGATCTTCCAGCATCTCGACCCAGTAAGAGCCCGCAGCCCTTGTAAACAGCTCATTAGAAGGCCCGCTCAGCGTTGGATTGGCCGGGTTGCGCACGGATAAAGCCTTGATCAGCCGCTGTGATAATTCCTCCACATGCGCCAGATTGGCATTGACCTTCTCAAGATCAGTGCCGGTTTTTTCCCCTGCGACATCGTCATGCGTTGCCATTGTTAAGATTTCCTCGTAAAGTTTCTGCTATGCAGCATAACACAGCCGGATCCGGCTGGGCAGTGCGGTTGAATTATCGGGCCACAGCGCCCCAAGCAGGAGAATACGAATGCGCTATATGGCCACTTACGATCTGATGGAGACAATGCGCAACACCAACCAATGGCTTGGCGCTTCGGCCCTCTCATTGGCATCTTACCCGGCTTTTTCGATGCTGCCAAACCCGATGTTCAACTGGATGGCCGCCTGGGGCAAAGTGACCGAGCGCACCTTCCGGCGCATGATCACCAAACCTGATTGGGGCATTGAGAGCATCACCGGCGAAGATGGCCGCGATCACCTGATCACCGTTGAGGTGGAAATGAACCGCGCCTTTGGTGATCTTATCCATTTCAACGTATCCGGTCGCGCCGAGATGGACCGTAAGGTTTTGCTGGTGGCGCCGATGTCGGGACATTATGCAACCCTGCTGCGTTCAACTGTGCGGTCCTTACTGCCTGATTGTGACGTTTATATAACCGATTGGCACAATGCCCGCGATATTCCGGTCAGTGAAGGCAAATTCGATATTGAGGATTATACCCTCTATCTGGTTGATTTCATGCGCCATCTGGGGCCAGACATCCACGTGATTGCGGTTTGTCAGCCGGTGCCACTGACCCTCGCCGCCACCGCCTATCTCGCCCATCAGGAACCCAAGGCACAGCCGCGTTCGCTCACCCTCATTGGCGGCCCGGTTGATCCCGATGCCGCCCCCACCGAGGTCACCGATTTTGGCCGCCGCATTACCATGGGGCAGCTCGAAGAAACCATGATTCAGCGGGTGGGGTTCAAATACGCCGGCGTCGGCCGCATGGTCTATCCCGGTTTGCTGCAACTGGCCTCGTTCATTTCCATGAACAGCGACCGCCACGCCAAAGCCTTCAGCGATCAGATTTCCCATGTGGCCCAGAATGAGGCCTCGGATCACGACGCCCATAATAAATTCTATGATGAATACCTCTCGGTGATGGACATGACGGCGGAATTTTACCTCTCGACCGTTGAGCGCATCTTCAAAGGGCTTGAGATTGCCCGCAATGAATTTGTCGTGGATGGCCATAAAATTGATTTCGGGGCGATCACCACCGTTGCCGTGAAAACCGTCGAAGGCGGCAAGGATGATATTTCCGCCCCCGGTCAATGTGTCGCGGCGCTGGATCTGTGTACCGGCCTGCCCGACAGCAAAAAAGCCAGCCACCTTGAGCCCCGCGCAGGCCATTACGGCATTTTCGCAGGCCGTAGCTGGCGCGATAATATCCGGCCATTGGTTCTTGATTTCATTGATGCCAATTCCAAAGCCCCGGCCAAACGCAACCGCACCTCACCGCGCAAGGCCGCCAATAAAAACGCCGCCGCCTGACGCTACCGACGCTGGCGCAGCCATCGGATAACCGGCATGACATCGAGCGCGGCAATCGCAGCCCCAAGCGGGATCATCCAGAAGCCAAGGATGGGCAGAAAACCAAACACACCGCCCAGCATCAGCACCGCCCCAACCAGCAGCCGCATACCCGGCGGCAAAGTGCGCTTTGCCCAGGCCTGAATTCGGCACCGGAGATGTTTCAGCCGGTTTTTGCTCTGCTCCGGTTCAGACATCAGCCGGTTTTGCTGCAACCCCAGAATGCGTCATCCACCCCCTGAGGGCCTGCGATACATCGCCGGGGCATTCCAGTGTTGGCAGATAACCCGCCTGTTCAAATACGCAAAGCTTGGCATTAGGTATCAACTCGGCCATGAAACTGTGCCGCTTCACCGGTGTCAGGCCGTCATGCTTGCCACAGAGTACCAGCGCGGGCACTTTGCAGCGCCGCAAAACCGATTGATAATCGCGCCGCCGCTGCATCGCCCGCAACTGTCTGACAATCGCCTCTGCGCCAATATCCTCAGCCATCTCAATCAGTTGCGCCATAATTTGCGCCCGTTCAGGCCGTGGTGCAAGATGCTCGGACGGCATTATCATGCGCACCGCCTCTTGCAGGTTTCCAGCCCTCAGTTTGATGATCAGCGGCTCATACTCCGCCGCCGATTGCGGTGTTTCCGCCAGTGACGTGGTGTTGATCAGGGCCATCCGCGTCACCCGGTCCGGTGCGCGGCGCAAAAGCTCCATCGCCACAACCCCGCCGATCGAATGCCCCACAAGGGCAAATTTCAACGGCAGTTGATCCAGCAAGTTCGAGGCAATTTCTTCGATCCGCTCACCATGGGTTGTCGGCGCAATGGTTACCGAAGTAGCCCGCCCCAGATCAGCCATCTGCGGTGCGAACAATCGCGCATCACACATCAGTCCCGGTAAAAACACCAATGGATCGTGCATTCTTGTGGTCCTTTTATAAACCGTCCAGACAGGATGATACGCCTCTGATCCCAATCTGTCACACTCATGGGTGAGGTCAAGCAGCGCGTGATATTACCTCTTCCACTGTGGCCTCAATCAACGCCAGACAGGCCGCATCGGAAAACCGGTGATCGGCCCCGTCAACCAGAACAAGCCGCATATCCGGGCTTCTGGAATGTTCAAAAAGTGACATTGCAACCGATAATTTAACGTCTTTATCGGCCGATCCTTGCAAATATCGAACAGGAAAGGGTAAATTCAGCGGATCGCGCAAAACCAGATTTTTGCGGCCGTCTTCGATCAATCGCCGGGTGATGATATATGGCGCGTCATATTCGCTTGGCAATGCCACCTGCCCGGCTGTCCTCAGCTCGGCCCGTTGGGTTTCATCGAACTCGGCCCAGAATGCATCTTCCGTGAAATCCGGCGCGGCGGCGATTGTCACCAGTCCGGCGATCTTTTCCGGCATGTCCCGGCCGAGAATGAGCGAAATCCATCCGCCCATGGACGAGCCGACCAAAACCTGAGGGCCCTCCGCAAGGCTGTCAATCGCGGCCCTTGCATCCGCTGCCCAATCGCCGATCGTAGCGTCCGTGAACCGCCCCGAGGATTGCCCGTGCCCGGAATAATCGAACCGCAAAAATGCCCGCCCCGTGCGTTTGGCCCAGGCCTCAAGATGCAGGGCCTTGCTGCCTTCCATGTCGGATTTGAACCCGCCCAGAAACACCACCCCAGGGGGTTTGCCCGGGGTTTGATGATAGGCCAGCTTGCGCCCCGCAGATGTCGTCAGAAATTCAGGCTTTGTCATTTTATCCTCCGGCAGCGCCCCCTACATATCCATTTCAATGAATGGCATTACAACCCCTGTTTCACCGGCTTGACTTGCCTTGGCAAACCCGCCAAAAGAGCGCGAACCCATAACCCGCAACCGGGCGTTCCGTAGGCGCCAAACCGACGAGGAGCTAAAGGCCAATGGCCGATATTTCCCTTACTTTTCCTGATGATACAGTGCGTTCTTACAGCAATGGTATAACCCCTGCTGAAATCGCTGCAAGCATTTCAAATTCACTGGCCAAAAAGGCGATATCCGCAACCGTGAACGGCCAGCACTGGGATTTGCAATGGCCGATCAATAAAGATTCTTCCATCAATATCAACACGATGAAGGACGAAGCTCAGGCAAATGAGCTTATCCGTCACGATCTGGCCCATGTCATGGCCCGCGCGGTGCAGGAATTGTGGCCCGATGTCAAAGTCACCATCGGCCCGGTGATTGAAAACGGCTGGTATTATGATTTTGACCGGACCGAGCCTTTTACCCCAGAAGACCTTGGACTCATCGAGAAAAAGATGAAAGAAATCATCAATCTGCGCGATGAAGTTAAGACAGAAATCTGGGATCGCCCGCGCGCCATCGCCCATTATCAGGCCAATAATGAGCCCTTCAAGGTTGAACTGATCGAGGCCATTCCCGGCGATGAACCCCTGCGCATGTACTGGCATGGGGCCTGGCAGGATCTGTGCCGCGGGCCGCATTTGCAACATACCGGCCAGATCCCCGCCGACGGGTTCAAACTGATGAGCGTCGCCGGGGCCTATTGGCGCGGCGACAGCAACCGGCAGATGCTGCAACGCATATACGGCGTCGGCTTCAGCAACCGCGACAAGCTCAAAAACTACCTCAATTTCCTTGAGGAAGCCGAAAAGCGCGACCACCGCAAACTGGGCCGCGAGATGGATCTTTTCCACATGCAGGAAGAGGCCCCCGGTCAGATATTCTGGCACCCCAACGGCTGGCGCATCTTCACCAGATTGCAGGATTACATGCGCCGGATGCAGACACTCGGCGGTTATGTCGAGGTCAACACGCCGCAGGTGGTGGACCGCAAATTATGGGAGGCCTCGGGCCATTGGGAGAAATACCAGGAGCACATGTTCATCGTTGAAGTCGATGAGGAACACGCCCGCGAAAAGGCGGTTAACGCATTGAAGCCGATGAACTGCCCCTGCCATGTGCAAATCTTCAACCAGGGTCTGAAATCCTATCGCGATCTGCCGCTCAGAATGGCGGAATTTGGCAGTTGCAACCGTTACGAGCCTTCGGGCGCGCTGCACGGCATCATGCGGGTGCGCGGATTTACCCAGGATGACGGGCATATTTTCTGCACCGAAAGCCAGATCGAATCGGAAACTGCCGCGTTCATCACCTTCCTCAGCCGGGTCTACAAAGACCTGGGGTTTGAGCAATTCAGCATCAAGTTTTCCGACCGCCCCGAGATGCGCGCCGGATCGGATGAGGTCTGGGACAAAGCCGAATCTGCCCTGCTCAAAGCCACCCGCGCCGCCGGAATCGAGCCAGAGCTGAACCCCGGCGAAGGCGCATTTTACGGCCCCAAGCTGGAATTTGTCCTCACCGATGCCATTGGCCGCGACTGGCAATGCGGCACCCATCAGGTGGATTTTGTCCTGCCTGAGCGGCTGGATGCCAATTATATTGGCGAAGACGGTGCCAAACACCGCCCCGTCATGCTGCACCGCGCCACTTTGGGCAGTTTTGAGCGTTTCATCGGCATATTGATCGAAGAACATGCCGGCAGGCTGCCCTTCTGGATTGCGCCGCGTCAGGTGGTTGTGGCCTCGATCATATCCGACGCCGAAGATTATGTGCAGGATGTGGTAGCGAAACTGCGCGCCGCGGGCGTTGCCGCCGAGGCCGATATTCGCAATGAAAAGATCAATTATAAAGTCCGGGAACATTCGGTCGGCAAGGTGCCGGTCATTCTGGCCTGCGGCATGAAAGAGGTGTCGGAGGGCACGGTCACTCTGCGCCGTTTGGGCGAAAAACAGACATCCATACAGCCGCTTGAGGATGTGATCCGCGATCTGGCATTTGAGGCCACGCCCCCCGATTTGCGTTAAAAATGCGCCTTTGGCTCATCGGGTTTGCCAGCGGCAATGGCCAATATGCCGCCCAGCAAGGTGAACCCGATGGGGAACATGGTGAAGACGTTGAAATGAAATGCGTAATACATAGAACCCGCCGATAGCAGCATCAAAACCCCGGCCCAGAGGGCACGGATGCGCGCCATCGCCCCGCCGGCAATCGCCAGCAGCGGGGCCAGAAAACTGACCAAACGGATCAGGCCAACGCGATCCACCTGCTCGGCGATGCCTTCCACTTCACCAAAGCGCTCGACAATTTCGGTGTAGCCGTAGCTGAAAAACCCGACCATCATCCCGATCACCCCGCCGATAATTCCAAGCACCAGTGCCGCATTTCGCATGTTATTTAATCCTTTTATCAACCTGCAGGTAATCCATTCACCCAAGCAAAGCCATCTCTACGTCTTTTGACCAGCTTAAAAACAACTGTCCATCCTGCTCAATCAAGGGCCGCTTCATCAATGCCGGATGGTCAGATAACAGCTCCAATGCATCCCGTTCCTTCTCAGAAGCCTCCAGATTTCGCCAGGTTGTTGATCTTGTGTTGATTAAATCGGCACCGAATTGCTTATGGGCTGCCTGCAAAACCGGGTCGGGGATACCCTCAGTGCGGATATCGCAAAACCGCGCATCTGGCAGTGATTTCATCGCCTTACGGCAGGTATCACAATTTTTAAGCCCGTAGAGAATCATCCCCGCCCTCTCGTATTTTCCAAAAAAATACCTGCGCGCCACAAACAAATCACGGGGTTTTTCTTGATTTTTGCGTGGCGCGTGCAATCATTGGGGTATGTGGCGGTTGCCACGAAAGGCCCGGCAATTCCCCGGGAAATACGACTGGTAGAAGGAGAAGCGGCATGCCGACGGGCACCGTGAAATGGTTTAACACAACAAAAGGTTTCGGGTTTATTGAACCCTCAGAAGGCGGCAGCGACGTGTTTGTGCATATCTCTGCGGTAGAACAATCCGGGCTGACCGGGTTGGCGGATAACCAAAAGGTTGAGTTTGAGCTGCAAGATGGGCGCGACGGGCGTCAGATGGCAGGGAATTTGAAACTGCTATAGTCCCGCCCCTAACGAGGGTTGGGGAAAATATGATGGGATATGGCCCGGTTAATCTGTTGGGTTTCCGGGTGAAGATAGTTTGACTGTGCCTGATGCTATTTCCACTGCATTATTTTTCACTCTGCAAAACCGCCTCAAACTCGCGCCATTCGCCTTTCGACATGCCGGAATTTTCATGTGTCACCGCCTCACCCTTGAGCATCCGGCGCACACAATCCAGCGCGGTCGAGGAAAGCGTGGCCCCGCCCATGCGGTAATCGGCGAAGGCCTTATAGGCAAACGGCACCCAATCGGCGGTGATTTTACAGATTGCATCGGCATAGACACGGATTTCATATTGTGCGTGGGCATCGGCGCGCAGGCGCAGGAAATGCAGTAGATTATGCAGATCAACCTTCCAGTACCATTGCGTATAGATATTGGCGGGCAGGTTCATCCGCGCCAGTTCACGCGCCAGTCCCGCCTGCCCTTCGTCATTGATCATTTCCTCGTAATGGTCATAGCAGCGCATCGCATCCTCGGTGAGGATTTTCAGAACCCGCGCCGCCTCATCGCCGCTCAGGGCCTCTCCCCGGCCCTGATTGTTGACAACCGATTGCGCCGCCAGCGCCTCGGGTGCCGGGATGTAGAATTCACGGTCGAGGATGGAATAGCGCGCGGAATATTCATTCACATTGGCGGTGCGGTGGCGGATCCATTGCCGCGCCACGAACACCGGCAATTTCACATGCAGCTTGATCTCGCACATCTCAAACGGGGTCGAATGCCAGTGGCGCATGAGATAACGAATGAGCCCCTCGTCATTCTGCACCGATTTTGTGCCCTTGCCATAGCTGACCCGCGCCGCCTGACAGATCGCGGCATCATCGCCCATGTAATCAATCACTCGCACCAGCCCGTGATCCAGCACCGGATAGGCCGTATAGAGGTGCTTTTCCATGCCCGGTGCGACCGCGCGCAGGGTGCTTTGCGGGCTGTTTCGTTGCGCGTCAATCTCGGCTTGCTGCTCGGCTGTCACGGGCATGATTGAAAACCTTTCCTCAGTGGGCGATTCGGGTACAACTATATTTTGCGGATACCATGGAGAAAATAACAATATCAGGTGTTATTTGCAGGTCAACACCATAGTCACCGGCATATGGTTTGGGCTCGACATGTGCGCTGAGGGCGTTATCTTCCTGACGCAACATAAACGCAGGAGAATAAGATGCGCGTCAAATATCTGCACACGATGGTCCGGGTGAGCGACCTAGAAAAATCAATGGCGTTTTATGCGCTTCTCGGGCTGCACGAGATCAGGCGCCATGAAAGTGAGGCCGGGCGCTTCACACTGGTATATCTGGCCGCCAAGGGGGATGAGGACTGCCCGTTAGAGCTGACCTATAACTGGGATGGCGATGAGGGCCTGCCTTCGGACAGTCGTCATTTTGGACATCTGGCTTATTCGATGGGCAATATTTATGAGATGTGCCAGCACCTGATGGATAATGGCGTGACAATAAACCGTCCACCGCGCGATGGCCGCATGGCCTTTGTCCGCAGCCCCGATAATATCTCGATTGAATTGCTGCAGGAGGGCGGATCACTTGAACCGGCCGAGCCATGGGCCAGCATGGAAAGCATCGGCACCTGGTGAAATGCGGCTTTCATATCCTGGTGCTGTGGCTGTTGATGGCCAGTGCGGCGCAGGCCGGGTGTCGGCTGGCGCTGGCGCTGGCGATTGATGTCTCATCCTCGGTGAATGCGGATGAATATGATCTGCAACGCCTTGGATTGGCCGCCGCCCTGGATGCGCCGGAAATCCGCCATGCCATCCTGAACGGGGCCAGCGGAGATGTGGCCCTGGCGGTCTATGAATGGAGCGGGTTTTACCAGCACAAGCTGCATCTCGACTGGTTTTTACTGAAATCTGATGCGGATATCAGTAAAGCGGCACTTGCCATTGGCACGATGACCCGTTCTCATGATGATTTTCCCACATCCATCGGCCCGGCACTTGGCTATGGGGCCACATTACTTGAACGTGCCCCGGATTGTGACAGGAAAGTCATAGATATATCAGGTGATGGCATCAGCAATTACGGCTATGGCCCCGACGCGGCCTTTCGCAATTTCATGTTCGAGGATGTCACCGTGAACGGATTGGTCATTCTCAGCAACAGCACGGGAGTTGTCGAATACTACAGCCGGAATGTGTTGCACGGCCGCAATGCTTTTCTGGTCGTCGCCGGAGGGTTTGAGGAATTCCGCGAAGCCATGACCAGAAAGCTCTACCGCGAGATCAACGACATCACCCTTGGATCAGCCCGCCCTGATCCCGCCGGAAAATCCTGACGATCCGGGAACACCCCCAGGTATCTTCCACATTCAGATGGGCCAGGAGATCCCGGATCAAGCCCGCGATACCGCAGATTCAGTAGATATAACGGATCTGATCCGTCCAATAGCGTTCCACCCGGCGCAGGGCGGTGGTGATATGATCAATCCCGTCCATCCCAAGCACACCTTTGTTTTGCAGCCCTTCGGCGTGACGGGCAAAAAGATTACTCACCACATCGCGTATCTCACGGCCTTTGACCGTCAGTCTGACCCGTACTGAGCGGCGATCAATCTCACAGCGCTGATGATGCATGAAACCCATCTCAACCAGTTTCTTGAGGTTATAGCTGACATTGCTGCCCTGATAATACCCACGGGTTTTCAATTCCCCCGCCGTCACCTCGTTATCGCCGACATTGAACAACAAAAGCGCCTGAACCGCGTTGATCTCAAGCATGCCGACACGCTCAAATTCATCCTTGATCACATCCAGAAGCAGCCGGTGAAGCCGTTCCACCAGTGCCAGGGCATCCAGATAACCGGTAATAAATCCCTGATGTTCCGTGGGCTGTACCATTGGGGTATGCAAACTCATATCTATCTCCGAGTAAAAACTGCTCAGAACAGACATTGGCCGATAAACCCCAATAACCGGTTAAAACCGGATAAAATCAGATAAAATGCAATCTATATTATACAACAGGCTGTTTTTGACAGGAAAAACACCAGTTTATCCCGCATTGGCCCCCGCGGTTTTGGAAATCTGCGCCATCAGCCCGGCAAAATGTTCCGGTGGCGGCATCTGCCCGGTGACCCATTGATAAAGATCGTGGTCATTTTCAGACAACAGCGCGTCATATGATTTCAGTTCTTCTTCAGAGAGCCGCGCAAGCCGCTGATCGGCAAATGTGCCGAGGATCACATCCATCTCCTTGATCCCGCGCCGGATTGAACGCATCCGCAACCGCTTCAACCGATTTTCGGGGGTCTCACTCAACAACCTGTTCCTTCAGGGCAATCCGCAGGTTGCGCTCCAACCGGCCCAAACGCTCGGTGGTGTGCATCAGCTCGGCCCGCAGGGCACGAAAATCCGTCAGCAAATCGGCAATCTCCGGGGTTATCGCACTCGCCTCATCCGGCGCACGCGGGGCATCGCCCTCACCACTGATCAGCCACAGCAGCGACACATTGAGCATACCCGCCATCATCGACAGCTTGTTGGAGCGCGGCTCGGTAAAATCATCCTCCCAGGATTTCAGCGTCTTGAGCTTCACACCCAGACGTCTGGCCAGTTCGGATTGGTTCATCCCCGCCTGTTCACGCGCCCCTGCCACGCGGTCACCAAAGGTGGTTGTTTTTGGGTCAAACCATGCATCATTCGTACTCTCATTCATGTTTTCGGCCTTTATCCCTGGTAATCATCCTTGATCACCCGCTGCGCACTGCCTAATACAAAACTGTTGCAATTATAACCCCGGAGTCCGCCATGAACCCGCTTTCCGCGACATTATCCCGCGTCAAACCGTCGCCCACCATTGCCGTCAGCACCATGGCGGCCGAGCTCAAGGCCGCTGGCCGCGATGTCATCGGCCTTGGCGCCGGAGAGCCGGATTTCGACACGCCGGAAAATATCCGCAATGCGGGCAAGCGCGCGATTGACGAGGGTAAAACCAGATATACCGCGCCTGACGGCATTATCGAGCTGAAACAGGCAATCTGCACCAAGTTCAAACGTGAAAACGGCCTTGAATACACCCCCAAACAAGTCAGCGTCGGCACCGGCGGCAAGCAAATCCTCTATAATGCGCTGATGGCCACGCTCAATCCCGGTGATGAGGTGATCATCCCCGCGCCCTATTGGGTCAGCTACCCCGACATGGTGCTGCTTGCGGGCGGTGAGCCGGTGATTGCCCCGGCCACGCTTGAGAATGATTTCAAACTGACGCCGGATCAGTTGGAGGCGGCGATCACCCCCAAAACCCGCTGGCTGATCTTCAACTCGCCCTCCAACCCTACCGGCGCGGGCTATACCTGGGACGAGCTTAAGGCATTGACGGATGTGCTGCTGCGCCACCCGCATGTCTGGGTGATGAGCGACGATATGTATGAGCACCTTGTCTACGGCGATTTCAAATTCTGCACCCCGGCGCAGGTGGAGCCAAAGCTTTATGACCGGACATTAACCTGCAACGGTGTCTCCAAGGCCTATGCCATGACCGGCTGGCGCATCGGCTATGCGGCGGGGCCTGAGGTGCTGATCGGCGGGATGCGCAAAATCCAGAGCCAAAGCACCTCCAACCCCTGCTCGATCAGCCAATGGGCAGCGGTCGAGGCTTTGAATGGCCCGCAGGATTTTCTGGCCAGCAATAACGCGGTGTTCAAACGCCGCCGCGATCTGGTGATTAAAATGCTCAGCGTGATTGACGGGATCACCTGCCCCACCCCGGACGGCGCGTTTTACGTCTATCCCTCCATTGCAGGATTGATTGGCAAGACAACGCCCCAGGGCACGGTGATTGCCGATGATGAGGTCTTCGCCACCGCCCTGCTAAGCGAGGTCGGTGTGGCGGTAGTATTCGGCGCGGCCTTCGGGCTTTCTCCAAACTTCCGGGTCAGCTATGCTACCTCTGATGACGCCCTGATCGAGGCCTGCAGCCGCATCCAAAAGTTTTGCGCGTCACTGACATAAGGGGGCCCCATGGCCGCAGACCTGCCTGAATATTATTTCCGGGTGCGCGACAACGGCGCTTTCGTGTTTCGTATTGACACAGAAAACCGCCAGCGGCGCATCGACATGGATCAGATTGCCGTGGTCAACCTGCGTCAGGGCACGATCAAACCCCATGGCGACAGGGAGCTGTCAAAGGCCGATATTGCGGAGATCCAGGAATGGATGACCGCGCGGGTCGCACTTCTGGCCCGCCGTGACATCGACGACATTTTCCGCGCGGTGGATTACCTCAACACCACCGCGCAATGGGCGCAATCGCGGGCCACGGATGATCAGTTAAACGACGTCACCGATGCATTGCTTATGGCCATGCATGACCTGCGCAGCGTGTTGGTGCGCAAAAAGGCAGACCGGGTGTTGCAGGGGGAAAGGTGATAAAACACCGTGACTTGGGCTTTTTGATTATTTGAATAGCCTATAAGGTCATTCGGCACGCTTTACAAAAATAAATGATGCAGTAACCCCTGCAACACTCAACCATAGTAGCCAGTAAAAGTTTCCCCCAATTGGGCACGAATGACCTCGAAAACTATCACTCATAAGACATTGCGGATAATCATCGTGGTAAATTGCCCTCCAATGTGCATCAGACCCATCAAGACCTATTAGATAACCAGAAGGTTTTTGAGCGCGATAGGATTCTTCGGTCGGGGGGTAGTTGGCAATGAAAACAAGTAACATCAGCCCTGCCAAAGCTGCCGCTGTCCAACGTAGTTTTTTTGCAATATCTTGGGTCATGATTTCTCCATCAAATACTTTATTGAAATAGCCAACCTCAAAGGCGTAATTTTGTCAAATTGTTTCATAACTGGTTTTTAGGACGGAACGTGGGCCGCCCTACAACGCCGCCGAGCGCGTCCAAAACCGCCACATCAGCAACACCGCAGCAAGGCCCAACCCAACGGCCAGCCCAAGCCAGATGCCAATGCCGCCCATCCCGAAGGTGAAGCCCAGCACGTAACTCACCGGGATGCCGATCAGCCAATAGGAGATCATCGCAATCACCATCGGCGCGCGGGTGTCCTGCATCCCGCGCAACAGGCTCAGCGCCATGATCTGCATCGCATCCACCACCTGAAACAGCGCCGCCGCCGCCAGAAGGCCCACGCCGATCACAATCACCGCCTCGCGGTTTGGCTCATTGGCGCGCATGAACAATCCGATCAGGGTTTGCGGCTGGACCAGGAACAGGATCACCGCGCTCATCGCCACCAATCCCGCCATGAGAATCGCCACTTTCGCGCCATTGCGCAACCCGGTGCCATCCTTGCGGCCCATTGCCTGCCCGGCGCGGATGGTGGCGGCATTCGACAGCCCCACATGGATCATGAACACCGTCGAGGTCACCTGTATCGCAATCCCGTGCGCCGCAAGCTGTATTGTCCCCAGCCAGCCCATCATCAGCGAGGATGCGGCAAACAACCCGGATTCCGACAGGCTGGTGATGCTGATCGGCCAGCCCAGCCGGAAAACCGCGCCCAGCGCCTCCCAATCGGGCCGCCACAGGCGCTGAAACATCGCGTGTTCGGGCAATGATCGGGCCACATACACCACCAACACAACAACGGACGCAATATTGACCATAAGCGAGGCAACCGCCGCACCCTCAATGCCCATCTCGGGAAAGCCCCAGTTGCCAAAGATCAGCGCGTTGTTGATGATGATATTCACTCCCACGGCAGCAATCGTCATCCACAAGATCACCTGCATCCGTTCAAGCGCCGAGAGATAGGATTTGAGCACCATCACCATCAGCGCCGGGATCAGCCCCCAACCGGCGATCTGCAAATACTGGCTGGCCAAATGCGCGGTTTGCGCCTGTTGTCCCAGCCGCAGAAATATCGGCTCCGACCAGATCATCAGCGGCATGGCGGCAATGCCAAACCCCAGCGTGGCCCACATACTCATGCGGGTGACCCGGCGCACCTGCACCTCGTCGCCCGAGGCCTGCGCCGCCGCCACCATCGGCACCACCGCCCAGGCAAACCCGGATCCGGCGATGAACAAGACAAAGTAAAACATCCCCCCCAGCACCTGCGCCGCAAGCGCCTCAACAGAATACCAGCCCAGCATCACCGCATCGGTAAGATGGATGGCAAACTGCGCCAGATGACTGCCGGTCAGGGGCAGACCAAGGGCCAGGATGGCGCGGGCATGGCGCAGGTATTGTTGGGAAGGTTGCATATCTTCCCCCTACCGCCGGGTTTTGTACGTGGCAAGAGCGATAAATGCCGGAGTACGGGCCTTCCTATGCGCATCGGAATTATTGACTCATCAGTCAATAACGCTAAGATTGCCGTCAGGGGGGAATGGACACCAATATATGTCAATAAAAACATTGCGCTTTGCAGCGCGGCCATATTAATCTTTGCCGAGGAGCAAACATTCCGGTTCGGCCCCTGCCTGCAAGCATGACGCAAATCGCAGGGAATATGACGCGGATGGCCGAAATCAAGCCTGAACCGGGGCTAGAATATCGTCCAGCCAGGCGCCACAATCGGGGCTGATAGCATGGCATATCCACTACCAAACATATCCACTACCAAACAGGGAGAATAAATAGATGTCACTTATCACCAGCGGCCGCCTCAACCGACGCGGCTTTTTGCAGACAACGGCTGCCACGGCAGTTGCGGCTTCACTGCCATTCAGCGCGGCACGCGCCGCCCCCAAACGTGGCGGGAATCTGCGTTTTGGCGTCGGCCATGGCCAGACAACTGACACAATGAATCCCGGCACCTGGGAAAATGACTTTACCATCGGCATGTCCTTCGCCGTGCATGGCCGGATAACCGAAGTGGCGCCCGATGGCTCGCTCATCCCTGAACTCGGTGAAAGCTGGGAAGCCTCGGCTGACGCTTCGGAATGGACATTCAAAATCCGGCAGGGGGTAACCTTCCACGACGGCGCGCCGCTGACCGCAGATGATGTGGCAGCTTCGATCAACTTCCACCGGGGCGAGGATTCAACCTCGGCTGCTGGCCCGATTGTGGCACCGATTACTGATATCAGGGTTGACGGCAACAATGTCATCTTCAAGCTGGATGGCGGCAATGCCGACTTCCCCTTCATCCTTTCCGATTACCACCTGACCATTCACAAGGCAAAAGGCGACAGCATTGACTGGCAATCGGGCAATGGCTGTGGCAGCTACATCCTCAAGGAAGCCAAGATGGGCATTTCCTTCATGATGGAGCGCAACCCAAATCACTGGCGTGATGATGTGGCCTGGTTTGACAGTGTTGAGCTGCTGTCGCTGGTGGATCAGAACGCCCGCACATCGGCGCTGGTCTCGGGGGATGTACATGCGGCCGACCGGCTTGATCTGAAAACCGTGGGCCTGCTGGCGCGCAACAAGGATCTCAACATCCACTCAATCGCAGGCACCCAGCATTACACCATGCCGATGAATTCCGGCCTTTCCCCTTACGACAACAACCATGTGCGTGAGGCGCTGAAATACGGCATCAACCGTGAAGAGCTGGTTGAGAAAATTCTGTTTGGCTATGGCTCGGTTGGCAACGACCATCCCATCGGCTCGGGTCAGCGGTTCTTCAACAAGGATCTGGAGCAGAAAACATATGATCCCGACAAGGCCAAATTTCACCTTGATAAAGCCGGGCTCAGCGAGCTTTCGGTCGATCTGTCAGCGTCCGATGCGGCGTTTGGCGGCGCGGTGGATGCCGGTGTATTGTTCCAGAACTCGGCGAAAGGTGCCGGCATTGATGTCAAGGTAACGCGCGAGCCAAATGATGGCTACTGGTCCGACATCTGGATGAAGAAACCTTTCTGCTTCTCCTATTGGAGCGGCCGCCCGGTGGAAGATCAGATGTTTGCCACCGCCTATAAATGCGGTGCGGCGTGGAACGAAAGCTTCTGGTGCAATGACCGGTTTGATGAGTTGATGGTCAAGGCGCGTTCCGAGCTTGATGATGACAAGCGTCGCGCGATGTATTACGAAATGCAGGATCTGTGTGCCAATCAGGGCGGCTCGATCATCCCGATGTTCGCCAATTATGTCTTTGCCACAAACAAGGCCATTGGCACCCCTGAGGTCATGGGCTCAAACTGGGGTCAGGATGGCGAGCGCTTCGCCGAACGCTGGTGGTTCGCCTAAAGCACTATCTATCAAGAATGCTGCAAAGGGGCCGGATTTCTCGGCCCCTTTTGTTATGTCACACCCACGTCCGGCCCTCCATCATCGCTGCAATGATCGCCTCGGGCGCGTCTTCCTGCATCAGATGCCCAGCCTCAGCCACACGGATCAAAGGCTGATCCGATAAAAGCCCGGCCAGCGCCTCGCCCTTGGCAATGGGTATCCACGCATCATGCTCACCCCAAAGAACCTGAACGGGGCATTCAAGGCGGCCATATAAAGGCTCAATCGCATCGGTATATTTCTGATCCATTTGAGCAATCTGCCGGTAAAACGCCGCCTGTCCCGCTGCGCCTTGCCACGGCTGCATATAAACCGCCAGCGCCTCATCGCTTAGCCGCCGATGCGCCGCCCCTTGTAAATAAGCCGCCAGCAAGGCGTCATGGGCATAGGCCGGCAGGGCCGTGAAAGCCGTCTCATATTGGCGCACATGTGACACAAACGGCGATCCCCACGGCGACAGCGCCACTGCGTCGAAAATCGTCAGTTTAGCGTAGCGCAACCCGTTCAGGTAATATGCCCTGAGCGCTGTGGCGCCGCCAAAATCATGGCACAAAACCTCTGGCTTATTCAGCCGCCATTCAGCGATCAATGCCGTTAGTAAATCGTTCTGAACTGCCAAAGATACATCACCCTCGCCTATCTGCGATGCGCCGTAACCCAACAAATCAAAATAATAGACCGTCCGGTGCCGCGCCAGTAAAGGCGCTATCCGCCGCCAGACCTGTGATGAAAACGGCGTGCCGTGGATCAACACCAATGGTGGCCCCTGCCCGGTTCTGCCCCAGGCCACGCGATGGCCCTTAAAGATGAAAGTTTCTGTCATCGGCAGCATCGTGATTCTCCATATTGTCATTTAGCTAAATAACTATATAATAGTTTTATGGTCAATCATGATGTCAGGATTAAAGCCCTTGCCAGCCCTCAGCGCCTGATGATTCTACAATTGCTGTCAGAGCCTGGCAGAAATTTTTCCGAACAATGGTCTGCCGATCCTGTTGAGTTTGGTGTTTGTATGACATTGATAGCCAAGGCGCTTGAGCTTAGCCAGCCAACTGTCAGCCGCCACGTTGATCTGCTGCGGCAGGCCGGTTTCATCACAACCCGGCGCTATCAGAAATGGTCTTATTGCAAACGCAATGAACCCGTTTTGGCCGACTACCATAAATGGCTTGGCAAAGAACTTGTCATTCAGGAAAGTTAAGACACAAACCTGTGCGACGTGGTGATCCTCAACAGTTCCCGGGATCAAACCTTGGTCGCTGTTACCACCGGCGTCAGTGCTTTGCGCTTCAGCACCGCCTCGCGCCAGCTGATAAAGCTCACCGCCGCCACGATCACCGTGCCGCCCAGCACCACATAGATATCCACGCCCTCATGAAACACCAGCGCGCCAAGCGTCACCGCCCAGACAAGTTGCAGGAAGGTTACCGGCTGCGTCACCGTCAAAGGTGCCGCGCGAAACGCCAGTGTCATGGTGTAATGCCCACCCGTGGCCAGCACCGCAACAGCGCTCAGAATGGCCACCTCTTTCCATGTCGGCGTGACCCAGTTCAACGCCGCCAGAGGGGCCAGACCAATCGTCACCGTCAGCGACAGCATCACCACCACCACCGCAGCGCTGCACCTGTCTGATGCCTGTTTCGCCAGCAGATAGGACGCGCCAAAAAAAACCGCCGTGAACAGCATTGCTATATGCCCCGGCCCGATCTCGCGGAACCCGGGGCGCAGGATGATCAGCGCGCCGATCAGTGCCGCCGCCAGTGCCAGTATCCGCCTGAGCGCCAGCTTTTCGCCAAAAAACAGCGCCGCCCCCAGGGTGACATAGATCGGCGAGAGATAATTCATCGCCGTCACATCGGCGATCGGGATGCGCGCCATGGCAAAAAACCACAAGCCCACCGCCACGGTATGCACAGCACCCCGGCCGGCAAACACCGCCCAATCGCGGCCCTCAAGCCGGATTTTCAGCATCGACGGCAGCATCGGGATCAAAAAAACAAGCCCAATGGCATAGCGCAGGAATGCAGCCTCCGGCGCCGGGATACGCGGCCCCAGATATTTCACCAGCGCCGTGACCCCGACAAACAGGATACCGGTGAGGACCATCCAGAAAATGCCCCAGGCGTGCTGTGGATTATCATTGCTCATGGGCGCATTAAACCGGCATAAGGCAGAATGTCGAGAGGCCAACGCCCCACTCAAGGCAGGTTGATCACGGCCTCGCCTAGATCAGAGCCCTCAACCACAACCTTGTCATCATACCAATGCCAGTCCATCCTCTTGCAATCTTCCGAAAAACTCGCCTCGCCCAGCACAGCGCCTGTTTCCAGATCAATCACGGCATTGCTGATAATCGTCACCAGATATGATGTTCCCGGCTCGCCGGCATAGTACTGCAACACACCAATCCGGCCCTGATAGCGCTCTGGCATACCCCAATCCAGAATCTGCGGATGTTCGGGCGTATTCATGAATATCTCTGCCTGCAGGCCCGGATATTCAGGATTGCTGGCAAACCAGTCGCCATTGACTTGCTGCACGCTCCAGCCTGCGGAGGATGCTGAGGCCTGAGGGATGCCGCATTGCGCCCATAAAGCAGAAGCCCACAGAAGCTGTGCCGCGCAACCTATACCCAGATACCTCATCCGCCTCTCCCTTCAGCCCAGTACCAGCTTCGCGGCAATCAGCCACATGGTCAAGCCTACGATCAGATCCAAAATGCGCCAGCTTTCGGGCCTGCGAAAAAACGGGTTCAGCATCCGCGCACCATAGCCAAGAATGAAAAAGAACACAAAACTCGCCAACACAGCCCCGGCACCAAATATAATCGGCCTGTCATATTGCGACGAAATTGATCCCAAAAGCACAACCGTATCCAGATAGACATGCGGATTGAGCCATGTCAGCGCCATGCTGGTCAGGAACGCTTTTGTGGCACTGCCGGTTCCGAGGCCGGCCTCCAGCACATCGCCACCACGCCAGGCCGCGCGCAGATTGGACGCGCCGTAAAGCGCCAGAAAAACCGCACCGCCAAAACGCATCACATGCTCAAGCCACGGCACCGCCTGTGCCAGATGGCCAAAACCCATGACCCCGGCACTGACCAAAAACGCATCCGAAATAGCACAGGTCAGGATCACCAGCAGCACATGCTCGCGCCGCAACCCCTGACGCAATACAAAGGCATTTTGCGAGCCGATAGCGATGATCAAGGATGATCCAAGCGCAAAACCTGCAATGAAAGAAGCCTGCATAAACTACCCTGCCCCGGCCCTAAACTTGCTCATGCGCATACTCAAAATAAACACTCAATGCCACAAGAAGGCACATAATCCTTAAATACGCAACCCTTGGTTGCCAGGCGGCAGGCACATGTCCGCATTACCTTAGGTAAGCCCGATGACCTGCGCGATAACGGGCAGGTCAGGCCTTTCTGCACAATAGTATTCACCGAATATATGTATAAATCGTGCAGATCGGAAAAATCAGGCGCCCGGGTCTTCGGCAAGCTGTTCCATCACTGCGTCAGAGGCCTCGAAATTGCTGGTGACGCGCTGAATGTCATCATCATCCTCCAGCGCATCAATCAGCTTCATCAGTTTTTGCATATTCTCCAGATCCATCTCGGTGGTGGTGGTGGGCCGCCATACCAGCTTGGTCGATTCAGACTCGCCCAGCGCAGCCTCCAAAGCGTTTGATACCTCATTCAGATCGGTATCCGCGCACCAGATGACATGCCCGTCCTCGGACGATTCCACATCCTCCGCCCCCGCCTCGATCGCCGCCATCATAACCGTATCCGCATCCCCCACCTCGGGCGGATAGGTCACCTCACCCTTGCGATCAAACATGAAGCCGACCGAGCCGGTCTCGCCCAGATTGCCGCCGTTCTTGGTAAAGGTCGAGCGCACCGTGCTGGCGGTGCGGTTGCGATTATCAGTCATCGCCTCGACAATCACCGCAACGCCATTGGGGCCATAGCCCTCATAACGGATTTCCTCATATTCATCGCCCTCGCCGGCCTGGCTTTTCTTGATCGCGCGATCGATCACATCCTTGGGCACCGATTGCGTTTTGGCCTCTTTCACCGCCAGCCGCAAGCGCGGGTTTTTATCCGGGTCCGGGTCGCCCATCTTGGCGGCCACGGTGATCTCTTTCGACAGCTTGGAAAACAATTTTGAACGCGCGGCATCCTGACGGCCCTTGCGGTGCTGAATATTTGCCCATTTTGAATGGCCTGCCATGATGGTCCCTCCGGGGTATATCTTTCGCTTTTTGCCTCTATAAGGCAGCCACATGCCCGCCCGCAACCCGGTTGCAATCCGCGCCATGATAGGTTTGGCTATCTGCAATCAAGGAGCCATATGATGACCAGTGACCAGATTATCCTCTTTAGCCTGTTTGGCGCCGTTTTTGGCCTGCTTTTATGGGGGCGTTTCCGCTATGATCTGGTGGCGTTTTCGGCCCTGATGGCAGGGGTGGTTCTGGGTGTCATCCCCACCAAACACGCCTTTGACGGCTTTGGCCATCCGGCCACATTGGTGGTGGCTTTGGTGCTGGTTGTCTCGGCGGGCCTCGTGCGCTCAGGCGCGGTATTCCTGATCACCCGCACCTTGGTGGACAGCAGCCGCAAACTGGGCAGTCATATCGCGCTGATGGGGGCCATAGGCGGGATCCTGTCGGCTTTCATGAATAACGTCGCGGCCCTGGCCCTTCTGATGCCGGTCGATATCCAGACCGCGCGGAAGGCAGGCAGGCTGCCGGGGCTTTCCCTGATGCCTTTATCGTTTGCGACCATCCTTGGCGGCATGGTCACCCTGATTGGCACCCCGCCCAATATCATCATCGCCACGATCCGCGAAGACGCCCTTGGTGCGCCCTTCAGGATGTTTGATTTCGCCCCGGTGGGCGGGGTTACGGCGGTGACCGGGCTGGCCTTCGTGGCGCTCATCGGCTGGCGTCTCATTCCCAAAAACGAAGACGCGCAGGAAGCCGGTGATCCGATGGCGGGCATGGCGCAATATATTGCTGAATTAACCGTGCCGAAAAAATCCAAACATATCGGCAAGCTTGTACGCGACCTTTATGAGGTGGCCGAGAAAAATGATGTGGCCATCCTCGGGCTGGTGCGGGATGGCAAGCGCCGCTATGGCACCGCGCACGCGACCCGCCTGTTGGCCGGTGATGCTCTGGTGCTTGAAGCCGCACCCGATGCTTTGGATGAGTTCCGCGCAGCACTGTCTTTGGATTTTGCCGAAAGCAAACGGCAGAAGGCGATTCAGGCCGAGAGCGACGGCCTGCAGATCATCGAGGTTGTGGTTGCGGGAGATGCCCGCATCAACGGCAAAACCGCGCAATCCATCGGGCTGGGCTGGCGGAAGCGCACGGTGCTGATGGGCATATCGCGTAATGGCCACCGGATCACCAAGCAGGTGCGCAAAACGCCGGTGCATGCGGGCGATATCCTGCTTTTGCTGGTGCCGCAGGAGCGCGGGCCGGAAATCACCGAATGGCTGGGCTGCCTGCCTTTGGCGGCGCGCGGGCTTGAGGTGACCAATGACAAAAAGGTCTGGCTGGCGATTGGCATGTTCGCCGCCGCCGTCATCGCCGCCAGCGTTGGCCTGCTTTATCTGCCCATCGCTCTGGGGATGGTTGTTGTGGGCTTTGTGCTGATGAAAATCATGCCGCTCTCGGAAGTGTATGATCACATCTCATGGCCCGTCGTTGTCCTGCTTGGCTCGATGATCCCGCTTGGCTCGGCTTTGGAGACCTCCGGCGGCACCGAGCTGATAGCCGGCTGGCTGGTCGATCTGACAACCGGCATGGCGCCGTGGATGATCCTGACCATCCTGATGGTGGTCACAATGTCCTTGTCGGATGTGCTGAACAACACCGCCACCACAATCGTTGCCGCCCCCATCGGCATCAAGATGGCGCAGACGCTTGAAGTTAACCCCGACCCGTTTTTGATGGCCGTGGCGGTGGCCGCTTCCTGCGCTTTCCTCACCCCCATCGGCCACAAGAACAACACCCTGATCCTTGGCCCCGGCGGCTATTCCTTCGGGGATTACTGGCGCATGGGCCTGCCGCTGGAAATTCTGGTGGTGGCGGTAAGCATCCCGGCGATTTTGCTCTTTTGGCCCTTGTGAGCGGCACAACAAACCCGCCTGCCCCGGCTGAGTTTTCATTATTCCATTTGTGCGTTTACGCGCATAACCCGCGCAAAAACCATAAATTGCGCAAATATGCCGGGATGACTATATCCTGAGCATCACCATGAAAGGCAAATCCAATGAGCACCCCTATCCATCCACAAACCTGCATCGGCCATGTGCATCTGAAAGTTGCCGATCTTGATCGTGCTATCGGTTTCTATTCCGGTGTTCTGGGCTTTGAGCTGCAGCAGCGCCACGGCGATGAGGCCGCGTTTTTATCCGCTGGCGGCTATCATCATCATCTTGGCCTCAACACCTGGGAAAGCCGGGGCGGCACCGCGCCCGCCAAACACCACACCGGGCTTTACCACACCGCTTTCCTTTATCCCGACCGCGCCCAACTGGCCGATGCCCTGCGCCGGGTCACGCAGGCGGGTATCAGGATCGAAGGTGCGGCTGATCACGGCGTCAGCGAGGCGATCTATATCTCGGACCCCGACGGTAACGGCGTTGAGCTTTATGTCGACCGCGCGGAAAAGGACTGGCCGCGTGATGCAAAGGGCAATCTGGCCATGGTCAATGCCCGGCTGGATCTTGAGCAACTTCTGTCAGAAGCCCCCTGAAGGGGCGGGATCCCTCAATCCCGCCCCCCGGTTCTGCCTTGAAAAAGTTCAGTTCTCAGACAGGCTTGCGGCCAGCCGCATCAGTTGAATGGCCTCGGCGCGGTAGCCATAAGGATCATCGCCTTTGGTCCTGTTCGCCAGCGCAATCGCATCTTGATAGCTCCAGTTGGTCACGTAATCACTGCCGCGCAGCAACTGGCCAAACCCGGCAATGGCGGTTGCAAACCCGGCATCCGGCAAGGGGGCCATATCGGCCATGATCGGCACCTCGATCAACCGGCTGGTAGAAGCCCCCGGTGCCTTGTAGCGCAGGGCGAGAAAGCCAAGCTCATCGCCGGTATCTGCGGTCTCGGCCGGCTGATAGCGCAACGGCGTGCTCAACTGCGCCGGAGAACCCACAGGCGTCACCTCATAAAGCGCGGTCACCGTATGGCCCGCGCCAATATCGCCTGCATCCACCGCATCATTATTGAAATCCTCACGCCTCAGGGCACGGGTTTCATAGCCGATCAGCCGGTATTCCGCGATTTGCGCCGGGTTAAACTCAACCTGAATTTTAACGTCATCGGCGATGGGGAACAATGCGCCGGTCAACTGATCCACCAGCACTTTTTGCGCCTCGGCAAGCGTATCAATATAAGCCGCCTGCCCGTTGCCGTTCTGCGCCAGCGCCTGCATCGTGGCATCATCCAGATTGCCGCGGCCAAAGCCCAGCACCGAAAGATAGGTGCCACTGTCACGCTTGTCCGCAATGTAGGCCTTCAAAGCCTCAGGGTCAGAAATGCCCACATTAAAATCCCCATCCGTGGCCAGAATCACCCGGGTCACCTCGCCCTCCTCCGTCATGGCCGCCGCAGCGGCATAGGCCTGTTGCAACCCGGCCTGCCCGGCGGTTGAGCCGCCCGATTGCAACTGCTCCAACGCATTCAGGATGGTCCCTCGCTCCGAGGCATTTGTCGGCGCCAGAACCTGCCCGGCACTGCCCGCGTAAGTGACAATCGACACCTGATCGAGGGGCCGCAACTGCCCCAGCAACAGCCGGAAGGATTGCTTCAGCAGCGGCAGCTTGTTGGGCTGATTCATCGAGCCGGAAGTATCAATCAAAAACACCAGATTGAGCGGCGGACGGTTTTCCATATCGGGCATGGCACCCTGAATGCCGATATGAACCAGCCTGGTATCCGGATTCCACGGTGTTGTGCTCACGGATACCGTCGGCTGAAACGCAGCCCCCACGGGCGCGGGATAATCATAAGGGAAATAATTGATCATTTCCTCGATGCGCACAGCGTCCGGGTTGGGCATCTGGCCATTCATCAACGAATTTCGGATCACCGAATAGGAGGCGGTATCCACATCTATCGAGAAGGTCGATACCGGGGATTCCGCCGTGATTTGCAGCGGATTGGCGGCTTCATTGGCATAGGCCTCGCTATCGCCCTCATAGGGCAATGCCATGGGCGGCTCGATGATTTGCTCTGCCATGGTTGAAAATGCCTGTTCTGCCGGTGCCGCCAATCCACTGACCGCATCCGCTTCATTTTCAACTTTCCCTTGCGATCGTGCATCCGCCAGATCTGAGGCAGGCTCACGGGTTCTTTCCTGTGTCAAGCCGCTGGCAAGCCCATCGGATTTCGGGGACTCATCCCTGGCCAATTCCACCGGTTCCGGTGCGCTTACCACGCCCGGCTCTGTCCGCATGGGTTTCGGCGGATGCAGCAGGCCATTGCCCATTGGGGTCAGCATGACAAAGCCAACGGCAACCACGGCGGTGGTCGCGGTGAGGGCGGCGCGTGAGGTAAGTGAATTCAACATTTTACGTGCTCCTGTCCAAAAGCCCCGGTTGGGGCGACTGGAAATTGGACGCGCGCCATCCCGCGATCCTTGGAGATCGTCGAAATTTTTTTGCGCCAGCGCCAGATGCGCCGCCTTTGTGGCCGGGTCAGCATCGGGTGTGGCCGCATTCAAAGCCTGTTTCAGATCATTCAGATCGTCGGTCATATCTGATCCTCTTTTTCGCGCAGGATGCGCAGATGTTTCCTGGCCTCTGAGATGCGCCAGCTCACGGTCCCCTCCGAGACCCCCAAAATGCCCCCCGCCTCGCGGTGCGTCATGTCATCCAGCACCAGCGCCAGCGTATCGCGCAGATCATCCGGCAGATGGCCCATGGCGCGGTTCAGCCAATTCACCTGCTCGGCCGCTTCCGAATTGGCCGCCTGCCTGTTTTGTTCCCAATCGCCCCAGCCCGTGGCCGCGCGCATATGCGTGGCGGCCCGGCGGCGGCGATCATGGGCGGCATTCACCGCAACACGGTAAAGCCAGGTGGTAAACTGCGCCTCGCCGCGATACGCCTGCAATTTGGCAGGCAGGGCAGCGCAGATATCCTGCGTCAGATCCTCGGCCTCATGCTGTGATCCGGTCAGACGGAACGCCAGCCGATAGAGCGTGTCATAGCACCGCGACATCAGCGTTGAAAACGCCGCCACATCACCGCCTGCCGCAGCCATTGCCAGATCTGTGTCACTTGCATCCATTCGCATCACGTTGGTTTGACGGGTGCCATTCGTCAATCCTTGGAAAAGAAAATTTATTATAAAGACTTCTGCACAACCCAGCGCCTTGTGAAAAATGCCAGCACCCGCCCGGGTGGGTGCCTCGCGGGGCCTGTGACAAGCCCAGGGATCCCCGATAAATATCAAACATATCAATTTGTTGCACCGTTTGAAGCACCCGCCATGGGGCGGGCGGGTGCTGGCATTTTTTGCAAAATGCCGGGTATCTGAGGATTTACTGGATTATGCAGAGGTCATTTATATGGCCAATCCACTTTTTTGCAGAGGCTGTTGCCATCCCCAAAGCACTTTACGCCCCCGCAAAGCAGGCATAGGTTGCCCAAAAGCATCAGGGAGGCGACCATGGCAATCAGCAAAAATATCCGCACCTATTATCAGGGCCAATGGCATGACGGCGATGTCTCGGTCATCAAGGCCGCCGATCATGGCTCGTGGCTTGGCTCCACGGTGTTTGACGGCGCGCGCTTTGCCCATGGCCTCACGCCTGATCTGGATAAACACTGCGCCCGGCTGAACAATTCAGCGCGCGCCCTGATGGTCACCCCCACCGTTGAAACCTCTGATATGGTTCAGATCGTCCGTGAAGGGCTCAAAGGCTTCGCCGCCAATGCTGCCGTCTATATCCGGCCCATCTACTGGGGTATTGATGGCGGCATGTCGGCGATTGTGCCGGCCGAAAACAGCACCGGCTTTGCCATTTCCCTCGAAGAGGTGCCCATGGCCGCGCCCGATGCCTCGGCCACGCTCACCCGCACGCAATTCCGCCGTCCGGTGCTTGAGGATGCGGTGGTCAACGCCAAGGCGGGCTGCCTTTACCCCAATAACGCAAGGATGCTGGTCGAGGCCCGGGCCAAAGGCTTCACCAATGCGCTGGTGGCCGATGCGCTTGGCAATGTGGCCGAAACCGCCACCTCAAATGTGTTTATGGTCAAGGATGGCGAGGTATTCACCCCCATCCCCAACGGCACATTCCTGGCCGGCATCACCCGCGCGCGGCACATCGAAAACATGCGCGCCGAGGGGATTGTTGTGCATGAAGAGGTGATGAATTTCGATCAGTTTCATGCGGCAGATGAGATATTCCTCTCGGGCAACATGATGAAAGTCACACCCGTGACGGCCTTTGACAACACCAGCTATCAGGCCGGGCCGATCACGCGGCGGGTGCGCGATATGTATTGGGATTGGGCCGCATCCAGCGCCAGATGACCCCCGCCCCGGACTTGATCCGGGGCCTCTCAGCCAACACCGGAGGCCCCGGATCAAGTCCGGGGCGGGAAGCTCAAAACCTGCCTAAAGTGGCCACAATAACGGGATCAACGCCGAGGCCAGCAGCCCGACGCTCAGATTGAGCGGAATGCCCACCCGCAGGAAATCGGTGAATTTGTACCCGCCGGGGCCATAGACCATCATATTGGTCTGATAGCTGATCGGCGTGGCAAAGGTGGCACTTGCTGCCACCATCACCGTCACCACCAGAGCGCGCGGATCAACCCCCAGATTGACCGCCAGACCGATGGCCACCGGCGTCAGCACCACCGCGACCGCGTGGTTGATCAGCTCCGACAGGAACGATGTCAGCAGATACACAGCCCAGACAATGAAGAACGGGGAAAACCCGCCAATCAAAGGCGCGAAATTTTCCACGATCAGATCCACGGCACCCGAGGTCTCCAGCGCCATCGCCACCGCCAACATGGCAAATATCATCGCCAGCAGACGGCCATCGACAAAGGAAAACGCCTCGTCTGAATCGATGCAGCGGGTCAGGAACACCACCGCCATCGCCAGCACCGCCAGCAACAGAATGGGCGCCACGCCAAAACCCGCCAACCCAACAATCCCCAGCAAAGCCGCAATCGCAATCGGTGCATGGCTGCGCCGGTAAGCCCGCGCCGAGGGGTGCGAGACATCCACCATCTCCATCTCACGCGACAGCCGGGCAATATCTTCGGGCGCGCCCTCAAGCAGCAATGTATCGCCGACCTTCACCACCAGATCATCCAGTTGCCGCCCGATATTCTGATTGCGCCGGTGCACCGCCAGCGGATACACCCCATAGCGGCGACGCAGTCTGAGCTCGCCCAAAGAGCGCCCCACCATCTTGCAACCCGGCGTGATCAGCACCTCCACGGTGGTTGTTTCCACCGCCGAGACTTGATCCACCCGTTTGAGGCTTTTATCGCGTTGCAGGCTCAAAAGCTCGGTCATTCTGGTGCGCAGGACCACCCGGTCACCCACCTGCAATGTCACAGCATTGAGATTGCGGCGCAGTGACAGATCCCCCCGGATCACATCAATCAGCCGAACGCCATCGCGCTTGAAAAGCTGCACCCCCGTGACCTCACGGCCAATCAGGTTTGAATCGGGTGGAATTACCGCCTCGGTGAAAAATTTCATCTTGCTTTTGTCTGACAGAAGATCGGCCATGCTATCGCGGTCCGGCAACAGATGTGGGCTGATGTAGCGCAGATAAATCATCCCCCAGACCACCAGCACCGCCGCCAGCGGGGTGATCTCGAATATGGTGAACGCCTCCAGCCCCTGCGCCCGCGCCACGCCGTCTACCAGAAGATTGGTCGAGGTGCCGATCAATGTGAGCGTACCGCCCAAAATGGCGGCATAGCTCAGCGGGATCAGCAACTTTGAGGCATTCATATTTAACGTGCGCGCCAGTTGCACGAAAACCGGGATCATCACCACCACAACCGGCGTGTTATTCATTATCCCCGAGGCCAGCACCACAAAACCCAAGAGCATGCCAATGGCCATCTTCGGGTTCACCTTCGCCATCCGCTCGGCCAGCGCGGTGAAGGCATCCAGCGCGCCGGTCCGTACCAAAGCCCCCATCACGATGAACATCGCGACAATCGTCCAGGGTGCCGGGTTGGCCAGCACATGCAGCGCCTCTTCATAAGGCAATAGCCCAAGCGCCAGCAGCGTGGCCGCGCCGCCAATGGCCACCACCTCGGTCGGATACACCTCGCGGATGAAAAGCCCGAACATCACCGCCACAACCCCCAGCGCCGTCAGCGCCTGTGCGGTTTGGGATATGTCAAAAAGATGTATCAAGCGGGTCCGCCCTTCTATTGCCTGCCCCTTTGTCCCTCATGCCGGGGGCCACTGCAAGCCATATGCGCAGGGGGTGTTTGGCATTTGCCGGCCAAGGATCAAGAAAAGGACTCCCATGCACAGAGGGAGGCTTTTGCAAAAATGCCGAAGAAGCATTGTTCAGAAAACGTAGGGTGGGCTTCAGCCCACCGCCCTTTACAATTCGCTATGCAGTTTGGTGATCGCCAACGATCACTCCAAGCCATTAGTGTTTGATGCTATACTAAGCTATAAAGTCTGCTTTTTACGAAGGTTGACTCAAAGAAACGGTATAGATCAAGACATTTGATAGGATAAAGTTTTTGGAGTTAGATATATGAAGGGCGGTCCAAAGACCGCCCCAACTCTTATAGGAATAAACCTACAAGTGTCAGTACGAGTGCGATGGTTCCGATAACATCCCCATAGCGAACTCGACCCTCCAATTTGATTGAAAATCGCATTAGAAAAATCCTAGCGACGCCCAACCGGTTGAGCTAACCTAAGTTTGCTCAGTATATTTATACTGCCCTTAAATCGGCAGTTCGGCTAACCCCTATGATCACTCAGAGACGCCTATCGACTGGCTACCCTTCAAATTGTCCGATGCACATGCATTCGGATTTCTCTGGACCAGCCTTAGCTCACCCCGGCTAGGGGATCACATAGCGCCGCTAAGCACTTGTCAGGCTGGGCACAGCCCAACGGCATCCCGCCGCTTCCTGACCACCGATAAACGTATGTATTTCAATCTCAATTATCAAGGTCTGGCCCAAGTTACTAAAGTCGCCATTGGCACAGCAGCAGCGAACGGCCGTTTTATCCCGCATTGCGGGCGGAGAGATGCGTGGTGTTATGGCGCATGCCGGTACCTCCGAAGATTTCTTCGCGAGTTCGAAGCCTTCAGGGCCATATGGCTGCTGAATCTCTGCCGGGCTCGCGCGCCACGGACAGCAAAGGGCTGGGTGCAGCCCACCTCATATTAGAATCCAGCCAGCCAATCTTTCAAAATATCCTTTACGGGGTGGTGGGCTGAAGCCCACCCTATGCTTACTGCAATCCATTTGCGTGAGGGCACGCGGGTCTGAGCCTTTATCAATCGCTCGGATAAAGATATTCGCGCGTCATTGGCACCGCCCCGTGGCGTTTGGCCAGTTGCACCTGAAACACCGATTGGCGGCCATCGCGAAAGGTCATCTCGGCGGCGATCAGATAAAACCGCCACATCCGGCAGAATTTTTCATCATAAAGCGCGCGCGCCTTGTCGATGTTTTTCATGAAACGCGCGTACCAATGGCGCAGGGTTTCGGCATAATGCAGCCTGAGCACCTCAACATCGGTGACCATAAGCCCGGATTTCTCAACCTCTGCCATCATCTCGGACAAAGCCGGCGAATAGCCGCCGGGAAAGATGTATTTGGCAATCCAGGGGTTGGTGGCACCGGGCGGCCCGAACCGCCCGATTGTGTGGATCAGCGCCACGCCATCCTCCGCCAGCAACTCCTTGATCTTGCCGAAATATTCCGGGTAATGCGGCACGCCCACATGCTCGAACATCCCGACCGAGACGATCCTGTCAAAGCGCTCAGTGACATCGCGGTAATCCTGCAGGCGAAAATCGGCGCGTTCTTCAAGCCCCGCCTCTTGTGCGCGCCTCGTGGCCACGCCGTATTGCTCGGTCGACAATGTCACGCCGGTTACCTTTGCGCCGTAATCCCCCGCCAGCGTCAGACCCATGCCGCCCCAGCCGCAACCGATATCCAAGACCGTCTGCCCCGGAGCGATCCTGAGCTTGCGCGCGATATGGTTTTTCTTGTCGATCTGCGCCTGCTCAAGGCTGACCTCGGGATTGCGGAAATAAGCACAGCTATATTGCCGGTCCTGATCCAGAAACAAATCATAAAGCTCGCCGGAAAGGTCATAATGATGCGATACGTTCTCGCGCGCTTTTGCGGCCGGATTATACTGTGATATCCGCCGCTTGAACTTGCGCAGCCGTTTCATGAACCGGCGCAGGCGCGGCGCCTTGCCCGCGCCTTTCATGGTTTTGACCAGCGAGAGAAACCCATGCAGATCATCGCCCTCAATGGTCAGACTGCCCTCCATATATCCCTCGCCCGCTGCCAGATCGGGGTTCAGGATCATCCGTTTCACAATATCGTTGTCATGCAGATGCAGGCAAACGGGCGTTCCGGTGCCATCGCCATAACGCCGGGTCTTGCCATCGGGATAGGTCACATCCAGCGTGCCCTGATGTACCAGCGCCTTGATGAACCGATCAAGCAATTTGCTCCACATGCCCGCACTCCCTGTTCTTCCTGCCCGCGTCACAACGCTTGTGGTAACCGGGTTTCAATATACACGATACTCATCCCCCGTTCGCGGCGCTTTGTCCAGCAGCAGCACGGCAAGCACACATGATTTTGACCGGGGCGCCCTGCCAGATGCGCAGCCGCCGCCGCCGGATCATTCCTGCGCCCGTGGCTGCACCAGAAAAATACCGGCAAACATCATCAAAAGCGCCGCCCAGATATAAGCCGAATAGCTTTCCCCCAGCAGCAGTATCGACCAGATCACGCCAAAACCCGTCACCAGATAGCTAACCTGCGCCGCAAACACCGATCCCGCGCGCCCCACCAGCCAGACATAAGCCGTATACACCACCCCGTGAATGACCGAGCTGCCAATCAGCGCCCATTCCGCCCGCCCCCAGGGCACCAGCGGATCAATCCACTGCCCGGTGGCCAGCGTCATGGGCAGAGCAATGACCAGCCCCATCAATGTAGCGCCCAGCAATACCTGCACCGCATCCATTCCCCGCAGGCCCAGATAGGCCACAAGATTGCCCTCAGTGCCGTAACAAAGTGGCGCAAACAGCGCCAGCGGGATGAACGCTACCATGGCGCGCTCCGGCAGGCTCGCCTCGGGGCCAACCAGCAGCAGGATGCCAATCATGCCGCACATCAGCCCGCCAATTCTGAGCCAGCTAAACCGGTCAATGCCCAGCATCAAAGCAACCGGGAAAGTGATCATCGGCACCGTCGACAGGACAATCGCCATCACACCCGCAGGCAGATGCACCGCCACCATAAAGGCAACGGCATCCGGCAATATCGTGCCCAAAAGTGCAACCAGCAGGTAAATCTCAAGCTGCGGCCGGCCCATGGGCAGGGATTTTCCCCGCACCCGGTTGATACCCGCCAAAAGCACCGCCACAATCATCAATTGCCAGAAAATCAGGCCAAATGGCTTGTATCCGGTGCTGACCGCAATCTTGGTCAGCGGCACGCTCAGCCCCCAGCCAATACCCATGGCAAACAGCGCTGCAATCAGGCTCGCACGTGTTTTCACGGGGCCGCCTGCTCCAGCCGCCCGCCCTGCCGGATCATCCGCACAGCCGTGGCCTTGCCGGTCTTGTCATCGGTCTCCAGATAAACGCCTGAAAGGGTGGCCTCGTCCATTGCGGGCGTAAACCGCCCCTTGCCCATGCCGGTGACAAACCGGCGCATCGGCTCGGCCTTGTCCATGCCAATGACGCTGTTGTAATCGCCGCACATCCCCGCATCCCCCTGAAACGCGGTGCCGCCGGGCAGGATTTGCGCATCGGCCGTCGGGATATGCGTATGGGTGCCCACCACAAGGCTGGCGCGGCCATCACAAAAATGCCCCATGCCCATCTTTTCGCTGGTGGCCTCGCAATGAATATCCACCAGTGCCGCCTGCACCATGCCGCCCAGGGGATGTTTGCGCAGCACCTCGTCCATGGCCGAGAACGGATCATCAAAGGGGCGCTTCATGAAGACCTGCCCCAGCGCCTGGCTTACCAGCACCTTGCGCCCGCGCGTGGCGGTGAACACACCATAGCCCCGCCCCGGCGCGTTTTTGGCATAATTCAGTGGCCGCAGGATGCGCGGCTCACGCTCGATGAATTGCAGCATGTCCTTTTGATCAAAGGCATGATCGCCCAGCGTGATGCAATCCGCCCCCGCCTCCAGAATAAGCTGGGCATGTTCGCCGCTCAGCCCCATGCCGCCGGTAGCGTTTTCACCATTGACCACAACAAAATCCAGCCGCCACTGCTCGCGCAGCCGCGGCAGATTTTCCGCCACTGCCTTGCGCCCGGCGCGGCCCATCACATCGCCCAAGAATAACAATCTCATGGTTCACAGCTCTAGGCGGCAGCGCCCCTGCGCGCAAGCCCTAAGCCCCCGCCATCCGGTAGCGCGCCTTGTAGCCCACCTCAAAAGCCAGCGACCGGGCGATGAAGCAATATTTATGCACCTCTTTATGCAAGGCATCCGCCTGCGCCAGATCAGTGCCCTCCGGCACTTCAATCCGTGGCCTGAGCGTGGCGCGCAGAAAACGGCTGGCCCCTTTGGCATCGGTCTCGCCCACCGCCAAAGGCGCATCCTCATAAGCCATCACAGCAATCCCCGCGTCACTTGCCAGATGCAAAAACCACAGCATATGACAGGCCGAAAGCGCCGCGATCAGCATGTCCTCAGGGTTATGCAGGCTGGGATCGCCCCCCAATAATGGATCATTCGAGCCGTTGATCACCGGCTTGCCCGGCGTCTCAACATTCCATGTGCGGTCATACCCTTTGTAAGTGGTCGTGCCCTCCCCGCGATTGCCCGTCCAGACCACCCGCGCCGTATATTCATGCTCCGCCATCAGGCATCCCCTCGCTTTTACCAGACCCATCCCACCCGACCCGAACCTGAGACGCAAGCTGACGCTCGTTTAATAGGCAGCGGAACTAGTCGGTCGCTCAGTGCTCAAGTTCGCTAGACAACACCCAGTCACTTCGACTGAATACTTATGCTGTAGTTTCCATCCTCAGAAGGTACTATTTGAATTTGATCTATGCCGCCAACTGCCATCGGTAAATCCCCCCGGCGCATGAAATCAAGCAACGATACTTTTGCTGTTGATTTAGTAAGCGGCAGTGATTCTGGCAGCCGCATGCCTAAAGCCACCCACGCACTCGCGACTATCGATTCACCACATTCGCTTTGATCACCTCTTGCCGCGTCGGTGGATGTATCAGCGCAAACAATTCCACAAGCTCCCACCGTCGTACCGTCTTTCGGGATCGTTACGAGGCCGCCACTCATACCCGGTTCCGCTGGGATAGAAGTTGTGAAGCATGGCCACCGGAATTGTCTGAAACCTTTTGGGTAAACTTTTGTCACTACACCAACTCGGATACTGACCGCGCTCCTGATTGACATGATACTACCTATTCCCTTTTTATCTGCTCCCTTTTTATCAACAAAAGCAGACATGTTCGTCATAGAAACCATGTGAACGACGTCACCTTGCGATGGAACAGTTGTATCGATGGGAATGGCAGCAGGTTGGAACTCCCCTTGATCCAGCTTATCTGAAAAAACTAGGCCGCAAGCGATATCCAAGGAGTCATTGTACTCAACGCTGGCAACATTCAGCAGTGCGACCGATCTCGCCCCTCCCCAAACCGCTTTTAAGTGGTCGGGATCCAGTTTCGGCTGTGTCGAACTGTTGGGAACAAATGGCGACGAAGGGGCAGATATTGACCTCGGCCGCTGAGTCCTAAAGACCCCCTCGCTCAGAACGTGCTTAGCGGTAATCATCGCTGCATAACCTGGGACGCCGCCAATGATAAAACCACTCCCCGCGAAAATCGATTCACCATCACGCCCAAAAGCTAAGAATTTAAGCAATGACGGGCGATACATGTCCACAAGAGCGGGGCTCGAACCCGAGGCTTCAACCCACCATCTATCTTCTAAATCACCTGGTATTGTCAAAATGCACCCGTACCAGAAATAGTGAGTTACAGACGGTCTTAATAATGATCGCCCCTCAACCAGTACCAAGCAACGGCAGTTACCACAATCTCAACGTTGGTCAATATGGGCTCGAAGCCGACTCACAACTCTTGCACCCCATCCCCGCGAAACATTTTGCAACCACTCCCCCTCAAAACGAAATAACCTCTTTCTCGGTCACCACCATATCCAGCGGCTGATCTGTCGGCTCCAGCGGCAGGTATTCCGCCTCCTGTGCGCCGTAGGCAAAGCCGATTGCCAATGTCGGCCGCTTTGATCTCAGAAGTTCCAGCGTCCGGTCATAAAACCCGCCGCCATAGCCCAGCCTGCCACCCTGCCGGTCAAACGCCACCAGCGGCACAATCAGAATTTCCGGCTCAAAATAATCCGCCACCGCAGGCACCATCGCCCCAAACGGCCCCGGCTTCAGGGCGCATCCCGGCTCCCACCGCGAAAACTTCAGGGGCAATCCCAGCCTTTGGATCACCGGTACAGCCACAGGGCCATGGGCCGCAGCCTCTTCCATCGCGGGCAACGGATCAATTTCGGTTCGAATCGCCATGAAGCCTGATAATGGCACGCCACGATACCCCGCGAGGCACTCCGACAGGAGTGACGCGCGCCCCGCGCCATGCGTCTCATGCGCCACCTTGCGCCGGGCAAACGCGGCCTTGCGCGCCACGGCCTTGATCTTGGATAGATCACTCATTGGGGCTTGGAAGAAGATGTGGCTTTTGAAAAAATGGCAGCGCCCGATCGGGTGGGCGCAGAGTGCTTAGCGTCAAGTTCTTTCCAACATTTCGATATACACCAATCGTATCAACCAGGTGCGGCGTTGCAAAAGCGCCCGCCATGGGGCGGTCGGGCGCTGCCATTTTTTCAAAATGGCGGGCTCCAGGCCGGGAAGCTATTTTATTATAATCCGTCATAACAAAAACACCGTCGCCAGCCCCAGAAAGGCAAAAAATCCCACAACATCCGTGACCGTGGTCACAAACGCCCCCGATGCCAGCGCCGGGTCAATCCCCAGACGATCCAGAGCCACCGGCACCACCGTGCCCGCCAGCCCCGCCACAATCAGATTGATCACCATCGCGGCGGCGATCACATAGCCCAGCATCGGCCCGCCAAACCAGATCACCCCGACGATACCCATCACCACAGCGAAAACCATGCCATTGATCAGCCCCACCAGAACCTCGCGCCGGATCACCCGCCAGACATTCGATCCGGTCAAATCCTTGGTGGCAATCGCCCGCACCGCCACGGTCAGGCTTTGGGTGCCGGCATTGCCCCCCATCGAGGCCACGATCGGCATCAACACCGCCAGCGCCACAAACTGCGCGATGACCCCCTCAAACTGCGCAATCACCAATGACGCCAGTATCGCCGTCAGCAGATTGACCGCCAGCCATGGGAAACGCTGTTTGGTTGTCTCGAATATATTGTCGTTCAGCCCGCCTTCCCCAACCCCGGCAAGGCGCATGATGTCTTCCTCGTGCTCTTCATCCAGAACCGCCATGGCATCATCAATGGTGATCACCCCCACCAGCCGGTCATTATCGTCCACCACCGGTGCCGAGATCAGGTGATACTGATTGAATGCATAGGCCACATCCCCCTCATCCTGAGTAACCGGGATGGTGCGAAACGAATCTTCCAGAATGGATTTGAGCAGCACTTCGCGCCGCGATCCCATCAGCTTTCCAAGCGTCACATAGCCCACCGGCTTCAGCCGGGGATCCACCAGAATGACATGGTAAAACTCATCCGGCAGGTCGTCCTGATCACGCAGAAAATCAATGGTTTCGCCGACATTCCAATGCTCCGGTGCCATCACCACCTCGCGCTGCATCAGGCGGCCCGCGGAATATTCCGGATAGCTCAGCGAGTGCTTTACGGCGGCCCTTTCACTGTCTTCCAGCGCCCCGAGAATGGCCTCTTTCTGCTCTTCCTCAAGGTCTTCAACCAGATCAACCACATCATCGGATTCAAGATCACGCACCGCCTCGGCCAGAACCTCGGGATGCAGCAGGCTGATCACTTCTTCGCGGATCGATTCGTCCAGCTCCGACAGCAGATCACCGTCAAATTCACTGCCATAAAGCGCAATCAGGCGGCGGCGGTCAAAGGCACTGATCTGTTCCAGAAGGTCGGCGATATCGGCCGCGTGCAGCGGCGCCATCTCCTGCCAAAGTGCGGCCTGATCACCTTGATCAACCGCCTGAATGATCCGCGCCACATCCTGCTTGTCCAGCACATAGGCATCGTCTTCGCGCTCTGCCTCGGGGGCAGTCTGGTGCTCTTCTTCCGCCATCTGTCCCTCCTTTCAATTCACCCCGGTATTGCGGGTCAAATCGGCCATCACCGCGTCATTTCCGGGCACCGTACTCAAATCCATTCGCTAAAGAAAGCCGGTTTCAGCCAAGTTCAGAAGATAAGGGAAATAACGCAGGGATTGCGCAATTTTCTTACGCAATTTTCTTACGCAACGCCCCGGTTTCAGCATTATATCCGTAAGTTAGATGTAAGCAACAGGCCCTAGAAGCAAGGCATTGTTACTATGGCCATTCCGGTGCCAATCCGGTACGAAACAAACACGGAATATCAACTCCCGCCTTCAAGGAAAACCCCATGATCCCGCTCCAGCAAATTCATCCGATTGCCATACATTTTCCGATTGTCTTCTTTTTGAGCATGGCCACACTTGATCTATACGCCCGCCTGAGGGCTATCCCGATCGACGGCCGGGGGGCGATTGCAAACCTGTCCGCAGGCCTTGCCACCCTTGCCGGCATCTCGGCGATCATTGCCTACATCTTCGGTGATATCGCCCTTGATATTGCCAAAGCCGGTGGCGTTCTGGAAAGCCGGACAGAACTCCACGAAACATTGGGCACAACAACGGCAATAATGCTGGCCATCTGGGCAGTTGTCCGGGCGTTAATCTGGTACAGGAACACCGCTGTAACTCAGACCAAATTCTCGGCAATCGTAGCTGTAGAACTTCTTTTAGCCCTGCTCATAATCACCACGGCCTATTTTGGCGGTCAGTTGGTTTATGAATATGGGGTCAATGTCGCCCTGCCACATTCCGGATAAATCGCCTTACGTGAAAAAGTGTTTCGCGCCCGGCCAGGGGATTCGGTCAGGCGCGAAACGCATTATGTGATGCCTTCATAAACAGCACCATGGAAATATTGATAATAGGCGGATTTACCTTATGAGCGCCGCTGTTTATCGTGATCCGCGGCTTTAACGGCGGATACGCGATCACAGGGCAATCACTGGGCAATCACTGGGTTATCACAGGGCAAACGCATGGCACAACACGGCATCATCCTGACCGGGCAGGTTTTGTCCTATGACAGATCACCCTTTGCCGACGATCCGGCAGCGGCAGCCACCCTGAATGAGGCGGTGCTTCTTGAGCGCGGCCTGATTGCGGCCACCGGCAGCCGTGCCGCGCTGATTGCCAAAGCACCGGAGGCTGAAATCCATGATCATTCCAACGCCCTGATCTGCGCGGGCTTTGTCGACGCGCATGTGCATTATCCGCAAACCGCGATGATCGCCAGTTGGGGCAAACGCCTGATTGACTGGCTGAATTCCTATACCTTCCCCGAGGAAATGCGCTTTATTGATCCCGATTATGCCACCCTGATTGCCGAACGCTATCTTGATCTCACTCTGGCCAATGGCACCACCACCGCCTGCAGCTTTGCCACCATCCACCCCGCCAGCGTGGAGGCCTTTTTCACCGCCGCACAGGCCCGTGGCCAGCGCATGATAACGGGCAAAACCTGCATGGATCGCAACGCGCCCGAGGGCCTTAGGGATACGGCGCAATCGGCCTATGATGACAGCAAAGCCTTGCTTGAAAAATGGCACGGGGTGGACAGGCTGTCCTACGCCATCACGCCGCGGTTTTCGCCCACCTCGACGCCCGAACAGCTTGAGGCCATGGGCGCGCTCTGGGCTGAAAACCCTGACTGCCTGATGCAAACCCACCTCAGCGAGCAGACCGACGAGATTGCCTGGGTCAGATCGCTCTACCCTTCGGCGCGCGACTATCTTGATACCTACGAGATGCACGGGCTGTTGGGCGAACGCGGCCTATACGGCCATGCCATCCACCTTGAGCCACGCGAACGCGACCGGCTGCGCGAGGTGAATGCCGCCCTGATCCACTGCCCCACCTCCAACACCTTCATCGGCTCGGGGCTGTTTGATATGGCGGGCCTCACCGCAGGCGGCCACCGTGTCGGCCTTGCAACGGATACCGGCGGCGGTTCAAGCTTTTCCATGCTGCGCACCATGGCGGCGGCTTACGAGATCGGTCAGCTCAACGGCGCAGCCCTGCATCCCTCGCAGCTCATGTATCTGGCCACCGCCGGTTCGGCCAAGGCGTTGCATATGGGCGATAAAATCGGCAATATCAAACCGGGGATGGAGGCCGATGTCATCGTGCTTGATCTTGCCTCAACCCCGGCGATTGCCCAGCGCCACGCCCATGCAGATGATATATGGGAGGCGATATTTCCCACCATCATGATGGGCGATGACCGCGCCATCCGCGAGGTCTGGATCAACGGCAAACGCATCTGAAACGGTTTTTCAAAACCAACAGGCCCGCCTCAATCCCCCATTGGCAATCCTGCCATCAGCCGCGCCTTTTCGCCCATGTCCTCAGGCGTTGAAATCACCTTGCCCAGCTCCTCAAGCGTGGCGAGTGAGTGCCCCGCCCGGAACGCATCCACATGCGGCAGCATCGCCGCAATACCGCGCGCCCTGGGGGCAAATCCCTCCCATCTGAGCAGCGGATTGACCCAGATCAGGCGCCGCGCCGAGAGATGCAGCCGCTCGATCTCGCGGCTGAGTTGCCCCGGCTCATCGCGATCCAGCCCATCGGTGATCAGCAGCACCACCGCGCCCTGCCCCATCACCCGGCGCGACCAGTCGCGGTTGAACTGATGCAGGCAGGCCCCGATCCTTGTGCCGCCTTCCCAGTCCTGTGCCTGTTTGCCGGCACTGGCCAGCGCCGCATCCACATCGCGCGTTGCCAGATGCCGGGTGATATTCGTCAGCCGGGTGCCAAAGGTAAAGCCATGCACCTTTGCCCAGCCTTGCCCGCGCCTGTTGGCCACCGCATGCACAAAATGCAGCACCATCCGGCTATATTGGCTCATCGAGCCGGAAATATCGCAGATCACCACCAGATTGGGCCAGCGCGGCCGGGGCTTTTTCAGTGCAATCCTGTCCAGCTCACCGCCCCTGCGCATCGCCTGCCTGAGGCTGCGGCGCGCATCAAACCTGCCGCCCGCATGGCTTGGTGCGCCCCGCCGCGAGGGCAGTGGTTTCACCGGCAGGCTGAGCCGCGCCAGCATCCGTTTGGCCTGGGCCATCTCGGCCAGGCTCATCTGCTCGAAATCAAGGTTGCGCAGCCGTTCCTCGCCCGAGCTTGTGGCACTCGCATCAACCTCGATCATGAGCTCTTCTTCAGCGCTTTCCACCGGTTCGGGCGCATCCCCTTGCGCCCCGTCCAGCAAGGCTTCGGCGGCCCGTTTCTCGGCCGGTTGCGCCGCGCGATCCTCCTGCACGCCCCTGATAGCGGGCAGCATCATCGCCATCATATGCTCAAGATATTGCGGGTCGCGCCAGTAAAGCCGGAATATCTGCGCGAAGATACCTGCCTGCTCGGGCCGGTTCACAAAGCACGCCTGCAATGTCCAGAAAAAATCGTGCTTTCGGGTGAAACCCACGGCCTCAACCGCGCGCACCGCCTCGATCACCCGCCCCGGCCCGATCGGCAGCCCCGCCCGCCGCAGGGCACGGGCAAAATGGGTGATGTTATGGCTCAGCCGGGGATTGTCCGGCAGATCAAGCGTGGCGCATTCAGGCATCAAGGTTTTCGCGGGGGCGCTGCCCCCACACCCCCGGAGTATTTATGGAAAAATGAAATATCATGCCGCATCAAGCCCGGCTTTGACCTCGTCGAGGATACGTTTGGCCCCGGAGCCCTGAAGCTGCTGAATATCGTCCTGGTATTTCAAAATCGCGCCGAGAGTATCGGATATTACCTCGGGGCTGAGGTTGATCACATCCAGCGCCAGCAGGCATTTGGCCCAGTCGATTGTCTCGGCCACGCCGGGCTTCTTGAACAAATCTTCGGTGCGCAGCGCCTGCACGAAGGCCACCACCTCACGGCTGAGGGTTTCGGCGGCCTCCGGTGCACGGGCTTGCAGAATCTCGATCTCACGTTCAAAATCAGGGTAGTCGACCCAATGATACAGGCACCGGCGTTTCAGCGCGTCATGCACCTCGCGGGTGCGGTTTGAGGTCACGATCACGATCGGCGGCTCGGGGGCGTGAATGGTGCCCAGTTCCGGGATTGTCACCTGAAAATCGCTCAAAGCTTCCAGCAGGAAGGCCTCGAACGGCTCATCGGTGCGGTCAAGCTCATCAATCAGCAACACCGGCGCACCGCCGGGCTGCGGCTGCATCGCCTCCAGCAAAGGCCGCGCGATCAGGAATTCTTCGGTGAAAAGATCGTTCCTGAGCTGATCCCGGTCCACCCCGCCCGAGGCCTCGGCCGCGCGGATGGCAATCATCTGGGCCGCGAAATTCCATTCATAAACGGCCGAGGCTGCATCCAGCCCCTCATAGCATTGCAACCGGATCAGGCGGCGGCCAAGCCCCGCCGCCAGCGCCTTGGCGATCTCGGTTTTGCCCACCCCGGCCTCGCCTTCCAGAAACAAGGGCCGGCCCAGGGTCAGAGCCAGGTACACAACCGTGCCCAGCGCCCGGCCGCAGACATAGTTCTGTGTGGCCAGCAGGGCCTGCACATCCTCAATCGAGCCCGGTTTTTGCATGATACTCTCCTTATTCACCCTCAGAACTGCATGTGAGAAAGGCCGCGTCAAGAGCGCATGAAAGCCAAATCCTGTACTGGCCTCGCGCCGAGCAATTGTGTAAGCCCGCATTATGAGCCAAACTCTGACCCTGATCCGCCCGGATGACTGGCACCTGCACCTGCGTGACGGGGCGATGCTCTGCGCGGTGCTGCCCGAAACCACCCGGCATTTTGCCCGCGCCATCATCATGCCCAATCTGGTGCCGCCGGTGGTCACCGGGGCCGATGCACAAGCCTACCGCAGCCGCATCATCGCCGCCATGCCCGAGGGCGCGGATTTCACGCCCCTGATGACGCTTTATCTTACCGAAGACACCGACGCGCAGGATGTGGCCGCCGCCCATGCCAGCGGTCTGATCACCGCTGTCAAGCTATATCCCGCCGGGGCCACCACCAATTCCGCCAGCGGCGTGGCAGATTTTGACCGCGTGCGCGGCGTGCTTGAGCGCATGGCCGAAATAGGCCTGCCGCTTTGCCTGCACGGCGAGGTGACCGACCCGGATATTGACATATTCGACCGCGAGGCAGCGTTCATCGACCGCGTGCTTGACCCTCTCCGCCGCGCCACGCCGGGGTTAAAAACGGTGCTGGAACATATCACCACCAAAGACGGTGTGGATTATGCCAGAAGTCAGGATGATCTGGCGGCCACGATCACCACCCACCATTTGATCATCAACCGCAATCATATCCTGGTGGGCGGCATCAAACCGCATTACTACTGCCTGCCCGTGGCCAAACGTGAAAGCCACCGCCTGGCGCTGCGTGCCGCCGCCACCTCGGGCGACAGCCGCTTCTTTCTTGGCACTGACAGCGCGCCGCACACAGATATGCTCAAGGAAAACGCCTGCGGCTGTGCCGGATGTTTCACCGCCTCCAACACCATGGCGATCCTTGCGCATGTGTTTGAAGAGGAAAATGCCCTTGAGCGGCTTGAAGGCTTCACCTCCCGCCATGGCCCGGCTTTCTATGGCCTGCCCACAAACAAGGCCACACTCACCCTGAGCAAAGGCGCGGCCTATACCAGCCCCGATAAAATCCCCACCGATGATGGCCCGGTTACCGTTTTCGACCCCGGCTTCGAGCTTCAATGGAAAGTGACCTGAGGCTTCTTCTGGCCATAAATATCCTCGCCGAAGGCATGAAATCTCTGCTCTGTAAAAACGTATAAGGACGATACAGATGATCCCCGCATCCTTCCCTACACCCAAAGAAATCGCCCGCCTGAGCGCCCGCATGCTGCTTGAAATCAGTGCCGTACATTTCAACGCGGATCAGCCCTTCATCCTTGCCTCGGGCCTGCCCAGCCCGACCTATATCGATTGTCGCAAACTGATCAGCTTTCCGCGTATTCGCGCCACGCTGATGGATTTTCTCACCGTCACGGTAATGCGCAATGCGGGCTTTGAAGCCTTTGACAATATCGCAGGGGGAGAGACCGCCGGCATCCCGTTTGCCGCCCTTGTGGCCGAGCGCATGGCCCTTCCCATGACCTATGTCAGGAAAAAACCCAAAGGCTACGGGCGCAACGCCCGCATTGAAGGCGTGATGCAGGAAGGCGAGCGCGTGCTGCTGGTCGAAGACCTCACCACCGATGGCGGCTCCAAGCTCAGCTTTGTCGATGCGATCCGCGAAACCGGGGCCACCTGCAACCACACGGCGGTGATTTTCTACTACGGTATTTTCGATGAGACCGAAAAAACCCTTTCGGATCACGGCATTGATCTGCATTACCTCTGCACCTGGTGGGATGTGCTGGCCGAGGCCCGCGATCAGGGCAGCTTTGACTCCAAAACCCTCAACGGTGTTGAGGAATTTCTGAAGGACCCGCGCAAGTGGCAGGCAGCACGCGGATGACGTTTCATTGGTCATCTGAGCGCTGAATACCCTGCCAAAGACACGAAAATTGAAATGATAGCCTGCAAGCATGAGCACCGGCCATGACAGACCAAACTGAGCCCCCCATCACCTTAGGCGACAAACTAAGATCGCAAAAGCCCGATCAAAATATCCATGTCTCACAGATTTTACTGATTGCAGTCATCCTTTTGGTATCCGCGATCATGTCCATTCTGATGTGGTGGGCATTCAACACTCTTTATCCGGCGCTGGCAGTCCTGATCATAAGTGATATCGACATCTTGATAATTTTCATAAGCTTCATACGCAAAAAAAACTCTGCCAAAAGGGGCGGGTTAAACCACTTTCTGACCCAAGCTGACCAACAGGGGTTTATGGCAAATCTCAAACTATCCGACAAAACCGTCATTTTTGACGGCAGCAACATATATCATTTCGGGGTTGAGAATGGGTTGGGCAGCAAAGCACTGAAATGGCTCATCAATGAACTCAGGTCGGATGGCTTTCGCCTGATATGCTTTTTTGATGCAAATATCTATTTCACCCTGTCGGAAAACGGTGAGTTCAGCAAAGGTGAGAGATTTTCCATCGCCATCCTGCAAAGGCTCTTTGGCCTGGTTGAGAACGAGATCTATGTCGTCCCCGCAGGCAATCAGGCAGATCTTTATATCATTGAGAGCCTTTCACATCTGCCGGTTTCCTTTGTGGTCACAAATGACAGGTTTCGTGATTATCAAGAACACTATGATTTCCTTGGCAAAGACACCCAATGGCGAAAGGGGCTGACCATCAAACAGGGCCAGCTAATCATGTATCAGTATAAATTCAGTGACCCCGTCATGATCTCATAGCCTTGCCGCAATTCGGGCGCGGCATGGTGTTGCCCCATATCCAGCCCCGGCCAGGAGCATAATTTTTTATAGGGATATGGTATGGGTATATTTGTAGATAAACTACTACATATTGACGAAACGCACCATTTCAATGCAATATGTACCCCTGATTGGATATTCACATGCTTATCCACAGAAACATACAATTTGCACCGCCCGGCATAATATCTGTATGACAAGTTCAAAAAACCCGAGGGACATGATGAACGAGATCGCCAGTTTCAACGCCACCGGAACCCAGGCCGGTGCCGAAGTGGAAACCCCCGAATCCGTGCCCCATTCCACCGAGGCCGAGCAACAGCTTCTGGGTGCAATTCTAACCAATAACGATATTTACGACCGGGTCGCGTCCATTATCGGCCCGCAGCATTTCTATGAGCCGGTCCATGCCCGGATTTATGAGATTGCCTCGGCCCGCATTGCCAAGAACAATCTCGCCTCCCCGGTGACGCTGAAATCCTACATGGAAAATGATGAGGGCCTCAGGGAGCTGGGCGGCCCGGCTTATCTGGCCCGCCTCGCCGGGGCCGCGATCAGCACTTACGCGGTGCGCGATTATGCCCAGATGATCTATGATCTGGCGATCCGGCGCGAATTGATCGGCCTTGGCCATGACATCGCCGGCAAGGCCGCCAATGTCGAGGTCGAAAGCGAGCCAAAGGATCAGATCGTCGAGGCCGAACAAAAACTTTATGCGCTTTCCGAACAGGGCAAAACCGACAGCGGTTTTCAATCCTTTCTGGCCGCCGTCACCGATGCGGTCAACATCGCCAATGCCGCCTATCAGCGCGATGGCGGGCTGGCGGGTATCTCGACCGGCTTCATCGACATGGATAAAAAACTCGGGGGCCTGCATAAATCCGATCTGCTGATCCTTGCCGGACGGCCCTCGATGGGCAAAACCTCGCTGGCCACCAACCTCGCGTTCAACATCGCCAAAACCTATAAGCGCGGGCAGTTGCCCGATGGCTCTGAGGGCGCGGTCGATGGCGGCGTCGTGGGGTTTTTCAGCCTTGAGATGAGTGCCGAACAGCTTGCCGCGCGGGTACTTTCCGAGGCCTCCGAAGTGCCCTCCGAGCAAATCCGCCGCGGCGATCTGACCGAAGGCGAATTCCGCCGCTTTGTCGATGCTGCCAAAACCCTCGAATCCTGCCCGCTGCATATTGATGATACACCAGCCCTGCCGATCAGCCAGCTCGCCGCCCGCGCCCGGCGCCTGAAACGCACTCACGGGCTGGACGTTCTGATCGTGGATTACCTGCAACTGGTGCGCGGCACCGGCCGCTCGGAAAACCGCGTCAATGAAATCAGCGAGATCACCATGGGCCTCAAGGCCATCGCCAAGGAACTGAACATCCCGGTGATTGCGCTTTCACAGCTATCGCGCCAAGTTGAAAACCGTGAAGACAAGCGCCCGCAATTATCCGATCTGCGCGAATCCGGCTCGATCGAGCAGGATGCCGATGTGGTGATGTTCGTCTTCCGCGAGGAATATTATGCCGAGCGTGAAAAACCTTCCGACGACAAGCTTGAAGAAATGGCCGCCTGGCAGGAGCGCATGGAACGCCTGCACGGCAAGGCAGAAATTGTCATCGGCAAACAGCGCCACGGCCCCATCGGCACCATCGAGATGAGCTTTGAAGGCCGTTTCACCCGATTTGGCAATCTGGTGAAGCCGTGGCAGCAGGATGGCGGAGATCAGGAATTCTGAACCGGCAAGCCTTCGACAGCGGTGATTTAGAGCAAAACCAATCCATGAAATCTGCGCAGGTTGACCCTGTGCCTGAGTGCCGGGCAAACCTGCGTTTATACGCGCCAAAAACGAGTGTCTTTACCTCCGGCCTCGTCGTCGGATAGCCCGCGAAATCCCGGCAAACGACAGCCCCAGCCCAACATGCTCTACCTAAGAGGGAGCGGCAGAAAAAAGCTGGTGGGAATGGCGGCATGATCATTGTTTTGACACAGTTATTCCATTATGATGATTCTATTAACTGCGCTAATATCTGTGCGAACCGAAATTTACTCAATTTTTTGTATTGTTCATATAGATAATTAATAACAACGAGGAATTACCAACGATGCCATCAACATTTTGGGCACGAACAGATAGCAATACCGCCAACAATGCAGCCTTGAATCTGACAGGGGATCCGGCGATTGAAATTACCTTTGTCGCTTCGGGCGGCAGCGGTGACCTGATACTCGACCAACCAGCACCCGGCCAGATAGATCCTGACACCCAGGTTGTGATTGATGGCGTAAGTTATAATTTCACATTCGAGCTAAGCGGCACCATGCCAACCCAGAATAGTGATGGTGCGCAGCAGGTTCCAGAACAGTTCGAAGGATCGGCTGTTTATGTCGTCACGGTTCAGGATTACCCAGTTGCTGGTGAAACAACCCGTTTGACGTTTCTGCCCGATGGTTCTGCAAGCCAGACCGATATGGATGCCTTTGGAAACGGTGCAATCGACATACAGAATATTGACGAAACACCCCCACCTTCCCCCGTGTGTTTTGCGGCTGGCACAAAAATCCTGACACCCCGTGGCGAGGTTTTGGTCGAAGATTTGCAGACAGGCGATATCATTACCACTCTCGATGGCGGCCCAATGCCGATCATTTGGATATCAAAAAGCACTCATTCCTGGCCCCTTGAAGACGACAAGAGCAAACCCATAAAGATTTCCGCTGGGGCGCTTGGCCAGAATTCACCAAAGCGGGATTTGGTTGTCTCTCCATTGCATAAAGTGCTTCTTTCCGACGCTTGCGTGCCTGAACTCTTTGCAGAAACCGATGTTCTGGCCCCCGCCAAGGGGCTGCTCTCGCTGCCGGGTGTGCGACAGATGAAGGGTAAAAAGGAAGTCGTGTATTACCACATCCTCATGTCCAAACACTCCATTCTTGTATCGGACGGCGCACCATCCGAAAGCTTTTTTCCTGGGCCATGTGCAATCGAGATGCTAAAACAGCACCAGCGAGACGAGATTTTCGCGCTGTTTCCCGATTTGGTGGAAAACCCTGAAATAGGCTATGGACCGCAGGCACGGCGCTGCCTCACCCGGGCAGAAACCGAACAGGTGGTAGCACAAATAAACCGGCGCAGAGCCCCGGCGAAGGCTGCGTAACCTTCGCATTCTTAAAATCGAGTTTTGTCTGCATTACATAACCCACATCGCAAAGAAGCGTTTCGATATATGTGATCGAAATGCTCTTTGCCGATGCGATCCTTGCACTCTGATAATTGGACCAGGTAAAAACGTCAGGATCATCCCTCTTTTCACGGCCAGACCTGTTTGCCGAACAATGCCCGTGAGCGCGAACACGTCAATCATGTGGTTTCCCTCTTGACCCCACTGTCCATCCTGTCAAAACCCTACCCATGGCCACAGCGACCTTAACAATTGACCTCAATGCGATCATCGCCAACTGGCGTGCGCTCGACGCCGTCAGCGCCGGGGGCACAGGTGCCGTGGTCAAGGCCGATGCCTACGGGCTCGGGGCGTCCCGTGTGGCCCGCGCTCTGGCGCTTGTGGGCGTGCGGCATTTCTTTGTCGCCAGTGCCGATGAAGGCGCTGACCTGCGCCACGCCCTCGGCCCGGGGCTTGAGATCAATGTCTTTTCCGGCCACATGGCCGGAGATACCGACATGATAAATGATATGGCGCTGACCCCGATGATCAACTCGCTTGATCAGATGGTCCGCCATATGGAATCCCTGCCGGGGCACGCCTTTGGCATCCAGCTTGACAGCGGCATGAACCGCCTTGGCATGGAGCCCGCCGAATGGGCCGCCCTGCGCGAGATTGCCCTGGCACAAAACCCCACATTGATCATGAGCCACCTCGCCTGCGCCGATGAGCCCGATCATGCGATGAATGCCCAGCAGCTCAACAGCTTTGTCGAGATGACGCAAGGCATCACCGCGCCACGTTCATTAGCCAATACCGGCGGCGTCCTGCTTGGCCCGGCCTATCACTTTGACATTACCCGCCCCGGCATCGGCCTTTATGGCGGCTTGCCCTTTACGGATGCCCAGCCTGTGGTCACCCTCACCCTGCCGGTGATCCAGTGCCGCGATCTTGAAGCCGGTGAAACCGTGGGCTATGGCAACATATTCACCGCCACCCGCCCCAGCCGCATCGCCACGCTCAGCGCAGGTTATGCCGACGGGCTGATCCGCGCCATGGGGCCAAATCTTCAGGCCTACGCGGGCGATACCCCCTGCCCCCTCGCCGGGCGCATCTCAATGGATATGATCGGCGTTGACATCACCGATCTGGGCGAAGATCCCAAATCCATGGAAATCCTTGGGGCCCATCAGGGGATCGAGGTGCTGGCCGATGCCGCTGGTACAATCGGCTATGAAATTCTCACCTCTCTGGGCGCGCGCTATACCCGGCGCTACACCGGCGGATGAATGTGATCCCCGCCTTCCTTGCCGCCATCGGGCGCACGGTGCTGGCCCTGCTCGCGGCCACCGGGAGGCTGGCGCAATATGCCAGCCAGACCCTCAACCACATGGTCCGGCCGCCATTCTACCTCAGGGAGGTGGCGCAAAGCCTGCTCAATATCGGCTATTTCAGCCTGCCGGTCGTTGGCCTGACTGCGTTTTTCACCGGCGGCGCCCTGGCCTTGCAAATCTATTCCGGCGGTGCCCGTTTCAACGCCGAGGCGGTAGTGCCGCAGATCGTTGCCATCGGCATGATCCGCGAGCTTGGCCCGGTCCTTGTCGGCCTGATGATCGCCGCCCGCGTTACCAGCTCGATCGCCGCCGAGATTGCCACCATGAAAGTGACCGAACAGATCGACGCGCTTGTCACCCTCTCGACCCATCCGATGAAATACCTCACCGCGCCGCGTGTTCTTGCGGGCCTGGTGATGGTGCCTTTACTGGTGGGCCTTGGCGACATCATCGGCATTTTCGGCGGCTATACCATCGGCATCAACAGCCTTGGCTTCAACTCGGCCACCTACCTGCACAACACCGTGAATTTCATCGAGGCGCGCGATATCGTCTCCAGCCTTGTCAAGGGTGCGGCGTTCGGTTTTATCGCCACGCTTCTGGGCTGTTATTACGGCATGAACACCGGGCGCGGGGCTGCGGGCGTGGGCCGCGCCACCAAAGGCGCGGTTGAAACAGCCGCCATCCTGATCCTCGCCGCCAATTTCCTTCTCACCAGCCTGTTTTTCTCGATATGATAGAGCTCATGGATGTCCATAAAGCCTTCGGGTCCAAAAGGGTGCTTCAGGGCGTCAACCTGACGATTGAAAGCGGTACCTCGCTGGTCATCATCGGCGGATCCGGCACCGGCAAATCCGTGGCGCTGAAATGCATCCTCGGGCTGATCAAACCCGACAGCGGCACCATCACCCTTGACGGTCAGGACGTCAGCAAAGGCGACCGCGACGCCTTCCTTGCCCGCTTTGGCATGCTGTTTCAGGGCGGTGCATTGTTTGACAGCCTGCCGGTCTGGCAAAACGTCGCCTTCCGGCTTCTGCGCGGGTCTTTGAAGCGCCCCAAAGACGAAGCCCGCGACATTGCCATTGAAAAACTGCGCCGCGTCGGCCTCAAGCCCGACACCGCCGATCTTTACCCGTCCGAGCTCTCAGGCGGCATGCAAAAGCGCGTGGGCCTGGCCCGCGCCATCGCCGCCGAGCCCGAGATCATCTTCTTTGACGAGCCCACCACCGGGCTTGACCCGATCATGGCCGGTGTCATCAACGAACTGATCCGTGAGATCGTCACCGAGATGGGTGCCACCGCCATGACCATCACCCACGACATGACCTCAGTGCGTGCCATCGCCGACAATGTGGCAATGCTGCATGACGGCGTGATCAAATGGACCGGCCCCGTCGCCGATATGGACAACTCAGGCGATCCCTATCTGGATCAGTTCATTCACGGCCGCGCCGAGGGGCCGATCGAGGCGGTGCGGTGAATTGTAGGGTGGGTGAAACCCACCCACCGCCACTAATGAACCGGGAGGGTGGGTTGCACCCACCTTACAGGATGAAAATGCTCAAATACGCCAACCTCACCCTTTTGATCCTCTTCCCCGTTGCCTGGTTTGCACCGATCATGCGCGCCGGGCTTGGCCTGCCGCTCTTTGGCCTATCAGAGATCAGCATCATCTCGGGCCTGCAATCACTGTGGGAGAGCGACATCTTCCTTGCCCTCCTTGTAACCTTCTTCGCGCTCTTCGCGCCCTATATGAAAACCATCGGCCTGGCGCTCATTCATTTCAGGCTGCTCCGGCGCAAGGCCCTGCCTGCGCTGCATATTCTGGGCAAGCTCGCCATGGCCGACATCTTTCTCATCGCACTTTATATCACCGTCACCAAAGGCATTGGTTTCGGCAAGGTCGAGATTGCCTGGGGCTTGTATTTCTTCACCGGCTGTATCCTTGCCTCGCTGGTGATCGGCTTTCTTACCGAAAAACACAGACAAGGAACCGGGCAGAGCGTTTGACGCCCGCCCCCGCATCAGGCATCACCACATCATGGCAAAATCCTTCACCTGCACCACCTGCGGCACCGCCCACAGCAAATGGTCCGGCCGTTGCGACGGCTGCGGCGATTGGAACACAATTGTCGAAGAGGCCCCCCTCAGCTCCGGCCCCGGCAAGAAATCCATCGGGGCCAAACGTGGCAACACCCTTACCCTCACCGACCTCAACACCGTTGAGACCCCGCCGGCGCGGGTGCATTCAGGCATTGCTGAGCTTGACCGCACCCTGGGTGGCGGCCTTGTGGCCTCCAGCGCCATTCTGGTTGGCGGCGATCCCGGCATCGGCAAATCCACATTATTATTGCAGGCGGCGGCCAAATTCGCCCAATCGGGCCTCAATACCATCTATATTTCCGGCGAAGAGGCCAGCGCCCAGATCCGTATGCGCGCCCAGCGCCTTGGCCTTGCCGACGCGCCGGTAAAGCTTGCCTCCGCCACCAGCCTGCGCGACATCCTCACCACGATGAAATCCGAAAAGCCCGATCTGGTGATCATCGATTCGATTCAGACGATCTGGGCCGATACGGTTGAAAGCGCTCCGGGTTCTGTGGCTCAGGTCCGCACCTGCGCCCATGAGCTCACCCGCTTTGCCAAAACCCATGCCACTTCCGTGATCCTCGTGGGCCATGTCACCAAGGACGGCCAGATCGCCGGCCCGCGCGTGGTCGAGCACATGGTCGATACGGTGCTTTATTTCGAGGGTGAGCGCGGCCATCAGTTTCGCATCCTGCGGGCGGTGAAAAACCGCTTTGGCCCGGCGGATGAGATCGGCGTGTTCGAGATGACCGGAAGCGGCCTTGCCGAGGTCACCAACCCGTCCGAGCTGTTCTTGTCGGATCGCGGCAAATCCAGCCCCGGCTCGGTTGTCTTTGCCGGCATCGAGGGCACCCGGCCCTTGCTGGTGGAATTGCAGGCGCTGGTTTCTCCTACACCACACGCGCAACCGCGCCGCGCGGTTGTCGGCTGGGACAGCGCCCGCCTTGCTATGGTGCTGGCGGTGCTTGAGGCGCGCTGCGGCATCCCGTTTTCCGGGCTTGATGTCTATCTCAATGTCGCCGGTGGCCTGAAAATATCCGAACCCGCCGCCGATCTTGCCGTGGCTGCAGCCCTGCTAAGCGCCCGCGAAGATACAAAAATACCACAAGATACGGTCGTTTTTGGTGAAATCAGCCTCTCAGGCGCGATCAGACCGGCCTCTCAGACCGAAAACAGGTTGAAAGAGGCGCAAAAACTTGGTTTTACATCAGCAATTATACCGTCGGGTGGTAAATCCGGTGGGAATAGTGGCATGATGCTCACGCAAATGGGCGATCTGACCACATTTACAGGTGACATATTCGGCGCGGGTTAAGCGCCAGAAAAGCAGAGGAAAAGGCAATATGGAAGGCTTTACCATTATTGACGGCGTTGTCGCGCTGATCATCATCTTGTCGGCGCTTCTGGCTTATTCACGCGGTTTCGTGCGCGAATCACTGGCAATTGCCGGCTGGGTTGCCGCCGGTGTCATTGCTTTCATGTTCGCGCCGCAGCTTGAACCGATGATCCGCGAAGTGCCTGTTGTCGGGGATTTCATCGCCGACAGTTGCGAGCTGTCGATGATCGGGGCCTTCGCGGCAGTGTTTGCCGTGGCTTTGATCGTGGCGTCCCTGATTACCCCGCTGTTTTCCTCATTGGTCCAGCGTTCGGTTCTGGGCGGGTTCGATCAGGGGCTTGGCTTTATCTTCGGCGTGGCGCGCGGCATCCTGCTGGTGGCCATTGCCTATTTCGTCTATGAAACCGCCCTCACATCGCAAAGCGTTCAGATGATTGATGACAGCCGCTCGGCGCGGGTGTTCTCGCAACTGACACAGCGGGTGGAAAACGGCAACCCCGAGCGCGCCCTGAGCTGGATCACCGAGCAGTATGAAACCCTGATCGGCCAATGCAGCACGCCCGATGCGCCCCGGCCTGTGATCGAGCAACCCGATATCGTGATTGAACAGCCAGAGGCCGCCAGCGATTAATGCAATTAAAGCGTTTTGCCTCATTGTTGTGATTCACACGTGATCTCGAAACGCTTTAATCTGCAATGCATGGAAGAACTGGACGGGCTTCCTGCAACCCTGATCATTTATGTGCAAACTATAAACACAGTGTTGCCCTACGTTCGTCTTTAAAATTTGATCATAATTTTGTATATTAACCGAAACACAGATACTTTGCCGTAATCTGCGCAAACGTGGCTTTGTGATACCGACAGGATCAAAACAGGGTATAAGAATATGGTTTTACGAACATTTGTCGCGTTCGATAATGATAATTTGATTGATCAGACAACAGGTAATGGGATTATCAACAATTCCGATACGCCGAATGGCACTACATTTGTCTATACGGCCGGAAGCGGCACGAATGTGACCTTGGATGATACCTCAGGTGGCAGTGATGTGTTCAACGATGATCAATCCGGCGGCCACCAGATAACCGATGGCGGCGGCCTTGTTGCCAATGGCCAGAACGTTGAATCCGAATCACATATATTTGTGCGTGCATTGGATGCGAACGGCAATCCGACCGGCCCGACCATCGACATCACCGTATTTTCGCAAGGCGGTGTAACTCAGGATGTCTGGGGGTTCGCAACAGATATACCGCTGCAGGATGGGGTAACCTACATCAAGGTAAGCGGCAGTAATTTTGGTAATTCCAACTATGCCGATTTCATCACCTGCTTTGGCCCCGACACGCTGATCGAAACCGCAGATGGGCCCAGAAATGTGACCGAAATCAACCCCGGTGATCTGGTCTGGACCCTCAATAACGGGCTGCAACCGGTGCAATGGGTTGGCCATACATCCGTGCCCGGCACCGGTGCCTTTGCCCCGGTGGTGTTTGCCCCCGGCAGCATCGGCAATGATGCTGAACTGGTTGTTTCGCAACAGCACCGCATCCTGCTTGAAAACGACGCGGCCGAGCTTCTGTTCGGTGAAAAACAGGTTCTGGTCGCGGCCAAACATCTCTGTGGTATGAAGGGCGTGGCGCTGCGCCCGCAAGCCAGCATTGATTATACTCACCTGATGTTTGACCAGCACCAGATCATCCGCTCAAACGGCAGCCTGACCGAAAGCTTTTTCCTCACGGAAAACTCGGCCAATGCCATTGAAATCGAGCAAAAGAATGAGCTTGAGGCGCTGTTTCCAACCCTCAAGGATGGGATTGACAATTTTGGCTCCACCGAAGCGCTGGTGCTAAAAGCCAAAGAAGCCTCTGCCCTGCGCGCCTATATGGGCTGACAGGCCGCACATCCCGGTGCCCGTGCCCGGGCTTCAGCCATAACGCCCCCCCACGCCCGGCCATCCGCGCCGGGGTTTCTGGCCAGACGTCAGGCACATCAATCACGATTTCCCGAACAGTGAGTGACACCGGGGCTTCAACCCCTTATGACAGGGTCATATCATATCCACGGATTCGGAGCTTCCCCGCCTTGTCCAATCAGATGCCCCCCGCCCATCCTTTTGACGATGACAAACTGCGCGAAGAATGTGGCATATTTGGCGTCATCGGCGTCTCGGATGCGGCCAATTTCGTGGCCCTTGGCCTGCACGCCCTGCAACATCGCGGGCAAGAGGCCGGCGGCATCGTCAGCCACCACCCCGAAAGCGGCTTCAATTCCGTCCGCCGCTTTGGCTATGTGCGCGATAATTTCACCCGGCAGTCCTTGATGGAAACCCTGCCGGGGCCTTTGTCCATCGGCCATGTGCGCTATTCCACCGCTGGCTCCAAAGGCGCTGCAATCCGCGATGTACAGCCGTTTTTCGGCGAATTTTCCATGGGCGGGGCCGCCATCGCCCATAATGGCAATATCACCAATGCCGATGCCCTGCGCCGCGAGCTGATCGAGCGCGGCAGCATTTTCCAATCCGGCTCGGACACCGAATGCATCATCCACCTGATGGCGCGCTCGCTGCAGCGCAACATTTCCGAGCGCATGGAAGATGCCCTGCGCCGGGTTGAGGGCGCCTTCAGCATCGTCGCCATGACCCGCACCAAGCTGATTGGCGTGCGCGATCCGTTGGGCGTGCGCCCTCTGGTGCTGGGCAAGGTGGCCGAGGGCTGGGTGCTGAGTTCCGAAACCTGCGCCCTTGATATCATCGGCGCGGAATATGTCCGCGAGATCAAACCCGGCGAGATGGTGATCATCACCGAAGCGGAAGGTGTTGAAAGCCATTTTCCCTTCCGCCCCGCCAGCCCGCGTTTCTGCATCTTCGAGCATGTCTATTTCTCGCGCCCCGACAGCATCATCGGCGACCGCTCGGTCTATGAAACCCGCCGTCAGATTGGCGTTGAACTGGCCAAGGAAAGCCCGGTTGAGGCCGATCTGGTCTGCCCGGTGCCCGATTCCGGCACCCCGGCGGCGATCGGCTTTTCCCAGCAAAGCGGCATCCCCTACGCCATGGGCATCATCCGCAACCAATATATGGGCCGGACGTTCATTGAACCGACCGAGCAGATCCGCAACATGGGGGTGCGCCTCAAGCTCAACGTCAACCGCGCCCTGATCAGGGGCAAGCGGGTGATTCTGGTGGATGACAGCGTCGTGCGCGGCACCACTTCGCGCAAGATCAAGGAAATGATCCTCGATGCCGGCGCCGCCGAGGTGCATTTTCGCATCGCCTCACCGCCCACCGCCTGGCCCTGCTTTTACGGTGTCGATACCCCGGAACGCGAAAATCTGCTGGCGGCCACCATGTCCGAGGATGAGATGCGCGATCACCTGAACGTCAACAGCCTCAAATTCATCTCGCTTGATGGGCTCTACCGCGCCGTGGGCGAGGCCAAAGGCCGCAACCCGGCCTGCCCGCAATATTGCGACGCCTGCTTTTCCGGCCAATACCCGGTCGAGCCGTCGGATATGATCAACAAGGGCTTCGAGCTGAAAGCCGCGGAATAAATTCCACGTCCCGGCCCCCAAGCTGTGATCTCTCCTCAATCAAGGAATAACCATGTTTCTGCACTGCGGCATAAACCTGCCGAAGCCTTGAAACGTGCCCTTTTCATTCTTCAAAACAGTTGATATGGCCCGATCTCTGCCCGCCACCGGTATCGAAAATTCCGGGGTATGGGCGGCATAAAACAGGCCAGTCAAAAATGTCACAAACCACAGAAACACCAAGGGAAACCCTTGCCATCGCAACGCTTGAACACGCCTTGCCACGGGCCCGGCTGACCCTGATCGGGACACTCATAAAACCCGGCAGTTCCAAGGCATTGCTGCGGATCAACAATGCGCGCATCCGCAGCGTGGTCATCGGCGATAAAATCGCCGGGGGCCGGGTGATTGCCATTGATGAGGGCATATTAGTGCTTGAAAAATATGGCGTCGAGACGCGCCTCACCCTCCCCGCAAGTTAACTTGAAACGCTGCCCCCTCAGGAAACGGCGCTTGCATCTGTTTATAACCTTACCATGAGGGATTGAAGCACCAAGTCTTGGGGTAATATCGAAACGCTTCAGCCCACCGAAAACTGGCCCATCATACCGGCGTCTTCATGCTCCAGAATATGGCAATGGTACATATAGGGCGCGCGTTCAGTTGCAGGCTGTTCAAACTGCATCAACAGATCAGCCTGCCCATCAATCAGAGCCGTATCCTTCCAACCCCGGTTATGTGGCGCGGGGGGATTGCCGTTTTCCCTCAACACCTGAAACCGCGTTCCGTGGATATGGAACGGGTGCATCATCATCGAAGCCGATACGCTCCAAACCTCAGGCTGGCCTATCTTTGCCACCAGATTGATCATACTCATATCAAACGGCATCCCATTGATCGAAAGGGCATTTTCGGCAGGCTTTTCCATGCCGCTCATACCACCCATGCCGCTCATACCACCCATGCCGCCGCCCATTCCCATATCCAAGGTAAAATGGCGTTGCACCGCGCCTTCCGGGTTTAGATTGGGCAATGTCTCACCGGTATTCCCGGCAAGGCGGGTAATGCGTGGGCTCAGCCTTGGGTCAATTTCAAACCTTTGCAGTTCAAACGATCCGCCACCGCCCTGCTCCATCATACCACCCATCATCGGCGTATTTGAAATCATGCTGCTCACAAGGCTATCCGTTTCGGCATTGGCAAAATCAACCAGAATTTCAACCCGCTCACCCGGAGCCAAAGTGATGCCGTGCAAAGCCAATGGCTCAGGCAACAACCCGGCATCGGTCGCAATCTGGTGCATTTCCCGGCCCGAGGCCATGGCAAGCCGATAGATACGCGCATTTGATCCGTTCAACACCCGCAGGCGCACAATCCCGGCCGGGACAACCGCAACCCGCCCGACCTGACCATTCACCAAAATGGTGTTGCCCAGAACCCCGTGCATGTTGGGCGAATAGGACAACCGCCCGCGCCGATCAAAATTACGGTCCTGCACTACCAGCATCAGATCATCTTCGCCGTAAGTGCTGGGCAAGCCGCGTGCGTCATCGTGGCCATCGCTGATTTGCAGCACACCGGCCAGCCCGGCATAAACCTGCGTCGCGGTCTGCCCGTGGATATGTGAATGATACCACGCCGTTGCCGAGGGTTGCGTGATGGGCAAGGTCACACGCCATGTCCCGCCCGCTTCCACCGGCTGATGTGGGCCGCCATCCACCTCACCGGGAATGACCAGACCATGCCAATGGGATGAAACGGGCATCTTCAGGGTATTTTCAACGGTGGCTTCGGTTTCTCCCTGCGCCACCCGAACCACAGGACCAAGATAGGACTGGTTGAAACCAATAGTGTTGCTGTCGGACCGGTTGATGAAATTTGTTTTCCCGGCTTGCGCCCGCAGACTGAAACGCCCGGTTTTTGTTGCGTCAAGCAAGGGTGGCATATCAAGCCGCTCAGAGTGCGACCCAGCATAGGCCATGCCAGGCATAGCAACTGCAGCACCGACTGCCGCCATGGCTGTAAGGCAGTTTCGTCGGGTCAGTGTCCGGTTGTCATATATTGTCATAGGGTGTTTCCTGCTTCATTTTTGCCTGTATTGATTTCAATTTCGGTAACATGTTTGCAAGCACCGAAACGCAACCCTGATTCTGGATCATTTCCACAATCTGTCCCGCGCCGACACAGCACATAACCCATCCAGTAGCTGGAGGGTCAAGGCCATTGTTTATCACGGCACAATCTAGCGGCACTTTACCGCACACCAGGCACAGAAATTATATGTCGGGGAAAATATAAAAGCGCCTGAACGCAAAACTCCAATCCGGCCCTTCGCCAAGGGCCGGATTGCGCGTTTTTTCAGAAGATTACAGATATGGCCGGTATTCAGCGGCCCGCTTTGACCGCCGCCCAGCCGCCGGACACAACCAGCGCCGCGACCCCGGCTTTCACAATATCGCCCAGCAAGAACGGGCTCATCCAATAGGTCCAGATCACATCGGCAGACGCGCCAACCCAACTGCCTGAAATCCCCGCCATCCCGGCGATTGCCATCGGCCAGGCCACACCCGGAATATAAAGCAAGGCGGTCACCACAATGCCGGTTATCGCCGTGGTCACCACGCCGCGCGCAAGGCCCTTTTCAACCGCCAGCCCGGCCAGATAGGCCATGCCGACAAAGCCAAACAAAAATCCCGCCGTCGGCCCGATCAGCGACGGAAACGATCCGCCATTGGCAAATACCGGCAGGCCCATCGCCCCTTCGGCAAGATAAGCCACCAGCGTCAGCGCCCCCAAACGCGAACCGAATGTCAGGCCCACCAGCAAAATCGCCAGGGTCTGCAAGGTAACGGGAACCGGGTAAAACGGTACCGAGATTTGTGCGGCCATGGCAATAAGCATCGACCCGCCCAAAACCATCGCGGCCTTGCGCAGAAGTGTTTCGCGGCCGATCACGGCCTTGCTCAGAACTGTATCACGCATCGGTTCAATTCCCTTATTGATGAAAGTTACCCGTCTTTTTCGCCGCATTGGATGAAAAGTCAAGCAATAGCCCTTGATTATTGCGCCCATCTTTGGGATTTGCAGCCTTATGACCGACACAACACACCCCAAAATCGCCCTCATCACCGGTGCTTCCCGCGGGCTTGGCGCGGCTCTGGCCGAAATCCTGTCAGAAACCCATCACATCGTCGCCGTGGGCCGCACCACCGGCGCGCTGGAAGAACTGGATGACCGCATTCAGGCCAATGGCGGCTCGGCCACGCTGGCCCCCATGGACATCACCAATCCCGATGCCATGGCCCAGCTTTGCCGCTCGATCCATGACCGCTGGGGCCATGTTGACATCTGGGCCCATACCGCTATTCATGCTGCTCCGCTATCACCCGCAGATCATATTGATACCAAAGACTGGCAGAAATCCGTCGCCACCAATGTCACCGCTTTGGGCCAACTGATCCCCTTCATCGCGCCCCTGCTTGGCGATCAGGGCAGCGCGCTTTTCTTTGATGACCCCCAGGGCGGCAACAAATTCTTCGGTGCCTACGGCAGCACCAAGGCCGCGCAGATTGCTCTGGCCAAAAGCTGGCAGGCCGAAACCATCAAAATCGGCCCAAAGATACACATCCTTGCGCCAAATCCGATGCCCACCGCCACCCGCGCACGATTCCACCCCGGCGAAGACCGCAGCCCCCTGAAGGACCCCCGCATCGAGGCCCGCCGCCTGCTTGGCACCCTCCCCTAGCCCCCGGGCAGGGCAACGGGGAGGGTGGGCGGGCGTTGCCCTGCCCGGGGGTGCTTGCCGCCTGTTCCAAGCCCGGTTACATAAAGGGCACAAACACCATAAAAGGCCGTGATATAGTGCGCATTCTCATCACCAATGACGACGGCATCAACGCCCCGGGGCTTGAAGTCCTGCATACCATCGCCACCGAACTTGCCGGCCCAAAGGGCGAGGTCTGGACAGTGGCGCCCGCGTTCGAGCAATCCGGTGTCGGCCATTGCATCTCCTTCACCCGGCCGATGATGCTGGCCAAAATGGCCGAGCGCCGCTTTGCCGCCGAGGGCAGCCCGGCCGATTGCGTGCTTGCGGGCCTGCATGACGTGATGAAAGATTGCCCGCCCGATCTGGTGCTCTCGGGCGTCAATCGCGGCAATAATTCCGCTGAAAACGCGCTCTATTCCGGTACGCTCGGGGCGGCCATGGAAGCCGCGCTTCAGGGTGTGCCAGCCGTGGCCCTCAGCCAATATTACGGCCCCGGCAACAAAGACCTACATGATACATTTGATGCCGCCCGCGTACACGGGCTGCAAACCCTGCGCAATCTGCTTGAGAATGGCGTCTGGACAAAGGATGATTACGGCATCTTCTACAATATCAACTTCCCCCCCGTCCCGGCGGCTGAGGTCAAGGGCCTGCGCGCCGCGCGGCAAGGCTTTCGCCGCGATATGGGCTTTGGGGTTCAGCCGCATGTCGCCCCCTCGGGGCGGCGGTTCTTGTGGGTCACCGGCGCGCCGCAACAACAACCCACCAGCCCCGGCTCTGATGCCGATCTCAACCACAAGGGCTATATCTCGGTCACGCCAATGCGCGCCGATCTCACCGCCCATGACGCGCTTGACGCTCTGAAAGCCATCGAAGAATGAGTGCCAGCAACGACGATAACGCCGAACGCAAGATGCAGTTCCTCTATGCCCTGCGCTCGCACGGGGTGACGGATGCGCGTGTGCTCTCGGCGATGGAAAAGGTCGATCGCGGGCCGTTCGTGCGCGGCCATTTCGCCATGCGCGCCTATGAAGACACACCCCTGCCCATCGCCTGTGGCCAGACCATCAGCCAGCCTTCCGTGGTAGGCCTGATGACCCAGGCGCTGAAGATCAATCCCCGTGACAAGGTGCTTGAGGTGGGCACCGGCAGCGGCTATCAGGCGGCGATTCTCAGCCATCTGGCGCGGCGCATCTACACCATCGAGCGCCACCCGCGCCTTGTGCGCGAGGCCACGGCGCTGTTTCGCGAACTTGACCTGACCAATATCACCACCGTGATGGGCGACGGCAGCTTTGGCCTGCCCGATCAGGCGCCATTTGACCGCATCCTTGTGACCGCCGCCGCCGAAGATCCGCCCGGGCCCCTGCTGGAACAGCTCAAACCGGGCGGCATCATGGTGCTGCCGGTGGGGCAATCGGATGCGGTGCAAAGCCTGATCCGGGTCACCAGGCTTGAGGACGGCTTTGACTATGACGAACTCAGACAGGTCCGATTTGTGCCATTGATCGAGGGCATCAGCCGCGATACTTGACGAATGCCCCCCGGACAACCCATTATAGGCCAAAGCCCCGGCCACAAGGGGCACTCTTTTGAGAGGACGAGCATATGACAAAATCCCGTTTCCAAATCCCCCGGTCCGGCCTGCTTCTGTCGGGCACCGCCCTTTTTCTGCTTGCGGCCTGCGATGAGCCGTTTGACCCGGATCTGCGCGATGCCTTCAACACCGGTAACGGCCTCAGCACTGCCGAGGCCGCCCGCACCGCCACAGCCGAGCGGCCCCAGCCCGATGCCCGCGGCATCATCTCCTACCCCGGCTATCAGGTGGCCGTTGCCCGGCGCGGCGATACGGTGGCAAGCCTTGCCAACCGCATCGGAGTGAGCCCCGGGGAACTGGCGCGCTACAATGGCATCCGCCCCGACGATCCGCTGCGCGACGGCGAGATCATCGCCCTGCCCGGCCGCGTCTCTGAACCCCTTGGCGGGCCTATCCAATCGCCGGTTGACATCAACTCGGTGGCCGGCAGCGCCCTCGACAGCGTCGATTCCCAGGCAATCGAAACCACCAGCCTTGATCCCAATGCCCGCGTGGGTGTTGAGCCGATCCGCCACAAGGTGGAACGCGGCGAAACCGCCTTTACCATCGCCCGGCTTTACAATGTCTCGATCCGCAGCCTTGCGGAATGGAACGGGCTCGACAGCAAATTCACCGTACATGAAGGCCAGCACCTCCTGATCCCGGTGGCCCTGCCCGGCGACACAACCGAGCCATTTGATGCCACCGAACTCCCCGGCGCAGGTTCCGCAACCCCGACACCGCCCAGCGCCGCCAAACCTTTGCCAGCCGAAGATACCAAACCCGCGTCTGCGGCCGTTGCAAATGCCGCCCCCGATCTCAGTGATAGCCAGACAGCGGGGGATACCGGGCGCATGTCCTGGCCGGTACGCGGCGATATCATCCGCGAATACGCCAAAGGCAAAAGCGAAGGCATTGATATCGCCGCCGCCCCCGGCACCCCGGTCAAGGCCGCCGCCGCAGGCACCGTCGCAGCCATCACCGAAGATTCAAACGGCGTGCCGATCATCGTTGTCAAACACCCCGACAACCTGCTGACGGTCTATTCCAACGTGGATAAACTGCGCGTCCGCAAAGGCGATAAAGTCACCCGCGGTCAACCCCTGGCCGAGATACGCAGCACCGGCACCGCCGCCCTGCATTTCGAAGTGCGCGATGGCTTTGAAAGCGTCAACCCTGCCGATTTTCTTGGCTGAAACCCACAAGATAGCCTTTCATTTTTCCAAAAATACTCAAAACCCGACGGTCTCGCCAGGCGGCCCACCGTCGGGTTTCATACCCCCAGCGTCACACCCTTGCGCCCGGCAAGATCGGTAAAATACTGCCACGCCACCCGGCCCGAACGCGCGCCGCGCGTGGCCTGCCACTCAATCGCCTCGGCGCGCATTGTGTCTGCGTCAATCTCAACGCCGTACGCCGCGCAATAGCCGCGTATCATCTCCAGATATTGATCCTGATCACAGGGATGAAAGCCCAGCCACAGCCCGAACCGGTCTGAGAGTGATACCTTCTCCTCCACCGCCTCAGACGGGCTGATCGAGGTCGAGCGTTCATTTTCAATCATGTCGCGCGGCATCAGGTGGCGCCGGTTTGACGTGGCATAGAAAATCACATTCTCCGGCCGGCCTTCAATGCCGCCATCCAGCACCGCCTTGAGCGATTTGTAATGCTGGTCATCATGGGAAAACGACAGATCATCGCAAAACAGCAAAAACCGCGCGTCCCTGTCGCGCAACAGATGCAACAACCGGCCCACACTGGGCAAATCCTCGCGCTGCATCTCCACCAGCTTGAGCTCCATGCCCTCGCCCAGCACGGCGGCATGCACCGCCTTCACCAGGCTTGATTTCCCCATCCCGCGCGCGCCCCACAAAAGCGCATTATTGGCGGGCAGGCCGCGGGCAAACTGCCTTGTGTTTTCCAGTAAAATATCGCGCGCCCGGTCAATCCCATGCAACAGATGCATATCCACCCGCGCCACATCCTTGACCGGCTGCAACCCGTCCGGTTCCACCTGCCACAAATACGCATCCGCAACACTGAAATCCGGCGCGGCCAGCGGCCCCGGGCTGATCCGTTCCAGCGCCGCCGCAATCCGCAGGAGCGCCTCACTCACGCGCCCGTCTCCCCGGCCTCGTCTTCCTCTTCCTCTTCGTCTTCATCTTCCTCAAACCAAAGCCCGTCAGCGCGCAACTGCGCCTCACGTGTGGCCTCAACCCGACGCACCAGGAAGATTGAAATCTCATAAAGCCCGTAAACCACCACAAATAAAATCACCTGCGTGATCACATCCGGCGGCGTCACAATCGCGGCCAGAACCAGAATGCCCACCACCGCGTATTTGCGCACTGATCGCAGGCCTCCTGCACTTACCAACCCGGCTTTGCCCATCAAAGTGAGCAGCACAGGTAATTGAAAACAAAGGCCAAAAGCCACGATAAACTTGATCGTCAGCTTCAGATACTCCTGCGCCGAGCCCTGAAACGCGATGCCAGCCACAGCGCTCCCTTCGCCGTTTTCACCTGCCAGCGTGCCGAGTTGTTGAAAGCGCAAGAAAAATTCAAACGCCAATGGCGTGACCACGAAAAACGCGAATGACGCGCCGAGGATAAACATGAAAGGCGACGCGATCAGAAACGGCAAAAAAGCGCCCTTTTCGTTTTTATAAAGCCCCGGCGCCACGAACCGCCACATCTGGTAGGAAATATAAGGAAACGATAAAATCAACCCGCCCATAAGCGATATCTGAATTGCTACGAAAAAGCCTTCCTGAAGCTTGATCAGAATCAGTCCGCAATCATCCTGGCCGCGCTCGGCCATGGCCGCACACAAAGGATGGGTCAGGAAATTGAAAATCGGGTTCCACACGGTGAAACAGATGATCATGCCGATGATAAACGCCACTGCCGAATGAATAAGCCGGTTGCGCAGCTCAGCCAGATGCTCAATTAGCGGGGCCGAGCTGTCTTCCACGTCGTCAGAATCGCTCATGCCTTACTCCCGGTCGGTTTTTTCCGTGCTGCGGGCTTCTTCGCCGCCGGTTTTGCCTTTGCCGCCGCAGGTTTTGCAACTGGTTTCGCCGCCGGCTTGCGCGCCGCCGGTTTTGCTGCGGCTGTTTTCGCAGCAGGTTTCTTGGTCGCTGGTTTTACCGCAGTCTTGGCCGCCGGTTTTTCCACCGCAGTTTTAGCCGCCGGTTTCTTGGCTGTCGGTTTCTTCGCCGCTTTAGGCTTGGCCGCTGCTGCCGCCTCTGCTTCCTTGCGTTCCATCGCCATTTCTGCCGTCTTGGCGCGGATTTTATCCGCCTGTTCCTGACGTTCCGCGCTCAGCTTCGGCTTGCCCGCTTCCATCGTGCTTTTGGTAAAACTGTCGGTGGTTTTCTTGATCTCATCAAACGCCGAATTCATTGGATTGGTCGCCGTTTTCAGGGTCTTTTGCAAATCCGTAACACCCGCATCATCCGCCGCGTCATTCATCGCCTTGCTGAAATCGCGCGCCATGCCCTTGGCCTTGCCGACAAATTTGCCAACCTGCCGGAACATGCCCGGCAAATCCTTTGGCCCCACCACGATCAGCGCCACAACGCCAATTACCAGCAGTTCAGTTCCGCCAAGGTCGAACATCCGAGGCTACGCCTTGTCTTTTTCGTCTTCGGGCGTCACGTCCTTGGCTGCATCGGCCACGCTGTCGGCCTCATCTTCCAATTCCTTGGAACCTTCGCTCACGCCCTTCTTGAACGAGGTAATCCCCTTGCCAACTTCCCCCATCAAAGATGAGATCTTGCCGCGCCCGAACAGCACCAGCACCACAACGGCGATCAGCAATATGCCCGGAAGGCCAATATTATTCAGCATGTTCTTCTCCCAATATCAGGGCCCTCTCCCTTGGAACCCCGGAAATTTCATCAACTTTATCTAATCCGTCCCCGTCCGGGTTAAAAGACCAATATGATTGGTTGTAATAATTTTTGCCCATAATTGGTCCCTGCCACCCGCACTGGTTGATTATTCCCTGCAATTTTTAGGTGTTTCAGGCCCTATGCAGACTCAGAACAACGCCCCTTCGGCATTTTGAAAAAATGTCAGCCCCCGCCCGCCCCACGGCGGGGGCTTTTGCACCGGTGCATCATAGGGAAAACGCCCGCTTTTATGTTGTGTCATACGATACATGACCCTCACCCCATGCCCCCACCCAGGCGGGGGCTGACATTTTTTCAAAATCATCCACTTACTCAATGGCCCAAAGCCGTCACCCCTCAATAATACTTCGTGGCCTAAAGCGTTTCGCCTTAAACCTGAGACAGGGTTAAGGCGAAACGCCATGTAACATATCAGTGTTTCGCGCGTTTCGCGACAAACCCGTTATTCAGGTTTATCGCGAAACGCTTTAATCCCTTGGCAACACCCCAGACGCCATAAACCCGCCATCCACATTCAGAATATGCCCGTTGATGAAACCGGCCTCTTCCGAGGCCAGATAACACACCGCCGAGGCCACCTCGCGCGGCTCGGCATAACGCGCAATCGGCGTCTGCGCATACCACAGTTCGCGGTCCTTTGGCCCGTGGACCTTGCGCACCATCGGGGTATCCACCGGAATCGGCGCCACCGCATTGGCCGTCACGCCACTGCCCCCAAGCTCTGCCGCCAATAGCCGCGTCAGCATATCCACGCCGCCTTTTGAGCACGAATAGGCCCCGCGCCCGATATTGGCGATCTGCCCATTGACCGAGCTTAAGGTGATAATCCGCCCCCAGCCGCGTTTGACCATTCCGCGCCCGGCAAGCTGACAGCAATGAAACGTACCGGTAAGATTGACCTCAATGATCCGGGCCCAGTCCTTGGCATCAAAATCCAAAATCCGCGCCGGTTTCACAATCGCCGCACAGGTCACCAGAATATCCACCGGGCCAATCTGATCAAACCCCTGCTCCACCGCCGCCCGGTCGGCCACGTCAAACGCCTGCCCGCTCACCTGATGGCCTTTTTCAGCCAATTCATCCGCCGCCCGCCGGCACGCCGCATCCGATATATCGGTGATCACCACCTCCGCACCCGCCTGCGCCAAGCCCTCAGCGCAACTGAGGCCAATGCCACCCGCCCCACCGGTCACCAACGCGCGTTTGCCTTTGAGATCAGCCATCACCCCTCCACCGGAAAGATAAAACACCGGTCGCGCCGGATGGTCAGCCACAAAGCCGCGCCCACCTGCGGCAAAAACACATTCGGCACCGTGGCCCGCATCACCGATCCATCATGATCCATGGTAAACTCCACCAGGCTCTCATTGCCGATAAACCGCGCCCGGCGCACCACGCCACGCACTGCCGTGCCCTCACTGATCGTGGGATTTGGGCCATGCCCCTCACGGTCAAAATCAATCTTGAGGTGCTGCGGCCGCACAACGATATCCACCTTGCCCCCATCCGCCACACCCGGCGTCAGGAACTGGCCAAAAACCGTCTGCGCCAAAGCCCCCTTAACTTCGGCCCGTATCGCATTGATATCGCTAAAAAATGAAACCGCCTGCTTATCCGCCGGCGCATTATAGATATTATAGGGCGCGCCCTGCTGCACAATTCTCCCGTCGCGCATCAGGGCAATCTCATCGGCTATGCGCATCGATTCATCAGGCTCATGGGTGACCAGCAATACGGCTGTATCCTGCTCGCGCAAAATCTCCAGCGTCTCATCGCGGATGCCGTCGCGCAGCCGGTTATCCAGGCCTGAAAACGGCTCATCCATCAGCATGATGCTCGGCCTCGGTGCCAGCGCCCTTGCCAGCGCCACCCGTTGCTGCTCACCACCAGAAAGCTCATGCGGATAGGCATTGATATAGCGCGTCATCCCCACCCGGCGCAGCAATTCCTCAACCCTCAGGCCCTTGGCGGCCTTGTCACCCTCCAGCCCAAACGCCACGTTATCGCCCACCCGCAGATGCGGAAACAGCGCAAAATCCTGAAACATCAACCCGATATGCCGCCGCTCGGGCGGCACCCGGAAAACCGTGTCGCAAATCAGATTGCCATCAACATAAATCTCACCGCTATCTTGCATCTCAACCCCGGCAATCATCCGCAATGTGGTGGATTTACCGCAACCCGACGGGCCCAGCAGGCAGGTCACCTGCCCAGGATCCACCCTGAGCGAGACATCATCCACCACAACCCGTTGGTCATAGCGCTTGATGAGATGCCGGATCTCAAGACGGGGAGGATTTGTATCAGTCATGGCAAATCGCCAGATAGCAACCCCGTTGACCAAGCGCAACCTGTCGCAACGGATGTAAGCCGGGCTTCAGCCCGGCCCCCGCCGCCGCGCGCCCAAAAGCACGGCGGCAAATCCAACCGCCAGAACCACCACGCAAACCGCCAAAAGCTGCTCATATTTATGCCCCTCAGGCAGCACCGTCGCAAATATACCATCGCGGTCAAAATAGGCCCAGGCACCGATCATTGCCGCACCAAACGCCACCAGATACGACCAAAGCGCAATCTGCCGCCGCAGCACCAGCCCCACCAGCAGAACCGGCGTCAAGAACATGCTCGCCGTACCGCTCACCGCCACCGCGTCAAACAGCGTCTGATTGCCCCACAATGTCAGCGCCGCCCCGGCGGCCATGAACACCACCATGGCAATCCGGCCACTTGCCAGGGTCCGTGGCCCCAGCCTCAGCTCATCCACCACCAGCCGCGCGGCCGAGGCCAGCGCCGAATCAAGCGTGCTCAGCGCCGAGATCAGCAGCGACAGCAATAAAGCCACAAACAGCCAGGGCGGAAACATCCCCGCCCAGGTGCCAATCAACTGCCCCTCATATTCGGCCCCGACCAGCCCCGCCTGAATGCCAAAAAAGCCAAAGCCAATGATGCACAGGGCCGAAATCCAGAACGCATGCAAAAACGAGCGCCGCGTGGTCGCCATATCCGTCAGAAACCCCCGGTCCATCATCACCGGATCATGGGCCGGGTATGAGAACACCTGCAAGAACGCGACCAAAAGCAACACCTGCCCATTCCACGCGCCGCTTTTGCCCGGCGCCGTCAGAACCGCCCCAAGGTCAAACCCGGGGGCCAGGACCAGCGCCACAAACGCCGCCGCAAATACCAGCAAAAACACCAGCATCTGCACAACATCCGTACGCAGCGCCGCGCTCAATCCGCCCCAGGCGCTGTACCCAAGCCCCAGCAGGGCCACCGCAACAATCGCCACATCCTGCGCCATCGCCATCTCCGGCAGGGCGGCGGCAAATATCAGCCCCACAACCAGCAGGTTGGCAAACACCTCCGAGAGCAGCCTTAACCCGATCACCAGATTGTAACAGCCCACCCCAACGGCCCCAAACCGCCCGCTCAGCCAATCCTGCACCGATCCCGCACCATTCGCGCGCAACCGGCCCACAATGAAGCCCCCCGTCAGAAACGAGCCGTAATAGGCGGCATAGGCCAAAGTGCCCCATATCCCGTAAAAATAGCCCAGAATGGCCGAATTCATCAATGAGCGCGCAAAAATCCACGTTGTCACCTGGCTCAGCACCAACATCCAGAGCCCCGGAGCCGCCCCCTCAACCGACGCCCCCCTGAAAAACCCCTCGATCGTCGCCCGCCTCGGGGCCACCAGCAGGCTGGCAAGAATAACAAGTCCAAATAGGGCAATAATCGCAGTGGCTTGCATGGAAAACTATCCTGGTGCTAAAGGTTCTCATCGGCCTAGCAGCCCGGCCCGCCTCACGCCAGCCGGTATTTCATCCCCCAACGCATTTGTGATCTCTCCCGAGGCCGCCTGTCAGGGCGGATGAGGCGCCGCTTTCATGTCACCAATTCAAAAACCGGCATTCCGGCGGCATTTCCCCCCGCCAGACATTCACAAAACTCACATCGTCGAATTGGTCGCGCCGCCATCCAGCAATATGTTCTGCGCCACAATGAACCCGGCATGTGTTGAGCATAAAAACGCACAGGCCGCGCCAAATTCCTCCGGCGTGCCATAGCGCCCGGCGGGGATGGTCGCCGCGCGCTGTGCCTTGGCTTCCTCGATGGAAATGCCCTGCGCCTTTGATACACCCTGATCCAGAGCAATCGCCCTGTCAGTGGCATGAATGCCCGGTTGCAGATTGTTGATGCACACGCCCGCGCCCGCTACCTGCCGCGCCGTGCCCGCCACATATCCGGTCAGCCCTGCGCGCGCCGAATTTGACAGGCCCAGCACCGGCACCGGCGCTTTCACACTGACCGAGGTGATATTCACCACCCGGCCCCAGCCCTTTTCCATCATCCCCGGCAGCAAGGCCTTCATCAGCGCAATCGGCGCCAGCATATTGGCATCCAGCGCCTTGATGAAATCCTCGCGCTCCCAGTCATACCACATGCCCGGTGGCGGCCCCCCGGCATTATTGACCAGAATATCCACATCCGCCGCAGCCGCCAGCACCGCCGCCTGACCCTCCTTTGTGGCCACATCCGCCGCCACTGTCACAACATCCACGCCAAATTCATTCCGTATGGCCTCCGCTGCGGCTTCCAGCGCCTCCGCCCCACGCGCATTCATCACCAGATCAACGCCCGCCTCCGCCAGCGCCCGGGCACAGCCCAGCCCCAGCCCCCTGGAGGAGGCACATACCAGCGCCCGTTTACCTTTAATTCCCAAATCCATGATATTTCTCCCAAAATGCCTGAAAATTGATCTCTGCCATACCTATACGCAATTACCCTAATCATGCCAGCAAAACACCCGCACATTGTCCCAATCTTGACAAAATCTCACATTAGCAAGACATCAGATCAGTAGGGAACGTATTTAGGCATTAGAATATCTAATATTGACCTAGTGTAACAGTAACCATAAATGTAAAAGGCATGTCGATATGAAAGATACCTCCTCAAATCCATCCATCACTTTCCCGGTGTATGAATCGGTGGATTTGAATGTCATTTCCGGGGCAAATTTCGGCGATGCGATCTCATTCGCCGCCGAACTGAACCCAGGCGATATCTACCAACTGCGCGCCAACACCCGCCAGCATTTCCTCTCGCTCAGTGAAGATGAAAGTGGCAGTTTTGAAATTTCCTATGATACAAATGCTGGCCACATCGGCGCCACGGTGTATCTCGACAGTTGCCTGACATTCATGACCACCAACGGCCACACCGCCGAGGTTCTCATCCTGGTAGAGGTCGATCATCTGGGGCATGTCGAAGAAATCTTCACCCTGCCGCTTGATCCGCTGGACTCCGATACAGAATATACCCTGATTGACATCAACAGCCGCGCCCTGCCCGCCAAATTCGCCAGCGCCGCCATCGTCAATGAAGTTTTCATGGATCTGGCCGCGCTCTGACCACGAAAATCATCAAACCATCCCAATCTGCTCCCCTTCAACATTTATTCACCCTTCGCACCCTATGATACAGTCAAATGTCATCCAGGGGTCACTGATGAATAACGCCACACCGCTCGCGCGCCTCATGCCACCGGACCGCTCCACCGCCCGGCCAAATGCAGCCGCCCATCTCAGCCGCAAACAAAAAGCCGCCATCGTCGTGCGTTTCCTGCTCAATGAGGGGGCTGATTTTCCACTCACGGAACTGCCCGATGCACTGCAGGCGGAACTGACCACTCAAATGGGCACCATGCGCTATGTGGATCGCGCAACCCTGGCCGATGTGGTGGCTGAATTCGCCTCCGATCTTGAGGCCATGGGCCTGACCTTCCCGCGCGGCGTTGCCGGTGCGCTCACCGCGCTTGACGGCCGCATCAGCCCGCAAACTGCGGCCCGCCTGAAAAAAGAAGCCGGCGTGCGGCAATTTGGCGACCCGTGGGAGCAGATCAAGGGCGTTGATATTGCCCGGCTCGTGCCGATCGTTGAAAACGAAAGTGTCGAAGTGGCAGCGGTAATCCTCTCCAAGCTCAGCGTCACCCGCGCGGCCGAAATCCTTGGTAAACTCCCCGGTGCCAAAGCCCGTCGCATCACCTATGCGGTCTCCCAGACCAGCGCGGTCACGCCGGATGCGGTGGACAGGATCGGCCTCTCACTGGCCTCGCAACTGCATGAACAGCCCGAAACCGCGTTTGACACCACCCCGGTTGAACGGGTTGGCGCAATCCTCAATTACTCCCCCTCCATTACCCGCGATGACGTGCTTGTAGGGCTGGAAGAAACTGATCTGGTATTCGCCAATCTGGTGCGCAAGGCGATCTTCACCTTCAAGGACATCCCCGATCGTGTCGATCCGGTCGATCTGCCCAAAATGACCCGCGAGGTTGAACAATCCGCACTTGTCACCGCGCTCACCTCCGCCTCCTCCGGCGATCTCGCCCCGGTGGCCGAGTTTATCCTTGAGAACATCTCCAAACGCATGGCCGAATCCATCCGCGAGGAAATGAGCGAGCTTGGCAAGGTCAAAGCCAAAGACGGCGAAGCGGCCATGACCGAGGTGATCAACGCCATCCGCACCCTTGTAGCCAATGGCGAGATTGCCCTGATCATCCCCGATGATGACGAAGACGACGAAGGGGACGGCTGATAACCCCCCTTTCATTTTTCCATAAATACTCCCGCCGGAGGCATCCATGGTTAACCTCAGGGCTGGACAGTCATCCATCCTGAAACTACCCTTCCCCCATGACCGATACAGATGGACGCCGCTGGCATGACATGGGCGGGCAACCCGCCGGCCCTGTCGCGATGGAGGGGCATGATTTTGCCCTGTGGGAAAAACGCATTGACGCGCTGATGGTGCTGTGCGGCAACAAGGGGCTGCTTACTGTCGATGGCTTGCGCCGCGTGCTCGAAGACATGGGTGAAGAGGCCTTTGAGAAATACAGCTATTATGAACGCTGGATCGCGAGCGTGAACCAGAACCTGATCGAACACGGCGTTTATTCCCCCGAAGAACTGGGCACAAAAATGCTTGAGGTTGCGGCGCGCGGTGCCACTTACGGCGAGGCACAAAATGACTGACGCCTTAGAAGTCCGCGTCAAACCGATGATGCTCCCCGGCCATATCCGCACGCCCGCCTATCTGCGCGGCAAAACCGGCGTGATCGAGCGCGCCCTCGGCCCTTTTGCCAATCCCGAACAACTGGCCTATGGGCTCAAGCCCGAGCAGAAAAAGCTCTACCGCGTGCGTTTCACCATGGCCGAGATCTGGGGTGCTGCGGCGGAAAACCCTGATGATACGATCGACGCCGAAATCTATGAACACTGGCTTGAGAAGGTGTAGACCATGCCCCATGATCACGATCATTTTCACCACGAAGGCCTAAGCTCCTCGGGCCATCCCTACCGTCAAGACAACGACACCCCGCTGACCTATTGGCAGCAGATGGAAATCGCCGTGCGCGAAATTCTGATTGAAAAAGACATCATCACAACGGCCGAGATTGCCGCCCAGATCGAGGCCATGGATGCCCGCAGCCCGGCGCAGGGGGCCGCCGTGGTGGCCCGCGCCTGGAGCGACCCGGATTTCAAAGCCCGCCTGCTTAAAGACGCCGCCGAAGCCAGCCGCGAAATGGGCTTTGACATCGGCCCACTGAAACTGATCGCCATGGAAAACACTGCCGATACCCACAACATCATCGTCTGCACGCTCTGCTCATGCTACCCGCGCAACCTTCTGGGCCTACCGCCAGACTGGTACAAAACCCGCGCCTATCGCTCGCGCGTGGTGTCGGAGCCGCGCGCGGTTTTGCGTGAATTTGGCGTTGAGCTGCCCCAATCCACCCGCATCCGCGTGCATGACAGCACCGCCGACATGCGCTATATCGTCCTGCCAGCCCGGCCCGCAGGCACCGAAGGCCTTGACCAAGACGCACTGGCCCAACTCGTCACCCGCGACAGCATGATCGGCACCGGCTTGCCGCGCCAACCTGACTTGCCGCGCCAGGCCGGGTGAGACAAAAACAAAATCCCGGCCAGGCCCTGCGCGACAAGATAACCGGATTTGCCCTGTTGGCCCCCCTGCGCATCGCCCGCCTTCTGCCCTATAAATGGCGCTTGCCCTTCATCGGCTGGCTGACCGCCCGCGTCATTTCGCCCCTGGCGGGCTATAACAAACGCATCCGGGCCAATCTTGCCCATGTCCTGCCCGACCTGCCCGAATCTGACATCCAGAACCTGATCCGCCGCGTCCCCGACAATGCCGGCCGCAACCTGATCGAGCTGTTCTCGCCCACCCGGTTCACCGCCCGCGCCCGCCGCGCGCCGGTGCATGGCCCCGGCCTCACGGCCCTGCACGAGGCCCGCGCCAAAAACCGCCCGGTGATCATCGTCAGCGCCCATTTCGGCAGCTTCAACGCCGTGCGCGTCGCCCTGATCGAACAGGGCCTCAAATTGGGTGTATTTTACCGCCCGATGCACAACGCCACCTTCAACGCGCCCTATACCAAAGCCATGGCCGCCCTGTCGCAGCCGATGTTCAAACAAGGCCGACGCGGCACCGCGCAAATGATCAGACATCTGCGCGCGGGCGGCAATCTGGCGATCCTGACCGACATCAACGCCAAGGACGGCGTGCCGCTCAATTTCATCGGCAAGCCCGCCCTTTCGCCGCTCACCGCCGCCGATCTGGCGCTGAAATTCGATGCGCTATTGCTCCCGGTCTGGGGCATCCGCGCCGAAAATGGCCTTGATTTCGATATTCTGGCCGAAGCGCCGATTGCGCTAACGGACGCGGTCACCATGACCCAGGAAATCCACACCCGGCTCGAGGCCCAAATCCATGCCCATATGGATCAATGGTTCTGGATTCACCGCCGCTGGAAAGATGGCACAGGCCCTTTGGCTGAACGCGGCGCAAAACAACTGGCCAGACGGCAATAAATCGCCTCAATCATACAGGCCATCCGGGCTTTCGCGCCAATCCGGATAGACCCGCGCCCCCGCCGAATTCGCCGCCGGGCAGTTCTTTTGCGTCAGGTGATCACAATAATCCTGATGCGACACAAGATGCGCCCCGCAATGCGGGCAAATCTCGAGCTCTGTCGCCTGATCCGCCGTTGCAAAACCCTTGTCAGATGCCTCTGTCATATATGCCGACCTCCCAGTTCTGTCATACAGCGCTATTTTACCCCGCCTCCCCCTGTGGCGCGTTGATATGGGTCATTATGCATCCGCCCCTCAAACGCCCTTGCCCCACCGGGCGCAGCCCCATATATCCGGGCGCATGTTGAACAGCCTTTCAAACCGCCCCGAATTGCCCCCCGAAATTGCGCGCCGCCGCACTTTCGCGATCATCTCGCACCCGGATGCGGGCAAAACCACGCTGACCGAAAAATTCCTGCTGTTTGGCGGCGCCATTCAGATGGCCGGACAGGTGCGTGCCAAGGGCGAGGCCCGCCGCACCCGCTCGGATTTCATGCAGATGGAAAAAGACCGGGGCATTTCCGTCTCGGCCAGTGCCATGTCGTTTGATTTTCATGCGTATCGCTTCAATCTTGTCGATACCCCCGGCCACTCGGATTTTTCCGAAGACACCTACCGCACCCTCACCGCCGTCGATGCCGCCGTGATGGTGATTGACGGCGCGAAGGGCGTAGAATCGCAGACCAAAAAACTGTTTGAAGTCTGCCGGATGCGCGATCTGCCGATCCTGACCTTCTGTAACAAGATGGACCGCGAAAGCCGCGATACCTTTGACATCATTGATGAAATTCAGGAAAATCTGGCGATTGACGTGACCCCGGCAAGCTGGCCCATCGGCATGGGCCGGGATTTCATGGGCTGCTATGACATGCTGAATGACCGGCTTGAGCTGATCGACCGCGCCGACCGCAACACCGTGGCCGAAAGCATTGAGATCAACGGCCTTGATGATCCGGCATTGGCCCGGCACATCCCCGCTGATCTGGTGACAAAGCTGCGCGAAGAGGTCGAAATGGCCCGCGAATTGTTGCCCGAACTTGATCCGCAATCGGTGCTTGAGGGCCATATGACCCCGATCTGGTTCGGCTCGGCGATCAATTCCTTTGGTGTCAAGGAGCTAATGAACGGCATCGCCACCTACGGCCCCGAGCCACAACCGCAAAAAGCGCAATCGCGCCAGATTCTGCCCGAAGAGCCCAAGGTTACCGGCTTTGTCTTCAAGGTGCAGGCCAATATGGACCCGAAACACCGTGATCGCGTCGCATTCCTGCGGCTTGCGTCCGGGCATTTCAAACGCGGCATGAAGCTCACCCATGTGCGCAGCAAGAAACCCATGACCATCTCCAACCCGGTATTGTTCCTTGCCTCTGACCGCGAGTTGGCACAGGAGGCCTGGGCCGGTGACATCATCGGCATCCCCAACCACGGCCAGTTGCGCATCGGCGACACCCTGACCGAGGGCGAGCCCCTGCGCGTCACCGGCATCCCGTCATTTGCACCCGAACTGCTGCAAACCTGCCGCGCCGGCGATCCGCTGAAATCCAAACATCTGGAAAAAGCCCTGATGCAATTCGCCGAAGAGGGGGCCGCCAAGGTGTTCAAGCCCAGCTTCGGTTCGGGCTTTATCGTTGGCGTCGTGGGCGCATTGCAATTTGAGGTTCTGGCCTCGCGGATCGAGTTGGAATACGGCCTGCCGGTGCGCTTTGAAGGCAGTCAGTTTACCTCGGCCCGCTGGGTGCAGGGCGAAAAGCAGGCGATTGACAAATTCACCGCATCCAACAAACAGCACATTGCCCATGATCACGATGGCGACATTGTCTATCTCACCCGCCTGCAATGGGATATTGACCGAATCGCCCGAGATTTCCCTGATATTACCCTCACCGCCACCAAGGAAATGATGGTGTGACCCTGCAAAACCGTGTCCTGCCCACCGGCGAGATCACAATGCTGCCCTTTCGCGGCACGCTCATGGGCAATCGCGGCATCCTGCATGGGGGCGATCAGCGTCTGAAAACAGCCCGCTGGCAACATCCCCATTGGGTCACCTGCCGGTTGCACTACAAGGACTGGCACCGCCCGGTGATGACGCCGCACAATTATACCGAGCTGTTTTTCCTTGATGAATGTGTGGCCCTCGCCGCCGGTCATCGCCCTTGCGGCTTGTGCCGACACCGCGAATACACCCTTTTCAAACAAGCATTCATGGCGGCCAATGCCACGCACAACCTTTCCGAAATTGACCACCTGATGCGCCGGTCCCGCGTCCTTCCCAACCGGACGCAACGCCGCTATCAGGCCCCGATCGAAACCCTGCCTGACGGCACCTTCATTCTGTATCAGGCCGCCCCGTGGCTTTTATGGCAATCACATCTTTTGCTTAATGTAGGCGGCAGGTACACAAGGAAAATCCAGCGCCCGGATCATGGGCTCATGACCACGCTGACCCCGGCCCCAACCGTGGCCGCGCTTGCGCATGGCTATCGCCCTGATCTGCATCCTTCTGCGCAACACCTGCTCAACCGGTAAACTGATAATCCCTTTACGCGCCACATCGGCGGGCATTAAACTGCCCCGACACCAGAGGCCAGGGTTCCGGATATGGATAACAACAAAAAGATCTACGCGGGCGGCTTCCACGGCATAGTCCGGAAATTTGAAAAAAAACGTCAGCCGTTTGAAAATCCGCTTGAGGTCCTGCCACCGCCGGATGTTGATCTCATGGAACTGGCACAGCAAATCATCGCGCCTTCCGACACATTGCCATCCCCCGCCCTGAGATATTGCCCGCACTCGAAAAAAGAGCGGCTCAGGATTGAGTTGGAAGGCCAGAGCGAGCTGCACCTTCTGCACGCCCTGCTCATCTCAATGTTGCGCCGTATGGATCCGCCGGATGAGGCAAAGAACCTGTTCCACCGCATTTGGCAGGAAACCGGGAAATCCTTTGTCAAACAGCTATCCATCAGATGGATGATCGCGGCTGCTACAACCTTTGCCGATCATGGCCAGACAGGGGATCAGCGCGCCTGCGGCATGGGGCTATCGGCCCTGTTTGACATGATCAAACTGCATGATTCCGAACGCCGCCTCAGTGGTCGGCGAAACAACCGGCCCTTCCAGCAAACCAAAGGGGCCGAGCCTCATAGCCTCGCCTTTGATCTGAGGCCATATGCCATAGAGCTGGGGGATCTTGATCGTAACCTGCTGGCCCGGCTTTGGCTGTTTTGCGAAAAAGATGCCACAATCGCCCCCCTTGGATTTCACATGTTGCAGTTGATAATGTATGATCGCCGCTCGATTTTTGCCCGTATGCAGCGGCTCAAAGCCAACAAGCGCCGCCAAAACCGGATCATGGATTCCGATAAGGCCAAAGATTAGCGGCCCCATGCCCTGTTGCCTATCCGCCAACATTTTCACCAAAGCAAAACGTTTAAATACGCCGCATTGCCCCCACTCGAAATATCAGCTAAACGCAGATCCAATGGATCAGCCCGATTACGGGCCGACCTGCGCAGCCATTCGGGCCGCCATTTATATAGTTTGACGCGCGGGCCAGGATTGTGTCCGCAACCCACGGATACACATGACAAAATTCTCAGAGCTGAAGCTCAACCCCAAAGTGCTCAAAGCCATTGCTGACGCGGGCTATGAAACCCCAACCCCGATTCAGGCCGAAGGCATCCCCCCCGCACTTGAGGGCCGTGATGTGCTTGGCATTGCACAGACAGGGACAGGTAAAACCGCCTGCTTTACCCTGCCGATGCTGTCGCTTCTCGCCCGTGGCCGCGCCCGCGCCCGGATGCCGCGCAGCCTTGTGCTTTGCCCGACCCGCGAACTGGCCGCTCAGGTGGCCGAAAATTTTGAAACCTATTCAAAATATCTCAAGCTTTCCAAGGCCCTGCTGATCGGCGGTGTTTCTTTCAAGGAACAGGACAATCTGATCGACAAGGGCGTTGACGTGCTCATCGCCACCCCCGGCCGTCTGCTCGATCACTTTGAGCGCGGCAAGCTGATCCTGTCGGATGTCAAGGTGATGGTGGTGGATGAAGCCGACCGGATGCTGGATATGGGCTTCATCCCCGATATCGAACGCATCTTCGGCATGACGCCCTTTACCCGCCAGACGCTGTTTTTCTCCGCCACCATGGCGCCCGAGATCGAGCGCATCACCAATACATTCCTGTCCAATCCGGTGCGTATCGAAGTGGCGCGGCAGGCCACCGCCTCGGAAACCATCGAACAGGGTGTGGTGATGTTCAAAGCCTCGCGCCGCGATCGCGAGGGCACAGAAAAACGCAACCTTCTGCGCATGCTGATTGATGCCGAGGGCGAAAAATGCACCAACGCCATCATCTTTTGCAACCGCAAAACCGATGTGGATATTGTTGCTAAGTCATTGAAAAAACATGGCTATGACGCGGCCCCTATACACGGCGACCTTGATCAGTCGCAGCGTACCCGCACGTTGGAAGCATTCCGGGGTGGCGCGCTGCGTTTTCTGGTGGCTTCCGATGTGGCCGCACGCGGGCTTGATGTGCCCGCCGTCAGCCATGTGATCAATTATGATGTGCCGGGCCATCCCGAAGATTACGTGCACCGCATCGGCCGCACCGGCCGCGCCGGGCGCGCAGGCAAGGCCATAACCCTCTGCATCCCCCGCGATGAAAAAAATCTGGCGGCGGTTGAGAAGCTGATCCAGAAAGAAATTCCCCGCCTGGAAAATCCGCTGAGTACCGGCACATCGGCACCCGACACCAGAAACGAAGAGCCAGCCAAACCGCGCCGCAGCCGCTCAGGCAAAAAGCGCGAGCCTGAGGCAGCACCGGTTGCGGAAATCAGACAAGCGGATGAGGCGGCAAATCCCAATCGGGGCAAACGTGGCCGTGACCGGGGAAAATCCGACGGTAACAAAACTGTCGGCATGGGCGATCATATGCCCAGTTTCATCGCCCTGAGTTTTGCCGAACGCGACACCTGATTGATTTGACGGGCGTCAAAAATTTTCCGTAGGGTGGGTGAAACCCACCCCCCGCGATGGTGATTTTTTCCAATTTCCCGAATTTTCGGCAAGCCCGGTGCGATTCAACCGGCTCATGTCCAAAACACCAGTAGATGTTGAAAAACCCGTCCAAGCCTTATGCGCTCAGGCGGCTGATGATCACGCTCACCTCCGGCTTCTTGCCAATCTCGGTCATGGCGCTTTTCCGCGCCACCTGCCGCAAGCCCTCTTCCAGCTTGTCATCATCCTTGATTGTCTTTGCATTGGCCCGGCCAAGATATTGGCTCAGGTCTTCCTCAAGCACGTCAACCAGTGGCGCGCGGCTGTTGCCCGTCTCGGCCAGGCCCTTGATTTCGCACCAGGGTTCGCCCAAGGGCTCATCGTCCTCATCGAGGATGACATTGATCATCACATGCCCGTTCAGCGCCATTCTGATGCGGTCCCGCACCACCCCATCAAGCGCGCCGATCTTGCTGCTGCCATCCAGATAGGTGCGGCCCGTCTCAATATATGCCGCGACCTTCGGCTTGTTGCCGCTAAGGTCAACCATCATGCCATTCACCGCAAGAACGCTTTGCAATCCATTGGAATCAGCCAGTTTTACATGCTCCCGCAAATGCCGGTGCTCGCCATGCATCGGGATCACGACCTGCGGTTTGATCAGTTCATGCATCAAATCCAGATCAGGCCGGTTGGCATGGCCGGAAACATGATAAAGGCCCGAGCTGTCATCCACCACATCAACCCCCATCTCACTGAATTGATTGACAATTCTGATAACGCCGCGTTCATTTCCCGGTATGGTCTTGCTGGAGAACAGAAAGGTATCACCCTCCTTCAACGTGATCCCGCGATATTTGCCATTGGCCAGTTGCGCGCTCGCCGCCCGCCGCTCGCCCTGGCTTCCGGTGACGATCAGCATCAGGCTCTCACGCGGAATTCCCGTTGCATCCTCGGGGCTTACGGTATTCGGAAAGCCCTTGAGAACGCCGGTTTCAATCGCCGCCTCCACCATCCGCTGCATCGCCCGCCCCATCAGGCAAACCGATCTGCCGGCGCGTTTGCCTGCCTCGGCAAGGGTTTTCACCCGTGCCACATTGCTGGCAAATGTTGTGGCGATGAACATGCCTTTGCAACCGGCCACCAGTTTTTCAATCTCGGGGCCGACGCCGCTTTCCGATCGCCCCTTCAAAGGGCTGAAAACATTGGTGGAATCACACATCAGCGCTTTCACACCAGATGCGGAAATCTCCTTCCAAAGGCCTGCGTCAAACGGCTCGCCCACGCCCGGTTCAAGATCAACCTTGAAATCGCCGCTATGCACCAGACGGCCATGCGGGCAGTCGATCACCAACCCGGAACTTTCCGGAATCGAATGGGAAATCGGCACAAATCCAACTTTGAAAGGCCCCGCCACAACCACCTCAGGCCAGGGTGCCACGATCGTCACCGCCTTTTCCGAATGGCCAAACTCAGCCATCTTTTGCCGGGCAATATTGGCGGTAAACGCCCGCGCATAAACCGGCGCGCCAAGCTGGTCATAATACTGCGCCACAGCGCCGACATGATCCTCGTGGGCATGGGTGATGAACACCGCCTCAAGCTGATTCTTGCGCTCTTTAAGCCATTGAATATCCGGTAAAATCAGGTCCACGCCGGGGGTCGTATCCATGTCGGGGAACGCCACCCCAAGATCCACCAGAATCAGCCGCTCCTTGCCCGGTTTGCCATAGCCATAGACATAGGCATTCATGCCAATCTCACCCGCCCCGCCAAGCGGCAGGTATATCATTCGTTCACTGCTCATGGGGCCTCAGCCCTCCTTGTTATACTCATGTATCACGGTCAGCCCGTGCATTGTCAGATCGTCTTCATATACGTCAAACATCGCGTGCCCCTGCTGAAACAAAGGTGCCAGCCCACCGGTGGCAACCACCGTCATCGGGCGGCCATGCTCATCTTTAATTCTATCGCATAGGCCATTGATAAGGCCGACATAACCCCAAAACACACCGGATTGCATACAATCGACCGTATTGGTGCCAATCACCCGCGCCGGCATGGTCACATCCACATGCGGCAAGGCGGCGGCGGCGGTGTGCAGCGCCTCCAAAGACAGGTTCACCCCCGGCGCAATCGCCCCGCCGATATAGGCGCCGTCATGATCCACCACATCAAAGGTGGTCGCAGTGCCAAAATCCACCACGATCAGATCCCCGCCATGGCGATCAAACGCCCCGGCGGTATTGACCAAACGGTCGGGGCCCACCTGCGTGCCTTCATCCACCCGCGGCTCAACCGGCAGTTTGCATTCCGGTTTGCCCACCACCAAAGGCCGGCAACCAAAGAACCGGTCGGTGAAAACCCGCAGGTTGAACACCACCCGTGGCACCGTGGATGAGATGATCACATCGGTAATTTCCACATCAATTTCAAAATGCTTCACCAGCGTGGAATACCATGTAAAATAGGCATCTGCGGTGCGGGCATGATGGGTTGAGGTGCGCAAAGTACACAGGAATTTCTCGCCATCCCAGATTGAAAAGACGGTATTGGTATTGCCGCAATCTATTGCCAGAAGCATGGATTTGCCCCCCTCTTAGAAAAACACATCAGCGGCCGGGATCGCCACACGGGTTGCCCCCGTGGATAGTACAAGATTGCCCGCCGCGTCCACTGTCTCAAACCTGCCGGTGATCTCATCGCCTGTGATCCTGGCGGTTATCACCTCGCCAAGCTTTGCCGCCCGGGCAAGCCAGGCCTTGCGGACAGGCTCAAACCCGTAGGTGGTGAATTGCGTCTCCAGCCGGGCATAGGCCGGGGCGAGCAGATCAAGCAGGTCTTCGGGCGCGACATGCGCGCCGGTTTCAGACAGCAATGATACCGGCCTCAGCGCGCCCGGCTCAACTTCTGCCGCATCGGGGGCCTGCGTGAGGTTCACCCCTATCCCAATGGAAAGAAAGGATATTTCCGCTCCCTGACCGGCGCTTTCCAGCAAAATTCCTGCCAGTTTGCCGCCATTCAGCAGCACATCATTTGGCCATTTCAGTGAAAATATCCCGGCCCGCCCGGTGGCGGCAACCAACGCCTCATAGAGCGCCAAAGAGGCCACGAAAGAGCGCAGTGCCGTTATTTGCGGCTTGTCTTTCGGGTGCATCACTAGCGTCGCTGCAAAATTCCCTTTGGGATTGGTCCATGCCCGCCCCCGGCGGCCCCGCGCGGCGGTTTGCTCATGCGCCAGTATCCATTCCGGGCCGGAAAGCCCGGAAGCAATGCGGGCGGCCTCGGCATTGGTGCTGTCAACGCAGGCCAGTATTCGCCTGCCATAGCCTTGCGGCCAGTTAGTTGACAAGGGTTGCCGCCGCAACTTCGGCCATGGTTTCCACCCCAAACATGTTGATGATCCCCGCCAGCATGATCACCGATGAAACCATCAGAAGGCTCCAGAGCACCGGCGATTTTCCTGCCTGCAAAGGCTCGCGATCATCGCCGAAATACATGTAATAGACAATCCGCAGGTAGTAATACGCGCCAATCACCGAAGCAATAACACCGGCAATCGCCAGCCATGCCAGCCCGCCTTCATAGGCGGCGCGCAGCACGTAGAACTTGCCGAAAAATCCCAGGAAGGGCGGCACACCTGCAAGCGAGAACAACAGCACCGTCATCGCCAGCGCCCGCGCCGGATGGGCTTGGGAATAGTTGTTGAGGCTGGCAATATCCGTGACCGGCTGACCCTCGCGCTGCATCGACAGGATAAAGGCGAAAGTGCCCACATTCATCGTCACATAGATCGCCATATAGATCAGCATCGCCTGCACCCCAAACACCGTACCCGAGGCCAGCCCCATCAGGGCAAACCCCATATGCGCAATCGAGGAATAGGCCATCAGGCGTTTGATGTCGGTCTGGCCAATGGCGGCAACCGCCCCAAGGAACATCGACAAAACGCTGAGCAGCGCCATGATCTGTTGCCAGTCGGCCGTAACACCGCCAAAGGCATCATGCATGACCCGGGCCAAAAGCCCCATCGCCGCCATTTTCGGGGCAGTGGCAAAAAAGGCCGTGACCGGCGTGGGCGAGCCTTCGTAAACATCCGGCGTCCACATATGAAACGGCACGGCGGATATTTTGAACGCCAGGCCAGACAGGACAAACACCAGCCCAAACAACAGGCCAAGCGGCGCGTGGCCCGAGGCGGCCTGATAAATGCCCGAAAACAGCGTTGTCCCGGCATAGCCATAGGTAAGCGACGCGCCATAAAGCAAAAGCCCAGATGACAGCGCGCCCAGCACGAAATATTTCAGCCCCGCCTCGGTTGAGCGGGCGGAATCGCGGCGCATGGCGGCAACCACGTAAAGCGCCAGGGATTGCAGCTCAAGCCCCATGTAAAGCGCCATCAGATCCCCGGCGCTGATCATCATCATCATGCCAACCACCGAAAGGGCAATCAGGATGGGATATTCAAATTTGAGGATACCGCGACGATCAAGATATTCCTGCCCCATGACCAGCACAGCGGCGGCACTGAGAAGGATGATGACCTTGGCAAAGCGGGCAAAGCCATCGTCGATGAACATGCCGCCAAATGCCTCACGATTGCCATTGCCTGTGGCCAAAATCCACAGGGCCATGATTGTGAGCAGCCCGGCAGTGAGCCAGACCAGCATACCTGCCATCTTGTCCTTGCCGGTGTAGACGGTGAACAACAGCGCCGCCATGGCATAGACCGAGATCACAATCTCGGGCAGGATTACGTTCAGATCAGCCTGGATCATCATGGCCTCCGGGGTCAATTTGTGGATTCTGCGATCTGGCTGGCGGCGTGGCCATCAGCAAGTGCAGCATCATAGTTGGAAATCAGCGCCTCAACCGAGGGGCCGATGATATTGGTGACAAGGCTGGGATAAACGCCCAGCAGCAGGGTCATCGCCACAAGCGGCGCGAAAATGAAACGTTCGCGGGGGCCCATATCGGTGATGGATTTCAGGCTTTCCTTGATCAGATCACCCAGCACCACCCGGCGGTACAGCCACAGCCCATAGGCCGCGCTCAGAATCACGCCGGTGGTGGCCACTGCGGCAACCCATGTATTGGCCTTGAAAATGCCAACGAGTGTCAGGAATTCGCCAACAAATCCGCTGGTCCCCGGCAGGCCGATATTGGCCATGGTGAAGAACATGAAAATAAGCGCGTAAACCGGCATCCGGTTGACCAGCCCGCCGTAAGCATCAATCTCGCGGGTGTGCATCCGGTCATAGACAACCCCGACACACAGGAACATGGCGCCCGAGATAAAGCCGTGGCTGAGCATCTGGAAAATGGCGCCGTCAATGCCCTGTTGGTTGGCGGCAAAAATGCCCATTGTGACATAGCCCATATGCGCGACCGAGCTATAGGCAATCAGCTTTTTCATATCCTCCTGCGCCAGGGCGACAAGCGAGGTATAGACAATCGCAATTACCGACAGCCACAGCACCAGAGGCGTCAGCACCTCGGATCCAATGGGGAACATCGGCAGGCTGAAGCGCAAGAAGCCATAACCGCCCATCTTCAACAGAATTGCCGCCAGCACCACCGACCCGGCGGTGGGCGCCTGAACATGCGCATCCGGCAGCCAGGTATGCACCGGCCACATCGGCAATTTGACGGCAAAGCTGGCGAAGAAGGCCAAAAACAGCAGGGTCTGCATCCCGCCGGGGATATGAATGCCCAGAATGGAAAAACTTTCCGAGGAGAAGCTGTGGTTGAGAAGTGCCGTGCCGCTATCGCCGCAGGCCCCGATACAGGTGGTGCCCGCATCGGCAAACATCGCCACCATGGCCACCAGCATCAAGACAGAGCCAAGGAAGGTGTAAAGGAAGAACTTGAACGAGGCATAGACGCGGTCCTTGCCGCCCCAGATGCCGATGATCAGGAACATCGGGATAAGGCCCGCCTCGAAGAAAAGATAGAACAGCACCAGATCGAGCGCCATGAAAACGCCCAGCATCAGGGTTTCCAGCAGCAGGAATGCAATCATGTATTCCTTGACGCGCTGCGTGACATTCCATGAGGCCAGGATGGTGAGCGGCATCATGAAAGTGGTCAGCATCACGAACAGCACGCTGATCCCGTCCACGCCCATCCGGTAGCGCAGACCAAGCAGCCATTGCCCATCTTCAACCAATTGGAAATCGGTATTTGAGGGGTCAAAGGCGCTGAGAATGAACAGCGAAGCAATAAAGGTCATACCGGTGGCAATCAACGCCACCCATTTTGCCGCACTCTGGGCAAATACATCTTCCCCGCGCAGGAAAATCATCAAAATGAGCGCCGCAACGGATGGAATGAAGGTTACTAGAGAAAGCAGGTTATCCATCAGTCTGCTCCTCCGGTGATCGACATCCAGGTGATCAGAACCACGATCCCGATCACCATGGCGAAGGCATAGGTAAAGATATAACCCGATTGCGCCCGGCCCGCGAGGCGGGTGAAGAAGGGGATGATCCCCATCGCCACGCCGTTGATCGAGCCATCAATCACGCCGCCATCCCCGCGCTGCCACAGCAGGCGTCCAAGCGCCTTGGCGGGGCGCACGAATATCGCATCATAGATCTCATCGAAATACCATTTGTTGAGCAGGAAAAGATAAAGCGGCCGCTGGTTTTCCGCCAGTTTGCGCGGCATCGAGGGATCCCAGATATAAAACCACAAGGCAATGATGAAGCCGATGAGCATGGCGATGAACGGGCTTACCTTGACCCATTTCGGGGCCTCATGGGCCTCATCCATCACATGATTGTCGGGGCCCATGAAGATCGCCCCTTTGGGCGCCTCGCCCGAATGCGCATCAGCCCCTTGCGGAACTGCCTCGCTGTGGCTGCCTTCTTCGGCTACTGCAGCCGCTTCATGTGTGGGAATGCCAAAGAATGCATTCACCTTGGCATGATCGCCAAAGAAGCTGCCATACCAGACCATGCCCGACAATATCGCGCCGATTGCCAGCACGCCGAGGGGCACCAGCATCACCATCGGGCTTTCATGGGCATTCTCGTGGGTGTGTTTGTCGCCGCGCGCCTTGCCGTAGAAGGTCATGAAGATCAGCCGCCAGCTATAGAAACTTGTGAACAGGGCCGCAATCACCAGCATCCAGAAGCCATAGCCGCCCTGCGTGCCGGCCCAGGCGCTTTCAACAATCGCGTCCTTTGACAGGAACCCGGCAAAACCGATGGTCGTAAGCGGAATGCCAACCCCGGTGATGGCCAGGGTGCCGATCATCATCGCCCAGAATGTATAGGGGAATTTCTTCCTCAGCCCGCCGTAATGGCGCATGTCCTGTTCATGATGCATGCCGTGAATGACGCTGCCTGCACCAAGGAAAAGCATGGCCTTGAAAAAGGCGTGCGTCAGCAGGTGGAACATCGCCACCGAATACATGCCCACACCCGCAGCCACGAACATATAGCCAAGCTGTGAACAGGTGGAATAGGCGATCACCCGTTTGATATCGTTTTGCACCAGCCCCACGGTGGCGGCAAAAAACGCGGTTGAGGCACCGATGAAAACCACGATCATCTTGGCCTCGGGGGCGTATTCAAACAAGGGCGACATGCGACAGACCAGAAACACGCCTGCCGTGACCATGGTGGCAGCGTGGATCAGCGCACTGACCGGCGTCGGGCCTTCCATCGCGTCGGGCAGCCAGGTGTGCAGGAAAAGCTGCGCCGATTTGCCCATGGCGCCGACGAACAGCAAAAAGGCAATCAGGTTGGCCGCATTCCAGTCAGCCCAAAGGAATTTGAGCTGCGTCTGCGCCAGCTCAGGGCCGGCGGCGAAAATATCATCCAGCCGGATACTGTCGGTCAGCAAAAACAGCGCCATGATGCCAAGGGCAAAGCCAAAATCGCCAATCCGGTTGACGACAAACGCCTTGATCGCGGCGGCATTGGCAGAAGGTTTGCGGAAATAAAATCCGATCAGCAGGTATGAGGCAAGGCCCACCCCCTCCCAGCCAAAGAACATCTGCACCAGATTATCCGCCGTCACCAGCATCAGCATGGCAAAGGTAAAGAGGCTCAGATAGGCAAAGAAACGCGGGCGGTAGCTTTCGTTTTCATCAAACTGGCTGTCATGGGCCATGTAGCCCACCGAATAAAGATGCACCAAGGCCGATACGGTTGTGACCACGATCAGCATGATCGCCGTCAGCCGGTCCATCCGAATGGCCCAGGAGGCATCAAGGCTGCCGGATTGTATCCAATCGAGGATATGGACGGTATATAATTGCCCGTCAAAGCCTAGGAATATGACCCAGCTAAGCAGGCAGGCAAGAAACAACAGCCCCGTGCTCAGCCATTGCGCCGCCACATCGCCGATAATGCGCCAGCCGAAACCTGCGATAATGGCACCGATGAGGGGCGCAAAGAGGATTATTTTTTCCATGGTCTCAGCCCTTCATCACATTGATATCTTCGACGTCGATACTGCCACGAGTCCGGAAGAAACACACCAGAATGGCCAGGCCGATGGCGGCCTCGGCGGCAGCGACGGTCAGGACAAACAGGGTAAATATCTGCCCCACCAGATCATGGGCAAAGCTGGAAAACGCCACCAGATTGATATTGACCGCCAGAAGCATCAGCTCAATCGACATCAAGAGGATGATCACGTTCTTCCGGTTGAGGAAGAGGCCAAAAATGCCGATGACGAACAAGGCCGCCGCGACAGTGAGATAGTGCTCAATTCCGATCATTTTCGTCCCTCTCGGGCCTTGCCCGTTCGTCTTTTGTCGTTGTCACGTCCCGGGCTTGACCCGGGACCTCTTGTTCTTCCTGTATCCCGGCCTCGCGCCGGGACCTCTGACTTTCATTTCCCCGGCGCATATAGCCGGGAGGCCCCGGATCAAGTCCGGGGCGAGCGGGTGAGCGGGGCTTACAACCCCTGCCCCGGTTTAACGTCCTTCAGTTCCATCGCCTTGGCCGGATCGCGCCACATCTGCTGCAATACGTCCTGACGTTTGATATCGCGGCGGTGGCGCAGGGTCAGCATGATCGCGCCGATCATTGCCACCAGCAGGATCAGCCCCGCAAGCTGGAACAGAAGGATGTATTTGTCATAGATCAGCAGGCCCAGAGCGGCGGTATTCTGCACCCCTTCCGGCGCCACGGCAGCGCGGGCGGCTTGCGACCCGTCGGCGCTTTGCCAGACGCCGTAGGCCAGGCCAAGCTGCATCAAAAGAATGGTGCCAATGAGCAGGGCCAGCGGCATATAACGCGCCATTTCCGCCTTCAGCTCGGCGAAATCCACGTCCAGCATCATCACCACAAAGAGGAACAGAACCGCCACCGCGCCAACATAGACGATGACCAGAAGCATGGCGACAAATTCAGCGCCGAGAAGCACGAACAACCCGGCGGCCGAGATGAACGACAGGATCAGCCATAAAACCGAGTGCACCGGGTTGCGGCTGATCACGGTGAACAGCCCCCCCACCAGCACCGATATGGCAAACAGATAAAAGCAAAGCGTGGCAATCATCATGTATCTTTTCCTTCTTCATCCGTGCCGTCCAGAACCGCCTTGGCAAAGCCCATCGCGCGGGTGGCAGAGGGCATACCGGCAAACATCGACATCTGGGTGATGGTGCCCATGATCTCATCCTTGGTGGCCCCGGCCTCAAGCGCGTGGCGCACGGTGAGGCGAATTTGCGCCTCGCTTTGCGCGCCCTGCATGGTGAGGCCGGCAAGCGTCAGCAAAAGCCGGGTTTTGGCATCGAGCCCGTCCTGCCCCAGCCCCTTGCCAAAGCTCATTTCCATGAAATCCTTGGGCATGGTTGGCCAAAGCTTTTCCAACCCCTCGGGCGTGAACGCCTCAAGCCCCGGATTCATCGCCTTGGCCATCTCCTGCGCCTGTTGCATCATTTGCTCAAAGGGGTTTTTGGCATCACTCATCGGTAGGGTGCGTCCATCTCAAGGTTACGGGCAATCTCAGATTCCCAGCGTTCGCCATTGGCCAGCAATTTGTCTTTGTCGTAAAACAGCTCTTCGCGGGTTTCGGTGGCAAATTCAAAGTTTGGCCCCTCAACGATGGCATCCACCGGGCAGGCCTCCTGACAGAAGCCGCAATAGATGCATTTGGTCATGTCGATGTCATAGCGCGTGGTGCGGCGCGAGCCGTCATCACGCGGCTCGGCATCAATCGTGATCGCCTGCGCCGGGCAGATCGCCTCGCACAGCTTGCAGGCAATGCAGCGCTCTTCGCCGTTAGGGTAACGCCTGAGCGCGTGTTCGCCCCTGAATCGCGGGGAAAGCGGGCCTTTTTCATGCGGATAGTTCAGCGTCGCCTTGGGGGCGAAAAAATATTTCAGACCCAGTTGGAAGCCTTTGATGAAATCCGCCAGCAGAAAATATTTTGCGGCGCGGGTGTAATCAATCTGTGACATCTCTTAACCCCCTACAGTCCAGCGGGCGAATCCGCCCCAGAACCAATCGAATTTCGCCGCGAACGACACGAACACCACCCAAAACAGGCTGAGCGGCAGGAACACTTTCCAGCCGATACGCATCAACTGGTCATAGCGGTAACGCGGCGTGATCGCCTTGACCATCGCGAAGATGAAGAAGAAGAAGAACATCTTGCCCAGCATCCACAGAACCCCGTCGGGCAGGCCCGGTATGGGGCTGAGCCAGCCGCCGAAGAACAGCAGCGACGTCAAGGCGCACATCAGGAAAATGGCGATATATTCACCGGCCATGAACAATAGGAATGGCGTTGCGGAATATTCCACCTGATAGCCGGCAACCAGCTCGGATTCTGCCTCGGGCAGATCGAACGGCGGCCGGTTGGTTTCGGCCAAAGCCGAGATGAAGAACAAAAACACCATCGGGAAATGCGGCAGCCAGTACCAGCTAAAGAAGCCATAAGAGCCATCCTGCGCCCGGACAATATCGCCAAAATTCAGGCTGCCGGTCGAGATGATGATGCCGATGATGATCAGCCCGATGCTGACCTCATAGGAGATCATCTGCGCCGCCGAGCGTAAGGAGCCAAGGAAGGGATATTTCGAGTTTGAGGCCCAGCCGCCCATGATCACGCCGTACACCTCCAATGAGGACACAGCGAAGACAAACAAAACCGCCACGTTGATATTGCTGATCGCCCAGCCGTCATTCAACGGGATCACCGCCCAGGCAATCACCGCCAGAACAAAGCTCGTCAAAGGTGCCAGCATGAAGACAGTTTTATCGGCACCGGCAGGTACAACCACCTCTTTGACCACATATTTCAACGCATCCGCGACCGATTGCAAAATCCCGAACGTGCCCACCACGTTTGGCCCCCGGCGCATCTGTACGGCGGCCCAGATTTTACGGTCACCGTAGACCAAAAACAGCAGGGCAATCATCACAAAGCCCAGCATTGCCAGGCATTGGGCGAAGATGATTATTGCAATCCCAAGGGGGGTCGTGAAAAATTCAGCCATCAGATCCTCGCACCACCGGGTTTAACATTTGTCGCCGCCTCATTCGCCCGCACATGGCCGGGCCGCGCTGTTGGGTTTGTTTTAAGCAAATCCCGCCGCCGGATACCACCGGAATCACGCATCAAACCATCAGTTTCGCGGGGTATGAGGGACAAAGAGCGCATTATTCTGCCGCCATCGGTTTGTCGGCGCGGGATTTGGCATTGGCGCTGAGCTCGGCCATTACCTGACTTGCGCGGGCAATCGGGTTGGTGAGATAGAAATCCGACAGCGCATTTTTGAAATCCGCCTTGGCCATTTTCTTAGGCTTAAGGGGCTGCCACTCATTTTCCGGCACGGTGTCAACCGCTGCCAGATGCGGCGCGGCCTCAACCAGCGCCCTGCGCAATTGTGCAAGGCTGTCATAGGGCAGAACGGTGCCGATCTCGCCCGACAAGGCGCGCAAAATCGCCCAGTTTTCCTTGGCCTCACCGGGGGGGAAACCCGCGCGTAATGCCAGTTGTGGCCGCCCTTCGGTGTTGACAAAAAGCCCCTGTTCCTCGGTATAGGCGGCCCCTGGTAGGATCACATCGGCCCTATGGGCACCCCTGTCGCCATGGCTGCCCTGATAGATCACGAACGGCCCGTCCTTGATGTCAACCTCGTCAGCCCCAAGGTTGTAAATCACATCGGCCCCGTCGATGGCGGCATCAAGGCCTCCATCCGTGGTACAGCCCGCATCCAGCGCGCCAACCCGGCCAGCGGCAGTGTGCAGCACCATGAATTTCGAGCCTGTGACTTCGGCAAATTTCATCGCCTGGCTCAGCACCGCCTCGCCATCCGCCTCGTTCAAGGCGCCCTGGCCCAGGATCACAATCGAGCGGCGGCTCAGCGCATCCTCATGCGAGCCATTGTTCAGCTTTTCCAGATCATCGCGACCGGTGCCGAGGTGGAAATATTCATACGTCAGATCAACCGCTTCACCGATGACGCCGATTTTGGCACCTTTGGTCCATGCCTTGCGGATGCGGGCATTCAGCACCGGAGCCTCAACACGCGGATTGCTGCCGATCAGCATGATCGCCTGGGCGTCATCAATATCTTCAATGCTGGCTGTACCGACATAGGCGCTACGGTTACCAGCAGGCAATTTGGCCTTGTCCATGCGGCATTCCACGCGGCCGCCCCGCCCTTCAACCAGTTGTTTCAAGGCAAATGCCGCTTCAACCGGCACCAGATCACCGACCAGACCGGTGATGCTCGTCGCCCCCTTGACCGCTGAAGCGGCCTTCGTGAGCGCCTCGCTCCAGCTTGCCGGGCGCAGCTTGCCTGCCTCACGGATATAAGGCGTGTCCAGCCGTTGACGGCGCAAGCCATCCCAGACAAAGCGGGTTTTGTCGGAAATCCATTCCTCGTTCACGCCGTCATGATTGCGCGGCAGGATGCGCATCACTTCGCGGCCCTTGCAATCGACCCGGATGTTGGAACCAAGCGCGTCCATCACATCAATGGTTTCGGTCTTGGTCAGCTCCCAGGGCCGGGCGGTAAAGGCATAGGGCTTGCTCACCAGCGCCCCCACCGGGCACAGATCAATGATGTTGCCTTGCAGGTTGCTGTCCAGCGTTTCCCCAAGATAGCTGGTGATCTCGGCATCTTCGCCGCGCCCGGTCTGGCCCATCTGGGTAATTCCGGCCACTTCCGAGGTGAAGCGCACGCAGCGGGTGCACGAGATGCAGCGCGTCATGTGGGTTTCCACCAGCGGCCCCAGATCAAGATCCTCAGTGGCGCGCTTGGGCTCGCGGTAGCGGCTGAAATCGACGCCATAGGCCATCGCCTGATCCTGCAGGTCGCATTCGCCGCCCTGATCGCAGATCGGGCAATCCAGCGGGTGATTGATCAGCAGAAATTCCATCACCCCCTCGCGCGCCTTCTTGACCATTGGTGAATTGGTTTTCACCACCGGCGGCTGGCCTTCCGGGCCGGGGCGCAGATCGCGCACCTGCATGGCACAGGACGCCGCAGGCTTGGGCGGGCCGCCGACAACTTCCACAAGGCACATGCGGCAATTCCCGGCGATCGACAGGCGCTCATGATAACAAAACCGCGGGATCTCGATCCCGGCCTGTTCACAGGCCTGGATCAGGGTCATGGCACCGTCGGTTTCAATCTCGTTGCCGTCAATGATGATCTTGCGTAGGTCAGACATCCCAAACTCACTTTGCTTTCAGTAATCGCCCTGTCGGGTTTTGCCGATCAATCTCGGCAGGCCCCGAACGATAAAGGCTTTGAGCGCCCGGCATGCCGCCGCCCATGTTTTGCATCACAAGAGCCGCGCTAGAATCGCGCCCATAACACATTGATATTTTGTAATTATTTACCACAGGAAACATGCCCCCTTCAGGGTCAGATTGCCACTTTTTGCCATCAGTTGCTCTTCCGGTGCATCCGGGCCGATCTCCCAGTTGATCTCGGAGGTGCCAAAATTCTTCAGGCAATAGAGCGTGCCCGCGTGCCGCCCGGCCTCGCGCGCGCCGTTAATCCCCTGTGACACCCGCCGGACAGAGGCAACAAACACCTTGCGATCGCCTTTGCTATGCTTGGCTTTGGCCGGATAGTATTTGCCGTCAAAGAAAACCTTCTCTTCTTTCTTGAGGCAACCGCTCAGCACCAGCATTGTGGCAAGGATCAATCCCACATATTTCATTTGTTGCCCCTCATGTCGGCCCTGATTTTTCGTGCCATGTCACTCATCCCCAAAACACCGCCGCTATCGCCATGAGTGCAAGAGCCAGACACATCAGCCAGCCCGCGACATAGGTAAACGAACGCACGCTCATATTCGGTTTGCCAATGCCTTTGATATGCACAAAAACCAGAAATACCCGGACGATGAAAAACAGTGACGCCAGCAGATTGACCCAAAACGGGTTGGCGCCGGCCAGAATAGCCGCCAGCACAACCGCGACAAAAAACCCGATTGTTTCAGACAGGTTCTGATAGGCCCGGTGCCAGCGATAACAGGGGTTGGCATAATCCGCTTCGGGTTGTGATCCCGGTGTCAGCCCCAGGGCCTGCTTGCGCATCGCCGAGAGCGGGCTGAGGATCAGCCCAAACGCGGCTATGGCCGCCATGGCCACAATCGCATGTCCGTATTCAGCAAATTGTTCCATCATTTCACTCCGCTGCCACGGCGCTCACGGCACCGCTTTGTTTTGATTTGATCCGGTCTTCTATTTCATCCCGGAAATTCTTGATCAGGCCCTGAATCGGCCAGGCGGCCGCATCGCCAAGGGCACAGATGGTATGGCCTTCGACCTGCTTGGTCACGCTCAAAAGCATGTCTATTTCTTCCACCCCGGCCTCGCCGGTGACCAGACGTTCCATCACCCGCATCATCCAGCCGGTGCCTTCGCGGCACGGCGTGCATTGGCCACAGCTTTCATGTTTGTAAAACTTCGACAGCCGCCAGATCGCCTTGATGATGTCGGTGGACTGATCCATCACGATCACCGCCGCCGTACCCAAGGACGAGCCGACCTCGCGCAGGGCATCGAAATCCATCACCGCATCGCGCATGTTTTCGCCGCGCACGCATGGCACCGATGAGCCGCCGGGAATCACCGCCTTGAGGTTATCCCAGCCGCCGCGGATACCGCCGCAATGCTTCTCGATCAGTTCCTCAAACGGGATCGACATCGAATCCTCAACCACGCAGGGATTATTCACATGCCCCGAGATGGCATAAAGCTTGGTGCCCGAATTATTCGGCCTGCCAAAGCCCGAAAACCAATCCGGACCACGGCGCAGGATGGTGGGCACAACGGCAATCGATTCCACGTTGTTGACCGTAGTCGGACAGCCATAAAGCCCCGCCCCCGCCGGGAAAGGCGGCTTCATCCGGGGCATGCCTTTTTTGCCCTCAAGGCTTTCCAGCAGCGCGGTTTCTTCGCCGCAAATATAAGCGCCCGCGCCATGGGCGAGGTAGAGATCAAAATCCCAGCCGGATTTGCAGGCATTGCGGCCAATCATCCCGGCCTCATAAGCCTCGTCAATCGCCGCCTGAAGCGCCTCGCGCTCGCGGATATATTCGCCGCGGATATAGATATAACAGGCGTGCGATCCCATCGCGAAACTGGCAATCAGGCAGCCTTCGATCAGGGTATGGGGATCGTTGCGCATGATCTCGCGGTCTTTGCAGGTGCCGGGCTCGGATTCGTCGGCATTGACCACCAGATAGGCCGGGCGGCCATCGCTTTCTTTCGGCATGAACGACCATTTCAATCCGGTGGGAAAGCCCGCACCGCCACGCCCGCGCAAGCCGCTGGCCTTCATCTGATCCACGATCCAGTCGCGGCCGTTTTGCAGGATTTTGGCGGTGCCATCCCAATGGCCGCGCGCCAATGCACCCCTAAGGGTGCGGTCATGCATGCCATAGAGATTGGTGAATATTCGGTCCTGATCTTTTAGCATCCCGCTGTTACCCTTGATTGTTCTGGCGCAGACGCCAGATTTGAAAAATCATCCAGAAGGCCCAGACAAACCCCGCCAAAGCCACCAGATCGAACAGTGCGAGCATGCGGTTGCTCAGCCCCATCCAGCCGCCGATCAGGGTTGTCAAAATCCAGAACACCCCGGTGCCCGCGATCACCAAAGCCGCCTGCCTGCCCATGCGGGCCTGTTGCTGTTCGGGGGTATCTGTCATTGCCCTGCCTCATTCAATATACATCGCCATCCTTGACCCGCCTGGAAAATTCAGTGACTCCCCCAGCGGCCAGGGTTTTGGCCTGTTCGATCCAGTTATCCCGGCTGATACGGCCCTTGAAACCCTTGAGATTGGCATCCACCCAGGCCACTTCATCGGCGCTCCAGGCCGCGATCTGATCAAAATGGTAAAATCCCATCTCGTTCAACTGCTGTTCCAGCTTCGGGCCAACGCCCTTGATCTGCTTGAGGTCATCGCCCCTGCCGCCGCGCGCCGCTTTCAATGCCTCGGGCCGGGTGCCGCCTTCACCGGTAGCCGCAGGCGCTGCCGGGCTTTTGACGGCGGCAGGTTTTTCAACGGGCTTTGGCTCGGGTGCAGGGGTCGGTGTTGGCTCAGGCGCAGGGGTCGGAGCTGTATAGGCATCTTCAACACTGCAAAACAGCCGGGTCAGTACGATACCAAGAAGGATCGTCAGAATAACGCCAATCAACAGCGCCAGAATAAACACCAGTGTCACGCTCAATTTCCACAGCAATATCAGCCCGACAAGGCCCGCAATGGCCCAGCAGATGATCTTGCAGGTATTTGTATTATCTGAATTTGACATTGTTCATCCCCCTATCCAGTTATCGAAAAAGACCTGTTAATAGACATCACCTTTTTTAACCCGCGCCGAAAATTCTGTCTCGCGTCCCTCGGCCAGCAGTTTGGCCTGCCCGGCCCAGTCATCGCGGCTGACGCGGCCCTTGAAGCCCACAAGATTTTCATCGGCCCAGGCAATATCCCCGGCGTTCCACTTGGCGATCTGATCAAAGTGATAAAACCCCATATCGTTCAGCATTTTCTCAAGCTTGGGCCCAACGCCCTTGATCTGCTTGAGATCATCCGCGCCGGATTTGCGCGGACTTTTCAACGCTTTGGGTTTCTTCAGCGCAGGTTTGGCCGCCGGTTTGGCTTTTGCGGCTGGCTTGGCTTTGACGGCGGGCTTGGCAGCCGGTTTTGCCCTGGCCGTCACCGCAGGCGCGCCGGGATTGTGGTTTGCGCCCTTATCGCGCCACGGGGCCAAAAGCGGCACCTCGGTGCCATCAATCCGCTTGATGCTGTCACCCTGATCCACCGCGCGCTGCGCGCTGGCGTTATATTTCGTCTTGCCGGTGTCATATTCCTTCAGGCTGGTCAACCCGCTTAACGGCTCGGCGGCATAGCGGCCATTTTGCGGCCCCGGCACCGGCAGTTTGCCCGCCGCCATCTCATCTATGATCTCGGCCAGACGCGCAGTTGTCAGATCCTCGTAATAATCCTTGCCGATCTGCGCCATCGGCGCATTGGCACAGGCACCGAGGCATTCCACCTCTTCCCAACTAAACTTGCCATCGCTGCTCAGCTCATGGGCATTTGGCGCAATCTTTTCACGACAAACGCCGATCAGATCTTCCGCGCCGCAAATCATGCAGGATGTGGTGCCGCAAACCTGAATATGCGCGACCGAGCCAACCGGCTGCAACTGAAACATGAAATAGAACGACGCCACTTCCAGCGCCCGGATATGAGCCAGCCCGAGCATATCGGCAACGCATTCAATCGCCGGGCGGCTCAGCCAGCCTTCCTGTTCCTGCGCGCGCCATAAAAGCGGGATGATCGCGCTGGCCTCGCGGCCCTCGGGATATTTGCTGATCTGCGCATCGGCCCAGGCCTGATTGGCCTTTGTGAAGGCAAAGCTTTCGGGTTGCTCGTGGTAAAGACGTCGTAGCATCTAGGCACAGGCTCCTGTTATCTGTTTCATATTCAAAACCAAATTTCCTGACACAGCGAATTCAGGCCGGGAAGGACAATCAAATCTGATCCCATGGGCGTGGTATTTCCGGGTCATCCGCAAGCCCCCGCCGTTATCCGAAAGCCATCACCGGCTTTGGTATCCTGCAACAGGCCTTCATCAGCCATATCTTCAATAACCTTATGCACCCGGTCAAAATCCAGCCCGGCTTCGGGAATGGCCACTAAAAATTCACTTAACTTGACCTCGCAACCGGACGTTTCCATATAGCTGATGAATTTTATTCTCTCTTCTGTCTGGGCTGCCTCGGCAGTGTCAAGATTTGCCTTGGCCGCCGCCATCTTATCCCCGGCAATCTTTTCCGCCATGCCATCAAATTTATCGCACAGGGATTGCTCCATATAAATGGTTTGGTTGTCTTCCGACAGCGAGACCTCCCCCATCGACATCATCTGCCCGATCAGCGGCTTGATCTGCCCGCGCTCAACCCCAAGCGGCGGCAGTAATTCATTGGATTGCGCGGCGGTCATCGAACAGCCATTATAAGCCACCCCGGCCAAAAACCGCTCGCGCGTGGTGTAATCGGGCGTTGCGGTGCCACAACTGCCGCCATGCACGATCAACTGCCCATCAATCAGGCTGGCGCGATCATCCGCCATCAAAAGCCCGGCAATCGCCTTGACTTCATCTTTGTCATTAAAGCCCGCTTCGGGCATGATTTCATCTGCGGTGGCGTTGCTCATCCGGCAATTATTGGCAGCCATCACCGCCAGAAATTCATCCATCCGTTCGGGGCTGATCTCCTGCGCCTGAGCCGTGGCAGGCAACAGCATCATGCCAATGAAAAGCGCGCGCATCATTGGCAGACCTCCGGCTTGATGGTCAGAAGGTCATCCTCGCCGGTCATTTCCGCGTCCCCGGATTTGAGCAGGGCCTGAATGATCGGGCGTATATCCGCTGCGTTGAAACCGGCGCGTGGCAGTTCATTCTGCGCCTCCGAGCGGGTGATCGCGCAATTCACGCTCACCATATATGCCAGAAATTCCCGGCGAATTTCCTCGGGGCTTTTCGGGGCAGGTTTTTGCGGTAGCGCGGCGGCCATTATATCAGACAACCCTTTGTATTTGCTGCATATCCCAGCATCCAGATGCACCGTTGTTTCATCCGGTGACAGGCTGACCTCACCGGCGCTGAGCATTGCCTCCATCAGCAGGCGCACTTCCTGCAATTCAACCCCCACACGCGGCAAAATCGCCTCGGATTGTCTGGTTGTCATGACGCAGCCATTATCGGCCAGTGCCGCGAAGAACCGTTCGCGGGCGGTATATTTTGCAGCTGCGCCGCAAGGGCCGCCAAAGACCACAAGCTGCCCTTCCAGAATACGCGCGCGGCCATCCGATACCAGCATCCCGGTGATGGTTTTGGTTTCGGTAGCATCTGTAAACCCTGCCTGCGGCAGCACCTCATCCGCCCGATAAGCATTCATCCGGCAGCCATTTTGCGCGATCACATCAACAAATTTTTCCACCCGCTCCGGCGCAATCACCTCAGACGCCTGCACCGGGGCTGCCAGGGCCATAAAGGCCAATATGCACCAAAGCGCGCGCATCATGCGGCCTGCCCCAGCGCGGCCAGCGCCACGATCACCACAAGCGATGCGGCAAAACCCGCCCCCAGATGTTTTTTACAGGTATGGCCGCTGCGGGCATAAATCCAGGCATCGGCAAACGCCATGAAAGCAAAGCTTGCAAACAGCACGGCAATCACCGCCATATCCTTGTATAGCGTGGCCCCCACCGCCAGTATGGTCATGGCGATATAGCGATCCGTCATCACCTGCGGCAGTTTTTCCGCCCGGTGGGTTGTCTGAACTAGGCCCGCCTGCGGATCCCGCAGGAAGATCAGCGACAGCAAAGCCGTCACCAGAACACCCAGACCGGAAAGAATTATGGCAAACTGCGTCAGTGTCATCGCGTGCCTTTTCCTGTGCCTGTGCCTGCCATCAATACATCCCCATTGAGATCGTATGGGCATTCAACAGGGCAAAAATAATGCCGTGAACCGGATCAGGCCCACCGGCAAGAAGCATTGCAAAAACCAGCATACCGGGCACTCCTATGACGGCCATTACCTGTCAATCTCCCCAAAGACGACATCCATCGTGCCGATGATCGCCGCCACATCCGCCAGTTGATGCCCCCCCGCCACATGATCCATCGCCTGCAAATGCAGATAGCCCGGCGCGCGGATTTTGGCGCGGTAGGGCTTGTTGCTGCCATCAGCCACCAAATAAACCCCAAATTCGCCCTTGGGCGCTTCAATCGCCGCATAGGTTTGCCCGGCAGGCACATGAAAGCCCTCGGTATAAAGTTTGAAATGGTGGATCAGGCTTTCCATATCGGTTTTCATATCGCTGCGCTTGGGCGGGGTAATCTTGCCGCGCGCCAGAACATCGCCACGGCCGTCGGGCGCGCGCAGTTTGGCCACCGCCTGAAGCATGATCCGCAGGGATTGGCGCATTTCCTCCATCCGGCAAAGGTAACGATCATAACAATCGCCGTTCTTGCCCACGGGGATTTGAAACTCAAACTCATCATAGCATTCATAAGGCTGCGCCCGGCGCAAATCCCATGCCAGCCCCGAGCCGCGCACCATCACCCCGGAAAAGCCCCAATCCAGAATATCCTGCTCAGACACGATACCAATATCGACATTGCGCTGCTTGAACACCCGGTTTTCCGTCAGCAGCCCGTCAAGATCATCAATGAAATCGGGAAATTTATGCGACCAGGCCTCGATATCATCCAGCAGCGCATCGGGCAGGTCCATATGCACGCCGCCGGGCCGGAAATAGGCGGCATGCAGGCGGGCACCACAGGCGCGCTCATAAAATTCCATCAGCAATTCGCGCTGCTCGAACCCCCAGACCGGCGGCGTCAAAGCCCCCACATCCAGCGCCTGCGTAGTGATGTTCAGCAGGTGATTGAGAATGCGGCCAATCTCGGAATAAAGCACCCGGATCAGGCTGGCGCGGCGCGGCACCACTGTGCCGGTCAGCTTTTCAATCGCCAGACACCAGGCATGTTCCTGATTCATCGGTGCCACATAATCCAGCCGGTCAAAATACGGCAGGTTTTGCAGATATGTCCGGCTTTCCATCAGCTTTTCAGTGCCGCGATGCAAGAGGCCGATATGCGGATCGGCACGCTCGACGATCTCGCCGTCAAGCTCCAGGATCATCCGCAAAACGCCATGCGCCGCCGGGTGTTGCGGCCCGAAATTGATGTTGAAATTGCGGATCTTCTGTTCGCCGCTCAACGCATCGGAACTGCCATCGTCAAATTTGGAGCCGTCCATCAGCCTTCCCCCCCGGACCTGTCAACCGGCTCCTTAAAGGCCACGACCCACAGCAGGATCAATGCCAAAGGCGGAAAGACAGCAAAAATTGCCACCCAGGGCGGAATACCAACACGGGGCAGTAATCTCCAGAACGGGATGCCCAGAATAACCGCGGTGACAAGCATCATCCAGATCATACCGCCACCATTCATATAGCCGTATCCATAGCTCATATACATCATTTGACTTCTCCCTCTTTCTCATCACCGGGAAGAATATATTGCGCCCCCTCCCACGGGCTCATGAAATCAAATTGCCGGTATTCCTGCACCAGCGATACCGGCTCATAGACCACCCGTTTTTCAACCTCGTCATAGCGCAGCTCGGTATAGCCGGTTGTGGGGAAATCCTTGCGCAGCGGATGGCCACGAAAACCGTAATCGGTGAGGATGCGCCGCAGATCGGGATGGCCGGTGAAAAGCAGCCCGAACATGTCAAACACCTCACGCTCGAACCAGTTGGCGGAAGGGTGCACATCGGTCAATGAGGGCAGCAAATCATCCTCGCGCACCGCCACGCGCAGGCGGATGCGGTGGTTTTGGTACATGCTGAGGAAGTGATATATCACATCAAAGCGCTTATCGCGCTCGGGGTAATCCACCGCCGTAATATCCACCAGGGTCGAGAATTTGCAGGTCGGATCGGTTTTCAGAAATTCAATCAGCCCGATGATGCCCGACAATGCCACATCAACCGTCAGCTCGCCATTGATCACCTCCCAGCCCAGCACGCAATCATTGCGCTTCAGCTCGATATGGGTGCCCAGTTCTTCCAATGCATCGCTCATCTGATAATCGTCCCCGTCCGCCTGATCTTCTTTTGCAGCGCCAGAATGCCGTAGACCAGCGCCTCGGCCGTGGGCGGGCAGCCGGGCACGTAAATATCCACCGGCACGATCCGGTCACAGCCGCGCACCACCGAATAGCTGTAGTGGTAGTAACCGCCGCCATTGGCGCATGATCCCATGCTGATCACATAGCGTGGCTCGGGCATCTGATCATAAACCTTGCGCAGCGCGGGCGCCATTTTATTGGTCAAAGTGCCGGCCACGATCATCACATCCGATTGGCGCGGGCTGGCGCGCGGCGCAAAGCCAAAGCGCTCAACATCATAGCGCGGCATCGCCGAATGCATCATCTCAACCGCGCAGCAGGCCAGTCCGAATGTCATCCAGTGCAGGGATCCTGTGCGCGCCCAGTTGACGATATCCTCGGCTGAGGTCAGCAGAAAACCCTTGTCCTGCAATTCCCGGTTCAGCTCCTGCGTGGAAACCTCGCGGTCAATGCCTGCGGTATTTGCTCCGGTTGCTACGACCATTCCATTGCCCCTTTTCGCCATTCATATGCAAAGCCCGCTGTCAGCACGGCCAGAAAGACCATCATCGACCAAAAGCCCGTCATGCTGACATCCTTGAACGCAACGGCCCAGGGAAACAGCATGGCAATTTCCAGATCAAAGATGATGAATAGGATCGACACCAGATAGAACCGGACATCAAATTTCATCCTTGCGTCATCAAAAGCGTTGAACCCGCATTCATAGGCACTTACCTTTTCCGGATCGGGGTTTCGCACGGCAATGATCACAGCGGCGAGGATCAGAACAAGTCCAAGGCCGATGGCAATGGCCAGGAACACGAGAATGGGAAGGTATTCCCTGAGCATCTCTTCCACTTGGGTGGCTCCTTTCATGCGCCTGAACCTGCGCATTCTGATGGCAATAGCAATTCTATTTTCCGGTTTACCCCTGCCCCAAGGTGGGGTCAACCAGCCGCCTTGAAAAACACGCCAGAAATGAAAGATCAGATCAAACCGACCGCGCCGCCTCGCACATGTTTTTAAGCTTTTTCATCGCCAGATCACGGCCCAGAAAGCCAAGCCCGCAATCGGGCGCGGCAATCAGGCGCTCGGGGGGCAGATGCTCAAGCACCTCAAGCATCCGGGCGCGGATTTCCTCAACTGTTTCCACCCGGCTTGAGGCCACCGCGAAAAACCCGACAATCAGCTTTGAGCGCTTGTACATCTCAAAGAGTTCCGGCGGGTTGTGGCGGTGGGCATCTTCAATGGATATTTCATCGGCAATTCCGTCCACGGCTTCGGCGATCTGCACATATGACGCCTGATCCGCCTTGGGATATTCTTCGTCATCAAGGTGATTGGGATAGCCGCAGCACATATGAATCACCCGGGTCACATGGCCCGGCACCCCCTGAAAGCAGCGTTCCAGCGTCTCGGTACCATAGGCCAATGCCGCATCAGGCTTGCGGGCAAAAATCGGCTCGTCAATCTGGATATAGCGGCAGCCTGCATCGGCCAATGCCAGCACCTGCGCATTCAGCGCCACCGCCAGATCACGCGCCAAAGCGGGCGGGTCATTATAGAACACATCCGCCGTGGTATCGGATATGGTCATCGGCCCCGGCATGGTGATCTTGACCGGCCTGCCCGCCGCGGCCTCGGCCACTTGCCAATCGCGCACCAAGGCACTGGTATCATTGGCTTTAATTTTGCTGCGGATGGTCGGAAGCTCGGATGTATAGGCACCATTTCTAAGCACCCGCTCGGTCAGGTTCTGAAAATCGAACCCGTCAAAATGACGGCATTGGTAATGCACATAATTCTCGCGCCGGATCTCGCCATCGGTTGGCACATCTATACCGCAGGCAATCTGATCGGCGACCACCTCGGCGGTGGCCCTGTCCATCAGTTTTTGCGCCTCGGGATCCTGCGCCTTGTCCCATTGCCTGAGCACCTGATCGTTATAATCTACCGCGTCATGGCCAACCTGAAACCAATCGGTCACCGGCACGTAATCAGGCTTGGGATAGGCCCCGATACAGGTGGTTCTTAATGGCATTTTTGGTGCCTTTCGTCAGGTAAACATAAGATCAAAACGCTAGCGGCAAAACCCTGCCCCGGCAAGCAATGATTATGCCGCCGCCATTTCAACCCGGTAGCGCGCGGGCGAGAGGCCCTTTTCCTTCTTGAACACGCGGCTGAACCCTGATTCCGAGCCATAGCCCACTTCGGCCGCCACATCCGCCACATTGCGCTTTGTCTCACGCAAAACCCGCGCCGCCATCTGCATCCGCCAATAGGTCAGATATTGCAGCGGCGGCATGCCGATCATCTGTGAAAACCGCACTGCAAATCCGGTGCGCGACATCCCCGCCTCGCGCGCCAGCCCGTCCAGCGTCCACGCCCCCGAGGGATCAGAATGAATGGCCGTCAAGGCCCGCGCCAGTTGCGGATCACTAAAGCCTGAAAGTTGCACGGTTTCCGCCTCGGGGCTTTTCAGAAACGCGCGGATAGCCTGGGCAAATATCATCTCGGAAAGCTTCAGGGCAATCAGATCACGGCCCATATCCTGCCCCGCCGTTTCCGAGCCGATCATGCGCAGCGTCGCCTCCATCCATTGCCCGGCGGATGAGCCATAATCCGGAATATGGATCATCGGCGGCAACCGGTTGAACAGCGGATGCTCCTGCCCCGTCGCAACCGAGAAATGGCCGCAGATCAACTGCGTCTCGCGGTCGTCAATAGTATCATCTCCGGGATAGACCAGCACCCCCTCGCCGGTATAACCGGTGCGCTCCAGCAGCGTCTCCAACGGCAGCGCCTGCATTTCGGTTTCAGGGGTGCAATAAAGCGCGTGGCCGGCCCCTGAGGGGATGATCACCAGATCGCCCTGCGTGAGCCTGAGCGCCTCACCGCCCCCCGCATGACGGATCAGACATTCACCGCGCAGCACGAAATGAAACCGCGCCACATCTGAATAGGGCGGAACCCGCACCCCCCAGGCCGGGCGAAACGAGGTTCTGAAATAAAGCGAGCCCTTGAGAGAGAGCTGCATCAGGATGTCACTCAATAAATCTGCCATGAGCCATATTTACAGATCGTCCGGCCCGCGTCCATCAGTTTGAACGATTGGTCATGAATTTTGAACTTACCGGCATTCAAAATTCATCTCACTTGACCTTTATACAGCCTACTGACAATCAAACAGGAGATATTCCAATGAAACATCTGATAACCGCCGCCCTTATGATGGCTGTTGCCGCCCCGGCACTGGCCAGTGATCCGGCCAAGCTGAATGATCTTGAAATTGCCCATGTGGCCTATGTCGCTGACACTATTGATATCCGCTATGCGCATCTGGCCCTTGCCCTCAGCACCACGCCCGAAATTCGCGAGTTTGCCAATACCATGATCCGCGATCATGAGGCGGTGAATGAGGCGGCACTTGGCCTGCTGGCCAAGCTCGGAGCCGAGGCGCAGGATAATTTCCTGTCGCAAAAGCTGGCCGCTGATGCGCAAGGCATCATCGACAATCTGTCAACGCTGCGCGGGGCCGAATTTGATCAGGCCTATGCGGCAAATGAGCTGGGTTACCACCAGGCGGTCAATGGTCTGGTTGAGGGGGTTTTCATCCCCAATATCGACAATGCCGAGGTCAAGGCGCTGTTTGAGCAGGGCCTTGAGATTTTCAAGGCGCACGAGGGCCACGCCGAGATGATGGTTGAGGCTGTCAAATGAGCCTTAACCGGCGTCAGTTCATCGCCGGGGCGTTGGGGGGGCTTATCCCCCCCGCGCTTGCCGGGCCGGTGTTTGCCCATGACCGGGTGCATGAGATTGCAATTCGCGATTTTGCCTTTGAGCCGGGTCATCTCAGGGTGCGCATGGGCGATCATGTCCGCTTTACCAATCATGACATTGCCCCGCATACGGCCACGGCCAATGATGACAGTTGGGATAGTGGCACGCTTGAAACCGGCGACAGTATTGAGCTAACCGTGACATCGGAATGGACGGGTGATTATTACTGCGCCTATCATCCGCAAATGAAAGCAATGCTTGTGATTGTCAGCCGTTAGGCTCTGCCCAGCCGGGTTTGCGCTTTTCAAAAAAGGCGGTGATGCCTTCAAGGGCTTCATCCCCCGCCCAACAGGCTGACAGCTCATCCACCGTATGAGCAATCACCGCCTCATCTATCACCGGGCCAAGCCTGCGCGTGAGCGCCTTTGCCCGGGCCACCGCCCCCGGCGCACAGGCGAGATAAGGTGCCACCTCCGCTGCAATCGCCCGGTCAAGATCATCGGCCGGCACAGCACGCGACAGCAGGTTGAGCCGCACCGCCTCTGCCGCGTCAAACAGCCGCGACGACATGAACACCTGCCGCGCGGCGGTCTCACCCATGCGGGCACATATATAAGGCCCGATCGTGGCCGGGATCAGCCCCAGCTTTGTTTCTGTCAGCGCCATGCGGATATGATCCGCGCCAATCGCCACATCACACACAGAGGCAAGCCCGACACCGCCGCCAAAGGCATTGCCGTGTAGCCGCCCGATCAGCGGTTTTGGCAGCGTGTTCAACGCCTGCAACATATAGGCCAGTTTGGCGGCCTCCCTGTTGCGCTCATCGGCGGCAGCACTGAACTGATCGCGCATCCATCCCAGATCCCCCCCGGCACAAAAACTTTTGCCCCGCGCCGCCAGGATGACAACCCGCACAGTGGTATCCCCGGCCAGTATTTTCGCCACCTCGGTCAGTTCCGCTATCATCAGGCCCGACATCGCATTATGCTTATCTGCCCGGTCCAGCCAAAGGGTTGTCACCCCCCTTTCACCGGCCTCAACCTCAATCGTCTCAAACATGCCTTTCCCCTTTCGCACCCAAAATTCTTAAGTTAAGAATTTTGCCAAGAATTTTACTATAAAATTCTTTTACCCCTGATTGCGCATCGCTCTTGCCATCGCAGCCGCCTCATCCAGTTGCCGCCGGTCCAGCCCGGTCTCATAGCCCAATGAAATCAGCCGGTCATGCGCAGCTTCGGTTGCCACATTCCCCTTGGCCCCCGGCGCATAAGGGCAGCCGCCCAAGCCCCCCACGGCGGCATCAAACACCCTTAATCCATGCGCCAGTGACGCCTCGATATTCTCAAATGCCCGCCCGGCCGTATCATGATAATGCCCGGCCAGTTTTTGGGCAGGCACAACATCACAAACCGCCGCCAGCATATTCATGATGCTCTCAGGCGTGGCCTGCCCAATGGTATCCCCAAGGCTGATCTCATAACAGCCCATCCGGTAAAGCTGATCCGCCACATAGGCCGCCTGCGCCGGGCTTGTTTTGCCATCATAGGGGCAGTCGGTGACACAGGAGACATAGCCGCGCACAGGTATTCCAGCCGCCTGTGCCGCCGCCATCACCGGCACAAACCGCGCCAGGCTCTCGGCAATGCTGGCATTGATATTGGCCTTTGAAAATCCTTCCGAGGCCGAGGCAAAGATTGCCACCTCATCGGCTTTGGCTTTTTGCGCCGCCTCAAACCCGCGCAGATTGGGCGTAAGCGCGCAATATCTGACGCCCCGGACCCGTGTGATCCCGGCCAGCACCTGATCTGAGCTGGCCATCTGCGGCACCCATTTCGGGCTGACAAAACTGGCCACTTCAATGCGCCTGAACCCGGCCTTGCTGAGGCAATCCACCAGCGCAATCTTCTCGGCCAGCGGAATTTCGCGGGCCTCATTTTGCAAGCCATCACGCGGGCCAACCTCGAATATCTCAACTTGCCTGGGCATTCATTCCTCCGGCACCGGATAGAAATCTTTTGTGTAAAACTCCTGCTTGCCATCCCGAGCCATCGCCGCCTTGCAAGCAGGCCGATCATCAAGCCGGGATTTATAGGCTAAAAGCTTCTGAAACGGATCCATACGCACATAAAAGGGTGCCACAAGAAGATTGAACCCCATCATGATATCCGCACCCGAAAACCCCGAAGGCAGAAGATATTCCTGCTCGCCCAGCACCGCCTCAAGCCCCGCCATCACCGCCGCCAACCGCGCAGTGACCAGCTTGATCACCACCGGCGCGGGTTTGGCGGGAGGGCGCAAAAACAGATGCTGCATATTTAATTGTTCAATCAGGCTCGCCATGGTTTCCGCATAGCTGATCATCTCCAGAAAGCGCGCCCTGTCAGCATGGCCCGGAGGCGGTGCAAGCCCCGCACCGGCATGTTCCTCGCACAAGAACTGCACAATCGCACCGCTTTCAAACATCACCCGGCCCTCTAACTCAAGTGCCGGCACCCGCCCCGCCGGAGACACGGCCAGAAATGCCGGATCACGCAGGGAACCATCGCGGATTGAATAGCTCACCATCTCGCATTCCAGCCCCAGCTCTTCGAGCAGCCACAAGATCCGCGAAGACCGGGAAAATGGCACATGATGCAGTTTGATCATCAGTTTTTACCTTTCAGACTGAGGCGGGTTGGGGTCGCTGACGATCGGCAATTCATCCAATCCCATATTATTTCAGGATGCATCTGCATCATCCGCCTCCTCCAGCCGGATCAGCGCAGCACCGGCCTCAACTTGATCTCCTTGCGACACAAGTACCTCGGCCACAATACCGTCACGCGCGGCCAGCAAGGCGTGTTCCATCTTCATTGCCTCCAGCACGGCCAGCCGATCGCCCTTGCTAACCTGCTGCCCGGCCTTGGCCTGCACCAGCTTTACCAACCCCGGCATCGGGGCCTCAATCAGGGTGGCATCCCCGCCTGCCATACTGTCGCGCGCCAAGGGGTCAATAATGCCAAATGTGAGGCCATATTGCGTGAAAACACTCACCTGCCCGCCGGTTACAGCCACATGCGGAGCCACCTGCCCATCCAGCAGCCAACGCCCGCCGGCAAGCCGCGCCTCAACTACCTGATCCTCAACCACAACATCATGCGCCTTATCCGAAAGCACCCGGATGCGCGGCTCAAACTCTTGCTCGTTCCAGTGCAGTTTCACCGATCTTTCCAGTGGCGCCCAAAGGGTAAATCCTGTCTCAGGCGGTACATTCTGCAAAAGCCCCGCTGCTGCCAATGCAGCCAGAGCGATATCGGCGCTTTGTGGCTTTGGCGCCACCACCAACACCTCAAGATCGCGGGCAATCAGCCCGGTATCCACCGCGCCTTTGGCAAAGCCCTCATGCCCGGCCAAGGCGCCGAGAAAGCCCAGATTTGTTACCGTCCCGGCCACCTCGCAGTGCAGCAGCGCCGCTGACAGTTTGCGCAGGGCCAAAGCCCGCGTCGGGCCATGCACGATCAATTTGGCAATCATCGGATCATAAAACGGGCTGATCTCGTCGCCCGCACGCACCCCGCTATCGGCGCGGGCATCTTTGGGAAATGCCAGATGGCTGAGCCTGCCGGTTGCGGGCAGAAATCCCTTTGGCACGTCTTCGGCATAAAGCCGGGCCTCAAAGGCGTGGCCGGTGATTTTCAGATCTTCCTGAGCCACAGGCAGCGCCTCGCCCGCCGCCACGCGCAACTGCCATGCCACCAGATCAATGCCAGTGATGGCCTCGGTCACCGGATGCTCGACCTGCAACCGCGTGTTCATCTCCATGAACCAGAAGCCATCGGGCCTGAGGCCCTTCGAGCCATCCACGATGAATTCAACCGTACCCGCGCCAGCATAGCCGATGGCCTCGGCTGCACGCACTGCCGCCTGCCCCATGGCGGCGCGCATTTCATCGCTCATGCCCGGCGCGGGGGCTTCTTCGATCACCTTCTGATGGCGGCGCTGCAACGAGCAATCGCGCTCAAACAGATGTAGCGCGTTCTTGCCATCGCCAAAGATCTGCATCTCGATGTGGCGCGGTGTTGCGATGAGTTTCTCGATCAATACCGCGTCATTGCCAAAGGCCGCTTTCGCCTCGGCCCTGGCACTTTCCAAAGCGGCACCGAAATCCGCAGGCGTCTCAACCATGCGCATCCCCTTGCCACCACCGCCTGCCACCGCCTTGATCATCACCGGATAACCGATTGTGTCCGCCGCGCCACTCAGATGTTCCGGATCCTGATTGTCGCCGTGATAGCCCGGCACAACCGGCACGCCGGCCCCCTGCATCAGCACTTTGGCGGCATCTTTCAGGCCCATCGCCCGGATGGCTTTGGCCGAAGGGCCGATGAAGGTAAGGCCCGCCGCCGTAACCGCCTCTACAAACTCAGGATTTTCGGACAAAAAGCCATAGCCGGGATGAATGGCCTGCGCGCCGGTATCCAGCGCCGCGCGGATGATCACATCACCCTTGAGGTAGCTTTCAGCCGGAAGAGATCCGCCGATATGCACAGCCTCATCGGCCAGCGCCACATGCTTGGCGGCGCTGTCGGCATCGGAATATACCGCCACCGTGGCCACGCCCATCATGCGCGCGGTTTCACATATCCGGCAGGCAATCTCGCCCCGGTTGGCAATCAGAATTTTATCAAACATGAGCCAATTTCCTCAGCATTTCCTTCAAACCTCATTGCGCCCCCAGCCTTTCGCACCAGTTGAGCAGTGTACCCCCGTCATACGCCACAGCCAGCCCTTCACGAATCAATCTGTCGGCCACATCCGCGCCATCTATGCTCAGCCGGATACGGGGGGGAGAATATCCGCCCTCGAGCCGCCCAAGATGCACCGCCCCCGATTTGATCAGGCTTTGCAACCTCTCCATCGCCAATGTGCCATGGGCAAGCTCTTCCGCACAGCCCGGGGCCGCAATATCCGGTGCATTTATCCCGGATATCTTAACCTGCACCTGCCCGGTGTTGCGACAGTTAAGCATTAAACTATCCCCACTCAGTACCGCGCCAACCTCACAACTCTCACGCACCGGGCGCGGAGCATCAGCTTTGCGCGCCACATAGATCATGGCGAGCAGGGTCAGGGCCGTCAGCGTCATGGCTCTGAAAAACTTCCGCATGGCTTTTTCCCTTTTCCCTTCCCATGGCCCCTATCACATCCGGAAAATACCAAACCGGGTTTTCTCAATCGGCGCTGAAAGGGCCGCACTCAGCGACAGCGCCAGCACCTCGCGCGATTTGCGCGGGTCAATGATGCCATCATCCCAGAGCCGGGCCGAGGCGTAAAGCGGGTGGCTTTGCCGCTCAAACATGTCAATCGTCGGCTGTTTGAACGCCGCTTCCTCCTCAGGTGACCATTCTGCGCCCTTGTGCTCGATCGCGGCCCGTTTGACCGTGGCCAGCACGCCCGCCGCCTGTTCTCCGCCCATCACCGAGATGCGCGAATTGGGCCAGGACCACATGAAGCGAGGCTGATAGGCCCGCCCCGACATGCCATAATTCCCCGCCCCGAACGAGCCGCCAACCACCATCGTCACCTTGGGCACATTGGTGGTGGCCACCGCCGTGACCATCTTGGCACCGTGGCGGGCGATGCCCTCATTCTCATATTTCCGGCCCACCATGAAGCCGGTGATATTCTGCAAAAACACCAGCGGAATGTTCCGCTGCGAGCACAGCTCAACGAAATGCGCGCCCTTCTGCGCGGCTTCGGAAAACAAAACCCCGTTATTGCCGATGATCCCCACCGGGCAGCCCTTGATATGGGCAAAACCGCACACCAAAGTTTCACCAAAACGCCGCTTGAACTCATCAAATCGTGAGCCATCCACCAGCCGCGCTATCACCTCGCGGATGTCATAGGGGATGCGCAAATCGCCGGGCACAACGCCGAGCAATTCTGCCGGATCATAGGCCGGCTCTTCCGCTGTGGCCCAGTTCACCGTCACAGGCTTTACCCGGTTCAGCCCCGCCACAGCCCGCCGCGCCAGCGCCAGCGCATGGCCATCATCCTCGGCCAGATAATCGGCCACGCCCGAAAGCCGCGTATGCACGTCACCGCCGCCCAGATCCTCGGATGTCACCTCTTCCCCGGTTGCCGCCTTGACCAAAGGCGGCCCGGCCAGAAAGATAGTGCCTTGATCTTTCACGATAATTGTCACGTCCGACATGGCAGGCACATAAGCCCCGCCCGCAGTGCATGATCCCATCACCACGGCAATCTGTGCAATGCCTTTGGCGCTCATCCGCGCCTGATTATAGAAGATCCGGCCAAAATGATCGCGGTCGGGGAACACCTCATCCTGATTGGGCAGGTTGGCGCCGCCGCTATCCACCAGATAGATACATGGCAGATGGCATTCCTCGGCTATCTCCTGCGCGCGCAAATGCTTCTTGACGGTCATCGGATAATAGGTGCCGCCTTTCACCGTGGCATCATTGCAGACGATCATGCATTCCAGCCCCATGATCCGGCCCACCCCGGCAATTATCCCGGCACAAGGGGCGGCCCCGTCATACAGCCCATGCGCCGCCGTGGCACCGATCTCAAGAAACGCAGAACCCGGATCTAGCAAATTCGCCACCCGGTCACGCGGCAACATCTTGCCCCGGCTCAAATGGCGCGTACGCGATGCCTCACCGCCGCCCACTGCGGCCTGCTTTGCCGCCGTTGCAACCACATCGAGCGCCGCTGCATTTACTGCGTAATTTGCCTTGAATTCCTCCGAGGAGTTGAGAATCGAGCTTGTCAGTTTCATCTGCAAAATTCCTTGCTGACAGGGCATGCGCCTGCGGCGTGTTTCAAAAATGCAACGGCGCCTGCGAAATGCGGATTTATGCGCGATGTTTGAGCTATATCAAAGAGCATTGCTGCAGCGCAGAATATTCTGGGGCCATATTTAATAGGAAAGAGAAAACTATGAAAAAAATCACGGCCCTCACCCTTGCCGCAGCTGTTGCAAGCATTGCTGCCCCCGCTCTTGCCCAATCTCAGGGCGAGATGACCTTCGGCCTTGGTGCGCATTACATCAATCCGACCGACAGCTTCAGCGCACCCTCCGGCGCGCGGGTAGGAGAAAATATCCGCCCGTCGCTGACATTTGAATATTTTGTCATGGATAATATCGGTATTGAAGTTCTGGCCGCTTGGCCGTTCAAACATGATCTTCAGGCCGCCGGTGTGGGCGACATCGGATCGACAAAACACCTGCCGCCCACGATTTCGGTTCAGTATCACTTTGCCAACAGCACGATGATGACACCGTTTGTTGGTGTCGGCCTGAACTACACCCATTTCTGGGATGAAAAACTCGATAGCGGCACGCCCATCAAGCTTGCTGATTCCTGGGGCTTTGCCCTGCATGGCGGTGTTGATTTTGCTATCAGCCCCCACAGCTCTTTGCGGGCCGATGTGCGGTATATTGACATTGATACCAAAGCCACAATCGGTGGCGCGCCTGCGGGTTCGGTCAAGCTTGACCCATGGGTCTTTGGCGCGGCTTACGTGTATAAATTCTGATATTCCACCGGAATATCGTTTCAGGGGGCCGATCATCCGATCGGCCCTTTTTCTATTGTCAGGCCGCATCATCTGGCCGCTTCCATCGCCGCGCGCGCCTTCAACTCGCGCCGGATCACTTTTCCGGTCACGGTCATCGGTAGTGCATCAATAAATGATATTTCCCTTGGATATGAATATCTTGCAAGCCGTTCTTTAACAAATATCTTAAGTTCTTCAGCCCGCTCATCGGATGGCTCAACCCCCTCGCGCAATACAATATAAGCCTTGACGATCTCGGTACGCAGCGCATCGGGTTTGCCCACAACACCCACCGTGGCCACAGCCGGGTGCTGCATCAGGCAATCCTCAATTTCCGCCGGGCCAATGCGGTAGCCCGATGAGGTGATCACATCATCCTCACGGCCGACAAAGCGCAAAAATTCGCCCTCCCAGATACCCCGGTCGCCGGTCAGCATCCAGTCGCCCACAAACTTCTCAGAGGTCTGCTCGGGCCGGTTCCAGTATTCCAGCATCATGCTGGCCGAGCCGCGTTTCACGGCCACATCCCCCTCGCTTTGCATCGGCTGCCCCTTGGCGTCCAATACGGCCACCTCATGCCCCGGCACGATCCGCCCGATACAGCCCGGGCGCGGCTCATAGAGTGCGTGACAACTGCCCGCCACCAGATTGCATTCGGTCTGACCATAAAATTCGTTGATCGTCAGGCCAAAGGCCTGCCGCCCCCAATCCAGCATCTCAGCGCCCAGAGGCTCACCACCGCTGCCGATGGCCCGCAAACCGGGGATTTCAGCCCCCTCCGCCTTGATCATGCGCAGGGCCGTTGGCGGGAAAAACACATTGGTAACAGAGGCTTGCCGGATTATTTCCTTGCAACCCTCCACGCGGAACTTGGCCATGCGCGCGGCCACGACAGGCACGCCCAAAGCCAGCCCCGGCATCAGGATATTGAACAACCCGCCAATCCAGGCCCAGTCTGCCGGGGTCCATAAAACATCATTTTTCTGCCCCAGAAAATCATTGAAAAGCTCGGCACCGGGCATATGGCCGGTCAACACCCGGTGACCATGCAGCGCGCCTTTGGGGCTGCCGGTGGTGCCGCTGGTATAGATCAGAACGGCGGGATCATCCGGGCCGGTTTGGGTGGTTTCAAAACTGTCCGTGCCCAGCGTCAGATTTTCGGGAATGACCGGGGTTTGCTCCTCCAGCATTTCAGCCCCTTCGGCATCGGTAATGATCAGATTGGCGCCCGCATCGCGCACCCTTGATTGCAAGGCGTCCCGCATGAAGAGCTTGAACAAAGGGATTGATATTGCACCAATTTTCCAGATCGCGATATGCGCTGCCGCCGTCCAGACGCCTTGGCTTCGCAGCACGCCCACCCGGTCACCGCGCTTCACCCCCCGCGCCACCAGATCATGCGCCAGCCCGTCGGCCATTTGCCGTAATTCGGCGTAGCTCACATCCCGCCGTTCGCCCGTCAGATCAATAATGGCGGTCCGGTGAGGCTCCGCATCGGCCCAGGCATCACAGGCCTGCGTGGCCATGTTCAGACGCTCCGGCAGGCTCCAGCGAAACCCGGCATAAAGCGCCTCATAGGATTGGCCAGGCGTCAGCATCAGATTTCAATCCCCCATCTCGGGATGCCAGCGGAATGCACGACGAAAACCCTGCTTTTCAGCTTCATCCGTCGTCCACGCATAAAACTCGCCCTCTTCTGGTTCTATAATTGTCCGATCATATTGCTGATCAAATGGCAGATGGTACACACGTTCACTATTTCTCTTTGAAATATTGCACTTTATTATTGGATAGTCGCCAAGAGGAACACTTTCGCGCACTTCCACATTCAATAATGCTGCAAACTCCTTCGCCCTTTCGCTAAGAGTTGTTGAAGTCACGAACACCGGGCGAATATCTGATAGCTGCGTAAAGGTTTCAAATAGTGGCAGGCTATCGCCCACAGAATTTGTGCGGGCAATATGCTCAACAACCGTACCAAACAGTTGGAATATATGCTTTTCATGGATGGTCTTTTGCATTGCCCAATATTTACACTGAACAATCATGATCTCACCGTTCTTGCGAGCAATCAAATCGCGACCTAGATCATCCAACCCTTTGATTGCACCAAAATACTCAACCCGATAGCCTTGATCTTCATATAAATAACCAATGTATCTTTCATACATCCGGCCAACTTCCCAATTTGATTTCTTGCTTTTCTTCCAGCGGTCCAATGCCAACTGATTTCTTTCTGCCTTTGAAAGCGCTACGTATTCCTGTTCAGATAGCATTTTGCGAACTGGATCATTCTTTGCCCCCTCAGGTGGCATTGAAATCTCAGTTTCTCTTGCAAATAAAAATTCTTCCAGAGTGTCACCAGTTACTTCAGTAATCCATGGAAAGTATTTCTCATAAAAATCAATACGATATTTCAAGCTGCGAAATCTTTTTTCTGCATCTGACGCCCTTCGTGTAGCTTCCTTGATCTTTTCAGCAGCCTTAGGTGCTGGCCGTTTCTTTTTCAGCACTGAGGCTTGATCCAACTTCCCTAAGTAATCTTGATAGTCAGCAAAGGCCGTTGCCAACCAAGGAAAGTGTTTATTTTTCTCCTTAATCAATGCGAGCAATCCTTGTTGCCTATTATGTGATCTTGCCAATCTTTCACCTGCTTCTTTTAGTAAAGCGGTGACATGTGATTTTTCCTCGACTAGTTTGCTCATATCCTTTGAATGGGTTTTCGTTTGGTATTCTTTTTGTTTTTCCAGTTCTTCAATTCTTTTCTTTTTTGAAACATTCATTATCCAAAGAATTGCTAGTGTGATGCCACTAACAACTAGTATTGTTGGGGTTAAATCACCCCTCACCCCATCGCCCCCATCAATTCACGGCCCACCAGCATGCGCCTGATCTCGGATGTGCCGGCGCCAATCTCCATCAGCTTGGCATCGCGAAAGAGCCGCGCAACCGGGGCATCGGCCAAGAAGCCCGCGCCGCCCAGGGCTTGCACCGCCTGATGCGCCTGTTTCATCGCCTCTTCCGAGGCATAAAGACAGCAGGCGGCGGCATCCTGACGGGTGACATCACCGCGATCACAGGCCTTGGCCACCTCATAGACATAGGCCCGCGCCGAATTCATCGCGGTGTACATATCGGCAATCTTGCCCTGCATAAGCTGGAAATTCCCGATGGCTGTGCCAAATTGCTGACGCTCGGCCAGATAAGGCATGACCTCATCGAGACAGGCGGCCATGATGCCTGTGCCGATGCCTGCAAGCACCACACGCTCGTAATCCAAGCCCGACATCAGCACACGCACGCCCTTGCCCTCGTCCCCCAGCACGTTTTCGAACGGCACTTCCACATCGTCGAAAATCAGCTCGGCGGTGTTGGAGCCACGCATCCCCAGCTTGTCAAAATGCGGGGAGGTGGAAAACCCCTTCATGGATTTTTCAACGATAAAGGCGGTAATGCCTTTTGATCCGGCACCTGGATCGGTCTTGGCATAAACCACCAAAGTATCGGCGTCCGGGCCGTTGGTGATCCAGTATTTGTTGCCGTTGAGGCGGTAGTGATCATTGCGCTTCTCGGCGCGCAGTTTCATCGACACCACATCACTGCCCGCCCCTGCTTCGGACATCGCCAAAGCGCCCACATGCGCGCCGGAAATCAGGCCGGGCAGATATTTCGCCCGTTGTGCGTCACTGCCGTTCAGCTTGATCTGATTGACGCAAAGATTGGAATGCGCGCCGTAGGACAGGCTGACCGAGGCCGAGGCGCGGGCAATTTCCTCAATCGCGATCACATGCGCAAGATATGACATGCCCGCGCCGCCATATTGTTCCGGCACGGTAACACCCAAAAGGCCCAACGCGCCCATCTCGGCCCACAGCTCATTTGGAAAAACGTTGGTGCGGTCGATCTCGGCCGCCATCGGTTTGACGCGCTCCTGCGCCCAGCGATGCACCATATCGCGCAGGGCATTCACATCCTCACCCAGATCAAATTGCATGGTTGCGTTGAACATGTGGCGATTCTCCTATCGTCAGAAGTTTATTGAACGCTTGTTCATTTATAGCGGAAGGAAATATCGAAGGTCAACAATAAAGGTGATATGTAAGGTGGGTGCAACCCACGATCACCGGTTTCAACAGCGTGATGAATGACCGCCTCAACCGCCCTGAAATACCGCGCCGGTTTCCGCCCGGATGATGCGGGCGATCAAAGCGCAATCCTCAAGGCTGAATGTCAAAGGCAGGCGCATATCAAGGATGCCTTTGAGGATACGGTCTGTTTTGGGCATGGGCTCTGACGGCGCATACCGCCAGCTATCATAGCGCGAAGTAAAGCCCGTGGGTGCGGCACCGCCAAACCATTTCAGTTCAACACCGCGCGCCAGGCAGCGCTCAATCACTTTGGCAATCGCCGCGTCACTCCAATCCAGCAATAGAAACTGAATGGAAGAGCCAACATAGGATTCCTGTTCCGGCCGCTCCACCACGCCAAGCCCCGGTGTGCCGCGCAAGCCTTCCTCAACCACTCGGTAGCGCGCATTCCAGGCGGCGCACTGGCCCGGCAATACCCGCAACTGTGGCCGCAGGATTGCCGCGCGCAGGTTGTCCATCCGGCCCGAGATATTGGGGGTGTCGTATTTCACCCGCTCAAATACATCTGGCGGGGGCACCGTTCCGTTACGCCCGTAAAGCATGTAAGAGCCTGACAGGATCACCGCCCGCGCCATCACCTCATCATCGTCGGTAATCAGAAAACCGCCCTCACCGGAATTCATGTGCTTGTAGGTTTGTGTAGAATAACATGCCATCAGCCCGTGCCGCCCCGAGGCCACACCGGCCCATGCGGCCCCCAAAGTATGGGCGCAATCCTCGATCACGGTTATACCCGCCGCGTTGCAAATCGCCATCAGCGCGTCCATGTCGCACAGATGCCCGCGCATGTGGCTGAGCATCAAGACATCGGCCTGATCCGCCTTGACGCGCAAATCCTCAAGATCAATCGTCAGGCTTTCCGTCACGCCGACAAACACCGGCACCGCGCCGAGGCTGGCAATCGCCCCCGGTACCGGGGCAAGGGTAAAGGCATTGGTCAGCACCCTGTCGCCGGGTTTCACCCCCACCGCGCGCAGGCCCGTGGCCATGGCATAGCCGCCCGAGGCCACGGCAAGCGCGTATTTCGCCCCGGTGAAGGCGGCAAATTCCTGCTCCAGCAGCGCCGCCTCGCCGATCTCGCCTTCCGCCAGATTATAGCGGTGCAGCCGCCCGTGGCACATCACCTTAACTGCCGCGGCAATCCCTTCTTCGGGGATCGGCTCCTGCTGGGTGAAACTGCCTTTGAAAATCTCGCTCATGGGTATGTTTTTGAGGGTCCGGGCGCGTCAGGTCAATGGGGGACGCGGGCTTTTCAGCCGATCAGCCGCCGCACAACCCCTGCCAACTCATCAAAATGATCAATCGTGGCCTCGGGTGCCAGATCAACAACCGCGCCCGCATTGGGGCCGAATGTCACCAGAACCGACGGCACCCCGGCGGCGCGCGAGGTTTCGCGGTCGGTGACAGTATCGCCCACCAGCAGGCTTTGCGCCGGATCGCCCCCGGCCCGGCGCACGGTTTCGCGCAGATGCTCGGGGTCGGGTTTGCGCACGGGCAAAGTATCGGCCCCGGTGAGGCTGTCAAAGGCATCGAGAACACCAAGCCGGGTCAGCAGCAACCGCGCCAGATGTTCGGGCTTGTTGGTGCAGACGGCCACGTTATAGCCCGCGCGGCTCAGATCATTAACCGCCTGCATCGCGCCGGGATAGAGGAAGGTATGCACATCAATCGCCGCCCCGTAGGAATCGATAAACGGCTGGTAATAGGCATCGACCTGCCGCTCATCGGCGCGCCCGAGCCTCTCAAGCCCCAGACGCAGCATGGCCCGCGCGCCGTAGAACGCCGTGCCGGCATCGGCGATGGGATCAAGCTGATCCCCAAGGCCCATCTGGCGAAAGCAATCATTTGCCGCCGCGATCAGATCTCCGCTGGTATCGGCCAGGGTGCCATCAAGATCAAAAACTACCGTTCGCATCTGCGCTCTGCTCCTTTTGCCTCATGGGCATGTTTTCGCGTATACCTGCCACAAGCCGAAACCATAATTATTCATCCCGGTCTTGCGCCTACGCCCCAACCGGATAAAACCAACACAAGCCGATTACAAAGAGAAAACCCAGATGAGCACAGCCCTGATCATCCTTGCCGCCGGTGAAGGCACCCGGATGAACTCTGACATTCCCAAGGTTCTGCACCGGATTGGCGGCGCGCCCATGCTGCTACATGCGATGCGCACCGGGCAGGTGCTTGCGCCCGATCACACGGTTGTTGTGGTTGGGTATGAGGGGGATGCCGTGGCCAAAGCCGCCCATGCCTATGACGAGGATGTTTTGGTTGTGCAGCAGGATGAGCAGCTTGGCACCGCCCATGCGGTGGCGCAGGCTGCCCCGGCATTGGCCAGGCATGCGGGCGATGCGGTGGTGCTTTATGGCGATACGCCGTTTATCCAGCCGCAAACGCTGGCGCGCATGGCTGAGGCCCGCGCCGCCCATGATATTGTGGTTCTGGGATTCAAAGCAGAGGATCCCGGCCGTTATGGCCGCCTTGTGATACAGGGGGATAGCCTTGAAAAGGTTGTGGAATTCAAGGATGCCAATGCGGATGAGCGCAAGATCAACCTGTGCAATTCCGGAATCATCATGGCCAAAGCAAGCACCTTGTTTGACCTGATCACGGCGGTTGGAAATGACAATGCGGCCGGGGAATATTACCTTACTGATATTGTCGCCATCGCCCGGTCGCGCGGCCTTGAAGCCACCGCCGTTTCCTGCGATGAGGCCGAGACAATGGGCATCAATTCGCGCGCCGATCTGATCGCCGCCGAGGCCGCGTTTCAGGCCCGCGCCCGGGCTCAGGCGTTCGCGGATGGCGTTACAATGCCTGCGCCCGACACGGTGTTTTTTGCCTGTGACACGGTGATTGGCCGCGATGCAGTGATTGAACAGAACGTGGTGTTTGGCCCCGGTGCAACCATTGAAAGCGGTGCGTATATCCGGGCGTTTTCGCATCTTGAGGGCTGTCATGTCTCGCGCGGGGCGATTGTTGGCCCCTTTGCGCGGCTGCGTCCAGGGGCGGAACTGGCCGAAGATGCCCGCGTTGGCAATTTTGTCGAAGTCAAGAATGCGGTGATTGACGAGGGCGCCAAGATCAACCATCTCAGCTATATCGGTGACGCCCATGTGGGCGCGGCCAGCAATATCGGCGCGGGCACCATCACCTGCAATTATGACGGGGTGATGAAGCACCGGACCGAGATCGGCGCGCGCGTATTCATCGGCTCGAACACCATGCTGATTGCGCCCGTTACCGTGGGCGATGAAGCGATGACGGCAAGCGGCTCGGTGATCAACAAGGACGTGCCTGAGGGGGCCATGGCCGTGGCCCGCGCGCCGCAGGTTAACAAACCCGGCTTTGCGCGCAAATTGTTCGAAATGTTAAAGTCCAGGAAAGAAAAACGCGATAAAGGGGCCAAATAATGTGCGGAATTGTAGGTGTTCTTGGGGATCATGAAGCCGCGCCCATCCTGGTGGAGGCCCTCAAGCGGCTGGAATATCGCGGCTATGACAGCGCCGGGATTGCCACCATAAACAATGGCGATCTGAGCCGACGGCGGGCAGTAGGAAAACTGGTGAACCTGTCGGATTTGCTGGTGCATGAGCCGCTTGCGGGCAAGGCCGGCATCGGCCACACAAGATGGGCCACGCACGGCGCGCCAAGCGTTGCCAATGCCCACCCGCATCGCGCCGGGCGGGTTGCGGTTGTGCATAATGGCATCATCGAAAATTACCGCGACTTACGCGCCGAGCTGACGGCACATGGCGTTGGCCATGAAACTGATACGGATTCGGAAACGGTTGCCCTCATGGCGCAGCATTATATCTCAAATGGTGACAATCCGCGCGTGGCGGCCACCAAAACCATCGCCAAACTTAATGGGGCTTATGCGCTGTGCTTTTTGTTCGAGGGTGAAGATGATCTGCTGATTGCCGCGCGCAAGGGAAGCCCGCTGGCGATTGGCCATGGCGAGGGTGAGATGTATGTCGGATCAGATGCCATCGCGCTGGCCCCCTTGACCCACCGCATCACCTATCTTGAGGAAGGCGATTGCGCCTTTGTCACCCGCGATACGCTTGAAATCACTGGCGTTGATGGCCTGTTGGTCAACCGGGAAGTCAAAACGGTCGAGATTGGCGATACCCGCGTCGACAAGGCCGGGCACAAACATTTTATGGCCAAGGAAATTGCCGAACAACCGGTGGTGATCAGCGAGGTTCTGGGGCATTATCTGACCGGTGATGGAGCGGGGATAAACCTGCCCGGTGAAGGGCTTGATTTTAGCAAAATTGACCGGCTGATCATGATTGGCTGTGGTACCGCCTATTACGCCTGCCTGACTGCGAAATACTGGTTTGAGCAGCTTGCAGGGGTTCCGGTTGAGGTTGATATCGCTTCCGAGTTTCGCTACCGCGAGCCGCCCATAGGGGCGCGCACCACGGCGCTGATTGTCAGCCAGTCCGGTGAGACCGCCGATAGTCTGGCGGCGCTGCGCTATTGCGAAGGCAAGGCCGAAAAAATCGTCTCGATCATCAATGTGCCGGAAAGCTCCATCGCCCGTGAAAGTGATCTGGTCCTGCCGATTCATGCGGGGGTTGAAATTGGCGTGGCCTCGACCAAGGCGTTCACCTGTCAGTTGACGGTGCTGTTGCTGACCGCGTTGAAAGCCGCCCGGGACCGGGGCGTGATAAGCGCTGAAAATCTGGCGGACCGGCTGTCATCCCTGCGCGGTCTGCCTGCCATTCTCAATCAGGTTTTGACCAGGGATGCGGAGTATGAAACCGCCGCGCGGCTGCTGGCTGAATCTGACAACGCGCTGTATCTTGGCCGGGGGCTGATGTATCCACTGGCTCTTGAGGGTGCGTTAAAATTAAAAGAAATCAGCTATATACATGCCGAAGCTTATGCATCAGGTGAACTCAAGCACGGGCCCATTGCGTTGATTGACAAACACATGCCGGTGGTTGTCATGGCCCCGCGTGATCAGCTTTTTGACAAAACCGTTTCCAACATGCAGGAGGTTATGGCGCGCGGCGGCAAGGTCATGCTGATCTCGGATCCGGCGGGGGCGAAAGACGCCGGTGACGGCGTCTGGCAGCATCTGACAATGCCTGCGGTTGATCCGGTTCTGACCCCGATACTTTACGCCCTGCCGGCGCAGTTGCTGGCCTATCACACCGCCATCGCCAAAGGCACCGATGCGGATCAGCCGCGCAATCTGGCAAAATCCGTGACGGTGGAATAACATGGCAGGCGCGTGGGTTTCACCCACCCTACGAGCGCCTTGCAGATGCCAGATGTACCAGCCGCGCACCGGCTTCATAGAATGCAGATTTCAGGCTGCTAAAGCCCTCGTGATATGCTGACACAGGGATGATTGGCAAAGCGGATTCATCCGCCGCAACAAGCGCCTCTGCCACCGCCTGGCCAAACACGGTGCCCGGCCCGATGCCGCGCCCGGAATAGCCGAAAATCGCGTAGCCCTGTGGCCCCAGCCGCAGGATGCGCGGCAGGTGATCCGCCGTCATTGAAATCCGTCCGCTCCAGGCGTGGGAGATTTTTGCACCCCTCAGTTGCGGGAAAAAGCACGCCAGTTTTCGGGCTGCCCAGTTGGTGTTGATATTCAGGCGATCCGCATCGCCGATGCCCCCCAGAATGACCCGGCCCGCCATATCGCGGCGCAGGGAGGTCATGATCATGGCGCTATCCCAACAGCCCTCGCCGCCGGGCAGGATATTGGCCGCTAGATCATTCTTCAGCGGCTCGGTGGCGAGTTGAAAGTAATTCACCGCCGTCACGCCGGGCATCGGTAAATCAGCCGGGCGGTGATGATAGGCATTGCTGGCAAGCAGCAGCATTTTTGCCATCAGCGGGCCATTTTTAGTGGCAATGGACCAATGGTCATCCCGGTATTCAACGGATAGTGCCGGGCTCAGTTCATATAGTTTTGCACCGGCTTTTTCAGCGGCCCGCGCCAGCCCGCGCGCATATGAAAGCGGCTGTATTGTTCCGGCGCGGGCATCATGCAAGGCACCGTGAAAAGCCGCAGTCCCGGTGCGGGCGCGGGTTGCATCGGCGCTTAGTAATGTCACCGGTGCATTCCGCGCCTGCATCTGCGCCAGACGGCCCTGTAACCCGGCCAGCCCTTTGGCGGAATGCGCCAGGTGCAAAGTGCCAGCGCGGCGGGCCTCGCAGTCAATTCCGTGCTGTTCAATCAGCTCAAAAACCAGATCCGGCGCGCCTGCAAGCGCCTGATTGAGCCGCTCTCCGGGGCCTTCCCCAAGGGTTTTGCACACCGTATCAGGCGGCAGCCAAAGCCCTGCATTGACCAGCCCGACATTGCGCCCCGAGCCGCCATGTCCGATGGTTTCGGCCTCAAGCAAAGCCACATCCACCCCCTGTTCGGCCGCCTTTAACGCCGCTGAACAGCCGGTGAAACCACCGCCGATAATTGCCAGATCAACAGATTTTCCGCCGGGATAGGCCGGCGCTTTGATCCGGGCGGTGGCGGTTTCCTGCCAAAGGTTGCCAAGCCCGGCCATGGGGGTTCAGAAAAACGCCTGTAGCCCGGTTTGCGCCCGGCCAAGGATCAGGGCATGCACATCATGAGTGCCTTCATAGGTGTTGACGGTTTCCAGGTTCATCATGTGGCGGATCACCTGAAATTCCTGCGCAATGCCGTTGCCGCCATGCATATCGCGGGCGTGGCGGGCAATTTCCAGCGCCTTGCCGCAATTATTGCGCTTGATCAGGCTGATCATTTCAGGGGCCGCGTTGGCCTCATCCATCAGCCGCCCGACCCTGAGGGCCGCTTGCAGGCCCAAAGTGATTTCTGTCTGCATATCGGCAAGTTTTTTCTGAAACAGTTGGGTTTGCGCCAGGGGCCGGTTGAATTGCTGCCGGTCAAGCCCGTATTGCCGGGCGCCATGCCAACAGGCCTCGGCCGCGCCCATGACACCCCAGGCAATGCCGTAACGCGCCCGGTTCAGGCAGCCAAACGGGCCTTTGAGGCCCTGAACATTGGGCAGTAATGCCTCGTCCCCCACTTCCACGCCCTGCATCACGATCTCGCCGGTGATCGACGCGCGCAGGCTCAGCTTGCCTTCGATTTTCGGCGCGCTCAGGCCGGTCATACCTTTTTCAAGCACGAAGCCGCGGATTTTGCCGTCATGGGCGTCGGATTTGGCCCAGATCACAAACACATCGGCAATCGGCGCGTTGGATATCCACATTTTCGAACCTGTGAGGCGATAGCCCCCGTCGATTTTCACAGCCCGGGTTTTGAGGCTGCCGGGATCGCTGCCGGCATCCGGCTCGGTCAGGCCGAAACAGCCGATGAGCGCGCCGGTTGCAAGGCCGGGCAGATATTTTTGCCGCTGTTCTTCGCTGCCATAAGCATAGATCGGATACATCACGAGGCTTGATTGCACCGACATCATCGAGCGGTATCCGCTATCGACGCGCTCAACCTCGCGCGCCACAAGGCCATAGCTCACATAGCCCGCGCCAAGCCCGCCATATGCCTCGGGGATGGTGGTGCCCAAAAGGCCCATCTCGCCCATCTCGCGGAAAATATCCGGGTCGGTCACCTCGTTGGCATAGGCATCTATCACCCTTGGTTGCAGTTTTTCGCTTGCATAGGCGCGGGCGCTGTCGGTGATCATGCGCTCTTCGTCCGAGAGCTGATCACTGAGGCGGAAGGGATCTTGCCAGTTGAAATCTGAAAGATCAGGGGCGTCTTTGCTGCGGATGCCGGGGGTGTCTAACGTCATTTCTGAGGTCCTGAGAAAAGAGTGAGCGTTGAGGGGAAATATATGAGAGTGACGCCGATAAGAACACCGCTATTTTGCGCGCTGCGGGAATTTTACCAGACAAATACCCTTTTTTCCGCTGATCAGCAGGCGCTGTTTCAGGTGACAGGCAAGGTTGACCGGGAAGCCCCGGCGCGGGAAGAAACAAGGCCCCGCTCGCGACATCAAAAAAGGGCACCCTGCTGGATGCCCTTTTTTTCCGTCCATGTGAAGGGTTCAGCCCTGCACCGCTTTGGCAACCTCGGCGGCAAAATCTTCTTTTACCACTTCAATGCCTTCGCCCACTTCGAGGCGCACGAAACCGGTGATTTCGGCGCCCGCTTCTTTGGCGGCGGTCGCAACCGTGAGATCGGGATTCATCACGAATGATTGCCCCATCAATGTTACTTCCGACATGAATTTCTTCATCCGGCCAATGATCATTTTCTCAATCACCTGTTCGGGCTTGCCGGATTCGCGGGCGATCTCAATCTGAACCTGCTTTTCTTTTTCGACAATCGCCGGGTCAAGCGAGGCCTCGTTCAGCGCCGCAGGGTTGGTGGCGGCGATATGCATGGCGATCTGTTTGCCAAAACCGGCATCGCCCCTGAGCGCCACGAGCACGCCGATTTTGCCCATGCCCTCGGCGGCGGCGTTGTGGACATATGACACAACCGTATCGCCCTCAACGCTTGCCATCCGGCGCAGTGACATGTTTTCGCCAATGGTGGCCACCTTGGCGGTGATGGTTTCCGCCACGGTTTTGCCGCCCATATCCGTTGCGGCCAGTGCTTCGGTATCCGCGGCCCCGATGGCCACATCGGCAACCGCTGCGACCATGGCCTGAAAATCGGCGTTCTTGGCGACAAAATCGGTTTCCGAGTTGATCTCGACCGCAATGCCGCGGCCGCCCTCAACCTTCACCGCAACCAGCCCTTCGGCGGCTGTGCGGCCGGATTTCTTGGCGGCTTTCGCCAGGCCCTTGGTGCGCAGCCAATCCACGGCCGCCTCCATATCACCGTCATTTTCGGTCAGCGCTTTTTTCGCGTCCATCATGCCTGCGCCCGTGCTGTCGCGCAGTTCTTTCACCATTGCAGCTGTAATCGCCATCACTGGATCTCCTTCTTTATGCCATCTCAAAAATCAACGGGGTGCAGATTGTTCTGCACCCCTTATCGTTCATGCCTTAAGGGCTGGCTTATTCAGCCACATCAGCCTTTTCAGCAGCGGCTTTCTTGGCCGGAGCCTTCTTGGCCGGGGCTGCTTTGGCCGGTGCATCCTTTGCCGCCTCATCCTTGGCAGAGGCTTTCTTGGCCGGCGCTTTCTTGGCCGGTGCTTTCTCCTCAGCCGCTTTATTGGCCGGAGCCTTTTTAGCCGCTTTCTTGGCAGGCTTTTTGGCTTTTTCCGCAGCCGGGGCTTCTTCTGCTTTTGCATCCTTGGCCGGAGCTTCTTCTGCCTTGGCTTCTTCGGCGGGCGTTTCTTCTGTCACGGCCTCTATTGGTGCCTCTTCCATCGCCCCAAGATCAACCCCTGCCGCGCCCATCTGCGCCGACATGCCATCAAGGGCTGCGCGCGAAACCAGATCACAATAAAGCGCAATCGCGCGTGCCGCGTCATCATTGCCCGGGATCATGTAATCAATGCCTTCGGGCGGGCAGTTGGTATCGACCACAGCCACAACCGGAATGCCCAGCTTGTTGGCTTCGGCCACGGCCAATGCCTCTTTGCGCACGTCGATGATGAAAACCAGATCCGGCACGCCGCCCATTTCGCGGATGCCGCCAAGGCTGGCTTGCAGTTTGCCCTGATCGCGCTCGATGCCGAGGCGCTCTTTCTTGGTCAGGCCTTCGGCACCTTCTTCAAGCGCTTCATCAATCTGCTTCAACCGGGTGATGGATTTTGAAACTGTCTGCCAGTTGGTCAATGTGCCGCCAAGCCAGCGGTGATTCATATAATATTGCGCGCAATTTTCGGCCGCTTCGGCAATCGGCGTGGCCGCCTGCCGCTTGGTGCCGACAAACAGAACCCGGCCGCCTTTGGCCGTGGTTTCGCGCACGGCATTCAGGGCCGCATCCAGCATCGGTACGGTCTGTGTCAGATCAAAGATGTGAATGCCATTGCGCGCGCCATAAATGAACTCGCCCATGCGGGGATTCCAGCGCTGCGTTTGGTGGCCAAAGTGAACGCCAGCTTCCAATAGCTGACGCATGGTGAACTCGGGAAGAGCCATATTCGTTTTCCTTTTCCGGTTTTCGCCTCGGCAAGGGATGAGAAGCGGGATGCTTCAACCGGTGGACATGAACGGGGATTTCTCCCCCGTCAGCCCGCCCTTGCCTGCGGATTTAATGGCGCGCGTATAGCTGCTTGAATCACCATACGCAACCCTTGCTTTGAATTCGGCACCAGAGATGCCTGATCCCGGAAAAATAACAGTTGTTTTCACCGCAAATTTCAATCCACCATTGTTGTTGCGCTAAATCTTGCTTAGATAGCCTTCTGAATTCACGAATTGATTGACATCATGAACACACCCTTCGACGAAGATCCACGCCCAGCGCGCAAATCAGGCCTGTTTTCCAGCCTGCGCGCCAGCTTTCTGACCGGGCTGGTGGTGATTGCGCCCGTGGCCCTGACCCTTTGGCTGATGTGGTCGTTCATTGGCTGGGTGGATGGCGTCGTGCTGCCGTTTGTGCCTTATGATTTCAATCCTGAAACCTATATCGGCATCAATCTGCGCGGTGTCGGGGTGATCATCTTCCTGATCTTCACTGTTATCGTGGGCTGGATTGCCAAAGGGCTGATTGGCCGGTCATTGATTGATTATGCTGAATCCCTGGTTGAGCGCATGCCGGTGGTGCGCACGATTTATTCCGCGGTAAAACAAATCGCCGAAACCGTCTTTGCCCAATCCGAGCGCAGCTTTGAGAAAGCCTGCCTGATCGAATATCCGCGCAAGGGCATATGGGCCATCGGCTTTATCTCGACCACCGCCAAGGGCGAAATATCAACCCGCTCAGGGGGAAGCAGCGAAATGATGAGCATCTTCCTGCCAACCACGCCAAACCCGACCTCGGGCTTTTTGCTGTTCTTGCCAAAAGAGGAGGTTATCGAGCTTGATATGAGCGTCGAAGAAGCCGCCAAACTGGTGATTTCGGCCGGGCTTGTCTATCCGCATAAAAACGGCAATGGCCGCGATCGCCCTGCCGAAAGCGAGGCAGCCGATCAGGGCTGACGCGCGCGCCGCCTCAAAGCGCCGTCCAGCCTCCATCCACACTGATCGTGGTGCCAGTGATCTGATCCGCCGCATCCGAGCATAAAAACAATGTGGTGCCGCCGATCTGTTCAACAGTGGCAAATTGCCTGGATGGCTGGCGTAGCAGCATCACATCGCGGATCACCTCTTCACGGCCCAGCCCGTATTCCTTCATCGTATCCGGGATCTGCGCCTCAACCAGCGGCGTCAGCACATAGCCGGGGCAGATGGCATTGGCGGTGATCGGCTCTTGCGCGGTTTCCAACGCGGTGGTCTTGGTCAGGCCGACAACCCCGTGCTTGGCGGCAATATAGGCCGATTTATACGGGCTTGCCGTCAGCCCGTGGGCCGAGGCGATATTCACCACCCTGCCCCATCCCGCCGCCCGCATCATCGGCAAGGCAGCGGCAGTGGTGTGGAAAGCAGACGACATGTTGATCGCGATGATCGCATCCCATTTATCGGTTGGAAATTCGTCAATCGGTGCCACATGCTGAATGCCAGCATTATTCACCAGAATATCACAGCGCCCGGCGCGCTCAATCAGCGCCCGGCATTGCGCCGGATCAGACATATCCGCCTGCGCATAGCGCGCCTCAATCCCGAATTCGGCGGACAGTGCTTCGGCCAGCGCGTGATCCTCCAGCGAATCGGTGAATGAATTCAGCACCACATTCACCCCGGCCTTGGCCATGGACCGGGCAATGCCCAGCCCGATGCCCGAGGTTGATCCGGTGATGATGGCGGTTTTACCGGCGTATGACATGGCGGCACTCCTGCTGGCTGAATCGCCTTATCATGCTGTATATTCTGACCAGAGCACAATGCCCAAGGTTCAAATAATATTCCAAAACCCTGCCCGGCGCAGGAGCCCAAAAAAAACGCCCGCACGAAGCGGGCGTTAAGTTATTGAGGCAGGTTTCATACAGGCAAGAAACCTATCGAGCAGTAAGCCCTTTATAAGCAATCGCGCGCCATCATCCAAGCTAAAAGTTTGAAAAGGTTGAAATGCCTCTCTAGAAATCATTGGTAAGGCAGGTGCATATTATCAGGATTGAGCGGGAAACAACCATGGGAATTTATCAGATGACACGCCCGTTTTTACTGATTTTAGGGCTTGTATTCTGCGCCCTGCCTGCCCGCGCGGATGGCCCGCATGGCATAGCTATGTATGGCGAACCGGCCCTACCACAGGATTTTGTGTCGCTCCCTTATGCCAACCCCGATGCGCCCAAAGGCGGCAAGGTTGTGACGGGCAATGTCGGTGGATATGATTCGCTCAATCCCTTCATCCTGAAAGGCAGCGTGCCCTGGCAGTTGGGATATTTCACCCATGAGGCACTGATGGGCCGCTCCTGGGATGAGCCTTTCACATTATACGGCCTTCTGGCCGAATCAGTGCGCACAGGGCCTGATCGCGAATGGGTCGATTTCACCCTGCGCCCTGAGGCAAGATTTTCCGATGGCAGCCCGGTCACGGTTGAAGATGTCATCTGGTCTTATGAGACCCTCGGCAGCATAGGTCACCCGCGCTACCGCGCAGTCTGGAGCAAGGTGGAAAAGATCGAGGCCACAGGCCCGCGCAGCCTGCGCATCACTTTCAACACCGAAGACCGCGAGCTGGCGCTTGTCATCGGTTTGCGCCCGATCCTGAAAAAATCGCAATGGGATGGCATGGGCTTTGCCGAGGCAGCAGGCACTGACATTCCCATCGGTTCAGGCCCCTATGTGATCGACAGCTACGAGCTTAATCGCAATGTGGTGCTGCGGCGCAATCCCGACTATTGGGGCGCTGATCTGCCGCTGCGCCGGGGCACCGACAATTTCGATGAAATACGCATCGAGTTTTACGGCGATACCACGGTGCTGAATGAGGCATTCAAGGCCGGGGCGATCAGTTACCTGCGTGAATTCAACGCCGAGAAATGGCAGACCCAATATGATTTTCCCGCCGTCACCCGGGGCGATATTGTAAAATCCGAGATTCCGCATCAAAAACCTTCGGGCATGACCGGCTTTGTGATGAACACCCGCCGCCCACCGCTGGATGACTGGCGGGTACGCGAGGCGCTGATCCATGCCTTCAACTTCGAATATATCAACGACACCCTGACAGGCGGGCGGCAGCCGCGCATCACCTCGTATTTCTCCAACTCTGAACTGGGCATGACAGATGGCCCCGCCACCGGTGCCGTGGCCGCCCTGCTGGAGCCATACCGCAATACGCTCCTGCCCGGCGCGCTTGAGGGTTATGCCCTGCCCGTCAGCGACGGCAGCAAACGCAACCGAGGCAATATCCGCCATGCCATGAAACTCCTGAATGAGGCCGGTTGGACCATACAGGACGGGGTTTTGAAAAATGCGGACGGCACCCCGCTTGAACTGACGGTCTTGCTCAAACAGGACGGGCTGATCTCTCAGGCAACGGCGATGATGGACATCTACGCGCGGGCGCTGGAAAGGCTGGGCATCCCCCTGACCATTCAATCCATCGACAAGGCGCAATATGCCGAGCGCGAAAGAACATATGATTTTGACCTGACATTTCTCCGCCGTGACCTGTCGCTCAGCCCCGGCAATGAACAGATGTTCTACTGGGGCTCGGATGGGGTGGATCAGCCCGGCAGCCGCAACCTGATGGGAATGAATTCGCCCGCTGCCGAGGCGATGATCCGCAACATGCTACAGGCTAAAACCCGCCCGGATTTCATCAATGCCACACGCGCGCTTGACCGCATATTGACCAGTGGCCGATATGTTATCCCGATCTATCAATATACCGTGGGGCGCATAGCCCATGTTAAAGAACTGAACTATCTTGAGGAGCATCTGCCGATCTACGGCGATGGTATTGGCTTTCTTCCCACGGTATGGTGGTATGAAGCAGAACAATGAGAAACGAGGCATAAACATGAAAAAACTGATTGCAATCGCACTGATAACCCTGATTGCAGGCTGCAATACGGTGGATGGTGTTGGCCAGGATGTATCCGGTGCCGCGCGCGGTGTTCAAAGCTGGTTCTGATCGGATATGTCATAAAGCTGTTACCCAGACGGGATAGCCCTTGCCCCCATGAATATCCTAGTTCTTTGCACCGGCAATTCCGCACGCTCAATCATCCTCGAAGCCCTTCTCAATGGTATGGGGCGAAAACGTGTGCGCGCGTGGTCAGCAGGGTCCAAACCCACCGGGCAGGTGCATCCGCAATCGCGTGTCCTGCTCAAGAACCACGGCTTTGCTATAACTGATGCCAGGTCGAAAAGCTGGGATGAGTTTGCCGGGCCGGGTGCGCCTGAAATGAATATGGTGATCACGGTTTGTGGCTCTGCCGCCGGTGAGACCTGCCCAATTTGGCCGGGTGCGCCGATCCGGGCACATTGGGGCGTCGAGGATCCGGCCGCTGCAGCGGAGGCCGATCAGACAGCCGCGTTTGAGACGGCCTATAGGGTTTTGCGATGTCGCGCGCAGGCCCTGCTTGACCTGCCCTTCGAGACAATGCACCATGATAAACTTCGCTCTGCTCTGGCCGATATTGGTAAGTTGGCCAATTAAAAAGGGCCGCTCCGGCGAGCAGCCCTTTTTGTTTTCTGTGCGATCTGTAATTTAACGCTTCGAGAACTGGAAGCTCCGGCGCGCCTTGCGCTTACCGAATTTCTTGCGCTCCACAACCCGGCTGTCGCGGGTCAGGAAACCGGCCGCTTTCAGCGCCGGGCGCAGGGATGGCTCATAAAGCTGCAATGCTTTGGAAATACCATGTTTCACAGCACCGGCCTGGCCTGACAAACCGCCGCCTTTAACAGTGGCTGTCACGTCAAACTCATCCACAACACCGGCAACCTGAAACGGCTGACCCAGGATCATCTGCAACACGGGCCGCGCGAAATAGGTGTTCATTTCCTTGCCGTTGACAGTCACCTTGCCCGAACCGGGCTTGATCCAGACCCGGGCAACCGCATCTTTACGTTTGCCTGTGGCATAAGACCGGCCCAGATCATCGCGCACCTGCTCATGCAGCGGTGCCGCTTCGGTTACAACTTCCACGGCCACAACTTCGGCAACCGCTTCCAGCCCTTCGAGGGAATTGATTTCTTCAGCCATCAGCTTGCCACCCGCGTGTTTTTCGAATTCATTGATTTCACATCCAGAACATCCGGCGATTGTGCCTCATGGGGATGCTCAGAGCCTGCATAGACCCGCAGGTTTGTCATTTGCTGGCGCGCCAGCCTGTTGCCGGGCAACATGCGCTTGACCGCCTGCATCACAACGCGCTCGGGGTGATCACCTTCGAGAATCTCACCGGTGGTGCGTGATTTGATACCGCCCGGATGGCCGGTATGCCAGTAATTTGGCTTGTCGCGCTTTTTGCCCGTCACCTGAACCTTGTCGGCATTGATGACAATCACATTGTCACCCATATCCATGTTCGGTGTGAAGCTGGCCTTGTGCTTGCCGCGCAGGCGCATGGCGATAATTGACGCCAAACGGCCCAGAACAACGCCTTCAGCGTCGATCAGGATCCATTTCTTGTCAATATCTGCCGGAGTCGCAGAGAATGTTTTCATTGCAGGGATATCCTATATAGCCCGTATCGTGGATTTGATGGCCGGGTTATATAGGGTTTGGATGCCACGTCAAGCGCCGTAACTGTTGTAATATGCAGCCTTTTCAATGACTTACAAATATGGTATCATTATACCCCAAATATATCACTTCTTCACCGGCGGGATGGAATACGTCATGCTGGCACGTGCCACCGGCGCTTCGACGCCCTCGGAGAAGATTAAAACTTCGCCCACTGCCAGCACCTTGCCCAGTTTCAGCAAGCGGCATTCAGCGATCATATCAGTACCCGCCGCCGGCTTGCGCATGAAATCCATCGAGCAACTGGTGGTAACGGCCAGAGCTTGCGGCCCGATCATGGCCAGTATCGCCAGATAGACAGCCACATCCGCGAGGGCAAAAATGGACGGACCAGACACCGTACCGCCCGGGCGCAGATGCTGCTCGGCCACAATCAGGCGCATCCTGATTTTATTTTCGGCCAGTTCCTCAATAATATAACTCTCCGCCACCTGCGGAAATTCACGCGCCAGAAACCCTGCCAGTTCCTCCTCATTCATCTGTATTCTCATGGCTTTTCTCTTGGTTAATTCCAGACTAACAATGGCCATAACAATCAAGGAGACACAAGATGCCAATACTTGAGCGTGAAGATTCCGGGGCGATTGCCCGGCTTACCCTGAACGCCCCTGAAAAGCTGAATGCCCTGAGCGACGCGATGCTCGCCGCCCTGACAGATGAATTCAGCCGTATATCCGCGCAGCCCGAAATAAGGGCCGTCATCCTTGCCGGTGCGGGCAAGGCATTTTGCGCCGGGCATGACCTCAAGGAAATGACAGCCGGGCGTCAGGCCAAAGACGGCGGCAAGGCCTATTTTGCCGATCTTTTTGGCCGCTGTGGCAAGGTGATGATGGCCATCCGCGCCCTACCCCAACCGGTGATCGCCGAGGCCCATGGCATCGCCACCGCCGCGGGCTGTCAGCTTGTGGCGTCCTGCGATATGGCCGTGGCGGCGGAAGGCACGCGGTTTGGCGTCAATGGCGTGAACATTGGCCTTTTCTGCTCAACCCCCATGGTGGCTCTGTCCCGTAATATCCCGCGAAAACAGGCGTTTGAGATGCTCACCACGGGTGAATTCATCACCTCTGAGCGCGCGCTTGAACTGGGCCTGATCAATCGTATCGTGCCGCATGATCAGCTAACCGAGGCCACAAATACCCTGGCTGAAACCGTCGCGGCCAAGCTGGGCGCGGTGGTGCGCATCGGCAAGGAGGCGTTTTACAATCAGCTTGAGATGCCGTTGGATCAGGCCTATGCCTATACCGGAAGCGTCATGGTTGAAAACATGCTGTTTCGCGACACAGCCGAAGGCATCAGCGCCTTCATCGAAAAGCGCCCGCCTGACTGGGAGCAGTAAAAAGATCAGCCTTGCCCCGAACGGCACAGAAGCATAGGCTTACCGAATGACAACCCCGTTGATTGATCCCTTCTTGCGCCCGATCTCCTACTTGCGCGTTTCGGTTACGGACCGCTGTGATTTCCGCTGTGTTTACTGCATGTCGGAAAACATGACCTTCCTGCCGAAAAAAGAATTGCTGACCCTGGAAGAGCTGGATCGCATGTGTTCAGCCTTCGTCGGGCTTGGCGTTGAAAAGCTGCGCATCACCGGCGGCGAGCCGCTGGTGCGCAAGGGCATCATGACGTTTTTCAACGCAATGACCCGGCACCTTGAAAGCGGTGCACTGAAAGAGCTGACCCTCACAACCAATGGCAGCCAACTGGCGCGGTTTGCCGGTGATCTTCATGCCGCTGGCGTGCGCCGGGTGAATGTATCGCTCGATACGCTTGATGAGAAAAAGTTCGCCGACATCACCCGCTGGGGCCGTTTGCCGCAGGTTCTGCAAGGCATTGAAGCGGCGCAACAGGCGGGGCTGCGGGTAAAGATCAATACCGTGGCCCTGAAAGGCTTTAATGAGGATGAGTTGTTCACCCTGGTGAACTGGTGTGCCGCCCGCGATATGGATCTGACTTTTATCGAGGTCATGCCGATGGGCGATATCGGCAATGAAAACCGGCTTGATCAATACTGGCCGCTCAAGGATCTGCGCGCCACGTTGCGCCAACAATACAGCCTCACAGATCTGCCGCTCAATACCGGCGGCCCGGCGCGCTATGTCGCGTTGGAAGAAACCGGCCAGAAGATCGGCTTCATCACGCCGCTCACGCATAATTTCTGTGAAAGCTGCAACCGTGTGCGCCTCACCTGCATGGGGGAGCTGTACATGTGTCTGGGGCAGGAAGATGTGGCCGATCTGCGCCCGGCGCTGCGCAACAATCCCCATGATGATGCGCCACTTGAACAGGCCATCCGCGCCGCCATTGCCCGCAAGCCCAAAGGCCATGATTTTGATTATTCGCGGGCCGTGGTTGACGGCAAAATGTCGCGCCACATGAGCCATACCGGCGGCTGATGCACCCGCCCGGGCTGATCCGCCTCTATGCGGGGGTCGCCGATCTGATTGCCCCGCTCGCCTATCGCCGCATTGCTGCAAAACTCAAGGCCCAGGGGATAAACCCCGCCCGCCTGCCCGAGCGCATGGGGCACGCCCGCCTTGCCCGCCCCAAAGGCAGTTTGATCTGGTTCCACGCCGCCTCAATCGGCGAAAGCCTGTCGGTTCTGCGACTGATCTCGCATATGGGTGCTGCCAATGCCGACTGGCGGTTTCTGCTGACCACCGGCACCGCCAGCTCGGCGGAAGTTGTCGCCAATCGCCTGCCCGCGCGCTGCGTGCATCAGTTTGCGCCGCTTGATGCCCGTGCCGCGCTGCGCCGGTTTCTGGATCACTGGCAGCCAACAGCGGCGATTTTCGTGGAAAGCGAGCTGTGGCCGCAAATGCTGGGCGAAACCCACACGCGCGGCATTCCCATGGCGCTGATCAACGCGCGGCTGTCGGATAAATCCGCCCGCCGCTGGGAGCGCTTTCCCAAAACCGCGCGGCATGTTCTGGGGCAGTTTTCAATGATCCAATCCCAGGACGCCCGAACCACAGCACATCTGCATGACCTTGGCCTGAGCCACGCCCAAACCGGGCAAAACCTGAAATCCATCGCAGGCTCCCTGCCCCATGACGCGGCCGAAATGGCCCGCCTGCGCGCAGATTTTGCCGACCGCCCGCTTTGGCTTGCGGCATCCACCCATCCGGGCGAGGATGAGATCATGCTCAGGGCGCATCAATCGCTCCTGAAGGCTTATCCCGATCTGCTGCTGATCCTTGTGCCGCGCCACCCCGAGCGCGCCGGGCAGATTGAGGCCTTACGCGCCGCGCATGGCCTTCAGGGCGCAAACCGCTCGACGGGCGGGCGGATAACCCCGCAAACTCAGGTCTATCTTGCCGATACTCTGGGCGAAACCGGGCTTTGGTTCAGGCTTTGCCCGATTACCTGCATCTGTGGATCATTCACCCCCGTGGGCGGCCACAACCCCTATGAGCCCGCCTTTGCCGGATCCGCCATAATCCACGGAGAGCATATTGCCAATTTCGCTCAGGCCTATGCTGATCTCGATGCCAGCACTGCGGCGGTGCAGGTGAAAAACGCGGGCGGGCTTGCAAAAGCACTCAATAAACTCCTCAGCACCCCGGCTGAACTTGACCAGATGCGCCAAAACGCCCGCACCTTTGCCGCCCAGCAGGAGGGGGCATTGCAAGACCTCAGCACAACCCTGACCAAAGCCCTGTCGCTGCACCATATCCCGGATACCGCCTCTTGACAGCCGCCAAATTCACCCGCTCAACCCCTGCCTTTCATTTTTCCTTAAATACTCAAAAAAAATGACAGTAAAGCCAAGCGGTGCAGCCGCAGAATCTAAGCCGGCATCCGCTGCTCAACAATCCCCGCCCACCAGCTACAGCCGCTGGGAATGACCTCATCGTTGAAATTGTAATCGGGGTTATGCACCATCGCGGTATCGCCATTGCCCATCAGGATATACGCGCCGGGGCGTTCTTCCAGCATGTAGGCAAAATCCTCACCACCCATGACCAGCGGTGCCTCATTGCATTGCCCGCTGACCGAGCGCGCCACACCGGCGGCAAATTCGGTCTGGTCGGGATGATTGGCCATCACCGGGTAATTGCGCTTGTAGTCAAGCGCAATCTTGCCGCCAAAACCCTGCGCCGTGCTGTCACAAAGTGCCCTCATCCGCGCCTCGGCCAGATCGCGCATTTGGGCGCTCATGGTGCGCACCGTGCCCAGAAGTTCCACAGATTGCGGGATCACGTTGAAGGCATTCGAGGAGGTCTCAAACGAGGTCACCGACACCACGATCTGATCAATCGGATCGGCATTGCGGCTGGCAATGGTCTGCAACGCCAGCACCAGATGGCTGGCCATTACCACCGGATCAACCGTTTCCTGAGGCTTGGCGGCATGGCCGCCCTTGCCTTCGATCGTAATCTCAAACACATCCGTGGCGGCAAAAAACGCGCCCGGACGGATGCCGAATGTGCCTTCTGGCTGACCGGGCCAGTTATGCATCCCGTAGACTTCCTGAATGCCAAACTTCTCCATCAGGCCATCCTCGCACATCTCACGGCCGCCGCCGCCGCCCTCTTCAGCGGGCTGAAAGATCACCACGCAGGTGCCATCAAAATTGCGCGTCTCGGCCAGGTATTTCGCCGCCCCCAAAAGCATCGCCGTGTGGCCGTCATGGCCGCAGGCATGCATCGCCCCATCGGTTTTGGAGGCATAGTCCAGCCCGGTTTGCTCATGGATCGGCAGCGCATCCATATCGGCGCGCAGGCCAATCACCTTGCCGCTATCGGTGGATTTGCCTTTGATCACCCCCACAACCCCGGTGCGGCCAATGCCGGTGACCACCTCGTCACAGCCGAACGCCTGCAATTTCTCGGCCACCAAAGCGCTGGTGCGGTGGGTTTCAAACAATATCTCGGGGTGTTCATGCATATCGCGCCGCCAGGCGGTGATCTCATCATGGAGCTCGGCAAATCGGTTTTTTACGGGCATATCCTACTCTCCTTGCAGGCGCGCAATCAACCGGCGCATGAAATCATGCCCGGCCTCAAACTGCGCCACTTCGATGAATTCATTGGGCTGATGCGCCTGCGCAATATCGCCGGGGCCACACACCACAGCGGAATAACCCGCCGCCTGAAACTGCCCGCCTTCGGTGCCATAGCTGACCACATGGGTGCCATTATCGCCGGTAATCGCCCGCGCCAGCGCCTCGGCCTCGCCGCCCTCTTCGGGGCGCAATCCCGGCACACCAAAGAGCGTCTCAAGCTCGATCCCCGCCTCGGGGCGCACCTTCTTCATATCCGCCTCGATCTTGCGTATATGGTCCACAAAACGCCGGTCCCATTCCTTGGGATCTTCGCCCGGCACCACCCGCATCTCAAAATCCATCACGCAATCCTTGGCGGTGATATTGCGCGCGGTGCCGCCCTTGATATTGCCCACATGCAGCGTGGTGAAGGGCGGATCAAACATCGCCGCCAGCGGCGCGGGCGGTTTCGCCTGAATATCAGCGTTGGTATGGTTGACCCATTCCAGTATCCGCCCGGCTTCCAGAATGGCGCTGACGCCGGTTGGCAGCAGCGATGAATGCACCTCAAAGCCGGTGATGTGCACCACATAGCCCTGCCCGCCCTTATGAGCCGTGACCGCCCGCATGGTTGAAGGCTCGCCCACGATCACCGCCGAGCCTTTGGGCAGAACCGGCTGCATCGCCTTGATCATCGGCGGCGCACCGGTGCAGCCCACCTCCTCGTCAAAGCTGAGCGCCAGTTGCAGCGGCCGCTTGATGCCGCGCGTCTTTGCCTCAACCAAAGCCCAGATCGCCAGCGCGTCATAACCTTTCATGTCACAGGTGCCGCGCCCGTAATATTTACCATTCTTTTCAACCACTTCAAACGGGTTCGTCTCCCATGGCTGACCATCCACCGGCACCACATCGGTATGGCCGGAAAGCACCACGGCGCCTTCCTCCCACGGGCCGACATGGGCAAAGAGGGCGGCCTTTTCACCGCTTTCATGATAATATCTGTGCGCCTCGATGCCGTGGCCGGATAGATAATCCTCAACCCAGTCTACAAGTGGCAGATTGGTATCGCGGCTGACGGTCGGAAACGACACCAGCTTTTTCAGGATCGCCAGTGGCGGCAGATGTTCGGTCATCGGGTTTAATATCCACTTTCTGAAGTCAGGACAAAATGCCCTTCGCTGACTTGCTTATAAACCGATGGCCCCGGCTCATATCCAATCGGATGTATCGGCGACGGGATCGGTTTGAAATTCATGTCCTTCTCGGATTTGCGCTTGCGCGGATCGGCAATCGGCACCGCCTTCATCAGCGCCTTTGTATAAGCGTGCTGCGGGTTTTCAAACACGGCCCTACGCGGCCCATATTCAACAATACGGCCCAGATACATCACGCCGACATCATGGCTGACGCGCTCGACCACGGCCATGTCATGGCTGATAAACAGATAAGACAAGCCCAGATCGGCCTGCAATTCCAGCATCAGGTTGAGCACCTGCGCCTGCACTGAAACATCCAGGGCCGAGACCGCCTCATCGGCCACGATCAGCTTGGGGTTAAGCGCCAGCGCCCGGGCAATCGCCACCCTCTGGCGCTGCCCGCCCGAAAGCTCATGCGGATAACGGCGCAGGAAGCTGCGCGGCAATTCCACCCTGTCAAACAGCATCCCCACCCGATCCTCGATCTCGGATTTGTCGGCGGTACGGTAATTGCGCATCGGCTCGGCCACCTGATCGGCAAGCCGCATCTGCGGGTTGAGCGAGGCAAAGGGATCCTGAAACACCATCTGCATGTTGACCCGCGCCTGCCGCAACTCGCGAGGTTCAAGCGCCATGATATCAACACCGTCCAGCACCACATGGCCCGCATGTGGCGCAACCAGCCGCAGGATCGAGCGCGCCACGGTGGATTTGCCGCAGCCCGATTCACCCACCAATGATAATGTGCGCCCCCTGTTGATGCTGAATGAGACATCCTCGACCGCGTGCACATTGGCCACATTGCGGCGGAAAAACCCGCCCTTGACCGCAAAGCGCGTGGTCAGCCCCTTAACCTCAAGCAGCAGATCATCACTGCCGATAATGGGTTTGACCTTTTTCGGATCGTCGCCCAAAAGCTTCATCGGTTCGGGGCTGGATTTGCCGCGCATCTCGCCCAGTTTGGGCACTGCGGCCAGAAGTGCCTTGGTATAGTCATGCTGCGGCGCTTCAAATATCTGCTCAACCGGGCCTTCTTCAACCTTGCGACCCCGAAACATCACCACCACCCGGTCGGCCACCTGCGCCACCACCGACATATCATGGGTGATAAACACCACCGCCGTGCCGGTTTCACGCTTCAAGCGGTCCATCAGTGCCAGAATTTCCGCCTGAATGGTCACGTCCAAAGCGGTTGTCGGCTCATCCGCAATGAGCAGCCGCGGCGAACAGGCCAGTGCCATCGCGATCACCACCCGTTGCCGCATCCCGCCGGATAATTCATGGGGATATTGCTTCATCCGCTGCTCGGGCTCGGGGATGCGCACCTCGCGCAACAGCTCGACCGCGCGTTTGCGCGCCGCCGCCTTGCCCAGATTCATATGCAGACGCAACCCCTCGGTCAGTTGCCGCTCAACCGTGAAAACCGGGTTGAGCGCGGTCATCGGCTCCTGAAAGATCATGCCGATTTCATTGCCGCGGATGGTGCGCATCAGATCGTTATCGGCATCCACCAGATCAATCTCATCGCCATTCCTGCGGTCAAAAATCAGCCGCCCGCCGGCAATTTCACCGCCACCAAACTCAACCAGCCGCATCAGTGACAGCGACGACACCGATTTGCCCGATCCCGATTCGCCAACGATGCAGAGGGTTTCACCGGCGTTGACCTCGAATGAAACATCCTCGACCCCGATAACGGGGCCGTCCTTGGTCTGAAACTCAACCCGTAGATTTTTAATCCGTGCGATGGGTTGATCAAGCATTTGCCAATGGCCCTGATTCAATGAAGTTCATGGCTGACGCTACTCAGGCTGAGGCCGCAATGTCAAACCCGATACCAAACATTTCTGTGATACCCCCGCAGGCAAGTCTTGCTATTTTGTCAGATTCAGTCTGAGATAGAGGCTTGGAGATGTGTTCATAAGGAACATGGACCGGGAATTATTGTGGTCTGCCTCAATAGCCCCGGCAAATTACCGCCGCTACCGCGACAGACAAGCGAAGGCTGGCGATCAAAACAATAACTGTCTGAAAAGGGAGACTTATAATGAACCTCAAATCAACCCTGACCTGCGCCACCGCTGCGCTGGCTCTGGCCTCGATGGCACAGGCCGAACGCGGCTCGGATGGGCAGGTCAACATCATCTACTGGCAAGCGCCCTCAATCATGAACCCCTATCTTTCCGGCGGCACCAAAGAGCTGGAAGCCGCCTCGATGGTGATCGAGCCACTGGCACGTTACAACCAAGACGGTGCCATGGTGCCGTGGCTGGCCGACTCTGTGCCTACGGTTGAAAACGGCGGCGTATCGTCTGATCTCAAATCCATCACCTGGAAGCTGAAAGCAGGGCTCAAATGGTCTGATGGCACGCCGGTAACCTCGGAAGATGTGAAGTTTTCATGGGAATATTGCACCGCAGATGGCGGTGGTTGTGCCCAGATCGAGAAATATCTCGATGTGACAGAGGTGGACACGCCGGATGAGCTGACGGTTGTTGTGCATTTCTCCAAAGCCCGGCCCTTTCCCTATGGGCCTTTTGTCGGTGCGCAGGCTCCGATCATCCAAAAGGCACAGTTCAAGGATTGCATGGGGGCCAAAGCCCCTGAATGCACCGAGGCAAATTTCAACCCCATCGGCACCGGGCCTTTCAGGGTCACCGATTTCAGGCCCAATGACGTGATCACCCTGGAAGCCAACCCGCATTACCGCGACCCGAACAAACCGGCATTTGCCAAGGTGCTGTTCAAAGGCGGCGGCGATGCCAATGCCGCGGGCCGTTCGGTGCTGGAAACCGGCGAATTTGATTACGCCTGGAACCTGCAACTTGCCCCCGATGTTCTGGCCAATATGGAAGCCGCCGGCAAGGGCAAGGTAATCAGCGCATTCGGCACTTCCGTGGAGCGGATCATGGTCAACTTCACCGATGTCAGCGCCTCTTTGGGGGATGAACGTGGCACGATTGCGCATCCTCACCCCTCGCTGACAGACATGGCCGTGCGCAAGGCGCTGTCGATGGCGATGGACCGGGTGCTTCTGACCGATATCGGCTATGGCCCTGCGGGCAAGCCCACATGCAACGTGCTGCCTGCGCCTGCTATCTATGCCTCAACGGCCAATGATGGCTGCCTGACACAGGATATTGCCGGGGCCAACAAGCTTTTGGATGATGCCGGCTGGGCCCGTGGCGGTGACGGTGTGCGGGCCAAAGACGGTGTGCGTCTGTCGTTCCTGTTTCAGACCTCAACCAATGCGGTGCGCCAGGATTACCAGGCGCTGATCAAGCAGTGGTGGTCGGAAATTGGCGTCGAGGTCGAGCTTCGCAACATTGATGCCTCGGTCTTTTTCGGGTCAGACCCGGGAAGCCCCGACACCTTCCAGAAGTTCTTTGCCGATCTGGAGATGTATACCAACAACTTCGACGGCACCGATCCGGAATCCTATATGTCAAACTGGACATGCGATCAGCGCCCGCGCCCCGAAACCCAATGGCAGGGCAACAACATGCCGCGCTATTGCTCGGACGCATATGATGCACTATCGGCCAAAATGGCCACTGTCGGCGGGCTTGAGGAACGGGCGGCGATTGCAAAAGAGCTGAATGACATGCTGATGCAGAACTATGTCATCCTGCCCTTGACCCACCGTGGCCGGGTTGCGGCGCGCTCGAATAAACTGGGGGGGGTCGTGATGAACCCCTGGGATAGCGAAATCTGGAACCTCGCTGACTGGTACCGGGCAGAATAAACCCTTCGTGATAGAGGTAGGCCGGGCTTAAGCCCGGCCTACGTTTTCCTCAAGCCCGAAGGGCAACTGATGCTAACATACACGATCCGTCGGCTGGTTCTGGCCATTCCGACGCTTCTTTTCATCTCACTGGTGATCTTCCTTCTGCTTGAGCTTGCCCCGGGGGATCCGATGGCGCAGGTGCCGCTGACGGTGCCGCCCGAGGTCAAACAGCAGATGCGCGAGGCTCTGGGGCTGGGCCAGCCAACGCATATCCGTTTTGCCAAATGGCTGTGGCAGTTCTTTGCGGTCGAGCCGATGGTGTGGATGGATCATACTTTTGGCATGACACTCGCCGAGGGCCAGCAGCGCGTGATCAGTTGGCAAACCCGCTCGCCGGTGATGGATATCGTGATCCAGCGCATGCCACAAACCCTGTGGGTGGTGGCAATGTCTTATGTGGTCGGCATCCTGATTGCCCTGCCCATCGGCATCTATTCCGCTTACCGGCAATATTCGGTGTTTGATCAGGTCGGCACGTTTGTCACCATGGTCGGGTATTCGGTGCCGCCGTTTTTCTCGGGTGTTCTGGTGATCGTGATTTTCTCGGTGCAACTGGGATGGCTGCCCTCGATCTATGACACCACTCTTGTTGTGGTAAGCTGGGATACATTTATCCTTCAGCTCAAACAGATGGTCATGCCGGTGATGGTGCTGGCGCTACAGACCACCGCCCAGATCAGCCGCTTCATGCGCGCCTCGATGCTGGATAATCTGCGGCAGGATTTCGTGCGCACCGCCCGCGCCAAGGGCCTGTCTGAGCGATCAGTGGTCCTGGTGCATGTGCTGCGCAACTCGATGATCCCGGTGATCACGGTGATTGCTCTGGGCGTGCCGCAGGTCTTTGGTGGGGCCATCATTACCGAACAGATTTTCAAGGTGAACGGCCTTGGCCAGCTTCTGATCACCGCGATTCAGGCCAATGACCTGCCGATGGTGCAGACCGTCACCTTCATGCTGGCAGTGCTGATCGTGCTTTTCAACATCATCGCCGATGTGCTTTACGGCTTTCTTGACCCGAGGATCCGCTATGACTGAGCCTGTGAAATCCGCCGCCCCCATCGGCGCCCTTGCAGATGCTGAGCCGGTGGCCCCACCGCGCAGCCAGTGGCGCGATGTCTGGGACCAGTTCAAACATCACCGCGGGGCGATGATTGGCGGGGTGATCTTTTTCACCATCATCGCCACGGTGTTCCTGGGCCCGCTATTCTGGAGCCTTGACGCCACCTATATTGATATCCGCGCCCGCAATCAGGGGCCGGGCTGGGGGCATCCTTTTGGCACCGATCAACTGGGCCGCGATAATTTTGCACGGATGATGGCCGGCGGGCAGGTCTCGATTGCCGTGGGGCTGATCGCCATGCTTCTGGCGCTGATCCTGGGCAGTTTCATCGGCGTCATCGCAGGCTATTTCAAACGCCTCGACGGGCCATTGATGCGCCTCACCGATCTGTTTTTATCACTGCCACTGTTACCGCTTTTGCTGGTCATGGTGCTATTGTTTCGTGACAGCCTCAACGCCGTGTTCGGCCCGGAACAGGGCATTTTCATCCTGATGGTCTCGGCCATCGGCATCACAAGCTGGATGCCCACGGCACGGATCGTGCGCGGTGATGTGCTGGCCCTGAAAGAGCGCGAATTCATCCTTGCCGCGCGCTCGATCGGTACCACGAATACCGGCATCATCACCCGCCATATCCTGCCCAATGTGATGTCACCGATCATGGTTTCGGCCACCCTTGGCATCGCCAACGCCATCATCACGGAATCTGCTCTGAGCTTCCTCGGCCTTGGCTTCCCGCCCGACTTTCCCACCTGGGGGCGGCTCCTGAATGATGCGGTGGTCTATCTGCAAGATTACCCCGAGCGCGTCTTCTGGCCCGGCCTTGCCATCTCGCTCACGGTTCTCAGCGTCAACTATCTTGGTGACGGCTTGCGAGACGCGCTTGATCCGCGGATACGGGGGCGGTGAGGGGGAGCAAAGGCTGCTTCTGACTACAGTAACCCGCCTGCCTTACATGACATGCGTGGGTTTCACCCACCCTACTTGTCAAATCGAACATCCGCCTCGCAGCAACCGGGTTTAATGCATCCGCTTGCGAACCCGCCGGATCAGCCCCCATACCACGGCCACGACCGGCAATGTGACAACCGCCGTGATCATGCCCTTGCTCATCCCCAAAGGCCCGGTCAGCGGGTAAAGCAGATAGCCCGCCAAAGAGACAGCGTAATAGCTGATGGCGACCACCGACAACCCCTCGACCGTGCGTTGCAGGCGCAGTTGCAGATCGGCGCGGCGATCCATGCTTTCCAGAACTTTCTGGTTCTGGTTCGAGCGGTCCACATCCACCCGGGTGCGCAGAAGATTGCCCGCTCGCTCGGCCCGGACGGTCAGGTTTTCCAGCCGGGCGGCGGTTGAGCGGCAGGTGCGCATCGCCGGATCAAAACGCCGCATCATGAATTCGTGAAAGCTCTGCCGGCCCAGAAACCGCGCCTCGCGCAAGACCTCGATACGTTGCTGCACAATCGCCGAATAGGCCTCGGTCGCGCTGAAGCGGTAGCCGTGGCGCATCGCCATATGCTCAAGCTCGGCCGAGACCTCAAGCAACGCATCCAACGTCTTGCCGGCATCCGCATCGGCGCGCCTGAGATCGGCCACCAGATCCACCAGCCGCTGTTCCAGCCGGTTCATTTCAGCCCCCAGATCCCGCGCCACCGGCAGGCCCAGCATCGCCATGGTTTTGTAGGTTTCGATCTCGAACAGGCGCTGCACGATCCGCCCCACCCGGCGTTTGCCGGTTGTCGGCCTCACAAACATCGCGATCCGGCTGTGGCCGGTCGGATCAATCCTGAAATCCGTGGCGATGACGGCGGATTTATCCAGCACCTCGGCAATCGCCATGCTTTCGGCTTCAAACCAGTCATTGATCCGATGTTTGATGGCGGCTTCATCGCCGTCAGACGCTTCGATCCGCATCAGGACGGATGTGAGCCGGGTGCCCGGCATATCCGTCAGCCAGTCTTCGGGGAACACGGCAAAATCCGCCGGATCAAAGGCGCGGGTGCTCAGGCCCTCGGTGAAAACCGTGTAGGTGACAAATTCTGTATGCTGCTCCCATTTCAGCACATGCCGCCCGATCTGACCGGAATAATGCGTGGCCCCCGGCGGCGGATGCGGCGCGCCAAACCGGTCCAGCAATAAAGTAAGATGCGCCAGATCAAGGCCCCTGTCACGCGCCACCGCCTCCGGGGCCTGCTTGACCGCCATGAAAACCGCCGTGCCAGGCACCGTCAGAACCGGAAACGGGCGGGCGTGCAGCTCATTGGTCAGCTTATAGCGCAGCGGGTGATCTGTGATCGGGGGCATAGATGATCTCTGTGGCAGCCTCGGTTTCGGAGTTCATAACCCAAGGACTCCGATTTGGAAAGTTTTGTTTTTTATCAAACTGTTAGAAGAATACTATCGCATACAAGGCCGGATTGAACTACCGTGTTGTAATGATACGGCCCGGAGGACATACCCCCGGGCATATGACATTTGGGTATCAGGCGTCACTCGATCAATCCAAGCAATTTATTCAGGCTGTCCTTGGCATCGCCATAGAACATCCGGGTATTTTCCTTGTAAAACAGCGGGTTCTCAATCCCGGAATAACCTGTACCCTGGCCGCGTTTGCTGACAAATACCTGCTTGGCTTTCCAGCATTCCAGCACCGGCATCCCGGCGATAGGCGAATTGGGATCATCCTGCGCTGCCGGGTTCACGATGTCGTTGGAGCCGATCACGATCGCCACATCCGTTGACGGGAAATCCTCGTTGATCTCGTCCATCTCCATCACGATGTCATAAGGCACCCGCGCCTCGGCCAGAAGCACGTTCATATGCCCCGGCAGGCGCCCCGCCACCGGATGAATGGCAAAACGCACGTTCTTGCCCTTGTCGCGCAGGCGTTTGGTAAGTTCACTAACCGCCTGTTGCGCCTGCGCCACCGCAAGCCCGTAGCCGGGGATGATGATCACGCTGTCGGCATCCTCCAATGCCGCGGCCACGCCCTCGGCCTCAATCGCGATCTGCTCGCCTTCAACTGCCATCTGTTCGCCCGCAGGGCCGCCAAAGCCGCCAAGGATCACGCTGATGAAGGATCGGTTCATTGCCTTGCACATGATGTAGCTCAGAATCGCACCGGATGAGCCCACCAGCGCGCCAACCACGATCAAGAGGTCATTGCCAAGGCTGAAGCCGATAGCCGCCGCGGCCCAGCCCGAGTAGCTGTTGAGCATGGAAACAACCACCGGCATATCGGCCCCGCCAATCCCCATGATCAGATGGTAGCCGATAAAAAGCGCGGCCAATGTCATCACGAATAGTGGAAAAAACCCGCCTGAATTGAAATACCAGATCAGACAGATCAGCGACAGCCCTGCCGCAGATGCGTTCAGGATATGCCCGCCCGGCAATTTCCTGGCGGTGGTATCAACCTTGCCTGCCAGCTTGCCGAAGGCGATGATCGACCCGGTGAATGTCACCGCACCGATAAACACACCAAGGAACAGCTCGACCCGAAGGATGGATTGCTCGACAGGGGTTTTATGCGCCAGAATTGCCGCAAACCCATCCAGCGCGCCGCGTTCCGCAGGCCCCATGGCCAGCACATTGCCCAGCTCGATATGGGCATTATAGCCCACAAACACCGCCGCCAGGCCGACAAGCGAATGCATCGCCGCCACAAGCTGCGGCATTTCGGTCATCTGCACGCGTTGGGCCACGTAAAAGCCGATCATGCCGCCGCCTGCGATCAACAGAAGCGACAAAAGCCACAGGCCTGCGCCCGGGCCTATCAGCGTGGCGATAACCGCCAGCGCCATGCCGACAATGCCGTACCAGACCGCGCGCTTGGCGCTTTCCTGCCCGGATAGCCCGCCAAGCGAAAGGATAAAGAGAATCGCCGCGACAACATAAGCGGCTGTTGTAAAACCAAATTCCATTGCTCTATCCCCTTAAGACTTCTGGAACATGGCAAGCATGCGCCGGGTGACCATGAAGCCACCAAAAATATTGATCCCGGCCATAAAAATGCTGAGCGCCGCCAGCAGGATAACCAGAAATGAGCCCGATCCGATCTGCATGAGCGCCCCCAGAATGATGATCGACGAGATTGCGTTCGTGACCGCCATCAGCGGCGTATGCAAGCTGTGCGAGACGCCCCAGATCACCTGGAAGCCGACAAAAATCGCCAGCACAAAAACGATGAAATGCTGCATGAAGCTTGCCGGAGCCACCAGCCCCACGCCCAGCAGCAGCGCGCCGCCTACGGCCAGTAGCGTCACCTGATTGCGCGTCTGCACTTTGAAGGCGGCCGCTTCCTGGGCCAGTTTTTCTTCTCGCGTCAGCTCTTTCGGTGTTTCCTTCTTGGGCTGGGTTGCAATCGCCTGAGTCTTTGGCGGCGGTGGCGGGAAGGTGATCTTGCCCTTATAGGCCACGGTTGAGCCGCGGATCACGTCATCTTCCATGTCATGATTGATCTTGCCGTCTTTTTCCGGTGTCAGATCTGTCAGCATATGGCGGATATTGGTGGCATAAAGCGTTGAGGCCTGTGCTGCCATGCGGCTGGGAAAATCGGTATAGCCGATGATGGTCACGCCGTTCTTGGTGATGATTTTCTCATCCATCACCGTCAGCTTGCAATTTCCGCCCTTCTCGGCGGCGAGATCAACAATCACCGAACCGGGCTTCATCGCCTCGACCATATCTTTGGTCCAAAGCTCGGGTGCTTCACGGTTGGGAATGAGCGCGGTGGTGATCACGATATCCACCTCAGGCGCAAGTTCGCGGAATTTGGCAAGCTGTGCTTCATGGAATTCCGGGGATGAAACGCTGGCATAGCCGCCGGTTTCCGCGCCGTCCTTCTGTTCTTCCTTGAAATCGAGAAAGACAAACTCGGCGCCCATGCTTTCAACCTGCTCGGCCACCTCGGGGCGCACGTCAAACGCATAGGTGATTGCCCCCAAACTTGTAGCTGTGCCAATCGCGGCAAGGCCTGCAACGCCCGCCCCCACAACCAGAACCTTTGCCGGGGGCACCTTGCCCGCCGCGGTGATCTGCCCGGTAAAGAACCGGCCAAAATTGTTGCCCGCCTCGATCACTGCGCGGTAACCGGCGATATTGGCCATCGAACTGAGCGCATCCATCTTCTGTGCCCGTGAAATGCGCGGCACCATCTCCATCGCGATCACATTGGTGCCATGGGCACTAAGTGCTTTCATACCCGCCTCATTGGCCCCGGGATTAAAGAAGGAAATCAGCGTCTGCCCCTTGTGAAACCGCTTCAGCTCGGTGTCATCTGGCGGCCGCACCTTGACGATCACATCTGCGGCCTTCCACAAGGCAGCGGCAGTTTTCACAACCGAAACACCGGCGTCCTTATAAGCCTTGTCGTCAAACCCGGCCGCCTTCCCGGCACCGGTTTCAATCACACATTCATAGCCCAGTTTCTGCAACTGCATTGCCGAGTCCGGCGTCATGGCTACCCGCGCCTCATTCGGCATAACTTCCCTGGGTGTTCCGATTTTCAATGCCTGTCCCCCTTGTTGTCTTACGGTGTTGTCTTACGGTTCTGCGTGATCCGATCACGATCAGCTTTCCTGCATTCATAGCCTCAGGTGGCCCTGTTTCACAAGGCTTGCGCTCAGCCTCAGACCCAACGTCGGGTTTTTTCGCAATAACGCGCGAAATCCGCCCTGAATTTGCGCCTGAGCCGGTCTTCTTCGGGGATGACAAAGCGTTTCTCGATCACCCAGACAAACACCGGCACCAGCGCCAGCGACAAAACCGCGTCCCAGCGCAGACAAAGCCCTGCCAAAATCAGCGCATCCCCCACATATATCGGGTTGCGTGTGCGTTTGAATATGCCGCTGGTGATCAGCTTGCTGGCCTCCATATGCGGCACAAGCGTGGTGCGCGCCTTGCGAAACTCGATAAACGCCAGCCCCATCAGCACCAGCCCCGCACCCACCAGCAACCCGCCGATGAAATCCGGCCAGCCATCACCAAAATGCAATCCCCCAAAATACAATCCCATGGGGTAATACGTGGCCTGCACCCAGACCATCACAGCAAACACCAACAGCCAGACCGGCGGCAGATCAATCCATTTCATCAGCGCATCTCCCTTGTTGTTTCAAACCATAAACATCGGTTGCACAGGTTGCAAAGGTCATGGCTTGTCACACCGGTAAAAACAGGCTCAGATAGGCCGCGTGATTGCCTTACAAGGGAGTGCCCCCATGACCCGCGATGAATTCAACAGCTTCTGCGCCGGCCTGATTGCCACCACCCATGTGGTGCAATGGGGCAATGCCGATGTCTGGAAGGTGGGCAGCAAGGTTTTTGCCATCTGCGGCTGGAATGACGGGCGCGATGCCTTCACCTTCAAAGCCTCTGAAATTGCCTTTGAGGTATTAAAGGATCAACCCGGCATTCGCCCCGCGCCCTATCTCGCCTCACGCGGGTTTAAATGGTTGCAGGTTTACGACGAGCCGGGGCTGTCAGACCGTGAGCTACGCGAGCATTTGCTGATGTCCTATCATCTGGCCGCTGCCAACCTGACAAAGAAAAAACGCAGCGAGCTGGGCGTGCCCGGCCCTGAATAAAGCGTTTCGCCTCATCGTTGGATCACAACAATGAGGCGAAACGCGCGGCACCTGTTGATGTTGTGGGCGTTTCAGGATCAAGTTGCGATTTGGGCTTGATCGCAAAACGCTTTAACACCTGCACCTTTATGCGATCTTCCCAAATCCCCATTCAAAACGGGATGTCTTCGGCCCCCGATACAAACCTGGCGACAATCTTTTTCACCCCGGCTTTTTCAAAACTGATCTCAAGCTTGTCACCCTCAATTCCCACAATCGAACCATAGCCAAATTTCTGGTGAAAAACCCGCTCTCCCATGCTGTGGCTGCTGGCCACGCTGCCTTCGATCACGGCATTTTGGTTTCGCCGAGGCTCGCCCGCGCGCTGCCCGGCGCGTTTTTGCAGCCGCTTCCAGCCCGGTGAGTTATATACATCCGCCCCCGCTGCGCGGGTTTCAATCGTGCTGTCCATGCCTGCCGCGCCAAATCCACCGCCATAAAGCCCCGGTGCGGTCAGCACCTCCACATGATCTTCGGGCAGTTCATCAATGAAGCGTGATGGCATCGCCGCCTGCCACTGGCCAAATATGCGGCGATTGCCGGCAAAGGATATGGTGCAAACCTCCTCGGCGCGGGTGATGCCGACATAGGCCAGACGGCGCTCTTCCTCGACACCCATCTGGCCGCTTTCATCCATGGTGCGCTGAGATGGGAACAATCCATCCTCCCAGCCCGGCAGGAACACGGCGGGAAATTCCAGCCCCTTGGCCGCGTGCAACGTCATGATCGAAACCTTCTCGCCGCCCTCGCCGCTGTCGTTTTCCATGATCAGGCTGACATGCTCCAAAAATCCCTGAAGGTTTTCAAACTGTTCCAGCGCCTTCACCAGCTCCTTGAGGTTTTCCAGCCGCCCCGGTGCCTCAATTGATTTATCGTTCTGCCACATGCCGGTATAGCCGCTCTCATCCAGAATGACCCCCGCCAGTTCCACATGGCTGATCCCGGCCTCCCCGGCCATATGGCCCCAGCGCGCCAACCCATCGAGCAATTTGCCAAGCTCCGCCGCCCCCTTGCCGGTCAGGCCCTGCTGATCCAGTAAAAGCCGCGCGCCCTGAAGCAGCGACACGCCATTCTCACGCGCCATCTTCTGAATTTTCTGCTGCGCCTTGTCGCCCAGCCCGCGCTTGGGCGTGTTCACAATCCGCTCAAACGCCAGATCATCCGAGGGGCTGGTAACCAGCCGGAAATAGGCCATGGCATCACGGATTTCCATGCGCTCGTAAAACCGTGGCCCGCCAATCACACGGTACGGCAGACCAATGGTCAAAAACCGGTCCTCAAAGGCGCGCATCTGATGGCTCGCGCGCACCAGAATGGCCATCTGATCAAGGCCAAACTTGCGCAGGCCCCGTGTGCCCGATTGCAGCGCCTCAATCTCTTCGCCGATCCAGCGCGCCTCTTCCTCGCCATCCCAATGGCCAATGAGGCGTACTTTTTCGCCCTCTTTCTCGGCGGTCCATAATTCCTTTCCAAGCCGTCCCTTATTACCCGCAATCACCCCCGATGCCGCCGCCAGAATATGCGGCGTCGAGCGGTAGTTCTGTTCCAACCTAACAACATGCGCGCCGGGAAAATCCTTCTCGAACCGCAGGATATTGCCCACCTCCGCCCCGCGCCAGCCATAGATGGATTGATCATCATCACCGACACAGCAGATGTTCTGATGCGCCCCGGCCAGCAGCCTGAGCCACATATATTGCGCCACATTGGTATCTTGATACTCATCCACCAGAATATAGCGAAACCAGCGCTGATATTGCTGCAATACATCCGCATGCTGCTGAAAAATCACCACCACATGCAGCAGCAAATCGCCAAAATCCACTGCGTTCAGCTCTTTCAGCCGCGCCTGATACAGCCGGTACAAAGCCTGCGCCTTGCCATCATAGGCCCCGGCCTCGGACGCAGGCACATTCTCGGGTGTCCAGGCGCGGTTTTTCCAGCCATCAATAATGCCCGCCAGCATCCGCGCGGGCCAGCGTTTTTCGTCAATATTGGCCGCCCTCACCAGTTGCTTGAGCAGCCGCAACTGATCATCGCTATCCAAAATGGTAAAGTTTGACTTCAACCCCGCCAGTTCCGCATGACGGCGCAACAGCTTGACACAAATGGCATGAAACGTGCCCAGCCAGGGCATGCCCTCAACCCTCTCGCCCAACATGCCGCCAACCCGCTCTTTCATCTCGCGCGCGGCCTTGTTGGTGAAGGTTACGGCCAAAATTTCATTGGGCCGCGCCGTGCCGGTATTCAGCAGATGCACAATCCGCGTGGTCAGCGCCTTGGTCTTGCCGGTGCCCGCCCCCGCCAGCATCAGCACCGGCCCCTCCAAAACCTCCACCGCCGCGCGCTGCTCGGGGTTCAGCCCCGCCAGATAAGGCATAGGCCGCGCCGCCATGGCACGGGCGGCAAGGGACGCGCCTTCAAAGGCGTCGGATTCGTCGGAATGGCTCATGGATCAGTGATAGCGCCCCCCGCCCCCAAGATAAAGCCTTGTTCACACTATGTTCCAAATGTTTCTTCTGGCCCAAAATATCCCCGCCGGAGGCATAAGCCGCGCCCCGCCAGGGGCGCGCGCCACCGCGACGCGCGAAAGCGCGGCGCAATATCTGCCCCTGAATCTGCCCCTGACAATCCCCCGTAGCATCCGGCAGATTACTGGCATAGAAGAACCAAATGGACCTCGACACAAGATATCCCGCCCTTGCCGATCTTCGCACCCGCGCCCGGCGGCGCATCCCGCATTTTGTCTGGGAGTTTCTCGACAGCGGCACCGGGGTTGAAGCGACCATGGCCCGCAACCGCACGGAACTGGATAAAATCCGGCTGATGCCATCCATTCTGCATGGTGAGTTCGCGCCAGACCTGAGCGTTGATCTTCTTGGCCACAAACTGCCCCTGCCCTTTGGCATCGCCCCCATCGGCATGTCCGGCCTGATCTGGCCCGATGCCGAACGCCTGTTGGCCCGCGCGGCGGCAACCGCGCATATCCCCTATACGCTCTCAACCGTCGCCACCCGCACACCAGAGGACGTGCAGGATGCACTCGGTGATCACGGCTGGTTTCAGTTCTACCCGCCGCGCGATGAGGAAATCCGCAGCGATATGCTCATACGCGCCAAAGCCGCCGGGTTCAAAACCCTGGTGCTGACGGTGGATGTACCCGTCGGCAGCCGCCGTGAACGCCAGACACGCTCAGGCCTCACCACCCCGCCACGCCTGACGCCGCGCTTATTGGCACAGGTGGCGCGCTGCCCGCGATGGGCCATGGGGCAGGCGCGCATGGGTTTTCCAAGAATGCGGCTGATTGATGATTATTCCGAACGGCTGAGCGGGCTTTCCTCGACCAATCACGCGGGCTATCTGCTGCGCACCTCGCCTGACATGGATTATCTGCGCTGGCTGCGCGCGGCATGGGACGGGCCGATGATTGTCAAAGGCGTGTTGCACACCGGGGATGCAGTTAAATTACAGGCCGAGGGCATTGATGCCCTCTGGATCAGCAATCATGCCGGGCGGCAGTTTGATGCCGCCCCCGCCACCATTGAGGTGCTGCCCGGCATCCGCAAGGCCTGCACCCTGCCGCTGATCATTGATGGCGGCTTTGAAAATGGTCTTGATATTCTGCGCGCCTGTGCGCTGGGTGCTGATTTCATCATGCTGGGCCGGGCCTGGCATTATGCTTTGGGGGCGCTTGGGGCCAATGGCCCGGCGCATCTGGTGGATATTCTGCGCGCGGATCTGAGTGCCAATATGGGGCAGTTGGGTGTCAAATCGCTGCCCGAGGCCGCCAACCGGGTGGTTTCTGTCGCAAACGGGTAGCAGGCGGCGCAAGCAGCCTTGCGCAATGCTTGTCGACTTCCTACAAGACCACAGGGATTGCGCCGCAGCGCAGCAATTTTATTGCGGCGCCCGCAAAACTGTGAAGATTGACCTGAGAAATCATAGGGGCAAAACCGGTGCCGACATTCAACAAAATCCTGATTGCCAATCGCGGCGAAATTGCCATTCGCATCCTGCGCGCCGCCAATGAGCTGGGCAAACGCACGGTCGCCATTTTTGCCGAAGAAGACAAGCTGAGCCTGCACCGTTTCAAGGCCGATGAGGCCTACCGCATTGGCGAGGGGCTTGGCCCGGTGGCGGCGTATCTGTCGATTGACGAGGTGATCCGCGTGGCCCGAGAATGCGGTGCCGATGCCATTCATCCGGGTTATGGTCTCTTGTCGGAAAACCCTGATTTCGTTGATGCCTGTACGGCCAATGGCATCGCCTTCATTGGCCCCAAAGCGACCACCATGCGCGCCCTTGGTGACAAGGCCAGCGCCCGCAAGGTAGCGATGGCCGCTGGAGTGCCAGTGATTCCCGCCAGCGAAGTTCTGGGCGATGATATGGATGCGGCCCGCGCCGAGGCTCGCAAGGTTGGCTATCCTTTGATGCTCAAGGCCTCATGGGGCGGCGGCGGGCGCGGCATGCGGCCGATATATTCCGAGGCCGAGCTGGAAGAAAAACTGCTTGAAGGCCGCCGCGAGGCACAGGCCGCCTTTGGCAATGATGAGGGTTATCTGGAAAAGATGATCCAGCGCGCGCGCCATGTTGAGGTGCAGATACTTGGCGATCAGCATGGGCATATGTACCACCTCTATGAGCGTGACTGCTCGGTACAGCGGCGCAATCAGAAGGTGGTCGAACGCGCCCCCGCGCCCTATCTGAGCGAGGCCCAGCGCGATGAGATTTGCCAGCTTGGCTACAGGATTTGCAAACATGTAGATTATGAATGCGCCGGCACGGTTGAATTCCTGATGGATATGGACAATGGCAAGTTCTATTTCATCGAGGTGAACCCGCGGGTGCAGGTGGAACACACGGTGACCGAAGAGGTCACCGGCATCGACATCGTGCAGGCGCAGATCAAGATTGCCGAGGGGCAAACGCTGGCTGAAGCCACCCGCAAGCCTTCACAATCCGACATTCGCCTCAATGGTCATGCCCTGCAAACCCGGATCACCACCGAAGACCCGCAAAACAATTTCATCCCCGATTATGGCCGCATCACCGCTTACCGCAGCGCCACCGGCATGGGCATCCGCCTTGATGGCGGCACCGCCTATTCCGGCGGTGTGATCACCCGGTATTACGACAGCCTGCTGGTAAAAATCACCGCCCATGCGCAAACCCCCGAGGCGGCAATCGCCCGCATGGACCGGGCGCTGCGCGAGTTTCGCATCAGGGGCGTCTCCACCAACATCGCCTTTGTCGAAAATCTGCTGAAGCACCCCACCTTCCTGAGCAATGAATACACCACCACCTTCATTGACAACACGCCCGAGCTGATGAAGTTTTCCAAACGCCGGGACCGTGCGACCAAAGTGCTGACCTATATCGCGGATATCACTGTCAACGGCCACCCCGAAACCAAGGGCCGGGCCGAGCCTCATGCCGAGGTCAAACTGCCGCGCCCGCCCGCCCATGGCCCTGATCTTCAGCCCGGCAGCAAAACCCTGCTGGAGAATGAAGGCGCCAAGGCCGTGGCCGACTGGATGCTGGCGCAAAAGCGGCTTTTGCTGACCGATACCACCATGCGCGACGGCCATCAAAGCCTGCTGGCCACGCGGATGCGCTCGCTGGACATGATCAAAGTGGCCCCGGCCTATGCCGCCAACCTGCCCGGGCTTTTCAGCGTCGAATGCTGGGGCGGGGCCACGTTTGATGTGTCCTACCGGTTCTTGCAGGAATGCCCGTGGCAGCGCCTGCGCGAATTGCGCGCGGCCATGCCCAACCTGCTGACGCAGATGCTTCTCAGGGCCTCAAACGGCGTGGGCTACACCAATTACCCCGATAATGTGGTGCAGGAGTTTGTCCGGCAAGCGGCGGCTACCGGGGTTGATATATTCCGCGTGTTCGACAGCCTCAACTGGGTTGAAAACATGCGCGTGGCGATGGATGCGGTGCTGGATACCGGGCGGATTTGTGAGGGCACGATCTGTTACACCGGCGATATCCTCAACCCCGACCGGGCCAAATACGACCTCAAGTATTATGTCTCGATGGCCCGCGAATTGCAGGCCGCAGGGGCGCATATCCTGGGCCTCAAGGATATGGCCGGGCTGCTGAAACCTGCCGCCGCCAGCGTTCTGGTCAAGGCCCTCAAGGATGAGCTGGATATTCCGGTGCATTTTCACACCCATGACACCAGCGGCATTGCCGGTGCCAGCATTCTGGCGGCCTCGGCGGCGGGGGTGGATGCGGCGGATGCGGCAATGGATGCGTTTTCCGGCGGCACCAGCCAGGCCTGCCTTGGCAGCATTGTCGAGGCCCTTGCCCATACCGACCGCGACACTGGCCTGAACCCCGAAACAATCCGTGAAATGTCGGATTACTGGGCGCAGGTACGGGCGCAATATGTGGCGTTCGAATCCGGCCTTGCGTCGCCCGCATCCGAGGTTTATCTGCACGAAATGCCCGGCGGGCAGTTTACCAACCTTAAAGCGCAGGCAAGATCGCTGGGACTTGAGGAACGCTGGCCCGAAATTGCCCGCACCTATGCCGATGTGAACCGGATGTTTGGCGATATCGTCAAGGTTACGCCGTCGTCCAAGGTGGTGGGTGACATGGCCCTGATGATGGTCAGCCAGAACCTCACCCGCGCCGATGTGGAAAACCCCGAAACGGAAGTGGCCTTCCCCGATTCCGTGATTGACATGATGCGCGGCAATCTGGGCCAGCCTCCGGGCGGGTTTCCCGATCTGATCGTCAAAAAGGTGCTCAAGGGCGCGGCCCCCGATACATCCCGCCCCGGCAAACACCTCAGCGCGGTCGATCTTGAGGCCACACGCGCGCAGCTCAGTTCTGAGCTGGATGGCAAAGCGGTGGATGATGAGGATCTAAACGGGTACCTGATGTATCCCAAGGTTTTCCTTGATTACATGGGCCGTCACCGCAGCTATGGCCCGGTCAGAACCCTGCCCACGCGCACGTTCTTTTACGGCATGCAGCCCGGTGAGGAAATCAGCGTTGAGATCGACCCCGGTAAAATTCTGGAAATTCGCCTGCAAACCGTGGGGGAAACCAACCCCGACGGTGATGTGAAAGTGTTTTTTGAACTCAACGGTCAGCCGCGCGTGATCCGGGTGCCTGACCGCTTGGTGAAATCGACTACCCTTCAGCGCCCCAAGGCCGAGCAGGGCAACCCCGATCATGTGGGCGCACCGATGCCCGGCGTGGTGGCCAGCGTTGCCGCCGTGGCGGGGGCGCGTGTCAAAGAGGGCGATCTTTTGCTGACCATCGAGGCGATGAAGATGGAAACCGGCATCCACGCCGAGCGCGCCGCCACCATCAAGGCGGTGCATGTGCAGGCCGGCGGACAGATTGACGCCAAGGACTTGCTGATTGAGTTTGAGGGGTAAGTCCGGGCTGATACCTTGCTACAAATGCCGGAGCGTCAAGGCTTTTATTGTACTATGCGTAGATCAATATACGTGATCAGCAAACACTGCTACGGTTTTTGCCTCAATTCTAATTTTAGCCATTCCGGTCTCCCCCCTCTTCTTATTATCGCAACTTCGCCCGATGATTTTAGTCTAAATATAGCAGTGAAAACGCCGTTTGAGTTTCCCGGACCCATCGACATCAGGATGGCAAGCAGATTGTCGGATCGGTCTAGCGTGAACCGCACCACATCCGTCCCATCCAAGCCACCATCAGGAATAAATTTAACCGTGGCGTTATCATCCTGAGATTCAAATTCACGAATCATGCAATCCCAGCCCAGCACACCGTATTCCTTGGCATTCGCCTTGATCTCAGCAATGATGAACTCTTCAATAGCGGTTTTGCTGTTAATCTTGCGCCGCACTAGGTGCATTTCCCGGCACAAATGCCCATTCGGCTCCAATGTTTCCAGTTGTTCCGCTGATGGCCCGGACGCAAATGCAAACCCAAAAGCCAAAGCATATAAGAATACAGGTTTTTCCATTAAACGCCCCCGCGAGCAATCATAGCGTGATCTTCAACAATCGGCAGTCAGGTTTTCCTTACTCAAGCACCCGGCGGCATGCCGATGCTTAATACTTGCAACATTTATGTTAAAGACAGGGATAAATTGCCACCAAAGACCTGCTGGTTGAAATTAGAACCTAATCAACTAAACACGATACATGACCCATACACCCGACATCCTCATTCTCAACGGCGCGCTGACGACGTTTGATCCCGGCAATCCCCACGCTGAGGCGTTGGCCATAACCGGGCGGCATATAAGTGCTGTGGGCAGCACTGTGGATATCCGCGCGCTGGCCGGGCCGGGCACAAAAATCATTGATGCGGGTGGCAACACGGTACTGCCCGGTTTCATCGACAGCCATGTGCATATGTTTGGCGGTGCGGCTGAATTGGATATGCTGGATCTGCTGGGTCTGCGCGGGTTTGATGCGCTGCAAGAAGCCACGCGCGAATACGCGGCGGGCCGCCCGGATGATCCGCTGATCATGGGGGTTTCGGCCGATTACGATATTCTTGGCGCGGGTGTTGCCACCACACGGCAGGCGCTGGATAAAATCCTGCCCGACAGGCCGATGGCGCTGATGTCGTCGGATCATCATACGGTCTGGGCCAATAGTGCAGCGCTTGAGAAAGCCGGTATTCTGGCGGGCGGTATGGTGCCGGTGGGCAGTGAAATTGTCATCGGTGAAGATGGCCTTGCCAGCGGGCAGCTTAATGAAACCGGCGCGTTTGGGCCGGTGATCAAGCTGTCGCTTCTGGGCGGGCGTGATTTGCTGGGCTATGTCACCGGGGCCGACCCAGAACCACCGGCAACCGCAAAGGAGCGCGCACTGGACAAAGAGGTCATCCTGCGTGGGCTTAACCATTGTGCGCAATACGGCATTACCGGGCTGCACAACATGGACGGCAATTTCTATCAGCTTGAGCTGCTGGCCGAGCTGGAATCCGAGGGCCGCCTGCCCGTTCGGGTGCAATCTCCGATGCATCTGAAAAACTTCGATCCGCTTGAGCGGCTTGAGGAAGCCGATGAAATGCGCCGTCAGTTTTGTTCTGACAAGGTTTGGTCGGGCCGGGTCAAGATGTTCATGGACGGGGTGCTGGACAGTTATACCGCGCTGGTGTTGGAACCCTACCCCGGCAAACCCGATAGCACGGGCGACGCGGTGTTTGAGGCCGGGCATTTCAATCAGGCCTGCATCCGCGCCGATGCCATGGGCCTGCAAATCTCGGTCCATGCCATTGGCGACGCGGCCGTGCGCCGCACTCTGGACGGCTACGCCGCCGCGCGCCTGGCCAACGGCCCACGCGATTCGCGCCACCGGATTGAACATATCGAAATGCTGCACCCCGATGATCTGCCGCGTATTTCTGAGCTGGGTGCCGTGGCCTCGTTGCAGCCGCTGCATTCGCCTGCCGGGGGGCTGTTTGATCCTTATGAGGCAGGCTACATTCTGACGGCGGATCAAATTCCCATGGCTTTTGCCTGGCGTAAAATCCGCGAAAGCGGCGCGCGTGTGTGCTTTTCCACCGATTGGCCGGTGGTGCCGGTGGATGTGATGGCCTCGGTCGCGGGCGCGGTTCACGGCGCACGCCTGCCAGCGCCGTGGGTGGATAACCGGCAAAGCCTGATGGAAACGCTGGCCTCTTATACGCGCGATAATGCCTGGGTCGAGTTCAATGAGCACAGAAAAGGCGCGCTGAAGCCCGGCTATCTTGCGGATGTGGCGATCATGGATGCGGATTTATTCCGGACAGAGCCGGAAAACCTGGCCCGGACCCGTGCCCGGACAACCATCTGTGATGGGGCCGTGACGTATGGTGAGGATTGACTGTGGCGCATCCTTGGTGTCGGGTATGTGAAATCAAAACAGCCCGGAGCCCGCAATGACCCTTGCCATCACCCCCCTTTATGCCGGCCTTATCGGCGTTCTGTTTGTTGTGCTTAGCCTGCGGGTCTCCCTTCGGCGGATAACGGCGAAAGTAACCTCTGGCGACGGTGATGATAAAATCCTTTTCAAACGCATCCGGGTACAGGCCAACTGCGCCGAATATGCGCCGATGGGGATCATTCTGCTGGCCATGGCCGAGCTACAGGGCGCACCCATATGGGCTGTGCATCTTCTGGGCCTGATGCTGCTGGCCGGGCGGGTGATTCATGCGGTGGGCTATGGCTCGACGCCGCAAGTTGTGCCATTGCGGCGCACTGGCATGATGATCACCTATCTGATGCTGCTTCTGGCGTCCCTTGCCAATATCGGCCTTGCCTTGATCTGAGGCGCTGCACTGCTTTTACAAAATGCGTGTGGAAAATAATTACCTGCATCATGCGATTTTTACCTTGCAGCCCGGCCCCAGAGTTTATATCTCACGCGCACCCAAAGTGTTTTGGAATACATCATGTTAAATGATGTGTTACAAAGCGCAGGCTTCACTCAGGTGTTGCACTGCTATTTCGTATTTTTTCTTTATGGGAAAGAATGCAAAACGCTTTAAGGAAGCGGGCGTAGCTCAGGGGTAGAGCATAACCTTGCCAAGGTTAGGGTCGAGAGTTCGAATCTCTTCGCCCGCTCCAATTTGGGCCTGTTGATGCAACAGGTTTGCAAAAGGCCGCCTTCGGGGCGGTCTTTTTGCGTTATACCCCCTGCCGTCTTTTGCCTTGGCCTGCCTGACCTTGCAGATTATACACCGCCTCAGACATCACCGGAGAACCCCCATGCGCCACGCCACTATCACCCGCAAAACGGCCGAGACGGATATCAGTGTCGAGATCAATCTCGACGGGACCGGCCAATATGACAATCAGACCGGCATTGGCTTCTTTGATCATATGCTGGATCAACTGGCGCGGCATTCCCTGATGGATATGAAAATACGTTGCGCGGGCGACAGCCATATTGACGATCACCACTCGGTTGAGGATGTGGGCATTGCTTTGGGTCAGGCGTTGACCACCGCGCTGGGCGACAAAAAAGGCATTCACCGCTATGGCGCCTGCCTGTTGCCGATGGATGATGCCTTGGTGCGGGCGGCACTTGATTTGTCCGGGCGGCCCTATCTGGTGTGGAACATGGACCTGCCCACGGCCAAAATCGGCAGTTTTGACAGCGATCTGGTGCGCGAATTTTTCCAGGGGTTCAGCACCCATGGCGGCATCACTTTGCATCTGGACGCCCTGCACGGGATCAACAGCCATCACATGGCCGAGGCGGCCTTCAAAGCGGTGGCGCGGGCGCTGCGGCAGGCGGTGGAAACCGATCCGCGCAAACCCGGCGCAATTCCGTCCACCAAAGGGGCTTTGTAGGGCCTGATGGCAACGGTTATTGTTGATTATGAAAGCGGCAATCTGCATTCCGCTGAAAAGGCGTTTCAGCGCATGGCGCGTGAGGTGGATGCGGGGGAGGTTATCGTTACCTCTGACCCGGACCTTGTACGCCGGGCGGATCGCGTGGTTTTGCCCGGTGACGGCGCCTTCCCGGCCTGCCGCAAAGCATTATTCGATCATCGCGGGCTGTTTGAGGCCATGGAAGAGGCGGTTATCATTGGCGGCCGGCCCTTCATGGGCATCTGCATCGGCATGCAGATGATGGCCTCTGAGGGGCTGGAGTATCAGCCCACGCCGGGATTTGACTGGATCAGCGGCACGGTTGAGCATATCACGCCCGATGATGCGGCCCTGAAAGTGCCGCATATGGGCTGGAATGATCTGGTTATTGATCACGCACACCCCTTGTTTGATGGGGTAAAAAACGGCGATCACGCCTATTTCGTGCATTCCTGGCATTTTCGCGTGGCTGATCCGGCGCAGCTTCTGGCGCATGTGGATTATGGCGGGCAGATCACCGCCGTTGTGGGCCGGGATAATCTGATCGGCACACAGTTCCACCCGGAAAAAAGTCAGGCCACGGGCCTGCGGATGATTGCCAATTTTCTGCGCTGGGCACCGTAAGCCGGGCTTAAGCCCGGCCTACCTCATAGATAAACAGATGCTCTAATTCACTTTTTGCCATGTCCCGCCATCGCGACAGATGAAGGCCACACAGCCGCGTACTTTCAGGGTGTTGCCTGTCATCTGCAGTTTGGATTTATAGGTCTTGTCGCGATCGGGTGAATACACCATGCCCGTGTAAGCTCCATCACCCTGAGCCACCGTTTCCGATATGATGTTGCGGCCGATATTATCGCTCTCGGTTTCCGCGCCGGTCGCGTCATAGGATTTAATCAGTGTCCCGCAAAGCTGAGCACCACACGGGGCCACTTTGATCAGCCCAGAATTGCCGTTGTCATCCGCAGTGGTGCGCCACATGCCCTCAAGCGGGTCGGCCATCGCCACCCCCGCACTGAACAAAAGCGCCATGGCGCTGATTGCTATTTTCTTCATGCCTTTATCCTCCCTTGGATTGGCCGCGAGTTTGGGCCATAGACCGGTTTCAAATCAAGTCTGACGTAGGGTCGCATTGCAATTCCTGCCGCGCCCGTGCAAAACCGCGCCACAAATCACATGTAAAAGGCCGCGCCCATGATCCTCTACCCTGCGATTGACCTCAAAGACGGCTGTGCCGTGCGGCTTCTCAAGGGCGATATGGACAAGGCCACGGTTTTCAATGAAGACCCCGCCGCGCAGGCGATGGAATTTGTCAAGGCAGGTTGCGAATGGCTGCATCTGGTTGATCTCAATGGGGCCTTTGCCGGAGCGCCGGTCAATGCCGCACCGGTTGAGGCAATCCTCAAGCGCTGCAATGTGCCCGCACAGCTTGGCGGCGGTATCCGCGATTTGGCGACGATCGAGCACTGGCTGTCACGCGGCCTGGCGCGGGTGATTCTGGGCACGGTGGCGGTGGAGAATCCTGATCTGGTGCGCGAAGCGGCGCGCGCCTTTCCCGGTCAGGTGGCGGTGGGGATAGATGCGCGAAATGGCAGGGTGGCCACCAAAGGCTGGGCCGAAGATACCAACGTGAACGTAACCGATCTGGCAAAATCCTTTGAGGATGCAGGCGTGGCGGCGATCATTTACACCGACATCAACCGCGACGGCGCGATGCAGGGGCCGAATGTGGCAGCCACCGCTGATCTGGCCAATGCGGTGGATATTCCGGTGATAGCCTCGGGCGGGGTGTCATCGCTTGCAGACCTCAAAGCCCTGCGTGATTGCGGCGCGCCGCTCAATGGGGCCATCTCGGGCCGCGCGCTTTATGACGGGGCGATTGACCTGTATGAGGCATTGGCCGTTATGGCCGGTTGAGCCACGCCCCGGCCTATGCGCCGGGACGCATGATTGTTAATTCCCTGCCGCTTTGCCCGTCAGTTTGGCCAAAGCGCCGGTCATTTTTTTCACATAAGCCGCATCTTCCGGCACATCGAGATCATCAAACATCCCGGCTGGCGCTTCATAGGCCAGCCATGTCTGGCCCTCGTCATCCTGATAAACCAGCACTTTCAGCGGCAGATAAAGCCCGGCCAAAGCATCATCCTGCATCGCAGGTGTCCCCAGCTTGGGATTGCCAAAAATCAAAAGCTGCTCAGGGGCCAGATCAAGGCCAACACTCGCAGCCCCGCCCGCATGATCCACACGGGCAAAAACCGTGGCCCCAGCGCCGGTAACCGCCGCTTCAAGCGCATCCATCGTGCTGGCCACGTCGCCCGCCGCTTTGACCCGGATGATATCCTCTCCGGCAAAGCCCGGCAGGGCGATCAGGGATAATATGGCAGCGGCTAAAAATTTTCTCATGTCGGTTTCCTTCACAATACTTGGTATTTCGCGTTCTATCTTCTGGCATATCGGAGCATTTGGCCATAGATATTCGCGGGAATCTTCAAGGGCGGCGGAGCCATGCTTAAAACCCGTATCATCCCCTGTCTGGATGTGGCTGATGGCCGCGTTGTCAAGGGGGTCAATTTTGTTAATCTGGTCGATGCCGGTGATCCGGTGGATGCCGCACGCGCCTATGATGCGGCGGGGGCGGATGAGCTGTGTTTTCTAGATATTCACGCCACCCATGAAAATCGCGGCACGATGTTTGATCTGGTGCGCCGCACCGCTGAGCAATGCTATATCCCGCTCACGGTGGGCGGCGGGGTGCGCACGCCCAGCGATGTGCGGGCGCTCTTGTTGGCCGGGGCCGACAAGGTGAGTTTCAATTCGGCGGCGGTAGCCAACCCTGACGTGGTGCGCGCCGCTGCGGATCAGTTCGGCACGCAATGCATTGTGGTGGCGATTGACGCCAAAACCGTATCCCCCGGAAAGTGGGAAATCTTCACCCATGGCGGCCGCAAACCTACCGGTATTGACGCGGTTGAGTTTGCCCGGCTGATGGCCAAAAAGGGTGCCGGAGAGATTTTGCTCACCAGCATGGACCGTGATGGCACCCGCGCGGGCTTTAACCTGCCGCTGACACGCGCAATCTCAGACGCGGTAAATATTCCGGTGATTGCGTCGGGTGGGGTCGGCAATCTCGATCATCTGGTCGAGGGGGTATTGAAAGGCGGTGCCAGTGCGGTTCTGGCTGCGTCAATTTTTCACTTTGGCGAATATACCATTGCCGAGGCCAAGCAACATATGGCAAAGGCAGGCATTCCTATGAGGATGGGCGCATGACACTGGATGATCTGGCCAAAACCATCGCCGCACGGACGGGCGCGGATGCGGCCACGAGCTGGACCGCGAAACTGCTGGCCCAAGGCCCGGAAAAATGCGCCGAAAAATTTGGTGAAGAGGCGGTTGAGGCCATCATCGAGGCGGTGAAAGGCGACCGCGCGGCACTTACGGCTGAGGCGGCCGATGTGCTTTTTCATCTGCTGGTGATGCTGCAATCGCGCAATGTGGCATTTTCAGATGTCCTGGATGAATTGTCACGCCGTCAGAATACCAGCGGAATTGCAGAAAAAGAGAGCAGATCATGATCCGGCATATCGTTTTTTTCTCTGCCGCTGACCCCAACAAGGTTGAGGATATCCGCAAGGGGCTGATGATGCTGCGCGACATCCCGCATTCACAGCATTTCGAGGTTGGCCTGAACATGCAAAGCGATGCCATTTCGGGCGCACATGTGGATGTGGTGGTTTATGCCGAATTCAATGATGAGGCCGCCCTATCAGCCTATAAAGCCGATCCGATTTATCAGCACTGCATTGCCCGCGTCCGCCCCCTGCGCGAGATGCGAATTGCAGCGGATTTCAGGGCAGATATTGATAGCTGAGCAATGCGCCGCCAAAAGTCAGGCCGCGTGTGGGTTGCACCCACCCTACGAAAACCTCACAGTTTTGATGATATGATCCCGGTGTTGAACCCGCCCATGCGCAGCTCTTCATGCAGGCGCTGATATTCCAGCTTGGGGCAGCGATCCATCACCACATCCACACCGCGCGCGCGGGCCTTTGCGGCGGCCCCCGCGTGCATCACACCAAATTGCATCCAGATGGTTTGCAGCTTCGGGAAGGCCAGAAGTGCTTCGTCCACAATCGCGGGCACATGCTCTGACCGGCGGAAAATATCCACCATATCAATGTCATGGTCGATGTCTGAAAGATGTGCCTTCACCTCACGGTCAAACAGGGTTTTGCCTGCCTGCCCCGGATTAACCGGAGTAACCTCATAGCCTTTGAGCGCCAGGTACCGCGCCACATAATAGCTTGGACGCACCGGATTTGCCGACACGCCAACCACGGCAATGCGTTTGGTGCGGTTGAGGATTTCACGCAGGTGAGCATCAGTATAGTTTTCCATACCGGCACCTTAGCGGTTCGTTTTCAAAGAAAAAAGCGCCCAAGGCAAAAACCCTGGGCGCCAGTCGCGGAACGAGGGACAGTGAAGGAAGCGCGGAAGTTCCAGCTCCGTGCTTCACCATATCAAGTAGGTGCTATTTCACTAAATTAAAGGGGGTGAAACAAAGCTGTGATTGCCCCGTGACCGGGATTTTACCTTGCATTCCTACTCCCCTCGCGCCGCATAAAGCGCAACAGCGGCGGCGTTGGACACGTTGAGCGAGCCAAACTCACCCGCATAGGGAATTTTCACCAGTTGATCACAGGTTTCACGGGTTTTATGCCGCAGGCCCGGCCCTTCCGCGCCAAGCACAAGCGCCACCGGCCGATCGCGGCGGCCCTCGATGGCCTGCTCAACTGTGGCCTCGGCTTCACCGTCAAGGCCCAGAACAACATAACCCATGGCCTGCAACGCGGTAATGCCATCGGCCAGATTGCGGATGCGCAAATAGGGCTGACGCTCCAGCGCGCCACTGGCGGATTTTGCCAGCGCCCCGGTTTCAGGGGCCGCATGATGGCGCGGGGCAATCACGGCACAGGCGCCAAACACCTCGGCCGAGCGCAGGATTGCACCCACATTATGCGGATCCGTCACCCGGTCGAGCAACAGCACCCGCGGCGGGGCTTTGCCATCGCCCAGACAGCGCTCTTGCAATGAGCCCCAGTTCAGCGGCTTGACCTCAAGCGCGGCCCCCTGATGCACCGATCCCGGGTCAAGCGGCGCGGGAAAGCGGCGCGGATCAGCGATTTCCGGCACCATCCCCGACGCCGCAATCGCCTCGCCCAGCTTATCACTGGCATTTTTGGTCACGATCAGCCGCAGCTTTTCGCGCGCCGGATTCTCCAGCGCATCGCGCACCGCATGCAAGCCAAACAGCCAAAGGGTTTCTGCCGCACCGGTGCGCTTTGCCTGTTCTTTCTTCACAACCCAGTCAGGTTTTTTCATGTCACATCTGCCCGTTTACCCTGGCCCGCGACAATGCGACGGGCGCGGCACAGGCGCAAGGCATTTTACGGTTGACGGGTCCACACTGCACTAGTAATCAGCGCCTCACGTCAGCCAGGTTTTTCCCGGCTATCGTGGGCGACAGGCCGCAAGGTGTGGCAGGGGACTGTAACTCCCTCGCGGAGACGCACGCCTGGTTCGATTCCAGGGTCGCCCACCATTTTCATTAAAACCGGATGCCGGGATTATGCCACCAAACAAGGGGGTTTATGGCATGGAATCGCGGCATTAGTTTTTCAGGCGCAGCCTGGGGCTGGGGACGGGAATTTTCACTTTTGGCCCCCTTTGGCGATGTGAAACCTGAATGCAATTATCGCGCTCACTGATTTCGCGCACCAAGCCTGACGCATCGGCGCAGACCGTGAAATTGGCCACGCCGGCAGGAAAAACCAGAGCATTCCAGAATGCCACATTATGCTGAAAGCTTTGCCCCCCTGCCAATGCGGGCACCTGAATGCTCAGCTTGTTGGCAAATCCGGGGTTGAGATATGGTGCAAGCTGCGCCGGGGGCGGCTCGGGGCAATCGCCATTGCATTCAATCGTCACCCATGTAGCGGCGGCAGGATCATCGACGGTATTTTGCACCGTTACATGCCCGGTGGATGCGTTGAACTGCGGCACAAGATTGGCTTGCGCCTGGGCGCTGCCGGCAGCGGCACAAGCCCATACGCCAGCGGCCAGAAAACTGAATAAATTTGGTGATTTACGCGACATTTTATATCTCCTTTTCATGGATCAGATATCAATAGGTCGCGTCTGGTGGCTTTTTGGTTCAAAAAAATCCATTGACGGGGCCGGGTATAAGAGGTGCCGGATCTTTTCATCAGCTTTTGATTCAAAAAATGCGGCCCATACCAATGGGATGTGAAATGAACAAGGCCCTGTACAGGCCGCAACAAAGCCTGTAGATACCGCTGCTTACTTCCCGCCCGCAAATTAGTGACCCTTCCCGACAGTCGCCCCGCGCCTGCCTATCAAACGAAAGAATCCATTCGTGAAACAGTCTATCGCCGACGCCCTTGAAGATCGTGGATATAGCAGCCTGACACCTGTGCAGAAGGCCGTGACCGACGCGAAACTGGGGCCGGCTGATTTGCTTGTCTCGGCCCAGACCGGATCAGGCAAAACCGTGGGCTTTGGCCTTGCGATTGCTGAAACTTTGCTGGGTGATGATGAGACATTTACCCAAGCCGCAAACCCTTTGGCGCTGATCATCGCGCCCACCCGCGAACTGGCGATGCAGGTCAAACGCGAGCTGGCCTGGCTATATGCCAAAACCGGGGCCGTGGTTGTGTCTTGTGTTGGTGGCATGGACATGCGCGATGAGCGCCGGGCGCTGGCACGGGGGGCGCATATTGTTGTCGCCACGCCGGGGCGGTTGCGCGATCACATCATGCGCGGCTCAATGGTGATGAACGATCTGCGGGCTGTGGTGCTGGATGAGGCCGATGAAATGCTTGATCTTGGCTTTCGCGAGGATCTGGAATTTATTCTGGGCGAGGCCCCGGTTGCGCGCCGGACCCTGATGTTTTCGGCCACGGTGCCGCGCGCGATTGCCACGCTTGCGAAGAAATACCAGAACGACGCGATCCGCATAACTACCACTTCGGAAAATGATCAGCACGCCGATATCACCTATCGCGCGATGCAGGTCTCGCCTCGGGATGGTGAAAACGCGATCATCAATGTGCTGCGCTATTATGAGGCGCCAAATGCGCTGGTGTTTTGCAACACCCGCGCGATGGTCAACCGCCTGACAACCCGGTTTTCCAACCGGGGGTTTTCGGTGGTGGCCCTCTCAGGCGAGTTGAGCCAGAATGAGCGCACCCACGCCCTGCAGGCGATGCGCGACGGGCGGGCGCGGGTGTGTGTGGCCACGGATGTGGCGGCGCGGGGGATTGATCTGCCCAATCTTGAGCTGGTGATCCACGCCGATCTGCCGTCAAATTCCGAGACATTGCTGCACCGTTCGGGCCGCACCGGCCGGGCCGGGCGCAAGGGTATCAGCGCGCTGATTATCCCGCCCAAGGCACGCAAAAAAGCCGAAAGCCTGTTGCGCGGTGCGAAACTCAGCGCCGGGTGGGATGAGGCCCCCTCGGCCGAGGCGGTTTTGCAAAAGGATGAAGAGCGCCTTCTGACACATCCCACATGGCAGCAGGAAATTACCGAGGCTGAGCACGCTTCAGCGGCAAAACTTGCTGAACGATACAGCCCCGAGCAGATTGCCGTGGCCTTTCTGCGGCTTAACAATGAACGCCAATCCGCCCCGGAAGAGCTGGGATCGGTGAAAGATGGCGGCAAGCCCAAACCGCGCGCGGCTTTTGGGCCAAGTGTGTGGTTTTCCATCGCTGGCGGGCACAGCAAAAATGCCGAGCCACGGCGTTTGTTGCCGATGCTGTGCAAGGCCGGGAACATCACCAATGATGACATCGGGGCGATCCGCATTCAGCAGGATCTCTCATATGTTGAAATCCGCAAGGCCAGCGTCAGCAGGTTTTTGGCGGGGATCGGCAACAGCCTGAAAATTGAAGGCGACGACATCACCCAACTGGATACGCCACCCCTAATTGCAAACGCGCCCAAACCAGATTTTGCCGCGCGGCAACGGTCGGCCACAGAGGACGGCAAGCCTGCCAAAAAGCCACATCGGGGAAAATCGCCCCGGGATACCGCCCCGATCGAATGGAATGACGCGCCGGAGCCTAGGCAAAAGAAGCCCAAAGGCGGCACCAAACGCAAACCTTCCGGGCGGATATCCGAACCGGTGGATATAAGCCGTGACGGTGCGGTTGAGCCGGTGCGATCAAAGCGCAAGCCCGGCACCAAGGCAAAATCCGGTGGCGGCAAAGCCCCACCGATTGGCAAGCCTTCAAGCAAAAAGAACCGCGCCCGGGCCAAAGCGGCGGCCCTGGCAAAGGCAAAATCCGGCAAGACCCGCACCAAAAAGGGCGCAGCCGGATGACTGCGCCCTGATTGCGGTTTGGATCAGGTTCAGCCGTAACGGTAAGGAACGCCTGCTTTCTCCATCACCTTGGTATATTCCTTGAAGATGTCGATCACCTTGGCGGCCCGTGGGCTGCGCGAGGCAAGCTCATCCCAGAATGCTTCGGCGTCGGTCACAACGGTATCCCACTCTTCTTGTGGAATTGTTGTCAGCTCCAGCTTTTCGCCATTGACACGCAGGTTGGCTTCGCCACCCCAATACCAGACCTGACGGTAGTAATGTGACTGGTCGATTGTGATTTTGAACAGCTCTTGCAGATGCGGCGGAACTTTGGCCCAGCTATCGGAATTGGCAAAGTATGAACCACACCATGCACCGGTGACGTTGTTCAGCAGGCCATAGTTACAGATGTCAGCCCAGCCAACCTCATATGCTTCGGTAAAGCCACACCAGGCCACACCGTCAAGCTCGCCGGTTTGCATCGCAACCTCAACATCGCCCCATGGCACAGTAACCGGAATAAGGCCGTATTTGGCAAGGAAACGCCCGGCAGTTGGCACACCAAACACCCGCAGGCCAGCCATATCCGCAAGTGAGCGAATGGGTTTGTCAACGGTGAAGATATGCAGCGGATCCCATGCCCCGGCGCTCAGCCATGTGACATTTTCAACTTCGCCATATGCCTCGGCCCAAATCTCATTCAACCCGTAGCGCTCAAACAGGACCGGCAGGTCAAGTGAGTAGCGCGAGGAAAACGGGAAATAGCCGCCAAAGTCGGAAATATCCACCGGTGACGCCATTGTCGCATCATCCGATTGAACCGCATCAAGCGTGCCGGTTTGCATGGCGCGAAACAGCTCGGCCGTTGGCACAAGCTCATCGGCATAATAAAGCTCGATCTCCATCTCACCGTTGGCGGCCTTGTTGAAGGCTTCAATCTGAGGCTTGATCACATGCGCCCCCAAAGGCGCGCCGGAATAGGTTTGCAGACGCCATTTGATCGGGGCCTGCGCCTTGATCTGGCTTGGGGCCGCAAGGGCCGCCGCGCCGCCAATACCGGCTGTGGTTATAAACTTACGTCTTGTTGTCATAGTATCCTCCTCAAAGCGTTTCGAGTTAAAGTTGAGACACGACTTGATTCGAAACGCCCGAAACATCTCAATGTCGTGAGCACTTCGGCATATTGTCGTGAATTGGGCAATATGTCGAAACACTTTAGTTCATGTTTGCTCGACTGAAAATCCGCCGATGATGCGCCCCGTTTGCCGGGGTCTGATTATCTTGAATAAACATAGTGCGGCAGCCACAAAGCGATCTCCGGGAATGCCATAATCGTTGCCAATGCCAGCACCATCACAAACACAAACGGGATGATGGATGCATAGATATCCCTGATTGTAATCGATTTTGGGGCCATCGCCCTCATCAAAAATAAGTTATAGCCAAAAGGCGGCGTCATATAGGCGATCTGGGTGGTGATGGTATAAAGCACCCCGTACCATATCAGATCGAACCCCAGTATCTTGACCAAAGGCACATAAAGCGGTGCCACGATGACCAGCATCGCAGTGTCATCCAGAAATGTGCCCATCAACAGAAATGTGAGCTGCATCAGGATCAGGATGGTCCAGGGGCTGAGGCCCATCTGCTCGCGAAACAGGCTGTCAATCGCGCGGTCAGCGCCAAGGCCGTTGAACACCGCGCCAAAACCAAGGGCGGCCACCACAATCAGCATGAACATGCAGGAGATTGCCAGGGTCTGCCGCACGGAAACTTCAAACACCTCGCGGGTCATCCGGCCCTTCAGAACCGCCGCGCCAAAGGCTGTCATCGCGCCAATGGCCGAGCTTTCAACCAGGCCGGTCCAGCCCTTGAGGAAAGGGATCATCATCGCAAAAAATATCACCAGCGGCAGCAACCCGGACATCAGAAGGCGGTTTTTCTCTTTGATAAATAGATCCTTGAAAAACATCGAATTGTTGCGGAAAATCAAAAACAGGGCCGACATGATGACCGCGAACAGGATGATCATGCGGCTGCTGAGCACTTCAAAGCGAATGAACACCGGCACCAGAACAAGCATGGCAACAACAAAATAATTCAACCGCACCGGATGGGTGGAAATCTGCTCATATTCCACCAGTTCCTCTTTTTTCAATGCCGGGCCAAGCGAGGGCGTGATCTTGCACCGGATATAGATATAGACGATGAACATGCCGGCCATCATCAGCCCCGGAAAAACCCCCGCAAGCCATAGCTGCCCAACCGGCTGGCGCGCAATCATCGCATAAAGCACAAGCACCACCGAGGGCGGCACCAGAATGCCCAATGATGAGCCCGCCTGAATAACCCCGGTGACCATGCGCTTGTCATAATTCCGCCTGAGCAGCTCCGGCAGCGCGATGGTGGCCCCGATGGCCATACCCGCCACGCTCAGGCCGTTCATCGCCGAGATCAGTACCATCAGCCCGATGGTGCCAATCGCCAGCCCGCCATTGACCGGCCCCATCCAGACGTGGAACATCTTGTAAAGGTCGTCCGCAATCTTGCTTTCCGACAGCACATAGCCCATGAAAATGAACATCGGCAGTGTCACCATGGGATACCATTTCAGCACCGTCATCACGGCGGTAAACGGCACATCCGGCCCGCCGGTGCCCCAAAGCAACAGCGCCGCAATCGAGGCAATGCCACCAATGGCGCCAAACACGCGCTGGCCCGTCATCAGCATCAGCATCATCGTCGAAAACATGAATAGGGCAATATATTCCTGGGGCATTTAAAGTGTCTTTCCGCGCAATGTTGCGATGTCTTTGATAAGTTCCGAAATGGCCTGAAGTATCATCAGGAATAAGCCGGTGCACATGACCGCCTTGATCGGCCAGATCAGCGGCCGCCACATTGTTGCGGAATGCTGTTGGTACTTGATCGAATATTCCATGGACAGAATACCACCATAGAGCATCACACACAGATAAAAGATCAGCAAAAAAATGGTAAAACTATCGGTCCAGGCTTTTCGGCGTGGCGACCAGTTGGCATAAAACAGATCCATCCGCACATTGGCCCCCAGTTGTATCGAATATGCTCCGCCCAGCAGGTAATAGGCCGCCAGCAGATATTGCGCCATTTCCAGTGTCCAGTAGGATGGAATAATAAAGGCCTGCTTTGAAAACACCGACCACATCAAAACCCCGATCAGAACAAAGATCGAATACATCATGATGCGGCCGATAAAATAATTCACCCGGTCAACGACCCGAACATAGGTCACCGCTATTCTAGGCATCAATCAGGTCTCCACACGTCTGTTTCATCCCTTCAGACAGCCCATGATTGCACAGCAAAAATCAGGCTCGCGCCTGCCAGCAGGCACCAAGAACGCCGAAGGTATGAACTCTCCCTTTTACAGACGGTAAGCGTGGCTGAATTGCTTTGTGACCCATTGTTAATAATAAACAATATCCCGGGCAATCATCCCCCTTGGCTTCCCGCCTTTGTTATTTGTTTGCCCTAACATCTTAGTAGACAGGTAACTTGTCAAGCTATCGTTTGATCAATGTGGGTATCGCGTGGCTTTGTCACCTCTCTGCGCGGCTCATAGCCCGGCAGCATATCCCGCGGCCTCATCAAGGGCGCGCGCGAAGGCATCGAACATATCGTTGATCTGTGCCCCGGTGATGATCAGGGGCGGGCAGAAGGCCACGGAATCATTGGCCAGAGGGCGCAGGATCAGCCCGTGTTCCATCGCCTTGCCGGTCACGAACGCCCCCAGCTTATGGGCCGGGTCAAAATTTTGCCGTGCAGTTTTGTCCGCCACCAGCTCAACCGCGCCGATCAGGCCAAGCCCGCGCACCTCACCCACCAGCGGGTGATCCGCCAGGGCGTGCAGGCGTTTTTGAAATGTGACTGACACCGCCTTCACATGGCTGCCGATATCCATATCATCATAAATCTTCTGCGTCTCCAGGGCCACTGCCGCCGGTACCGGATGCCCCGAATAGGTAAAACCGGTGCCAAGAAGCCCGTATTTGCGGCTGCCTTCCACCAGAACGTCATGGATTTTCTCGCTCAGCATCACCGCCCCAATGGGCTGATAGGCGGCTGAAAGCTGCTTGGCCATGGAAATCAGATCAGGCTTGAGGTTGTAGGTCTCGGTGCCAAACATATTGCCGGTGCGGTAGAACCCGCTGATCACCTCATCGACGATGAACAGGATGTCATGCGCCTGCAAAATGGGCTGGATTTTCTCAAAATACCCCTTGGGCGGGGTGATCACGCCGCCAGCGCCCAAAAACGGCTCGGCGATGAACGCGGCGATTGTCTCGGGGCCTTCCTCAATGATGAGCTGTTCAAGATTGTCGGCCAGACGGGAGGCATATTGCTCTTCGCTTTCGCCCGTCTGCCCATATTTATAGAAATGCGGGCAATCGGTGTGCAGGAAGCCTTTGAGCGGCACGTCAAACGCATTATGGGTGTATTGCAGCCCCGTGAGGCTTGCCGTAGCAACGGTGATGCCGTGATAGGCACCGTGGCGGGCGATGATCTTTTTCTTTTCCGGGCGGCCAAGGATATTGTTGTAATACCAGACCAGTTTCACCTGCGTGTCATTGGCTTCGGAGCCGGAATTGGTGAAGAACACCTTCGACATCGGCACCGGCGCATGGGTTACCAGATAATCCGCCAGCTCGATCGCAGGCGCCACCGCCTTATGGGTAAAATTGTGGTAAAACGGCAGGGTTTCCATCTGCTTTGTTGCCGCCGCGACCAGCCGCTTTTCGCTAAAGCCCAGCGAGGCACACCACAGGCCTGCCATGCCCTCGATGAATTTCTTGCCCTCGTCATCATAGACATAGATCCCCTCGCCGCGCTCAAGGATATGCGGGCCAACCTCAGGATGGGTTGCAAGATTGGTATAGGGATGCAGATGCGAGGCAATATCGCGGGCATGGGGCGAATTGGGGGCGCGGCTCATTTCATATGTCTCATTTCAGGGTTGGTTCAACCGCCATTTACCTGTTGGTTCAGATAGCGGGCAAAATCGTAATTCGGACGCTCTAGATGCGACAGATGCCCCGGTTTGGCCAGCCCTGATGACAGCCCCCGGAAAACTTTTTCGGTGCAGCCGCGATCCTCGATATTGACCTCGTCCAGCTGGGTCTTGAGCTGTTTGAAATGCGCCTGCGCCTCGGGGTCATTGACATAATCGGCCGACATGCCGCCGCCAAATCCGATCCGCACCTGCCCCGGCCCATTCGGGTGCAGCGTGAGATACCAGAAATAACCCGGTGTCAGGGTGATCAGCAGGCTGGGATAAATCGCCAGCAAAAACGTGGTGCGCCTGGCCGCGCCTTTGAGGGTGGTATTCGAGGGGTGCGCCAGCGCAATCCTGAGCGTGTCATCCTTCAGAATCGTATGATAATTGAAGGCCTTGTGCCCCGGCGGACAGATCATATCCTCAAGCTTTGACAGCCCGCCAATGGTGCCCGCATGACAGACCGGCAGATGATAGCTTTCCATGAAATTCTCGGCCAGGATTTTCCAGTTGGTATCCCAGATATGGGTCTCGAAAAACGTCTCGGCATAATCGCTCATGTTGTAATCAGCGATCAGGTCATTCACCTCGGATAATTGCTCGGCCACAGGCGCACTATCCGGGTTGAGCGAGACAAAAACCCAGCCCAGCCATTCTTCGCAACGCACATCTGGCAGTTTGTAATCGTCTTTGCAAAACCCCTCATTCAATGTCATCGCCGGGGCGCCGCGCAGGCTGCCGTCAAGGTTATAGGTCCAGGCGTGATAGGGGCAGACGATGCTGCGCACCCGACCGCGCCCGTGCAACAGGGTCGACATCCGGTGCAGGCAGACATTCGACAGCGCGCGCAAGGCATTATCGCGGTCGCGGATCACAATGATGGGCTGATCCGCCAGATCACAGGTCACATAATCGCCCGGCTCGGCAAGGGCATCGGCACGGCCAACACAAAACCAATCCTTGCGAAAAACATGTTCCAGCTCGGCTTGCAGAAATTCATCCGAGGTATAGACATCCGGCGGCATCGCGCGGGCCTGTTCAAACGGGGCCGCAACATTGGCTTTCAGCGCGTCCAGCGGATTTGAAATATGGTGGTTCATCAGCAATACCTCATTGACAGACCTGCCGCTATTCCTCTGACAGGATAAATTCCGGGTCAACCGGCACCTGCATGGCATTTGACAAATGGTTTGTCTTGGCTGCCAGCGACACGATTTTCAGAACTTCGGCATGTTGCGCCGGTGTCATCCCCTTGGCCCTTGCGGCGGCGGAATGGGAATGCACGCAATATTCACAATTATTGATGATCGAAACGGCGAGATAAAGCAATTCCTTGGTCAGTGGATCAAGCTCGGAAGGCGTAGCCATCACCGCCTTGACCTCGGCCCAGGTGCGTTCGAGCAGGTCTTCATCCACCGCCAGATAGCGCCAGATATTATTGATAAAATCGGATTTTCGGGTGGCGCGGATGTCATCAAATACAGCCCTGACACGCGGATTGTCTTCGGGCGATTTGGGTGGCAGGATGGCGGGCATCTTTCAATTTCCCCTTCTGATGGCAGTTTGCAACTGGATCAGCCCTGATAAAGCGTCTATTCGCGACATCTGGCAATAGATTATATATCCATTTTGGGTAGCATGGGCGCATAGTTCTGAATATATATGTAGAAAAGAGCAAGGACAGGCCATGGCAATCGCCGATGAGATCAACAAATTGCGCGAAGAGTTTGACGGCTGCAATCTTGTGGCCTTTGCCGATCTGTCATCAAAAATGGTTTTGCTGACAAGCAGCCCGAAAAAGATCCCACAAGAGAACCTGGATCATTTATGCGCTGAAGCGGCGATGATGCTCAAAGGGGCCGCAGCAAATCTGAACACAGATGCCGCCCCGTTGACTGCACTGGTCACGGACGGGGATAAAACCCATATTTACATGCGAAATCAGGCGGATACGGATGACGTTTTGTGCTGCATCTGCGGGCCGGATATTGATCTCACTTCGTTTATGGCATCTGCCCAGGCCCGCCTTGAACAGATAATGCCGGGAGGTGAGGGATGAAAAGCGAAAACCTTCTGGATCGCATATCCCGGATTGCCGAGGCCGGCACGACATTCAAACAGGGCCGGCGCGTCCTGAGCGAGGGGAAAAATGAGGCAATCCTGCCCGCCTTGCTACAGGAAATAGATGAAACCGTTCTGGCGCGCGAACTGACCTTTCACAGTGATACCGACAAAAGTATCACACTGGTTGCCAAAGGCCGGCGCCTGTGGCGCATTTGCGCGGCCCAGCCAAACAGCCTGATCCCAAAAGGTGCAGACCTGAAGAATGCCAATATATCGGGCGACGATGAGGCGGCCATGGCAGCCCTGAGAAAGCTCATGCAGGAATTCGCCAAATCCGCCAATATGCTTTCTGTTTCAATATCAGAGACCGACCCGGATAACGATTATCGGGCCATGGGCATAAGTGTCCGGATGTTGCGCGACATGTTGACTACAGCGGCTGCCGCTGCGGATACTGCAGAATCAAACCAGTTGAAGGGGTTTGTTGAAAGCCTGAAAGCCAAGGCTTTAGCCTCTGCTGTGATGGCTGATGACAATTTGATTTACAGCTCCGGCACCGACAAACAAATCAAACTGCTGGAAAGCCTGCTCAATGATCAGCTTGAGGCTATGAATGCTGATACCAGCAAGTTGCAAAAGACCGCTTCAAGAAGAAATCTGATTGCGATGAATCGTGACAGTAAATATTTTATCATCTGTGCCCGGACATCTGATCAGGCGGCTTTGATTGTATGCAAACCCGATATTCTTCCGGAAATCGTATCAACATGGCAACAGATGGAATCACAATTGTGACCAAATTGTGTTATGCGTAATATAAAATATCTTGCATTTTCGGCATTACTGAAAATAGAATAAATTATTTATAAACAATATGTTACCGCTCATAAATCTCAGGTTTAATCAACCTGGCCTCGACTCCATGCCGGTGGTTTCCCCCATATCGTCCAGAAAGGGCACATTTACTCCATTTTTTGGACAAATGTTTCATGAAAAAGTATAATCTTGTTGAATATGTACTATTAAAGCGCCAGAATATGAATCTTTCAGGTGGGACCATGACCGACGCGACTGATATCGCAAATACGGGTGATTTTGAAGAGTTTCAGGATGAGCTGAAGCCCGGTACTCAGCTATTGCAAGGCCAGTATACGATTGAGAAATATCTCAATAGCGGCGGCTTTGCGATCACCTATCTTGCGCGCGACAGCCTGGATCGTCAGGTTGTGATCAAGGAATGTTTCCCCGGTTCATTTTGCCGCCGGTCGCATGCGGTTGTTCAGGCCCGCTCGCGGGCGCATCAAAGCGAATACAAAGCCATTGTCAGATTGTTCATTCAGGAAGCCCGTGGTCTGGCAAAGCTGAACCACCCCAATATCGTCGGCGTGCATCAGGTGTTTGAGGATAACTCAACCGCCTATATGGCGCTTGATCTGATCAAGGGCCGGGATCTTCTGGATACGCTGGAAGATGAGAGCAAGCTGCTCAAGACGGGTGACATTACCAATATTCTGAAAAAGATTCTGGGTGCGGTCAAATATATGCATGACCAGAATGTGCTGCACCGTGATATTTCGCCCGACAACATCCTGCTGAACGAAGACCTTGAACCGATTTTGATTGATTTCGGTGCCGCCCGTGAACAGGCCAGTAAAGTTGGCAAAGTGCTGTCTGCGCTGCGCGTCGTAAAAGACGGCTATTCGCCGCAGGAGTTTTATGTTTCCGGAAGCATTCAGGGGCCAAGCAGCGATCTTTATGCCCTTGGTGCGACGTTCTATCATGTAATCACCGGCGAGATACCCCCCGACAGTCAGGTCCGCCTGGCCAGCGCCGCCGCCCGCGAGCCTGATCCATACAAGCCCCTGCATGGCAATATCAAAGGCTATGATGATGTCTTCTTGATGGCGATTGATAAATCCCTGCGGCTGATGCCCAAGGATCGCCTTCAGTCCGCCGGTGAATGGCTGGCGCGGATCAACCAGACAGCTATCGTGAAACCTGAGGTAGACGAAGATTCTGTCACCGCAACTGTCGCCCAGATAATGCAACAGCCCAATATGGTGACCCGGGCAGAGCCCAAAGCCAGCCCAAAACCGGCTGCCGCAGCGCCTGCGCCTGTAAAAACCGCAGCCGCTTCGGCAAGACCTGCGAAAAACCGGCTGGATGAAATTGCCAATGAAATGGCAAGTGAATCCGCTGAGAAAAAGAAAATTCTGGGTAAGCTGCTTGCTGGTGTTGCTGTGGCGGCCGCTTTGGCGGGGGCGGTGGTTTATACCCAGACTGATTTATTGACAGGTGGCACATCAGAGCAGCAAGGCTCTGATGTCAGTACATCTGATACACCCGCCCAAACAGTAGCGTCAGATGGCAAAGGTGATGCCGGCGATACGGGGGGCACCACCGCAAATCGTGATGTGGCCACAGATACCGGTGAAGTTGAAACAACCGATGTTCAGCCCTCTGTGCCTGAGACATTGCCAATACTTGAGCATCTTCCCGATACGCCCGGCAGCGCGGAAGAACCTGAAACAAGAGCGCCAGAAAGGGCTGATCAAAACATATCTGTTGCCGGTGCCTCAGAAAACACTGCCGAGCCTGAAACACCCGAAATACTTACAAGCTTTACACCTGTTGACTTTGGCGAGCCCGAGATCGGCTTAACAGAGCCGAAAATCACCGAAATCACCGAGGTGTCGCTGGTATTGCCCATCTTTCAGGGCCCGGAGATTTCGGATGCGGTTCTTGAATTGAGCACATTGTCAAACCCGGTTACCACTGATGCGATTCAATTCGATATTGAAGCCACCACCGTAGCCCCGGATTTCAACGCCGGATTTGCGCCATCCCTGCCGGAGCTGATGATTGATAGCAATCTCATGCTTTCGTCGGGCGACAACGCAATTATACTGCCCAAACCTGGCCTGGAAACACTTCAACTTGCAAGCCTTTCGGTGTTGGATAGTGCCGCACCGGAAGCGCAACCAACGATTTCAACCGCCCCTGCGGAACTTTCAAGCCTGATCAAGACCGCTACTTATGTGACCACAAACTGGTCTGCGGTATTGCCGTTTGAAGCAGATGACAGCAATGGCGTGATGATCACCGAGGCGAAATCAGGCGCAGAGCCCTGGATGAATGAAGGCGTGAACATCACTACGGTCAACGGCACACCGGTTAAAACACTTGCCGATATTACAGGCGTATTGCAAAGTGCCATTGCTGATAGCGATGCGGCCACAATTTTGGCTGTGTTCGGGGCGGAAGATGCGACAGGTGGTGTCACCAATCATGATACATACCTGAAATTAATCGGGAATTCATCTTTAGAAGACGGCACAACCTTTGCAACCGCTTTTGATAACGGCGCGTGGGTAACCACGGTTGTTGCGGTTTCAGATCAAAGCACGGGTGAATTTTTTGTTGGCGACGTTGTGATCGCCAATGTAGAAGCAAAAGAGAAGATCGAAGGCCGCAGCACTTTGGCTGAAATCCTTAATCAGGGTTTCTCAACCGGACAAGACAGCTTGCGGTTCATTGTTGATAGAAACGGATCAAACTGGTTTGCCACAATCCGCGTATCTCAGGTAGGCGGTTTCCAGAAAACATCACTTAACATCTCGAATTCGGGGGACTGAAGCCATGTCATTCATTCAAAAATTGATCGAAAGAAAAACCCAGGCCACTGGCTCCATGGCGTCAAAATATGCGGTGGAAGAAGATCAGGACGCACAAGATAGCAGCCAGACAACACAGGAAAATGAGATTTCTGTGGTGGATATTGTAAATCTTGATGAACCCGATGCCCCCATGAAAGATGAGTATCTGAGTGCCGCAACACCGCCCAGACATTCCAGTAATGTACTGAATTTGTCCGATCCGTTTTCTCTTGGAGATGATGATCGTGATGAAATAGCCAATATCAGCGACATGCCCGATCTGGATGCAGACATCACAGCAGAAGATCTTGTTGCCACCGACACATCCGATGAGGCGGAACAGGATGATACAGCCCTGACCGATTTGGGTGATCTGGAAAGCTTTGATGACGATGACGACATCAGCGCAGACAGCGAGTCATTCAATATCTGGGATATTGATATGGATGACAATGCAGATCATGACACCGCTGCAGCCAGTCAGACCGAGGCACCGGTTACGCCGGCCCCCAAACCCATGGCAGCACAGGCCAAGACGGATGAGCAAGCAAATATAGAGCCAAGGCAGCCATTGCCGCTGGTCAAACCTGAACCGGCTGCAAAAGACATCGAGGAAATTGCCGCGCCCCTGCCAGAAGCGCCCGTCGCTTCGGAACCGGCTGCACCTGTTGCACCTGTTGCACCTGTTGTATCTGTTGCACCTGCTGCCCCTGTCGCCGCACCACCGGTTGCACAATCAGTGCCACAACCTGCCAGGGCAGAGGCCGTTGAAACCCCGGAAAAACGCAGGGTTGGGCGTGTGAAAACCCGCCTTCTTGGGTTTGAACATGCCAGCAAGCCCGGTGTTGATATGTTTGATCGAAGCCCCAATTCTGCGCCTGGCGCCGATAAAATTGCGCAGCCTTCCTTCCCTGTTGGTTGGCTCGTGGTGGTTAAAGGGCCCGGGCGTGGCGAAACTTTTGCGCTTCACGCCGGCATGTCGCAGATTGGTCGGGACGAGGATCAGGCAGTTCAGCTTGATTACGGTGACGAAACAATCTCTCGCAACAATCATGCCGCTATCGTCTATGATGTTGAAACCCATGCATTTTTAATGGGTCACGGCGGCAAGGTGAATGTTGTGCGCCTTAATGGCAAACCGTTGATCTGCACTGAAGAAGTGAAAAATACAGACCTGATCCGTATTGGTGAAACCACCTTGAGGTTGGTGGCTCTTTGTGATGCTGAATTCAACTGGGAAGAACAGAGTTAAAGGGGCCGGATAATGTGGCAAGCGCACGAACCGGGCTATGATGTTGCTTCGGCAATATCACAGGGCGGTCGCGATTATCAGGAAGACACACTTGTAACCGACTTTCCACTTGGGTCGGATTCAGGCTTTGTAGTGCTTGCCGATGGTATGGGTGGACATGCAGCCGGGGATGTGGCCAGCAAAATTGTCGTGACCGAAGTGTTCAGCGAGCTTAAGTTCCAAAGTGAATCATTCGGCTATAGCGAAAACGATATACCTACACATCTGTTTGATGCTGCAAAATCAGCCAATGAATGCCTGTTGAGTGAAGTGAACAGCAACCCTGAAACAATGGGCATGGGCTCAACTCTGGTCTCGGTTGTTATCCGTGAAAACCGCATGTTCTGGATTTCCATCGGCGATTCCCCCCTATACATTCTGCGGAACGGGAAATTGGAGCAGCTCAACGAAGACCATTCAATGGCCCCGCAAATTGATTTCATGGTGGAATCGGGCATGATTGATGCGGAACTTGGCAAAAACCACCCCGACAGGAATTGCCTGACCTCGGTGCTGATGGGGGAATCTGTAGCGAAAATTGATTGTCCGAAAGCACCATATGAATTAAAGGTCGGAGATATTATTCTTGTTTCCAGCGACGGGCTGCAATTTCTTGGGGATGAAAAAATTCAGGAGATCGTTGCAACCCATGCCAAAAAGCCCAGCAGCGAAATTTCTGCACATCTTCTTGAAGCGATCCGGAAACTTGATGATCCGGATCAGGACAATGTCTCATTTTCCGTGATCAAGGTGAATAATTTTGATATCACCAAGCCAATGATTGTGAGTAAACCGGAAAATCAGGGTCATTTGAAAGGCCATATCGGAACAACTGTGGCCAATTTGAATAAAGACCTGATAGAACCGATTACAGATCGCGCAGCGGATGTTGACTTATGGTATCAAAGAAATCGGTAGAAGATACGATAGCCCGGCTTGAACGGGCCATTGCATCAGGCGTTATGCCACCGGCGGCAAACAATCTGGCAGAGCGCATATCCAAGCGCCTGAAAAGCCCGGTTCGTCTTGCCATCATGGGGCCAAAGGGCGCTGGTAAATCCCAACTGCTGAATTTCCTTGCGGGCGACAAAGTGATCCCCGATGATGTTCGGCTGCCATCTGTATTGGTTGCCTGGGGCGAAACCAAAAAAGTTGATTGCACCTTGGCGGATGGCAAAATAAAATCTCTGGAAACATTTGATATTGATGAGATAAACCGCCTCAAGCCCGTTTTCATCCGGTTGAGGATGCCTTTGCCTGCGTTGAAAAAGATCAGCATTTTGGAAGTCGTGACTGGCACAAATGCTGCCGAACAGCAACGGGCGCTGGCATGGGCCGCCCGCTCCACTGATATTGCGCTTTGGTGCACTCAGGTTTTTTCAGAAACCGAAAGCGAATTATGGAACACCATACCAGGTGCGTTGCAGGAACATAGTTTCCTGATCATGACCAAAGCGGATCAGCATCAAGGAAAAGCCGCAAGAGAGAAACAACTGGCAGCGATAAAAAAAGCTGCGGAAGGAAGATTTAACAGCTTTTACCATATAGATACATTGCAAGCACTTGCGTCACGTCGCGAAAATGGCAAGGTCGATACGACCAAGCTTGCAAATAGCGGCGGGCAGGAATTGATTGCTGCCGTCCTGAATGCCGTTAACCAGGGAGTGCAAGCATCATTGGACGGGGCTGTGATCTTATTCGCCCGCTATGACATCCCGATGACGGGCGTGCCGGCACCGGCACCGCAGGCACCTGCTCAGATCATCGAGGATGCCCCCCCCGAAGAGCCAACCGAACTGCTTGTCCCAAAAGATGCCCCTGCACCACAAGCGGATCTGGATGATTTCAACTCGGAGATTGTCGCCTATCTTACAGACCGGGTTCAGGAATTGAAGATCCAGCTCAGCAAGACGGATGCGCCCGATAGTGATATGGTCATGGCGCAGTGTTACGAGGATGTTGAATGGCTGGTCGAACAATTAACGGAACGATCACGCGATAACCCCGATATTTTACACACGCTTGACGCCTGCCAGGATGCCGCCGATATGATGCTGCTTTTGCAACTTGAAAATCATGATAGCGCCGTTGAGGATGCAGTTGTTTTATTACTACAGATCAAGCGCGATTTTGAACAAAAGCTGGCCGCCTGATCATTGGCAAACCATTCCTGATATGATATTTGACTGATTTCGTGTTAACCTGTTAGCAAGCCTTGCGGAATGTGGCATTTATTTGTCAGGTTTTTGTAAATTTCAGGGTAATTATTTACGTGAGTATTAAGAATAAAGCCGCTACTATCTGGATCACACCTCAAACTTTATGACTTCAATCAAAACCAAGACATTGGATGCAAACGGTTTGAGGAAAAAAATGGAGTGAGCGTTTTGTTTTTCCAATCGCAGAAATGCGCTAAACGCTTTAAATGAGTGAACAAATGAGTGAACAGCAGCCAATATCAGAGGATGAAGGCCTAAAGGTGTCTAATCAGACGCACCTATTGGCGATCGGCCTTGAGAGGCTGAGTAAATTCACCAGGCAGATGAAAGACTTTGAAGGCATTCTTGATAAAATAGCCGAGGTCGGGGATGATACAACCGCGCGGCAAACCGGCCTTATGAAGACAAGATTGCGTGCTGTTACCCCAAGCATCACGATGATTGGTCAGGTGAAATCCGGCAAAACCACGCTGACCAATGCCATGACGGGCCATCCTGATCTGTTGCCTGCGGATGTAAACCCGTGGACATCCGTGGTTACCTCTTTGCATATCAATGCTGAGCTGGACGAGGATGCCCCCGTCGCCAGTTTTTCATTTTTCAACCATGATGAGTGGGATAAACTGGTTTCCACCGGCGGCCGCCTGGGGGAATTGGCACAACGCTCCGGCGCCGATGAAGAACTGGAAAAAGTGCGCGAACAGATTGCCACAATGCGCGAACAAACCCGCGAACGTCTGGGCCGCAATTTTGAACTGCTGTTGGGGCAAAGCCATGATTATGGTTATCTCAATGATGAACTGGTGCAGCGCTATGTCTGCCTGGGCGACAATTTCGATGATGACGAAGAAGATGAAAACGCCGACCCAAGCCAACAGGGGCGTTTTGCCGATATAACCAAATCCGCCAACCTGTTTTTTGACCGGCCTGAAATTCCCATGCCGATCTGTATCCGCGATACGCCCGGCGTAAACGATACCTTCATGATGCGCGAGCAAATCACCATCAACTCCCTGCGTGACAGCCATATCTGCGTGGTGGTTTTATCGGCGCATCAGGCCCTGACAACCATGGATATGGCGCTGATCCGGCTGATCTCCAACGTGCGCTCGCGCGATGTGATCATCTTTGTGAACCGGATTGATGAGCTGGCCGATCCCGCCGAACAGGTGCCCGAAATCCGCGAAAGCATCCTGCAAACCCTGAAAGATCATAACGGCCCTGCCGATCCGCAATTGGTATTTGGCAGCGCCTATTGGGCCAATATCGCCATGACAAACGAAGGCCTTGAACATCTGGTCAAGGAGAGCGCCGAGGCGATGCTGAACTGGGCGGAGGTTGCGCTTGAGGGTCAGGGAGAGCCTAATCCGGCCGAGATGGTCTGGCGGCTATCGGGTGTGCCTGAGCTTTATGATGCCATATCCGAGCGTATCATCGAAGGTGTCGGGCGCGACAAACTGACCCATGCCGCCAAGCAGGCGATGAATATCGTGCAGGGGCTTCAGGCCACATCAAATGTGGTTCAACTGCGCCTTGACGGCAATACCGACATTGCTATGAACAAAACCGATCTGGTTAGCCGACTTGATAAAATCGGGCCGGATTCTCAAACCGCGCTGGATGAAAAGCTTGGTCAGATCATGACCAATTTTGCCGACCGGATTGATAGATCAAACGCGCAATTTCTTGACCGGGCCATCGAATCGCTGATGCAGCATCTGGAAAAACACGGGCATGATGAGGTCTGGCAATACAATCCGAATGGGCTGCGGATGCTGTTGCGTTCCAGTTATCAGGTTCTCAATCGCAAATATAATACAATTTGCAGCGAGGTGTTTTCCCAGGCGGCACATGCTTTGGAACAGGCCTACAAAGAAGCGTTCAACGTACCTGTCGAAGGTTTTCTGATCGAGAAGCCAAATATTCCGCCATTTCCCGCGCCGGTCTCATTGGGGCAGACCATAGCCCTTGATCTGCAATCCACCTGGTGGAAAAGATGGTGGAAACGCAAACGTGGATATAGGGCATTTACCGGTGACTTCTATGATCTGATCAAAGCCGAAGTTGACCCTATCATCAATGAGATGAAGGGCCATCAGATGGAACTTATTCATGAGGCTGCCCGTAAGGTTTTGCACGATTTTGTAACGGAGCAACGCAACATCCTGCTTGATGTCACCGAAAAATCAAGTGTCAGTGCAGGTGATCTGAACAATCTGTTTGGTATAAAAGCACAAAAAGAACGGGATAAGATACTGAACGATATTTTTTCTGAACTGGAGGTCCTGGCTCAATCGGGATTTGAAAGCGAATGACAGAAATGGATCACACCGCACCCGCCAATAAAACCCCGGCAGAGCCCCGCAAACCGCGCATTGCCCTGATGGGAGAATTCAGCGCCGGCAAAAGCACGCTTTCCAATCTGCTGCTGGAAGATCGCGCCCTGCCGGAAAGGGTAACCGCTACACGCCTGTCACCGGTCTGGATCACATATGGCACCAAACCGGCTTACCGCGAAGATATTGATGGCTCGACCGAGGCGGTGACCTTAGATCAGATTCAAGACATCCCGGTTTATGACACCCGGGCCATCCATGTATCCATGTCCTCCGAAATTCTGGGGATTTGTGATATTATTGACATGCCGGGTATTTCCGATCCGAATATGTCGCCCGAGGTGTGGCAACGGGTATTGCCCGAGGTTGATGCAATATTATGGTGTACCCATGCAACGCAGGCCTGGCGGCAAAGCGAGGCAGCGGTCTGGGATACTATCCCGGATGAAATCCAGCAAAAATCCCTGCTTGTTGTCACCCGGTTTGACAAATTGAATACCGAGAACGACCGAAAGCGCGTGTTGCGCCGGATCAAGATGGAGACCAAAGGCACATTCCGCGGCATATTTCCCATCGCTTTGATCGAGGCATTGGCCTCAAGGAATGAGCCTGAAAAATGGCAATCATCCGGGGCGGCTGATTTCACCAATGAGCTGATTGACGTGATCTTTGAGATTGCTGATAAAACCGGTTTTGCCCTAAAACCCGCCCCGGAAAAAGTTACCGTTCGCCGGGTACGGGCCAAAAACGATCCAGCAATCCGCCCTGTATGATCTCAGACGGCCGCCTTCAGTTTCTCAACCAGATCAATTTTTTCCCAGCTAAAGCCGCCATCCGCTTCAGGTTCACGGCCAAAATGGCCGTAAGCCGCAGTGCGCTGGTAAATCGGCTTGTTCAGCTTAAGGTGCTCACGAATGCCGCGCGGGCTGAGATCCATGCAGGATGCAATCGCCTTTTCAATAGCCTCAGGGCTCACCTCGCCGGTGCCATGGGTATCGGCATAGATCGACAGGGGTTTGCTGACGCCAATGGCATAGCTGAGCTGAATGGTGCAGCGCTCACACATGCCGGCGGCCACAACATTCTTGGCCAGATAGCGCGCCGCATAGGCAGCTGAACGGTCAACCTTCGTCGGATCCTTGCCGGAAAACGCGCCGCCGCCATGGGGGGCTGCCCCGCCATAGGTATCCACGATGATCTTGCGCCCGGTCAGGCCCGCATCGCCATCCGGCCCGCCGATCACGAATTTTCCGGTGGGGTTCACATGCCAATGGGTTGCCGCTGTAAGCCAGCCTTCGGGCAGAACCTCGGTAATATAGGGCTCAACAATATCGCGAATATCATCGCTGGTCAGATCCGCATCAAGATGCTGGGTACTGAGCACAACCGAGCTGACCCCAACCGGCCTGCCATTTTCATAAAGCACCGAAAGCTGACTTTTGGCATCGGGGCCAAGGGCAGGCTCGGCCCCGGATTTGCGCACCTCGGCCAGACGCCGCAAAATTGCGTGGCTGTATTGAATGGGCGCGGGCATAAGCGCGTCTGTCTCGGTGGTGGCATAGCCAAACATGATGCCCTGATCGCCAGCACCCTCATCCTTGTTGTCAGCCGCATTAACACCTTGGGCGATATGCGCCGATTGCTCATGCAACAGGTTGGTGATCTCGCAGGTGTTCCAATGGAATTTCTCCTGCTCATAGCCGATATCCCTGATGCAATCGCGGGCGATCTGCTCGATCCGGCCCATATATTCATGCAGCTTATCCTGATCCGAAAGGCCGACTTCGCCACCGATCACAACCCGGTTGGTTGTGGCAAATGTCTCGGCCGCCACCCGCGCCTGCGGCTCTTCGCTCAGAAAGGCGTCAAGCACCGCGTCCGAGATGCGGTCACACACCTTGTCGGGATGCCCCTCTGAAACGGATTCAGAGGTGAATGTATAGTTATTACGTGCCATGTTTGATATCGCTCCATTGATATATGCCGTCACGCCAGGAAGCCGTTGTGACAGGTTTGCGAAGGGATAAATGCAAGCCCCGGCGGCGTCAATCTCTATCTGGCCTCGATGCGGTGCGGCCCGCGCCCGTTACCGCTGAGATAAACAGCAGGAAGGCCATTAACGTCAAAATCGGCAGATCGCCAAACCGGGCAAAAAATGTCGGTGGTTTTGCTGGTGGCAGTGTCGCATCCTTCCAGCCCGCCTGCCCCAGCGGGATTTGCGCCGTGATCTGCCCGGTAGAATCAATCATCGCCGATATGCCGGTATTGGCGGCGCGGATCATTGGCAGGCCCTGCTCAACGCTGCGCAATCGCGCCTGCGCCAGATGCTGGTAAGGCCCGGATATCGTGCCAAACCACGCATCATTGGTGATCAGCATCATGAAATCGGGCCGCCCGGAAACTGCGCGGATATCGCGCGAGAAAATGCTTTCATAGCAAATCAGCGGTTGCGCCGTACCAACGCCCGCAACCTCGATCACCTGCCCCGCCGGGCCTGATGAAAAGCCATTGCCATCCCGCGACGCCATGCCGCTGATCCCGATGCGTTTCAGCAAATCGCCAAACGGCACATATTCGCCAAACGGCACCAAGTGATTTTTGTCATAAATCTCGCCCACCTGCCCGGTTTGATCCACAAGAATCATGGAATTGAACAATCGTTCGTCTTTGGCCCGGACCACCCCCAGCGCCACGGGAACCCCGGCAGCAGCCATAGCTATGGCATCAAGCTCGGGCCGGGCATTACGCAATAAAGGGGTGATCGCCGCCTCGGGCCAGACAATCAGATCCGGGCGCGGGCCAGTGGCGGTAAATTCCAGCATCCGGTCAAAAAATATCCTGGATCTTGTCGGATCCCATTTCTCACGCTGCGGCGCGTTGGGCTGAACCAGCCGCACGATCGGGGCATCCTGTGAAGCCATCGGCGCCGGGTTGATGGCGCTGCCGGTGGCGTGCATCGCAGTAAGAGCCCCCAGCGCCAGCAGCGCAAAGATATTGTACCGGGTCAAAACCGCCCAAAGCGAAGCGGCGGCTGTGAGAACGAGGGCACTAAGGCCCAAGGATCCGGTAAATTTTGCCCATTGCAGCAATGGCGTATCAATCAGAACATGGCCAATCTGCGCCCATGGGAAGCCGGTGAAGATCGTGCCGCGTATTGCCTCCATCAGCACCAGCGCCGCCACCCAGGCGATGGCCCGCCCGCCCATCATCCTGGCCAGGCCAAAGCCCAAGCCCCAAAAGAGGGCAAAACCGGTGCTGACAAGGAAAATCACAAACGGCACCATCCAGCCATAGCGCGCCACATCCACCAAAAACGGCTCGATCATCCAACTGAGCGCAACGGCAAAATATCCAACCCCGAATATCCAGCCCAGAAATGCCGCCCTGCGCCAGCTTTGCGCCAGACGGAACAGACCATAGACCAGCGCCAGCGCCAGAATCGTCAGGGGCCACGCGCCAACAGGGGCCTGCCCCAGCGCGGCCACCAGCCCGGCAATCAGCGCCAGCAAAAGCTGTTTGCGTCGGGCAAGCCCGGCAACCCATTGGCTTAGCGCATTGTTTTGCTTCAATCTGTTGCCCCCGGAAGGCGCACCCTGAGGCGCTTGATCCGGCGGGCGTCGGCCTCGATCACTTCAATGCTCACCCCGTCGGGATGCTCGATCACCTCGCCGCGCACCGGCACCCGGCCAAGCAGCATGAAAACAACGCCGCCCAGCGTATCCACTTCTTCCCCGTCAACATCCTCCGCATCGGTAAGCGACAGGCCGATTTCAGCCTCAAACTCATCCAGTGGCGCGCGTGCCTTCACCAGATAAACCCCAGGGCTTTCGCGGGTCCAGTAATGGCCTTCGTCAATGTCATGCTCGTCAGAAATTTCGCCCACCACCTGTTCAATCAGGTCTTCAATGGTGACAAGCCCGTCAACCCCGCCATATTCATCAATCACCAGCGCCATATGCTGCCGCTCGGCCTGCATTTTCTGCAGCAATACGCCAATCGGCATCGAGGGCGGCACAAACAAAAGCGGCCGCAATATCTTCTTCAGCGAAAACCGTTCGCCATTGCCGTTAAAGCCGTGTTTGAGGGCAAAATCCTTGAGATGCGCCAGCCCCACGGGCGTATCCAGCGTATCCTTGTAGACCGGCAGGCGGGTAAGGCCGGTATCGCGGAAAACCTTTACCAGCTCATCCTTGCTGATGCTGACAGGCACCGAAACAATATCAGCCTTGGGCGTGGATACATCCTCAACGGTCATATCCCTCAGATTGCCCAGCCCCGGGGCTGATTCCCCGGCCAGGCGCGCCTCATGTTCAGGCTCCGGTGTCGTGGTTTCACCGGGGGTCAAAACCGCCAGCATACGGCGGAAAAGCCCGCCCTGTTCCTCGTCATCCTCATCATTGGTCTGCGCGCATCGCGCCGCGTTAGAGGAGCCTTCTATACTGTCGTCCATTGTCTCTTTCCGGTTTGGGGCATCCTGCCCTGGTGGTTTCAGGCCTCTATATGGTCAGGCAGGCCCAGTTTGCCAAGTATTTCTCGCTCATAAAGCAGCATCAAAGTGGCATCCTTATGACGGATGTGATCATAGCCCAACAAATGTAAAATCGCATGCACAATCAGATGAGTGACGTGATTTTTCAACGGTTTACCCGCCGCTGTTGCCTCACGCGCGCAGGTATCATAGGAAATCGCGATATCGCCCAGCTCGGGGCCCGCATCCGCGTTGGGCCGCAAGGGCATTTGCCCATCCCGCGCAGCCCCCCGCTCGGCCGAGGGCCATGAGAGCACATTCGTCGGCCCCGGCTTATCCCGAAAATCGGCGTTCAGCCCGGCAATGCGCGCATCATCACAGCCCAGAATGCTGATTTCAAACTCCTCTTGCCCAAGGTTTTGATGCTCCAGCGTGGCCATCGCGGCCTTTTGCGCCAGACCGGCCAGATCAACCGCATCCCAGCGGGCATCTTCGATCAGGGTTTCGGTTTGGGTCATGAATTGTCCCTGGCAGGCTCAGCTTTCATACATCCGCGTCATAGGCTTCGATTATCGCGGCCACAAGCGGGTGGCGTACCACATCTTTGGATGTAAAATAGTTGAAACTGATCTCTGGCAGGGATTTGAGCAGGCGCTCGGCATCCTGCAACCCCGATGTGACTCCGCGCGGCAGATCAACCTGGCTGCGGTCGCCGGTGATCACCATGCGCGATCCCTCGCCCAGGCGGGTGAGAAACATCTTCATCTGCATCGAGGTGGCATTTTGCGCCTCGTCCAGCACCACAAACGCATTCGCCAAAGTGCGGCCGCGCATGAAGGCCAGCGGCGCAATCTCGATCCGGTTCTCCTCGATCAGTTTGGCCAATTGCTTGCCGGGCAGAAAATCATTCAGTGCATCATAAAGCGGCTGCATGTAAGGGTCGATCTTGTCGCGCATATCGCCGGGCAGATAGCCCAGCTTTTCCCCCGCCTCCACCGCCGGGCGCGACAGGATGATGCGGTCAACATGCCCCTCGATGAACATCGAAACCGCCACGGCCACCGCAAGATAGGTCTTGCCGGTGCCAGCGGGGCCAATACCAAAGGCCAGTTCATTGGCAAACAGGGATTTGACATAGGATTTTTGCGCCTGCGTGCGCGGCTCGACCAGCTTTTTGCGGGTCTTGATCTCAACCTTGCCGCCCCGGAACATCTCAAGCTGATTGCCATCGCGGCTATCAGTGCCCTGCACCGGGGTGGGCATGCGCAATTCACGGTCAACATCGCCATGTTCAACGGTTTTCCCGGCCTCAAGACGGGTATAAAGCGCCTGCATCACCGTGATCGCCTCACGGGCCGCAGTTTCTTCGCCCAAAGCCACCAGTTGATTGCCACGGCGCAGGATCTGAACCCCGAGGTTTTTCTCGATCTCCGCAAGGTTGCGGTCAAATTCACCACAAAGATCAATCAACAGGCGGTTATCAGGAAATTCTATTGCCGCCTCATGCAAGGCATCCGTTGTTGCCGGAGGGGGCGTCATACTGGTGACCAATCACTTCTCCTGGGTTATGCGCGCTTTATCCAAGGGTGCCAAGTTCAACCGCCCGGCGCAAGCAGAACTATTGAAAAACACGCGGTTTTTACAATAATTCATCCCCGCACGATCCGCCCGGCCAGCGAATTTGTATCACTTCTGAGGATCTCAACCTGCGCAATATCGCCAATCGCAGCATCACAATCGGCCACATGAACCGCATGCAGATATTCGGATTTCCCCACCATCTGCCCCGGCAAACGCCCCGGTTTTTCAAAAAGCACATTCACATTCCGGCCCACCATTGCCTCCTGTGCCGCGCGTTGCTGGGTGGTGATCAGCGCCTGAAGACGGTGCAGGCGTTCGGTTTTCACAGCCTCATCCACCTGCGGGCGTTCCGCCGCCGGGGTGCCCGGGCGGGTGGAATATTTGAACGAATAGGCAGTGCCGTAGTTAACCTCACGGATCAAATCCAGCGTGGCCTCAAAATCGGCGTCTGATTCTTCGGGAAAGCCCACGATAAAATCCCCCGACAGCAAAATATCCGGTCGCACCGCGCGAATGCGCCCGATCAGCCGCAGATAGCTTTCCGCCGTGTGACTGCGATTCATCCGTTTGAGGATGTGATCACTGCCCGATTGCACCGGCAGATGCAGATAAGGCATCAGCTTGGTACAACTGCCATGCGCCTCGATCAGATCCTCCGACATGTCATTGGGGTGCGACGTGGTGAAACGGATGCGCTTCAATCCGTCTATCGCGTCAAGCGCCCGGATCAGCCGCGCCAATGACCAATCCGCGCCATCGGGGCCGGTGCCGTGATAAGCATTCACATTCTGGCCCAGCAAGGTGATCTCGCGCACACCGCGTTCCACCAGATCGCGCGCTTCTTCCACAATGCGCGTCACCGGACGGCTGGCCTCACCACCGCGGGTATAGGGCACAACGCAAAAGGCGCAGAATTTATCACAGCCCTCCTGTACGGTCAAAAACGCCGTCGGGCCACGTTTTGCCTTGGGCCGGTGGCGCAATGTATCAAACTTGTTTTCAATCGGAAAATCCGTATCCAGCACCTTTTCACCCTCGCGCACCCTTGCCTCCATCTGCGGCAGGCGGTGATAGCTTTGCGGCCCGACAACCAGATCCACCAGAGGCTGACGGCGCATGATCTCAGGGCCTTCAGCCTGCGCCACACAGCCGGCAACGCCAATTTTCAGATCGGGATTTTCCAGCTTGAGACCCTGAAAGCGGCCCAGTTCGGAATATATCTTTTCGGCGGCCTTTTCACGGATATGGCAGGTGTTGAGCAGGATCATATCGGCGTCATCGGGGGTATCGGTTTGCTCATAGCCCGCGCCGCCCATCGCCTCGGCCATGCGCTCGCTGTCATAGACATTCATCTGACAGCCATAGGTTTTGATATAAAGCTTCTTGGGCTTGGGCATCTGGCAGGGCTCCGGGACCGATTTCAACGGCCTGACTACATCAGATCAGGGGGCTCTTGCAATGCATGTGGATATGGCCGATTTTAGAGGCAAAACAATATGGCATGACATGCAACAAAAATTTCTGAATAAATATCTGAGAAAAACCGGCAAAGGCCTGCCTGACGGGCCATTGGCAATGATTTTCATTGAAGACCCGGTCGAGATCGGCAGCACCCTCCGGCACCACATTGGTCTGGGCTTTGCGCAGGTTCTGGCTTTCATGCCGGATGCGTTTGATTTGCCTGATGATCTTGCAAATCAGGTTCAGAGGATCAGTTTTGATATGTCGGGCAGTGATAATTATCAGGCTGCGGTGAATGCGATGATTGGCGCAGTTCCGGGGCGGTGGATGTATTACTGTTTCAATGCCGAATATCTATATTTTCCGTTTTGCGAAACCCGAAGCATTGGCGAATTGCTGGCGTTTCAAACCGAAGAGCGCCGCGATGCGGTGTTATCTTATGTAATTGATCTTTATGCCGGTGATCTTGGGGCGCATCCCGATGCCGTCTCACTTGAGGATGCCCATCTTGATAAATCGGGGTATTATGCGCAGGCCCGGAATGATCCGGAAAATCATGATCACCCCAAAGAACGGCAACTGGATTTTTATGGCGGGCTGCGCTGGCGCTATGAGGAACACATCCCCCCCGCCCGGCGCAAGATTGACCGGGTCGCCCTGTTCAAATCAAAGCCGGGGCTGAGGCTGCGGGATAACCACAGCTTCAATGACGAAGAATACAACACCTATGCCTGCCCCTGGCATCATAGCCTGTCCACGGCGATTGCATCTTTTCGCACCGCAAAGGCGCTCAAGCGCAATCCGGGATCAAGCTTTGATATACCCGGTTTTGAGTGGCATAATTCCGCACGTTTTGAATGGCACTCAAAGCAGTTGCTTGATCTTGGGTTAATCGAGCCCGGGCAATGGTTTTAAGGTTAGTAATCCAGCATCGCAATGGTTGACTGAACGTATTTTCCGGCACCGTTCAGATCATTCTCGGCGATATCAAGCCCTGTGATCATCGAAGATATGCTGGCGCGCATCCCCTTGCCAAGTTCTTCGTCGAAAAAAACCGCACCACTTGTTACTAACACAATTGCAACAATAACCAGCCGGGAACATTTCCTGGCTGTGGCCGCACGCCCCTGAATGAGGGCCGAGCGCAACTGCGCTTTCGTAAGTGTTGGGGTATGATGATTAAATGAATAAGACATAAGTATAATTTGCCCGGCATTTTAGGCAGCTTTTAGGCAAGCCTATGGTGGTTTGGCAGCGATGCTCTCGATTCGCAGGATACATTGTTTACGATTAAGAAACAATTAACCAAGAAAAAACGCCGTCACCCGGCATCTTTCCGCGATAAATGGCTTTAAAATCAGTTTGTTAAGGCGTTTCAGGATCAAGTTGAAACACAACCTGATCTTGAAACGCCCGCAACATCAACAGGGTCCGCAGGTTTCGCTTTAAGAATAATACCTGCCTTACAGGTTTTCCGGCTGCGGCATTCCAAGCACATGATAGCCGCCATCCACGTGGATAATCTCGCCGGTGGTACAGCCCCCGGCGTCTGAGGCCAGATAGACCGCCGTGCCCCCAATGGCCTCAAGCGTGGCGTTGCTGCGCATCGGCGCATTCTGATCGGTGTGCTTGAAGGTCTTGCGCGCACCCCCGATCACTGCCCCGGCCAGGGTTTTCATCGGCCCCGGCGATATGGCATTTACCCGGATGCCATCCGGCCCCAGATCATTGGCCAGATAACGGGTTGTCGCCTCAAGCGCGGCTTTGGCCACGCCCATGACATTGTAATTCGGCACCACCCGGTTTGAGCCCTGATAGGTCATGGTCAGAAGTGTGCCGCCATTTTCCTTCATCATCGGATAGGCCCGCCGCGCCACTTCGATGAAAGAATAGGCGGATATATCCATTGAGTTTTTGAAATTTTGCCGGCTGGTATTCAAAAACCGCCCCGAAAGCTCGGATTTGTCGGAATAGGCAATCGCATGCACCACAAAATCTATCGTCGGCCAGTGATGCCCGAGCATCTTGAACGCGGCTTCGATCGAGGTATCATCGCTGACATCCACATCCAGCAGAATGTTTGAATCAAGCGATGCCGCCAGCGGCTCAACCCGCTTGCCAAAAGCCTCGCCCTGATATGAAAAAGCCAGTTCGGCCCCGGCCTCATGCATCGCCCTGGCAATCCCCCAGGCGATCGAGCGGTCATTGGCCACGCCCATGATCAGGCCGCGTTTACCCTGCAATGCATTGGTCATAAGCCTGTCATCCCTGATATTTGCTAAGAAGCATTGAGCCATTCGTGCCACCAAAGCCAAAGCTGTTGGTCATCACCGTATCAAGCCCTGCATTATCCACCCTTTTGGTGGCAATTTCCCCGGGCTCAAGCGCCGGATCAAGCGTTTCCACATTGATCGAGGGGATGATGAAATCATGCTCCAGGGCCAGCAGGCAATAGATTGCCTCGAGCGCGCCCGTGGCGCCCTGCGCATGGCCGGTCATGGATTTGGTCGAGCTGATCGGCGGCACCTTGCCCGCGCCGAATATCCGCCGCACGGCCTCCACTTCGCCCACATCCCCCACCGGGGTCGAGGTACCATGGGCATTGATATAACCCACCTTGCGCCCTTCCGGCAATTGCGACAGCGCCAGCCGCATGGCGCGCTCGCCGCCCTCGCCCGAGGGGGCCACCATATCATGGCCGTCCGATGTAGCGGCATAGCCCGTCACTTCGGCATAGATCTTCGCGCCCCGCGCCAGCGCATGTTCCAGCTCTTCCAGCACGATGATGCCGCCCCCGCCCGAGATCACAAAGCCATCGCGATCCGCGTCAAACGCGCGCGAGGCGATCTGCGGCGTGTCATTATATTTGCTGCTCATCGCACCCATGGCGTCAAACAGGCACGATAATGTCCAGTCCAGTTCTTCCCCGCCCCCGGCAAACATCACATCCTGCTTGCCCATCATGATCTGCTCGGCGGCGTTGCCGATGCAATGCAATGAGGTTGAGCAGGCCGAGGTGATCGAATAATTGATGCCCTTGATCTTGTAGGCCGTGGCCAGATTGGCCGATATGGTCGAGCTCATGCATTTGGGCACGGCAAACGGCCCGATCCGCTTGGGTGCGCCTTTTTCCAGCACGATCTGATGCGCCGCCAGCATCGCACTTGTCGAGGGCCCGCCCGAGCCCGCAACCAGCCCGGTGCGCGGATTGATGATGTCGCCCTCTTCCAGCCCGGCATCGGCAATCGCCTGGCCCATGGCGATATGGGCATAAGCCGCCCCCGGCCCCATGAAACGCAAGGTACGCTTCTCGACATGCTCGGTCACGTCAATATCCACCACCCCGGCGATCTGACTGCGAAAGCCATGATCAATCATCGGCTGCCGCTTGGAAATCCCCGAGCGCCCGACCCTCAGGGCCGCAAGCACCTCATCCACATTATTGCCAATGCTTGAAACAATGCCCATCCCGGTGACAACGACACGACGCATGCTGACCTCCTTCGCTCTTTGGATCAGTTTTCCGACAACGCGACCCGCAGGTCTTTGACCTGATAGATCACCTCACCATCGGCCTCAACCCGGCCATTTGCCACGCCCATGGTCAGGCGCCGGGTTTGCAGGGCTTTGGTAAAATCAACATGATAGGTCAGCCTCTTGCGATCCGGCCGCACCATGCCGGTGAGGCGCACCTCGCCGACCCCAAGGGCATAGCCACGCCCCCGCCAGCCGCGCCAGCCCAGATTGAAACCGGTGAGCTGCCACAGCCCGTCAAGGCCCAGGCAGCCGGGCATGATCGGATTGCCGGGAAAATGACAGCCAAAAAACCACAGATCCGGGGTGATATCGAATTCCGCCACCACATGACCCTTGCCATGCTCACCGCCATCACCGCTGATATCGGTGATCCGGTCCATCATCAGCATCGGAGGCTCCGGCAGTTGTGCATTGCCGGGGCCAAAAAGCTCTCCCCGGGCGCATTTCAGCAGGTCTTCCTTGTCAAAGCTGCTCGGATAATCGGCCATGTCTTCCGGCCCCCTTCAATTCTGCAATATATCGTTACCAATCCCTAACACCCGACAAACCACCCATGCAAGCCAAAGGCGCAGGGGGCAGGCCCGGGGCAAGGCCCAGATGAATTTATTTGAATTCGCCTGCCCCATTGCCTAGTATCGTACTCGGTCAACTAGGATATACATCGTGGCGACAGTTCAGGAAAAAAATCTGGGGCTTACCTGGCTGGAAAATTCCGGCCTCAGGCCCACCCGTCAGCGTGTGGCGATTGCCGCGCATCTCGTGGGGGATGGGCAACACCGGCATGTCACCGCCGAAAGCCTCTATGCCGATGTTTGCAAGGCGGGCGAAAGCATCTCACTGGCCACGATCTATAACACCCTTCGGGCGTTTTGCGATGCCGGTCTGGTGCAGGAAGTCACGGTTGACGGCGCGCGCAGCTATTTTGACACCAACACCCATGATCATCCGCATTTTTACTGGGAAGAGGATCATCGCCTGTCGGATGCACCGCTTGAAGAGCTTGAAATCAGCGCCCTGCCATCGGCCCCTGCGGGCACCGAAATTGCCTCGGTCGATGTGATCATCCGACTGCGCCGGACCTGAATCTATCTCTGATGCCCGAATGCATTGCGCGGGCGCATATCCGCACGTACCGGGATCACCTGAGGCTCAGGCTGCATGATGCGCTGCCGATGGCCGCCGCGTGGCCCCTCATCGTCATCATCCTTCATCCGCATTACTGCAATGGCAAACTGCACCCCGGCGAAAACCACGCCATTGGCCAGCCATAGAATCAGCACTGCCAGCCAGCCGATGTCAGAGCCAGATACCAGATGCCACAGATTGGCGATGTTGAAATAAAGCAGCATCGCCACGAAACAGCCCGCAATGCCAAATCCGATGGCCACATGGGTGATATAAAGACGAATGAGTTTGGGCATTGGAATGACCCCTTAGAAGGTTACCCTTTTACATATATAAGATTCTATCGGGGTGATTTGAAGGGGATGCGACAAAAAGGCCGTGGGTTTCACCCACCTTACACATAGTCTGTAGGGTGGGTGAAACCCACGCACCTGTTTCAAAACGCCTCAGGCTTGGCTTCCCGCGCCATGTGATCCAGCACGGCATTGACGAATTTCGGCTCGCGTCCCTCGGGGAAAAAGCTTTTGGCCACATCAACATATTCCATGATCACCACCTTGGGCGGCGTATCGGAATGTGTCAGCTCGGCCCCGGCAGCCCGGAAAAGCGCCCGGATAGTGGGATCAATCCGGTTGATCGGCCATTTCGCCACAAGCGCCCTATCTGTCATCTGGTCGATCTGCGATTGATGGTTCAGCGCGTCCTCCAACAGCTTGCCAAACAAATCCGCATCGCCCTCGATCATGTCATGGGCCTCGTCCAGCTCGGCCCCAAAGCGGTGATCGAGAAATTCCAGCCGCACCGCATCCAGTGTCTGATCCGAATGCTCCATCTGAAACAGCGCCTGCACCGCATAAAGCCGCGCCGCCGATTTCATCTGCCGTTTCTTGTTGCCCGAAAGGGGTTTGCCGGATGTCATGCCGTTGGATTATCCTTAAGATCACCTGCGAGCTTGTATTCTTCCGCTTCGGGCAGAAAACCCACCCCCTTGCGCGCAGCCCCCCATTTCCGGCTGAGCGCCACCAGATGCAACGCCGCCGCCGCCGCACCCGCGCCCTTGTTCATCCGTTTGGGATCGGCCCGCAGCTCGGCCTGGGCGCGGTTTTCCACCGTTAAAATACCATTGCCGATGCATAGCCCCTGCAAGCCCAGCAATGTAATCCCGCGCGCACTGTCGTTGCACACGGTTTCATAATGCGTTGTCTCGCCCCGGATCACACAGCCCAGCGCCACATAGCCATCAAAATTCGAGGTGACATCGGCAATCCGGATGGCGGTGGGCACTTCCAAAGCGCCCGGCACCTCGATCAGATCACAGGCGGCACCGGTGGCCTCAACCTCTGCCCTGGCCCCGGCGATCAGATCATCGGCGATATCGCGGTAAAACGGCGCCACAACGATCAGCAGTTTGACCGGTTTGTCAAACGTCGCGCGCGGCAATGTATATTCTTTCTCAGCCATATCTCAGCCTTTCGTAAGCGGGCGGGTGCCGGTGATGGTAATGCCGTAAGCATCCAGCCCAAGATAGCGGGTATCGGGGCTGTCGGTCAGCAAGATCAACTGGTGCAGCCCCATGGTTGACATGATCTGCGCCCCCAGCCCGGTATGTTTGATGGTGCGCGGGCCGTCATTATCCATCTCGCCAGCCAGACGCGGATGCGGCTGCCGGAACAAAAACACCGCCCCCCGGCCTTCGTTGGCGATGATCTCCATCGCGCGGGGCAGTTTGCCGGTGGGGCCGGTTTTCGTGCCTTTGAGGCCAATTCCCAGCACATCTTCCAAAGCATTCAGCGCATGCGCCCGCGCCAGAACCGGCGCGCCATCGGTGATGTCGCCCTTGCTCAGCACCACATGTTCGGTGTTGCTGATCTGATCGGTGAAAATCCGCATCTCCCATTCGCCCCCATGCGAGGAGTGGACGGTCTCATGGCCGGTTTCGCGCACCAGATTATCGTGCTTGTGGCGATAGGCTATCAGATCCGAGATGGTGCCGATCTTCAGCCCGTGGGCCTGGGCAAACTCGATCAGGTCCGGCAGCCGCGCCATGGTGCCATCCGCGCGCATGATCTCGCAGATCACCCCGGCGGGGGCAAGCCCGGCAAGGCGCGAAATATCAACGGCGGCCTCGGTATGGCCCGCCCGGATCAGCACCCCGCCATTGCGCGCGCGCAGCGGAAATATATGCCCCGGCGTGGCAATATCGGCCGGGCCGCAGGCCGCATTGATCGCCGTGGCCACTGTCAAGGCCCGGTCAGCGGCGGAAATTCCGGTGGACACCCCTTCGCGCGCCTCGATGCTGACGGTGAAGGGCGTCTCATGGCGCGACGAATTATGCACCGACATCATTGGCAGGCCAAGCTGATCGACGCGCGTGGATGTCATCGGCATACAAATCAGGCCCCGGCCATGGGTGGCCATGAAATTGATCGCCGCCGCATCGGCAAATTGCGCCGGGATCACCAGATCGCCCTCATTCTCGCGGTCCTCATGATCCACAAGGATAAACATCCGCCCGGCTTTCGCCTCGGCGATGATTTCAGCGGTGGGTGAGATGACAGCAGACATGAGCGTTTCCCGAGGCAATGCAACCCGGCCCAGATAGCGCAGGCGGGCCGCATTGGCCAGAGCGGAAATCGTCTGGGGGGTGGCGGGCTGAAGCCCGCCTTACGGAATGCCGGATATGAATTGCCATCCCTCACCCGTGACGCTAAAACCGGCGAATATGCCCCTGTTATCGCGAGTGATTACCCAGATTGGACCCGAAATCAATTCTTTCCCCCCAAGACAGGCTTGACGCCACCGCCCTTTTGATCCTGCGGCTGGGGCTGGCATGGTTCATCTTCCTGTGGGCCGCGCACAAGATTATCACACCGGGGCAATATCAGTTCCTTGCCCGCCATTTTGACAATGTGGATATGAGCGTGATGCAGGTCTATGCCGTGGGCGGTGCGCAGATCTTTCTGTGCCTTTGCGTGGCATTGGGGATATTCCGGATATTTTCCTACAGCAGCCTCGCGATCATGCATTTTTTCACCATCCTGCGCCGGTGGCCGCAGTTTCTGGATCCCTTCGCGGTGAATGACAAAGGCTTTCCCATCAACCGCAACCCGGTGATTGATCTGGCGGTGATGGGCGCGTTCATCGCCCTCGTTTTGCTGATCCGGCGCGATCATTTCAGCCTTGGCGCCTGGCTGGCGCGGCATAACCGGCCCCGGTGGTGGCTTTAGGGCACTGCCGCCCCGATGGGAAAGACGCATCAGCTTCGGCGGCGCTTGCGCGGCTTTTTGGCCAGCAACGGCTTTACCATCTGCTCATAAAGCGCAAAAAGATGCTCGACCCTTTCTCGGTCACTGTCAAAGCCCGCGCGGCTGTACATCCCGTCCACCGCCCTGTCGAGCGCCGTATGGGCGCGGCGCAGATCGGCGGGCATCAGATCAGGATCATAAAGATCGGCAAGGCTTGCGCCGGGGTGGTTGGCCCGCGCCTCCAGAATGGCTTGGGCCAAGGGCTCAAGTTTTGTGAGATCACCTTTGGGCAGAGGGAAGGTGTTGTAGACCACAGCAATGGAATACATGTAGTCAGATTTCATTCGGCCAGTGACGGTACGCATCCATGCCATGTGCATGTTGGATGTCAAAAGGGCGAAGTGCCCAAGGGATGAACCTTTTGAAATTTTCAATTTGTTGCTGGGCAAGCAAGGTGGTTGCAACCAACCGATTGGGGCATATTTTCGGCGTTCGGAGCTGACTTCGGGGACAGCTAAAAAAGGCTTCTCCGGCACAACGGTAACATGAAACAATGTCGGCGTATTGGCCAGTTGCAATGATGATATGCCGGGTGTTTTGATCGTCTCGGGCGCTTTACCCTTTGCCGGGATTTCACCCTGACGGTAAGCCCGCACATTGCGGATCACCTCACGGACCTTGGGAAGTTTTGCCAGTGCGGATGGGGATGCCTCACCCAGATACAAGATATACCGCATCCCGCCCTGCAAAAATTCTCGTGCGCCAATATAAGGCCGCATGTAAGGTTCGGCTCCCGGTTCTTGCGCAAGAAAAACCTGCCGTTCATCTTCCGAGAAAATGAAATGCCCGCCATCTATCGGCTTTGATCCAATGATGATCTTCGGCAACCCATTGACCGGCTTGCTTTCCGAGCGCACCACCAGATGCGGATCACTCAACCTGCCCGCATCAAACAGATAGGGTGACAGCGCGGAATGGCGGCTTTCTTCCGGCTCACCCTTGATATCGGGGTAGGAAAACAGCCGTACTTCGGCGCGCTTGTTCACCGCCCGGTCAAAGCCGATGATCACCACATGCACATTGGCCTTGCCGCGCGCCTCGGAGCCCCATGCAAAGGTGCGGTGGGCAAAGGCAATCTCAAGCCCGCAACGGTCAAATAATATCGGCCAAAGCTGCGCCACCTGCTCGCCTTGCGTAATCGAATTGGTCGAGACAAAGCCGATGCGCGTGTCACCGGTGGTATAATCGCCTGCCTTGATGAACCACGCGCAGACATAATCCAGCGTGCCGCCGGATTTGCCCAGATTGGCAATGCCGCGCACCTGTTCGCGCTGAAACTGGCTTTGGTATTTGGCCCCCACAAACGGCGGGTTGCCCAGAATGTAGGAACAGCGCGCAGGCGGCAGCACCGTGGTCCAGTCCGTCTCCAGCGCGTCGCCATGGATAATCGTCGGGCTTTTGACCAGCGGGATGCGGGTATAGACCTCGCCAAATTCCAGGCTCAGGCGGGTGTTCATGATGTGGTCCATCATCCACAGGGCGGTCTCGGCGATCTTGGCCGGAAACTCCTCATATTCAATGCCGTAGAACTGATTGACGTCGATCAGGCTGAGGATGGTCGCATCCAGCTCGCGCTGACCTTTGGGGTTCATCTCGCGCAGAATTTCAAGCTCAAGCAGGCGCAATTCGCGGTAGGCGATGATCAGGAAATTGCCGCAGCCGCAGGCGGGATCAAAAAACGTGAGGCCCGCCAGTTTTTGCTGGAAAGCCTCAAGACGGCGGCGTTTATCGCGCTTGAGCCCCCTGAGGTGGTCAAACTCGGCCCGCAGATCATCCATGAACAAAGGCTCGATCACCTTGAGGATGTTCTTTTCGGTGGTGTAATGCGCGCCCTTCTCGCGGCGCTCGACCGGGTCCATCACCGATTGAAAGAGTGAGCCGAAAATCGCCGGGGAAATCGGCGTCCAGTCAAACCGGCAGGCATTCAGCAAGGCCGCGCGCATTGCCGCGTTGAAATCCGGCGGCGGGAAATATTCCGCAAAGAGTGCGCCGTTGACATAGGGAAATTGCGCCAGATCCTCATCAAGATTGGCCGAGCGCGCATCCTCGGGCGTGTTCAGCACCTCGAAAAGCTTGTTCAAAAGCGGCCCGGTATCCGAGCCATCGGGCGCGGTGCGGTTTTCCAGATAATCCCACAAGATATCCTTGGGCTGAAAAATGCCGGTATCATCGGCAAACAGGCAAAACACGGTGCGCACCAGAAATTGCTCAAGCTTGTGGCCGGCATAGCCCGAGGCCTTGATTTCGTCATGCAAAGTGCCCACCAGCTCGGCGGCTTTGATATTGACCGGATCCTGATCCTTGAAACTGCGCTTTGTGAGGCCCAGCATGAAGCTGAATTTTTCGACATGCCGGTGCAGATCAGCGAGCGTAAAGGCTGTTGTGTCACGGCTGTCAAGATCGGTCAGTTTGAAGGTCTGGAAATCCGAGACAAGAATAAAACGGGGTTGATCGGCGTCGGGGATATCAAGCAGATAATCAAGCGCTTGTTGTTCAGCTTTAAAAAGGTCGCGGCCATACGATTTTTGCTCGACAATCAGGGTGCGGGGCCAGAAAAGATCAACAAAGCCCTTGCCACGCCCCATGCGCGCCACGGCCATTTCATATTGCGCGACCTTGGTGCGTTTGATGCCGAAGACATGAAAGAACGCATTATAAAAGCTCTGGGTTTCGCCCTTTTCATAATGGGCGTGCTGCCATTCATCGGCGAAGGCGGCGGCGCGGGCGCGAATCTCGTTCCAGGTCAGTCTCATGGCGCGACAATGACGCAGAATGTCATGGATATCCAGAATATGTGGGAAACACCGCCCCGGACTTGATCCGGGGCCTTCTGGCCAATGGAGAGGCCCCGGATCAAGTCCGGGGCGCGACCAAGGGCCAGGGCTGCTATTGTCAGTTGCGAGGCAGCCCCGTAAGGGCTGATGAGCAACCCATTATTTCGCCAGCATCCATTTGCCGTTGGGCCAAAACGCATGAAAGGCAAAAGCGAACATCACATCATGCACCACATCGCGGCCCTGACCGTCGCGCACCCGTATGGTACCCACATCGCGCCCTTCCGAGATCACGCCCGCGTCCAGCGCCGAGGCCTGCCCGCCTTCCCAGCTCAGCGTAAGACCGGCCTCATGGAGGCCGCCCTCATCACGGATGCGGGTCAGAAGCCAGGCCCTGTCGCCCACGCGCACCACCCGCGCCAGCGCCGGAATGCCATGCGGCGGCAGCTCACCGCGATAGAGGAAGGGCTGGTTGCTGCGATCATAGCCGCGATACGGATTGGTGCCGTAGCGGCGGGAATGCGGCGGCTCAGTCATCACCAGGCCTTGCGGATTGCGCGCCTTGAACTGGCCCCAGCTTTCCATCCAGCCGGGGATGGATTTCAGTGTGGTGCCGGTCAGATCGCCAACAATCGCCTCGCCAATCGCCTGCTGCCACCAGCTTTCGGTTTCATGGTCATACATCACCATATCGGAATTGCGCAGCTTGCCGGTAACGCCAAATGTCAGGGTGCCGTGCCTTGTGCGCCGGTCAAAAATGATGCCGGAATTGCACAGCGGGCAATAGGTTACGGCCACGGGCACGCCGCCCACCTTATCATTCACGATCTCATGCCATGTCAGATAGCGGATCGGATAGGCGCGCGGGGTTTGCCCGTCAATTTCAAGGGTGATCACCGGCTCGTTATCCTTGATCTTCCTCTCGGCACCTGCCTTGTGAAATTTGGGGTTTTGCAACGCCAGAATGCCATCTTTGGGCGGCCCGCCCGACAGGATCTCGGTCCAGCTTGCCACGCTGGTTTTGCTGAAATCCGTCTCAGGCCATTCCGATTGCCAAAAATCCGGATTGGCCCGCGCCATGCCCGCCATCAACAAAAGGGCTACGAACAGCTTGAAAACATGCCGCATCGGGGTGCTCCCGTTCAATGATAAATCCTGCGGTTTATGATGCGCCGGTTTTTGCCCCCTGACTAGCCCCGCGCACGCAAATGTGAGACGATGTGCAGCGCCCGCGTTAACATTTCGTCCTGAATTTTTACACGGTTTTGCCCTATTCCCGCCCATGTCATGCACCAGGGTGCCGTTAACCATAGAAAGGCTTCAAACAGGAGATTCCTTGACATGGCTTGCAGAGATTTCTAATGGAACAGGTGAAATTGTTTTGTCAGAACTTTAAGACGAATTGTATTTATCCCGGCCAAAATCATGGCTGACATTTATCGAAAGGGCCCATTCACGGGCAGGTAAGTCATATGGCAGTATTCATAACCCCCACCGCACAATCATCCGATACAACCATCATCGGGGATAATGGCAATTCCACCAATATGAATGTCACCTATCCAGGGGTGAATCAGGCAAATACAAATACGCAGGGCGCTTTTGTGGTATTTGACGGGGACGGTGTGCGCGGTGGCCCGGATGATGATGATTATGACAGTAGCGCCCCGGCGGTTGTGATCACATTTGATGAGGGTGTTTCGAATGTATCCTTCACCATCTTCGATGTTGATGCCGCCACCAATGTCTGGGATGATCAGATCAGGGTAATCGCCTTCGATGCCAATGGCGATCCGGTTGAGATCGTGATTTCGCTCAGTGACCCGGATATCGTCATTGAAAGCGATGGCTCGGCGGCAGATGGCTTTGTGGCTCAGGTTGACGGCTCAACCAATTCTGATGGTGGCAACGTAACATTCACAATCGCCGGCCCGGTCACGAATATCCAGATATTTTACGAAGACGGCAATCAATGGTCAAACGATCTCGGCATTATTGGCTTCCAGATGAACACATTTGGTGATGTTGTATGTTTTTGCCGCGGCACGATGATTGAAACCAAAACCGGCGCGCGCCCGGTGGAAGACCTGGCCGAAGGTGATCTGATCCTGACCCGCGATAACGGCTATCAACCCCTGCGTTGGGTGACCTCCAGCAAAATTGGCGGGCGCGGACCGCAGGCACCGATAAGGATTGCCGCCGGTGCGTTGGGCAATGATACCGAACTGTTGGTTTCCCCCCTGCACAAGATGCTGATCAGCGGCTGGCGCGCCGAGCTTTGCATGGGCGAGGATGAGGCGCTGGTGATGGCGAAATCGCTGGTCAACGGCGATACCATCCGCCCCGCCCCCTGCGAAACGGTTGAATATTTCCACATCATGTTTGACCGCCATGAAATCGTCTTGTCCAACAACTGCTGGTCCGAAAGCTTTTACCCTGGCAAGCAGGCCCTGCGCACACTCGATGCGGCAGCGCGCGCGGATTTGTTCGGCAAATTCCCCGGGCTTCTGGAAGATGAAACCGCCTATGGGCCGGTCTGCACCGCTGTGGCCAAAGCCCATGAAGGTGCTCTGATCGCGGGCTGATCCGCGCCTGAGACAACTGGCCGGTAAAACTCCGGGGTCACAGCACCCCGATATCGGCCAGAGCCTCGGAAAGCCCGGTGGGCAGGGCCTCTTCATTTGCCCGCGTCATCGGCAGATCAGCCGGGGCATCTTCCGGGGCCAGATACCTCCAGCCCTGAAACGGCCGCCGCCGGACGATTGTGGTTCGGATAAGCCCAGGCTCCAGCACAAAGGCGCAGCGGCGGATACCATCACTGCCGATCACCTCATCAAACCGCAAAACCCTTTGGCGGCAGCGGATATGGCCCTGAATGACCCAGAAAATACTGCCGCCCATAAGCACCTCATCGCGGCGTTTTGGCCACATCCGGGTGATATGGCGCGGCAATCCGTCCGGCCCCTGCGCGCGTGGCTTTTTGTGCCATTCGGTCAGGCTATCAACAGTTTCGGTACCAACGCTGAGTTTGATCAGATGCATCACGGTTAAAGAATCCCTAAGACCTATATAGTGTATAGAATTGCATCCGGCTTCAATAGACCACTGCACAGTCTGATATTTGTCAAAAATGCCAGCACCCGCTCGGGTGGGTGCCTTGTGCTACATATGACAAACCGAAGGGCCTTCAGTATATATCAGGCCTATCATCAAGTTGAGCCGTTAGAAGCACCCGCCATGGGGCGGGCGGGTGCTGGCATTTTTGACAAAATGCCGGGTTTCAGAAGATATAATTGGGCTATGCGGAACACATGAGCTAAGGTGATTACCTTTCCGCACCAAGGAATCACCTTATGACCCGTTTTGCAGCTCCGATTGCTGAACAAATCTGGAATATGAAATACCGCTACACCCCGGCGGATGGAACCGGCGATCAATCGGTCGAGGATAGCTGGCGGCGGATTGCCCGCGCGCTGGCGGCACCCGAGGATCAGCCGGATGAGTGGGAGGATGAGTTTTATACCGCTCTGGAAGATTTCAAATTCCTGCCCGCGGGCCGGATCACCGCGGGCGCGGGCACCGGGCGGTCGGTGACGCTGTTCAACTGCTTTGTCATGGGCACCATCCCCGATGACATGGGCGGCATATTCGATGGCCTGCGCGAGGCCGCCCTGACCATGCAGCAGGGCGGCGGCATCGGCTATGATTTTTCCACCATCCGGCCCAAAGGGGCTGTTGTGAAGGGTGTCGGTGCCGATGCCAGCGGGCCGCTTAGCTTCATGGATGTGTGGGATGCCATGTGCCGCACGATCATGAGCGCGGGTTCGCGGCGCGGCGCAATGATGGCAACGATGCGCTGTGATCACCCCGATATCGAGGATTTCATCGCCGTCAAAGCCGATCCGGCGCGGCTCAGGATGTTCAATCTCAGTGTACTGATCACCGATGCTTTCATGGCCGCCGTCAAGGCCGATGGCCCGTGGGATTTGAAATTTGACGGCAAGGTATATCACACCATTCAGGCGCGGGATCTGTGGAACAGGATCATGCGCGCCACCTATGAATTTGCCGAACCGGGGGTGATTTTCATCGACCGGATCAACGCCGCCAACAATCTTGGCTATTGCGAGCAAATCACCGCAACAAACCCGTGCGGCGAACAGCCCCTGCCGCCTTATGGTGCCTGCCTGCTGGGCTCGATCAATCTGGCGCGGCTGGTCACACATGCGTTTGAGGACGCGGCCGACGTGGACGGGGCCGCGCTTGACCGGCTGGTCACCACAGCCGTGCGGATGATGGATAATGTGATTGATGTCTCAAAATTTCCGCTTGAGGCACAGGCACGCGAGGCACGCGCCAAGCGCCGGATCGGGCTTGGGGTCACCGGGCTGGCGGATGCCCTGCTGATGGTGGGGCTGCGCTATGGCTCCGAGGAAGCGGCGCGTCAGACCGAGCAATGGCTGCACAGTATTTCGCGCGCCGCCTATCTGGCGTCGGTGGATTTGGCACGCGAAAAGGGGGCATTCCCCTTGTTTGACGCAGATGCCTATCTGGCCAGTGGCACCATGCAGGCAATGGACACGGATGTGCGCGCGGCGATTGCTGCCCACGGCATCCGCAACGCGCTTTTGACCTCGATCGCGCCGACCGGCACGATCAGCCTTTATGCCGGTAATGTCAGCTCGGGCATCGAGCCGGTCTTTGCCTATTCCTACACCCGCAAGGTTTTGCAAAAGGATGACTCACGCACGCAAGAGGAAGTGGTGGATTATGCCGTGGCCCTGTGGCGGGAAAAATTTGCCGACGCAGCCCTGCCGGATCATTTTGTCAATTCTCAGACGCTGGCGCCCGCCGCGCATGTGAAAATGCAGGCGGCGGCACAGAAATGGATCGACAGCTCAATCTCGAAAACCATCAACTGCCCCCCAGATATCAGCTTTGACGCCTTCAAGGATGTCTACCAACAAGCCTGGGATCTGGGCTGCAAGGGCTGTACCACCTACCGGCCCAATGAGGTAACCGGCTCGGTCCTGAGCGTGGCAGAGAGCGCTGACAAAGCACCGGGAGAGGCCCCGGATCAGGCCCGGGGCGGGGTCCCTGCGGAGGGCGGTGAGATCGTTTATATGTCCGAGCCGCTGGACCGGCCCGGCGCGCTTGAGGGCAACACCTATAAACTGAAATGGCCCGACAGCAATCACGCGATTTATGTCACCGTCAATGATGTGGTTCTGAATGGCCACCGGCGCCCGTTTGAAGTGTTCATCAACTCCAAGAACATGGAGCATTTTGCCTGGACCGTGGCCCTCACCCGGATGATCAGCGCGGTGTTTCGGCGCGGCGGCGATGTGTCATTCGTGGTGGAGGAATTGAAAGCCGTGTTCGACCCGCGCGGCGGCGCGTGGATGGAGGGCAAATACATCCCCTCAATCCTCGCGGCCATCGGCGGCATTCTTGAGCGGCACATGATCAGCACCGGCTTTATCGAGGGTGAGGGGCTTGGCCTCAAATCCGATCCGCAGGCGCAGGTGGTGAACCTTGATAATACCGCCAAAGGCCCCGCCTGCCCGGCCTGCGGCCAATACGGCATGCGGATGATCGAAGGCTGCATGACCTGCGGCAGTTGCGGCCACAGCAAATGCGGATAAGGCAAAGCACCCGATAAACAATAGGCACCGCACAGAGAACCATCATCACTTCAGTGAATTCTCAAACAAATCCAGGGGCAGCTTACTTAATCGGCTGCAAAACAGTAGAAATATCCGTTTCCTCCGGTCGAATGCAAGGCGTCCGCCCCGCAGCCACGTGAATCATGCGCAGCATTCCAGGAAGTATTGCCACCGCCATGGCGGTCGTGATGTCCGACTGTGGCTGAACCCTCACCGTTCGATGTCCAGTTTGAGCAGGTTTTGTCACCCTCCTGCCAGGGGAAATAGGCCGTGCCATCGGCCTGCGTCCCGGTCAGAATATCATGCTCATTGGGCTTGTCGCCACGGCCTTTGATCCGATTGCCATTCTCATCGACAGCGGTGCGCAGATACAGGTTTGGAAAAATATGTAGCTGATCGGGATCAACAGCTATCAGTTCACCATTGGCATTGTACCATGGTCCGGTGCCAATGCGAGAGCGGGCCGATATGCCACGCTTCCCCTCTTCTTGAGTGCTCAGATAAGCCCGCCATGTGCGGCCCGTTGCGCCAGCGTTCTCCGCAAGTTTCGCGCAATGGGCGTCTGCACCATCAAGCCCGCCCAGATTTGCGCCATCCCCCATGCCAACCGAGGTTACAAAAAAGCCCATTGCAGGATCATCTGCCAAGGCAGGGGATGTTGAGATACCAATGGTGGAACAAATCAAGGCCGCCAGAGCATTTTTCATGTTCATAATATTCTCCCTACCAATGTTTTTATCCAATAAAGGTGCCATATTGAATGCCACAAGCATATGCCTCATCGCGAGTATCACGAAGGTTTGAATGTGTTTTGCATGATGCACCTTCAGCATGACCTTGCCAATCCATCAGAACATCCAAATAGCAGCAATATCCCGTATTTCGGTTATCGGGTGTTTCCCCGTCACAGATTTATGGCAATGAGAACCACGCCTCAATCCACGCACCGTAAACAAAAAAAGGCACCGCAAGTTGCCCTGCGGTGCCTGTTCCCGTTTTGAAGATCATCACCTCTTCAGTGAATTCTCAAACAAAGTCAGATGGCGGAAGATGATCTGATTATACCGCCCGGATGCCTTGAGGGCGGCAAGGCCCGAATTGATCCGGAAAAGATGGGTTGTCCCGCGCCAGTTCTTTTTCGAGATTACCACATGCAGGCTTTTCTCGGCAAAAGGCCGGCCAAGGGCCGATACGCTGCCCTCAAATCCCATTTCCCTGATTGTTTTGGCCCCGGTAACGGCATTGGTTGCAACCGTATCAACATCGCCCAGAGCCAGCAGCTTGAAGCAATCTTCGGTCGCTTCGGCCTTCACAAGCGTGACCAGACCTTTTTCCAGCCATTTACGGCCATCGCCATTCAGTTGCTGATCAAAATAACCTTCGGAATAACATACGGTTTTACCCCAGATATCCTCATCATTTTCATAGGCAAAGGTGTTGCCATTGCGCACATAGAGCATGATCAGAAGGTTCATCACCGGATCGGAAAAATGAAAACTCTGGCAAATCTGATTGCCGGGATCACTCTCGCAATCCGGGCGGAACCAGGGGAAGCCCATATCGTATTTCTGACTGTCCAGCAGCGGGAAAAGATGCTGTGACCAGTTATCATTCCAGGTGATGCTGAAGGATACCGGCTCGGGCGTTTCTTCCATTGCCGCATTCACCAACTCGGTAATGATCCCCTGCCCCGGCCATTTCCGGCTGGTGAAGGGGGCATTGTTACCGCCGGTCAGCAGCTTCATCTCAGCGTTTTCATCCTGAAGCGGTGTGCTGTCAGGTGTCAGATCTTCAAGTGAGCAGGGGATTACAAGCGCCATCCCCTCGCTTACCTGCAGATCCGATCCGCTGATGATCTTCTGGTTATTGTAATAGATAAGCGACGATTTGCTTTTGTCGCCATCATAATGCGCCGCCGCGATCGAGGCCAGTGTATCACCCGCCTTGACCGTATAAGTCGTGTTACATTCCGCAGCATATCCAGCCGCGGCAAAAACTGTTGCCGCGGCTGTAGTTGCAAAAAGACCCCAAATAGACTTCATATTAAGCCCCCTAATTGCCTTTTGGCGGTTGCTTAGAAATCAGAATAGATACGCGACAGATGTGCATCAATGATTTTCTGATATTCGCCGGACGCCTTGATATCGCGCAGCCCGCCATTGATCAGATCCAGCAATTCCTTGGCACGGGGATGGGTTTTGTGGATCAGAACATGCAGACCTTCAATCGACAGTGGTTTGGTGTCGATCACAACAACCTTGTCCTTGATACCCAGTTGTTTCATTTCCGCACGGCCAGTAAATTCATTCGCGGCCACGGCATCAACCTTGCCTTCCATCAGCAGATTGAAGCAATCCGTCATTGTATGCGGACGGGTCAGGGTGATCTTTTCGTCCTTCACCCAGTTACGGCCGTTTTTATCCAGATCATGGGTATAGTAGCCGGCCGGGCGGCACAGGTTCAGGCCTTCGATATCGGAATCCTGAGTATATTTGATCGGGTGATCCTTGTTGGTGAACAGCAGGATGAGCATCTCGAACATCGGGTCCGAGAAATAGAAATTCTGGCAGCGATACGCATCCGGGTTGGTTTCACATGCCGGGCGCAGCCAGGGCACCCCAACATCCAAAAGTGCGTTTGAAAGCAACGGCTCCAGATGCGCCGAGAAATCATTTACCCAATAAAAGCCAAACCCTTCCTTGGGATCCGCATCCTCCATGGATTTTTGCATGACATCAATAACCATCCCGCCATTTGGCAAGGAGCGATCCATGAACGGCTTGTAATCATCCGCCACCAGGATGCTGATTTTCTTACGGCTTTGAGCGCTGCCGGGGGTTACTGTTATCGGCTCGGCTTCGGCAGTATCCGTTACTTCTGTCCCGCCTGCGAGGCCCGTGGGCTTGCCGTTGATGCAGGTTATGTGCAGTACGGTGCCCTCATAAATCAATTCCGGTGAGCCCCCGATAACATCGGAATTGCTGTTATAGATCACCGACCATTTATCTTTATCGCCATAAAGGTTTTGGGCAATCTGCGAGAGGCTGTCCCCTGGTGTAACTGTATAATTTCCGCCGCATGTTTCCGCATAGGCAGCTGAGGCAGACAGCCCCATTGATAATGTGGCCATGGCCATGAATTTCTTAAGCATGTGGTCCCTCATATCGGCGATTGTTCGCCAATTCCTCCGTTTGTTTCTGAATACAGCAACAATTACCCATTTTCACATGCCAGTCAAACAAACTATGAAACAATGACTGCATATAATTTTGATTTAATTTCATAGGATTAAACTTTGTTCATTGGTGCAGTCAGGCTGAATAATACAATCCATGCCAACACAAGTCTTAATTCGTTTCATTTTGATGGCGCAGACGTTTTGGCGACATGCCATATGACCGTGTAAGCGCCCGGCTCAAGGCGGCCGGGGATTCGTAACCACAGCGCAGGGCAATCTCGACCAGATCAAGCGCCGTGCCTTCCAGCAATTTTCGTGCCATTGAAAGCCGTAAATGCCGGTATACCTCGCCCGGTGGTGCCCCAAGGGCGCGCCTGAAATGCCGGTCAAGCGTGCGCGGCTGACATGTCAGCCTTTGCGCCAGTATCGACAGTTTCAAAGGGCTTTCCATGTTCTCGCGCATCATGTTCAATGCTTTTTGCACCAATGGATCACGCACACCGCGCCCTTCGCGGGGCATCCCGACCGGCGGCTCACCATGGAGAAACAACCCCTCAACATCCAGCCGCGCGGACAAGCCCAGATGGGTGCTGATCAGGCCCAAAGTCAGATCAAGCGCCGACATTGCCCCGGCGCAGGTCACCCTTGGGCCATCCGCAACAACCCGCGCCTCAACCGCGTCAACCGCCCGAAACTGCCCGCTGAAAGCCTCAAGAACATCCCAGTGTACCGTGGCCCGCCGCCCCTCCAGCAACCCGGCCGAAGCCATCAGCCATGGCCCCGTATCAAGCCCTACGGTTATATCCGCCAGCCTTGCCGCCCGGCGCAATTCCCGGCGCACATGGTTTGTATCATGGGTTTCATGGGCATAACTTGCGATAATAAAAAGATAATCGCAGTTTTTCAGCTCTGATAGCGGCGCATCCGGCAAAATCTGTAACCCGCTTGATGACAGTACCGGCGCGCCCTCAAGCGTATGGATTTTCCAGTTAAACGCCCGAACCTGTGCCAGCGTGTTGGCGGCCCTTAACGGCTCAAGGCAATTCGCCAGACAGAGGTTTGAAAACTGATCAAAGATCAAAAAGGCAAACCTGACGGGCTTATCCGGTGTTTTTGTCCATTGCTGCAACATTATTGTCTGATACGGCAAAATTAATTTCATATCCAGAGCGCTACGCTCAAGCCACTTTCACAAGGGAGAAAACCCATGCCACTGGCCATGAATCGCGATGTTTTCATCACCTGCGCCGTCACCGGATCGGGCAGCACCCAAGGCCGCAGCCCGCATGTGCCGCGCTCGCCTGCGCAAATCGCCGACAGCGCCATTGCCGCGGCCAAAGCCGGGGCTGCGATTGTGCATTGCCATGTGCGCGACCCCGATACCGGCGCGCCCTCGCGTGATCTTGGCCTTTTTCGCGAAGTGACCGACCGCATTCGCGCCTCGGATACCGATGTGGTGCTCAACCTCACCGCAGGCATGGGCGGCGATATGGTGTTTGGCCCGTCCGAGCGCCCCTTGCCCCTGAATAAAGACGGCACCGACATGGCCGGCGCGGCCGAACGGGTCGAGCATGTCAAACAATGCCGGCCCGAGATTTGCACCCTTGATTGCGGCACGATGAACTTTGCCGAGGCCGATTACGTGATGACCAACACCCCCGGCATGCTGACCGCCATGGGCCGGATGATGACCGCCCTTGGCGTCAAACCCGAGATCGAGGCGTTTGATACCGGCCATTTATGGTATGCCAAACAACTGGTTGCCGATGGCGTGCTGGAGCCGGATGCTTTGGTGCAGCTTTGCATGGGGGTGCCGTGGGGCGCGCCAGATGATCTCAATACCTTCATGGCGATGGTCAACAATGTGCCCCCCGAATGGACATTTTCCGCCTTCGGTTTGGGGCGCAATGAAATGGCCTATGTGGCGGCCTCGGTGCTGGCAGGCGGCAATGTGCGGGTCGGGCTTGAGGATAACCTGATGCTGGATCGCGGTGTGCTGGCGGAAAACTGGCAGTTGGTCGAGCGCGCGGCAAACATCATTGAAAACCTCGGCGCGCGGGTCATTGGCCCTGATGAGGTCCGCAAAAAACTGAACCTCACCAAACAGGCCCCCGAGGGATGAACCGACAAAAGGTTCTGATCACCGGCGGGGCCTCGGGCATTGGCCTCGCCCTGGCCCGGCGTTTTATCGCGCGCGGGGATCAGGTGGCGATTTGTGATGCCGATGCGGATGCCGTGGCGCGGATGCAGGCCCAGATGCCTGATGTCATCGCCGTGCAGGCCGATGTCACCGATGAGGCACAGATGGCCGCTTTTCTGAACGGGATAGAATCCCGATGGGGCGGCATTGATGTGGTTTGCGCCAATGCCGGCACCGGCGGCCCCGCAGGCCGGATCGAAACGCTGGATTACAATGACTGGCAATCCTGCATTGCCGTCAATCTGAATGGTGCCTTCCTCACCTGTCGTTGGGCTGCGCGGCTGATGCGGGCGCAGGGCGCGGGGCTGATTGTGCTCACCTCCTCAACCGCCGGGTTATTCGGCTATCCCCTGCGCGCGCCCTATTGTGCCGCAAAATGGGCCATTGTCGGCCTGACCAAAACCCTTGCGTCCGAGCTTGGCCCCGCCGGTGTGCGTGTCAACGCCATCTGCCCCGGTGCCGTGGAGGGCGACCGAATGGACCGGGTCGTCGCGATGGAGGCCAAGGCCAGCGGCAAACCCGAGGATGAGGTGCGCGCGCAATATGTCAGGGGCGTATCCCTGCGCACATGGGTCAGCGGCGATGATCTGGCCGATACGGTGCTGTTCCTCGCCTCGCCTGCCGCCAGCAAGATTTCCGGTCAGATCATGGCCATCGACGGACATACGGAGACATTGACACCATGACATCAACAGCAGCGATTATTGGCGGTGGCGTCATCGGCGGCGGCTGGGCCGCGCGGTTCCTGCTCAACGGCTGGAACGTGAACGTGTTTGACCCAGATCCGGAGGCCGAGCGCAAGATCGGCGAGGTGCTGGCCAATGCCCGCCATGCCCTTCCGATGCTCTATGATTATGCCCTGCCCCCCGAAGGCAAGCTGATATTTTGCAGCACCATGTCCGAGGCCGTGGCCACCGCCGACTGGATTCAGGAAAGCGTGCCTGAGCGGCTTGACCTCAAGCACAAGGTTTACCAGACGCTGCAGCAGCATTGCCGGGCCGATGCCATCATCGGCTCCTCCACTTCAGGCTTCAAACCCAGCGAATTGCAGAACTGTGCCAGCCGCCCTGAGCAAATTCTTGTCACGCATCCCTTCAACCCGGTTTACCTGCTGCCGCTGATCGAGCTTGTGCCTTCTGGCAAAACCGCGCCGGGGCTGGTTGAGAAAGCCAGTGAGATACTGACCGGTATCGGCATGTACCCGCTGCATGTGCGCCACGAAATTGACGCCCATATTGCCGATCGTTTCCTCGAGGCCGTCTGGCGCGAGGCGCTTTGGCTGATCAAGGACGGTATCGCCACGACGGAAGAAATTGATAACGCCATCCGCTATGGTTTCGGTATCCGCTGGGCGCAGATGGGCCTGTTTGAAACCTACCGCATTGCCGGCGGCGAGGCGGGCATGAAGCACTTCATTGATCAGTTCGGCCCCTGCCTTAAGTGGCCCTGGACCAAGCTGATGGATGTGCCCGAACTGACGGATGAATTGGCCCAGAAGATTGCCGATCAATCCGATGCCCAATCGGGCGGCCTGAGCATTCGCGAGCTAGAGCGCAAGCGCGATAACAACCTGATCGCCATGATGCGGGCCTTGAAACAACAAAACACGGCTGCGGGCAGGCTGATCAATACCCACCAGCAAACATTGCAAACCGTGTTTGAGGATACCAACCCCCTGATCACGGTGCGCCGGCAGATCCCCATCGACTGGACCGATTATAACGGCCACATGAACGAAGGCCGCTATGGTCAGGTTTTCAGTGATGCCGCCGATGCGGTGATGATCCATGTCGGTGCCGATGCCGATTATATCGCGGGCGGCAAAAGCTATTTCACCGCTGAGACCACCATCAAATATCTGGATGAAACCCATGCCGGTGAACGGATCAAAGTGATTAGCCGTGTCACCCTTGGCGAAGGCAAGAAACTGCGGCTCTTTCATGAGATGACGCGCGCCAGCGACGGGGAGGTTTTAAGCACCTGTGATCAGTTCCTGCTGCATGTCGATCTCACCACCCGCCGCTCATGTGATCCTATGCCCAATGTGCGGGCCAAAGTTGAAGCACTGGCCGCTTTGCACAAGGAGGACTGAGATGGATTTTGCCCTGAGCGACGAGCAGGAAATGATCGTCAAGACCGTCCGCAGCTTTGTCGAGAATGAGATTTACCCGCATGAGGCCGAGGTGGAACGCAGCGGCATCGTGCCCCCCGATGTGGCGGCTTCGATCAAACAAAAAACCCTCGATCTGGGGTTTTACGCCTGCAATTTCCCCGAGGATGTGGGCGGCGCGGGCCTCAATCACCTGGAATTTGCCCTTGTCGAGCGCGAGCTTGGCCGGGGCAGCATGGCGCTCACCCATTTCTTCGGCCGCCCGCAAAATATCCTGATGGCCTGCGCCGGCGATCAGCGCGAGCGCTATCTTCTGCCCGCCATGCGCGGCGAAAAAATGGATGCTTTGGCGATGACCGAACCCGGGGCAGGCTCGGACATTCGCGGCATGTCCTGCTCCGCCCGGCGCGAGGGCGGGGATTGGCTTCTCAACGGCAGCAAGCACTTCATCTCAGGCGCGGATCACGCTGATTTTTTCATCGTTTTCGTGGCCACCGGCGAAGATAACACGCCCCGCGGGCCGAAAAAGCGCATCACCACATTTCTGGTGGATCGCGGCATGGCGGGATTTACCGTCCGGCCCGGATATAATTCGGTCAGCCACCGGGGTTATAAAAACTGCATTCTTGAATTTGATGAGTGTCGCCTGTCGGACGCGCAGATTCTGGGCGAGGTTGATGGCGGTTTCGCGGTAATGAATGAATGGCTCTATGCCACCCGCATCACCGTCGCAACCATGGCCGTTGGCCGCGCCCGCCGCTGCTTTGATTATGCGCTGAATTACGCCGCCGAGCGCAAACAATTCGGCCAGAAGATTGGCAAATTTCAGGGCATCAGCTTTCAGATTGCCGACATGATCACCGAAATTGACGCCGCCGACTGGCTCACGTTAAGTGCCGCCTGGAGGCTTGATCAGGGCCTGGCCGCCAACCGTGAGATTGCCAGCGCCAAACTCTACGCCTCGGAAATGCTTGCCCGCGTCACCGATGCCACCCTGCAAATCTATGGCGGCATGGGATTGATGGATGATTTCCCGATCGAGCGCTTCTGGCGCGACGCAAGGGTTGAACGCATCTGGGATGGCACATCCGAGATTCAGCGCCACATCATCAGCCGTGATCTTCTCAGGCCACTTGGAGCCTGATGGCTATGATGAAAGAGATGAATGCCTCCGGCGGGGATATTTTCGGCCAGAAGAAGCAAGGGTTTGTTAACCATGATGCGGCAAGATGTAGAAGCGGTACAGGCGGGGACGCCGATGGCCGTGCCAGGAGAAGCACATTATCGTGTTTCACCATACGGGGGAGCGATGAAATTTCTCCCCCGTTTCTTCTGGCCACAAATATCCCCGCCGGAGGCATAAATCTTTTACTGCGGGACGCCGGTTATGCGTGACCTCGACCGCCTGTTACGGCCCAAATCAATCGCCGTCATTGGCGGCGGTGCCTGGTGCATCTCGGTGATCGAGCAATGCCGGAAAATGAAATACAGGGGCACGATCTGGCCGGTCCACCCCAGCAAACCCACGATTGGCAATCTGTCAGCGTTTTCCTCTATCGAGCATCTTCCGGGGATACCTGACGCGGTGTTCATCGGTGTCAACCGTCATGCCACACTGGATATTGTCCAACATCTCAGCCGCATCGGGGCCGGGGGTGCAGTGTGCTTTGCCAGCGGTTTTTCCGAGGCACAGGCAGAAACCGGTGATGGCACTGATCTGCAGGAAAAGCTGCTTCTGGCCGCTGGCAGCATGCCAATCCTCGGCCCGAATTGCTATGGTTTCATCAATTATCTCGATGGGGCATTATTATGGCCCGACCAGCATGGTGGTGCGCGCTGCAAAAGCGGCGTGGCGCTTCTCACGCAAAGCTCAAACATCGCCATCAACCTCACGATGCAGGCGCGCGGCCTGCCGCTGGCCTATGTCGTCACGGCCGGCAATCAGGCTCAGACCGGGCTTGCGGATATCGCCATGGGCCTGCTTGCGGATGATCGTGTTACCGCTTTGGGCCTGCATATCGAGGGCATAGGTGATCTGCGGGCCTTCGAGGCGCTGGCTCATGAGGCGCGCCGCCGTGGTAAGCCGATTGTCGCCCTCAAAGCCGGAAAATCGCAGCAGGCTCAGGCCGCGGCAATATCCCATACGGCCTCACTTGCCGGCAGTGATACCGGCGCGCGCGCGTTGCTCAAACGCCTTGGCATTGCCCAGGTCGACAGCCTGCCAGAACTTCTGGAAACCGTAAAACTGCTGCACTTCACCGGGCCGTTGCCGTCAAACCGGATCGTTTCAATGTCCTGTTCGGGTGGGGAGGCCAGCCTGATGGCAGATGCGGGGCTGGGCCGGGATGTGACATTTCCGCCATTGGACAGGCACCAAAGCAGCGCCCTGCGCGCAGCACTCGGCCCCAAAGTGGCGCTGGCTAACCCATTGGATTATCACACATATATCTGGTCTGATACCGATGCAATGGCCAAAGCATTCACCGCCATGCTGGAAACTGACGCAGCCATTGGTTGTTTGATCGTGGATTTTCCCCGGACAGACCGCTGTGATGCCGCTATGTGGGATTGCGTCATTCCCGCTGCTGCGCGCGCCAGCAAAGCAGCCGCAAAACCCTTGGCACTTGTGGCCACCTTGCCGGAAGCGATGCCCGAAGCCGTGGCTATGGAAATCATCAAGGCCGGGTTGATCCCGCTATTGGGGTTGGATGACGCGCTAACCGCAATCGCTTCTGCGGCCTATCTCGGCCAGCCCCGTGCGGCACCTCAGCCACTGTTGCCCCCGGCGAGCGGCATCAAATCAGGCATTATGAGCGAGGCAGAGGCCAAGTCTGCGCTGGCCGGGTTCGGCGTGGACATTCCCGGTTCTGCGCGGGCGCATGATCTTGTTTCTTTGCAACAGGCCTCTCTGGGCCTCCGCTTTCCTCAGGTGTTGAAGGCTGAAGGCCTGGCCCACAAGACGGAAAGTGGCGGCGTCGTGCTTGGCCTCAACTCCACGGATGATGTTCTCATGGCGGCGCAAAACATGCAGGCAGAAAGCTACCTGCTGGAAGAGATGATCACCGATTCCGTGGCTGAAGTGCTGATCGGCGTGCTGTGTGATCCGGCGCATGGCTTTGTCCTGACGCTGGCCTCGGGCGGCATCCTGACCGAGATCATGGCCGACAGCACATCCCTTTTGCTGCCCACAACCGAATCCGACATCACCCGCACCCTCATGAGCCTGCGCATCGCCCCGGTGCTGCGCGGCTATCGTGGCAAACCGGCGGCGGATATATCCGCGATTGTCAAAGCGGTGCTGGCAGTGCAGGATTATGTCACGGCCCATGCCGACCGGCTGGGTGAGGTTGAAATCAACCCGCTGATCTGTACGCCTTCGCGCGCTGTGGCGGCGGATGCCCTGATCACACTCGGAGATGAAACATGACAGACAACCCCATCAAAACCAAGCGCCGGGGCCAGGTATTGGAGATCACCCTCGACCGCCCCAAAGCCAATGCGATTGATCTGGCCACCAGCCGGATCATGGGCGAGGTGTTCGCCGGTTTCCGCGATGATCCTGATCTGCGTGTGGCGGTACTTACCGGTAGCGGCGGGAAATTCTTCTGCCCCGGATGGGATCTCAAGGCAGCAGCCGAGGGTGATGCGGTGGATGGGGATTACGGCATTGGCGGCTTTGGCGGCTTGCAGGAACTCAGAGGCATGAACAAACCGGTGATTGCCGCCGTAAACGGCATTTGCTGTGGTGGTGGGCTGGAACTGGCGCTTTCGGCTGACATCATCCTTGCCGCGGATCACGCGAGCTTTGCCCTGCCGGAAATCCGATCCGGCACCGTGGCCGATGCCGCCAGCGTGAAACTGCCCAAACGCATCCCCTATCACATCGCCATGGAAATGCTGTTGACCGGGCGCTGGATTGATGCGGATGAGGCCGCCCGCTGGGGCATCATCAACCATATTTACCCCGCCGATCAACTGATGAGTGAGGCGCGCGCTCTCGCGGATCATCTGGCCTCGGGCCCGCCGCTGGTCTATGCCGCGATCAAAGAGATCGTGCGCGATGCCGAAGGCTCAACCTTCCAGGACAGCATGAACCGGATCACCAAACGGCAATATCCCACCGTGGATGCGCTTTATGCTTCAGAGGATCAAATGGAAGGGGCGCGCGCCTTTGCCGAGAAGCGTGATCCGGTCTGGAAGGGTAAATAAGACAACAGCAAGCAGACCGGGGTTTCAGCAGGTCTGCTCGCCCTGCCCAATGTGCCACAGACCAACGTCATATATCACATGACACCCCCGGCCACGATCCTTGGCGGCATAAAGCGCCACATCCGCATCCTGCATCATCCGATCAATATCCGGCGACTTATAGTCACAGCTCAAAGTCGACCCGATGCTGGCGGATATTTTGCATTCCTGCCCGTTAAAGGGAATCGGATGTTCCAGTTTTGCAATCAGCCGACCTGCTATTTCAGCCAGTATCTTCCGGTCCGACAGGTTGTTGAAAATCAGAACAAACTCATCCCCGCCGGTGCGGATAACCGTATCATTGCCGCGTATTTCATCCACCATCAGCCGCGCCACATGCTGCAACACATGATCGCCAGCCGCATGGCCCATGTTGTCATTCACCGCCTTGAAAAAATCCAGATCGAGGTTCATCAGGGCAAAATCCTGCTCGGATTGCACCAGACGCTCCATTATATGATCCATTGCGCGGCGGTTCTTCAGCCCGGTCAGTGTATCGGTAAAAGCCTGCTCTTCGGCGGCGATCTTTGCCCCCTGCAAGCGCATGTTGAGCTTGTGCGATTCCGCCATCGCCGCCGATTTCGCCTCAACCAGATAGAGCATCTCAACCGTCAGATCCGTGGCCGCAAAATCCGCGCTGGTCAGGGAAAAATCCCGCACCGCGTCAATCACCGAGATGCCGAATGACAGATTGACAACCGCCCCGCCCGGCGGCCCGAAACCGGCATCTTCCGGCAGCGGCACCAACACCCCTTTCATCTCAGTGCAGGGCGGGCAGCGCAGCTTGAGATGCAGCTTCATCCCACCGGTGCCGCGCAAATCCTCCATTGACGGGCCAATATTGGGCCGCTTTACCTGCAACAGTTCCAGAAACCGCATGCCAATCAGATTGTCCTGAGGCAACAGTTTATTCAAGGCTGGCCCGGCATGCTCGATATGGCCGGTTTTGCTCAGGATTACATGCATCGGGCACAGCGTATTCAGCATGCCTTCCAACACTGAAATATCTGTCATGTCTTTCATCCTGCTCTTGCGCCCAGCACAAAATCCCGCCCCTCGGCAAAGGCGGTTTCAAGTAATCTGACTTCAACAATTTCCATACCGTCACGCTGACCTTTGTAATCCAGATATACCAGCGCGCCATAATCATCGGCCATGGTGCGCAATAATCCGGTTACAACATGGCCAAATCCGCAAATGCCCCCGGGGGCCGCACCGATCACAACCGAATAAAAATTCGGCCCGTGTTCGCGCAATTCCAGTGATGGCAATATCAGATCCGAAACCGCCAGCTTTGTCCGCGCTGGCAAATCATCCAGCGAATGCAGAAATTCAACAAAGTTTTCGCCGCTGAAACGCAACAAGCGCCGCACCGCCTTAACATTGGGGTGCGACACCAGATAGGTGCCGATATCCTCAAGCACATCCGGCAAAGGCTTGTCCAGCCGGACCGCGATCAAATCAAGCAGTTGCACCGTCAGCTCATTTTCATATGTCAGCATCGGCTCAAATTCAGTAAACCCAAGATCAAGCTCCTGCATGATGCCCGCCCAGACATTCCGGCCATAGGTATCGCGAACAAACCGCTCAATGATCCGGTTGATCAATCCGTGCATCTGTATCCACTCCTCACGCTAGGGCAAAACCCTTACACGCGCAGGCTTAACAGAGGCCGAATATATACAATTTTCATTATTTCTTTGGTCAGATGAAACCCGCCAAATCTGCCCGGTTGTGCAGGGTGCTTTATCTCAATGCCTTAAAAATCCGTTGGGGCCCCGCCTTCGGCCTTGCGCCGCGCGACAAAGGCCAGCAGCTCCTGATGGATATCCTCATCCAGCGGCGGGGCTTCAAATTCGGCAACGATGTCGCGATACAGATGATGCGCGCGCTCGGCCGTCCATAACGCGCCCGCCTCTTCCCAGGCTTCATAATTGCGCCAATCCGACAGAAACGGCTGGTAAAACGCCGTTGTATAACGGTCCTGCGTGTGCTGAATGCCGAAGAAATGGCCCTGATCGCCCACCTCTTTTATGGCGTCAATGGCAATATCATCGGGCGTTGTCGCCCAGAGCATCGGATCCATATAGCGTTGAATATGCTGCAAAATCTCGCAATCCATCACGAATTTTTCCGGGCTGGCAATCAGCCCGCCCTCAAGCCACCCGGCAGAATGATACACCATATGCGCGCCCGATTGCACCGCCGACCACAGGCTGTTCGAGGTCTCCCACATCGCCTGCCCGTCGGGCACATTGGCGGCACACACCCCACTGGCGCGCAACGGCAATTTGTAAAACCGTGCCATCTGCCCGGTCATTTGCGTCGCGCGCATATATTCCGGCGTGCCAAAGGCCGGTGCGCCGGATTTCATATCCACATTGCTGGTAAACGTGCCAATCGCACAAGCGGCACCGGGCCGGATGATCTGTGCCAGAACCACCGCGCATAAAGCCTCGGCCAGCGATTGCGCCACCGCCCCTGACATGGTGACAGGTGCCATCGCCCCGGCCAATGTGAACGGCGTCACCACCAGCCCCTGATTGCGCCGCGCCAGCCGCATCCAGCCATCCAGCATCGGATAATCATGCTTCAAAGGCGAGGTGGAATTGATGTTGGTATACATATGCGGGCTTGCCTCAAACTCGGCGTCGCTCAGCCCGCCGGCGATGCGCACCATCTCCATCACATCCTCAACCCGCTCCTTGCCCAGACAATAGGCATGCGCCACCTTGTCGGTCAGGGTCAGCTTGTCATAGAGAACATCCAGATGGCGGATGCCGGGATGAATATCCTGCGGCTCCACCGGATAGCCGCCCACAAAATGCACACAGTTGAAATACTGGCTGAGCTTCAGCAGATCACGGCACATCTCGCGCGTGCCTGTCACCTTTTTGCCGATCCGCATATCCCAGTAACTCGGCGGCGAGGAAACATTGCCGAAATTCAGGTGCCTGCCGCCGATCGTCAGTTGCCGGTCGGGGTTGCGCGGGGTGATTGTCCATTGCTCAGGCGTTTTGGCGATCATCTCCATCACGAAATCGCGGCCCATGCGGACATTTTCACCCGCGATCTCACAGCCGCCCGAAGCGCGCAGATACTCAACCGCCTCGGGGTTGAGAAACTCGATCCCGATTTCTTCCAGGATACGCATCGCCCCATCATGAATGGCGGCAATACCGGCACCGTCCAATGGCTCGGTCGGGCGGTCGCGGTTTATGGGTGGATTCCAGGGCATCTGCTCGATCACCGCCGAGCCGCGCCGTTTCGCCCCGCCTGCGCGCCCGCCGCTGCGCTTTCTGCGTTTTGTCTCGTCCGCCATGTGCCATTCCCCTCATGCACGCCTGATCCTATGAAAGCACCCCGCAACGGCAATCTGTTGCCGCTTTACGACGCATCATGTCGCATTTCCCTGTTCAGCGGCAAAACCGGAATCATGAGGTAAATTGCAAGACTGACAACCACGATTGTGCCGCCGATGATCATCCCCGCTGTCATCGCCTCGCCAATCGCCAGCCAGACCCAGATTGGCCCAAGCACGGTTTCCAGCAGCATCAGCAGGCTGACATTTGAGGCGTGGGTATAGCGCGCGGCCAGTGACATTGTGAAAAACGAAAACGGCAAAATAATCGCGCCGGTGATGGCAATCGCCCAAACCTGCCCCCGAAGCATATCCGGCACACCGGTAAGGATCAGCCCGGTCAGCCCTGCCAGAAGGGCTCCGATACCGATGACCAGCAAAATGGGCAGTTGCGGCCGGGCTTTCAAAACCACAAAATTCATCGCCAGAACCGAAGCAACGCCAAGCCCTGCGAGAGCACCCAGAAATGAAGGCCAGTCAAGATTAATCTGCCCGGTTTCGCCGCTCATGACGGCAATGCCGATGCCTGCCATGACGATGACGATGGTAACCCATGTGGCGCGGCCGGTGCGCCCGCCAAGAATGAGCCAGGTAAAAACGGCAGCAAAAACCGGAACCGTGGCCAGCCCGAACAAAACAATCGCCGCCGGGGCGGTTGCAATGCCAAGGCTGAAAAGGGTGGCGTTGAAATATTGGCACAGGATGATCGTAAGCCCGCCACCGGTGGCCGCAGCTTTCAGATCACGGCACCGGTGCCTGCTGCTGATCCCCCAGGCCAGCACAAGCATGGTGCCCATCAGCAATCCGCGCCAGGCAAACATCTGCGCGCCGTTCATCTCCGACAGCCGCATGAACATCGCATCCGGTGTTAAAACCAGCGTACCGGTCAGCGCCAGAAATATCCCGTAATATCCGTGGCGTTTCATGCCGAAAGCCAGCCCGGAATATGGCCGATATCGGGGAATATCACATCCGCATACGGCGCAAGGTGGTGCTCTTCAGCAGGGCCGGTCAGCACGCCGATGGTTTGCATGCCCGCCGCGCGCCCTGCCATCAGGTCATGCACAGAATCGCCAACCATGGCCACCCGCTCGGGGCTGAGGCCGTGTATCATGGCATAATGCAACAGCGGCTCGGGGGCCGGTTTTGCGCCAAAGCCTGAATCAAACCCGGCAATGAAATCAAAATGCGCTTCAATCCCCAGGGTTCTGAGATGTGCGCGGGCACCAAATTCGCTGTCATTGGTCAGCATACCCAATGTGATACCGCGCCGTGCCAGCCCCTCCAGAAACGGCATCAGGGGCAGCACCGGTACAACCGGCGCATTGGCCCCGCTTGTGATCAGAAATTGCTCAACCTCATCCACATGACGGCCCGGCAAGACATCGGCCACCGCCTGCGAGATATCCCGGTTTGTCTCGGCAATGGCGATGCTTTGCGGCAATAGCCGGCCCAATTCCAGATCAAAATCAATCACCCCCGCAATATTTGCCTTGAGCACCGGATCACCGCCCGCCAGTTGATCTATGATCTCGGCCGCCCAGACATCCCATGTGCCGTGAAAATCAATTAACGTGCCGTCTTTATCAAACAACAACCCGTCAACCTTTCCTGACAAATCATTTACCATGAATTTTATGTCCAGTTCATCTGTTCGCCGCCAGGAAGCGCTGCGCGGGCTTGTTTCAAATGGTCATATGGCAAGGATAACACCTCGCAAAACGCCATGATCCAGGCATCATTCTGCATCACAAAATCCAGTAAAGACCCAAGAAATTCAGGGTCTTGTGCTCTTTCACGAAGATCCGTGGCCGAAGCCCCGGTGGACCCCAGAAAAACCGGCAGCAGTTCTTCATTGCCCGCAAGCCAGCCCAGGCATTGCAAGGCAAGAGTTTCGGCGGATTCTTGCGAAATCTTCAAAATGGTTAATTCCCGGAAAGGTTTTCTTAACTTCTGACACAGATAGTGAGCCAAGCGAAAGGGGCAAAACCGAAAGGCGCGCATGCGATGTCCGGGAAAATTCTGATTGTCGATACTCTGGCAACCAACAGGATCGCATTGAAAGCCAAACTATCCGAGGCTTTTTATGACGTGATACAAGCCGGAACCGGCGCCGAGGCGCTTGAAATGGCTGTGGCCAAACGCCCCGATCTGATCCTGTCCAATGCCCGGCTTTGCGACATGCCGGGGGCTGCCATGATCAAATCCATTCATGCCCGGCCCGAGCTTGCCGATATCCCGGTTATTCTGATCTTCGATGATGCATCCGACCCCGACAAGCTGACCGCCCTCATGGCCGGGGCCAATGAGGTTCTGATCAAGCCCCTCGATACGCCTTTGCTTCTGGCCCGGCTGCGCAGCCTGTTACGCCAGCGCCACAGCGATCAGGATTTGCAATTACATGCCGAAACAGCCTGCACGCTTGGATTTTCCGAGGCCGGGCAGCGCTTTCAGGCCCCCGGACGTGTGGCCCTTGTGGCTCCGGACAAAACCGAGGCCGTGCAGCTTAAATCACATCTCAAGCCGCTTGGCGGGCATGACTATATCACACTATCCACAGATACCGCGGTGGCAATGAAGGACAACAGCCGCCCTGTCGATATTTTTGTTCTCAAATTTGGCCATGGCAGCGGCAAAGAGGGCCTGCGCCTGATGGCCGAGCTGCGGGCCGCGCCTGAGACACGGCACTGCCCGGTGATTGTATTGCCCGGCGATTGCGATCAGGCGATTCAGGCAACCATCCTTGATATGGGGGCCAGTGATGTGATCTGCGGCCCGGTCAAACCTTCCGAGCTGAGCCTGCGGATCACTGCCCAACTGCGCCGCAAGCAAAATGCCGATCATCTGCGGGATCAACTGCATGACGGGCTGAAAGCGGCAGTGATTGATCCTCTCACCGGCCTTTACAACCGGCGCTATGCCCTGCCCTATCTTGAACGGATGCTGGCTTCATCGGCAGATGACGGGCGCTCTTTTGCGATCATGGTTGCGGATATTGACCACTTCAAACGGTTTAATGACCGCTACGGCCATGCCACCGGCGATGCAGTGCTGACAAATGTTGCACATGAGCTTCGCAGCAATTTGCGAAAAGACGACATGATTGCCCGGATCGGCGGGGAGGAATTTCTGATTGTCGCCGCCGGGTATTCGCGCAAACAGGCTGCTCAGGCCGCCAACCGGCTTTGCCGCATCATTCAGCGCATGGCCATCACCCCGCCACGGCAATCGGAACCGGTTGAAGTGACAATCAGCATCGGGGTGGCCATCGGGCAGGCTCAGCCCGGCTGCTCCCTGCCCAGTGCCGAGGCCCTGCTCGATCAGGCCGATCAGGCGCTTTACGGGGCCAAGGCCGATGGCCGCAATACCGTCATTCTCAGCTCAAGCCGCCCGGCCGCCTGATTTCAGCCCTCATTCATGCCCCTGCCAACCCCGCCAGCCATGGCGCATGGCATTTTGCAAACGCCCGGCATAGGCCGCGCGCTCTTCATTGCTCATCATGGATAACCGTTCCAGCAGAAGGGCCTGCCCCTGTTCAAGCCGCGCGTTCAGGTTTGTGCGGTGCGCCGCCATATACCCGGCAACAGCATCCGCATCAAACGGCACCGCCTGCAAATCCGCAATCAGGCTTTGCATCCCGGCGCGCATTTCCTCCTGCATCGCCTGCCCGTTGCCAAAACTATCATACATTCCGCGCCGCATGGCCCGGCGATCTGCCCGGTCAAGCGCCCGCGTCATCGGCCCGCCCATCATCTCAATCTGCGCCCTGTGATGCTCCTGCCACTTCCCGCGCATGATCATGCCGCCGCCAATCAGCCCCATAACCAGCAGGTTCAGCGCCAAAGACACCCCCAGCAGCACCCGAAGCCAGGGCCGCATGCCGCCCGGCTGTGTTTGCGATTTCTCAGCCATTTACAAAGCCTCCTCACCCAGATCAAACTCTGATCCCGGGGTTATATCAATAAGATAGGCGGCATCATCAATGCCCAGATAAGCCTGTGCCACCTGTGAAATCCCATCCGACAAACCATTTGGCGGGTTCACCCCGATCCAGATGCCTGTCACCGTAGCCGCCACCAGCCCCCCCATCGCAGGCCACCCGCCCAAGACCCGAAAAAGCTGTTTCCAAATACCCGGCACATCCAGCATTGCAGGCCGCGTTGGAAAACCCGCCTGCACCCGCGCGGCATCTTCAAAGATGCGCGCCATCAAATCATCAGAGGGCCGCGCCGCATGGGTATTTGCGGCCTTGAACATGCTGTCCAACTCTGGAAATTCTTTGTTTTCATTACCCATCGCTATACCCCAGTTCATCGCGTTTCCCTGCCAGATCAGCACTCAATGCCCGTTTCCCCCGTGCGGTCAGGCTTTCCACGGCCCGGGCACTGATGGCCATGATTTGCGCAATCTCAGGGTTCGGCAGCCCCTCGATATGGCGCAATACCACCGCCTGACGCTGCCGCATCGGCAACCGGTCAAGCGCGCCCTGCAAGGCGTTGGCACGCGCCCGTTCCAGCATCTGATCCGCCGCACTTGCGGTGCCATCCTCAGGCTCGGCAATGGCCTCAAGCGCCACACCGCGCGGCCTGCGCCACCGGTCCGCGCACAGATTGGCCACCACCCGGTAAAGCCATGTTGAGACCTGCGCCTCGCCCTGCCGCCAATCGGGGGCAATCCGCCATAGCCGCAGCATCGCCTCCTGCGCCACATCCTCGGCATCGGCATGAATGCCCAGCAACCGATACGCATGCGCCATGACCCTCGGGGTCAGCCGCAACGTCAGGGCCCGCGCCGCGGCTTTGTCACCATTGGCAAAAAGCACCAACAGTGCTTCATCACTGATATCGTTCATCGCATCCAATGGCATTTCCATAACCTGCAGGGATAACGCACAGTATATATCATGAACAATGGCACAGGCGCGACAGTTCAAATAAGCTGCCGCGCCTGATTCTGCCTTATTCCATCATGCTGCCGCCGTGATGCATGCCGCCGCCGTGATACTTGCCGCGCATGGCCTTGAATTCTTCAGCCGATATTGCACCATCGCCATCCGTATCCATTTGCGAGAACATGTTCCCTTTTTTGCGCTTTTGCATCTCTTCCATGCTCAGCTCACCATCACCATCGGCATCCATTTTTTCCATCATGTAGGCCACACGATCGCGCATGCGATTCATACGGTGATCAATCATCTCCTGGGTTGACAGCGCACCATTGCCATCGGCATCAGCCTCGGCAAACTGCGCGGCGCGGTGCTCCTGCATTTCGGATTGGGTGATTTTCCCGTCGCCATCGGCATCAATCTGTGAAAACTTATGACGCATCCCGCCTTGGTTTTGAGCCAGCGCGAAGGATACCCCGCCCACAGCAATCGCCACACTCAGCCCGGTTATAACCAGTACATTTTTCATCGGTCTCTCCATTTGGTGATGTTTAATTTCGCAAGCTCAAAACCGGTCATCCTGCCGGTTATGTAGCTAATACGGTGCTACCGGCAATTTCCGTCGAAAAAAATTGAAACGTGATCCTCAAATCCATATTTGCGACAACACGACGCAAGCCAGGAGTCAGGCCTTTCCTTCCGGGCCAGATTACGGCATTTACGGGCCCAACACCCAAAGACGAGTTTATTTCATGACTGACACGGCAATACAAAAAGCAGAACGCGATCTGTGGCAGGCCCTGCGCCGGGGTTTTCGCCGCAAATGCCCGAATTGCGGTTCTGGCCCGATGATGAAAAGCTATCTCAAGGTGCGCGATACCTGCCCGGTTTGCCGCGAGGAATTCTTGCATCACCGCGCCGATGACGGGCCGGCCTATCTTACCATCCTGATCGTCGGCCATCTGATGGCGCCAACACTCTTGTTCGCCTTCATGCGCTACCGGCCCGAGCCTATGGTGCTTTTCACCATATTCGCTATTGGCTGCGTCGCCCTGTCACTATATCTTCTGCCCAGACTGAAAGGGGCCATCGTTGCCTTCCAATGGGCGCGGCTCATGCATGGGTTTGGCGACTGACCCTTTCAACCGCGAAGGGGACATCAATGACCACCGACAAATCCGCCATCCGCGATGCCGCTACGGTGATTGCCCTGCGCCACCGCGCCAGCGATCCGCATGTCCTGATGGGTCAGCGCGGGGCCAAAGCCGCTTTCATGCCCAATAAATTTGTCTTCCCCGGTGGCGCGGTTGACGCAGCAGACGCCGACATCCCCCTTGCCCGCCCCCTGCCAGCGCTTTGTGCCGCCCGCCTGAGTGAAGATTGCCCGCAAGACATATCCCACGCGCTTGCCACCGGTGCCATTCGCGAGCTGTGGGAGGAAACCGGCCTGATCCTTGGCACCCCCGGCAGATGGCGCGATGACGTGCCTGATGACTGGAAAACCTACGCCGCCACCGGCCACCTGCCCTCGGCGCAGGCTTTACAATTCGTATTCCGCGCCATCACACCGCCGGGGCGCCCGCGCCGGTTTGACGCGCGGTTTTTCCTGCTTGATGCCGATGAGATTGTCAGCGACCCGGATGATTTTTCGGATGCCTGTGATGAGCTGTCGCACCTGCAATGGGTGCCATTGGCAAAGGTCCGCGAATTTGATCTGCCGTTCATCACCGAAGTCGTGCTTGCCGAAATTGCGGCCCGCGCCGGTGATCCGGGCCCGCCCGCCTCGGTGCCGTTCTTTTGCAATGATGATGAGGAAAGCCTGTTTTTGCGCCTGCGCGGCGCGGCCTCTACACGATCAGAATAAGCCCCAGAATACTGGCGCTCAGCAATCCGATGCCCAGCATTTCACGGCCGGCGATGCGTTCACGGAAAAACATCACCGAGGCCAGCATCGAGAATATCACCTCAACCTGACCCACCGCAAAAACATAGGCCGCCGATTGCAGGGTGAACGCGGTGAACCAGCACAGGCTTCCCAACATGCCGGTAATCCCCATCCACATCGCCGTGCGCCACGCGGCCAAAACCCGGCCCACCTCGCCACCCTCGCGCCATGAAAGCCAAAGCGCCATGCCAATCGCCTGTGAGGTGGTCACCACCGCCAGCGTCACCCCGGCGCGCAGCAGGGCATCGGCACTGGCAATCTCAAGCGTCGCGCCGCGATACGCCACCGCAGACAGCGCAAAGAACGCCCCCGAGGCAAGGCCCAGCCCCGCCGCCCGATTGATCAGCCGCCCGGCCCCGCGGCCCCTGCCCGCCGGATTATCCGCCAATACCAAAACCCCGATCAGCCCCAGCGTAATCGCCATGAGTGCCGACAGGCTCACCCGATCCCCCAGCACGATAAATCCCACCAATGCGGTCTGAATCACTTCGGTTTTCTTGAAGGTGATCCCCACGGCAAAATTACGTTGCCTGAAAAGCGCCACCACCAGCCAGGTCGCCAATATCTGTGACAACCCACCGGTAAGGGCATAGAACCAGAACCGCGCGGAAAATTCAGGCAGCGCCGTGCCGGTCAGGGCCAGATATGACCCAACCAGCGTGACAACCACGGGCATTGAATAAATAAACCGCGCAAATGTGGCCCCGCCGGTTGACAGCGCCCCCATGCTCAGGTGTTTTTGCAGCATGAAACGCAGCGTCTGAAACGCCGCCGCCGCAACCGATATGAATATCCAGGGCTCCATAAGCCCCGTCATGCCCGGCTTTTACGGTTTAGGCCAGAGCGGATGCGGCACCTCATCCTTGGCGCGCCAGAAATATTGCCGGAAAATCTGCCGGTACGAGGCATAGCGATAGCCATCATTGCGCGTGAGATATTTTTCGCGATTGCCCTCATATAGCCCCGGCAGGTCATACCACGCGGTTTTGGGATGCATATGATGCACCACATGCAGATTGTTATTGAGGAATATCCACGCAAGCGGCCCGCGATCCTCGATCACCACGGTGCGCCCGCTTGCCCGCTCATGGGCGCGGTGCTCTAAAAATGTGCGGATCTTCAGGATCGACAGCCCCGCATAGGCCGAAATCAGATAGGCCCAGATCGGCATCGGCGACCAGGTGACCCAGATCAAAACCGGCACCACCGCCGGTATCTGCCACAGCCAGCCACGCAGCACCATGGCGTCCCCGGCCATGATCGCCCGCCAATCGGCGCGCATGAAGGCGATCTGCCCCACCAGCGGCCCAATGATCAGCCGCCCCAAAAGCGAGTTGTTGAAAATCAGCAATCGCTGCACCGGGCGCGGCAATCGCACCCAGACAGCCGGATCAAGATAATTGCTTTCCGGATCATCATAAGGATCGGTCAGGATCGCATCCACATGATGCGCCAGATGGGTATCGCGAAACCTCTGGTAAGGCACCAAAAGCCCCAGACAGGGAAAGACCAATGCCTCGTTCAGCCGCCGGTTGGCAAACGGATGCCCGTGCAACACCTCATGGGTGAGCGACGAATGCAATGCTATGAAAATGATCGTCAGAACCATCCCCAACGGCAGCCAAAGCGCCGCCGCCCACAGGGTCGAGAATGCCCAGCCGCCATAGCACAGCAGCAACATCAACAGGGTTGGCCATTCAATGCCTCTTGTCTTTACTGTTTCAGACATTGCGCCGCCCCCAGCCGATATTGGCCCAAAGGCGCTCATAAAACACGTAACAGCCCAGCCCGATCAGCGTGTTGATAACCGCAATCATCCCGCCAAGGGCAATCGAGCCGGTCATGATCAGCCCGACAAACGCCATGTTGATCAGCCCCAGAAGGCTCCATAAAACCGCCTTCACAATGGTCCGCCTGCGTGTCTCCAATTCAATCCCCGATATGCCCCGTAAGGTGGGTGAAACCCACGCCCCGCGCCGTTTGATTGTCACATCTGTTGCCAATTCAGCACTGTAATTCAATGCCTGCTAAACCACCTTAGCCCGGTTGATTGCGCTGGATAATTCAGCAAATAGTTAACATTCCCCAGCAACTGTGATATTATTCATCATATGAGATATAAAATCGACAAACGCCAGCGCGCCGACCTGTTTCGCAGCCGTCTGGCCGAGGCCATGCGTGATCGCCAAATCAACCAAAGCGCTCTGGCGCGCGACATAGGCGTTGACCGCTCTACCATTTCACAACTGCTCAAAGGCACCGGGGCGCGGCTGCCCAATGCGCAGGTGGTGGGCGAATGTGCCGCCGCCCTTGGCATTTCCGCCGATTGGCTGCTGGGCCTCACCGACCGGGCCGAGACCGCCGCCGATATCCTGGCCACCTCGCTCAAACTGACCGAGGCCCCCCGCGCCTTGGTGGATGAACAGATATTTCAGTGGCACAAAGAGGCCGCCGGCTATAAAATCCGCCATGTGCCCGCCGCGCTGCCCGACATGCTCAAAACCCGCGCTTTGCTGGAATGGGAATATGCGCCGCATCTGGGCCGCTCGACCGATCAGGCCATCGGCGCATCCCAGGACCGCCTGAAATGGATGCGGGACGCTCCATCGGATTACGAGATTGCCCTGCCGTTATATGAGCTGCAAAGCTTCGCGCGCGGCGAAGGCTATTACCGCGATCTGCCGCCGGATATCCGCGCCGCCCAGATCGAGCGATTGATCGAGGTCACGCGGCAGCTCTACCCGCGCCTGCGGATGTATCTCTATGATGCCCGCCGGGTGTATTCCGCCCCGGTCACCATCTTCGGCCCACTTCTGGCAGTGATCTATATCGGCCGCAATTACATGGCCTTTCGCGATACCGAACGGGTGCAGGCCCTGACCGGGCATTTTGATCATCTGGTACGCGAGGCAGCCGTCTCCGCCCGGCAACTGCCGGAAATGCTTGAGCTTCTGAGCGCAGAAATATCAGGCCCGGCGTGATAACAACCTCAGGGGTTCAATACCTGCGTCTGCACATCGCCCTGACCACAACGGGCACAGCAGTTTTCGCAGGAATGTTTATCGTCATACCCGGAACCCCAATAGGTATTTGACTGATTCCTGACCCAGGCCCCAAAGCAGATCAGCTCGTTATTGCGGCACGACAACGTATAGGCATGGGTATCCCAGTCATCGATTGTATAAACCTTGCCATTCCCGGGCCAGACATGATTTCGATCCTGCGAATAAAACTCAAGGCTGACGGTATTTTGGTGTTCGCTCTTGAACCGCCAGGTGATTTCTTCGGCATCTGCAGGCCCGCCATAAACACTGCCAGCAGCGAAAATCAACCCGATGAAAAACAACCGTAATAAATGCATCATAGATAATCCCCCTATATGATGGCCCCATGTTATAACCAACTATGCGGCAACAATATGCCAAAAATAACAAATTGTTGCTCACGGCTCAATAGGGCATGGGATGCGCCCGGTGGGCCAGATCAATATCCGTCAGCACCTCTTGCGACAGGCTTAGATTGCCACCGGCAAGCACATGCTCAAGCTGCGGCTGGGTGGTCGCGCCGAAAATCACCGAGCCCATGAAGGGCCGCGTCCGGCACCATGCCAGCGCCATATGCACTGGATCAAGCCCATGTTTGCGGGCAATGCCCAGATAGGCCTCAACAGCGGCAAAGGCGCGGGCCGTCTTGCGCCCGCCCAGCCCCTCATTCAACGCCATGCGCGAGCCCTCGGGCACGGCCCCGCCCTGATACTTGCCGCTCAAAAGCCCCGTGGCCAGCGGCGAAAACGCGAGCAGCCCCACATCCTCATTGACGCTCAATTCGGCCAGATCGGTATCATAAAGCCGGCACATCAGGGAATATTCGTTCTGCACCGAAGCGGCCCTCGGCCCGCCATTCTCATCGGCAACCCGCAACCACTGCGCCATGCCCCACGCAGATTCATTCGACAGGCCGAAATGCCGGATGGTGCCGCGTTTCACCTCGGCCGCAAGCGCCTCAAGCGCCTCATGCATATGCGCCAATGTGGCGGCTTTATCCTGACCCCTGGGATCGAAGTTCCAATTCTGCCGGAACATGTAGGAGCCCCGGTTGGGCCAGTGAAACTGGTAAAGATCAATCACATCCGTCCTGAGCCGCTTCAATGAGCCCTCAATCGCCTTTGGGATGGTCTTGGCCGAGATCGGCGCGCCATCCCGCGCATGGGCAAACCCCGCGCCGGAATGTTTGCTGGCCAGCACCACCTCATCGCGCCGCCCGCTGCGGGAAAACCAGTTGCCAATGATTTCTTCGGTCCGGCCCGTGGTTTCCCCTGTGATCGGGTTGACCGGATACATCTCGGCGGTATCAATAAAATTCACGCCCCCCGCAAGCGCGGTTTCAATCTGCCTATGCGCGCCTTCCTGCGGCGTCTGCGTGCCCCATGTCATCGACCCCAGACACAGCGCGCTTACCTGCATCCCCGTTCGCCCCAGTTGTTTTTGTTTCATATTGATCCCTTCCAGAAATCTGTTCAGACCTATCGCTAATATCACCTTGATGCAAAAACATCACCCAAGCCACTTGATATCGTCTGGCTTGCCATGAATAGCTGAGAGCGCAGCATCGCGTAAACCAAAGGGCATTGCATGACATTCCGTATCAAAAAAACCCTTTGGTCGCTAATCCGGGATAAAGACCCAACCAATTTGCTGGCCCTCTTTGAAACGCTCAACATGCTGCATGAAAAGCTGGTGATTGAGAGCAGTGAAATTTTGCCGAACCGCCCTGTTGATCCAAAGCCAAACCCATTTCTTTCGCATACGAAATCAACTGCCGAACACCGCTATAGCAAAGAAAAACAAATCTATCCCGGTCTGCTTTATACCGAAATGGTTTGTTATATAGACCGTCTGGTTGCGGGTAAGGAAGTGACGATTGAAATCAAGCCCGAGCCGGGCCTCTTCAGGCTCGACCGATTTTCCGATCCCGAGGTCGAAGCCTTGAGGGATACGGGTTTCAAGGCATTCAAAAAGGCCGGGAAATTCAGATATGACAGCGATGTCATTCGCCTTCTGAAATTTGACGATGACGGCAAGGTAACCACGTTAACCATTCAAAAAGCCAAATATGAAGCTCAGGCAAAATCCAATCTGATCCTTGACTATGAAGCGCGCCCGAGTGGGCCGACACTGCGTAAAACACTGCTGGCCGAGCGCCGGGGATATTTGCCTGAGCTGAGCGATAAGCGGCTGGCACAGACAATAGGTGTCTCGATGCTGTTGTTTTACAGGGATCAGGGAGAGTGGCTGCCATTTCTGGTGGCGCGCAGCCGCGAAACCGCTGTGCTCAACGAAGGTGACTGGAGTGATTCCGCCTCTGGCGCCGCCGAATGGCCCGCTGATGAGCACAACACAGCCAAAACATTTGACGATTATATTCTGGATGACTTGTATATGGAACTTGATGAAGAGCTTGGCCTGAAGCCCGGGGATTTATCCAATGTCCTTCCGCTCGCCATCGCGCGGGAATTCATTCGCGCGGGAAAGCCGCAGATATTCTTTATCGGTTTTACCAATCTGAGCTATAATGAAATTGTCATGCGCATGGAAGAAAGGCGCAAGGATACGCTCGACAATCCAAACCTCCCTAATGAGATAAACAAAATGCCTGCTTTCAGGCGCATACCGCGTGTCAACTCAGCCAAAGAGGTTGCCAAAAGCTTTCATGACATGCGCATTGATCCGCAATCTGCGGCATCGCTATATTATGCGCACCGGTTCTTTGAGGTGATGCACAAAATCCCATCATAAATTCTTAAAACCGGTTGGTTTTGAGCAAGTGACGTGAACGTGAGTAAACTTTCGATGCTTTTGCATGGCATATCCCTTATGATGATTGCATCATGCGCCTCCTCCTCATGATCCTTGTTCTTTTTGCCCCCATGGCCCTCGCAGGCCCGGCGGCTTATCAGCTTGATACGGCGCGCTCGAAGGTGCAGTTCACATATGAATTTGGTGGCAACCCCATGACCGGGCACATGCCGGTCATTGCCGCCGATATCCGGGTTGATCTTGATCATGTGCCCGCAAGCGCCGTTGCGGTCACAATGGATGCCACCCAGGCCCGTGCGGGATTTTTATTTGCCACTCAGGCAATGAAAAGCACCGCTGTCCTGAATACCGATACATTTCCTGAAATCCTGTTCAACTCCACCCGCATCACCGGCTCGCTCAAGGGCGCGGTCGTGACAGGCGACCTGACCGTTCGCGGCATAACTCACCCCGTCACCCTCAAGGCGGGGCTTTACCGTCAGGCCGGTACCGATCCGGGGGATCGCAACAATCTGGCCATCCTTCTGACCGGAGACATCAGCCGCTCGGCCTTTGGTGCCAGCGGATACCGGGCCTATGTCGGCGACACCATCCATCTGCGCATCATTGCTTTGATTGCAAAGTAACCAGCCTCAGCAAGACCAGATGGGTTGTCAAAAATGCCAGCACCTGCCCGGGTGGGTGCAGAGCACTGACCACGTCAAGCCCAATAGCCACAGATAAATATATCAACCCTATCAACTTAATCAGCCGTTGGAAGCACCCGCCGTGGGGCGGGCGGGTGCTGGCATTTTTGACAAAATGCCGTTTTTAGAAAGGTTTCACTGATGCGTTTCGCCCTGATCTCAAAATAAATTTGTCAGCAGTTTAAAAACGACACCTACCTGTCGATTATGCATAGGCAACGCCGCACAGGCATGCCAGTCTGCCGGCTATCATGCGTATGTTGATCTCCTTCGCCGCTTTGTTTTTATCTGTGATCCTGTTGCAGCTTTCCACCGGCGGCGTCGGGCCACTGGATGCCATTTCGGGCATAACCCTACACTTCACAACCGCCCAGATCGGCCTGTTGGGATCGGCGCATTTCATGGGGTTTTTCATCGGCTGCTGGTGGGCGCCGCGCCTGATGGGCAGTGTTGGCCATTCGCGCGCTTTCGCCGCCTTCACCGCCGCCGGAGCCATCGGCCTGCTGGCCCATATGCTGATCATCAACCCCTATGCCTGGGCTTTGATGCGCATCGCCTCGGGCCTTTGTGTGGCCGGATGTTATACGGTGATCGAGGCCTGGCTGCATGCCAAAATCACCAATAAGACCAGGGGCCGCACCATGGGGGCCTACCGGATGGCGGATATGGGCGCATCCATGGTGGCGCAGCTGATGATCGGCGTGCTCGATCCGGCATCTTATGTGTCCTACAATCTGCTGGCAATATTTTGCTGTGCCGCCCTCCTGCCACTGACATTGACCAAGGCACAACAGCCCGAAACCCCCGATGCCCCCCGCCTGCGGCCCCGGCTGGCGATCAAATGCTCGCCACTGGCCGCGTTTGGCGTTGTCGTGGCGGCGGTCTCAAGTGCCTCGTTTCGCATGGTCGGGCCGGTTTATGGCCAACAGGTTGGCCTGGCAGTGGATCAGATCGCCTATTTTCTTGCGGCCTTCGTTCTGGGCGGTGCGCTGGCGCAATATCCGGTGGGCTGGCTGGCCGACCGGTATGATCGCCGCCATGTGCTGATTGGTCTTTCGGTTGCGGCCATTCTCAGCAGCATTTATATCATGTTTTCGCATAATCTGAGCCCCGATGGCGTATTTCTGACGGCCTTCCTCTTTGGCCTCACAACCTTCCCGATCTTCTCGGTCAGCTCGGCCCATGCCAATGATTTCGCCGACGATTCCGAGCGGGTCGAGCTTTCCGCCGCCTTGATGTTCTTTTATGCCCTCGGGGCCATTGCCGCGCCATTGCTGGCCTCGTTTCTGATAAATGCCTATGGCCCGCCAGCTATGTTTGTGATGATCGCACTGGCGCATCTGGCGCTGCTGCTGTTTGGTTTCAGCCGGATGCGCGCCCGTGCCACCCTGGCCAAACGCACGCCCTATATCTGGGCCCCGCGCACCAGCTTTCTGGTTGGCCGCCTGACCGGGCGCAGCCGCGACAAGCACTAGCACCTGTTTCATAGCTGCGCTAAAGGGGATGCCAGACACCGCAAAAGGCATATTTTCCATGGCACGTCACCTGATCACTTCGGCGATCCCCTATATCAACGGCATCAAGCATCTGGGCAACCTTGTTGGGTCTCAATTGCCTGCCGATCTCTTTGCCCGGTATCAGCGGGCGCGCGGCAATGAAGTGCTGTATCTCTGTGCCACCGATGAACACGGCACCCCGGCCGAGCTGGCCGCCGCCAAGGCCGGGCAACCGGTGACGGAATACTGCGCCGAGATGCATGAAATTCAGGCCGACATCGCGCGGCGTTTTCGCCTCAGCTTCGATCATTTCGGGCGCTCCTCCAGCCCGCAAAATCACGCCCTGACCCAGCATTTCGCCGGGCGCTTGTATGACGCGGGCCTGATCCGCGAGGTGGTTGAAAAACAGGTCTATTCCAGGGCCGACCACCGCTTCCTGCCGGACCGCTATATCGAGGGCACCTGCCCGAATTGCGGCTATGACAAGGCCCGCGGTGATCAATGCGAAAACTGCACCAAACAGCTTGATCCCACCGATCTGATTGACCCGCGCAGCGCCGTCAGCGGCTCGACCGATCTGGAAGTGCGCGAAACCCGGCATCTCTATCTGTGCCAAAGCAAGATGCGCGATCAGATCAGCGCCTGGATCGACAGCAAAACCGACTGGCCGATCCTGACAACCTCCATCGCCAAAAAATGGCTCAACGATGGCGACGGGCTTCAGGACCGTGGCATCACCCGTGATCTTGATTGGGGCATCCCGGTCAGGCGCGGGCGTGAGGATTGGCCCGGCATGGAGGGCAAGGTGTTCTATGTCTGGTTTGACGCGCCCATCGAATATATCGCCTGCGGTGCGGAATGGGCCGAGGCCAACGGGCTAAAGGATACCGACTGGCAGCGCTGGTGGCGCTTGGGCATGGGCGCGGATGATGTGCGCTATACCCAGTTCATGGGCAAGGATAACGTGCCGTTTCATACGCTCAGCTTCCCCGCCACGATCCTTGGCTCGGGTGAGGATTGGAAGCTGGTGGATTACATCAAATCCTTCAACTACCTCAATTATGATGGTGGCCAGTTCAGCACCAGCCAGGGGCGCGGCGTGTTCATGGATCAGGCGCTTGAAATTCTTCCCGCCGATTACTGGCGCTGGTGGCTTCTCAGCCACGCCCCCGAAAGCAGTGACAGTGAATTCACCTGGGAAAACTTTCAGGCTTCGGTCAACAAGGATCTGGCCGATGTGCTGGGCAATTTCGTCAGCCGCGTCACCAAATTCTGCCGCTCGAAATTTGGGCTAACGGTTCCCGAGGCGGGCGCGCATGGGCCCGACGAGGCGGCGCTAATCGCCACACTCACCAGCCGCATCCGCGCCTATGAGGCCCATATGGAGGCGATGGAAGTGCGCAAATCCGCTAATGAACTGCGCGCCATCTGGGTTGCGGGCAACGAATATCTGCAATCTGCCGCCCCCTGGTCTGCGTTCAAAACAGACCCGGATCAGGCGGCCATGCAAATCCGCCTCGCGCTTAATCTCATCCGCCTCTACGCAGTGCTCAGCGCACCCTTCATTCCCGATGCAGCCCAAACCATGCTGGCGGCAATGAACTGCACCGATAAAAGCTGGCCCGATGATGTGGCGGCAGCTTTGCAAACCCTCGCGCCGGGCCACGCCTTCACCGTACCGGATGTGCTTTTCACCAAGATCACCGATGATCAGCGTGAAAGCTGGCAGACCCGCTTTTCCGGCACCCGCGATTAGCCCCCACGCCCCGGCATGTGGGCACTCAATAAATCGGCTGGATCAAACAGGTAAGCCGGGCTTAAGCCCGGCCTACGTGGCGTTGGCTCCTGCAATTTATTAAAGCGTTTTGCCTTAACCCTGCCCCCGGTTTAAGGCGAAACACTTTAGCGGGCCAATGAACGGGGGATCACTTCGCGTTAAACGTAAAAAGCTGCTCACCATGCAGCCGGTAGCCATCAATCAGCTCTTTTGCCCGCTCAGATGTCAGCCAGTCTTCCAGCCGCATGGCCAGCCCGGTCTTGACATGCGGGTGTTTTGCCGGGTTGACCGGCAAATAGGCATATTGATTGAATAATCCCGCATCGCTTTGATACAATATCGCCAGATCCCCCTTGTTGCCAAAATTAAGCCAGCTTGCCCGGTCAGACAGGATATAGGCATCGAGCCCCGATGCCGTATTCAGCGCCGCCCCCATCCCCGCACCCACAGGCGCATACCAATCGCCCTCCGGCGAAATCCCGGCCGCCTGCCACAGGCTCATTTCCTTTTTGTGAGTGCCACTGTCATCGCCCCGGCTGACAAATTTTGGCCTGGCGGCACTGATCTTCTGCATGGCCTCGGTGATGCTTTTGGCACCGGCCACATCCGCAGGATCAGATGCAGGGCCAACAATGATAAAATCATTATACATGATCTCGCGCCGGTGGGTGCCAAAACCGGCAGCCACAAACGCCTCTTCCGCCGCGCGGGCATGCACCAGTATGGCATCCACATCGCCGGCCTTGCCCAGCCGGATCGCCTGCCCGGTGCCGACCACCAGCAGTTGCACTTCAATGCCGGTGTCCTTCTTGATCTCGGGCAGCAAAATCTCGGCCAGACCGGAATTGTGAAACGAGGTGGTCACCGCCATGCGCAACATATCTGCACGCGCGCCGATTGCCCCGAATATACTAAACATCAGGGTGGCGATTGTCAGGGTAGTCCATTTTATGATTGAGCGTTTCATTCTACTATATCTCCATTTAAAAAGGCGCGGGCTTGCGCCGTTTGCGGGGTTTCAAAAAAAGTCTCAGCCGGGCTGAATTCATGCACTACCCCGTGCAGGATGAAAATCACCTCACTGGCCAGACGCCGGGCCTGCCCCATATCATGGGTTGACATGATGATGCGGGTGCCCTCCGCCGACGCCGCCTGCAATATCGCCTCGATCTCACGCATCGCGCGGCCATCCAATGAGGCACAGGGCTCATCGAGAAATAAAACATCCGGCCCCCGGATCAACGCCCGCGCCAGCGCCAGTTTCTGCCGCTCGCCCCCCGAAAGCACCGTTGCCTGCCGGCCTTCTGCCCCGCCAAGGCCAATCTTTGTGGCCCAGTCCCGCGCCCGTTCGCGGGCCTCGGGTTTAGGTATATTCAACAGGGCCAGCGGATAGATCAAGTTCTCAAGCACTGTCCGGCGTAGCATCACCGGCGTCTGAAACACGAAACCCTGCCGCCGCCGGGCTTCATCCTGGTCACAGGCCCATTTGACCGTGCCCGCATTCAGCCGCATAATGCCATGCAGCATCTTCAAAAGGCTGGTTTTTCCGGCCCCATTAGGGCCAATCACCATGGTCAGGCCCTCTGCCTGCAAGGTAATATCCACCGGCCCCACCAGCACTTTCCCGCGCCTGCGGACCTGTGCCCCACAGATTTGCAAAGGGAACATCACACTCACCAGCGCCCCTCCCGTTCGGTATGGCTCAGGCCGTGAATCGCCAGATTGACCGCAATCGCCAGCGCAATCAGGATAAAGCCCAACCCCAGCGCCAGGGCAAAATCACCGCGCCCGGTCTCAAGCGCGATGGCGGTGGTCAGAACCCGCGTGGCATGATCAATATTGCCGCCCACAATCATGATCGCGCCGACCTCGCCAATGCCGCGCCCAAACCCCGCCAATGACGCCGTGAGCAACGCCCGGCGGCTGTCCCACAGCAGGGTTTTGACCCGCTGCCACTGAGTGGTGTTCATCGAAATCAGCATATCGTGATATTCCACCCATAAATCCCGCAGCGACTGATGCGCGATCGAGGTGATCAACGGCACAATGATCAGCACCTGCGCGATGATCATGGCCGTGGGCGTGAATAACAGCCCCAATACCCCAAACGGCCCCGCGCGCGAGAGCAACACATAAACGATCAGCCCCACCACCACCGGCGGCAGCCCCATCAGCGCATTGAGTATGGCAATCAGGATGCGCCGGAAACGAAAGCGCCGGACCGTGATCAGCGCGGCCCAGGGCAGTGAGATCAGGCAGGCAATACCCAGCGCGCTCAGTGTCACCCGAAGCGAGAGCAGGGTGATCTCCACCAGATCCGCGTTCAATGTCACAATCAGCCAGAAGGCTTGTGTTATCCCGCTCCAAAGCTCCGACATGCGCGGCTCATTCCCCCCTGTTACCGGTCGCAGTTAACCGGCTGTGCATGCGAATAACAACAACGATCCCGGTCAATCATGTGAATTTCGTCTCATGGGTCCGGCTGGCGCAAAACCGCGCCGGGGTTCATGATCATTTTGGGGTCAAGGGCGGCTTTAATGGCGCGCATTGCGGACATTTTGGCCGCATCGCCATAACGCTCAAGCTCCCCCACCTTCATCCGGCCAATGCCATGTTCAGCACTGAAAGAGCCGCCTGCGGCCTGCACCAGATCATGCACAGTACGATTGATTCTATCGCGCAGGTCGGCATAGTCCTCGCGGTTGTGGCCTTTAGGGGCAAAGACGTTGTAATGCAGGTTGCCGTCGCCCAGATGGCCAAAACAGTTGATGCGAAAATCCCCCAGTGCGGCAATCGCCTGACCGGCGGTGCTGATAAATCCCGCAATTTCCCCCAGTGGCAGCGAAATATCATGCGAATTAACCGAGCCAACGCGCCGGTTCGCCTCGGGGATGCTTTCGCGCAACTGCCAGAAATCCTGCCGCTGCGCCTCGGATTGGGCAATCAGGCCATCATTGACAAGGCCCGCCTCCAAGGCCGCCTCAAACAGCTCCGTCAGCGCCGTTTCGGGGTTCAGCCCCCGCGCCAGGCCGATGTCAATCAGCACAAACCATTCCGGCAAATCCTGAAACGGCAGGCGCAGGCCGGGCATCGTCTCGGCCAGAAATTCCAGCCCGGTTTCATGCATCAGTTCAAACGCGCTGATGCCCTCGCCCAAAGCCGCGCGCGCCAGTGCCAGCAGCTCAAGCGCTGCCTGCGGGCTTTGCACCCACATCAACGCGGTGCCCTCGCCCGCCGGGACGGGGAATAATTTCAACGTGGCGGCGGTGATCACGCCCAAAGTGCCCTCGGCACCGATCAGCAGGTTTTTCAGATCATAGCCGGTGTTGTCTTTTCTGAGCCGTTTCAGCCCCCGCCAGATTTGCCCGTCCGGCAGCACTGCCTCAAGCCCAAGGCAAAGATCGCGCGCCGAGCCATAACGCAGCACATTCACCCCGCCGGCATTGGTTGAAAGCATCCCACCGATGCGGGCACTGCCCTTTGCCGCAATATTAAGCGGAAACAAACGATGCACCGCATCTGCCGCGTCGTGAATGTCCGACAGAATCGCCCCGGCTTCCGCCACAATCACGTTTTCATCGGGGTATACCGCGCGGATCGCACACATCCGTTCAAGGCTCAGCACCAAAGGCGCAGGCCCCTCCGGCAACACCTGCCCCCCCACCAGCCCGGTGCCGCCACCGTAAGGCACAATGCCAATGCAGGCCTGATAGGCGGCCTGCACCACAAGGGCCACTTCCTTAACCGTGGCCGGGGCCACAACCATTCCCGCCTGCCCCTTAAAGCGCCCGCGCGGCTCTTCCAGGTAATGCGGTGCGGCCACGCGCAAGGCCGCTGCGGGCAGCTTCGCGCGCAGATCGGCGGCAAACGCAGGATCAACCGGGTTCAAACTCATGCATCATACCTTATGCATCTGCTCAGAAATAACCAAGCCATTCATCAGCCCCTGACGTGGCTGCCTCATTACTTTGAGGCGCGCCTGCAAGGGCGCGATGAGCGGCTCACCCGGCATCGGTACGGCCGCGCCGGTCCATCCGAAGGGCGGCATATAATACATGCGTGCGCCAGCGCCCGTTGATCTGCAGATAACTTTGCGCCACGCCCTCATATTTAAACCCGCATTTTTCCAGCAAAGCCCGTGAGGCGGTATTTTCCGGCAGGCAGGCGGCTTCGACCCGGCTCAGATCCAGCCGTTCAAACGCATAATGCACCATACCCTCAATCGCCTCGCGCATATAGCCCTGCCGCGCGTGAGGCAGCCCGATCCAATAGCCCAGTGATCCCGCCTGCGCCGGCCCGCGCCGGATGGTATCGAGGGTAATGGCTCCCAAAAGCTGCTCATCCTCGCGCCGGATCAGGAATAAAGGCACCGCCGCGCCATTGGAGATTGACCGCTGCGCCCAGTAAACCCGGTTGGCAAAGCCTTTGCGTGACAGGTGATCGCCCGACCAGACCGGCTCCCACGGGGTCAGAAATTCCTCGCTTTGGCGGCGCAGACCGCTCCAGTTGCGAAAATCATTCAGCATTGGCTGGCGCAATGTCAGGCGTTCGGTCTCGATCCTGATTTTACGCCGGGGGATAAACATCAGGCCGCGCGCCTTTTCTGCAAATCTTCAAGCGTGGGCGCCGCCCTGACCGGCCCGTAAAGCGCCATCGCCGCCGGGGCCTCATGGGCAATCTGCGCCGCCTGGGCTTTTACATCCGCGAGTGTCACCGCATCAATCCGCGCCACCACCTCATCCAGCCCCGGCACCCGGCCCCAGATCTGCAGCATCCGCGCCAGCCGTTCGGCCCGGCTTGACGGGCTTTCCAGCCCCATCAGCAGCCCCGCTTTCATCTGCGTGCGGGCGCGCTCAACTTCCCGCGAGCTGACATCTTCCACCGCCCGTTTCATCTCATCCACCGTGATCTGCGCCAGATCCGCCAGTTGATCCCCTGAAGTGCCCGCATAGATCGTCATCATGCCGGTATCGGCATAGGCCCCGGCCTGGGCATAAATGCTGTAACAAAGCCCACGCTTTTCGCGGATTTCCTGAAACAGGCGCGATGACATGCTGCCCCCCAGCAGGCTGGCATATATCTGTGTCGCATAAATCTGCGGGTCGGAATAATCCGGGCTTTCAAACCCCAGCGCAAAATGCGCCTGTTCCAGCTCCTTCAGATGTCGGCTTTCACCGCCCGAAAACGATGCTTTTGGCGGCTGGATCAGGGTGGTTTGCGCCATATCACCAAACAGCTTTTCAGCTTCCGCAACCAATGCATCATGATCCACCGCACCGGCGGCCGACAGGATCATCTGACCGGGCGCATAATGCTGCCTGGTAAACCTTTCCAGATCGGCGCGGATAAAGCTGCGCACCCGCTCTTCCGGGCCAAGAATTGTCCGGCCCAGCGGGTGATCCGGGTATGCTTTTTCCTGAAGCCAGTCAAAAATGATGTCATCGGGCGTATCCAGCGCCTGACCGATTTCCTGCAGGATCACCCCGCGCTCGATCTCAATCTCGCCCGCGTCAAACACCGGGTTGCGCAGAATATCGGCAATCACATCCAGCGCCAGCGGCACATCATCTTTCAGAACCCGCACATAATAGGCCGTGACCTCGCGCGAGGTATAGGCGTTGATAAATCCGCCCACATCCTCGATCGCCTCGGCAATCTGCAAGGCCGAGCGCGTGGTTGTGCCCTTGAACGCCATGTGCTCGAGAAAATGCGCGATGCCGTTTTGCTCGGGCGCTTCATGACGGGCACCCGCCAGCACCCAGACGCCAATCGAGGCCGATTGCAGCCCCGGCATATGCTCGGATACAATGCGAAACCCGTTGGAAAGGGTTGTAAGGTTTACACTCAATGGCCGGTCCGTTCTTTAAAGCGTTTCTCGTTGCTTCCTCTATTGGGAAATACCGAGAAACGCATACTACAATTAATGGTCATCCGCGTTTCACAGTCAATCACTGGCCCGATCACCTGCGAGACGCTTTTATCAATGTCTCGATCACCCCCAGATCATTGTTGATCCGGGTTATCCGCTCCGCCCGCTCATAGAGGTCCGACATACGCTCTGGCAAGGGGGGGCGGATGCCACAGGCCGCTTCCACCGCATCGGGGAACTTGGCCGGGTGTGCCGTGGCGAGGGTGATCATCGGTGTGCCGGGCGCGCGCTGCTCTTTCGCCACCTTCACACCCACGGCGGAATGCGGGCATAAAAGCTCATTCGTGCGTGCAAGGGTATCGGCAATCGTGGCGCGGGTATCATCCTCGCTACAGCTCCCTGAATCAAAAACTTCCCGCAGCGCCTGCAACGCGCCCTGACTGACGTTGAAGCCACCGGATTTCAGCTCCTCCATCAACTGCGCCACCGCTTTGCCATCGCGGCCATAGGCCTCAAACAACGCCCGCTCAAAATTTGAGCTGACCTGGATGTCCATCGACGGGCTGATCGAGGGGATCACGTTGTCGGTTTTATAGGCACCGCTGGTCAGGCAACGGTGCAGAATATCGTTCTGATTGGTCGCCACCACCAGCCGGTCAATCGGCAGCCCCATGCGCCGGGCAATGTAGCCTGCAAAAATATCGCCAAAATTGCCGGTGGGCACGGTGAAGGATACTTTTCTGTGCGGCGCGCCCAGCGCCACCGCCGAGGTGAAATAATACACCACCTGCGCCAGCACCCGCGCCCAGTTGATCGAGTTGACCCCGGCAAGGCCCACCGCATCGCGAAACGCAAAATCGTTGAACATGTCTTTCAGGCGCGCCTGACAATCATCAAAATGCCCGTCCATTGCCAGGGCATGTACATTTGGCTCGGTCAGCGTTGTCATCTGGCGGCGCTGCACTTCTGAAACCCGCCCATGCGGATAGAGAATGAACACATCCACAGCCTTTGAGCCGCGAAACGCCTCGATCGCCGCACTGCCGGTATCGCCGCTGGTGGCCCCTACGATACAGACCCGCTGGCCGTTGCGCTTCAATGACGCTTCAAACAACTGGCCAATCAGTTGCATGGCGAAATCCTTGAACGCCAGTGTCGGCCCGTGAAACAGCTCCAGCAGGAAATGCCCCGGCGCCAACTGTTTCAAAGGCGCGCGCGCGGCGTGGCCAAAGCCCGCATAGGCCCGCGCGATGATGTCTTGAAATTCATCATCGCTGAAACTGTCGCCAATGAAGGGCCGCATGACGCGAAAGGCTGCCTCCTCATAGGGCAGGCCCTCAAGCGCGGCCATATCGCCGTGGCTCATCACAGGGATGGCTTCGGGCAGGTAAAGCCCGCCATCGCGCGCCAGCCCGGTGAGCATCGCCTGTTCAAAATCCAAAACCGGGGCCGCGCCCCTTGTGGAGATATATTTCATGCCAATGTGCCCTTCCCGACCGGCGCCCTGCGCCAGATATAATAGCCGGTCATCACTATCCAGACTGCTGCCAGTGAAAACCAGGTGATTGCATAATTCAGATGATCATTGGGAATGCCTTCGGTGCCCACAGGCAGTGGTGTTGTCGAATAAGGCGAGGCTTTGATTTCACGCGCAACAATCAGCGTGGGCTCGGTGCCAAGCTCCGCCGCCATAGCAGGCACATCGCGGGCAAACCACAGGCCCTTCTCAATATCGGGCTCCGGGGTAAACCCATCCACCTCATCGGGCCAGTGCAGGTTGCCCATGACGCTAATCTCATGCGGGCCGGAAAAATCCGTGTGATCCTCAAGGCTGAGAAACCCCCGGTCGAGCAAAACCTGCCGCCCGCCAAGATCAAGGATTGAGATCATCCGGTAACCGGGGCCTATATTCTTGACACTGACCAGCACCCGCAGACCCGGGCGCGCGATGCCGCGCGCGGTTACCGGCAGGTATTTATCGCGTGCCGGATCGGGCTTTTCGGGCAGATCTACAGGAGAGGCGGCAATCCGGGCTTCGATATTGGCCAGCGCGGCTTCTTTCCACGCCAGACGTTCAAGCTGCCAGATACCAAGCCAGATCAGCAGGGCCGCACCGGCAAGGCCAAAGATCAGGGGAGGGATGATGCGGCGCAAGCCCATTGCTCCTTCGGGATAGAAAAAGCGCGCAAATCATGCGCGCCATTTTGTTTAAACGGGGGGGTGGGTTTCACCCACCCTACACAGCGCCCGTAAGGTTGGTGAAACCCACCTGCGTCAGCCGCCCCAGATATAGACTGCGGCAAACAAGAATAGCCAGATCACATCAACAAAATGCCAGTACCAGGCCGCCGCCTCAAAGCCCACATGTTGCTCGGGCGTAAAATCGCCCTGCAAGGTACGTAGCAGGCAGACAAACAGGAAGATCGTGCCGATAATCACGTGAAACCCGTGAAAGCCCGTCGCCATGAAAAATGTGGCGCCATAGATATTGCCGGAAAACCCAAACGCCGCATGGCTGTATTCATACGCCTGAAATGCGGTGAACAGGGCCCCAAGCACGATCGCGATCGTCAGGCCCCATTTCATGTCTGAACGGTTGTTTTCATGCACCAAGGCATGGTGCGCCCAGGTGGCGGCACAGCCTGAGAGCAGCAGGATCAACGTGTTGATCAGCGGCAGATGCCAGGGATCAAATGTTTCGATCCCCACCGGCGGCCAAACACCATCCTTTATCGGCGACAAAGGCCCCATCGGATACATCGCATTCTTGAAAAACGCCCAGAACCAGGCGGCAAAGAACATCACTTCGGACATGATGAACATGATGAAACCATAGCGCAGGCCAATCCGCACAACCGGCGTATGATCGCCCGCTTTGCTTTCGGCGATAACCTCCGACCACCAGCCGAACATGACGTAAAGTACGCCCACAAGCCCGGCCAGGAAGACCCAGGGCTGGTTGTTATCAACCTCAGGTGAAATCATCAGCACCATGCCAAACAGCATGGTAAAGCCTGCCAATGCACCGAGGAACGGCCACAATGACGGGCTTAGAATGTGATAATCGTGATTTTTTTCATGTGCCATTTTGGTTTCCCTCGCTGGAAGGCCTTTTATTAAAGTTAGTTTACTTCGGTTTCGCTCACCTGCTCAAGGGCCGCTTGCGGTTCGGGCAGGTCAATTTCATAAAATGTATAAGACAGGGTGATTGTATGGGTATATTTTGCATCCCTGTCACGGGTGATTTCCGGGTCAACATAGAATGACACCGGCATTTCCACCCGCTCACCGGGGCGCAAGACCTGTTCGGTAAAGCAAAAGCATTCGATCTTGTTGAAAAACCCGCCGGCCTCATAGGGTGTCACGTTATAAGCCGCCTGCCCTGCCACCGGGCGATTGGTGGGGTTATATGCTTCAAAATAGGCCAGACCGGTTTCGCCAATGCGCAGCTCCATCTCGCGCACCACGGGCTTGAATTCCCACGGCATGTCATGATTGAGGCTGGCGTCAAAACGGATTTTGATGGTCTGATCAAGGATTTTATCGGCGCCCGCAAGGGCCACACCGGGGGTGCCGCCAAAGCCGGTGACCCGGCAAAACCAGTTGTAAAACGGCACCGACGCCCAGGCCAGAGCGCCCATCACAATAATCACCCCCAGCAGGCCGGTCAGGGTTTTTTTATTTGCGTCCATCGCCATCAGTTTTGGTCCTGCACTGTTTGCGTTTCATCCGAAGTTCTTGCGACCTGCTTGGCCATGGTCAGGCCAAAAATCAGCACCCCGAGCGCAACCAGCGCAAGCCCCAGCCCAAGATTGCGGCCAAAGCGGCGTTTATGTAGCTCATGCTGTTCCGGAAAGCTCATCCTCACCAGCCTCCAAGGCCATAAGGGGCCAACATGGATTGCAGCAGGATTGCGGTGAAATGGCCAAAGAGATAAAATAACGACAGGGTAAACACCCGTTTTTCCGTGCGGTATCCATCGGTTTCGGCCTGAATCTCATCGCGCCGCCAGATGTCCCAGGCGCCTTTGAGGAATAGCGCGTTCAGCAGCACTGCTATCGCCAGATAAACCGGCCCGCCGATGCCGGTAAATCCGATACCAATGGCGACGGGGATCAAAAACAGCGTGTAGACCAGAATATGCACCCGCGTGGCGCGGCGGCCATGGGTGACCGTCAGCATGGGCACACCCGCCTCTTTGTAATCGGATTTCATGAACAGGCAGAGCGCCCAGAAATGCGGCGGCGTCCACATGAAGATCAGTGCAAACATCAGCAGCGATTCCATGGATACCCCACCGGTCGCGACAGCCCAGCCAATCATCGGCGGAAACGCCCCTGCGGCCCCACCGATCACGATATTCTGCGGTGTCCAGCGCTTGAGCCACATGGAATAGATCACCACATAGAAAAAGATCGTAAAGGCCAACAGCCCGGCCGCAACAGGATTTGCCGCCAGAGCCAGCATGATCACGGCCATGACGGCGAGGGTGATGCCAAAGGCAAAAGCTTCACCTTCCGAAATTATCCCGGCCGGAATGGGGCGGTTTCTGGTGCGCTTCATGATGCGGTCAATATCAGCATCCCACCACATGTTAAGCGCGCCCGATGCGCCGCCGCCAATGGCAATAAAAAGGATCGAGGCAAAGCCAATGATCGGATGCACCGCAACCGGTGCTGCCAGCAGCCCAACCAGAGCGGTGAACACCACCAAAGACATCACCCGCGGCTTGAGCAGGGCAAAATAATCGCCAAACCCGGCCTCTCCGGTTTCTATGCTTGCAGTATTCAGGCTGGCATCACTCATGGGCTTGTCCTGTAAAACCGGTGGCGGGGGGGGGGGGCCCCCCCACGCCGGTTGGTTGGGGGGGGGGGGAGGCGCCCCCCCCAAAACAACCCGGCCGGTGGGGGGCCCACCCCCCCGCCACCGGTTTTACAGGACAAGCCCATGAGTGATGCCAGCCTGAACACTGCAAGCATAGAAACCGGAGAGGCCGGGTTTGGCGATTATTTTGCCCTGCTCAAGCCG
>JAJFIA010000005.1 GCA_021775255.1 Roseovarius sp.
CCCATGGTGTGACGGGCGGTGTGTACAAGGCCCGGGAACGTATTCACCGCGTCATGCTGTTACGCGATTACTAGCGATTCCGACTTCATGGGGTCGAGTTGCAGACCCCAATCCGAACTGAGACAGCTTTTGGGGATTAACCCATTGTCACTGCCATTGTAGCACGTGTGTAGCCCAACCCGTAAGGGCCATGAGGACTTGACGTCATCCACACCTTCCTCCCGCTTATCACGGGCAGTTTCCATAGAGTGCCCAGCTTAACCTGCTGGCAACTAGGGATGTGGGTTGCGCTCGTTGCCGGACTTAACCGAACATCTCACGACACGAGCTGACGACAGCCATGCAGCACCTGTATCCTATCCAGCCGAACTGAAGGAAACCATCTCTGGTAACCGCGATAGGTATGTCAAGGGTTGGTAAGGTTCTGCGCGTTGCTTCGAATTAAACCACATGCTCCACCGCTTGTGCGGGCCCCCGTCAATTCCTTTGAGTTTTAATCTTGCGACCGTACTCCCCAGGCGGAATGCTTAATCCGTTAGGTGTGTCACCGAATAGTATACTATCCGACGACTGGCATTCATCGTTTACGGTGTGGACTACCAGGGTATCTAATCCTGTTTGCTCCCCACACTTTCGTACCTCAGCGTCAGTATCGAGCCAGTGAGCCGCCTTCGCCACTGGTGTTCCTCCAAATATCTACGAATTTCACCTCTACACTTGGAATTCCACTCACCTCTCTCGAACTCTAGACTAGTAGTTTTGAAGGCAGTTCCAGGGTTGAGCCCTGGGATTTCACCCCCAACTTTCTAATCCGCCTACGTACGCTTTACGCCCAGTAATTCCGAACAACGCTAACCCCCTCCGTATTACCGCGGCTGCTGGCACGGAGTTAGCCGGGGTTTCTTTACCAGGTACTGTCATTATCATCCCTGGCGAAAGTGCTTTACGATCCTAAGACCTTCATCACACACGCGGCATGGCTAGATCAGGCTTGCGCCCATTGTCTAAGATTCCCCACTGCTGCCTCCCGTAGGAGTCTGGGCCGTGTCTCAGTCCCAGTGTTGCTGATCATCCTCTAAAACCAGCTATAGATCGTAGACTTGGTAGGCCATTACCCCACCAACTATCTAATCTAACGCGGGCCGATCCTTCTCCGATAAATCTTTCCCCCGAAGGGCGTATAAGGTATTACTCACCGTTTCCAGTGGCTATTCCTTAGAGAAGGGCACGTTCCCACGCGTTACTAACCCGTCCGCCGCTCATCCCGAAGGATGCGCTCGACTTGCATGTGTTAAGCCTGCCGCCAGCGTTCGTTCTGAGCCAGGATCAAACTCTCAAGTTGAAACCCCGGACTTGATCCGGGGTATCCTTGACGTTCGAACCTCTGCACATCGTCCCCTCCGGCAAAGGAAGGGACAGTCATCTGTTTGATGTACAATGGTTTCAAATGAAACCGTTGAACCGTTCAAACAGTGAAGCTGACCTTACATAATCAGGGCCTGAGCCCCTAGTAAGTCGATATGAAGAGGCTGATCCATCGAATGAACCAAACCGCCCACATATCTCTTCAGATACTATCAATTTCAAAGAGCGTAGAGACAAAACCAACAGGATGCGCCCTAACTTTCTGGCGCGCCCCGCCTGTATTATCTCTGTTTTTTCTTGCGTCTCGTTGCCTGCTGTTTCCAGTGTGGCCCGTCTGGCGCCCCGCCGGTGCATCACTGCGCCGCCGGTGAAGGGGGTTCTAGGCTTAGTCGCCAAAACCCGCAACCCCTTTTTTCACGAAACCTGCTCTTTTTTGCAAAATTATGTTTTATCCAGTAAAAATAATGGCTTATGTCTTGAAAATTTCAATTTACGCGGCAATGCAGCAATTATATTACCGTGGCAGGCCCCGCGCACACCCCAGATATAGGGTTTCTCACCGGTTTACCCCCAAGAAACCACAGACTCAGCCGCACCTGCACCTGGTTTTTCCACGCGATTCCCCCGATTTTTTGAGTCGTTTCTGTAAATCATCGCCGATTCCGACAATTCAACATGTCCGGGACAGGGCTACCCATTGGCCACCGACCTGCGGCGCTTTATGAACCGCGTGGCCACCAGCAGAAGGATAACCGCCAGATATATCACTGGTTTGATCTGCCAGCCTTTGACCAGCATCAGGTAATGCACCCCGCCTGAGATAGCCGCCGGAAATACCAGCTTGTGCAGCTTGCGCCACCGCACCGGGCCCAGCTTTCGCAATGACCGGTTATTGGATGTGATCGCCAGCGGGATCAGCAGCAAAAACGCCGTCATGCCGACGGTAATATAGGGCCGCTTCAAAATATCGGCCCAAATCCTGCCGGGTGCCTGCACATCCAGCACCAGCCAGACCAGCAGATGCAGCGTGACATATATAAAGACCAGCAGGCCGATGGCGCGGCGGAACTTCAACAGGTTCAGCCCGGCAAACCGGCGCAACGGCGTAATGGCAAGCACCAATACCAGCAATTGCAGCGCCTTTTTGCCCAACCCCTGCTCCAGCGCCTTGATCGGCTCGGCCCCAAGCCCGCCCGTCGCCCCCAGCCAGACCAGCCAGATGGCCGGCAGCACGCCTAGTATATATAAGGGCCACGCCGGAATACGGCGCATGGCGGTATTGATTGTTTCAGTGATGCCCATCCTAAGAGTTTTACCCGCAGCAGCTATCGCCGCTTTGAACTGGCGGGCAGGGCACGCTACCGTAGGAGCAATAGACACAACAATCTCCGGGTTTGGGGCGCAACACGGCCCCACACTCACCGCATTCATAAAAGAACTGGCAGGCATCGCTTGGCATCTCTTCCTCGCGAACGTGCCCGCATTCCGGGCATGTCAGGATCGATATCAATATCACCGATGTTTCTTGCTTATCCATAGCCCTGCCCCCAGGAGAATTAGAAAAACTGCCAATATAGGATAAAGGACGTCATCGCGATAGACATAGCCTGTCAGTCCGCCCAATCCGACTATACCAAGGGTCAAAGGCAGCAGGCCCGTGAAACAGCACAAAGCCGTGACACCTGCCCCCAGCCCGCCAACCCATGTCATCAAGCGCGCCGGCATCAGAAATTTTTCCGCAGGTCCATGCCGGCATACATGCCCGCCACCTCATCACCGTAGCCATTGAATTTCAGGGTCGGCATTCGGGCAGCAAACAATCCACCGCCGATTTTGCGTTCCGTGGCCTGTGACCAGCGTGGATGGCTGACCTCGGGGTTCACATTGCTGTAAAACCCGTATTCGCGGGCATTGGCCTTGTTCCAGGATGTGGGCGGCTCGGAATCCACTGCCGTGATACGCACCACCGATTTGATCGACTTGAAGCCGTATTTCCATGGCACAACCAATCTCAGCGGCGCGCCGTTCTGGTTGGGGATGTCTTTGCCGTAAATCCCCGTGGCCATGATGGTCAGCGGGTGCATCGCCTCATCCATGCGCAGGCCTTCAACATAGGGCCAATCCAGCGTGCGATACTTCACACCGGGCATTTCATCCGGGCGGTTGGCGGTTTCCATCGCAATATATTTCGCCCCCGGCTGCACGCCCGCCAGTTGCAGCAGATCCGAAAGCTCAAATCCGTTCCACGGCACCACCATCGACCACGCCTCGACACAGCGGAACCGGTAAAGCCGCTCCTCAACCGTCATTCTTGCCATGATATCTTCAAACGCATAATCGCCGGGCTTGTCCACCAGCCCGTCAATCTTCACGGTCCAGGGCATGGTTTTCAGGGTATGGGCATAATAGGCAGGATCATCCTTGCCGGTGCCAAATTCATAATAGTTGTTATAGCTGGTGATATCCTCCCAGCTATTGGGCTCCAGCGCCTCGGCCTGCGCCCGCTGGCCCAATCCTGCCAGCCCCATGCCCGCCACGGCCCCGGCCATCAACTGGCGACGGCTGATATAGGCCGCCTCGGGTGTGACATCACACTCTTTCAGATCATTCTTCCAGCGATAGGCCATCCGCCCCTCCAGCTTGTTGCGTGCATTTTCTTATATATGCGCTCCTAGCCATATCGCCAAATCTACACAAATGAACTTGGATCACGTCTCTGGTGGTGCATTGTAACTTGGCCGGAATTGATTCATCGGAACCGACGAGCCATCCGCCAGCACCATCCGCACATGGCGGCGGCGCATCAGCCTTGGTTCGCTCACACCGACCGAATGGGCAATCGTCTCAACCTCTTTGATCACCGACTTGGCGTAATTGGCCACCTTCAGGTACTTGTCCTCAACCACCAGACCGGCCTGTAGACGCGGATCGTGGGTTGTAATGCCTGTGGGGCAGGTGTTCTTGTTGCACTTGAGCGCCTGAATACACCCAAGGCTGAACATGAACCCGCGCGCCGAGGTGATAAAATCAGCCCCCGCACAAATCGCCCAGGCCACATCACCGGGGTTGACCAGTTTCCCGGCAGCGATAATGCGGATGCGCTCCTTCAGCCCGTATTCGTCGCGCAGATCGACAATCCGTGGCAGGGCATCCCGAATGGGCATTCCCACCAGATCCATCAGCGGCATCGGGGCCGCACCGGTGCCACCTTCGCCGCCATCGAGTGTGATGAAATCGGGCGCGCTGTCCCCGCCCCTCTCGCGAATCAGCCGAAACAGCTCAACCCAGGGCGTGGTTGATCCGATCACGGTCTTGAAGCCCACCGGCTTGCCCGTCACCTCGCGGATATGCGCGATGACATCCAGCAATTCAGAGAAATCGTTTATATCGCGGTGCCGGTTGGGCGAGATGCTGTCCTCGCCCAGTTTGATCCCCCGGATCTCGGCAATCTCGGCATTGACCTTGGCCCCGGGCAGAATGCCGCCCTTGCCCGGCTTGGCCCCCTGCGCCAGCTTCAGCTCAAACATCCTGATATGTGGGTTCTCGGCCATCTTGCGCAGCTTGTCGTCGCTCAGATTGCCTTCCGCATCGCGCACCCCGTATTTGGCGGTGCCGATCTGAAAGACAATATCGCAGCCCCCGGTCAGGTGATACGGGCTCAGCCCGCCCTCGCCGGTATTCAGCCAGATGCCCGCCTTGGCCGCCCCCCGGCTCAGCGCCTCGACCGCCGGCTTTGAAATCGCGCCATAGCTCATGCCCGAGATGTTGAAAATCGATCTGGCACTATAGGGAATCGCCGCCGTCGGTCCGATGATCATCGGCGCGGTCAACGAAAACTGATCATCCAGCGGTGGAAAGACAGCGTTCACGAAAATCGGTGTGCCCGGCAAGCTCAGGTTCCGGGTTGACCCGAAGGCGATAGTATTGCCGCCCCCCAATGAGGCATGCGCCACCCAATCCCTCTGGGCGCGGTTGAAGGGCAGCTCCTCGCGGTCCATGGCAAAGAAATACTGCCTGAAAAACTCCCCCAGCTTGGTGAACACACCCCGAAACCGCCCGATCACCGGATAATTGCGGCGTATGGCATCCCCGGCCTGGATTTTGTCCAGAATGAAAAACACAACCACTGCCAGAACAATGATCCCAAGCACCAGCACAAATAACAGCGCCAGCACCTGTAGCGCGTTCATTGCATATATCATCCGGCTATCCCCCTTCTCGGCAAGCCCTCACCGGGCCTCAGCCCCACTTGGAAAGCCTGGTTGTTTTAAAAGGCCCGCCGCCTGGGCGCAAGGCGATCCCGGTTCTGACCGTGGTTTCTTCTGGCTGAAAATATCCCCGCCGGAGGCTGCGAAACATTGGCCAAACACCCCCCGGCCCACCTTGCACACCGCATTCACCAAACCGCCCCCGAGAACAACCCCGGAGGCGGATAACAATTAAACATGCTCAGATTTAGTGAACCACCGCGTCATCCGGTGGCTGCTGCCTTGAGGAACCAAGACGCTCCCCGATGATCAGCCCATCTGCGCCTGCGGATACCGGCAACACCGAGCCATCCAGCACCTCGCCAGCCAGCAACATTTCAGCCAGCGGATCCTGCAACGCACGCTGGATCACCCGTTTCAAGGGTCGCGCGCCAAACACCGGATCATAGCCCTCATCGGCCAGCCATTTGCGGGCGTCCTGATCCAGCTCAAGGATGATCCCCCGCGCCACAAGGCGTTTTGCCAACAGGCGCAACTGGATATCAACGATGCCGTCCATATCCTCGCGCGCCAGACGATCAAAGATTATCGTCTCATCCAGCCGGTTCAGAAATTCGGGCCGGAAATGTGCCCGCACCGCATCCATCACATCGCGCTTGGCATCCGAGGCATCGGCCCCATCGGGCAACTGGCTTAGGGCCTGCGCCCCAAGGTTGGATGTCAGCACGATCAGCGTCTGCTTGAAATCCACCGTGCGGCCCTGACCATCAGTCAGCACCCCGTCATCCAGCACCTGCAAGAGCACGTTGAACACATCCGGATGCGCCTTTTCGACCTCATCAAACAGGATCACCTGATACGGCCTGCGCCGTACCGCTTCGGTCAGCACACCGCCCTCATCATAGCCCACATAGCCCGGAGGCGCGCCGATCAGACGGGCCACCGAATGTTTTTCCATGAATTCCGACATGTCCACCCGGGTCATGGCGTGTTCATCGTCAAACAGAAACTCGGCCACGGCCTTGGTCAGCTCGGTTTTGCCCACGCCGGTCGGCCCCAGAAACAGGAACGATCCCAGCGGCCGGTTTTCATCATTGAGCCCGGCCCGCGCCCGGCGCACCGCATTGGCCACCGCATGAACCGCCTTGTTCTGGCCGATAACGCGCTTGTGTAGCCCGTCTTCCATGCCCAGCAGCTTTTCACGCTCGCCTTCCAGCATCTTGGCGGTGGGGATACCTGTCCAGCGTTCCACCACCTGAGCAATCTGCTCGGGGCGCACCGCCTCTTCCACCATCATGCCGCCTTCTTCGGCTTGCTCGGCCTCGGCCAGCTTTCTCTCAAGCTCGGGGATGACGCCGTAAGAAAGCTCGCCCGCCTTGGCCAGATCTCCATTACGCTTGGCGATTTCCAGCTCGGCACGGGCATGATCAAGCTGTTCCTTGATGTCACGCGCGCCCGCCAGCTTATCACGCTCGGCCTGCCATTGCGCCGTCATCGCATCGGATTTCTCCTGCAAATCCGACAGCTCTTTTTCCAGCTTTTCATGCCGGTCCCTGCTGGCCTTGTCGTCTTCTTTTTTCAGCGCTTCCGCCTCGATCTGCTTTTGCAGGATCTCACGATCAAGCGCATCCAGATCCTCGGGCTTGCTGTCCACTTCCATACGCAGGCGGCTCGCGGCCTCATCCATCAGGTCAATCGCCTTGTCTGGCAAAAACCGGTCGGTGATATATCGGTGGCTCAGCGTTGCCGCCGATACCAGAGCGCTGTCACTGATCCGCACCCCGTGGTGCAGCTCGTATTTTTCCTTGATGCCGCGCAGGATGCTGATGGTGTCCTCAACCGTTGGCTCCTCAACCAGGATCGGCTGAAACCGTCGGGCAAGGGCCGCGTCTTTTTCAACATGTTTGCGGAATTCATCCAGCGTGGTGGCCCCCACACAGTGCAATTCACCGCGCGCCAGCGCCGGTTTGATCAGGTTGGCGGCATCCATCGCGCCGTCGCCTTTGCCGGCACCCACCAAAGTGTGCATCTCGTCAATGAAAAGGATGATCTCACCGGCGGCGGCCGTCACCTCATTCAGCACCGCTTTCAGGCGCTCTTCAAATTCGCCGCGATATTTTGCACCGGCAATCAGCGCCCCCATATCCAGCGAAAGCAGCCGCTTGTTGGCAAGGCTTTCCGGCACATCACCGCTGATGATACGCAGGGCCAGCCCTTCGGCAATCGCGGTTTTACCCACGCCCGGCTCACCGATCAGAACCGGGTTGTTCTTGGTCCGGCGGCTCAGAACCTGCATGGTGCGCCTGATTTCGTCATCGCGGCCAATGATCGGGTCAATCTTGCCCTCGCTTGCGGCCTTGGTCAGGTCATGGGCATATTTCTCAAGCGCCTCATAAGTATCCTCGGCGCTCGCCGTATCAGCGGTGCGCCCCTGACGGATATCATTGATCGCTTCATTCAATTTTTGCGCCGTGATTGCGCCCGCCTCAAGCGCGTCTTTGGCGGGCGATTTCACCACAGCCAGCGCCGTCAGAATGCGCTCAACCGGGACAAAGCTGTCCTTGGCCTTATCGGCCAGCTTCTGCGCCTCATCCAATACCTTACTGGTCTGCCGGTCCATATATGTCTGGCCGGTGTCGCCGCTGACCTGCGGGATTTTGCCCATGGCAATATCCAGGGCTTCGATCACCCGCTCAGGCGCGCCACCGGCACGTTTGATCAGGTTGGAAGACAGGCCTTCACTGTCATCCAGCAGGGCTTTCAGAATATGTTCGGGGGATAATTTCTGATGATTTTCTCGCATCGCGATCGTCTGGGCGGCCTGAATAAAGCCGCGCGACCGCTCCGTGAACTTCGCTAAGTCCATGGCAGTTCTCCTTTTTTACAAGCGTTACCCCGTTGGCGCACCCTATGATAGGCATACGTCTTTCGGGAACCTCATAACAAAGATGGGTAACGGTTCTGTTATCTTCAAGATGCCGCTTGCAAAAACCTGCCCCGCGCCCCGGCCTCCGAGCCGGGGCCTCCGGTCAAACCGCCTGAACCACCATTATGCGCGCCCCATCAGCGCATAATCAAACGGGTATTTCGTGAGGTTCTCATGGCCATCTTCGGTGATCAGCACCTGATCTTCCAGCTTGATCGAGAAATCCCCGCCCTCGGGGCTGACCAGTGCCTCAACACAAAGCACCATGCCCGGCTCAAGCGGATAATCAAACGCGCCTTTCACCGCCTTGTCGGGGTATGACACCAGCGGCCATTCATCACAAAGGCCAACGCCGTGCATCAGGCAGCCGTATTTCTGCTTTTGAAACTGCGGATCCAGAACGTGACATTGGGCAATCAGATCAGGGATCATCAACCCCGGCTTGAGCAACGCCATATTGGTCATGATATGCTCATGCGCGTGCTGCATCGCATAAACCATATCAGCGGGCGGCATATCATCGCCAATCCACCAACTGCGCGAGACATCAACACAGATGCCGTAGCTGCCAATCAGATCGGTATCAAAGCTGATGATCTCATTATTCTGTGTGATCCGCTGGCCGCATTCCTGAAACCACGGATTGGTGCGCTTGCCCGATGTGAGCAGCCTTGTTTCGATCCATTCACCACCCCGGCGGATGTTCTCGGCGTGCAGCACCGCCCAGACATCATCCTCGGAGGTATGCCCAAGCGGCACGTTGGTGTGGGCAAACCGCTCCATATGGGCCAGCGCCATCTCGCATGAATGCGACGCGCAGCGCATCGCCAGAATCTCATCGGCACCTTTGACCGAGCGGGATTTTTCGGTCACTTCCTCGCCATCCATGATCGTGAACCCCTGCGCCTCAAGCGCGCGCAGCCCATGTACCATGGGTTTGTCCACCGCAAGGCGCATATTGCCGGGGGCATGCTCTTGCAGCAACACCCGCACCTCATTGGAAAAGACATCAGCGGCCACATCAACCTTGTCGCCACGATCAAAATAAAACAGGTCGGCACCGGCACGTTGTTCGCGCACCAGCGGGTTGAATTTGGTCAGAAAGGGCGAGTTCTTGTAATCCCAGATCAGCATATAACCATCGGCACAGAGCAGCACCGCGCGAAACGGATTATGGGTGTTCCAAAGCTGCATATTGGTACTGTCAGTGGCATAGCGGATATTGAGCGGGTCAAACATCAGCAATCCGGCATAACCCCGGTCGGTAATGTGTTTTGTCAGCCGCTCCCAGCGATAGTGCCGCATGTTTTCCAGATTGGGCAGGGTGAGGCCCGCCTCGGCCCATTCTGCATAGGCAAGCCTTGTTGGGCCAATGACAATCCGGTCGTCGTCATTGGGCGAGGTATCGCCAAGCAACGCGCCTTTGGTGGGGTCAATCTTGCGGGTATCGCGGAAATGGCGGTCCATGGTCTTTCTCCTTTGGCTCAGGCCAATGGTGCGGTAGTTTTGGGGCTATGCGCTTGCCGGTTTGCGACAAATGAGTGTGCCTTTTGGCCCCTGAAAGCCACTCATCCGCCCTGACAGGCGGCCGAAGCCAGAGCCTGATGAGCAGCTTTTGCAACCCATAACAAAAAAGACACCCCGAAGGGTGCCTTGATTTGTTCCTGTTAGAGGATTCAGCAGCTGTAATACATGCCAAATTCAACCGGATGAGGGGTGTGCTCATAAAGCTCGACCTCTTCCATTTTAAGAGCAATATAGCCCTCGATTTGATCCTTGGTGAAAACATCCCCCGCCAGAAGGAAATCATGATCGGCGGCCAGTGCCTCCATCGCTTCGCGCAATGACCCGCAAACCGTTGGAATATCTTTCAGCTCTTCCGCGGGCAGATCATAAAGATTCTTGTCCATCGCCTCACCGGGGTCGATTTTCGATTTGATCCCGTCCAGCCCGGCCATCAGCAGCGCCGCAAACGCGAGATAGGGATTGGCCGCCGGATCAGGAAAGCGCGCCTCAACCCGCTTGGCCTTGGGGCTTTCTGTCCACGGGATACGCACACAGCCCGAGCGGTTGCGCGCCGAATAGGCCCGCAGCACCGGCGCTTCAAAACCCGGAATCAGCCGCTTGTAGCTGTTGGTGCCGGGGTTGGTGAAGGCATTGAGCGTTTTGGCATGCTTGAGAATGCCCCCGATATAATACAGCGCTTCCTGGCTCAGATCGGCGTATTTATCACCTGCAAACAAGGGCTTGCCCTCTTTCCAGATCGACATGTTCACATGCATGCCGCTGCCATTGTCGCCGTAAATCGGCTTGGGCATAAACGTGGCCGATTTGCCATAAGCCTGCGCCACATTGTGGATCACGTATTTATACTTTTGCAGCTCATCGGCCTGCTTGGTCAGGCTGTCAAAGATCAGGCCCAATTCATGCTGACACGAGCCCACCTCGTGGTGATGCTTGTCAACCTTCATGCCAAGGCGTTTCATCGTGCTCAGCATTTCCGAGCGGATATCCTGCGCGTCATCAATCGGGTTTACCGGGAAATACCCGCCCTTGAGGCCGGGACGGTGGCCGGTGTTGCCCATCTCAAATTCGGCATCGGTATTCCACGAGGCGTCAATCGCATCGACCTCGTAAGACACCTTGTTGATGGTGTTGGAAAACCGCACATCGTCAAACAGGAAAAACTCGGCCTCAGGCCCCATATAGGCCACATCGCCAATACCCGACGCCTTCAGATAGGCCTCGGCCTTTTGCGCCGTGCCGCGCGGATCGCGGTGATAGGCTTCACCGGTATCCGGCTCGACCACCGTGCAATGCACACAGATGGTTTTCTCGGCATAAAACGGATCAACATAGGCGCTTGTCGCATCCAGCATCAGCTTCATGTCCGAGGCCTCGATGGATTTCCAGCCAGCAATCGAGGAGCCGTCAAACATGAAGCCCTCCTCGAGGAAATCCTCATCCACCAGATCGGCCACAATCGTCACATGCTGCAACTTTCCGCGCGGGTCGGTAAAACGGATATCGACATAGTCAATATCATCGTCTTTGATTTGCTTGAGAAGGGCTGTGTTGCTCATTCCCTAATTCCTTTTTCGAGAGATAGATATGGATTAAAGCGCGTCCGAGCCGGTTTCCCCGGTGCGGATACGAATGGCTTGTTCAACGGTGCTGACAAAGATTTTGCCGTCACCGATCTTGTCTGTTTTGGCGGCCTCCACGATGGCCTCGATCGCCGCGTCCACCTGATCATCGTCAAGCACCACGTCGATCTTCACCTTGGGCAGGAAATCTACCACATATTCAGCACCGCGATAAAGCTCGGTATGGCCCTTCTGGCGGCCAAATCCCTTGACCTCAATCACCGATAGCCCCTGAATGCCCGCTTCCTGCAGGGCTTCCTTGACTTCATCGAGCTTGAACGGCTTGATGATCGCTTCGATCTTTTTCATGGGGTGGCCTCCTTCATAAGCGTGTTGCCGCCCCTCAGAACACTTTCCCTTCACAGGCTCAATCGGTAGAATGCCCGGGCCTGCGCATACAAGCGCGCGCAAGCACTGTTGCACAAATTTTAGGCATAATGCCCGCAAATCAGGCAAAACTGAATCAGTAAAGGCCAATACATGACCGAACTCCTGACCGCCGCCCAGATGAAAGCGATTGAAACCGCCGCTATTTCAGCGGGAGAGGTGACCGGCCTTGAGCTGATGGAACGCGCCGGGCGCGGCGTGGTTGAGGCGGTATTCGAGGAATGGCCCGCGCTAGCCACCGCACCGCACCGCGCGGTGGTCCTGTGCGGCCCCGGCAACAACGGCGGCGACGGGTTCGTGGTGGCGCGGTTGCTAAAGGAATGGGGCTGGGAGGTGGAGGTGTTCCTTTATGGGAATGCCGAGAAGCTGCCGCCGGATGCGAAGGCGAATTATCAGCGGTGGCGGGAGATGGGGGAGGTTAATCCACTGTATCCTTACGCTCAATGCATGTCTAAAGCGCATGAAACGCCAATTACGCTGATTATTGACGCACTATTCGGCACCGGATTATCGAGACCATTTACAAATATGCGGGATAAAATTTCAACCCTGCAAATGGCGGGAGATTTGGCGTTGCCGCATTATGCTAACCCAAAAATGGTATGCATAGATTTACCGAGCGGGAGTTGTTCGGACTCGGGCAAAACAATTGGAAAAAAGGATCCTTTTTTGTCCAGTATAGTCGGCCATCTCACCGTCACTTTTCACAGATTAAAGCAAGGCCATGTATTAAGCGGATGTGCTGATGCTTGTGGCAATGTAGTTGTCAAAACAATTGGGTTGGAAAATTTCAGGCGTACTGCATTAAATATTTTTGGAACAGACGTCTGCCAGTTAAATAATTATTTAGTCTTTCCTTTATCAATATCATATCATGACACCCACAAATACACCCACGGCCACGCCCTGATCCTTTCGGGTGGTGCAGGCAAAACAGGAGCGGCGCGGCTCGCGGCGCGCGGTGCGTTACGGATTGGCGCGGGGGTGGTCACATTAGGGGTTCCGCCAAGCGCTCAGATGGAGGTGGCGGGGCAGATCACCGCCCTGATGCTGAAACGGGTTGAGGATGGCGCGGCTCTGGAAGAGCTGTTACAGGATACCCGCATCAACGCGCTTTGTCTTGGTCCCGGAATGGGGCTTGAGCGGGCGCGGGACTTGGTGCCGGTGATCTTCAAGGCGGGTGGCGGGCTAAAAGCCCGCCCTACGGTTTTGGATGCCGATGCGCTCACGGCTTTTGCCGATGCGCCGCAGGTGTTGTTTGATATGCTGCATGAAAATTGCGTGCTTACGCCACATGCGGGCGAGTTTGCGCGGTTGTTTCCGGATATTGCCGAAAAACTGACCGCAACGCCCACCAAAGGCCCGGCCTATTCCAAGGTCGATGCGACCCGCGCCGCCGCCAAGCGCGCGGGCTGTGTGGTATTGTTCAAAGGCGCGGACACGGTGATTGCCGCCCCCGACGGGCGCTGCAGCATCAACTCGGCGCATTATGAGCGCAGCGCTCCATGGCTGGCCACCGCAGGTTCGGGCGATGTGCTGGCAGGCTTTATCACCGGGCTTTTGGCGCGGGGGTTTACACCGATGCAGGCGGCCGAGACAGCGGCCTGGCTGCATGTGGAATGCGCGCGTTCATTCGGCCCCGGTCTGATTGCCGAGGATCTGCCCGAAGAGCTGCCAAAGGTTTTTACCGCTCTGGGACTTTGAATTTACCCCTCGCCTTGCCCCAAAACCTTTGCTAGAGAGCGCCTGATCGTGCGGGTGTGGCGGAATTGGTAGACGCACCAGATTTAGGTTCTGGCGCCGCAAGGCGTGGGGGTTCAAGTCCCTTCACCCGCACCAAAAATCGGGCTATCTGTCTTAAAGCAAACAGATAATTATGACATCTGAATTGCTGACCACTGAATAGCCTCTGGATTTACAGACGCCCTGCTTGGCAATTTTACAAACAAGGAGGGCAGGGTGTTGTGGCCATCTTTATTCCCCCATAAACATATCCTTGCCCCCGGATCCGGGAGGTCAAAGGAAATGCCCCGCGAGTAACGACGTATCCACAGGATAATCCGATTTTGGTTTGAGTAATTTCAAATTTGAATTGGATAAGTACCCCTTCCAGTTATATTCTGTTTTTTAAAACTCCGGGAATAGGGAGATCAACATAAATTCGTTGCAGCTCTCGCATGGTGTAAAAATTGAATTATGAGGAAGAAGTGAAGCCATCACCCCCATTAACTGCCTGCATTTTAGGGATGCATCGAAGCGGTACAAGTACGTTGACCGGTTGTCTTGAAGCGCGCGGATTATATTTGGGTGACGTGGTTAATTCTGCGCCACACAACCGCAAGGGAAACAAAGAAAACATCCCACTGCGGGATATAAACGACGCAGTATTGGCGTTTAACCGCGGCAGTTGGGATAACCCACCGGCCAACCTGGCATGGAATGACGAATTACGACAGCGCCGAGATCAACATATATCGGGATATAACGGAAAGGGCATCTGGGGTTTTAAAGACCCGCGCACGATACTGACCTTACCCTTCTGGCAGGAGGCGCTTCCAGATATGAGCCTCATGGGCACGTTCCGCAGACCAGAAATTGTGGTGATGTCATTGCTGGCGCGTCCTGGTATGGCACCGATGACCCCGGCCCTTGAACTTTGGAAAATCTATAACCGGAAATTGCTTGCTTACGCAGAAAATTACGATCTGCCTCTGGTCTGTTTTGATTGGCCCCAGAGTGGATTTTTGAATGCTGTTGATAATATCGCGATCAATTTGGGGCTCTGTCCTGCTGACCAGGCCAAAGACGAGTTTTATGATGAATCTTTAAGACATCGGGGAGTTTATGACCCCAATTGCGCGCACACCGATGCTCAAGCTGAAAAAATTTACGCAGCATTGATGGGGATTGCTGTGGATCTTACACCGGAGAAGCCTGATATGATACAGGGTGTAACAACGTGAACAAAGCGGCATTGTCCATCATGGTTATTTTTTCCGATATGACCTGTCACACGGAACAAACCTTGCTTAACCTGTCACGGGCGTATCTGTTCCAACATTCATAGCGACGCCCATCTGCCTCTCGCAACACGCCGTAAAGGACAGCCTGTTACGCGTTCAGCGCAGGATGGTTTTCCCGCTTTACCGTGGTTTCCAACAGTGTGATGAGAAATCTACCTGCCGCGATCAAGTTTGGTTGTCAAATGGATCAGGCTTTCCGAACTTTTTACACCTTTGGCCTCGATAATCCTGTCAAGGGTTTCATCCAGCGCCTCGGTGGTGGCGGCCTCAAGTGCCACGATCAGGTCAAACCGGCCGGATGTGGTATGCACCCGGCGGACCTGCGGCAGGGATTTAAGCCGCGTCAGAACCACCGGCGCGCTGCGCGGCTCGATGCCAATCAGCACTGTCGCCCGTAAGGGTGCCCGGGCGCTTTGGCCAAGTCGCAGGGTATAGCCTGCAATCACACCGCTGGCTTCCAGGCGCTCCAGCCGGGCCTGAACCGTGGTGCGGGCCAGCTTCAGACGTCGCGCCAATGTGGCCACCGGCAAACGGGCGTTTTCCTCAAGCAGGGCCAACAAGGCCCTATCGGTTTCGTCGGTTTTCATGAATTTACCTGCGTTATGACGATCCTTTCAGGCAATTTATACTATTTGCCACGATAAATCGATGAAATTCAGTTGCATACTAAGAAGAAAACACCATGAGGCATGATCATGCACGAGACCCCGAACTGGCCCACTGCGCTGGCGCATATAATCCGGCACCACCCCGATGAAGCCTTGCTGTATTTCTGCCCCGAAGCCCTGAGGTCCATGGCGGAACGGTTTCAGCGCGGCTTTGATGGGTTGGTGACCTATGCCGTCAAAGCCAATCCCGGCGAAGAGGTTCTGGCCAATCTGGTAACGGCGGGCCTGCGGGCCTTTGATGTGGCCAGCCCGGCCGAGATGCGCGCGGTGCGCCGGGTCTGCAAGGATGCGGTTTTGCACTACAACAATCCTGTGCGCTCGCCCGATGAGGTGTCTGTGGCCGTGGCGCTGAATGTGGCGTCTTATTCGGTGGATTGCGAGGCCGAGCTGGACAAGCTGGGCGCCGTCCCCAAGGGCACTGAAATAACCGTCAGGCTGGCCCTGCCGGTGGCCGGGGCGGCCTATGATTTCGGGGCGAAATTCGGGGTTTGCCCCGCGCGTGCCGTGGGCCTGCTGCAAGCGGTTGCCGAGCGTGGCTTTACCCCGTCAATGACATTCCACCCCGGCACGCAATGCGCTGATCCGCAAAGCTGGGGGGCCTATATCAAGGTGGTAGCCGATGTTGCGCGCGAGGCGGGTGTTGCGCTTGCGCGGCTGAATGTGGGCGGCGGGTTTGCCGCGCACCGGGTGGGGAATGCGCCTGATCTGGAAGCAATCTTTGATCACATCCGGGCCGAGGTGAACACGCATTTCGGGCCGCACGCGCCCGATCTGGTTTGTGAGCCGGGCCGCGCCATGGTGGCCGAAGCCTTCACCCTGGCCACACGGGTCAAGGCGGTGCGGGCGGATGGCTCGATCTTTCTCAATGACGGCACCTATGGCGGGCTGACCGAGGCGCGTGATATTGGCTGTACCGACCGGATGCAGGTGATCGCGCCTGATGGCACGATCCGCACCGGCGCGCCGCATGCGCGCGTTGTGTTTGGCCCCACCTGCGACAGCCTTGACCGCCTGCCCGATCCGATCCCGCTGCCGGATGATATTAAAGCCGGGGATTACATTCTGTTTGCCGGGATGGGCGCCTATTCGCGCAGCCTGAGCACCGGGTTCAACGGCTACGGCGTTGGCGATCCGGTGACGGTGCAGGCATTTTGAGCCCGCGATAACGGCCTGAGGTTTCACTGGTTCACGGCAAGTTTTATGGCATTTGCCCTTTGGGGCATGTCTGATACGCATGTAATCAGCAATCCGGGGCTATGTGCGTTTGAAAATGAAATGGCCATCATGGCATAATACCTTATTCAACCTTCTGCGGCCACAGCAGCGGCATGGCCAGACTGCCTATGCCCGGGCGCGGGGGAGTGTAACCCATGTGCTGATCCTTGATGGCACCATGTCCACCCTCTGGCCGGGCTGCGAGGGCAATGCCGGGCTGACCTATAAGTTGCTGGAAGAGGTCAGCGGCACAGGGCTTTCGGTGTATTATGAGGCGGGTTTGCAATGGCACCATTGGAGCAGCGCCCGCAATGTCATACTTGGGCACGGGCTCAACCGGCAGATCCGGCGCGCTTATGGCTATCTGTGCAGCCGCTATCGCCCCGGTGACCGGATATTTCTGTTTGGCTATTCGCGTGGGGCCTATGCGGTGCGCTCATTGGCCGGGTTGATTGACCGGGTTGGCCTGCTCCAGCACGAACATGCAACCGTGCGCAATATCAAAACCGCCTACCGGCATTATCAATGCAGCCCCGGCAGCCCTGCCTCGGTTACGTTTACTCAGGAAAATTGTCATCCCGAAGCCCCGATCGAAATGGTCGGCGTCTGGGATACCGTCAAGGCGCTGGGCCTGCGCCTGCCGGTTCTATGGCGCTGGTCTGAGGCGGCGCATGCCTTTCATTCGCACATATTGGGGCCAAGTATCCGCCACGGATTTCATGCATTGGCGCTGGATGAAACGCGGATGGCTTATGCCCCGGTTTTGTGGGAGTGCCCGGAAGATCATACCGGCATCATCGAGCAGATCTGGTTTCGCGGCACCCATGGTGATATCGGCGGGCAGCTTACCGGGTTTAACGCTGCGCGCCCGCTGGCGAATATTCCGCTGGTGTGGATGCTGGAAAAGGCCGAAGGATGTGGCCTGCACCTGCCTGCGGGCTGGCGGGCGCGGTTTGTGATGGATGCGGATGCGCCTTCGGTCGGATCATGGCGGGGATGGGGCAAGGTTTTCTGGATCAGGCGCAAGCGCCGCATTGGCCTTGATATGTCGGAACACCTGCATGAAAGCGTTGATGATCAACAAATCATCCGATCCGATGCCGAGCCCGTGGTTTGAGTGCATATCCGGGTATTTCGCTGAATCCATTGAGGAAAACAATCAACTTTCATGCAGAGCGGGACAATCATTTCAGGCCCTTACCCGCTCATGCTCAGGATCATAAGGCCCCGTGGCAATGACCTTTGCCAGGATAAGATCGCCAAGCATGTCAATCGCCAGTGTTGATCCCGGCTCTGACAGATCGGGATCAACAAACGCATAGGCAAGGTTCTTGCCAACCCGGTGCCCCCAATCGCCCGAAGTCACTGCCCCGACAACCTTGCCCAGCATCGCCACACCTTAACTGCGACCCAATTTTTTGGACCATTTCATCCGTCATTTCTTCGAGTGCAGTCGAAACTTCCAAACGTATTTCTTTTAACTGTTCTTCAAAAGATTCAGAAACCTCCAGATCGTTCGCGCCAAAGGTATTGCCACCAAGAGCGTGCCCAGCGCCTTTGCATCGGTGATTGCAGCGCGGTGCTTGACTGTCGGGCGGATCAGGGCATCGCGCAAGGCATAGGTTGGATCGGTTTCTGCAATGCCGCTGGCAACAGCGTAACGAAAGATTGAGCCGATCCGGGCGCGCAGGCGATGGGCGGTTTCATAATTGCCCTTGGCTTTGACTTTACGCAGGCAGCGCAGAACCATGGGCGATGTGATCTCGGATATGGGTTTGCGGCCAAAATCACGGTTGGCCAGTTTCAGGTGGTATTCGGTTTTGGACAATGTGGCGGCTGATTTGCCTTCCTTGCGTTGCTTGTCCAGAAATGCGGCCCCCACCTTTTCAAATGTATGCCCTTGGCTATCGCGCCTGATCCGCTTTTGCTCTTGCTTGGCCACATTAGGGTCATTCCCCTCTGCCACCTCGGCACGGGCCGCATCGCGGGCTTGGCGGGCCTGCAAAAGGCTGATCGTCGGCTAATTACCAATCACAAGCAACTTTTCTTTGCCCTCAATCCGATACTTAAAACGCCATGATTTTGATCCGGTTGCTTTCACCAGTAAGTACAGGCCATCAAAATCACCTACCTTATAGGCTTTTTCTTTGGTTTTAAGGTTCCGAATCCTGGCATCATTTAGGGGCATCTGGGGGTACGCTCGTTTTTGGGCTTCCAGCGTACCCCCAAATATACCCCCAATCTGGGGGTACGTTAGCGGATCAAGAAAAACAACACTGGACAAACAGTTTCATAAATAGCCTTATATACAAGGCTGAAACGGATGTCACTGGACATTATAAAATAGGAAAATGGTGCCCCCACACGGACTCGAACCGCGGACCTACTGATTACAAATCAGTTGCTCTACCAGCTGAGCTATAGGGGCTACGCGCGCTTGGATACGCATTTAACACAGACAGATCAAGCCAAAATAATTACCCGACCCAAGAATAATAATCGCCTGCAAGGTTGGGAAAAAACACTGGTTTGCCGAGTATATAAAGACGCGCCTAAGGCCCCGGCATGATATAATCCGGGATGATGCCCGCGCGCCTGATAGCCCCGTTTACATCCATCCCGCGCAGGGATCCGAAATCGGTGGTCAGCGCGGTTTTCAGGCCCATTGCCCGACCGCCAAGGATGTCGGTTTGCAAGGTGTCGCCAACCATCAGGGTCCGTTCGGGCGCAATGCCCTGCCCGATGCGCGCAAGGGCCATTTCAAACACATTGCCAAAGGGCTTGCCAAAAAATTGCGGTTCGATGCCGGTGGTGTCGGCCAAGCGGTGGGCGTAATGCCCCGGCTCGCGCGACAGGCCGGTATCACGCGGGGCCACGATATCAGGATTGCCCACCAGAACCGTGCGGGGATTGTCCTGCAACGACGCCTCAAGCAGGGCCTGCCGATCCTCGTTCCAGATGCTGCTACCAAGAAAGATAAATGCTTCGGCCCGGTCATAAACGCCGCGATCATCCAGAAGAAAATCGAAACTCAGGGCTTCCAGCTCTTCACGGCCAAAATCCGCATTGGCCATCAGGCCGTAATGCACTGGCGGCAGGGCGGGCAGGGCGGCAAGCAGAACCTCGCGGCTGCTGAGCACATCGCGGGGCGTGAAATCAAACCCAAGATCGCGGTAGCGCTGCATCAGCCTGCTTTTAGGATACCCGGCCGCGTTTGAGACAACCAAAACCTTTTTGCCCATGGCCTTGAGCTGTGCAATCCGTTCCGGCGCGCCGGGGATCACCTGTTCACCCATGTTGAGAACGCCAAAGGCATCCAGCAGAAAAAGATCAATCTCATCCGCCAATTCCGAAAGGTCGGCAACATGGCGGCTTTGATCCGGGAATGTGGCCACAGGCAGGCGGTGCCGCGAGGCTTCATAGGCCGAAAAGGCCCATTCGGCGTTTTGCGCCAGCGAAGATGTCATCAGATGATGGCTCCGCGCACCTTGGCCGAAACCCATTCACCGATCACCACAGCCAGCAGGATCACGATCAGGATGAGCGACACCTGGCTCCACGACAGAATATTGAGCGAGGCATTGAGTTGCAGGCCAATGCCGCCCGCGCCCACCAGCCCCAGAACAGTGCTTTCGCGGATGTTGATATCCCAGCGGAACACGGCGATGCCGGCAAAGGCCGGCAGGATTTGCGGCACAATGCCATAGACCATCACCTGCCAGCGGCTGGCACCGGTGGCGGCTATGGCTTCAACCTGCACTTCGCTAATCTCCTCAATCGCCTCGTAAAGCAGTTTGGCGCAAAACCCGATCGAGCGGATAGAGATGGCGATCACCCCGGCAAACACGCCCGGCCCGACGATCGACACCAACAGCAGCGCCCAGATCAGTGAGTTGACCGAGCGGGTGGAAACAATGATCAGCAAGGCAATGGGGCGGATAAACATCCGGCTTGGGCTGGTATTGCGCGCCGCCAGAAAGGCCACCGGCACCGCCAGCATCAAAGCAAAGACCGTACCCAGTGTGGCGATGTTCACTGTATCCCAGATCGGCCGCCAGAGCGTGTTGATATAAGACCATTTCGGCGGCCAGGCCCGGGTCAGGATATCATGGGTGGCATCGGGCGCGGTTGAGACATAATACCATTCCGTCTGACCCGAGATTTGCTGCCATGCCAGCACAAAGGCAATGGCCCCGGTCATCCACATGGCCCAGGTGACAAATTGCCCCTTACGATCCCGGACCTGCCAGATTTTCCGTCCGTTTTTTTCAATGACCGGCATTATTTGATCCTCTCGCGGATGACGCCTGACAGGTATTCAAGGGTCATGACCGTGGCGATGATGATCAGCAGAATCGCGGCAACGCTGTCAAATTCATAGCGGTCAAAGGCGGTGTTCAACGTGGCCCCGATACCGCCCGCGCCGACCAGCCCCAGCACCGCACTTTCGCGAAAATTGATATCCAGCCGGTACATTGAAAGCCCGATAAGGCGCGGCATGACCTGTGGCTGAATGCCGAAATTGATCCATTGCCACCACGAGGCACCGGTGGATTCAACCGCCTCGGCCGAGACCATGTTCATGCTTTCAATATCTTCCGCCAGCAGTTTTGACAAAAATCCGATGCTGGCAAAGCTAAGGGTCAAAAACCCGGCGAGTGGGCCAAAGCCAAATATTTTCACCAGAATGATCGCGACGATGATCTCATTCAAGGCCCGCGAGATGGCGACGATAAACCGGCACACCAGATAGATCGGCAAAGGAGCAATATTGCGCGCAGCCCCCAGGGCGATGGGAATGGATATGCCAATGCCCACAACGGTCGAGGCCACGGTCATCACCACGCTTTCCACCAGCCCGGCATAAATATCCGACCAGCGCGAGGTGAAATCAGGGTTGGAAAACCCGGCAATAAACTGCCAGCCGCGATCCAGCCCGCGATAGACCCGCGCCCAGTTGATCTCAATCGTTGAGAAGGCGAAATAGAGATAGATCAGGCTGCCGATGATCAGCGCCCAGCGCAGCAGGCTGTTGCTGATGAACGCAGGCTTGCGCCACGTTGTGCCGATCATTGCGCTCAGATCAGCACTCACGCCTCAACCCCCTCATCATCGGTTTCATCTACCTTTTCAATCGTCGCTTCCCAGTCTTCCTCGCCGTAGATGCGGGTCAGCATATCGGGGGTCAGATCATCCGGGGCACCATCAAACACGATCGCGCCCGCCTCAAGCCCGACAACGCGCTGCACAAACATCTTGGCCAGTGCGACATCGTGAATATTGATAATCGCGGCCAGTTTGCGCTCATTACACAGCTCAACAATCAGGCGCATGATCTGACGGCTGGTTTTGGGATCCAATGAGGCGGTGGGCTCATCCACCAGCAACAGCGCCGGATCCTGAATCAGCGCGCGGCAAATGCCCACCCGCTGCCTTTGCCCGCCGGATAGCTCATCAGCGCGCTTATCGGCCATATGCAACAGGCCCACACGGTCCAGCAGGCGATAAGCGTTATCCACATCCGCTTGCGGGAATTTGCGCAGGAGTGACCGCCAGAACCCGACATAGCCCAAACGGCCGGAAAGCACGTTTTCCATTACCGTCAGGCGCTCGACCAGTGCATATTCCTGAAAGATCATCCCCATGCGCCGCCGCGCGCGCCGCAAGCCGCCTGAACTGAGCCTGGTAAGTTCAATCCCATCAAGCGTGACCGAGCCGCTGGTGGGCTGTACCAGCCGGTTAATACAGCGAATGAGGGTTGATTTCCCTGCCCCTGACGGGCCAATCAGGGCCAGAACCTGCCCCTGCGGCACCTCAAGATCAACCGATTTCAGAGCCTTATCGCCGGTACTATAGGTCTTGACCAGCTTATTGAGCTTCAACATGCCTGCCCCCTGTCGTTTATGTAGTTCATCCCACGCCCCGGCCCCCGAGCCGGGGCCTCCTGTTCAGCCAAGAGGTCCCGGTTCGGGGGCCGGGACGTGGGTATCAATTTATACGAATGCTGGCTTTATTGGCAGGTGTAGCTGACGCCGTTTGCTGCATCAATTTTACGGATCACATCCCAAAATTCCTTATAGTTCATCTTAAGGAACTTGCCTTCGCCCGATTTGGAAAACTCGCGCTCCAGCGATGTGCCTTCCCATTCAAAGTTCAGGAATGCATTCTGGATTTTTTCCTGCAGCTCGGGGCTGAGGTTGTAAACCGTGCCATAGCCTGTGGTCGGGAAGGTTTGCGATTTATAGATCGAAACCACCTGATCTGCGGTAATCACATCGCGCAGAATCATCCGGCTTAGCACAGAATTGGCGATCGAGGCCGCCGGATAATCGTGATTGGCGACACCCAGAATGGAATTGTCATGTTTGCCGGAAAATACCGCTTCAAAATCGCGGTCCGGGATCATGTCATAATCAGCCTTGAGAATCGCCGATGGTGCCTTGAAGCCGGAATTCGAGGTGGGCGAGGTAAAGGCCAGTTGTTTGCCCTTGATATCCTCGACCGTCTCAATGCCCGATCCGGGGTAGGTGAGAATTTCCATTTCATAGCCGAAACTGCTGTCGGGACGCGCCATCAGCGAAAACGGCCGGAAGCCCGCGCAATTTACCGCCAGCGGATTCGAGCCGGTGTTGAAGCCCGCAATATGCAAGCGCCCCGAGCGCATCGCCTCGATCTGGGCTGCATTGGATTGCACCGGGAAAAACACAACCTTCTTACCGGTTTCAGCCTCAAGATAGGTCAGGAAATCCGACCACGCTTCTTTATAAACCGCCGGATCTTCGACCGGTGTATAGGCAAAAACCAGCGTATCAGGATCAATCCATTCGCTGGCATCCGTGGGAATATCGGCAATCAGATCGCCATCGGTATCACAATAGCGCTTGTCAAGATCGCCACGCTCGCAATCCTGAGCGCTGGCACCACCGGCAAAGGCCATAGCCAGAGCAAACGCTGTAATGGATACAGTTGTTTTGAGTAAGTTCATCATTCTCTCCCTGTTTTTATTATCTACTAAGCCTACCCAACTTTAATCGCGACACAAGAAAAATACGCATATGCCAATATGAAACGCCTTGTTTTATCCTGATTGACCCGGTTGGGACAATTCTCCATGTCTCCCCAGCACGAATCCCTTGACGCCCCCGCCCATAGCGCCTAAAGCCAACACCTGAAATTAAGGGTGCTGCCCATGGCGGCGCCCGCACTTATTGAATGGGGCCGGATGCCCCCGACCAGATGATGAGGATAGCCCCATGTCGCGCCGTTGTGAACTGACCGGAAAAGGCCCGATGGCTGGTAATAATTCCAGCCACGCCAACAACAAAACCAAGCGTCGGTTTTTGCCGAACCTCAATGATGTGACGCTGCAATCGGAAATTCTGAATCGCGGCATCAAACTGCGTATTACCGCCGCAGCTTTGCGTACGGTTGATCATCGTGGTGGCCTTGATGCCTTCATGGCGAAATCCAGGGATTCCGATCTGTCGGCCAATGCGCTGAAAGTTAAAAAAGAGATTACCAAGGCGCTGGCCGCAACTGCCTGAGTTCCACAAGCGCTGGTTTGATATTCAACAGCCCTGCCACCCTGGCGGGGCTGTTTCAATTTGTCGCCTTCCTTTTTGCCTTTTGACCGGTTGAAAAGGGGCTATGATGTATTTTGCAAATAACCAGAAAAGAGCCTGATCATGTTTACCAGAATTACCCTTTTCGCCGCCCTGTTTGCCGCTGCTCCGGCATTTGCGCAGGATATTACCATTGTAGATGCCTACGCCCGCAGCGCCTCGCCCGCCGCGAAAACCGGGGCGGCGTTTCTGGTGATTGAAAACCACACCGATCACGATGACCGCCTGATTGGCGTGGCCTCCCCCGCGGCCAAAATGGTTCAGCTACACACCCATAAGGAAAATGCTGACGGCGTGATGAGCATGGTCCATGTGGAAGAGGGCTTTGCCCTGCCCGAAGGCGGCGCAATCACCATGCAACGCGGCGGTGAGCATGTGATGTTCATGGGGCTGACCGGGCCGTTTGAACAGGGCGCGATGATCCCCCTGACGCTGACCTTTGAAAAGGCCGGTGAGATGGAAATAGAAGTGCCGGTTGATCTTGAGCGCAAACCGGGGCAGGGCCATATGCAAAAACAGGAAACCAGCGATTAAGGCTAAATTCGCCTGGCCCACCTGCCTGACTGAAATAACAAAACTGCGCACAAGGCTGTGATGTAAATGCCTCACAGCCTTGACTGCAAATTTTTAATATATAGCCATTTCCCCGTATTTAAGATAAATTCTAATCAAATATAACGAAATCTAATACATCAAAAAAATATTGAACTTGGGGAAGTCTTAAAATGAAAATCAGTCAGAAATTGAAATCATCGCTTGCACTCTTTTCCGCCGCTCTGACACTTTCAGGCACCGCAGCACATGCGGGCCCCGGATCGGCATCCGGATCGAACTGGACAGGGTTTTATGCCGGGGCCTTTGTGGGCACTGTTTTCGGTACAAACAAATTTGAAGAACGTAGCGTAACAGCCAAGGCAAATTCAGGGACATGGGAAAACACACCGGCTGGGGTGAATTTGGGATATAATTTTGAAATTACCCGCAATATCATTATCGGGGCCGAGGCTGATTATACATTTAACAAGATCAAGGCAGATGGCAGCAATAGTGCTACCTTTAACTGTGCCGGTATTTGCCGCGCAACAGTAGATAATTTTGCGACGGTGCGCGCCCGTGTGGGGCTGGATTTTGGTAAATTGTTGGCCTTCGGAACAGTTGGATATGGCCGTGGCAAGGCCAGGGGCTCTTTTCCTAATTTCGCAGGAGCGGCGGGCGGAAGCAACACTCTGTCCGGGGTTGTCTGGGGCTTTGGCCTTGAATATCTGATCACCAACAACCTGTCGATCAAGGGCGAATATCTGAATACGGATCTGGGGCGTTTGGAACTTCCAACTGCCTGTAGTACAAACTGCTTTACAGATATTAACTTCCAGACGGCGCGTATCGGCCTGAATTACCGTTTCTGAAACGGCAGCCCTGACAAAATAGCTTTGCCTGATTTGATAAATCTCCCTCGTGTTGCGAGGCAGGCTGGGCTATGACGGGGCCATGACACAGATAGATACGCTTTTTGCCACCCGGCTTTACCGCGCGGCACTCTCTGAGCTGGGCAAGCCGCTGAATATGGCCGAGCTGGAAGCCTCGTGTCGGGCAATCGCTCTCGATGATGAGGCCGGGCAGCTTTGGTGCGAGGATAACGATTATCCCGGCTATACCAGCTATGCCTCTCTGGATGATCTGCCCTGGCGCTTTCCGATCTTCAAGGATCTGGTGAAAGTACTGAACAAACACGCCAAGGCCTTTGCCGAAGATGTGGCATTTGATCTTGATGACAGGAAGCTCAGGCTTGACAGCCTGTGGATCAACATCCTGCCCCCCGGCGGCGTGCATTCTTCACATATCCACCCCCATTCAGTGATCAGCGGCACCACCTATGTGGCGATGCCAGAAGGGGCCTCTGCGATCAAATTCGAAGATCCGCGCTCGGCCATGATGATGGCCGCCCCGCTGCGCAAACCGGGTGCAAGGCCCGAGCTGCGCAGTTTCACCTATGTCACCCCTAAGGTGGGCGATGTTCTGCTCTGGGAAAGCTGGCTGCGCCACGAAGTGCCGCTCAACATGGCGGACGAGGAACGCATCAGTGTCAGCTTCAACTATGGCTGGCGGTAATGGGACTGGGCTAGCATTTGAGATGGGATTGAGTTTTCATTGGAGCGTATTATGTTGTTAGAAGATATGTTCTTTCGATGGAATCTAAAGCGCTTGCAAAAGCGTGAAGACAAAATTTCGATTATGTATCAAGCGGATATTGATAAGGCTCGCGCAGCAAAAGACTGGAACGAAGAACAAACCATTGTTTTGATCATGTATCACGAAACTGACCTCGTCAAAAGCGAGATCAGACAGTTGCAGCACAATTATGTGACCAAACAAGCAGAGCGCTTGCTATTACCCGTTCCACGATTCAGCACAAAGTCGCCTGATTGGGAATGCCTTGATATCGATGGAAAATGGTTTCTGTCCCAAGAGGTGCTTGCACGATTAGGGCGGGAAGTTCGGCATGAACGGCGTGAACGTCTTGAACTAGCGTTTCTTTGGCCAGCGTCATTGATCGGCCTTATTGGCGGGATCGCAGGGATTGCGACGGCATTTTTTAGATAAGGGGCGCGCCTGACCCTGGGTGGGCGCAGCTTCAGTATTTCTTGGCAATGCTGGTTAACCATTTGAATCCGATTATATACTTTCAACGTTGCAAACGCGCCCTCCCATGGGGAGGGTCAGGCGCGGCCCGACGTTACCGCCGGGCGGGACGGTACTTAAATTGTGAGGGTGGTTATTTTGTCCAAGCAACCACTAAAAGCGAGCCCCTGACCTTTGCCCGGGGCATTGATAGTCACAAACTTTGCGTCGTGTAATCCACCTCATCAGGGTAAAGCGTGTCCTCGATGGATGTTGTATGGACCTTGACCAGTTTGCCGCCCTGTACCTTGCTGATATATTGATGGCCAAACACCTGATGGGTTTTGCCATTGAACAGCTTGGCGCCTTGCGGATGCGCCTGTGAGAGCGGCATGTCTGTCATTGCCTCGACCGCCTCGATCAGCTTGCCGCGATCCGCTGTACTGGCATAGCCCGAGGTCTCCATCCCCGCCTTGATCACATGCAACGTTTCCCAGCAGCCGAACATATGCGCATAGGTGGAAATATCGGTGGGGTCGCTGATGGACGCGCCGTTATCATCCACCCCCACAGCGGCGCGGTAAAACTTGTCATGCTCCGACTGATCCGCCTGGGCATAGCGCGGATTACCCTCCCAGAAATACGTGCCTTCCAGATATTCAAGGCCGGGGCTTGCGATATCAACCGCCTCAAGACTGTCGATAAAGCCAAACATCTCGGGCCGGCTGGGGCCGAAAAACTCGCCCAGTTCCTTGACGAAAGTCAGAACGGCGGGGCCAACCATGACATGATACAGCACCTCGGTTTCGCGCGGGATTTTGGGGAAATATTTGGTGAAGGATGTCTCGGTCGGCGGGATGGCAATCTGCGCCAGCACCTCACCGCCCTGGGCCTCGATTGCGGCGGTGAAATAATCGCGGTGATCATGGCCAAAGGCAAAATCGGGGAACACCATGGTGATCTTTTTGCCAAGGTTCTGCGCCACATAGGGTGCCATTGCCTGCACCTGCGATTTCACATCCGTGATGCCGGGCTGCAAGGTGTAACGGTTAAGCATGCCTGAGGCCACGTGATGCCCCTCGGAGACCACGAAATAAGGCAGCTTCAACTCGCCCGCGCGCGGGGCCGAGCCAATCACGACATGGCTGAACAGCGTGCCAAACCCTACATCGCAATTATACTGCGTGGCGAATTTTTCCACCACTTCCGCGCCGCGCTTGGGATCAGTGCCGTCATCTTCGGTGATCAGTTCCACCATCCGGCCATTGATGCCGCCGCCCTCATTGATCAGCTTCACCGCCGCCTCGGATGTGCGCCCGTACCAGCGGCCATAAGAGGCCCCGATGCCGGTTTTATGCGCCTGAAAACCGATTTTGATCGGCTCGGCGGTTTGCGCATTGGTATAGCGCGCCCACATCGGCAGGCTGGCAGCTCCTACACCGGCGGCAAGGGTTTTCAGCGCACCGCGCCGGGTTGTGGCTTTTGGCGTGATTTTAGCAGTCATGAAACAAGTCTCCCATATCAGTCGTATTTGAGGCGTCCTGGCACCCTTCTGAACGGGAGTGTGCGAAGGGATGCGCGAAATGTCCAGTTATTTCAGGCCTCACAGCCCCCGGGGCGAGGCCAGAAGCCACAGGCCAAAGATGGTATAGCCTACCATGAACAGCGCCAGCGGAGCCTGACTGAGAAGCGCGTGACGGCTGTTGCCATAGGCGCGCAGGGCCAGCGCATGTGCCAGCAGGATGGCAATCACATGGCCCGCAACGACCACGCCCGCCTGACTGAGCCAGATCAGTTTTACCGTTTGGGGGGTGTTGAAAAACCCGGTTGTAACATGGAAATCCGCAAGCCCCAGGTATTCATACACCAGCTTCAGCGCATATTGCCCGCCCACCAGCGCGCTGGTGAGGTAATGCGCCAGATGATAGGCCAGTGCAATCGGCAGAATGGTGGGTGCAAACAGGCAAAAAGCCGGGCGCAGCTTTGCCCCGATGATCCGCGCCCCAAGCCAGATGCAGGCAGTAAACCCCGCAATCAGCGCCAGATTGGCCACAACCAGCCCCATGAGGTTTTGCGGGATCACCACCGAACGCCCGGGAAACTCTAGCGGGTTGAGGCCCAGCACACCAAACCACCAGAAAGTTTCATTGAGGCCGTCAAAACTGCCTGATCCCAGCATTAAAAGGATGAAAACCCCAAACCCCACGGGTGCCACCGGGCGCGCAAGAATTTGCCAGCCGGGCAGGCCCGCATGACCCCGGGCAAAAACGCTCATCCGCCCATAGGCCCGCATGAAAATGGTGATGCCCTCTGCCCGGATCAGCCAGCGCGGGCCAAAAAGAACGACCCCACCCATGGTGACGCTCCAGTAAATCGCCAGAACTGCGGCCAGACGGGGCGGATCAGAGGGCGCAATATCCGCCATCAAAAATCCGGCAAACCCCAGGAATGACAGAATGCCGGGCATATATCCCAACGCGCCCGGATAGCGCAGCGGCGCGCGCCTGCCGCTCAACCGCGCCAGAAGCATTGCCGGCCCGGTCCAGGGATTGCTATAACGCCAGTGATTGCCGATCAGCCCCTGAAGGCCGACCAGTGCAATCCAGAATAATGTCCAGAACATCACCGGCAGCGGATTGCGCAGCGGATCATGCGGGCCGGTAAAGCCAATCCAGATCAGCGCGCCCAGAAAAACCGCTGCAAGGCAGCTTGTTAGGTGACAGAGCCTTGTGGGAAACGGGCGGATCAGCGGCAAAGGACGGTAGAGCGCCGCCACAGCACCCTCCGGCAGCAGCGTGAGCATGATAACCGTCAGCGCCACGGTGGCCCCTCCGGCCATGATATAAATATCGGTGGGCAACAGCAAAACAAACCCCTGCTCCGAGGCATGTGCCAACGCCCCGCCGGCAAGCGCCATGAGCATCAGAAATGTGGCCGTTATGATCCGCATTTTCCCTCCCGGATGACAGATGATAGATGCGCGGGCGCGTTGAGAAAGCGGGATTCAACAAATGCCTGACCGCTCGCAGTTCATAAAAAAACCGTGATACAATGGTTTGCACCTGTGAGTCACGGCCCGATGGGCCTTATCTTGCCACTATGGGTTCTTAACCGGCACCGGGGGGGGCGGAAACTATGTTGAACAAGGCAATGGATTGGATCGGGCGGCGGATGGCCCGGAAGCTGACTGATCAAAGCTCGGGTTACGAGCCCTATACCCCGTCGGATTTTGAAACATTGTGCCAGGTGCTTGAGCCGGGTGATGTGCTGCTTGTCGAAGGCAATGAAAGGATATCAGGCGCCATCAAATATCTCACTCAATCAACATGGTCGCATGCGGCATTTTTTGTTGGGGATATATTGCCACACCCCGAGGATGGCAGCGAACGCCCGCGCCTGATCGAGGTAAATCTGGGTGAGGGCTGTGTCGCGGTGCCGCTGTCGAAATATGCAACCTACAATACCCGCATCTGCCGTGCCGTACGCCTGACCGACGAAGACCGGGCAAAAATCGTGGGGTTCATGGTGGATAAGCTTGGGCTGCAATATGATATGCGCAACATCATTGATCTGCTGCGGTATTTCTTTCCCACACCGCCGGTGCCGGTGCGCTGGCGGCGGCGGATGCTGGCCTTTGGCTCGGGCGATCCGACCCGCGCGATCTGTTCGTCGCTGATTGCACAATCCTTTCAGTCAATCCGCTATCCGATCCTGCCCAAGATCCATCTGGAACCCCGTCAGAGCGCCTATATACGGCGTGAGATTTATCATATCCGTCATCATTCGCTGTTCACGCCGAGGGATTTTGATCTGTCGCCTTATTTCCGGGTGGTGAAGCCGACGCTGGAAGGCGATTTTGATTATCGCAGCCTGACATGGGGCGACGATGATACCATGGAGATTGATCCGCCGGAAAAAGCATCCTGAGCGCCTCTGGACCTTGTTGCCTTCTCCAGGGCAGGCGCGCGGCGTTGACATTTCAAAGCCTCTCGACAACTCTTGCGATCAAAAGCAAAGGCAGGGCGCATGGCGGGAAAACAATCAGGGCTGTTGGTCGGCGTGGATGTGGGCGGCACCTTCACCGATCTGGTTGAGCTGGATCAAGGCTCGGGTGCTGTGCGGCTGGCCAAGGTTCCCAGCACGCCGGAAAATCAGGCTTACGGCGTGATGGATGCGCTTGCTTCGGCCAGATGTGATCTGGCGGCGCTTGATCTGATTGTACATGGCACCACCACCACCACCAACGCGGTGCTTGAGCGCAAGCTCAGCCGCACCGGGCTGATCACCACGCTGGGCTTTCGTGATGTGCTTGAACTGGGGCGGCGCACAAGGCCGCAACCTTATGGCATGAAAGGCGAATTCACGCCCGTGATCCCGCGCAACCTGCGGCTTGAGGTGCCCGAGCGGGTGGATGCGGAAGGCGAGATTGTCACGCCACTGGATGAGGCCGCCCTGCGGGACGCGGGGCAGCGCCTGATCAACGCGGGCTGTGAGGCCGTCGTGGTGCATTTCCTGCATGCCTATGCCAACCCTTCGCATGAACGCCGCGCCGGTGAGATACTGGCGCAGATCTGGCCCAATGATCACATCACCCTTGGCCATGCCATCCTTTCAGAATCGCGCGAGTTTGAACGCGGCGTGACAGCGGCGGTCAATGCCGGCGTACAGCCCATTCTGGCGCGCTACCTGCGGCGGTTGGGCGAAGAGCTCAGCGCTGGCGGCTACACCCGCGATATTCTGGTGATGAACGGCAATGGCGGCATGGTCTCATCGCGGCTTGTCACCACGGAGGCCGCCAAAACCGTGATGTCCGGCCCCGCCTCGGGGGTGATGGCCGCCGCCTATACCGGCCGGGTGGCGGGGCTGTCTGACCTCATTACCTATGATATGGGCGGCACCTCGACCGACGTGGCGCTGATCCGGGGGGCCGAGCCTGCGGTCTCCAACGAGATCGAGATCGAATATGCCATGCCCATCCATGTACCGATGGTGGATGTGCGCACCGTGGGCGCGGGTGGCGGCTCAATCGCGCGGGTCACTGCGGCGGGCCTGCTTGAGGTCGGCCCTGAAAGTGCGGGCGCTGATCCCGGCCCGATCTGCTATGGGCGCGGCGGCTCAGAGCCCACAATATCCGATGCCAACCTGCTATTGGGCCGTCTTGACCCGGCCAAACTGGCCGTCAGGGGCGGGGTCTCGATTGCGGATGTGGAACGGATTTTCAGCGCGCATCTGGGCAAACCTCTGGGATTGTCCGCGCATGATGCCGCCGGGGCAGTGATCCGCATGGCCAACACCAAAATGGCGGGGGCCATTCGCATGGTATCGCTCTCGCTCGGGGCTGATCCGCGTGATTATACCCTGTTTGCCTTTGGTGGCGCGGGGCCCTTGCACGCCGCCGCTTTGGCGCGTGAGCTGGCCGTGCCCAATGTTTTGGTGCCGGCGCGTCCGGGGATTACCAATGCCATCGGCTGTGTCGTCGCCGATCTGCGGCATGATTTTGTCAACACAATCAACCGGCCACTGGACGCGCTTGAAGATGGCGCATTGGCACAGGTCTTTGCCCGCCAGACCACTGAGGGTGAGCGCCTGATCCGCGCCGAGCCGGTTGAGATAGGCGAGATCAAACACCTGTATAGCGTGGATATGCAATTCACCGGGCAGACCCATATCCTGCGGGTTGAGCTTGAGCGCCCGGATGTGGACAGCACCACTTTGCGGAAACTTTTCGAGGCGGCCTATTTCAAACGCTTCCGGGTGGAACTGGCCGAGATCAGGGCCAATGTGGTGAATGCCAACACCTCGGTCATCGGCACCCGGCCCGCGCTTGATCTGTCAACTTTGATTGACCCTGCGGGGCGCAAATCTTCACTGCAAGAGGCCCAGACCGGCACACGGCTGGTGCGCTTTGAAAGCGGTATATTTGAAACCTCGGTCTACTGGCGCGATCATCTGCCGCTTGAGTTTACCCTGAACGGCCCTGCGATCATTGAACAAATGGACACGACCACGCTGATTGAGCCGGGCGATATGGCCGCAAGCGATGCCCACGGCAATATCGTGATAACCATTGGGGGTGCCGCATGAGCCTTGATCCCATCACCCTTTCGGTGATTCAGGCCGGTCTGCAACAGGTCTGCGATGAGATGGACCTGAGTTTCAGCCGCGCCGCGTTTTCGCCAGTGATTGCCGAGGCCAATGACCGTTCGGATGGGATATATGACGCCCATGATGGCGCGCTGATTGCTCAGGGTGCGGGCGGCTTGCCGGTGTTTGTCGGCACGATGCAATATTCCACCCGCACGCTGATTGCGATGATCGCCGGGGGCCGCGTGGCCGCGCCAAAACCGGGCGATATTTATATCGTAAATGATCCTTATCTTGGCGGCACACATCTGATGGATGTGCGCTTTGCCCGGCCATACTACCGCGCGGGCAAGCTTTATTGCTGGCTTTCCAACACCGGCCACTGGCCCGATACAGGCGGGGCTGTGCCCGGCGGGTTTTCCGCCTCGGCCACGTCCGTTGAGCAGGAGGGCCTGCGTCTGCCGCCGGTGCGCCTGTTCAAAGAGGGTGTGCTGGATACCGAGATTTACGCCATCATCTGTTCCAACATCCGCGTCGCCGATCAGCGCATTGGCGATGTGAAGGCACAAGCGGCGGCGCTTGAGCTGGGCGCGGCGGGGCTGGACCGGCTGATGGACCGCTACGGTGACGACACGGTAACCGAGGCCATCGCCGAGTTGCGCCAACGCGCCGCCACGCAAATGCGGGCGTTTATCGCAGGCATCCCCGAGGGCACGCATAAATCCGTGGCCTGGGTGGATAGTGACGGCGTGATCAATGAACCGCTTGAGATCCGGCTGGCTGTCACAAGGCAGGTCGATGACCTTTTGTTTGATTTCACCGGCTCCAGCCTGCCCTGCAAGGGGCCGATGAATTCGGTGCGCGCCACAACGCTCAGCTCGGTCTATCTGGCGATGCGGCATATCTTTCCCGAAGTGCCGATTAGTGCCGGTGCGTTTGAGCCTTTGCAAGTTACCGGCATTGAGGGCACTTTTCTGGATGCATTATATCCCCGCCCCGTTTCGGGCTGCGCGGCGGAGGTCAGCCAGCGCATTGCTGAGGCTGTATTCGCGGCTTTGGTCAATGCCCTGCCGGATCGCGTCACAGCCGCGCCTGCGGGTACCAGCGGCAATTTCGCCCTCGGCGGCCATGATCCGGCGCGTGGCCGCGATTTCGTGATGTACCAGCTTTCGGGCGGTGGCTATGGCGGCAATGCCGATACGGACGGGCTCAGCAATGGCTGCTCGACCATCGGCATCTCCAAGGCGCCGCCGGTTGAGATCATGGAGCAGGCCTTTCCGGTGCTCTACCGGCGTTATGCCCTGCGCGAGGGTTCTGGCGGTGCGGGCGCGCAGCGCGGCGGTTTTGGGCTGGATTATGAGATCGAGCTCAGGCGCGGCGCGGCGCAGGCCAGTTTCGTGATGGATCACGGCCGGTTTGGGCCGCAAGGGGCGCTGGGCGGTGCCGATGGCGCGTGTAATGAGGTGACGGTCTGGCAGGCGGGCAAGCCCTACACGCCCGAACATCTGTCGAAAGAGCAGGATATTCCCCTCAGGCCCGGTGACCGGGTTCGGGTAAAAACCCCCGGCGGCGGCGGCTATGGGGATCCGTTCATGCGCGACCCGCAAAAGGTCGCCAATGATGTGGCTTTGGGGCGGTACTCATGCGATGAGGCGCGCGAATTGTTTGGGGTGATTTTGAAAGGTGCCGAGGTGGATATTGCGGCTACGGCTGCCCATCGCGAGGCCGGCACGTAAGAGCCGGACGAGCAGGCCCGCCAAAAGAAAAGGCCGGTGCGCAATGCCCCGGCCTTTCCCGTTCGTATCAGAAATCCCTTATTGGAATTTCTTGATCTCACCGGTTTTCAGACGGCCAAGATAGCTGTCCAATTCGCGCTTGACGATTGGCATCAGCATGTAAAGCCCGGTGATATTGACCACCGCCATGGCAAAGATCGCCGCATCCGAGAAGTCGATGACCGGGCCAAGGCTGGCGGCGGCACCGATGATGACAAAGATGCAGAAGATGATCTTGAACACCAGTTCTTTGGTATGTCCTTCGCCAAACAGATATGTCCAGGCCTTGAGACCATAATAAGACCAACTGATCATGGTGGAAAAGGCAAACAGGATCACCGCGATCGCCAGAATATATTTGAACCAGCCAAAGGACGCCGAGAATGCAGCCGATGTCAGGGCCACGCCCTTGTTGCCGTCAATCGTCTGGATGGTTTGGCCGCCTTCGTCCAGTATATAAAGGCCGGTATTTGGGTCGGCAACCAGTTGACCGGTGATGATAATCACCAGCGCTGTCATGGTACAGATCACAACGGTATCAATGAACGGCTCCAGCAACGAGACGAAACCCTCGGTGATCGGCTCTTTGGTGCGCACCGCCGAGTGGGCAATCGCCGCCGAGCCAACGCCCGCCTCATTCGAGAAGGCCGCGCGTTTGAAGCCCTGAATAAGCGCCCCGACAACACCGCCCGCAACGCCAAGCCCGGTAAAGGCCCCAGAGAATATCTGGCCAAAGGCCCAGCCGATTTTGTCATAGTTCATCAAGATGATGATCAAAGCAGCACCAACATAAAGAACCCCCATGAAAGGCACAACTTTCTCTGTCACTTTGGCAATGGATTGCAGGCCGCCAACGATCACGGCAAAAACGATACCGGCAAAGACAACGCCGGTGATCCAGCCGGGATAATTCCCCACAACATTGGTGATCTGGGCATGCGCCTGATTGGCCTGGAACATGTTGCCACCGCCCAGCGCCCCAAGAATACAGAAGATCGAGAACAGAATCGCCAGGAATTTACCACCCGGCAGGCCGCGTTCCTTGAAGCCCTTGGTCAGGTAATACATCGGGCCGCCCGATACGGTGCCATCTTCATATTCATTGCGGTATTTCACGCCCAGCGTACATTCGGTGAATTTCGATGCCATGCCCATCAGGCCCGCAAGGATCATCCAGAATGTGGCCCCCGGGCCCCCGATGCCCACGGCCACCGCCACACCGGCGATATTGCCAAGGCCCACGGTGCCCGACAGCGCCGTTGCCAACGCCTGAAAGTGGCTGACCTCACCGGCATCATTGGGATCGGAATAATCGCCCTTCACCAATGAAATCGAATGCGGGAAGGCACGGAATTGGATGAACATGAAGTAAAATGTGAAAATTGTGGCCGCAACCACCAGCCAGGCCACGATCCATGGGAAGGATGTGCCGGGAAACGGGCTGAAGATGAAATTGACAAACCAGCCGGTTGCGCTGGAGAATTTGGCGTTCACCTTCTCATCCAGTGTTTGCGCCAGTGCCGGAGCGCTGGTCATTGCCAGCCCGGCCGCGGCCATTGCCGCATATTTTAATGTGCGTTTCATTATACTATCCCTGTTGTTTTTCATTTTATGGCACGACGGTGCAGGGCACCGGTGCTGTTTGTACAAGTGAGCTCGCAACCGAGCCAAAGATCCGCGTGCCAAGCCCGCCATCGCCATCGCGGCCAACCACGATTTGCACGGCGCCACTTTCCTTGCAGATGTCGCAAAGCGTGTTGGCGATATGGCCGTATTTGATTTTGGTTTCCACGCCAATACCGCTCTGCGAAAGGCGCTTTTTCACCGGATCAATTATGGCCTCTTCAGCACGGGCCAGCTCTTCGCCCCGGCGCTTATGGCGCTCTTCCAGCTCTTTTGGGGTCAAAAACGAATAGGGTGACCATTCCAGAACATGCGCAATAAGAACTGATCCGCCCTGATTTTTGGCCCGATCAACAGCGAAATCCAGCGCCCGTATGGACGCTTCGCTGCCGTCATAGCCGACGACAAATTTACCCGACATAGTATATACTCCTTCGGTTTCAATTCACGCGCCAAAATTGTGGTGCGTGGTTCATAATAACATGGATTGTGAAAGAAATATTCTTTTTTATGCTTGCGAAAATTCGGAAATATTTGTAAATATTGCTGTATTATTATAATTATCAGGAAAATTTCCGATGAATGGCATAGATATAAAAATTCTTTCCATTCTACAGCAGAATGGTCAGCTATCCATGGCAAGGCTGTCTGAGCAGGTGGGGTTATCGCTGTCGGCCTGTCACAGGCGGGTCAAACTGCTTGAGGCAAACGGAATTATTTCAAATTACACGGCCCGCCTTGATCGCAAGGCCATCGGCCTGGAATTGCAGGTTTTCATTGAGATCAAGCTTGGCTCGCACAGCAAAGATGATAACGCCGCGTTCGAGTCGGCCATTCTTGCCATGCCGGATGTGCTGGAATGCCATCTTATTTCCGGTGATTTTGATTATCTGATGCGGGTGGCGGTCAGTGGCCCCTCGGATTATGAGGATTTTTACCGCAATCGCCTGTCGCAAATTCCCGCGGTGGCGCAGATCAAGACCCTTATGAGCGTTTCAACCCTCAAGGAGTTTCAGGGGTATAACCTGAAATATCTGGAAGCCTGACGTGATAACATGCCGGTTTATTCCGCGCTTCACAACCAGTCGCGCAGGATCGGGATCAGCGGCAGATCGGCGGCAGGCATCGGATAGTTTTTCAGATCCTGCACCCGAACCCATTTCAACGCCTGCCCTTCCCGGCCCTGCGGATTGCCCTGCCATTTGCGACAGGCAAAAACCGGCATCAGCAGATGAAAATCCTCATATTGGTGGCTGGCGAATGTCAAAGGGGCAAGGCAACTGGCCCAGGTATCAATCCCAAGCTCCTCATCAAGCTCGCGGATCAGGGCGGCCTCGGGCGTCTCACCGGGCTGTACCTTGCCACCGGGAAATTCCCACAGGCCGGCCATGGGTTTGCCCGCAGGGCGCTCGGCCAGCAACAGGCGGCCATCCACGTCAATCAGCGCAACCGCAGACACCAGAACGGTTTTCATGAGCGGTAATCAGCGTTGATCGAAATATATCCATGGGTCAGATCGCAAGTCCAGACCCGCGCAGTGCCGCCCCCGAGGCCAAGATCAACCGAGATGACAAGCTCTTGATTTTTCATGTATTCAGCCGCCTGATCCTCGTCATAATCAGGATCAACCCAGCCCTCACGCGCCACCAGAATATCGCCAAACCAGATCGAGATGGTATCGCGGTCGGCCCGCGCCCCGGATTTGCCGATGGCCATGACAATCCGGCCCCAATTCGGATCCTCACCCGCCAGGGCGGTTTTGACCAGCGGCGAATTGGCGATTGAAAGCGCGTGAATTCTGGCCTCATTATCGCTTGCGGCTCCGGTCACGGCGACCTCGACAAATTTCGTGGCCCCCTCGCCATCGCGCACCACCTGATGCGCCAGATCAAGCATCACATTGCGCAGGGCCTCAAGAAACAGAATGCTGGTTTCCGTCACCTCAACGCCCGAGGCCCCGGTGGCGGCCACAAGCAATGTGTCAGAGGTTGAGGTATCGCTATCCACGGTGATGCAGTTGAAGGTTTTGCGGTTGAGCGCGCTGACCATGGATTGCAGCACCGGCTGTTCAATCCGGGCATCGGTGAAGATATAGACAAGCATCGTTGCCATATCCGGCGCAATCATGCCCGAGCCTTTGGCGATGCCCGCAATCCGCACCTCCTGCCCGCTGATCTTGAGAATGGTGCCGGAACCTTTGGCAAAAGTATCGGTGGTTCTGATGGCATTTGCCGCGTCTTCAATGGCATCGGCGCTCAGCGATCGGGCAAGCGCATCCAGTTTGGCGGTGATGCGGTCATGCGGCAGCGGCTCGCCGATCACGCCGGTGGAGGATGAAAACACCCGCGATTCAGGCAGATCAAGGGCGCGCGCCACGGCTTTGGTCACCGCATAGGTGGCTTGGGTGCCGTTTTTACCGGTAAAGGCATTGGCATTGCCCGAATTCACGATGATCGCCGCCGCTGCATCAGAATTGCCCGCGCCAATCTTGGCCTGACAATCCAGCACCGCCGCCGAACGGGTGGCGGATTTGGTGAAAACTCCGGCCATTGCCGTGCCCGGATCAAGCCGGGCCAGCATGACATCCTTGCGCCCGGCATAGCGCACCCCCGCTTCAACGCAGGCAAAACTCACCCCGCCAATAACCGGCAGGGTGGGAAAGGATTTTGGGGCCAGCGGGGAAATTGGCGGCGCATCACCCATGGTTAATTCTCCATAAGATCAGTTTTATTGACAATCTCAGGATCAAGCCCTTCAAACTCAGGCTGTTCAATGTCGGCGGCTTTTGTCAGTTTTTCTACGTAACCGTCAAACGCAGCCCTGCGCAGTTCCTCTTCAAGGGCATCGCGAACCTGATCAAGCTCGGGGCTTTGCTTGGTGCGGGTTTCCTTCAGCAAAATCACATGCCAGCCAAATTCAGACTGAACCGGAGGCGATATCTCATCAGGTTTCAGCGCCGCCACCGCATCAAAAAACGGCTCAACCATCATCCCCTCACTGAACCAGCCAAGATCACCCCCCTGCGCGCCCGACGGCCCGGTAGATTTTTCCTTTGCCAGGGTGGCAAAATCGGCCCCGCCATTCAGCTCTTCTATCAGGGCTTTGGCCTCATCTTCGGTATCAACAAGGATATGGGCGGCGCTGTATTCTATGCCCTGCCCGCTATTCAGGTATTGTTCTTCATAGGCTTTTTGCAGTTGTTCATCGGTGATCGGTTCCCCCATCACACGCTCAATCACTGTTCTGGCATAAACGCCCCGGCGCTCATTTTCCACTGTCATCTGGTATATCAGTGGCAGATCGCCTTCAAAAGATTGCATCAGCAATGTTTGCTGGATCAGTTGCTCAAGTATGCCATCATACAGGATATTTGCCGGAACCTGATCATATTGCGGCGGCAGGCTGTTGCGCAACGCGATCATATGGCCAAGGGTGATTTCGGTGCCGTCAACCGTGGCCATGACGGTCCCTGCGGTCAGCGTTTCCTCGGCCTGCGCCGGCAAGGCCAGCGATAACGTGGCAGCAAGGGCAAATGTAGCAAGTGATTTGATGCGAATGAACATGGATATTTCCTTTGTAGATACCGGGTAGATTATTGCATGGGTGCGCGGCGTTGACACTCTTCCACCAGCCCCTTACATCGCCTTAGGATAAAGGCAAAACAGACAGCCTGCACCTGTTGTAGAATGGTAGGACAGAGGGGGCAAGCAGTTGTGCCCCGGATCAGTGATCAAATAAAGCGGAGCGGATAAAAGCATGCTGGGAATAGGAACCGTCGCCAAAAAGATATTTGGCACCCCAAATGACCGCAAGGTCAAGGCAACGCGCCCGCTGGTTGAACAAATCAACGCACTTGAGCCGGATTTCAAAGCCCTCAGCGATGACGCCCTGATTGAAAAAACCGAAGAATTCCGCAAACGTGTGGCCGAGGGCGAAAGCCTGGATGCGCTGCTGCCCGAGGCCTTTGCAAATTGCCGTGAGGCCGCGCACCGGGCGCTGGGCCTGCGGGCGTTTGACGTACAGCTCATGGGCGGGATTTTCCTGCATCAGGGCAACATAGCCGAGATGAAAACCGGCGAGGGCAAAACCCTTGTGGCCACTTTTCCGGCCTATCTCAATGCCCTGACGGGCAAGGGCGTGCATATTGTCACGGTCAATGATTATCTGGCCAAACGTGATGCGGATTGGATGGGCAAGGTCTATGCCGCTCTTGGCCTGAGCACCGGGGTTGTCTATCCGCAGCAGCCCGAGGGCGAAAAAAAGGCCGCCTATGGCGCCGATATTACCTATGCCACCAATAACGAGCTGGGCTTTGATTATCTGCGCGACAACATGAAATCCGAACTGCGCAACATGAATCAACGCGCGCATAACTATGCCATCGTCGATGAGGTTGACAGCATCCTGATTGATGAGGCCCGCACGCCGCTGATCATTTCCGGCCCGGCCGAAGACCGAAGCGAGCTTTACATCTCAATTGATGATCTGATCCCCGAACTGTCGGAAGAGCATTTCACCCTGGATGAGAAAACCCGCAACGTGACCTTCACCGATGAAGGCATTGATGTTCTGGAAAGCCTGCTGCGCCAGCGCGGCCAGTTGGATGAAGAGCAAACCCTTTATGATCCCGAAAGCACCACGCTGGTGCATCACGTCAATCAGGGCCTGCGCGCCCACAAGCTTTTTGCCCGCGACAAGGATTATATCGTGCGCGATGGCGAGGTGGTGCTGATTGATGAATTCACCGGCCGGATGATGCCGGGGCGACGCCTGTCAGAGGGGCTGCATCAGGCGATCGAAGCCAAGGAAGGCGTTGATATTCAGCCCGAAAACACCACCATGGCGCAGGTTACATTCCAGAATTATTTCCGGCTGTATGATAAATTATCAGGCATGACCGGCACCGCCCTGACCGAGGCCGAGGAATTTGGCGAAATTTACGGCCTTGGCGTGGTCGAAGTGCCCACCAACAAGCCGATCACGCGGGCCGATGAGCATGATGCGATTTTCCGCTCGGTCAAAGACAAATACAACGAGACCCTGATTTCTATCAAAGAGGCGCATGAGAAAGGACAGCCGACGCTTGTGGGCACCACCTCCATTGAGAAATCCGAGATCATAAGCAAAATGCTGACCGAGGCAGGGCTGGAACATAATGTCCTGAACGCCCGTCAACACGAAAAAGAAGCCCAGATCATTGCCGATGCAGGCAAGTTTGGCGCGATCACAATCGCCACCAACATGGCCGGACGCGGCACCGATATTCAGTTGGGCGGCAATGTCGATTTGAAGGTGCTTGAGGCACTTGATGCCGATCCCGATGCCGATCCCGAAGCGCTGCGTGCCCGGATCGAGGCCGAACATGCCGATGAAAAGAAAAATGTGATCGAGGCCGGCGGGCTGTTTGTTCTGGCCACCGAGCGCCATGAAAGCCGCCGGATTGACAATCAGTTGCGTGGCCGTTCGGGCCGTCAGGGCGATCCGGGGAAATCTGCGTTTTACCTCAGCCTTGAAGATGATCTGATGCGCATTTTCGGCTCGGAGCGGCTGGAAAAAGTGCTGACGACGCTGGGCATGAAAGAGGGCGAGGCGATCATCCACCCCTGGATCAATAAATCCCTTGAACGGGCGCAGGCCAAGGTTGAGGGGCGCAATTTTGACATCCGCAAACAACTGCTGAAATTCGATGACGTGATGAATGATCAGCGCAAGGTGATCTTCAAGCAACGCCTTGACATCATGCGCGCTGATGATCTTTCAAACATTGTGAAGGACATGCGCAATGAGGTGATTGACGATCTTATTGATCAATATATGCCTGAAAAAACCTATGCGGATCAATGGGATACCCAAGGGCTTTATGCGGCAGTGATCGAGCGGCTGGGCATGGACCTGCCGGTCATTGCCTGGGCCGAGGAAGAGGGCGTTGATGATGAGATCATCATCGAGCGGCTGGAAAATGCCGCCGATGAGATGATGGCGCAAAAGGCGGCTGAATTTGGCCCCGAAAACATGCGCATGATCGAAAAGCAGTTTCTGTTGCAGACTATTGACAGCAAATGGCGCGAGCATCTTTTAACGCTTGAACATCTGCGCAATGTTGTGGGCTTTCGCGGCTATGCCCAGCGTGATCCGCTTAATGAATATAAAAATGAGGCCTTCCAGCTATTTGAAATCATGCTGGATGGGTTGCGCCAGGATGTGACGCAGCAACTGTCACAAATCCGCCCGCCTACGGAAGAGGAAATGCAGGTTGCGCTGCAACAACAGGCAGCACAGGCAGCACAGACAGCCATGGAAACGGCACCCGCCGGTGATCCGGCAAATGCAGCGGATGGGTTTGACGAGGATGATCCGGCAACCTGGGGAAATCCCGGCCGCAATGAAAAATGCCCCTGTGGATCAGGGCAGAAATTCAAACATTGCCATGGGCGGCTGGCCTGAAGCGCACTCTGTGGTTGAATGTTCCTGCCAATAGCCCGAGTATCACCGGAAAGAAATTCGCATTATCCGGGGTCTGCCCTATGAAATTGCTGCGCTTCGCGATCCTCGCCGCGCTATTTATATCCGGGTTCGGGCCCGCAGCTCATGCTCAGGACGTGACCCTTTCATCGCGTGATGGCGATGTGGAAATTTCCGGCAATCTTCTGGGCTTTGACGGCGAATTTTACCGGGTCGATACGATATACGGCGAATTGACTGTCGATGGTTCGGGTGTGCTTTGCGAGGGGCCGGGCTGCCCCAATCTTGAGGCCTATATCGCCCGTGTCACCCTATCGGGCGCGCCCGGCATTGGCCGGGTTATGCTCCCCGCCCTGATCGAGGCCTTTGCCATTCGCGAAGATTACACCCTGACCCGCGAGGCGCTGGATGACAGCCATATCATCTATGCCCTGGCGGACAAGCAAACCGGCATAACCCTGGGTGAATTTGAGTTCCACCTGACCAATAGCGATGAAGGCTTTGCTGATCTTCTCGCCAATGAGGCCGATATCGCCATGTCCCTGCGCGAGGCCCGCACCGATGAGCTGAGCCGGGCGCGCGAGGCCGGGATCGGCAATCTCAATGCCCGCGGGCGCAACCGGGTGATTGCGCTTGATGCGCTGGTGCCGGTGGTCTCGCCCAGCAATCTTGTACAGGCGATAACCACCTCTGAGCTGGCGCAGGTTCTGGCGGGCGAGATCGACAACTGGAAAGATCTGGGAGGGCCAGACGCGCCCATAGCCGTGCATCTGCATGACGCCAGATCGGGCCTTGGTCAGGCGACGATTGACCGCATCCTTGGGCCGCCGGGCCTGACTTTGGTGGCCGGAGCCACGCGCCATGAGAGCAGTCTGTCATTGATCAATGCGGTGGTGAGCGATCCTTTTGCCATGGGTGTGACCAGCCGCTCAGAGACCGGCGATAGCTGGGTTCTGGCGCTGAGCGGCGATTGCGGATTTTCCCTGAATGCCACCCGCCGGGCAGTGAAAACCGAGGATTACCCGCTGACATCACCGCTGTTTCTATACCTGCCCGCGCGGCGCTTTCCCAAACTGGTGCGCGAATTTCTCGCGTATTTGCGCGATCCCTCGGCGCAGTTGGTGATCCGGCGGGCGGGGTTTGTCGATCTGGCCCCGGAAGAAATCGCGATCAATGCGCAGGGCAACCGGTTTGTGAATGCCATCAGCCAGGCCGGGACGGAGATTGACCTGACAGAGCTTCAGCGCATGACCACCCTGCTTGGCCCCTTGAAACGCCTGACAACAACCTTCCGGTTCGAGGCCGGATCGGCGCGGCTTGATGCGCAATCGCGCTCAAATGTGCAGCAACTGGCCCGCGCGATGGAGCTTGGGATCTATGATGCGCGGCGGCTGGTTTTTGTGGGCTTCAGCGATGGCGATGGCGGTGCTGCGGCCAATCGCGATATCGCCATGCGCCGGGCCATGGCGGTGCGGGCTGCGGTCACCCGCGCGGCCGAGGCGGCCAATTTATCGCGCATCAAACTGGGGGTTGAGGCCTTTGGCGAGGCCATGCCGATGGCTTGCGACGATAGCGAATGGGGCCGTCAGGTCAATCGCCGGGTCGAGGTCTGGGTGCGTTAACGCATATCCAATCCAAGGATATGCTATAGATAACCATGGCTGCGAAAGCTCAGCTCACAGGATTTTCCGATGATGATATGATCGTGCAAGGTAATGCTCATCGTGTCCAAAGCCGCCTGAACCGCCTGAGTCATGGAAATGTCGGAATCCGACGGTGTTGGATCACCGGAGGGGTGATTATGCACTAAAATCAACGCGCTGGCATTAAGCTGCAACGCGCGCTTGACCACCTCGCGCGGGTAGACCGGCACATGATCCACCGTGCCGCGCGCCTGTTCCTCATCCGCAATCAGGACGTTTTTGCGATCGAGATAAAATATCCGGAACTGTTCGGTTTCGCGGTGCGCCATGGTGGTATGGCAATAATCAAGCAATGCATCCCATGACGATAAGACCTGCCGTTCAAACACCCGCGCACGGGCCAGGCGGTGGGCCGCGGCTTCGATGATCTTGAGCTCTGTGATCACCGCATCCGCCACACCAGATACCGCCGCCAGCCGATCCGGCGGGGCCGAGAGCACGCCGTTGAAATCGCCAAAACTGTCCAATAATTCCCGCGCCAGTGGCTTCACGTCCCGGCGCGGAATGGCCCGGAACAGAACCAGCTCAAGCAACTCGTAATCCGGCATGGCCTGTGCCCCCCCTGAGAGGAACCGTGCGCGCAGGCGCTTGCGATGATCCCGGATGTAGGAGGGTTGCCTGCCCGCAGGCAGACCATCCGTGATCACCGCCTCATCGCTATGAAACAGGGGCAGGGGCATTTCATTAAAGGCATGTGTGTCAGACATAATCGCAGATTGCCGCACCTTGGTTAGCGTAAGGTTAACATCTGCAAAATAGCGTAGGCCGGGCTTAAGCCCGGCTTACCTGTGCTTAAGGGTCAGCTTTTCATACTATCCCAGAACCCTTTGACCGATGAGAAAAAGCTTTTGCTTTCCGGGTTGTTATCTTCTGAAAGCGCTTCAAACTCGCGCAGCAGCTCTTTTTGTTTGCCGGTCAGGTTCACCGGCGTCTCAACCGCCAGCTCAATGAACATATCCCCCGCCGCACCTCCGCGCAGGGCGGGCATGCCCTTGTGACGCAGGCGCATCTGACGCCCCGATTGGCTGCCTGCCGGGATCTTTACCCGGCTGCGGCCGCCATCAATGGTGGGCACTTCGATATCGCCGCCAAGGGCTGCCGCTGCCATTGCAACCGGCACACGGCAGAAAAGATTGTTTTCTTCACGCTCGAAAATCGCGTGCTTCATCACATCAATAAAAATGTAAAGATCACCGGGCGGGCCGCCACGCATACCCGCCTCACCTTCCCCGGAAAGCCGGATACGGGTGCCGGTTTCAACGCCCGCAGGGATGTTCACACTCAAAGAGCGGTCCTTTTCCACCCGGCCCTGACCATGGCAGGATTTGCAGGGGTTCTTGATGATCTGGCCAATGCCCGAACAGGTGGGGCAGGTGCGCTCGACAGTGAAAAACCCCTGTTGCGCCCGCACTTTGCCCATGCCCGAACAGGTAGGGCAGGTAGCCGGCTCGCCACCGCCATCGGCACCGGTGCCATCGCATTTTTCACAGGCAACCGCCGTTGGCACATTGATGGTTTTTTGCAGGCCGGAAAAAGCCTCTTCCAGCGTCACCCGCAGGTTATAGCGCAGGTCTGATCCGCGCGCGGCCCGGTTGCGGCCGCCGCCACCACCGCCGCCGCGCCCGCCCATGAAATCGCCGAAAAGATCGTCGAATACATCGGAAAACGCGCTGGAAAAATCGCCATGCCCGCCGCCGGGGTGGCGGCCGCCTCCGCCCATACCGCCTTCAAAGGCCGCATGGCCAAAACGATCATATGCGGCTTTTTTCTCGGCGTCTTTCAGAACATCGTAAGCCTCGCCAACTTCCTTGAACGCGGCCTCGGATTTGGGATTGTCGCCATTGCGGTCGGGGTGCAATTCTTTGGCTTTTGTGCGATATGCCTTCTTGATCTCGTCAGCCGAGGCGCCCTTGGCAACACCCAGAACTTGGTAATAATCACGTTTGGCCATCGAGGATCCCTCTTAGTTGGAACCGGGGCCGGCCATGCGATGGCCAGCCCCGAAAGTCCCTTCCGGCGCGTCAGGCGCGCTTGTCGTCGTCCAGATCCTCAAAATCAGCATCGACAATGTCGTCTGGCCCGGCTTCATCCGCGGCCATCGGCTCATCATCGCTTTCTTCCTGGCTGGCTTTATAGATCGCCTCGCCAAGTTTCATCGCCGCTTCAGTGACGTTCTGGATGCCGGATTTGATCTTCTCGGCATTGTCATTTTCCAGCTCATCCTTGAGCGCCACAATCGCCAGCTCAATCGCCTCGATGGTGGTTGGATCAACCTTGTCGGCATGTTCTTCCATCGCCTTCTCGGTTGAATTGATCAGGCTTTCGGCCTGATTGCGGGCTTCAACCAACTCGCGACGCTCCTTATCGGATTCGGCATTTTCCTCGGCATCGCGGACCATTTTTTCGATGTCCTCATCCGAAAGCCCACCCGAAGCCTGAATGGTGATCTTCTGTTCTTTGCCGGTGCCTTTATCCTTGGCGTGAACCGACACGATCCCGTTGGCATCAATATCAAACGCCACCTCGATCTGCGGCATACCGCGCGGCGCGGGCGGGATATTTTCCAGATTGAACTGACCCAGGATTTTGTTATCCGCGGCCATTTCACGCTCGCCCTGGAACACCCGGATGGTCACGGCGTTCTGATTATCCTCAGCGGTCGAGAAGACCTGACTTTTGTTGGTCGGGATCGTGGTGTTGCGATCAATCAGGCGGGTAAAGACGCCGCCCAATGTTTCAATCCCCAAGCTGAGAGGCGTCACATCCAGCAGCACCACATCCTTGACGTCACCTTGCAGAACACCGGCCTGAATGGCCGCGCCCATGGCCACAACCTCATCGGGGTTCACACCCTTATGCGGCTCTTTGCCAAAGAATTTGGTGACTTCTTCAACCACCCGTGGCATCCGGGTCATGCCGCCGACCAGAACGATCTCATCAATCTCCGAGGCCTTAAGGCCTGCGTCTTTCAACGCGGCGGCGCAGGGCTTCATCGAGGCTTTGATCAGGTCACCCACCAGGCTTTCAAGCTTGGCGCGGGTCAGTTTCATCACCATGTGCAAAGGCGAGCCATCCGAGCCCATCGAGATGAACGGCTGGTTGATCTCGGTCTGGGATGAGCTGGACAATTCAATCTTGGCTTTCTCGGCGGCTTCTTTCAGCCGTTGCAGCGCCATCTTGTCTTTGGTCAGGTCAACGCCGTGTTCTTTTTTGAACTCATCAGCCAGGTAGTTGACGATGCGCATGTCAAAATCTTCACCGCCAAGGAAGGTATCGCCATTGGTGGCTTTGACTTCGAACAGCCCGTCGTCGATCTCAAGCACGGTCACGTCGAATGTGCCGCCGCCGAGGTCATAAACCGCAATCGTATGGGTGTTTTCCTTGTCAAGGCCGTAAGCCAGCGCCGCCGCTGTCGGCTCGTTGATGATGCGCAGCACTTCGAGGCCTGCGATCTTGCCGGCATCCTTGGTGGCCTGACGCTGGGCATCGTTGAAATAGGCGGGCACGGTGATCACGGCTTGTGTCACGTTTTCACCAAGATAGCTTTCGGCGGTTTCTTTCATTTTGCCAAGTATGAAGGCCGAGATCTGGCTGGGCGAGTATTTCTCACCCTTGGCTTCGATCCAGGCGTCGCCATTGCCGCCGTCAATCACATGGAACGGCATGTTCTTTTTGTCTTTGGCAAGATCCTTGTCATCCGCCCGGCGGCCGATCAGGCGCTTGACACCAAAGATGGTGTTTTCTGGGTTGGTAACAGCCTGACGCTTGGCCGGTTGGCCGACAAGGCGCTCATTATCCGTAAAGGCAACAATCGAGGGTGTGGTGCGCGCGCCCTCTGCGTTTTCGATAACGCGGGCCTGAGAGCCATCCATGATGGCAACGCAGCTGTTTGTGGTTCCGAGGTCAATACCAATAACTTTGGCCATGCTTATATCCCTTCTGCTTTAGGCGATGTTACAGAAACCAAACCCGTTATGGCGTCTGGCTTCCGATGCTTTGCGGCCACCGATCACCGGTTAGCCGCGCTTCCCGGCGTATATAGGCAGGCCAGTCTGCCCGTGCAACCATATGTAAGGGGTCGATTTTGCAATTTTTTTGTAAATTGTGCACGATTGGGGCTTCAATGGGGGGAAAATGCCGGAACCAACCATAATCCTGCGTGGATTTCATATTTTCAAAGGGCTGCTTGATTCCCCGGCTCAGGCGGCATTGCTGGAGGATTTGCGTGATGTTGTGGCGCGCGCGCCATTGTTATCGCCCGACACACCCTATGGCAAACCCATGTCGGTACAGATGACATCGGCAGGCAAATATGGCTGGTATTCTGATCATTCAGGGTATCGCTACGCGCCGGTGCATCCGAATGGTGCGCCGTGGCCGCCGATACCCGCAAAGGCGCTTTCGCTTTGGCGGGAATTGGTAAGCGCCGACCGGGGGCCGGATTGCTGTTTGATCAACTACTATGGCGAGGGCGCGCGCATGGGGCTGCACCGCGACAGCGATGAGGCTGATTTCAACTGGCCGGTTTTGTCTGTGTCATTGGGCAATGACGGGCTTTTTCGTATCGGTAACAGAACGCGCGGAGGCAAGACGGAATCGATCTGGCTGAATTCCGGTGATGTGGTGGTGATGGGCGGCGCTGCGCGGCTGACATATCACGGGGTGGACCGCATCCGTTTTGGCACGTCAAAGCTGATGCCTAAGGGCGGGCGGATCAATCTGACGCTGCGGGTGGTCGATTGAGCCATTATTGGCTGAGCGAGCAACAGCCCATCAGAGGTGAGGAAGGTGCAAGCCCTTCACTGAACACCCATAACAGGCGGGCTTCAATGCCAAATTCCCGGTCTGACATGCCGTCATAACAGCTTTGCCCGGTGAAAGTGGCGCTGAAACTGCCAATATGGTCAAGCCTGATCTGCATTTCCGGGGGGTAGCCGTCAACAGATGTTAAAATCTGGCTGATGGGCGGGGTTTCATCAGGCTGTCCCATTTGCTGGAAAAGTATTTTACCATCACCCGGATCATAGCGGAAAGACCAAAAAGGCTCGGTTCCATAGCAGTAAACTGCGCTTTGCGATGATGCCCAGCCCGGCCCGCCTGCGGGTTGCAAATACCGCATTGCCGCCCAGCCCGGCGTTTCACCGGTATTGACCCGGCCCCATTTGCCGTTTTCGCTTAGCGCAATGACTTCAATACCCTTTTGGTCAGGGGTGAATACACCAATGATGCTGCTACTGGCACTGGCATCAACGCGGATATTCAAAACATCATCCGCCGCCACATCGCGGACATCATAAAGCGCCGGAAGGGGCTGCGCCATAAGCGCAAACGGCCAGAGCATCATTATCGCCAGAACAGCCCTTCTCATCTGCGGGCATCCCAGCTGCTTGAGGCGTGTTGACGGGTGTAAAACTCGGCCATCAAACCAATTACAAGCAAGGCCAGCGAAAAAATGATTGGGTATTCAGCCGAGGTCGTGCGCGGCACATAATTGACAAACATGAAGCCGCGGGCCTGATCAATCGTGTGAAAAAGCGGGTTCCATTCAAACATCGGAAGCATGAAAGCGGGCAATGTATTGGCCACAAACATCTTGCCGGATGCAATCATGTTGATCCTTTGAAAAACGGTTGTGAAGATCGCAACAAAGCCTGGAAACCATGGCTTCATTGAGAGCAATACCAGCCCGATGGCCACCCCGGAAAGCCAGGCGACCAGCAGCATGCCGTAGGCCCCGGCAGGATCATCAATTTCAAACGGGGTAACAGCCACATGATAGGCGAACAGGATAACAAGCAGCGTCAGCGTCTGAATATACAAGGTGCCAATTGCAGCCGCTACAATTGAGACGATCGTATTCATTGGCGCGTGTTGCATCATCGGCGATGAGGGCCCTTCCGTGCCGGCAATGGCACCAATGGTTTTAATATGGACCAGAAACAGGAAAATCCCCGAGATGATATAAAGCAGGAAATCCCCCCGTATATTGGCCTTGTCTATGCCCATGAGCCAGAACATCACATAAAAGGCCAATATAAAAACCACTGCCTGCAACATGTTGCTGACAAGCGCCCACAGGGCATTGCCGTGGCCTTTTCTAATATTGCGCACGATCGTATGATAAATCAGCTCGGCCATGCCGAGGGCCGATTGAAACTTTGATTTTCGTTTTACCTGGTGAAACATATACCCTTACCCGAGCTGCCTTTGAATAGAGCCTTGCGCAGTAATCTCACAGTTATCCCACAGAAATCTTGCTGTCCCGTTACCGGCGCAGCATAAGGGACGTTGGGCCATCTATCAACGTGTCGCTCATCAGGAGGCTGATTTTGGATTATAACAAACTTGAAACCGTGATGCGAACCCTGGCGCTTGCCGCCGGGGAAAAGATCATGCAGATCTATCAGGCCGATGATTTCGCCGTCAAAACCAAATCCGATCAAAGCCCCGTAACCGAGGCAGATGAGGCCGCAGATGCCATCATCTCGACCGGCCTGCGCGCGGCATTCCCCGATACCCTGCTGATCACCGAAGAACAGGCCGCGACCCATGGCAAGAGCGCCGAAACCTTCCTGATTGTTGACCCGCTGGACGGCACCAAGGAATTCATCCACCGCCGCGGTGATTTCACCGTCAATATCGCCCTTGTGGAAAACGGCGTGCCCACCCGTGGCATTGTTTATGCCCCGGCCAAAGCCCGGATGTTTTTCACCCGCGCCAATGGTGAGGCCGTAGAGGAATTCGCGCCATTTGCCCCGGATGTTTTGGGCAGGCTCAGCCCCGTTTCGGTATCAAATCCTGATAATTCCGCCTTAATGGTGGTGGCCAGCAAATCCCACCGCGATCAGGCCACCGATGATTATATCGGCAAATATAACGTGCAGGATATGAAAAGCGCGGGATCGTCTCTCAAGTTCTGCCTGATTGCCACCGGCGAGGCCGATCTTTATCCCCGCATGGGCCGCACCATGGAATGGGATACCGCCGCAGGCCACGCGGTCTTGCTCGGCGCGGGTGGCAAGGTGCTGCGGTTTGATGATCACACCCCATTGATTTACGGCAAGCCGGGCTATGCCAACCCGTTTTTCATTGCCTGCGCGCCGGGTGTTGAACTGAAAAAGATGTCATAAGCGCCGCCATGGCAATATGGGAAACACGGCCCAAATCTGCATCATTTTCCCTTATCGCCCGTGTCATCGGGCACCGGATCATGGCCGCATTGCCCCCATGGGTTACAGCGGCCAATGCGTTTTACCGCCAACCAGCCACCCTTGATGGCGCCATGTTTTTCCAGCGCCTCAAGCGCATAGGCGCTGCAGGTTGGCTGATAGCGGCAATTATACCCGACCCAGGGCGAAAACAGCAGGCGATAGCCCCGGATCGGCAGGGCGAGGATATGCGCCAGCGGGGTCATGATTTTGCGTGCAGCGTGTTAAGAGCCGAGATGAAATCAGTTTTCAGCGCCTCAAACGGCCGCCCGGCTGTGGCCTCTTTGCGGCCGATAAGCACATAATCCCAACCCGCACGGCCCAGATCGGGCAGTACCATGCGCGCCACCTCGCGCAGGCGGCGTTTGGCCCGGTTTCGCGCCACGGCATTGCCAACTTTTTTGGAGCAGGTAAAGCCCACGCGCGTGGCAAGGCTATCGTCATGCCGGTTTCGGGCCTGTACCATCATCGACGCGGTGCCCTGCCTTCGGGCGCGGGCGGCGCGCAGGAAATCGGCGCGATTTCGCAGAACCTTCAGACAAACGAAAACCGCCGGGGTTATGTTCCCCCTGTCATCTGCGGGGGCCTCCGGCGGGGTCATGTCTTTTGTCCTGTAACTGGCGCTCTTAAGCGCTCAGTTCTTTGCGGCCGTGCGCACGGCGCGCATTGAGGATCTTGCGACCGGCCTTGGTGGCCATCCGGGCACGAAAGCCGTGACGGCGTTTGCGAACCAGGTTCGAGGGTTGATAGGTGCGTTTCATCGCTCCGTCTCCGACTTTAATATGAGGCCCGGCGCATGGAATCGCCAAGGGCCTTTGAATCTCTGAAGCCCGGTCTATAGTGGGGTGAAATTGACAAGTCAAACCCAAGCGGCACTGAAATGCGGCCTATTGCAACAAAAATCCGCGCAGGGGTGGGCGCAATGTTACGAAAAGCCCGGCAGATTGCAATCAAAGCCGTAATATTCATCACCCCGGATCAATCGGCTGTGATCGTGTCTGGTCAAAACATCGGGAAAGCCGCATGTTATGCGCAACTTAACAATACAGGCCCAGTAAATGGAAAAATCAACCGGGACGGACAAGAATTCGGAAACCAGATCAATCCTGCGCCATGCGCCACTTGCGATCATTGTGATCGTGGCCACAATCGGCTTTTTCACCCTCAAAGACTACATCACGTTTGATACATTGCGCGAACACCGTGAGGCTTTGCTCGCGTTTCGCGATGCCAATTATTATGGTCTGGTGGCCAGTTTTCTGGCAATCTACATCGTCATCGTGTCATTTTCCCTGCCCGGTGCGGCGGTGGCCTCGGTTACTGGCGGCTTTTTATTCGGGCTTGGGCTGGGCACTTTTTATAACGTAACGGCAGCTACAATCGGTGCCTGCGCCATTTTTCTGGCGGCGCGCTGGGGCCTGGGCAAAAACCTGACGGCAAAAATGGATGCCTCTAACGGCACGCTGAAAAAAATCAAGAACGGGCTGGCTGAAAACGAGATCAGCGTTCTGTTCCTTCTGCGCCTCGTGCCTGCGGTGCCGTTTTTCGTTGCCAATCTGCTGCCCGCCTTGGTGGGGGTCAGGTTTTCCAATTTCGTCTTTACCACCTTTTTCGGCATCATCCCCGGCGCGATTGTATTTACATGGATCGGCGTCGGGTTGGGTGCCGTGTTTGACCGGGGTGAAAACCCTGATCTTTCGCTTTTGTGGGAGCCGCAGATCATCGGGCCAATTCTGGGCCTGGCGGCGCTGGCATTCCTGCCGATCATCATAAAAACCCTGCGTGGCAGGAAAGGAATTTGAAATGAGTGAATTGAAGGCTGATCTGCTGGTCATCGGGGCCGGTTCAGGCGGGTTGTCCGTGGCGGCGGGCGCGGTACAGATGGGGGCCTCGGTGATCTTGCTTGAGGGCCACAAGATGGGCGGCGATTGCCTGAATTTCGGCTGCGTGCCCTCAAAGGCGCTGATTGCCAGCGGCAAGGCGGCCTATGCACAGGCCCATGCGTCGGCGTTTGGTGTGGCGGATGCAAAGCCCAAGGTTGATTACGCCGCCACCAAGGATCATGTGGCCGATGTGATTGCCACCATCGCGCCGGTCGATAGTCAGGAACGGTTTGAAGGGCTTGGCGTGCAGGTGATCCGCGAATATGGCAGCTTCATCTCGCCCACACAGGTGCAGGCGGGCGCGGATGTGATCACCGCGCGGCGGATCATCATCGCAACCGGCTCTTCGCCTTTCGTGCCACCGGTGCCGGGGCTTGAGACTGTCCCCTATGAGACCAACGAGACGATTTTTGAGCTACGCGAGCAGCCCGAACACCTGCTGATTGTCGGCGGCGGGCCTATCGGCATGGAAATGGCGCAGGCGCATGTCCGGCTTGGCTGCAAGGTGACGGTGATCGAGGGCATGAAAGTGTTGGGCCAGGATGATCCGGAAACCGCCGCGATTGTCATTGAAAAACTCAAATCCGAAGGCGTTGAGATTGCCGAAGGGGCCATGGCCGATGAAATTCGCGGCAAAGCCGGTGCGATTGAGGTTGTGGCCAAGGATGGCCGGATCTTCAAAGGCTCTCACCTGCTGATGGCAGTGGGGCGCAAGCCCAATACCGACAAGCTCAATCTTGAGGCCGCAGGCATCGAAACAACCCGCCGGGGCATCAAGGTGGATGACAGACTCAAAACCACCAACCGCAAGGTTTATGCCATTGGCGATGTGGCGGGGGGGCTGCAATTCACCCATATGGCGGCCTATCATGCCGGGCTGATCATCCGCTCGGCGCTGTTTGGCCTGCCTGCGAAGATGCGCACGGATCATATCCCATGGGCCACCTATACCGATCCCGAACTGGCGCAAGTGGGCCTGACCGAGGCACAGGCACGCGCCGAGCACGGCGGCAATCTTGAAGTGGTGCGTTTTGCCTACAACCACAATGACCGCGCCATAGCCGAGCGTAAAACCACCGGGCTGATCAAGGCGATGGTGGTGCGCGGGCGGCCCGTGGGCGTGTCCATCGGCGGGTATCAGGCTGGAGAGCTGATCAACCTGTGGGCACTGGTTCTGGCCAACAAGATGAAGATGAAACATGTGGCGGCGATGGTGGCGCCTTATCCAACCATCGGCGAGATCAACAAACGTGTTGCCGGGGCGTATTTCTCGCCAAGGCTGTTTGAAAGTTATAAGGTGAAGAAAATAGTTGGTTTTGTGCAGCGCTGGCTGCCGTGATATTTGATGTGGAAGGGTGATGCTGAACTCACTTTCAGGCCGTTTTCTGATCCTTACCGTAGTCTTCGTGATGTTGGCCGAGGTAATGATTTTCGTGCCCTCGGTGGCGCGCTTCCGGCAGGATTATCTGATCTCGCGCCTTGAGCGCGCACAAATAGCCTCATTGGCGCTGTTGGAAAATGAAACCATCAGCGATGATTTGCAAAAAGAGCTGTTGCAGAACGCGGGCGTGTTCAACGTGGTGCTGCGCCGTGACGAGGCGCGCCAGTTGGTGCTGTCCTCACCGGTGCCCGCGCCCATTTCTGCGACCTTCGATATGCGCAATCCCACAGCACTTGAGCTGATCAGGGATGCCATGTTACGGCTCATAAACCCTGAACCTCAGGTGATCCGCGTTATTGATCAGCCGGTGCAAATGGCCGGGCTATTGATCGAAGTGACCATGGATACGAAGGCTTTGCGCACCGCCATGATTGATTATGGCCTGCGTATCTTGTGGCTGTCGGCGGTTATATCCGTGATTACGGCGGTGATGCTGTTTCTGGCGGTTCGGGTGTTTCTTGTGCGCCCGATCAAAGGGGTGATCGAGCATATGATTTCCTACGCTGCCGCGCCCGAGGATGCGCGCCAGGTGATCATGCCCTCTGCGGGGGTCAGAGAATTGCGCGAGGCCGAGGAAACCCTCAAAACCATGCAAACCCAGCTCACTCAGGCCCTGCGCCAGAAAGACCGGCTGGCGCAGCTTGGCGCGGCGGTGGCCAAGGTAAGCCATGATTTGCGCAATATCCTGACCAGCGCGCAGCTTTTCACCGACCGGATTGAAATGAGCGAAGATCCGGCCGTCAAACGCATGGCCCCCAAGCTGGTTAATTCCATCACCCGCGCGGTGCATCTGTGCGAATCCACGCTGGCCTACGGCAAGGCAGAAGAACCCGCGCCAAAGCTGAGCCTGTTCATGCTTGCCGACATCGTTCAGGATGTGCTGGATAGTGAACGCCTTTCTATTGGCGATAGCGATGTCAGCCTGTCCGAGGATGTACCGGCAAACCTTACGGTGCGTGCGGATGCAGAACAGCTTTACCGGGTGATTGCCAATCTTGTCCGCAACGCCCGTCAGGCGATCATCGCAACCGGAAATTCAGGCGAGATCAATATCACCGCGCATGAGGATGACAACTACTGGAAAATCAGAATTTCCGATACCGGGCCGGGATTGCCCGCCAAGGCCCGTGAATACCTGTTCACCCCATTTCAAGGCGGTGCAACAAAGGGCGGAACCGGCCTTGGCCTGACAATATCGGCTGAGCTGATACGCGGCCATGGTGGCCATCTGACGCTGGAATATACCGGCCCTAAGGGAACGGCATTCTGTATTGATTTACCCAAAGGAAACATTCTTGGCTGAATGCTTTGCCTTTGGCAGCGGCATATATATTATATGTATGTCTTGCGGATAATTTATCATCCCCCTCTTGCATTGCCCTGGTTCAGGGTCTAGATGCTGGCCCTCACGGACCGATAGCTCAGCTGGATAGAGTACCTGACTACGAATCAGGGGGTCGGGGGTTCGAATCCTCCTCGGTCCGCCATATTTGCCTTTCATTGATAAAAAGCCGCGCAGGTTCTGCAAGGGCCGTCTCCAAGGCTACCATTGCCATCTGATATTCTGCATATCATGCTTGCACCGGACGATACCGATCATTGGGTACCGGATTTAACCGTTGCCCATCATGTAAGCGGAGTGCCTGACATTGCTGAAAGACAAATATTCCATCCTGTTTGAGCCCGTTAAAATCGGCCCTGTGACAGCGCGTAACAGGTTCTACCAAGTTCCCCATTGTACCGGCATGGGGCATGTCAGACCACAGGCCGAAGCGGCCATGCGGGCGATCAAGGCCGAAGGCGGATGGGCCGTGGTTTCAAATCAGGAAACCGAGATTCACCCTTCCTCGGATATGTCACCCTATGCTGAAAGCCGCCTTTGGGATGCGCGTGATATTCCCGCCCTGCGCCTGATGACGAATGCCATCCATGCAAAAGGCTCATTGGCAGCCATCGAGCTTGCGCATAACGGCAATCACGCAACCAACCTTTATACCCGCGCCCCGTCTTTGGCACCTTCGGATATTGCCGCGGATTATATTGCGCCCAAACAGGCCCGGGCGATGGACAAGGCGGATATTCGTGAGTTCCGGTGCTGGCACCGCATGGCTGCAAGGCGCGCAAGGGAGGCCGGGTTTGACATTGTCTATGTCTATGCGGGCCATCACATGTCACTGCCGCATCATTTCTTGCTGCCCTCGACCAACGACCGGATGGATGAATATGGCGGATCTTTGGAAAACCGGGTGCGCCTGACCCGTGAATTGATCGAGGAAACCAAAGAAGAGGTCGGCGATACCTGCGCGGTTGCGTTTCGCTTTGCCGTGGATGAGATGGCCGGGGCTGACGGTATGCAGGCCGCTGAAGAAGGCCGCGCGGTTGTTGAACTGCTGGCCGACCTGCCTGATCTTTGGGATGTGAATGTATCCGATTGGTCAAACGATTCAGCCACCACAAGATTCCAGCCCGAGGATGGCTATCAGACGCCATATATCGAGTTCGTGAAACAGGTGACAAAGAAACCCGTTGTTGCGGTTGGCCGCCTGACCTCGCCCGATATGATGCTGTCGATGGTGAAACGCGGCATTGTTGATTTCATCGGTGCCGCGCGCCCCTCGATTGCCGATCCGTTTTTGCCGCAAAAGATACAGGAGGGCCGCATAGACGAGATCCGCGAATGCATCGGCTGCAATATCTGTGTGGCAAGCGATAATCTCTCAGTTCCCATCCGCTGTACGCAAAACCCGACTATGGGCGAAGAATGGCGCCGGGGCTGGCACCCGGAAAAGATCGAGCCCAAAGGCAGGCAGGAAGATGCCCTGATCATCGGGGCGGGGCCTGCGGGGCTGGAATGCGCCATGCAACTGGCCAAACGCGGCTATAACGTCACCCTGGCGGAAGCGGGCAAAGCCCCCGGTGGCCGGGTTCTATCCGAGGCGGGCCTCTATGGGCTTAGGGCATGGAAACGGGTTGCGGATCACCGGGTTTATGATCTGCAACAGCGGGCAAATGCCCGGATGTTCATGCAAAGCGGCCTGGATGCAGAGGCCGTTATCGAGCTGAACATCCCAAATGTTTTTGTGGCAACCGGGGCAAGATGGCGCCGCGATGGGGTTGGGCGCAGCAGCAGGCAACCCATTGATATTGATAAAGATATGCAAGTCCTGACGCCCGATGACATACTGGCAGGGATAGTGCCCGCGACCGGCCCGGTTCTGATTTATGACGATGATCAGATCTACCTTGGCGGTGTGCTTGCTGAGCACCTGAATGAGCTGGGCCATGATGTCATTTTGGCAACCCCCGCCAGCGTTGTCTCGCCCTGGACCGAGCACACACTTGAACAATCCCGCATCCAGAAGAGCCTGATCAATCGGGGTGTTTTGCTGAAGACCAGCCAGAAATTGACAGGGGCAAACAAGGCTGGCGGTGTCTTGTCCTGCGTTTTTACAGAGCAAGAGCAGACGCTGAACTGTGGCGCGGTCGTTCTGGTCACCGAGCGAATACGCCAGACCGCGCTTTATGATGATTTGAAGGCCCGCAATGATGCAGGCAAGATAAATCTGACCACGCTGAAGCTGATTGGGGATGCAGCGACCCCGGGTTTGATCGCCGATGCGGTTTTTAACGGGCACATGGCTGCCAGACATTTTGAAAAAGACCCGATGATAGCCGATCAGGAATTTTTCAGACGCGAGATGGTGGAACTCCCTGCTGAAGATATGGCTGGCATGAATCCCAAGACGGCCTGAAACACCTTCGTGGGTGGGCCGGCAAACGGCCTGCGGGCTGTTGGCCCCGGCGCGCCCGGATCAGCTCAACGACGGGCTTGCCCCTGTGCAGTTTTCGGTTCTACAATGTCCTCTCAAGCAGCGGGGCATGGCCATGGCCGAAGCAATGCCGGATATCCCGGGTGAAACCATCGCCAACTGGCAGCGGATCGTTGATCTGATTGCCCGGCTCGCTGATGTACCCGCGAGCCTTGTGATGCGCAGATCCGCGCCCAAACATGCGGTCTATGTGACCAGTAATTCCGCCAACAACCCCTATCCGGTGGGCCTGGAATTTACCCTCAATGAAAAGCTTTACTGTTACGGCGTGTTTGAAAATGATGGCGAGCTGACCGTCGAAGACGCGCGTTGCGAGCCGCGCTGGGCTGATAATGACGATCTTGAACATGGCATGAGTTTCTATATTGGCTACCCCTTGAAATGGCCCGATGGTACGCTTTTTGGCACCATCTGCGTGCTGGATCACCGCCGCAACAAGCGCGCGCTGTTGTTTCGCGAGGGCCTGCGCGAATTTGCCCGGGTGATCGAGGCGGATCTGGCGCGACTGACCGAGATCAACCTGCGCGTCCGGCTTGAATCCAGGTTGCAGGAAGCGCTGGACAAGCTGGAATTGCGGGTATCGGAACGGACGCAGGAACTGGAAGAGGCCAATACCGCGCTAAGGGTTCTGCTGGCCAATGTCGAGCAGGCGCGAAAGGATTATGATCAGACGGTGCTGCGTCAGATCAAGGGGCTGGTGATGCCGCATCTGTCGAAACTGCGGGCACGGCTCAAGAGGGATGCCACGGCGGAAACCTATCTTGATCTGATGGAGGACAGCCTCAAATCCATTTCCGCCAGCTATTCCAACGGTTTGTCAACCGCGTTAGAGGCCCTGACACCATCCGAGCTTGAGATTGCCCAGATGGTGATGCAGGGCAAGACCACCAAGGACATCGCCCAAACCCTGTCGCGTGAGACCAGCACAATAGATTTTCACCGCAACAATATCCGGCGCAAGCTGGGAATCAATCGAAGCGGTCAGAATCTGCGCAGCCTGTTGATGGCGGCGCATGAATAGGGGGAATTTCCCCGTATTAACCCCCTAAATTATCCCTAGTCACCCCAGGCCTGTGTTTTGCTACCCTTTACCGGCGGGGGCTATGCCCTGCGCAGCAAATGACAGGGAGATAATGAAATGGACAGAAAAGACCTGAAACCAACCATCCTGAATGGCGAATTCGATAAACTGGCACCGGGGCTGTCGCGCCGGACGTTCTTTATGGCGGCGGGGGCCGCGGGCGTCGGGGGGGCGGCCTCATTGCTGTCCACCACCGCCGCCCAGGCCCAATCCACCGACTGGACCCAGCCGGGCAACAACAATAACGTGATTGAAATGCAGGCCACCACCGGCAATGCGGTGGCCGGGGCCGTCAAGATCGAGTATTACGGCCATTGCGCCTTCAAGATCACCTCGCCGGGCGGGGCCACGGTTTTGTTTGATCCATGGCGCGATGATCCCTCGGGTGCGTGGGGGTTGTGGTTCAAAAACCCGTTCCCCGAAACCCAGACCGATATCTGCATGTCGACCCATACGCATTTTGATCACGATGCGATTGACCGGCCGGTTTCCACCATGGTGCTTGACCGGATGGTGGGCAATTATGAATTTGCCGATCTCAGGATCACCGGCTTTGCCGATAAGCACGCCTGTCAGGCACCGGGCTGGTATAACTGGACAAATGCTCTGGCCGAATTTGGCGTCAACGCCTGCCCGCCCGATAATGTCAGCCACATGGATATGGTCACCTATCTGGTGGAAACCGGCGGTATCCGTATCCTGATCTGGGGCGACAACCGGCATAACCCGCCGGAAGAATTCTGGGCCTCGATCGGTGCGGTGGATATCCTGACCCTGCCGGTGGATGGCTCGATGCATATCCTGTCTTATGACATGGGCAATGACATCGTGGCGCGGCTGAAACCCAAGATTATCATCCCGACGCATTATCTCAATGAAACCGTAAGCTATACGCTGACCACCTTGCAGGATGCCGATGAATGGGTGAAATCACAGTCAAGCTACAGGATGCTTGATAGCGCCAGCCTGACGCTTGAAGCCGGGGAAGTGGCCGGGATGAGCAATGAGTTCATGTATTTTGGCCACAATGCGCATACGGCTTGAAACGCGGGCCGGATAACCCGAAAACCAATGGGTCCGGGCGTCCTTTCCTGATGTCCGGGCCAAGCACGCATTGCTCCTCCGTGATTCCTGCGCTACTCCATGGCACATATATGAATCAAGAGAATTGCCATGACCCGTATCAGCCATATCGAGTTGGATGACGCCAACCTGCCCCCGCCCACGCCCGAGATCGAGCAAGAGCGCAAAGTGGCGATGTTTGACCTGATCGAAGACAATAGCTTTGCCCTGCCCAAACGCGGTGAGCGTGTCGCCCCGGACGGGCCATATCGCGTCGGGCTTTCGATCCGCGAAAAGCGGCTGGTGTTTGATATTCTGACCGAAGACGCGCAACCGGCGGCCGAGTTTCACCTGTCGCTCAGCCCGTTCCGGCAGGTGGTCAAGGATTACTGGCAAATCTGCGAAAGCTATTTTGACGCTGTGAAAAACCTGCCCCCCGGTCAGATTGAAACCATAGATATGGCGCGGCGCGGCATCCATAATGAAGGCGCGCGCATCCTGGAAGAGCGGCTTGAGGGCAAGGCGGATGTGGATACGGATACCGCCCGGCGCCTCTTTACCCTGATCTGCGTTTTGCATTTCGGGGGTTGAAACCGTGGTGGCCGAGCTTCCTCAATCCATCCTGTTTTGCTGCGATCATAACGCCGTGCGCTCGCCCATGGCCGAAGGTATCATGAAGAAGTTTTACGGCACCGATACCTATGTGCAATCGGCGGGCGTGATGAATGATCTTGATATTGACGGCTTCTCAATCGCCGTGTGCAAGGAAATCGGCGTTGAACTCGCGCGCCACCGCACCCGCAGCTTTGATGAGATGGCCGAATGGGGCGATGATCTGTCATCGTTTGATCTGGTGGTGTCCCTCAGCCCCGCCAGCCAGCGCCGGGCGCTTGAACTGACGCGGGTATTTCATCTTGATGTGGTTTACTGGCCGGTCATGGACCCAACCGGATTGGGCGAAACCCGCGCCGCCAAGCTGGACGCCTACCGCCAGACCCGCGATCAGATTATTTCACATCTGCAAGAACGCTGGGGCCCGCCGAGGGTTTGATACCAAGTCCTGCTGGCTGGCATGGATTTCCCCCACGCCCCGGCCCCCGCGCCGGGGCCTCCACCTCAGAGAACCTTCGAACAAACCGAGGGTTTTGAAAAAATGTCAGCCCCCGTCCGGGTGGGGGCATAGTGATTCACTGGAGAAACCCGCAACAATCGTGAAAAAGTGCATCGTTTCATCAAATGAAGCCGTTGCAAAAGCCCCCGCCATGGGGCGGGCGGGGGCTGACATTTTTTCAAAATGCCGGGGATAGCACTGTCAGGCCAGCCCGAATATATAGCTGCTCAACGGATGAAGCGACCAAAATTGCTTGAGGAAGGTAGAAGAGATGAGGGTGCGCGAAGGTCAAGGATGAGCACATGGATTTCTATATTTAGCCTGGGGATCGCGGCGCTGGCACTCTTGAAAGACGTGCCAATAGATACCTTCCTGCTCAACTTAGTCAAAGCATTCAAGGGTTAAGCCGACTGCCGCATATCCGTCTATCCGCCCCTCTGAACTATTCCGCCATCATCTCGTCAGACGGGATCACTTTGAAAAACCCGCCCCCCGACCATAGGCCAAACCAACCCTCAAAATGGCTGCCGATCTCCACCAGACGGTAAAAGCTTTTGCGGTCGATCAGCGCCTCAAGATTGGCGCGAACATGCACATAGGGCGAGGGCTCGCCGGTCTCAGGATCACGCACCACCCGGATCGGATTCTCCGGGCCAGCCGTGGCAAAATCGCCGACATTGGTTTCAAATGTCAAAGCCTGCTCTCGGCCCGCACCCTGAGCCTCGAAATCCACCGCCACAAACGGCGCGTCATCAACGGTAATGCCCACTTTCTCAACCGGGGTGACCAGAAAATAATCATCACCATCGCGGCGCAGAATGGTGGAAAACAGCCGTACCAGCCCGGGCCGCCCAATCGGAGTGCCCAGATAAAACCACGTACCATCGCGGGCGATGCGCATATCCAGATCGCCGCAAAACTCGGGGTTCCACAGATGCACCGGCGGCAGACCTTTGCCCTTTACGGCACGCGCGGCAGCGGCAATATTCTCGGCTGACGGGGTTGTGATCGGTTTGTTGCTCATTGGTTTTGCCATTTTCGTTGCACAAGGTACACTTGCCCCTATGTTTATAGTCTCAACAGGAGTTTGACCATGACCGATAATGCCGATCTGCTTGCGGGCATCGAAGCGCTTGAGGACAAGCTGGCAAAGGCCCGCGCGTCAATTACCCGCCGCTTTATCGGCCAGGAACGGGTGGTTGATCTGGCCCTTTCGGCGCTCTTGTGTGGCGGTCACGGGCTTCTGATTGGCCTGCCGGGCCTTGGTAAAACCCTGCTGGTTGAGACCCTTGCCACGGTGATGGGCCTCGATGGCAACCGCATTCAGTTCACGCCCGATCTGATGCCCGCCGATATTTTAGGCTCGGAAGTGCTGGAAACCGGCGCCGATGGCAGCCGCGCGTTCAAATTCATCAAAGGCCCGGTGTTTTGCCAGTTGCTGATGGCCGATGAGATCAACCGCGCCAGCCCGCGCACCCAATCGGCGCTGTTGCAGGCGATGCAGGAACGACAAGTCACCGTGGCGGGCGAAAACCGCGCTTTGGCAGCACCTTTTCATGTGCTGGCCACGCAAAACCCGATTGAGCAGGAGGGCACTTATCCCCTGCCCGAAGCGCAGCTTGACCGCTTTCTGGTGCAAATAGATGTGCCTTACCCAACCCTTGATACCGAACGCGAGATCCTGCTGGCCACCACCGGTGCCACCGAAGAACAAGCGCATCAGGTGTTCACGGCGGATGAGCTGATCGCCGCGCAAACCCTGCTCAGGCGGATGCCGGTGGGCGAAAACGTGCTTGAGCGGATCCTTGAGCTGGTGCGCGCCTTCCGCCCCGAAGATACCAGCGCCAGCGATACGGTGCGCGAGGCCGTGGCCTGGGGGCCGGGGCCGCGGGCGGCGCAGGCGTTGATGCTGACAGTGCGGGCGCGGGCGATGCTTCAGGGGCGTCTGGTGCCGGATATGGATGATGTGGCGGCGATGGCGCAGCCGGTGCTCATTCACCGCATGGCTTTGAATTTCTCGGCCCGGGCGCGGGGTGACAGCCTTGCCGATCTGATTGCCGGGACAACCAAATCCATCACCCGCACCGAGGCCGCCGCATGAGCCAAACCGCCCCCCTTCGAGGCCGGGCAGAAGCGGAAGCGGCGCGTTTGCCGCCTTTGCTGGCGCGGGCCGAGCACCTGGCGGGGGCGGTTCTTTTGGGCGAACACGGGCGCAGGCGCGCCGGGCTGGGCGATGATTTCTGGCAGTACCGGCCGGTGATGCCCGGCGATGAACGCCGTCATATCGACTGGCGGCGCTCGGCGCGCTCGGACAGTCAGTTCGTGCGCCAGAGGGAATGGAAAATATCGCAATCGGTGATGCTTTGGGTGGATGCCGCAGCCTCGATGCGGTTTGCATCAGACACCACATTACCGGAAAAATCCGACCGCGCGCGATTGTTGGCGCTGGCCACGGCAATACTTTTGATCAGAGGCGGCGAGCGGGTTGGCCTGACCGGCGGCACAATGCCGCCGCGCCGGGGGCAGCCACAGATACAACGCTTAGCGCAGGCGCTCACCCAGGGCAGCGACGAGGATTACGCCACTCCCGATATTCGCGGGCTTTCAGCCCATGGACGGGCATTGTTTGTGTCGGATTTCCTGGGCGATACAGCCGCCGTCCGCGCATCATTGACTGCCGCCGCTGATCGCGGGGTGCAGGGCATTCTGTTGCAGGTGCTTGACCCGGCAGAAGAAACATTTCCCTTCCGTGGCCGCACCATTTTTGAAAGCATTGGCGGCACATTGGCCCATGAAACCCTCAAGGCCGGCGCTTTGCAGGCGCGCTATCTTGAGCGGTTGGCGGCCCGAAAGGATGAGCTGGCCAGGCTTTGTCTCGCCACCGGCTGGCAATATCAGTGCCATCATACACATATCAGCCCGCAATCGGCGTTGCTCTGGCTTTACCGCGCCTTTGACCGGGGGCGGGTGATATGATGATCGGTGCCCTTGGATTTACCGCGCCGTGGCTGTTGGCGGCTCTCATTGCCTTGCCAATCCTGTGGCTGATCCTGCGCGCGGTGCCGCCCGCGCCCCTGCGGCGGCGCTTTCCCGGGGTGGTGCTGCTATTGGGCCTGCGCGATGACGACAGCGTTACCGACCGCACGCCGTGGTGGCTGATGCTGCTTCGGATGCTGGCGCTGGCGGCGGTGATCATCGGGCTGGCCGGGCCGGTGCTGAACCCTCAGGCTGAAGATCAACAAGCCGCCAAAGGCCCGCTTTTGATCCTGCTGGATGCCAGTTGGGCCAGCGCCCGCGACTGGGCGGCACAGCAGGAATTGCTGGATACCATCCTGGCCGAGGCGGGCCGTGAGGGCCGCACGGTGGCAATCAAACGGCTCAGTGATCCGGGGCCTGTGCCGCAGTTTCAGGCGGCGGAGGAAATGCGCAGGCTTTTGCCCGGACTGGTGCCAAATTCATGGATTGCACAGCCTGATATGATGGCCCCGGCATTGGTGATCCCGGATGAAGACACCTTTGAAACCCGCTGGTTTTCCGACGGGCTGATGCATCCGGGCCGTGACATCCTGATTGCGGCGCTGGAAAAACACGGCCCCGTCAGCGTGTATGAAAGCCCGCGCGCCATTCTCGCCCTTGCCCCCGCGCTGATGCAGGACGGCGGGGTAAACCTGACCGCTCATCGCGCCCGGCCGGGCACGCCTCGCGAGGTGACAGCCGAGGCTTATGGCCGTGATCCGGCGGGCATTGAGCGGGTACTGGCCAGTCTGACGCTGGAGTTTGCCGCGGGCGACACAAACGCCGAAGCCACGCTTTTGCTGCCCGCTGAACTGCGCGAACGGCTGACGCATTTTGCGCTGAGCGGGCAGGGCCATGCCGGGGCAATCAGCCTGACCGATGACAGCCTCAAGCGCCGGGAGGTGGCGCTGATTGCGGGCCGCGATGACCGGGAAGGGTTGGAGCTTCTGTCGCAACTGCATTACCTGAAACAGGCGCTGATCCCAACGGCGGATCTTCTGGATGGGGCGCTGATGGATATCCTGCCCGCCAACCCGGATGTGATCGTGCTGGCCGATGTGGCCACGCTTGCGGGCGGCGAACAGGCAGCACTTCTGGAATGGGTTGATAAGGGCGGGCTTTTGCTGCGCTTTGCCGGGCCAAGGCTTGCTGCCAGCGATGTCTCACGCGATGCCGAAGCACCCTTGATGCCCGTGCGCCTGCGGGTTGGCGGGCGTAGCGTAGGCGGCGCGATGAGTTGGGGATCACCAAAATCGCTGGCCCCGTTTGATGAAAACAGCCCGTTTCACGGCCTTGAAATCCCGGATGATGTAACCGTCAGCGCGCAGGTTCTGGCGCAGCCTGATCCAACGCTGGCGGATCGGGTGATCGCGCAGCTCAATGATGGCACACCTTTGGTGACCCGCAAACGCATCGGTCAGGGGCAGGTTGTGCTGTTCCATGTCCCGGCCAATGCGGAATGGTCTACCCTGCCGCTTTCCGGCCTTTTTGTGCAGATGCTTGAGCGGCTTGCGGTTTCATCCGCTGCCGCCATGCCGGAGGCCGCTGAGCTGGCGGGCACCACCTGGAAACCGGTCAAGGTGCTGGATGGCTTTGGCGCGCTTCAGGATGCCGGGAACCTGCCGGGCATTGCCGGTGAAGCCCTGATTGATATGCCCCTTGGCCCTGATCTGCGGCCTGGGATTTATGATGGCCCCGAGCGCCGGATTGCACGGAATGTGATGGCTCATGGCAGTATCCTGGAGCCAATGACATGGCCCGCGCGCATCCCCGTCAGTGGCCTTGAGCACCTCGATGAAACAGCGCTTGGCGGCTGGCTTCTGGCTGCTGCACTGATTTTGCTGACGCTTGATATTCTGGCCTCGCTGGCACTGTCGGGCCGCCTTTTGCCCGCCCGCGCGACGACGGCATTGCTGGCGCTCATGATGCTTTCGACCCTGCCGGATGCGGGCCATGCACAAGAAAATACTTCAGCCGCATCCGAGGTGGTTCTGGCGCATGTCCTGACGGGCAACCGCGAGGTTGACAGCACCGCGCAAGCCGGGCTTTTTGGCCTCAGCCAGACGCTTTTCTTTCGCACATCGGTTGAGCCTGCTTCCCCCATTGGTGTCAATCTTGAGACCGATGAGCTGGCGTTTTTCCCGCTGCTGTACTGGCCTGTTACCCCCGATCAGCCGATGCCCTCGGCCGAGGCCTATATCAAGCTCAATACCTATCTGCGCAAAGGCGGGATGATCCTGTTTGATACCCGCGATGCCAATATATCGGGCTTTGGTGCCTCGTCGCCCAATGGTGCCATGTTGCAAAAACTTGCGGCCCCGCTTGATATTCCACCGCTTGAGCCGGTGCCCGAGGATCATGTGCTGACCCGCGCATTTTACCTGTTGCAGGCCTTTCCCGGGCGCTATGCCGGGCGGTCTGTCTGGGCCGAGGCAGCGCCTCCGGAAGCGGAAAAGATCGAAGGCATGCCGTTTCGCAATCTCAATGACGGGGTGACGCCGGTGGTGATCGGCGGCAATGACTGGGCGGCGGCCTGGGCGATGGATGAAAACGGGCGATACATGTTCCCGGTGGGGCGCGGCTATGCCGGCGAGCGCCAGCGTGAACTGGCCTATCGTTTTGGCGTCAATCTGGTGATGCATGTGCTGACCGGCAATTACAAATCCGATCAGGTGCATGTGCCTGCATTGCTTGAGAGGCTGGGGCAATGACCGCACAGATCGTGTTTGATCCGCTGTTGCCCTTGTGGCTGATCGGCACCCTTGCCGGGATGGTGATTTGCGGGCTGATACTTGGGTTTTGGCGCGGGCTTTCCGGGGCCATGTTTCGCATGTTGGCTGCCGTGGTCGTGCTCGCGGCCCTTGCAGGCCCGGTTTATCAGCAGGAGGATCGAAAACCGCTTTCCGATATTGTTCTGATGGTGGTTGATGAAAGCGCCAGCAACAAACTGGGCGACAGGGCCGACAACACCGCGCGTGCCGCCGAAGCGCTTACCGCCCGGATTGAAGCGCGTGACAATACCGAACTGCGCCGCATTGATGTGCCCGATGGTGCCGACAACACCGGCACCCGGCTGATGACGGCGCTGTCACAGGCGATGAGCGAAGAGCCGACAAGCCGCATAGCCGGGGTGATATTGCTATCGGACGGGCTGATCCATGATCCGGAACTGGCCCCGGACATGCCCGCGCCGCTGCATCTGTTGCTGAGTGGGCGAACAACCGATTGGGACCGCCGCCTGACCATTGAAAATGCCCCGGCTTTTGCCATTCTGGGCGAAGAGATCACCATGACCCTGAAAATCGAAGATCTTGGTGCCCGGCCGGTTGATGCCGACAAAGCCTTGATTGATGTCTCGGTTGATGGGGACAAGCCGCAACGCTTTGAAGTCAGCGTGGATGAACCGATAAAGATACCGCTGGATCTGTTCCACGCGGGCCGCAATGTGCTGCAATTCACCACGCCCGCAATGCCCGGAGAACTGACTGGCCGCAACAATACCGTTTTGGTACAGATCAACGGTGTGCGCGACCGGCTCAGGGTGCTTCTGGTCTCGGGAGAGCCACATGCAGGCGGGCGTACATGGCGCAATCTGCTGAAATCCGACAGCTCGGTTGATCTGGTGCATTTCACCATTCTGCGGCCGCCGGAAAAGCAGGACGGTGTGCCGGTACAGGAGCTTTCGCTGATCGCGTTCCCCACCCGTGAGCTGTTTCTGGAAAAGATAGATGAATTTGATCTGATCATCTTTGACCGCTACAAACGGCGCGGGATTTTGCCTTCGATCTATCTGGAAAATGTGCGCAGCTATATCGAAAAGGGCGGGGCTGTATTGATTGCTGCGGGCCCGGATTTCGCCAGTGCCGACAGCCTTTACCGTTCACCGCTTGAGGCCATCCTGCCCGCCCGGCCCACCGCACGGGTGATCGAAGAGGCCTATCGCCCCGAGGTGACGGATCTTGGCTTGCGTCATCCGGTAACGTCGGGGCTGAAAACCGAAAATGCCGCCCCCTGGGGCCGTTGGCTGCGGCAGGTCGAGGTGGAACAGTCATCGGGCGATGTGGTGATGTCAGGGCCAAAGGATCGCCCGCTTCTGGTGCTTGACCGGGTCGGCGAGGGCCGCGTGGCGCTTTTGGCTTCGGATCAGGCCTGGCTTTGGGATCGCGGTTATGAGGGCGGCGGGCCACAGCTTGAACTGCTGCGGCGTCTGGCACATTGGATGATGAAAGAGCCCGAGCTTGAGGAAGAGGCGCTCTGGGCCGAGGCCAATGGTCAGACCATGCGCATCATTCGCCAATCCCTGCTGGAAGAGGTGGGGCCGGTGACGATTACCACGCCTTCGGGTGAGATGCTTGATATACCCCTCGAGGAAACCTCCCCCGGCCGCCATGAGGCGCTTTATCAAGGGCCCGAGATCGGGCTGTACCGGCTCAGGGGCGATGATCAGCAGGCGGTGATCGGCCTTGGCCCGGCAGCACCGGTGGAATTCGAGCAAACCATCGCCTCTGCGAATGAGGTGCTGCCCCTGATCAAACCCACCGGCGGCGGCGCGCGGGCAATCGAAGATGGCATGCCCCGGGTACGATCTGTGCGCGCAGGCCGACCGGCCACAGGCCGGGGCTGGATCGGCCTCACACCACGGGGTGCCTATGAAACCCGCAGCGTGACGCAAATGAATCTGCTGCCCGGATGGCTGGTTTTACTGCTGAGCCTGGGCCTGATCCTTGGGGGCTGGCTACGCGAAGGACGACGTTGATATTATGCCGTAAGGCGGGCTTCAGCCCGCCACCCTGTTGAATATATAAAGGGGGGGCGGGCTGAAGCCCGCCTTACGGAGGCTCTCAGGGTTGCAATTCAACCCGAAACATCTCACTGGCCCAGCCATCAACCGAACATCTGGCACGAATGAAAACCTCACGGGTGCCGTCGGGAAGCATGACATTGCCAAGCGAGCGGGTGAAAGGCTGTTCATTCACATGCGGATGCACCAGCTCACGATATCCCAGCCGGTTCCCCCCGGCATCAAGTATTTCCCAACCGTCAGCATAATGATCCCAGCCGGTATCCGGATGCTCCAATGTCACGTCCAACCGCCAATCCATGCCATAATTTTCCACTTTCACATCAATGATTTGTGGAGGGTCTGCCCAGGCTGGGGCGGCCAGCAGAAGTGAACATATTGCAAGGATTATCTGTCTCATATCCAGAGCAATACAGCCAACCTGGGAATATTGGCAATCACGTATCTGTGTTTATGCTTTTCTGATACCGAAGTCACTGGTTCCAGATGGCTCTATTGGATCAGCCAATGTGAACGGCTCGTCTCAACCGCCAATTACCAGGCATACCCAAAAATCAAATCACACGGCATCAGTTGCAAATCCTCATTGAGCTTTGCGGTGAAATATTTGTTGAATCTGGAATATCGGATTAATTAGGCCCTGCTGTTGTCCTTCCAGTGATAACAACGTAATTTATACGGAAGGAACGAATCTTTATTGGAAAGGGTATTAATGACGCCATTCGCAATTGCCGGTGTGCAGATGCATGTAAATGCATTGCAGCCGAATGTAGACGGGATGATACACCGTCTGGACGTTTTGATGGCGCGATTTCCATGGACACAAATGGTATTGTTCAGCGAATTATCTCCGTTTGGACCGCTAAGCAAATTTTCCCTGCCATTGCACAATGAAACGGTTGAGCGGTTCCAGGCGGCAGCGGCCAGGCATAATATCTGGCTGATACCCGGATCCATGTTTGAAAAAACCACCACAGGCGAGATTTACAATACCTCGACAGTGATCAACCCCCAAGGCGAAATCATTGCCCATTACCGCAAGATGTTTCCCTTCCGGCCCTATGAAGCGGGTGTTGAGGCAGGCACCGGTTTTTGCGTGTTTGATGTGCCCGAGGTCGGGCGGTTCGGGCTTTCGATCTGCTATGATATCTGGTTTCCTGAAACCACCCGGCAACTGACAAGCCAGGGGGTCGAGGTTTTGCTGCACCCGGTTCTGACCGGCACCACCGACCGCGATGCCGAACTGTCCATCGCCCGTGCAACTGCCGCGCAATTCCAGTGCTATGTGATTGATGTAAACGGCCTTGGCGCGGGGGGGGTTGGCAAATCATGCGTGATTGATCCCGCCGCGACAGTGCTGCACCAATCCGCCGGGCAGGAAGACATGTTCCCGATCGAGCTGGATCTCGATCATGTGCGCCGTCAGCGCGAAACCGGCATGAAAGGCCTTGGCCAGGTTTTGAAAAGCTTCCGGGACCGCTCGGTTGATTTTCCGATTTATGATCGCAACAGCGGCTCGGATGCATATCTTAAAGGGCTTGGCCCATTGGAAATTCCCAAACAGGGATCTCGCGCGGGGCTTTTGCTTGATACGAATGACATCGCGATCAATGACGCCAAAGCTTATAGCGATCAGCCTGCAAGTGCATCTTCAAACCCGGTGGATCAGCACGGCAATTACCAAGACTCATACGATCCTGTTAAAACATCAAGTGGATAAGCAAATCTGCCATAACACCAATATCTGCAGATTTATTTTCCGCAATACCAATGGGGGAACAAATCCGTGCAATCCATGAGTGATTACTACTCGGCAATCCAGCTCAGAGCGGATAGGTGGAGTGCTTTACGTGAAACCGCAGATGCGCTTGCAAGATCTCCCGATGGGAAAAAAGCACCCGCCCAGATTGAGAAAATCAATGACCTGTTTGAATCGCTATCGCTGATCGAGGCCTATTGGGCCTTTCCCGGCGTACAGGCGTTTGATCATATTCGCCGGCAATTTGAACATAAGAATTACAATGACGTGGCTTATATCATTCAACGGGTCACGCGGGCCTTGACAACCGGGGCGTACCGGCGGCGGCATATACCGCTGGAGCGCGACATAACCGATACGGAAGAGCATGACGACGAGGCAATGCTGTCGCCCGAAGCGCGCGCTCTGAGCAAGCCATATTTTGAAGTGTTGATCGTTGATGATATCAATGAGCACCAGGAAAAATGGCTTAAAAACAATTTCCAGCGCATGCAGGGGGCGGATGACCCGTTTCATTACGAAACCGTGGTGGTGCCAAGCCTTCAGGATGCGCTGATTGGAATTTTGTTCAATCACAATATTCAGGCCATTGTCGTCCGGCCCGGGCTGTCACTGGAATCCAAAGTGGAACTGCCGATTTTGACCCGCTATCTGAACCGGGCGGGCGGCGCTGTCAGCCTTGAAGAACTGGCCCCCGAAAATTACGGGCCCGAGCTATGCCGCCTGATTGCCAGGGTGCGGCCCGAGCTTGATGCCTATCTGATTACCGAGCGTTCGGTCGAAGATATCGCCGGGCTTGATCTGGGAATTTGCCGCCGGGTGTTTTACAATCAGGAAGATTTCCATGAGCTGCACCTGAATATCCTGCGCGGGGTGCAGTCACGCAATAACACGCCATTTTTCACCGCACTTGTCGAATATTCCAAGCAGCCGACAGGCGTTTTCCATGCCATGCCAATCAGCCGGGGAAAATCAATCACCCGCAGCCACTGGATTCAGGATATGGGGGCATTTTACGGCCCGAATATCTTTATGGCGGAAACAAGTGCCACATCCGGCGGGCTTGACAGCCTGCTTGAGCCGCACGGCCCGATCAAAGAAGCACAGGAACTGGCCAGCCGGGCGTTCGGCTCGAAACAGACATATTTTGCCACCAACGGTACCTCAACCTGCAACAAGATCGTGGTGCAGGCGCTGGTGCGGCCGGGCGACATCGTGCTGGTGGATCGCGATTGCCATAAATCCCACCATTACGGCATGGTTCTGGCCGGGGCGCAGGTTGTTTATCTCGATAGTTATCCGCTGAGCGAATATTCGATGTATGGGGCCGTGCCCCTGCGCGAGATCAAGCATCAGTTGTTGCAACTGAAGGCCGCCGGCAAGCTGGGCCGGGTGCGGATGCTGCTGCTGACGAACTGCACGTTTGACGGCATTGTTTATAATGTCGAGCGGGTGATGGAAGAATGCCTGGCGATCAAGCCTGATCTGGTTTTCCTTTGGGATGAGGCGTGGTTTGGATTTGCCCGTTTCGGGCCAACTTACCGCCAGCGCACCGGCATGAACGCCGCCAATAATCTGCGCGAAAGGCTGCGCTCGGAGGAACACGGTGCCGCGTATGACGCACAGCAAGAAACGCTGAAGGATGCCGATGACGAAACCCTGCTGAATACCCGGCTTTTGCCGCCTCCCAAGGCGCGGGTCCGGGTTTATGCAACGCAATCCACCCACAAAACCCTGACATCATTGCGGCAAGGCTCGATGATCCATGTCAATGATCAGGATTTCAAAGGCGAGGTCGAAGCCAGCTTTCACGAGGCCTATATGACCCACACCTCAACCTCGCCCAATTATCAGATCATCGCCTCGCTTGATGTTGGGCGTCGGCAGGTTGAGCTGGAAGGGTTCGAGTTTGTCCAGCGTCAGGTTGAGGCGGCGATGTCGATGCGGCGCGCGATTTCAACCCACCCGTTGCTGCAAAAATACTTCAAGGTGCTGACGGCGGGCGACATGATACCGGAAGAACACCGCGAAAGCGGCGTTCAGAGCTACTATGACCCGGGCCAGGGCTGGGTTGATATCTGGAATTGCTGGGAGATGGATGAATTCGTTCTTGATGCCACCCGCGTGACATTGGCCGTTGGCGGCACCGGCTGGGACGGGGATACGTTCAAAACCGATATATTGATGGATAAATACGGGATCCAGATCAATAAAACATCACGTAACACCGTGCTTTTCATGACAAATATAGGCACGACACGATCATCTGTGGCCTATCTTATCGAGGTGCTTGTCGAGATTGCGAAAGAGCTTGACGAATTGCTTGATGATGCCTCGATCATGGAGCGGCGGGGGTTTGAAAAGCGAGTTGCCAACCTGATGCAGGATTTACCGCCCCTGCCCGATTTCAGCCGTTTTCACGATGCTTTCCGCACCGATCTGTCGACCCCCGAGGGCGATATCAGATCGGCGTTTTTCCTAAGCTACGATGAAAATAACTGCGATTATCTTGAGCTGGAAGGCTCTATCAATGACGCCATGGAAAGCGGGCTTGAGGTTGTCTCGGCCTCGTTCATCATCCCCTATCCGCCGGGTTTTCCCATTCTGGTGCCGGGTCAGGTTGTCAGTAAGGAAATTCTGGCGTTCATGCGGGCGCTGGATGTCAGTGAAATCCATGGCTACCGCGCCGATCTTGGGCTTCGTGTGTTCACCCAGGAGGCCCTGAAACAGCAGGCCATTACCAACGCGGCCCGGCTCAAGCTCAATGACGCACGCAATAATATAAATTAAAGGGAGAAAATCATGCCAAAGGCAGTCTTGAATAACATTTCCGAAATTCGCCGCCATTTTCACCGCAACGAAGATCCGATCTATTTCATCTCGGCCACCAATTTCAATCTTCTGGGCCTTGATGAATGGTGCAAGAATTTCAAATATATCTGCTATATTGATTGCTATGGCGGCAAGCACCCGAATGTGTTTTGCCCCTCCGAGCAGCCCCATGCCGAATTTCAGTCAATCGAAGATATCAACAACTATCTGCTGCAGCACAAGGAAGTGATAGATCTGATCAAACGTCGGGGCGGCAGGCCGAAATTCGTGTTTCTGATGTTCGATGAAGAAACCGAACGCTTGTCCAAAGAGCTTGGTGCCGAGGTCTGGTTTCCCAAGGCAAAACTGCGCAGCAACATGGACAACAAGATCGAAACCGTACGCATTGGCAACAAGGCAGGGGTGCCATCGGTTCCCAATGTATTGGCCGAGGTCAAGAACTATGCCGGTCTGCGCAAAACCTGTGAGAAAGCGGGAATTGGCCATGATCTGGTGCTGCAATCGGCCTTTGGCGATAGCGGGCACACCACATTCTTTATCAAATCCGAGGCAGATTTCCGCCGCCACGAACATGAGATTGTCGGCGAAGGCGAAATCAAGATCATGAAGCGGATTGATTGCCGTGGCTCGGCGATCGAGGCCTGCGCCACCAAAGAGGGCACAATCGTTGGCCCGCTGATGACCGAACTTGTGGGCTTCAAGGAGCTGACACCCTATCGCGGGGGCTGGTGCGGCAATGAAATCCTGTCAACGGCATTTCCGCCCAAAGTACGCCAGCGCGCGCGCGAACTGACCTTCAAATTTGGGGAACAACTGCGAAAAGAGGGCTATCGCGGCTATTTCGAGTTGGATTTTCTGATTGACAAGAAAACCGGCGATATCTGGCTGGGTGAGCTGAATCCGCGTATTACCGGGGCCTCATCAATGACAAACCATGCGGCCTTTGCCCATGCGGACGCGCCACTTTTCCTGTTCCATCTGCTTGAATTCTCACGCAAGAAATTCAAACTGGATGTCGAGGAATTGAATCAGCGCTGGGCCGATCCGTCGATGATCGACAGTTGGTCGCAAATGGTGATCAAACATACCGATGACTCGGTTGATATCGCCACCGAAGTCCCTGAAACCGGCATCTACAAAATGCGCGAGGATGGCAGCATTGAATTCGACCGGTTCGATTATCACCGCCGGGCCGTTGAAAGCGAAAACGAGGCCTTTTTCCTGCGTATCCTCCAGCCCGGTGATTACCGTTATGAGGGGGCCGATATTGGCATTCTGGTCACCAGGGGCCGGTCGATGACAAAAGGTTTCAAGCTCAATGAACGCGGCAAACGCTGGATACATGGTATCAAGCAGGGGGTGGCAGGGCGTGCCATTCCAACAACCGAAGCCGGGCCGGTTCTGATTGAGCCTGAGTTCAAGATTTTATAGGCAAATTACCTCATGCATCTGCACTGGCGTGCCATCTCGGAAGCCGATCCCGGGCCGGTTTGGGCTGACCTGTTTCATCAATACTGGCCCGCATATCACCATTGGTGGCTGCGCGAAGGGGCCGAGGCACGACCGGGCTATGGCGATAGCGTTAAGGCGTTGAAGGCCCATATGCCCGAAATGCTGCCGCTCTATGAACAGCTTTGCGATCTGGCGGGCGGCTCGGATCACGCCGCGCGGTTTTTGAGCTTCTATTGCCCGCCGCCATATCTTTCAGGTTGCAGTCAGGCGATCTGGCCGGGAAAAGAGCCGGTATTGGTGCGCAATTATGATTATAGCCCGAAGGCGTTCGACAGCCTGATCTTGCGCACAAATTGGCTCGGCCGCGCCGTCATGGGTACAAGTGATGGCCTTTGGGGGCTGGTCGACGGGATGAATGACGCGGGCCTTGCCGTGTCGCTTACATTTGGCGGACGCCGGATTGTCGGGGATGGGTTCGGCGTGCCGCTGGTGCTGCGTTATGTGCTGCAAACCTGCGAAACCGCCAAGGAAGCGGGCGAAGTTTTGCGCAGGGTGCCCACCCATATGAGCTATAACGTAACCGCCATCGACGCCAAGCGACAATATCTTACGGCATTGATGGCCCCCGATCGCGCCACCCTGATCACCAATGCCGCCGTGGCCACCAACCATCAGGAACGTGTTGAATGGGCCAGCCACGCGCGCTTTACCGCCACGGTTGAACGGGAACGGTTTTTGCTGCAACGGCTGACGCTTCATATCGAGCCGGAAGAGAAATTCATCAATGCGTTCCTCAGGCCGCCGCTATATTCGTCGGCCTATGAGCAGGGTTTTGGCACATTATACACCGCCGTTTACCGGCCGCGAAAACTTCAGATGGAAATCCGCTGGCCCAGGGCGCAATGGCCGCTGAACCTGATGGATTTTCAGGGTGGAGAGCAATTGATCAATATTCCAAAAACAGCGGTTTGAGCATCGCGGCGATTTTAGCCTTGTTTGGGGAGGGTTGCGAGTTCTGAGGTGATGTCTTTGTGGCGTGAGGCCATGGCGCCCAAGGGGTCGAGGCCGGCGTCGGTTTTGAGCATCTCGGCGAGGGCGGCGCGGGCGGAGGTC
>JAJFIA010000006.1 GCA_021775255.1 Roseovarius sp.
GCCAATACCCCCGCATCCCCGACCAGAGCTTCCCCTTCGACGGCGCCAACCTAAACCAGCCCTTCGATGCCGACTTCATCGACGACATCGCCCGAAACCGAAGATTCCCACCCCTCCCCTCACGCCTCAGATTCGGAGACCCCTGAAAAATGGCAACGCTGTTACCATTCATCTTTGCCCGTGATCAGCAGGTTCTGGTTGAGGGTCAGCACCTGGTCACAGGGCCGGGGGCCACGGTGCTTGGCCTGCGCGAGGCGCGCCGCCGGGCCGGGCAGGCGCTGGAGATTGCGCCGCTTGCGGCGGCGGAATTCGAGGCCCGGCTGGCCCGGCTTTATCAGGGCGGCTCGGGCCATGACGAGGCCCATGATGACCTGAGTTTTGACGTGGAAGAGGGCATGGGCCGGGGGCCGCGTGATTTGCTGGAAGACAGTGATGAAGCGCCGGTGATCCAACTGGTCAATCAGCTTTTGCGCCGCGCCGTGCGCGCCGGGGCGTCGGATTTGCATGTGGAGCCACATGAGGGCGGATTGCGCACGAGGATGCGGATTGACGGCATGTTGCAGAAGGTTCTGGACCGCCACGATGTGCCGGTGAAACGGGTGATCTCGCGGCTTAAGGTCATGGCGGGGCTGGATATTTCCGAAACCCGCCTGCCGCAGGACGGCCATATCTCATTGCGTTTGGGGGGCCGCGCGATTGATGTGCGGGTGTCCACCCTGCCGGGAAATTACGGCGAACGGGTGGTGATGCGGATCCTCGATCGCTCTGCCGGGCTGATGCCGCTGGAAGAGCTTGGGCTGCGCGCGGGTCAGGTGGAAACGCTGGAGCGGCTGGCGGCCAAACCCAACGGGATCATCCTGGCAACCGGCCCCACCGGCAGCGGCAAGACCACCACGCTTTATTCGCTGTTGCAACTGGCCAATGATGAGGTGCGCAATATCCTGACCTCGGAAGACCCGATCGAATATGATCTGCCGGGCATCAGCCAAAGCCAGATCAATGCCGAGATCGGCATGACCTTTGCCGCCGGTCTGCGCGCGGCCCTGCGGCAGGATCCGGATATCATTCTGGTAGGCGAGATCCGCGATAATGAGACCGCCAGCGTGGCGGCGCAGGCATCCCTTACCGGCCATCTGGTGTTTTCATCTTTGCATGCCAATGGTTCCATTGGCGCGGTGGTGCGGCTGCGTGATCTGGGGCTGGATAATTTCCTGATTGCGGCCACATTGCGCGGCGTGATTGCGCAACGGCTTTTGCGCAAGCTGTGCCCGGATTGCTGGCGGCCGGCTTTGCCCACCGCCGAAGAGCTGCATCATTTTGAGGCTGCCGGGGTGGAACCGCCGGGCAAGCTGTATCATGGGGTGGGCTGTGATAAATGCCTCAATACCGGCTATCTTGGCCGGGTGGGTGTATTTGAAATTCTTGAGGTCGGCGAGGCGCTGCGCGATGCCATTGATCACGGCGCGTCCGAGCTTGAAATGAAAGCAAAGGCCCTGCGCCCGGATCAGACATTGCTGGGTCAGTCGCTTTATCTGGTGCGCGCCGGTAAAACCAGCATGAAGGAGGCGCTGCGCGTGGTCGGCGACGCGATGTGAGGGCATTTTCTTATGTCGCTTTCAACCAGAAAGGCCAGCGCAAGAAGGGCACATTGGTTGCCGAAAGTGAGGTGCAGGCCTCGGAAATCCTGAAATCCCAGGGGCTTTATGCGGAAGAGATTACCGGCAAGGAACAGCCGCGCAACCGGCTGAGACCGGGCAGAAGGCGGGGCCGTCTGAACGCGGATATGCGCGCGGTATTCACCCGGCAGATGGCGGTTTTGCTGGGGTCGGATTTATCGGCAGAGGCAGCACTTGAAACCGTGCGTTCTTCGGGCACCTCGGCCGCGATTGAGGCCGCTGCCGCAGAAGCCAAGGCAGCCCTTCTGGATGGTCAGCCGCTTTCGGCAGCGCTTGAGCTTGCCAATGCGGGGTTCCCGCGGTTCTACATCGCCGCAGTGCGTGCGGGCGAGACATCGGGCGATGTGGCGGCTGTGTTTGACGGGCTGGCGGAATATCTTGAGGATGTGGGATCGGACAGGGCGCAGATGGCGACGGCGTTGATTTACCCGGCTTTTGTGACGGCGGTTTCCTTGCTGGTTTGCGGGGTTCTGATGGTGAATGTGGCCCCGGAAATTGCCGCGATGTTTCAGGTGTCGGGCCGGGAATTGCCACGGCTGACACAGGTGGTGATGGGCATCAGTGACTGGATTCAGGAAAATTGGATAATGCTGCTGGTGGGGTTTGCAACCGGGGTTACGGGCATCGTGATGGCGCTCAGGGTGCCCCGTATCCGTGATCGCTGGCACAATTTCGTGTTGAAAATGCCGGTCATTGGCCGGTTGATGCGGCTTTCGGCAGCGGCGCAGTATCTGCGCACGCTGGCGCTGGTGATTGCCAGCCGTCAGACGGTTGTGGATGCGGTCAATTCCGCCAGTGATGTGCTGGTGATCCGCCGCTACCGCGATGAGGCGCTTGAACTGTCCGAGGCCGTGCGCGGCGGTGCCAGCCTCAGCCAGGGCCTCGCGCGCATGAGCCTCATTCCCCCTGTCTGCCGACAGTTGATCGACGCGGGCGAACAATCCGCCCGCCTTGCCCGCATGACCGAGCGTTCCGCGGTTCTGGTGGAAAGCTGGCTGACCAATGAGCGCAAACGTGTCTCGGCCCTGATGGATCCGCTATTGATGATGGTCGTTGGCGGGCTGGTTCTTACCATCGTGCTTGCAATCCTGCTGCCGATATTCGACCTTCAGGCAGGCATACAGTAAGGCTGATTATGCACTCCTTTCTTGACAAATGAATTTACGCGCCGCACGGTTTTTGCGTGAGATTGAAAACGAGCGATAGGCGATGTTTGAAGCACAACAGCAATATGTGAATGGCCGCCGCGCGACGGGCTGTGATCTGGTCATTTAGGCCAGAGCCAATCCAATTGGCCTCATCTGCACGGTGAGGTTTGTATCGTTTTTCAAACTCTATTTTCTCAGGACACGCACATGACCAAGCATGCCCATTACCGGGTTGCCGTTGATATTGGCGGCACTTTTACTGATTCGGTCATTGAAGACGGCAGGGGCCGGATTCTGGCCACCACCAAAACCCCGACAACCCCGCAAAACCCAACTTTGGGCGCGCTTGAAGGCGTTGATCATGTGCTGGCGCAGGCCGGGGTGGAATGGGATCAGATTGGTGGCTTCATTCATGGCACAACTCTGGCGACCAATGCCCTGATCGAGCGCCGGGGGGCGCGGGTCTGCGGCATTACCACGGCGGGATTTCGCGATATACTCGAGATCGGATATGAGCGCCGCTACAGCCAGTATGACATGAATATCCAAAAGCCCGATCTGCTGGTGCCCCGGTCGCGGTGTTTTACCATTGGCGGGCGGATGGATGCGCAAGGCCGCGAGGTTGAGCCGCTTGAGCGCGCGGCGGTGGCGCGTCTGGTGGATGACATTGCGGAAAGCCGGGCCGAGGCGGCGGCGATTTGCCTGCTGCATGCCTATGCCAATCCCGCCCATGAGCAGGAGTTGCGCGCTTTGTTGCAGGCGGCTTTGCCGGGGCTGGTTATTTCAATATCGTCGGATGTAAGCCCCGAGGCGCGCGAATTTGACCGCCTGTGCACAACCATTGCAAATGCCTATATTCAGCCGCTCATGTCTCGTTATCTGTATGATTTTGTTGAAGAGTTTGAGGGTAGGGGGCTGACATGCCCGATCCTGATGATGTGCGCGAGCGGCGGGATGACAACAATAGGCACCGCTGCCCGTCTGCCCATCCGCCTGGTGGAATCCGGGCCTGCGGGGGGCGCCATTCTGGCCGCGCGCATTGCCCGCAGCGTGGGCGAGGAACAGGTGATTTCCTTTGATATGGGCGGGACCACGGCCAAGCTTTGCCTGATTGATCATTATCAGCCGCAAACCGGCCGGAAATTTGAGATAGCCCGCGCGGCGCGGTTTATCAAAGGTAGCGGTATGCCGGTGCGCATTCCGGTTCTGGAGATGATCGAGATCGGTGCGGGTGGCGGCTCAATCGCGCATGTGGATGGGCTGGGCCGGATCGGGGTTGGCCCGCAAAGCATGGGTAGTGATCCCGGCCCTGCCGCCTTTTCCAGGGGCGGCGAGGAACCCACGGTAACCGACGCCGATATTCTGCATGGTCTGATTGATCCGGGCGCGTTTGCCGAGGGCCGGATCACGATTGACAAAGAGGCCGCCGCGCGCGCGATGCTGGCCGGTGTTGGCTCAAAACTGGGCCTCAGTGCCGAGCAGGCCGCCGCTGGTGTCAGCGAGATTGTCGATGAAAGCATGGCCAGCGCGGGGCGTATGCATGCGGTTGAATCAGGCAAGGATTTAAGTGCGCGCTGCATGATTGCCTTTGGCGGCAATGGCCCGTTGCATGTGACCCGCATGGCGCGCCGGGCCGGGGTGAGCCGGATTTTGATCCCGCGCGATCCCGGCGTGGGATCGGCGATCGGGTTTCTCTCGGCGCCGGTTTCATATGAGATCGTGCGCTCGCGCTACGCCACGTTGGAGGGCATTGATATTGCGGCGCTCAATGATTTTTATGCGCAGATGATAGATGAGGCGCAGGAGGTGGTGCGTGCAGGGGCACCGAAGGGAGATTTATCCATTAAAAAACAGGCCTTTATGCGCTATCACGGGCAGGGCCACGAGATTGAGATACCCCTGCCTGAAGACCCGCTGGAGCCCGGTGATATTGCCACGATCCGCGCGGATTTCGAGCGTGAATATGGCCGTCAGTTTTCCCGCGCGGTTCCCGGGATGCGCATCGAAATTCTCAACTGGGCGCTTAGCATTTCCTCGTCTGATCTCAAAGTTTTGCCGGTGTTGCCCGTCAAGGATCAGGCGCGGATGACCCCAACCGAGACCCGCAAGATCATGTGTGAGGTAACAGGCGAAGCTTGTGAGGCGGGGCTTTTTATGCGCGAGGCGCTGAACCCCGGTGATATTATCCCCGGCCCCGCATTGCTGCGCGAGCCGCAAACCACAACCTATGTCAGCCGCGATTTTACCGCCCGGATTGATGCGGGCGGCAATATCGTGATGCAGCGCAATCCATGAGGAGGCAGGCCCATGCGTGAGATCCCGAAAACCAGATTGCAGGTGATGTGGAACCGGCTTCTGGCGGTGGTGGAAGAGCAGGGGCAGGCCCTGATCCGCGCCGCCTTCAGCCCGATTGTGCGCGAATGCGGCGATATATCGGCAGGGGTGTTTGATCTGCGCGGGCGCATGCTGGCGCAGGCTGTGACCGGCACGCCGGGGCATATCAACACCATGGCCGAAGCGGTGAAAACCCTGCGGGCGCGGTTTGATATTGCGGCAATGAAGCCCGGCGATATTTACCTGACAAATGATCCATGGATCGCCTCGGGGCATCTCAATGATTTTCTGCTGATGATGCCGGTGTTTTTACGCGGTGAGGTGATTGGCTTTACCTCCTGCACCTCGCATCTGGTGGATCTGGGCGGCCTTGGCATGGGGCCGGACGGGGCGGATATATACGACGAGGGGCTGCTGATTCCGCCGTGCAAGCTGTTGGATCAGGGGGTGGTGAGCCCGCTTTTGCTGGATATCGTCAAGGCCAATTCGCGCGAGCCGATTGCTAATGAGGGCGATATATACGCGCTGATTGCCTGCTGTGAGATTGGGGCGCACCGGCTGGTTGAGATGATGGATGAATTTGGCCTCGACAGGCTTGATCCCCTGGCGGATTACATCATTGATACCTCCCGGCGGGGCACGGTTGCGGCCATTAAGGCCCTGCCGAAGGGGACATATCAGAGCAGTCTGAAAGTGGATGGCTATGAGGCCGAGATCACGCTTTGTGCCAGCCTGACCATTGCCGATGATCATATCGCGCTTGATTTTGCCGGCACGTCGCCCTGTTCGCAAAAGGGCATCAACGTGCCGCTGAACTATGCCACCGCCTATTCGGTTTTTGCCCTGCGCTGCCTGATCGGGCCGGATATCCCCAATAATGCCGGATCGCTTGAGCCGTTTCGCGTGACCGGGCCAAAAGGCTCAATCCTGAATGCGCAAGCCCCCGCGCCGGTTGCCATGCGGCACACATTGGGGCAGCTTACGCCCGATCTGGTGTATGGCTGTCTGCATCAGGCCCTGCCGGATCAGGTGCCCGCCGAGGGGGCCTCGTGCATGTATGATCTGCCCCTGCGCAACACGCCCGAGGCGGCGATGCGCGGCGATGGCGTGTTTGCGCTTGAACTGGTATATAATGGCGGCACCGGGGCGCGGCCCACGCTTGACGGGCTTTCCGCCACGGCCTTTCCCAGCGGGGTCTGGGGCAGTCAGGTGGAAACAACCGAGGCCGTGGCCCCGGTGCTGATCACCAAACGCGAGCTGCGCGTGGATAGCGGCGGCGCGGGGCAATACCGGGGCGGGCTGGGCCAGAGGATTGAAATAACCCCGGCCAATGCACAGGATTTTCTGGTGTTTTTATCGGTGGAGCGGGTGAAGAATCCGGCCCGTGGCCGGGGCGGTGGCGGCACTGGCGCGCCGGGCCGCATCCGGATAGGCCGGGCAGGAGAGGATTTGCCCGGCAAAGGCACATTGCGCGTTCCTGCCGGTGAGACGCTGATTTTTGAAACGCCCGGTGGCGGCGGCTTTGGTGATCCGTTTTTGCGCGATGCCAAAGCAGTGCGCCGCGATATCCGGGAAGGCCTGATCAGCGAAAAGGCCGCATATGATATATATGGAGCCAAACCATGATCCCGCCCCTGCCACATATAAAAGCGATGCAGGCCTATGCTTTGGCCGATCTCAAATCGCCACCGGGCAAGCGCCTGATATCGCTTTCGCAAAATGAATGCCTGCGCCCGCCAAGCCCGAATGTGACCCGCGCGGCTGAGGCGGCTTTGGCTGAGGCGCAGCTTTATCCTGATCCCAACTGGAACGCCCTGCGCGGGGCGATATCCGCGCATTACGGCGTGCCAGCGGATCAGATACTGTTGGGCAATGGCTCGCTTGAGCTGATTGGTTGCCTCACCCGCGCCTATGCGGATGCGGATAATGCGGTGCTGGTGCCGCGCCATTCCTATCCGTTTTTCCGCACGGCGGCGCAGTTTGCCGACGCGCGAGTTGATCTGGCGGATGAGGTGGATCTGGCGGTTTCGGTTGATCATCTGTTGCAGGCAACGGCCCCCGATACCCGCATCGTTTTTGTGGCCAATCCCGGCAATCCGACCGGCACGCGCATATCCCAAGCCAAGCTTCGGCGGCTGCGCGCGGGGCTTGACGCGCAGGTTTTGCTGGTGATTGACGAAGCGTATGGCGAATTTGCCGATCATCTGAATGAGCCGGTTTTTGATATGGTGGGCCTTGGGAATACTGTGATTTTGCGCAGTTTTTCAAAGGCTTATGGCCTTGCAGGTTTTCGCGTGGGCTGGGGGCTGTTTCCGCCTGACATTGCCAATAACCTGCGCAAGCTGATGAACCCAAATAACCTGCCTGCCGTCAGTCAGGCCGCGGCAATGGCAGCGGTTGAAGATCCGGATTACATGCGTGAAACCTGCGTTTTGACCGGGGTTTTGCGCCAGCAGATTTGCGCGCGGCTGGTAAAGGCGGGGTTTGCTGTCAAAGACAGCTTTACCAATTTTCTGCTGATCCGCTTCAAATCCGGGGCGCAGGCACAAAAGGCCGATGCGGCCCTGCGCGCGGAGGGGATTTACCTGCGATTGCAATCGGGGGCCGGGCTTGGGCATTGTTTGCGCATGACCATTGGTGGAATGGAAGATAACCAGATTGCAGTGGAGGCCCTGACGCGCTGGGCGGAAAAGGAAAAGATATGAACATGATACAATCGCGTGGCCGCGCCCGTATTGGCGTGCTTGTGCCCTTCACCAACACCAATCTGGAACCCGATCTTGCGATGCTGCGGCCAAATGGCATTTCGCTGCATTTCGCGCGCATCGGCGGCTATGATGCGGATGAAATACCGGGTGCGGATCAGATGGCCGGGCTGGGGGAGGCGGATATTGATGGGCCTTTGGCCTTGCTCATGGGCGCGCGCCCGGATGTTGTGATGTATGGCTGCACCTCGGCCACGCTGACCCATGGCCGCGCGTTTGACCGAAAGCTTGCCGAACGGATCAAGGGCCAAACTGGTGCGCAGACGGTAACCGCTGCGGGGGCTTTGCTGAAGGCATTAGCGGCGTTGGAAATCGGCAAATTCGCCTTTGCCTCGCCCTATGTGCCGCAGATCAATGATCAGGCCATCGCCTTTCTGGCCACCGGCGGGCATGATTGCGTCTCGCGCGCCGATGTGGAGGGGGAGCTGGGCAATTACGGGCAGGGCGCATTATCCCCCGATGCGGTTTACGATCTGGCGATGCAGGCCAATAGCGACCCGGCGCAGGCGATTGTTTTATCCTGCACCGATATGCGCAGCCTTGAAGTGGTGGCCCGGCTGGAACAGGATTTGTGCAAGCCGGTGGTCACCTCAAATCAGGCGATGATGTATCAGGCCTTGCGCGCGCTGGGCCTCAAAGAACCAATCAAAGGGTTTGGCAGATTGCTGGAGATGGCATAGGCATGTGCAAATCCGCCCGAAGCGATCAAGGAATGCACATGGCTGATCTGGAAACAATATATGACGCGATTGCGGTGCCGGTTGTTGGCCTTGACAAGGATTTGGCAATCATTTCAGCCAACCGCAAAGCGCTTAAAGCCTTCCCTGAGATCAAGCACAGCAATCGCATTGATGTGGCCATTGCCGATAAACCGAAATTCAACCGGTTATTGGAAGAAGCCATATTGGCCAAAGGCGAAAAAATAACATCGCTTTCGCTGTCAGAAGGTTTTGGCAAAGAATATACCGTTACGATCAGGCCGATATCCCAGGGCAAGAATGATACCAAAACCGCATTGGTTTTAACCTTTGAAGATCGCTCATCGCTTCTGGATGCCAAGGCAATGCGCAGCGAATTTGTCGCCAATGTCAGCCATGAAATTCGCTCGCCTCTCACGGCAATTTCGGGGTTTGTCGAAACCATGCAGGGCCCGGCGCGTGATAACATAGATATGCGTGACAGGTTTCTGGACATGATGGGCAAAGAGGTGGCGCGGATGACAAATCTGGTCAGTGATCTGCTGTCCCTGTCCAAGGTCGAGGTAAAACAGCGCCGCGCGCCGAAGAAAATCACTGATCCAAATCTGATCATTCGCGAGGCGCAGGAAAGTGTTGCGGCCTATGCCAGAAAACGCGGCAAATCCCTGACGGTCCATATCGAGGGCCGGTTGCCCGAGATTCCGGGAAATCACGGTGATCTGGTCAGGATGCTGATCAATCTGATGGAAAATGCGGTTAATTACAGCTTTGAGGGCAGTGAGATCACGCTTGAGGCGCGTTATCTGGAGCATAAAAACCCGCTGGAGCAGCCTGCGGTTGAAATCTCTGTCAGGGATCAGGGCGAAGGCATTGCCGCCGATGAAATCCCAAGGCTGACCGAGCGATTTTACCGGGTCGATAAAAGCCGCTCGCGCAATGTGGGTGGCACCGGTCTGGGGCTGGCGATTGTCAAGCATATCCTGCTGCGTCACCGCGGCAGGATCGAGATCAATAGTGTGCCCGGCGAGGGCTCGGAATTTTGTATCTGGCTGCCGTTGGCCAAGCCAAAGAATAAATGACAGCCGTCACGGAACTGTTACAAGACTGTCGTACTCCTGTGTCATGAGATGGCCATTAACGGGCCGTTCCACGAGGAACATTCGTGACCTTAAAGGAGATGAATTTTATGTCTATTCACCTGTCCCTGACAGCCACTGCTGCCCTAATAACCGCCTCTGTTGCCCTGCCTGCAATGGCCCGCGATCAGATCAATATTGTGGGCTCGTCCACCGTATTCCCGTTTTCCACCGCCGTTGCCGAGCGTTTTGGCAAAACCACCGATTTTCCGACGCCCGTTGTTGAAAGCACAGGTTCGGGCGGTGGTCTGAAACTGTTTTGCGCCGGCGATGGCCTGAACACGCCCGACATCACCAATGCCTCGCGCCGGATCAAAGCCTCGGAAGTGGCGCTTTGCGCTGAAAACGGTGTCAAGGAAATCGTGGAAGCCAAGATCGGATTTGACGGTATTGTTCTGGCCAATTCGGTTGAAGCCGAACAGATGGATCTGACCCGCCGTGATATATTCCTGGCGCTGGCCAAGAATGTACCCGACGGTGAAGGCAAGACCATGCCAAACCCCTATAAATTGTGGTCCGAGGTGAATCCTGACCTTCCCGCCGTGAAGATCGAAGTGCTTGGCCCGCCGCCCACATCCGGCACCCGCGATGCCTTTGCCGAGCTGGCCCTGGAAGGCGGCTGCAAGACGTTTGACTGGATCAAAGCCCTGAAAAAGCAGGATAAAGCGGCCTATAAGGCGCTGTGTCATACCATCCGCGAAGATGGCGCCTATATTGAAGCCGGGGAAAATGACAACCTGATCGTACAGAAATTGCAGGCCAACAAGGATGCGGTTGGCGTGTTCGGCTATTCCTTTCTTGAGGAAAACAGCGATGTTGTTCAGGGCTCGATTGTCGGCGGTGTGGCGCCCGAATTTGAAGAGATCGCCAGTGGCAACTACCCCATCGCGCGGTCGCTTTATTTCTACGTGAAAAAATCGCATGTCGGGCAAGTGCCGGGCATGATGGAATATCTCAGGGAATTCACCGATGAAGATACCTGGGGTGATGACGGGTATCTGGTTGATAAAGGCCTGATCCCGTTAACTGAAGGCGAGCGTGCCAAAGGTGCGGCAGATATTCTCGCACTTCAGCCTCTGGCAATGTAATGCCAACGCTGCGAACCGGGCAATCCCCCCGTCCGGTTCGCAGCAGCTTTTGAAAGCTGCCATATGCCCTCGCAAAATTTCGATCTGACAAAGCATACCCGCCCGAAATGGCTGGACCGGGCCATAATATTGCTTCTTTCCGGTTTTGCTGCTGTCGCGGTTCTGGTGACGGTCGGGATCGTGTTGTCCCTGATTGTCGAATCCTACGAATTTTTCAAAAGAATACCGGTGAGAGAGTTTTTGTTTGGGCTCAAATGGAGCCCGCAAACCGCGATCCGCGCGGATCAGGTGGGGGCGGAAGGCGCGTTTGGGGTGATTCCGCTGATCAACGGCACCTTGTTGATCTCTGCCATCGCCATGCTGGTGGCCACGCCTCTGGGGCTGACCTCGGCAGTGTATCTTTCGGAATATTCCAGCAGGCGTCTGCGCGGATGGATCAAACCGGCGCTGGAGATCCTCGCCGGTATCCCGACGGTGGTTTACGGGTTTTTCGCGGCGCTCACGCTGGCCCCGTTCATTCGCATGACGGGCGGGCAATTCGGGCTTGAGATCGCTTCGGAAAGCGCCCTTGCCGCCGGAATTGCCATGGGGCTCATGATCGTGCCGCTGATCTCGTCGCTGTCGGATGATGTGATCAACACGGTGCCGCAATCCCTGCGCGATGCCTCTTATGGCCTTGGCGCCACCCAATCGGAAACCATCCGCCGGGTGATCCTGCCTGCGGCGTTACCGGGCATAGCCGGATCATTATTGCTGGCCATGTCACGCGCCATTGGCGAGACGATGATCGTATTGATGGCGGCGGGCATGGCGGCGAAGCTTTCGCTCAACCCGCTGGATGCGGTAACAACCATAACCGTGCAGATCGTTGCCCTTCTGACCGGGGATCAGGAATTTGACAGCGCCAAAACCCTGTCGGCCTTTGCTTTGGGTCTGTTTCTTTTCATGATCACCCTGATCCTCAATGTTTTCGCGCTTGGCATCGTTCGCAAATATCAGGAACAATATGATTGATCTCAGTAACAAAGCCGGTTTTGATCTGGCGGCCCGCAACCGGGCGGAATGGCGGTTCCGGCTTTATGGCATCCTTGCCATTGCCGTATCATTGCTGTTTTTGCTGACGATGGTGGGGAATATCACCAGCACAGCCAGCGGGGCCTTGAAGCGTACCGAGATTGCAATCGAGGTGGATCTTGGCGCGGATAATCTGGACCCGGATGATTTGCGTGCAGCGCCCTGGGGCGGGATCGTAAAACAGGGCCTGCGCGATATGTTTCCGGGTATAACCAAGCGCAAGGATAAAAAGCTGCTCTATAAGTTGGCAAGCCCCGAGGCGAGCTTTGAGTTGGAAAAAATCGTCACCGAAAACCCCGGGCTTGTCGGGGGTGTGCATAAGATCTGGGTATCGGCCTCGGATGATCTTGATCTTTTCATCCGCGGCAAGGTGGACCCTGATCTGCCGGAACAGAAACGCCGGGTCACGGATGATGAAATCACCTGGATCAAAAGCCTTGAGAACAGCGGCAATATCCGCCGGGTGATCAACTGGCAATTTCTCACCAACGGCGATAGCCGCGAGCCCGAGGTGGCGGGCATTTTAGGCGCGCTTGTTGGCTCGGCCTGGTCTCTGGGCGTGTGTTTCATATTGTCTTTCCCCATTGGCATCGGGGCGGCGCTCTATCTTGAGGAATTTGCCCCCAAAAACCGGCTTTCCGATTTGATCGAGGTGAATATCAACAATCTGGCGGCGGTGCCGTCGATCGTGTTTGGCTTGCTGGGGTTGGCGATGTTTCTGGGTGTCATGGGGCTGCCGCGCTCATCGCCTTTGGTGGGCGGCATGGTGCTGGCGCTGATGACATTGCCCACCATGATCATCGCCGCCCGCGCCGCGCTGAAAGCGGTGCCGCCTTCGTTCAAAGAGGGCGCGCTGGCGCTGGGGGCCACGCCGGTGCAGGCGGTGTTTCACCATGTGTTTCCGGTGGCGATGCCCGGCATGTTGACCGGTGCGATTATCGGCATGGCGCAGGCGCTGGGCGAAACCGCGCCCTTGCTGATGATCGGCATGGTGGCGTTCATTGTCGATATTCCGACCTCGATCGTGCAGCCGGCCACGGCATTGCCGGTACAGATATTTCTGTGGGCCGACGCCCCCGAGCGCGCCTTCTCTGAGAAAACCGCGGCGGCGATTATCGTTTTGCTGTTCTTCCTGATCGCGATGAATCTGATTGCCATTCTGTTGCGACGCAAACTTGAAACAAGGTTCTGAATATGGTTGATTCGATAATATCATCGCGGGACGTAAATATTTTCTATGCAGACAAGCAGGCGATATTTGGCGTGGATATGGATATACTGCCCAACAAGGTCACGGCGTTCATCGGCCCGTCGGGCTGTGGCAAATCCACGTTTTTGCGGGCGATCAACCGGATGAATGACCTGATCCCGATCTGCTACATGGAAGGCTGCATGACAATCGGCGGGCAGGATATTTACGCGCCTGAGGTGGATGTGGTTGCCCTGCGTGCTCAGGTGGGCATGGTCTTTCAAAAACCAAATCCGTTCCCGAAATCCATCTTTGAAAACGTGGCCTATGGCCTTAGAATTCACAAAATGGCCGCCGCCAAATCCGAGATGGATGACCGCGTGGAATGGAGCCTGAAAAGTGCGGGCCTGTGGGATGAGGTGCATGACCGGCTGGATCAGCCCGGCAATTCCCTCTCGGGCGGGCAGCAACAGCGCCTGTGCATCGCCCGCGCCATCGCGATCGAGCCGAAAGTGATCCTGATGGATGAGCCCTGCTCGGCGCTTGATCCGATTGCCACGGCGGTGGTCGAGGATCTGATTGATCAGTTGCGCAGGGAATTCACGATCATCATCGTGACCCATTCGATGCAACAGGCGGCGCGCATCTCGCAACGCACGGCTTTTTTCCACTTGGGAAATCTGGTGGAGTTCAATGACACAAAAACCATCTTTACAAATCCGGTTGACGAGCGCACCCAGAATTACATCACCGGACGCATCGGTTAGAGGGCAGCCCATGGAAAACAACCCACCCGAACATATTGTCGCGAAATTTGACAAGAACCTGGATAAAATCAAATCCGTGATCCTTGACATGGGGGCCCTCGTGGGCACTCAGATCAAGGACGCAACCGCGCTCTGGTTTGCCTTTGACGAGGCCGAAGCCGCACGCATCCGGGCGCTTGATCTGCAGGTCAACGGCATGAACAGCGAGGTTTATGCGCGTGCTGAAGTGCTGATCGTGCGGCGGCAGCCGGTGGCGCTGGATCTGCGCGAAACCCTGGCCCCGATCAACATCGCAAGCGAGCTGGAGCGCATCGGGGATCATGCCAAAACCCTTGCCAAACGGGCCTTTCTTTATACCGATGAACGCCCTGCCAAAGAGTTCTTTGATCTTATTGCGCAGATGAGCAATGATGTGCAGCAGATGTTGATTGATGTGCTGCTGGCGTATTCAAACTCTGACATTGATGCCGCGGCCAGGGTTCGAGAAAAGGACACGGCAATAGATGACGCGCATAAAAAAATGCTCCGGATGGTGATTGCGGCACTTTCCGAGGGTCGCAATAGTGAAGACCTGACAACAGAGCTGGTGCATATGGTCCTGAATTCTCGCAATCTGGAGCGTGTCGGAGACCATATTGTCAATATCGCCCGGTTTGTGAACCAGATCGTTGAGGGCCATGACCTGAAGGCGACCGATTAGCGCGGAGCGGATTTATTGAGCGTTTTAACCCCGGAAATTCTTGTGATTGAGGATGAGCCATCGCAGGTTGAAATCCTGCGTTTCAACCTGGCCAATGCGGGTTATGAGGTGCGGGTGGAAATGGACGGCGAAGAGGGCGTGCGCTCGGCGATTGAACAGCCGCCTGATCTGATTTTGCTGGATTGGATGCTGCCCAACCTGTCGGGGGTTGAGGCCTGTCGCCAACTGCGCCGAGTGAAAGAAACCCGCCATATCCCGATCATCATGCTGACCGCCCGTTCCGAAGAATCCGATATGATCCGGGGCCTGAATACCGGGGCGGATGATTATATAACCAAGCCCTATTCGATCAAGGAATTGCTGGCCCGGATCAAAACCGCGTTGCGCCGCCCGATCATCTCAATCGCGGATCAGAAGCTCACATTGGGCAAGCTTGAGGTCGATATAGATCGCCATCTGATCAAATATGAGGGGCAGATGATCCAAACCAGCCCCACGGAATTCAGATTGCTGATCGTGCTGATGCAAAGCGAGGATCGGGTGCTGTCACGCAACCAGTTGCTTGATCTGGTCTGGGGCATCTCATCCGAGATGGAAACCAGAACCGTGGACGTGCATATCGGCCGCCTCAGGCAGGCCCTGAAGAAGGCCGGCGGCGCGGGCATGATCCGCACGGTCCGTGGCTTTGGCTATAGCATCGGGCAGTAAATATCAGTCCCGTAGCAGCTCATTGATCCCGGTTTTCGAGCGGGTCCGCGCGTCGACCCGCTTCACGATCACCGCACAATAAAGCGATATGCCGTTTTTTGACGGCATCGCGCCCGCCACCACAACTGAATAGGGTGGCACCTCGCCATACATCACCTCGCCACTGTCGCGATCAACGATCTTGGTTGACTGGCCAATGAAAACCCCCATGCCCAGAACCGAGCCCTCGCGGATGATACACCCCTCAACCACTTCCGAGCGCGCCCCGATAAAGCAGTTATCCTCAATGATCGTCGGCCCCGCCTGCATCGGTTCCAGCACGCCGCCAATGCCCACGCCGCCGCTGAGATGCACATTTTTGCCGATCTGCGCACAGCTTCCCACCGTGGCCCAGCCATCCACCATCGAGCCCTCATCCACATAGGCACCGATATTGACAAATGACGGCATCAGGACAACACCGGGCGCAATATAGGCCGAGCGCCGCACGATCGAGCCGGGCACCGCGCGAAAGCCCGCCTCGCGCCAGCGATTTTCAGACCAGCCTTCAAACTTTGACGGTACTTTATCCCACCAGCCCGCTTTGCCGGGGCCGCCCTCGATGATTTCCATGTCGCGCAGGCGAAACGACAGCAAAACCGCCTTCTTGGCCCATTGATTGACGTGCCAGTTGCCATTCTCACGTGGTTCAGCCACCCGCAAGCGGCCAGAATCCAGCGCATTCAGCGTATCTTCGATGGCCGCGCGGGCCTCGCCGGTGGTGGCGGGGCTGATGCTGTCGCGCGCCTCCCAGGCGGCTTCAATGGTGTGTTCCAGTTGCGCGTTTGACATCAGGCATCTCCGGTCATGTTTTCAAAAATCACAGTTGCCAATGGTCTATATTCTGCCGGGCAGGTTGGTGCAATGCGACTAATTTCAGATCGGTTCCGGCGCGATGTTGCCACCACAAAGCAAAACTGCCAGCCGTTCATCCGGTTGTGGCCCATACGCCCCTGAAATCAGTGCCGCCAGTGCCGTGGCGCCGGCGGGTTCAACCAACAGGCGCAATTCCCGCCAAAGCAGTTTTTGCGCCTGCACGATCGCCTCGTCCGTTACCAGCACCGATTGCACATTATCTGCCTGCGCCAGATCAAAACAGATATCGCCCACGCGCCGCGCCCCCAGCGCATTGGCGGCAATCCCCGATACCTCAACATCCACCGGCCTGCCCGCCAAAAGCGCCGCGTGCAGGGCGCAGGATGTTTCCGGTTCAACCGCCACCACCTTGCGCCGCCCCGCCAGCCATGCCAGCGCCCCGGCAATCAGACCGCCGCCACCAACAGCAATCAGCACCGTATCGGCCTGCAATCCCTGATCCTCCCATTCGGCCAAGCAGGTGCCTTGCCCGGCCACCGTGGCGGGCGCGTCATAGGCATGCACCTGCATCGCGCCGGTGCGGGCCTCATATTCCTGCGCTGCCGCCATTGCATTGACATATTCGCCCGCCACCACGCTCAATTCAGCACCGGTGCGCTCGATCAATGCTATCTTGGCCGGCCCCGCCATTTCAGGCACGAAAATATGCGCCTTATGGCCCAGTTTGCTGGCGGCATAGGCCACCGCCGCGCCGTGATTGCCGCCGCTCGCCGCCACCAGCCCGGCCTTGGGCACATCGCTCGACAGCAGCGTATTGAACGCCCCGCGCGCCTTGAAACTGCCGGTATGCTGCATCTGCTCCAGCTTGATCTCAACCGCATGCTCAACACCCGAAAGCGGCACCTGCAAAACCGGGGTTCGCCGCGCATAGGGCGCAATCCGCATTGCGGCCCGGGTTATTTCATCGCTCCAGTTCATATCACACTCCTGTCACTGGCAAATCCGCCTCAAGAGCTATAGCGTCAAACCACCAGACCCAACAAGGAAGTGCGCCAGATGAAAGATGAACGCCGCAGCCAGTTTCGTGATGCCCATTCCGACCGCAGTTCAGCCGAACAGGTGCCCGACACGGCGCAAACCCGCGCGTCTGCCTATCGCCTGGCCTTTAACGACAATGATTTCATGTGTCGCGATGAGCTGCGCCCGGTGCGATTGCAGCTTGAATTGCTCAAGCCCGAGCTGATTTTGAACGAGCGCGGGATTGAAAGCACCATCGTGCTGTTTGGCGGCGCACGTATTCCCGAGCCTTCGCAAAAGGATACGGCCCGGACAAAAACCCTTGCAGGGCTTTCGCGCTACTATGATGAAGCGCGCGAATTTGCCCGGCTGATGACGGAAAAATCCATGGCCGCCTATGGCCGCGAATATGTCATTGCCACCGGCGGGGGGCCGGGCGTGATGGAGGCGGGCAATCGTGGCGCAGACGATGCGGGCGGATCCTCGATCGGGTTGAACATCGTGCTGCCGCATGAACAGGCTCCGAATGAATATGTCACGCCGGGCCTTTGCTTCAATTTCCATTATTTCGCCATTCGCAAAATGCATTTTCTGATGCGCGCCAAGGCAATCTGTGTTTTTCCCGGCGGCTTTGGCACCTTGGACGAGACATTCGAGGCGCTGACATTGATCCAGACCGACCGGATGAACCGGGTGCCGTTTTTGCTGTTTGGTGAGGAATTCTGGCGCTCGATCATAAATTGGGAGGCCCTGTCAGATGCCGGTACAATTTCCGCCGAGGATCTTGATCTGTTCCGCTTTGTGGAAACCGCGCAAGAGGCAGTGGAACTGATCGAAAACTGGCCCGGGGTTTAATCGGAAGATGTAGGGCGGGCTTCAGCCCGCCCCTGTTTTGAAAAGGGGTGGCGGGCAGAAGCCCGCCCTACAATATACCAACACCTGCATCGCGCATGCCTTTCATCGCCGCCGACAATGATCCGTCAAAATCTATCGCCCGGCACAGGTCCGTGCGCAACTCAACCTGATACCCAAGTTTTGCCGCATCCACCGCCGAATAATTGACGCAAAAATCCGTGGCCAGCCCCACGAGTGTCAGCACCGTGAGCCTGCGGGTTTGCAGATACCCATGCAGCCCGGTGGGGGTTTCATGGTCATTTTCAAAAAATGCCGAATAGCTGTCAATCAGCGGGTTATAGCCCTTGCGCATGATCACATCCGCCCTGTCCGTATTCAGCCCCGGATGAAAAGCAGCGCCTTCACTGCCCTGAATGCAATGATCCGGCCATAAAACCTGCGGCCCGTAAGGCATCTGGGTCATCTCCAATGGGTTTTTGCCGGGATGCGATGAGGCAAACGACGAATGCCCCAAGGGGTGCCAGTCCTGCGTCAGGATCACCGCCTCAAATTCCTGCATCAAAGCATTGATTCCCGGCACAATTTCATCGCCGCCCGCCACCGCCAAAGCGCCACCGGGGCAGAAATCATTTTGCACGTCAATCACGATCAGGGCTTTGGTCATGGGTTTCTCCTTCTTCCCCTCATGGGTACGCTTCCCCCGCCGCCCGCGTCAATGGTGCCCCTTGTCAGCGCCCGTGCAAACATTTAATCCGCCGGGCATGTACATCATCTCGGCCCTTTATCATTTCACCCGATTCGATGATCCGGCGGCGCTTCAGCAGCCCTTGCTGGATCACTGCCGCACAAATGGCATTACCGGCACGCTTTTGCTGGCCCGAGAAGGCATCAACGGCACCATTGCCGGATCACGCACCGGGATCGACGCCATCCTAGCCTATATCCGCAGCCTTCCGGGTTGTGCGGATTTGGAACACAAGGAAAGCACCGCACAGGACAAACCCTTTGCCCGGCTCAAGGTCCGCCTGAAGAAAGAGATTGTCACCATGGGCCAGCCCGATGTCAATCCGCGTGAGCGGGTTGGCCATTATGTTGCGCCTGAAGACTGGAATGACCTGATCCGCGCGCCGGATGTGGCGGTAATCGACACCCGCAATGATTATGAGGTGGCGATTGGCACATTTGAAGGCGCGGTTGACCCCGAAACCAGCAGTTTCCGCGAATTTCCGGCCTGGTGGGAGGCCAACAAGCACCGTTTTCACAACAAACGCATCGCGATGTTCTGTACCGGCGGCATCCGCTGTGAAAAATCCACCAATTACCTGCTGGGGCAGGGGGTGGAGGAAGTCTATCACCTCAAAGGCGGCATTCTGAAATATCTTGAGGAAATGCCGACGGATGACAGCAGTTGGCAGGGCGAATGCTTTGTGTTCGATCAGCGCGTATCGGTGGGGCACGGGCTTAAGCGCGGCCCGCATATGTTATGTCATGCCTGCCGCCGCCCGATCCTGCCCGATGATTGCAAACGCCCTGAATATGAAGAAGGGGTATCGTGCCACCAATGCATCCATGAAACATCCCCTACTGACAAATCCCGCTTCCGCGAGCGGCAAAAGCAGATTGCACTGGCCAAAGCACGCGGGTTGAAACATATGCAGGCCTGAACCTGCTGTTTTGCCGAAATCATCATGCCTGACAACGGCCTTTTATCTTGCGCCGCTTCGCAATATGCCTGAGCCTGAAATGTACGGGCGACAACAGGAATGATGATACCATCAAGGAGCCAGCTTAATGTATTTTGCCTCTGACAATTGCGGCCCGGCGCTGCCGGAAGTGCTGGCTGCCTTATCCGAAGCCAATACCGGTTATATGCCATCTTATGGCAATGATCTGCTGATGGATGAGGTGAAAGCCCGCATTCGTGATCTATTTGAGGCACAGGATGCGGCGGTTTATCTTGTGGCCACCGGCACCGCCGCCAATGCGCTTGCTCTGGCCACCATCACGCAGCCCTGGCAGGCCATTTTCTGCGCGCCGCTGGCACATATCCAATGCGACGAATGCCACGCGCCCGAGTTTTTCACAGGCGGGGCCAAGCTGCGGCTTGTGGGCGAGGGTGACAAGATAAGCCCCAAGGCCCTGAGCCATGCCATCTCGGTTCTGGGGCATGGTAATGTGCATGTCTCGCAACATGGGCCATTGGCGCTTAGTCAGGTCACGGAGATGGGCCATGTCTATTCGCTTGCAGAGCTGAGCGCGCTTACATCACTGGCCAAGCAACACGGGCAAATCACCTATATGGACGGTGCCCGCTTTGCCAATGCTGTGGTATCCTTGGGCTGCACCCCGGCCGAGATGAGCTGGAAAGCCGGGATTGATGTTGTCAGCTTTGGTGGTACGAAAAACGGCTGTATCGGGGTTGAGGCGGTGATCTTTTTTGATCCTGCCAAGGCCTGGGAATTTGAGCTGCGGCGCAAACGCGGCGCGCATCTGTTTTCAAAGCACCGGTTTTTATCGGCTCAGATGCTGGCCTATCTGCTGGATGATCTGTGGCACAAATCCGCGACCCTCGCCAATGCCGCCTGTGCCCGCCTTGCGGAAGGTTTGCGCGATCTGCCCGATCTGGTTTTCAGAAATGACCCGCAGGCCAACATGATTTTTGCCACCTTGCCACGCGCCACCCATCAGCGCCTGCACGAGGCCGGCGCGGTCTATTTCATGGAAGGTGCGCTTACCGGTCATGACGCGGACGAGCCTTTGCCAATGCGTCTGGTGTGTGACTGGTCGGTGTCGGATGCGCAAATCGACAGGTTTATCTCACTCGCAGGAATGTAGCGTGGGTTTCACCCACCCTACGGGGCAAACGGGATGTGTGTTTCACGCCGGATCAGTTCATCAACCCGGCATGACGCAGGCCATCATCAACCAGCCTTTTGGTGCCCTCGGTCAGCCCCGTCAGCGGCAGGCGCACCTCATCACTGCACAGGCCCAGTTTTGACATCGCGTATTTCACGCCCACAAGCCCCGGCTCGGTAAAGATCGCCCGGTGCAGCGGCATCAGCCTGTCTTGCAACTCAAGCGCTTTGACATAATCCCCCGCAAGCGTGGCGGCCTGCACCTCAGATACCAGCGCAGGGGCCACATTGGCCGTGACCGAGATCACCCCGACGCCGCCTTGGGCGTTAAAGCCGTGGGCGGTGCCGTCTTCGCCTGAGATCTGGATGAAATCCTTGCCACAGGTGATGCGCTGCAACGAGACCCGCGCCAGATCGCCGGTGGCATCCTTGACGCCGATGATACGCGGCAGTTTCGCCAGCTCGCCCATGGTCTCGGGGCTCATGTCCACAACCGAGCGACCGGGGATGTTATAGATCACGATCGGCAGATCACAGCAGTCATGCAAGGCGCGAAAATGTGCCATCAGCCCGCTTTGCGTGGGCTTGTTGTAATAAGGCGTGACCACAAGCGCGGCATCGGCGCCCACCTTGTGGGCATGCTTCATCAGACGCATGGATTCGGTGGTGTTGTTGCTGCCCGCCCCGGCAATCACCGGAATGCGGCCTGCGCACGCGCGCACCACTTCCTCAACCACGGTTTCATGCTCGGCGTGGCTGAGTGTCGGGCTTTCTCCCGTGGTGCCAACAGGCACCAGCCCGTTGCTGCCCTCGGCAATATGCCACTCAACCAGTTGTTTGAGCGTCTCCAGATCCAGCGCGCCGTTCTTGAATGGCGTGACCAGGGCAGGGAATGATCCTTTGAACATGACACACTCCTTTCATATCGTCATGGCGGGCAAGGCCCGGATAATATACACCCAAGCGTAATATTGCCAATCCGCCGGGAATAGGGTTGGACGGGGCGGAGGCGGGCGCATAGATTGAGCCTGTCTATCCTTTGCAATGACAGGAAATGCAAGAGATGTTGCGCGGTGCGTCGATTTTTTTGGCTCTGATCTTCTTTGCTATTGCGGGCGTTGCCGGGGAGCATCGCCCGATTGCCCCCCGGCCATTGCAAAGTGCCCTGCATGCGATGCAGGCCGGCCGGTGGGAGCGCGCCGCCATTTTGGCCGCGCGCGACGGGCCTGTGGCGGCGGACCTGATCGAATGGCACCGCCTGCGCGCGGGGCTTGGGCGCGCCGATGAGGTCATGGAATATCTCGGCAGAAATGGCGATTGGCCCGGCCTGCAATATCTGCGCAAACAAAGCGAAGAGGCGATTGCCCATGCGGATTTTGACACCGTATTGGCGTTTTACGCCGATAGCCCACCCCAAACCGGCATGGGCGTGCTGAACTACGCCCGCGCCCTGACAGCGCGCGGCCATGTGGGCGATGCCGAACTCGGCCTGGTGCTGGCCTGGCGCACCATGGATCTGACCACCGCCGAACATGACGCCTTTATCGCAGCCCATGGCGACCTGCTCGAACCGCATCACGAGGCGCGGCTGCACATGGCGCTGTGGCGCGGGCTGAAGGATGTCACACAAATGCTGCCGCTGGTCTCGGATGATCAGCGCGAACTGGTGGCCATTCAAGACCTGATCAAAAACGGCAAATCCGGCTGGGAAAGCCGCCTCAAAGCCCTGCCAAGTGCGCTTCAGGATGATCCGCGCGTGGCCCATGCGCTTTTCAGCCGCTACACCAATCAGGGCAAAAATGAAGACGCAATCACCGTGATTCTCAAACAAAGCCGGATCAAAGGCGGCCTTGGTGCGCCGGAGCGCTGGTCAAGCTGGCGGCGCTATCTGGCGCGTTCAATGATGCGCGGCGGCAAGACGCAGATGGCCTATGATCTGGCCTCGGTTCACCAGTTGACGGAAGGCTCGGATTATGCCGATCTTGAATGGCTCTCGGGCTATCTGGCGCTCAGGTATCTTGATGATCCGGCGCAGGCGCTCAAGCATTTCAACAACCTCGGCGCAGCGGTGGAATCACCGATCTCGAAAGGCCGGGCCGGATATTGGCTTGGCCGCGCGCAGGAGGCTTTGGGGAATACGCAGGCGGCTCAGGCGGCCTATCTGCAAGGGGCGGAATATCAAACCAGCTTTTACGGGCTGCTGGCCGCAGAAAAGGCCGGGGTTGCGCCGGATATCCACCTTGACGGGGCTGAAATCTTCCCACCCTGGCGCGCGGCGGCATTCACCCAAACAAGCGTATTTCAGGCCGCTGTTCTGGCGCTTGCCACCGCTGACACAGGCCTGGCCGAACGCTTCATCACCCAACTGGCCGAAACCCTGGACAGGCCCGCATTGGGGCAACTGGCACAGGCGCTGGCCGAATTGGATCAGCCGCATCTTCAGGTCATGCTGGGCAAATCCGCGGCCAGCCGGGGGATCGTGCTGCATGCGCCCTATTATGCCCTGCACCCGCTGATGAACGAGCCCCTGCCGGTGCCCACCGAGATGGCGCTGGCCATCGCCCGGCGCGAAAGCGAATTTGATTTTTCGGTGGTCAGCTCTGCGGGCGCACAAGGGCTGATGCAACTGATGCCCGCCACCGCCAGAAAGGTGGCCAGCGATCTTGAGCTTGATCATGAAAGCGCGCGGGTTCTGCGCGACTGGCGCTATAATGCGCGCCTTGGCTCGGCCTATCTGGCACAACTGGCCACGCAGTTTGACGGCAATATCCTGCTGGTCTCGGCGGGCTATAACGCCGGTCCGCACCGCGCCCTGCGCTGGATTAATGAAAACGGTGATCCGCGCCTGGCGCGCATTGATGCGGTCGACTGGGTTGAGCATATCCCGTTCCGCGAAACCCGCAATTACGTGATGCGTGTGGCCGAAAGCCTGCCAGTGTACCGCGCGCGCCTGGGCAAAAACCCATTGCCGATCCCCTTTTCTCAGGAACTCTCAGGCAGCAGCCTCAGCCGGTAGGGCGGGCTTCAGCCCGCCACCCCCTTAAGGCTCTATCGCAATATTGTCGATCAGGCGCACCCCGGCAAGCCAGGCCGCCGCCAATAACCGCGCCGGGCGGGTAGGGGCATCCAGAAGCGATAAATCATCATTGGCGCGCATCTCAAAATATTCCACCTCGGTATATCCGGCATCCTCCAGCCGCTTCATCGCCGGGGCCTGCAGTTGGGAAAACGGCGTGCCCGTTGCAATCTCCTGCGCCACCCGCTCCATTTCCTCATAAAGCCGCGGCGCGGTCACCCGGGCGCGGTCAGACAGCAGCAGATTGCGCGACGACATCGCCAGCCCGTCAATTTCGCGGATCGTGGGGCAGCCATGCACTTTAATCGGGATATCCAGATCCCGCGCCATGCGGCGGACAATCTGCAACTGCTGGAAATCCTTTTCGCCAAAATAGGCATCGGTGGCCGCCGTTTGCAGGAATAGCTTGGCCACAACCGTCGCCACCCCGTCAAAATGCCCCGGCCGGTGCGCACCACAAAGCACATCCGTCAGCCCCTGAACCGTTACCGTGCTGGCAAAGCCTTCGGGATACATCTGCGGCCCGTCCGGCACATACAGCACATCAATATCAAACCGCTCCAGCTTCCCCGCATCCGAATGCTCGGTCCTTGGATAGCTTTCCAGATCATCAGGATTATTGAACTGCATCGGATTGACAAAGATCGTGACAATCACATGATCACAATCCTTTTTGGCCAGTTCGACCAGCGATAAATGCCCGTCATGCAACGCCCCCATGGTGGGCACCACGCCAATACGCGCGCCTTTGGCCTGCCACGGGGCAATGGTGGCGCGCAGCTCATCCAGACCACGCAAAATCGGAGGGTGAGACATGGGTTTACGCCTTCTTCGGGGCCTGATCGGCAAATACATGATCCGCTGCGGGGAATTTCCGGGCGCGCACATCGCTGGCATATGCCTCAATCGCCGCCTCTGCGGCCTCGCCCAATTCGGCATAGCGTTTGACAAACTTGGATTTGAACGCGGTGAACAGCCCCAGCATGTCATCCACCACCAATATCTGCCCGTCACAACCCTTTGAGGCGCCGATGCCAATGGTGGGAATGGCAATCTCTGCCGTGATCCGGTCTGCCAGACTGGCCGGGATTTTCTCCAGCACCACGGCAAATGCCCCGGCCTCGCTCACCGCTCGGGCGTCGTGCAAAAGCACCTCGGCCTGCCCCTCACGGCCCTGCACCTTATAGCCGCCCAGCGTGTTGATGGATTGCGGTGTCAGGCCGATATGGGCCATCACAGGCACGCCTCGCGCCGTTAAAAACCCAATGGTTTCAGCCATATGCACCCCGCCTTCCAGTTTGACCGCCGCCGCACCCGTCTCGCGCATAAGCCGCGCTGCATTGGCAAAGGCCTGGCCCGGGTTTTCCTCATATGATCCAAACGGCATGTCAATCACCATCATCGCCCGGCTCAGCCCCCGCGCCACAGCCGCGCCGTGCAGGATCATCATCTCCATGCTCACGCCCAAAGTCGAGGGCAGCCCGTGCAGCACCATGCCAACGCTGTCGCCGACCAGCACAAAATCGCAATGCGCATCCATCAGTTGCGCCATCGGCGTGGTATAGGCCGTCAGGCTGACAATCGGCGTGCCCCCCTTGGCGGCACGGATGTCATCCGGCATCGGGGCGGATTTCCGGGCGGTGGCGCTCATGATTATGCTCCAGTTAATGCTGCGTTGCAGCGGGATTATCAAATTCATTCCGGTATATCCACCATTGATGTGATCTGTCACCTTTTCATTCCCGGCATATGGGCTACACATAGACAGCATTGCGCAAACAGGAGCAGCCGTGAAATTCTTATCCTTCCTTATCTGCCTGTGCCTTTTGGCAACCGGCACAGTTGCGGACACGGCCAAGACAAACCGCGCGGATGTGATCCGCCTGTTGCAAAAGTTTGTTGCCGAAACCCCGGTGCGCGCCGATCTTGAGGCCCAGGGATTTCGTGGCGAAAACCTTGAGCTGGCTGTGCGGCAATCGCAGGTATTCGTGCAAGATCCGGGGATTGCGGGCTATATGGCCGATCTGCTTATTGCCGCCAACGCGGGGCAGGCTCCGCAGGGTGCCGCATCCGGCGGGCTGGCGCAGGGGCTGGTTGATCGCGGGATCAGCCATTTATCCCTGCGTGAGATGCGGCATTACTATCTGGTTGAGCAATCGGTGATGAATGCGCTTCCCCCGCGCGAATGTGGCCGGGCGATCAAAGGCCGGCCACAAACCCAGCGCCAGTATGATATTGCCTCACAGGTCGAGGCGCAGATGAATACTGCCGCCCTCAGGGAATATTACCGGATACAGCTCAAGGCGGCGCGGCTGGGATTGCGGCACCGGGCAAACAAACTAAGCCCGGCCCGGGAGGTTGAAATCGTTGAGAAAATATATGCAGATCTGGCTGTGCGGGTGGCCGATTCCAATGATGCGCGCGGGCTGATTGCCGCTTTTCAGAATGTGAACCGGGTTAGCAATCACCGCGCCTGCACCGCCGGGCGGTTGTTCATCGAGACGGTGCTGAGCCTGAAAGGGAATGACCTGCGCGATGCCCTGATCCTGATGAGCACGCTGTGAACAGCTTGCAAATATCCAATCGCGATGCAAGGCGGCTATGGCTGTGGAGCACGGGTTTATCCGCCACGCCGGTTGGCAGGCTTGATCTGATGGCGTTGATCCGCTCGCTGGGGTTCGTGCAGATTGATACGATCCGCAATGTCACCCGCGCGCATCACCACATCCTGTGGTCACGCAACCAAAATTACCGCGAGAAAATGCTCTGGCCATTACTGGGCCGCGACCGGCTGATTTTTGAGCATTTCACCCATGACGCCTCGCTTATCCCGATGGAGTTCCTGCCCATGTGGCAACGGCAGTTTCGCCGATTGGGCGCGCGGGTGAAACGGGATGCGTGGTATTCTTCGGGGCTGGGGCAGCGGGAGATTGCTACCATACGCAAGCGTATAGAAAAGGAAGGGGCACTGTCCACTCACGCCTTTGATACCAAAGCTGCAAGCCGCGAGATGTGGGCCCGGCCACCGCATAAAAAAGCGCTGGATCAGATGTGGTATGCCGGAGAGCTGGCCACCTGTTACCGGGATAATTTCGTGAAATATTATAACCTCGCAGAGCGGGTGTTTCCGGCGCATCTGCACAGGGGGCCGGACGATATTGAGCAAGTAAACTGGCTGTGTAATCAGGCCCTTGACAGGCTTAGTTTTGGTACAAACGGTGAGATTCAGAAGTTTTGGCAGGCAATGGATTCCGTCGAGGCAAAGGCCTGGGCAACCCGCAGCAATCTGGTGCCGGTTCAGGTCGAAGCAGCGGATGGCAGGCTTGCCGATGCCTGGGGTGTGCAAGACATCGAGGCGCGTCTTGCAAGCGCCCCTGTTCCTACCATACGGTTGCGTATATTAAACCCGTTTGATCCAGCCATACGCGACCGTATGCGCCTGCTACGATTGTTTGGATTTGAATACCGCAACGAGATGTTCGTGCCCGCCGCGAAGCGCCGCTGGGGTTATTATGTCTATCCCCTGCTTGAGGGCGACCGCTTTGTCGGGCGGATCGAGCTGAAGGCCGACAGGGCCAAAGGATGGCTGCGCGTAACCGGTTTCTGGCCCGAGCAGCGGGTGAAATGGGGCGCGGCAAGGCTGGATAAACTCGAGGCAGAACTCGCACGCTTTGCCCGGCTGGCGGGGATCAATGATATAAGCTGGGATATAATGCGCCCGGCATGAGGGGCTTGAGAAATGGCAAAAACAAGGACAATCTGACAAGATGGGACGACGAGATCACATGAGACTGGACAATAAAACCGCGATTGTAACCGGCGGGGCCAGCGGCTTTGGCGAAGGTATCACCCGCAAATTCGTGGCCGAGGGCGCGCGGGTGATCATTGCCGATATAAATATCAAAGCGGCCGAGGCACTGGCGGATGAGATCGGCCACGGGGCGATGGCGCGCAAGGTGGATGTGGCGGATGGCGACAGCGTGCAGGCCCTGGCCGAGGCCGCAAACCGCGCCTTTGGCGACGTTGATATACTTGTCAACAACGCAGGCATCACCCATCTGCCACAGGCGCTCGAAGATGTATCCGAGGCGGATTTTGACCGGGTTTTCGCGGTGAACTGCAAATCCGTCTACCTGATGGCGCGGGCCTTTTTGCCGGGAATGAAGGCGCGCGGATCGGGCGTGATCCTCAACATGGCCTCGACCGCCGGGGTCAGCCCGCGTCCCCGGCTGAACTGGTACAACGCCAGCAAGGGCTGGATGATCACCGCCACCCGCACCATGGCGGTTGAACTGGCCGGGGCCGGCATCCGGGTCAATGCTCTCAACCCGGTGGCAGGCGAGACGCCGCTTCTGGCCAGCTTCATGGGCGAAGACAGCCCCGAGATGCGCGCCAAATTCCTCTCGACCATCCCCCTTGGCCGGTTTTCAACCCCGCAGGACATGGGCAACGCGGCGGCATTCTTATGCAGCGACGAGGCATCAATGATCACCGGGGTTTGCCTGGAAGTGGATGGCGGGCGTTGCATCTGAACCAAGAAATATCGCCTGAACAATATATCAACGGTCATGACTAGATGAGCGCCATTTGTCAGGCTCAAATCTTTGAAACAAAAGAAACCTGCCATATAAGAAGGAAAAGCGAGCAGCACGATTGTCCGCATTGCTGACTTCCAGCAATGGTACATGCTCAATCACAAACCGGAAGGGAATTTCAGCCGCCCCGAACCGTATCAATCATCCGTTGCACATTATCCGGGTTCGCGTCCGGCGTGATCCCGTGGCCGAGATTGAAAATATGCGGGCCGTTCCGGAACGCTTCAACAATGGCACGGGCCTCATCCACTAGGGCCTGACCGCCGCTAACCATGTGATAAGACGCCAGATTCCCCTGCACGCAGCCGGTTTTTTGCACATTATCCGCTGCCCATTCCGGTGTCACGGAATCGTCCAGCGCCACGCAATCCGCCCCGGTTTTTGCGTGAAATCCCACATATTTTTCCCCCGCCCCACGCGGAAATGCGATCACCGGTATATCCGGGTGCCGGGCCTTGAGCGCGGCGATGATCTGCGCCGTGGGGGCGGTTGCATATGCATCGAAATCCCCCCCCTTGAGTGATCCGGCCCAGCTATCAAACAGCTTGACGCATTCCGCTCCTGCCTCGATCTGTGCCGAAAGGTATTCAATCGTGGCCTCGGTGATCCGCGCCAGCAGCGCCTCGAAAACCGCTTTGTTTTCAGCCTTCAAAGCATGCGCCGGCCCCTGATCCGGCGTGCCCCGCCCGGCGATCATATAGGTCGCCACGGTCCAGGGCGCACCGGCGAATCCCATCAAGGTGGTTTCCTTTGGCAAGGCCCCCGCAAGGTTGCGCAGGGTCTGATAGATCGGGCTCAAGGTTTGATGAATTTCCACCACCGGCCTGAGCTCCTCCAGCTCCTTTTCAGTGGTAATTGTCGAAAGCCGTGGCCCTTCGCCGGCTTCAAACCACAGATCAGCCCCCAATGCCTGTGGCACCAGCAAAATATCGGCAAATAAAATCGCCGCGTCAAAGCCATAGCGCCGGATCGGTTGCAGCGTCACTTCTGTTGCCAAGTCGCTGTTATAACACAAAGAAAGGAAATCCCCGGCCTGTGCACGGGTGGCTTTATATTCCGGCAAATAGCGCCCGGCCTGCCGCATCATCCAAATCGGCGGCGTGTCTTGTGTCTCACCCGCCAGCGCCTTCAGAATTGTCTTTTGTTCCGCCATTTTGCCCTCCATTTCCCCGCTGGAATCACCCCCCAGCGACAAGATGTCAAGCAAGGCCCGCTTGCCATGGCGCTTTGCCCCGTCTAAACCCCGGATATGACAGGTAAATTGCCAACCCCGACAACCCCGTTGAAGATCGGCACCCGCGGCTCTCCGCTGGCCTTGGCACAGGCCTATGAGACCCGTGACCGGCTTATGCAGGCGCATGATATTATTGCCCAAGCCATTGAAATCATTGTCATAAAAACCACTGGCGATAAAATAACCGACCGCCCCCTGAAAGACATCGGCGGCAAGGGCCTGTTCACCCGTGAGATCGAAGAGGCCCTCATTTCCGGTGCAATCGACATCGCCGTGCATTCGATGAAGGACATGCCCACGCTGCAACCCGAAGGCTTGATCCTTGACACCTATCTGCCCCGTGAAGACGTGCGCGATGCCTTTGTCTCGCCGGGGTTCAGCCGCCTCTCGGATCTTCCCCATGGTGCAAAAGTTGGCACCTCTTCCTTGCGCCGCCGGGCGCAGGTTCTGGTAGCGCACCCGCATCTTAAGGTAGTGGAATTTCGCGGTAACGTCCAGACAAGATTGAAGAAATTGGAGGATGGCATTGCCGCCTGCACCTTCCTTGCCATGGCCGGGCTCAACCGTCTGGGCCAGCCCGATATTGCCAGCGCGGCCCTCTCACCCGATGAAATGCTGCCCGCCATCGCCCAGGGTGCCATCGGCATTGAGCAACGTCTGAATGATCCTGACACCGCCGCTTTGCTGGCCCCCCTTCACCATGTTGAAACAGGCCAGCGCCTCGCCGCCGAGCGGGCATTTCTGGCGGCCCTCGACGGCTCGTGCGAAACCCCCATAGCCGGCCTTGCCGAACTCACCGGCAACACGCTTCGCCTGCGCGGCGAGGTTCTGCGCCCCGATGGGTCCGAGCGCATTCACGATGATCAGACCGCCCCGGTGGAAGATGGCCCGGAACTGGGCCGCGCCATGGCCGCGCGTTTGCTGAACAAGGCCGGAGACGGGTTTTTCGACTGGCGCGCATAGCCAGCGTCAGGCCGGTTCAACTTCATATCGCCCGTGAATTCATCGTTTGAGGAGATTTCCCGCTTGACGCTGGCCCGCGCCTATCCTACCAACCGCCACGGTTTGGCGGAGTAGCTCAGGTGGTTAGAGCAGCGGAATCATAATCCGCGTGTCGGGGGTTCAAGTCCCTCCTCCGCTACCAATAAAATCACTGCTTTATTAAGAAGCCGCTAAGTTCTTAGCTTTGAGCAGTCTCTTTTTAGCCGCATGAATCGTGATCGCATCGGAATATGGGTGCAACTCGCCAAAAGTGTTCTGCTGCAACTATTCCTGTCAATCATTGATAACATTTTTGGCGCGCTACACAAACCTTTCAAAAAAGTGTCAAACCTTAGGGGGCTTTTCACATGAAGATTGAAAAACGCAGTATTACCAAATGCTTGGATGGTGCCCGGGGGCGGATTTGAACCACCGACACGAGGATTTTCAGTCCACTGCTCTACCCCTGAGCTACCCGGGCACGGGTGAACGCAATGCGTTCGGGTCGTGGCGTTCTAGGCGAGGTGGGGCAGGGTGTCCAGTGCTATCGACAAAATATTCAATGCGGTTTTGGTGCAAGTTCTTCCGCCGCTTCCTCATCCTCGGAATTTTCCAATGGGATGGCATATTTTCCATCCAGCCATTTGCCTAAATCAATGTCGGCGCAGCGTTTTGAACAGAACGGGCGGAATTTCTGATCGGTGTCTTTCTGGCAGATCGGGCAGCTCATCTCAGGGCCTCATAGAGGGGGATGCGGTCGCGTTTGCGTTGCAGCTCAAAATGGCCCAGAGGGGTCCAGCCGACAAGCGCTGTTTCCACGGGATCGGCCCTGAAGGCGGCGCGCAGGGCGGTTTCAAACTGCCGCCGGTCTTTTTTGCTCATGGGCGCGAGATCAAGCACGATCTGCCCGGCAAGGGCACGCAGGCGCAACTGGGTCGGAAGCAGCCGCGCCATGGCGAGATTGGCCTTGAGCCCGGCGGCGGGCGAGGTATCGGCACCGGTGTTGACATCGACAGCAATCAGCGCGCGGGTGGGTTCGATGTAGATAGCACCACCACCGGGCAGATCGGCGCGGGGGCTGCGCAATTCCTCGATCAGATCCAGCACGCCGAGATCCGCAAAACATCCCGCCGTGTTAACGATCTCGGCCGGATCAACCCATTCGCGCCATGCCATGGTGTGGGGATCATCGCCCTCGGTCAGTTTCTCCGCGCCGTCACCTTTCGCATCCGCCATTACCGCCGTGGCCAGATCAATCATATCATTGATATCGCTTTCAATTTCGCCGTCCTCCCCGGTCAGGCAAGACGAGCGCAGGATCAGGCCCATCGCATTATCAGCCATTACGGAATGGGCGATTTCCAGCAGGGCCTCGCGGCGGTTCTCGTCTTTGATCGCGCGCGAAATATTAAGGCCCGGTGCCAAGGGCGTGAGGATGGCATAGCGGCTTTTGAACAGGATTTTGGACGTCACCGGCAGGGCTTTGCCGGGCTCGGCATAGCCGGTGATCTGCACCAGCAGGCTGTCGCCGGGGGCCAGGCCCTTGGTCTGGCGCAAAAAACCGGGGCCGTCGGGGGTGCGCACAAACATGCCGCCCTGCCCCTTCACCGGACGGTCGGCAATGGCGCGGTAGATGGCACCGGGGCGCGGCGCAGCGGTGCCGATCAGCAGATCCTCAAGGCGGCCATTTACCAGCAGGGCGGCAGCGGGCAGGCCGTTCAGGTGATCCAGCGCAATGCTTCGGCCTTTCATGGTTTCACCCCATGGATGGGATAGCCTGCGGCCTGCAACAGCCCGGCGGTTTCGGTGAGGGGCAGGCCGACAACGGCGCTGAAAGAGCCTTGTATCCACGGGATCAACGCCCCGGCGGGCCCCTGAATGCCGTAACCCCCGGCCTTGCCCTGCCAGTCATTGGTGGCAATATAGGCGGCAATATCGGCCTGAGACAGGTGTTTCATTTTCACGGTGGTGACCACATCACGCGACAGGGTTTTTGCCCCCCGGCGCACGGCAATGGCGGTGATCACCCGGTGACGGCGGCCCGACAGCATTCGCAGAAAATGCGCGGCCTCCACGGGGCTTTCAGGCTTGCCAAGGATGCGGCGGCCAAGGGCCACGGTGGTATCGGCGCACAGCACGACATCATCCGCGCCCGCCTTCACCGCCTGCACCTTTTCGAGTGCCATGCGGAGGCAGTAAGGGCGCGGCAATTCAGCCTTTGATACGGTTTCATCAATATCGGGCGGGCGTATGGCATCGGCGATGATACCGATCTGCGCCAGCAAGTCACGCCGCCTTGGGCTGGCGGATCCGAGGATGAGCTTCATAAGCGCGCGTGGGTTTCACCCACCTTACATGAGCTGGCAAGTGGAGCGGTCACCCTACTTGAAGCGGTAATTGATCCGGCCTTTTGTAAGGTCATAAGGTGTCATCTCAACCTGAACTTTGTCACCGGCAAGAACCCGGATACGGTTCTTGCGCATTTTGCCTGCCGTATGCGCGATGATTTCATGGCCGTTTTCAAGCTCGACCCGAAATGTCGCGTTGGGCAGGAGTTCCTTGACGACACCGGGGAATTCGAGCAGTTCTTCCTTGGCCATGGTCTCTCCTACGTTAAAATACCGCTCCAGCGGCAGAATGCGCCCTAGATGATCCTATTGGCCGCGCTTTTCAAGGGGATTATTAGCTTAGGCGTTGCGGTGTGACCGTCCTGTCGCGCCCCGATTGTTCAACCCAATGGGCGCGGTTGAGCACCATGCCATCCTTGCGGGCGTTGGCGATGACCTGCAGGTTGATCTCGGCATAGGTCCAGCCCGGTTGATCAAGCGTGCCTTCGGCAAGTATCCCGGTGGCGGGAAAGCCGGTATCGGGCGGGCCGAAAATGCCGCCCATTCCGGTGTTTGTATCCACGGCCGCATTCCACGGGGCAAGCCCAAGGGTGGACGACATGACCGTGACGCATTGGTTTTCAAGCGCGCGGGCCATCGCGCCGATGCGCACCCGTGAATAGCCCCAAAGCGTGCCGGTGCAGGAGGGGGCAAGGATCAGATCGGCATCGGCCAAGGCCCTGCCAAGCAAGGGAAATTCCGCGTCATAACAGATCAGGATACCGATCTTGCCAAGCTCGGTTTCGAATATCTGTAGCGGGCCGCCGGGGGCCACATTCCAGATGTCGCGCTCAAAGCGGGTCATGATCTGCTTGTCCTGAATGCCGCGCCCGCCGGTGGGCGTGAACAACCGCGCACGATTGACCGGGCGGGTACCCAGCGCCGGATCAAATGCCGGGGCCGAGGCGGCAAGGATTGTCACGCCAAACTTAGCGGCAAGATCACCGTGCAGATCATCGGCATCGGGCAGGTATTTGAACACCGCATGCAGAGACTTTTCAAGATCGCCAGCAATATCTGCACCGGAAAGCATCGCCAGCTCCATCGCGCCATATTCCGGGAAAACCAGCAATTCAGCGCCATTATCCGCCGCCTTGGCCACCCAATCGGTGATTTTTCGGGCATAATCGGCCCAGCTTGTCAAAGGCTCAATCGGATAGGCGGCGGTGGCAATTTTCATGGGCTGGGATCCTGATGGTTACGGCGCGTGGGTTTCACCCACCCTACGATCCCAGATATTTAAGCACAATATCACGCGCGCGTGGCGCCCCCAGAATCGGCGGGAACAATGTCAGCACCTTGCCCTTGGCATCCAGCAGATAGATATGGCTGCCATGGGAAAAGACCGCGCCATATTCGGGATCGTCAAACGCCTTTTCATGGCTTACCTTAAAGAGCTTATAGACATGATCCAGCTCGGCTTTGGTTCCGGTGAGGCCAATGAAATCAGGATGCAGACGCGCCAGTGCTGGCCCCATATTGGCACTGGTATCGCGTTTTGGGTCAACCGTGATCATCACCGGCTGCACCGCGCCGTGCAGCGCATCGGTAATCTCGGCCATCAATGGCATCGCAACCGAGCAGATCGCGGGGCAGTTGGCATAGCCAAAGAACACCAGTTGCGCCCGTTCATCGGGGCTTGCCTCGGTGCGTGTGGCACCGGTCTGATCCGTCAGGGTAAATTTCCCGCCCAGATCAAACGGCAGATCGGTTACCGGCCCAAGGCCCAAAACCGCCTGATGCGCCGCTGCCTCGCCGGTGTTTGAGTGAATCACGCCATCATGCGCCAAACTAGGCCCTGCCAATACGAGGGCAATCACAGCGATGAGGCGCTTCATTCAAACCATTCCCTGATGAAGGCCTCATCGGTTTCCAGACCAAGGCCAAGGTGGCCCTCGGCCATGATCGCGGCATTGACGTGCGGATCACGGCGAAACCACGGGCCTTTGCCTTTGGCCTCCGGATTGGCCCTGGCCCATTCTTTGGTCCAGCGGTTGGCCTTGATCCATGTGTCATCGCCCATGAGGCGGATTTTCTGTACCAGATAGATGTTTTTGGCCCCCACGTCTTCATCTTCGATCAAAAGCCCGTCAACTTCTACGTTCTTGCCACAAAACGGCAGCAATTCGACAACCGCGCCGGTAAAGGCGGCCTGCGCGTTTTTGTTGGGGAAGATCAGCGCGTTGTCATTGGCACGCACAAGGCCAAGCTGACGCCGGCCATCGCCGCAATTCTCGGCGCAATCGCCGGTCAGCTCGCACAGGATATCAACAACCTGCGCCTCAAACCGGGCCGGGGATTCGCCGTAAAGGTTCCAACTGCGGGCGGTTGAATTGGCGGCATAATCCTGCGCCATGAGCGGGCTGGCAATGAGGGCCAGAAAGGTAAAAAGCAGCTTCATCTCTTCGGCTCCTTGAGGGCAAAGCCCGGCACGATGCCGTAATCTTCGTGGTTGAGATTGGTAATGCCCTGATCGCTGATCACATCGCTTACAACGATATAGTTCAGCCCGTCACGCTGATAGAAATAGCCATCCGCCGTGATCTCATGGCTGGCCAGTGACAAAAGCGTATCACCCGAGGCCGAGGTATCATCATTTTCAATCTTCAGCACCATGTAAACCGTGCCATCCTCGCCCAGAAGCCCCACCGGAATGCCCCCCGCCGAGCACCACAGCGCGCAGGTGTGATGCGCCGAGCCGACAACCGCATCCGGCCCGCCCATGACACCGGAGAAATAGCACCAGGTGTCAATCAGCTCGCCGGTGATCTTTATGCGGCTGCCCTGCTCGGTGGCCTGAGCCGGGAGAGCCAGAGCCGCCAGCGCGGCAAATGTCGTTGCCAGTTGTTTCATTGATATACCCCTTGCGGTTAAAATCATGCCGCAGGGTTTCACAATCGCCCGGATTTGCCAACTGACGTAGGGTCACTTGTTGGTGAGTGTTTGTGTCAGGTATCCGGATTGCCGCCGGTGAATTGCAGCCGGGCAAGGCGGGCATAAAGCCCGTCTTCGGCCACAAGGCTGTCATGGCTACCTTCGGCGACAATCCGGCCCTGATCCATGACGATGATGCGATCGGCCTTCTTCACCGTCGCCAGCCGGTGCGCCACGATGATGGTGGTGCGGGTTTTGGCCAGGGCATCCACGGCCATTTGCACCGCGCGTTCGCTTTCGGCATCAAGCGCCGAGGTGGCCTCGTCCAGCAGCAGCACCGGTGCATCGCGCAAAATCGCGCGGGCAATGGCGATGCGTTGCTTTTGTCCGCCGGAAAGCATCACCCCGCGCTCGCCCACGTTACTGTCATAGCCTTCGGGCAGGGCGGTGATGAAATCATGCGCAGCGGCGGCTTTTGCGGCCTCCTCCACTTCGGCATCCGTGGCCTCAAGGCGGCCAAAGCGGATGTTGTCGCGGGCGGAGGCGGCAAAAATCACCGGGTCTTGCGGCACCAGCGCCAGAGCTTTGCGGAAATCGGCCCGCGCCATTTGGTTGAGGGCAATGCCATCAAGGGTGATGCGGCCCTTTGCCGGGTCATAAAACCGCTGAATGAGCTGAACAATGGTGGTTTTGCCCGCCCCCGACGGGCCGACAAGCGCCACGGTTTCGCCGGGCTTGATGCTCAGGCTGAAATCCGCAAGCGCGGATGTATCGGGCCGCGAGGGATAGGTGAAATCCACCGCCTCAAAATTGATCGCACCGGTGACCGGGCGGGGCAGGGCCACAGGCGCTGCCGGATCAAGCACCTGATCCTTGGCATGGAGCAGCTCAATCAGCCGTTCGGTGGCCCCGGCGGCGCGTTGCAGCTCTCCCCAGATTTCCGACAATGCGGCGACCCCGCCGGCCACCATCACCGACAGGATCACAAACTGCACCAGAGTGCCGGCGCTCATGCCGCCTGTGCGCACATCGCGCGCACCGACCCACAGCACGCCGACAACCCCGGCAAATACCAGAAAGATCACAATCACCGTCATCACCGCGCGCACGGTGATGCGGGTTTTGGCGGCGTCATAGCTTTGCTCGGTTACCTCGGCGAAATCGCGGCGGCTGGCATCTTCATGGGTAAAGGCCTGCACGGTTTGCACGCTGAGCAGCGCCTCGGATGCCTTGCCCGAGCTTTCGGCAATCCAATCCTGATTTACCCGGCTGAGCTTGCGCAAGCGCCGCCCCAAAACCAGAATCGGCACGATCACCAGCGGCACGATCAGCAGGACCAGCCCGGTAAGCTTGGCCGAGGTCAGCAGCATCAGCACCAGACCGCCGAGAAATATCAGCAGATTGCGCAGGGCGATTGAAACCGACGAGCTGATTACCGACAGAATGAGCGTGGTATCTGTGGTGATCCGGCTAAGGATTTCACCGGTCATCAGGCGTTCGTAATAGGCCGGACTCATGCCAATGATGCGGGCAAACACGGCCTTGCGGATATCGGCCACAACCCGCTCGCCCAGACGGGTGACCAATGCATAGCGCAGCCCGGTGCCCAGCGCCAAAGCGGCCGCAATGCCCAGGGCGGCGATGAAATATAGATCAAGGATATTGCCATTTTCAGCCCCGAAATTGTCAATCACCCGGCGCACCGCCAGCGGCAGCGTCAAAGACACGCTCGCCGTCAGGATCAAGGCTGCCAATGCGCCAAGAACAAGCCGCTTATAGGGCGTAAGAAAGGGCCAGAGCGCGGCAAGCGTGCCAATGCGCCTTGATTTTTCGCGGTCTCGGATATCTGTGTTGTTTCCGGCTCTGCCCGCCATGGATAACCCCCTGGTATGAGTGACGTGCGTTCTTGCCGGTGCAAACCAGCCGGGTCAAGGGGGTAGTTGCGCGCAGGCCGCGCCCAGATAGGGAAATCACTGGAGCGGGTAGCGGGAATCGAACCCGCACCTTAAGCTTGGAAGGCTCTTATGATACCATTTCACCATACCCGCTCAACAGAATTGTCACCTATTTCATAGCAATTCGGACGTCAAGCGCATGAACGGTTCCGGTCGGGCTGCGCGGCTCAGTTCAAGGCGGCAAACGGCCCAAACCGGGCCTTCGCCCGAATGTTGGGTTTTGAAAGGTTTTGCCCCGCCCGTGACCGGCAGCTCATGAGAATGACCCGCTGACAGACAGACGCGCACCATGTCGGTTGGTTGGCTAAGGCTTTTGCGCCCTACCTGAATCAGGCAAAAATGCAAACCGCATTAAGTGCGGTCTACGGACGCTGATCCGATTTCCCCCACATGCCTGGCAATCTGTTGCGTCAATGTCTGTTTGCACAGATGCGCGATAGCCATTGGCAGGTTTTGCAGCTCGCCCTTTCGCGCGACCGTGGTCAATGTGCGGGACAGGCCAACCACGGGCAGTTCCATCAGCCGCAGGTTCATGTTTTCCACCATGCCATCAATCAAAAGGGTAGGTGTCAGCAGGCTGAAGCCCAGCCCGGCGGATACGCAGGATGTCACCATGCTGGATCGGTCGGCCTGAATGACCTTGTCCGGCTCAAACCGCAGACGGCGGAGGTGCTGAGCAATCTGGCGGCCCACATTGGTTGTGTCCCCGAACCGCACCAGCGGCAGATTACGTTGAATTGCCTCAAGGCTTTCGGTGGGGCCCGCAAATCCGTCCGGCAACACCAGCAGGTAATCTTCCTTCAGGATATGGTGTCGTTCCAACCCGTCCATGTCCAGAAAAGGGTTGGAGGTGATGGCAAGATCGGCCTGTTTTGTCCGCAGCAGGTGTTCGTGATTCCCGCTTTGGCCTGCGAAAAGCGTGATGTCCTCAACCCCGTAATCATCCTGCGCCATGCTCACCAGCGAGGGCGTCAGGGTGGTGGCGACCGAGGCCTGTATACCGACTCGCAGCAAGCTGATTGAAGCCTGCCGCACCTGCCGCAGTTCGGATTCCATATCCGCCAGCGCGTGCAGGATTTTCTGCGCACGGTTATGCAGGCGCCGACCCGCATGAGTCAGATGCGAGGGCCGGACACTGCGGTCAATCAACTTGGTACCAAAGGCTTTTTCCAGCGCAGCAATGTGCTGCGAGGCGGCCGGTTGCGACAGGCCCAGAAGGCGGGCACCTGATCGCATCTGGCCGGTTTCAGCCACGGCAATCAGGACTTCCAGAGAACGGATCAGACCGGGTGAAAGTGTGCGGCGGTCAAGCATTGGATCATCCTTAGTATAAAAATTCCTGATACTGTGAAGATTTGCTTGGCGCAGGTCAATCCTGCTGCGAGGCTGACCTCATGGAACAAAACCGCAGAACCGGACGCCGCAGGAAAACAATGCTTGCCAAGGAGGCAGAGCCTCAGGCGCCATACATCCTGCGAAAACTCTCGACCTTCAATGTCCTGAGTGAAGCCGGGCTTGCGCAGATTGAGGCCAATGCCGATCGCATTCTTGCTCAGACCGGCATGGAATTTCAGGATGATCCCGAAATTCTGAACATTTTTGCCGATGCGGGCTGTGATGTCTCGGATACGCGCGTGCGGTTTGCCCCTGGCTTTTGCAGAAACACAATAACGGCCACCGCCCCGGCTGAATTTACACAGCACGCGCGAAATCCGGCGAATAACCTGCTGCTTGGCGGCGATGCGACGGTGTTGTGCCCCTCGTGGGGGCCGCCATTCGTGCATGATCTGGATCGGGGGCGGCGCTATGCCTCTTATGCCGATTTTGTTGATCTGGTGAAACTTCATCATACCCTGCCCTGGCTGCATCACTCCGGTGGCGTGGTCTGTGAACCGGTCGACCTGCCAGCCAATAAACGGCATCTGGACATGCTTTATGCCCATATCCGCCATTCGGACCGTGCCTTTATGGGGGCCTTTATCGGGGCTGAGCGTGCGGGACATGCCATTGATATGGCCCGCATTCTGTTTGGTGCGGAATTCGTGGCTGAAAATCCGGTGCTCTACTGCGTGTCCAACACCAATGCGCCGCTGGTCATGGACAGCCACATGTCCGGGGCATTGAAGACCTATGCGCGCGCGGGTCAGCCGGTGGCCTGCACGCCCTGGGTGTTGACCGGTGCCATGTCGCCCACCACGGTGGCGGGCACGCTGGCGCAGGTATTGGCCGAGACCATGGCGGCAATGACCCTTGTGCAGCTTGTTGCTCCCGGTGCGCCCTGTCTGATGGGCTGTTTCGCGTCGACCATGTCGATGAAATCCGGTGCCCCGACCTTTGGCACGCCCGAGGCGGGCCTGATGGTACTGGCTGCCGGACAACTGGCGCGGCGGCTTGGGGTGCCGCTGCACACTGTTGGCACGTTGAGTGCGTCGAAAATTCCGGATGCCCAAAGCCAGCAAGAGGCCGCCTGGGGCCTTTTGATGTCGATGTTTGCCGGCGCGAACCTGATCAATCACGCGACCGGCTGGCTGGAGGGCGGGCTTGTCACATCGTTCGAAAAGACAATCCTTGACCACGACCTTTGTGGCAAGGCCGCACGGTTCTTTGACGGGATAGACCTGAGCGAGAACGCCCAGGCCATGGAGGCCATTGCCAGCACCGGACCGGGGCAGCATTTTCTCGGATCCGAGCACACCCAGGCCAATTTCATGTCCGCGCTGTTCCGCCCCTGGACGCCGGACAATAATTCCTTCGAACAATGGAACGCCGCGGGTGCACAGGATGCCGCGACACGGGCCAATGCGATCTGGAAAGAGCGGCTGGAAATCTATCAGGATCCCGGCCTTGACCGGGATATCGACGCAGAGTTGCAGAATTACATCGCGCAGCGTAAGGCCGAAAAACCGGATCAGGACTATTTCTGATGGGCCGGGTGCTGATCATCGGTGGCGGGGCGACAGGCCTTAGTCTGGCCTATCATCTGGCCAAACGCGGGGCGGATGACGTGATCGTGCTGGAGCGCAATCAGCTTACATCGGGCACCTCATGGCACGCGGCAGGGATTGTCGGGCCATTGCGGGCCACACCGAACATGACACGTCTGGCCATGGCCGCGCTTGAGGTTTTCCCGGAACTGGAAGCCATAACCGGCATGTCCACCGGCTACAGACGCACCGGGGGTTATTGGCTGGCGCGTGAGGCGGCGCGGCTGGATGAATTGCACCGGATTGCCGATCTGGGGATCACGCAGGGCCTTTCGCCCCGGATGATCGGCACGGCGGAGGTGCCGCTGCCGATGCTTGATCTCTCGGGGCATGTTGGTGCCATGCATGTGCCCGAAGATGGCAATGTGAATCCGGTTGATTTATGCATGGCCTATGCAAGTGCTGCGCGGGATCGCGGTGCCGTGATCAAAGAAGCTGTGCAGGTGGAACGGCTGTTGACCGGGCGGGGCCGCATCACAGGTGTGGCGCTGGCGGATGGCACCGAGATTGACGCCGGTTGCGTGGTGATCGCCACCGGTGCGTGGTCACGCGGACTGGCGCAAACAGCAGGCGTGGCACTGCCTTTGCAAGCGGTTGAGCACATGTATGTCGTCACCGAACCCATGCCGGGTTTGCCGCAGCCATTTCCAGTGATCCGCGATCTTGACCGCGGCATCTATCTCAAAGGTGACGCGGGCAAACTGGTTATCGGCGGGTTTGAGCCAAACGCCAAATGCTGGGATGCCTACGGCCCCGAAGCGGACCGCCCCTTTCTGGAGATGGCCGAGGATTGGGATCAGTTCGCGCCCTTCATGCAGGCCGCACTGGATCTCTGCCCGGCACTGGAAACCATCGGCATTCAGCACTTTATGAATGGCCCTGAGAGCTTTACCACAGACACAAGGCCCCTGATTGGGGAAACCCCGGTTGACGGGTTGTTCGTTGCCGCCGGGATGAATTCGGTCGGCGTCATGTCCTCGGCGGGGATTGGCCGGGCGCTTGCCGACTGGATCACCGACGGCCACCCTTCAATGGATATGTGGGAGGTCGACATGGCCCGTGTGGACCCGCAGGCGGCACAGCCAGAGCATCTTGCCGCGCGGATGCACGAAGCGGTCTCAGATGTGTTTGCCCTGCATTGGCCTTACAAACAGCCCCGGGCCGGGCGCGGCTTGCGCAAATCCGCGCTGCATGATCACTGGGCGGCTGCGGGCGCTCATTTTGGTGTCACCGCCGGTTGGGAACGCGGGCTTTGGTATGGCGCGCCACATCCCTATTCGGTTGGCGCACAAGGCTGGTGGCCGGTCGCCGAAGCAGAGGCGGCGGTGATGGCAGAGGGCACAGCACTGATTGACCTCAGCCCATTCACCAAGATCGACATCGCCGGGCCCGGCGCGGTTGGCGCGCTGAACAGGCTTTGCACTGCCGGGATTGATATCGCCATCGGCCGCGCCGTCTATACCCAAATTCTGAACCCGCGTGGCGGCATCGAGATGGACGTCACGCTTTTGCGGACCGGGCCAGAAGCGTTTCACCTGACATCCGGCGCGGCGACCCGGATGCGCGATCTTGGGGTCTTGCGACGCGCGCTGCCGGGCAGCCTTGGAATCACGGATGTGACGACAGATTTCTGCACCATCGGTGTCATGGGAGCCGGTAGCCGGCATTTGTTGACAGGTTTGGGAACGCTGCCGGTTATCCCATTTGGCCACGCTGCGCAGGCGCGGATTGCCATGGTCAACTGCCGCGCCACGCGGGTTAGCTTTGTTGGCGAACTGGGCTGGGAACTGACTGTTGCCAATGCCGACGCGCCGGCGCTTTTTGACGTATTGCTGAACGCTGGCGCCAAACCGCTTGGGCATTTCGCGCTGGAGGGTTGTCGGCTTGAGAAGGCTTTCAGACATTGGGGTCATGAGTTGGGACCAGAGGTTACGCCGCTTGAGGCAGGCTTGGGATTTACAATCGACTGGAGCAAGGATTTCACTGGCAAGGCCGCGCTGGACAAACAGCGTACAGACGGCCTGCGCCAGCGTCTGGTTCTATTGCAAATCGAGGGCAACGCGCTGATGCTTCACGATGAACCGGTTTACGAGGCAGGCTGCCTCGTGGGGTTGACGAGCTCGGGCGGGCGCGGGCCGCGCACCGGTCTGTCATTATGCTTTGCCATGGTGAAAACCGCCCTGGGCGAAACACTGGCCCAAACCTGTAAGCGCGCGTTCACGGTTCAGGTTGCCGGGCAACGCTACCGGGCCAAACCGCTGCTCCGCCCCCCATTTGACCCGACAGGCGAAAGGATGCGCGCATGACAAAGGTGCAGGTTTTGATCATTGGTGGCGGGGTCATGGGCGTCTCGTTGATGTATCATCTGGTCAAGGCCGGCTGGTCCGACGTGCTGCTGGTCGAGAAAAACGACCTCACACATGGCTCGACCTGGCACGCGGCAGGGCTGTGTACGCATTTCGCCCATAATCCGACAATTCAGGAATTGCGCGCCACTTCGGTGCGGCTCTACCGCGATGTTTTGCCTGAGGAGACCGGGCGCGACTGCGGCTTTCACCGGTCCGGTGCGATGCGCATCACCCGCAACCCTGATCGGATGGACGAGTTTCGCCATGTGGCCGGGCTTTCGGATTTTACCGGTTATCCGCTTGAAATCCTAACCCCGGAAAGGATCGCGGAGCTGCACCCTTTGATCAGGCTCGACGGGTTGTCAGGCGGGATATATGAGCCTGATGACGGCCATGTAGACCCCTCACTGGCGACCAATGCCATGGCCGAGGTCGCCCGCAAAGGCGGCGGGCAGATTTGGCGCAACTGTGCGGTGACAGGGATGCGGCAACAGGCTGAGGGCTGGCGCGTCGAGACTCAGAAGGGTGAGGTTGAAGCCACGCATATCGTTAATGCGGCAGGCACATGGGGCTGGGAAATCGGCCATATGATGGGGCTGAACATCCCGTCTGTTCCGGTTTTGCATCAATATCTTGTCACCGACACGGTTGGTGCTGTCCGAGATCGCATCGCCGAAGGCCTGCCGGAACTGCCGATGATCCGTGACCCCGAAGAAAGCTGGTATGTGCGGCAGGAACGCGACGGGCTTATCCTCGGCCCCTATGAGAAAGAGCCGCAGGTCTGGTCCGTGGATGGCGTCCCGCCCGGTTTCGGCGCGGATCTGATGCCGCCGGATCTGGATCGGGTTGAACATATCATCATGGCGGCGATAGCGCGAATACCCGCGCTGGAAACTGGCGGGGTCAAATCTGTCATCAACGGCCCGATCACCTTTACGCCCGATGCCAACCCGCTGATTGGGCCTGCCCGGGGTTTGCAGAACGCATGGCTGCTGACCGGGTCGTCAATGGGCGTGATGGAGGGGGGCGGCGCAGGCTGGTTCCTGGCCCACTGGATGACCCATGGAGCGCCGCCGATGGATGCGCTGGCGGTTGACAGCCGCCGGTTCGGATCCTGGGCGGATCGCGATTACCGTGTGGCCAAGGCGATTGAGAGTTTCGGCCTGCAGTTTGGTGTGTATTACCCCCATGAGGAGCGCCCCGCCGGGCGCGGCCTGCGTTTGTCACCGCTGCATGATCTGATGGTGGAACGCGGCGCGGTGATGGGGGCGCTGCATGGGTGGGAACGACCCAACTGGTTTTCGGCCACCTCCCATAAAACGGCAAATGAAACCTTCCACCGGGCAAACTGGTTCACCCCTGTCGCCTCAGAGGTCACATGCGCAACAACCCGTGTAGCCATGGCCGATCTGTCGGTTTTTTCCAAATTTGATGTCTTTGGGCCTGACATCGCGGTTTTCCTTGAGGCACTTGGCGCAAACCATGCGCCCCGGCCCGGCCGCATTGGCCTGACCCATGCGCTAACGCCGGCAGGCGGGGTTCTGTCGGAATTTACCGTGACCCGCCTCAGCGAAAACAGCGCCTATCTCACCTCAGCCGCGGCCGCCGAAGAGATCAACCTTGATCTTTTGCACAACCGCGCCGGTGGGTTCAACCTTGAGATCGCGAATGTCACGGAAGACTTCGCGGTGATTGGTGTCATGGGGCCTCAGGCGGCTGCCATTTTGCCAGAGCTGAGCGATATGCCGTGGCTGACTGCGCGCGAAACGAAACTAGCAGACATCCCAGTCCGCGCTCTGCGGGCCTCTTATATTGGCGAATCCGGTTGGGAATTGCATGTCCCACGCGCTAACGCCGTTCGGCTTTTTACCGTGCTGGAACAGGCCGCGCAGCCCTGCGGCCTTGGCTTTTACGGGGCCTACGCCGCCAATTCCATGCGCCTGGAAAAGGGCTATCGCGGCTGGGGCAGTGATCTGACAACCGAGCGCAGCCCGCTTGAAGCAGGGCTGACCGCCTTTGTCCGCCCCACCCTGCGGAATGCTCTTGTCCGCGAAACTTCCTGGGATATGGTCTTGCTTGAAATTGCGGCGGGGGAGGCCGATCCGTTCCACGCGCACACGCTTTGGCAGGATGGTCGGCCGGTTGGGATCGTCACCTCGGGGGCCTATGGCCACCGCACCGGCAAAGTGCTGGCACTTGCCTATCTGCAAGAAGCCCCGGCCCGGGAAGGCCTGACCGTTTCGATCCTTGGACAGCACCGGGCCGCGACCATACTTCGCCAGCCGCCATTTGATCCGGAAAATACCCGCCTGAAAACCCGAGGCACAATATGACCGATATGACCGATTGACCAACCACGCCCGGCTCAATGCGGGGATTTCCCGCTCTCGCCACTTGGTGCGACGAGTACATGACGCCTTGCTTATATGTATCACGCCCTTTCGCGGGCCAATGGTATTCACACAGTTTCCGTGCAGGCCCTGATGATGCCGTTTCACCATACCGGCCCGGGGGCACAGGCATTTCAGCCCAAGCAGGCTGCCTCGCTTCTTCTGGCCCAAAATATCCCCGCCGGAGGCATCCCGCACTCAACGCCGGGCGATCAGGCGGGCCATGTCAAGCAGGCGGTTGGAAAAGCCCCATTCATTGTCATACCAGCCAAATACCCTGAGCAATCCGCCGCTTGAAACGGATGTTTCCGGGCCGCAGAGCACAATCGATTCCGGTCGCGCCCGCAGATCGGACGAGACCAGCGGTTGTTCGGTCCAGCCAAAAACCGGCGAGCGGGCGGCGGCGGCTTTGAGCAGGTCATTCACCCCCGCCGCATCCGTTGGCTGTTCGGTTTGCACCGTGAGGTCAATCGCCGAGACCGACGCGGTGGGCACCCGGATGGCGCGCGCTTTGATGCGTCCGGCAAGATGCGGCAGCACCAGCGATGTCTGTGCCTCAGCGCTGGTCGTGGTGGGCACCATGGAAAGCGCCGCCGCGCGCGAGCGTTCGGGGGTGGCGCGGGGTTTGTCCACCGTGGGCTGGCTGCCGGTATAGCAATGTACCGTGGTCATCTGCCCACTGATCAGCCCGTAAGCCTCATCCAACAGCCGGGCCAATGGGGCGAGGGCGTTGGTGGTGCAGGACGCATTCGAGATGATCTGCTGATGCCCAAGCATTTCTTCATTGGCCCCAAGTACCAACGTGATGTCGGCCTCGGAAGCGGGGCCGGAAACCAGCACCGCACCGGCCCCGGCCTGAAGCCCACGCGCGGCCACTGCGCGGGTGCCCGCCATGCCGGTGCATTCCAGCACCAGATCCACCCCGGCAAGATCAAGCGCGCGCAAATCTGGCTCAGAGTGAAACGGCAGCGATTGGCCCTCCACAATCAGCCGTTCGGGGCCGGTGGCGACTGTGCCGGGCCAGGGGCCATAGATGCTGTCATATTGAAAGAGATAGGCGCAGGTCTGCAAAGGTTCGATATCGTTGATCAGGACGATGTCAAACTCATCCGCCTGTTGCAAAAGAATACGCAGCAATGCGCGGCCAATACGGCCAAACCCGTTGATGGCTATTTTAATCGGGGGTTGGGGCATCGGGCATCTCCTTGGTTTGTATTCTGCCTATGGCTAGCGCAAAGATATTCCCGCGACCAGCCGTATGAGATAGCAAAGGATGCCGGACGGTGTTCATGCCCCCTCGCCAATGCCGGATGATCGGCGTATTGGAGGGGTATGAGCAAAATTATCCCCCTTGAAGAGGCGCATCACCTGCCGCGCTGGCGCCGCCCGACAACCTTGTTGTTTGTTCTTGCCGCGGCCTTGCCGATTGCGTTTTCCACCTGGATGGTGCTGCTGAACAATTTCGTGATCGAGGTGGCCGGGTTTGATGGGGCGGATATTGGCCTGTTGCATACGGTGCGCGAAATCCCCGGCTTTCTGGCGGTGGGGGTGATTGCCCTGATCATTTTCATCCGTGAGCAGGTGCTTTGGCTGGTTTCGCTGATATTGTTGGGCGTGGCCACGGCAGTTACCGCCTGGTTTCCCTCACTGGGCGGCATTTTAACCATTACCATGCTCAGCTCGATCGGGTTCCATTATTACGAGACCGTCAATCAATCGTTGCAACTGCAATGGCTTGATAAACGCCACGCCCCGAAAATTCTGGGCTGGATACTGGCGGCCGGATCAGCCGCAACGCTGGTGGTTTATGTGCTGATCGTCCTGACATGGGAGCCGCTGGGCCTGACATATAACATTGTTTACATGCTCGCGGGCGGAACCACCGCAGCCATCGCGCTGTTTTGCCTGATCGCATATCCGCAGTTCGAGGCACCGCATCCGCAGATCAAGCGGATGATCCTGCGCCGCCGCTACTGGCTTTATTATGCACTGCAGTTCATGGCGGGCGCGCGGCGGCAGATCTTCATCGTATTTGCCGGCTTCATGATGGTGGAGAAATTTGGCTTTGCGGTGCATGAGGTAACAGCGCTTTTCCTGATCAATCTGCTGGCCAACATGATCTTTGCACCATTGATGGGCCGGGCTGTGTTTCATTTTGGTGAACGCCGGGTGCTGATCTTTGAATATAGCGGGTTGGTGATTGTTTTTCTGGCCTATGGCGGGATTTATTATCTTGGCTGGGGTGTTGTGCTGGCGGCCACGCTTTATGTGGTGGATCATCTTCTGTTTGCCCTGGCACTTGCGCTGAAAACCTATTTCCAGAAAATTGCCGATCCGGGGGATGTGGCCCCCACCGCCGCCGTGGCCTTTACCATCAATCATATCGCGGCGGTGTTTTTGCCGGTGGTGCTGGGCCTGCTTTGGCTGCGCTCGCCTGCGCTGGTATTTTTTGTGGCGGCAAGCATGGCGGCGGTATCGCTGCTGTTGGCGCTGCTGATCCCGAGGCATCCGGAAAAAGGCAACGAGACGGTGTTTTCCCGTCTTGTCACAGCGCCTGCGGAATGATGCCGGTTTTATCAAAGGCCAAGCCATGACCACATACACCGCCCTGACCACCCTTCCCGGAAAAGACGCCGCCGAGGCCCTGGCCCTGGGGCTGGAACGGCTGATCCCGGAACCCATCGGCGTGGGCATATTCGAGATCGAGGATGGCTCGGGGCTGTGGGAAGTGGGCGGCTATTTCGAGGCCCCGCCGGATCAGGCGGGGCTTGCCCTTCTGGCGGTGCTGCACGGGGCAAAAGCCTTTGTCATATCTGCTCTACCTGAGGTTGATTGGGTTGCCCATGTCCGGCGCGAGCTTGTGCCGATCGAAGCGGGGCGGTTTTTCATCTATGGCAGCCATGATGCCGACAAGGTTCCGCCCGGTGCGCACCCATTGCTGATCGAGGCGTCGATGGCTTTTGGCACCGGCCACCACGGCACTACGCTGGGATGTCTGCGCGCGTTTGACCAATTGCTGAGTGAGGGTTTCAGCGCCAACTCGGTGCTTGATCTGGGCTGTGGCACCGCCGTTCTGGCGATGGCGGCGGCGCGGGCCGGGCAGGGAAAGACCGCGATACTGGCCTCGGATATTGATCAGGTTGCGGTGGAGGTGGCGCAGGTAAATGTCGCGGCCAACGGGTTGCAGGACCGGGTGCGCTGCATCGAATCGGAAGGGTTTGAAAATCCGATTCTGGGGCGCTCTGCCCCCTATGATCTGATCTTTGCAAATATCCTCAAAGGGCCACTGATTCGGCTTGCTCCGGCGATGAATAGCCACCTTGCACCGGGAGGGATGCTCATTTTATCCGGAATACTGAATGCGCAATCGGACGAAATAATCACAAATTACACTCAAATTGGAAACAGTTTGCGCTGCAAAATAGAGATTGGCGAGTGGACAACGACAGTTATCCATAAGTCAATAAAATAGGGGGTTTTGAAAGGCCTGCCACATTTTCGCCATAATTGGGGCGTAGTTTTACCTTTATTGAAACGACGCCTTAAGCAATGATACAAGATTGCCGGGTATAAAAACTGAGTACATAAATACAGGATACTGCCATGTCCGATTCATTTGCCGAATTCAATTCCCGCGTGGGCAAGATTAACCGCGCGCATACCCGTAAAGAACGCGGATATGTTATCAGTATCCGCAAAGACGGGCTGATCGTTTTTAAACCAAAAAATCGTTACTACTCTTCAAGCCTGCCACTCCGCGGACTGATCTTCCTGGTTATCGGGTTTTTCCTGTTCAAGGGATTGATCCTCGCTCATGCGGGCACATCCGTTTATGAAGAACGGCTGACCCGGCTGAAAGAAGGCTCGATTGTCGAGCGTGCCGGGGCTTATGTGATGCAGGTTGAACCGGTATCGCAAGCGATTGCCACCCAGATGCGCCGCTTCTTGAAGTAGCCATTATAAAACCTCAGGTGGTATAAGCCCTGCGCCACGGTCCCGGCGCAGGGCTTTTTTCATGCCCGAAAAGGTGAGTTATGCAATCATGTTTATCGGTCTTGATATCCGGCCTGCAGGGCCGCGCTGTCATAGTCTGAGGCAATCCAGTTCTCAAAGCCGATACCGGTATCCGAGTGGCATGTTTCATATTGATCCAGGATGTAATCAAGAATGCCCGCCCTGGACCATTTGAGATGCAAGAAACGCGGGCTCAGCATCCGGCGGGCGTCATCCGGCGGCCTGTCTTCAATCACCAGCAAATAGACGGCACTGGCAAAACCGGCGCGATCCGCCCCGGATTTGCAATGCATGACAAAGGGTTTTTCAACCGTGCGAAAGGCATGGATCAGGGTTTGAATATCCGCGCGCGAAGGGGCCAAGCGGGCCTGCATTGTGACATTGATCAGGGCAAGGCCCAGCCTGCTACAGCTTTGCTCTTCCACCAGGTAATGCGCTGCCCCGCCAGCGCCGCGCAGGTTCAGAATGCTGCGTATGCCCATGGCTTTGAGTTTGACAAACCGCGCATGGGTAGGCTGATTTGACCGGTAAACACCGGGGGCAACAAAATGCATATTGCTCCAGAATTTGCGCAAGATCGCGTGATCGAACCAGAGATTATAAATCCGCGCCCGGCGGCGGTTTTCCGGTGTCGAAAGATCGGTGTTATATGACATGCGCACCCGGCGTTCCCAATCCGTGATGCGTTTTATCAGGCCCATTTTGCGGCGCTCCATAGGGGTATTCGGGTTTGGTCTAAGGTGCGGCGGGCCGTATGACAAGCCGCCGGGCGCGCCCTATCCGCGGGCCTCGGCCAGGGCTTCGGGCAATGCCTGCGCCAGATGATCCAGATCTTCGGGGCGGCCACAACTGATGCGGATGCAGCGATCTTGTGGCGCGACAAACGGCATGCGGACGAATATCCCCCGCGCCGTCAGGGCAGCCAGAACCCGGCGGGCAAAATCGCCGTCATGGCCGCAATCAACCGCCACAAAATTCGTGGCCGAAGGCAGGGCGACAAGCCCGTTTTCAGACGCAATTGCGGCAATCGCCTCGCGCGCCTGCGCCACATTTTCCTGCGTCCGGCTCAGCCATTCCCCATCCCGCAAAGCCGCCAGCGCCCCGGCCTGCGCCATGCGGTTCATGCCGAAATGGTTGCGGATTTTATCAAAGCTGCGGATCAGGTCCGGGGCACCGATGGCATAGCCCACACGCGCGCCCGCCATTCCATAAGCCTTTGAAAAGGTGCGCATCCTGATGACACGGGGGTCATCCAGATCAATATTTAAGGCGGTGCCATCGGGGGCAAATTCCACGTAAGCCTCATCCAGCAACATGAGGCACCCCTCGGGCAGATGCGCGTCGATTGCCCGGCGGATTTCGGCCCCGTGATAGCAAGAGCCCATCGGGTTGTCGGGATTGGCCAGATAGACCAGTTTGGCATCAACACGCGCGGCTGTCTGCAACAGGCCTTCCAGATCTTCATGATCCTCGCGGTAGGGGATTTTGTGCAAAACCCCGCCAAAACCGGTGACATGATAATTGAAGGTGGGATAGGCGCCATCGGATGTTACCACCGCATCCCCCGGCGCAATCAACATCCGCACCAGATAGGCCAAAAGCCCGTCAATGCCTTCGCCCACAAGGATATTTTCCGGGCGCATCTGCATGTGCCCGGCCAGCGCATGGCGCAGATCATGGCTGGTGGCATCGCCGTATTTCCAGATGTCCGTTGCCGCATCGCGCATCGCCTTGATGGCCTTGGGGGAGGGGCCAAAGACGTTTTCATTCGCCCCCAGCCGCGCCTTGAACCCGGCCCCGCGCGCCCGTTCAAGCTGCTCGGGGCCGACAAAGGGCACATCGGCGGGCAGGGCTTTTATCAGGTCGGTATAACGCGGAGGGCTCATGGGTGTGGCACCGTTAGCTACAGGTGTTCTGGGCGCGTTCGGCATAGGCCGCATAGGCCTCCCAGAAGCGTTCATCAGTGCTGCTGTCAGACTGGCGAACCTGCTGTGCCAAATGTGGATCGGTATAGAATGCAACAGCGCGGCGTTGTTGCGCGCCAGATAATGTCTGATCGGCAACCGCCTGAATACAGCCGCATAATTCGCGCGACCGGGCCTTGCGATCCGAGGCCAGACAGGCCTGTGAAATCGGGCCGGATGACAGGGGCACATTATGCAATGGCGGCACCTGCCGGGCGCGGGAATTATTGCCGCCGCCGCAGCCGGAAAGCAGCAGTATCATGCCATAAATCAAAACCTTTTTCATCTTTCCTGCCCCTATTCTTCTGATCCCGTTATATCAATCTGTTCCGCTTATGACAGGCGGCTCAGGCCCCCGGCCCTGTTGGTTCAAAATATATCGGCTGCCCCTGATTTTGCGCAACAATCTGCCGCGGGATCGAGACGGCCAGCGGCAATGAGGCATAGCCCGGCACCCAGGGCAGGCCGGTGCTGGCGCAGCGCGCCAGTTTGCGGGTGAGGCCCCGGTTATGCTTTGAAGTCTGCATGAAGCGCAGATCCCTCACAACCACCCGGCCATTCAGGCTTATTGATCCGCTGGCCAGCACCTGTTCGGCCTTGCCAACGGTTTGCGCGGCCTGTTTTTTGCTTTCCGACCAGATGCCGCAAACATAGGCAATGCCGTCAATATCCTGATAAGCCCCGGCAATCGTGATCCCCCCGCCCGAGCTGTAATGGCCGCCGGTCAGGGTGGCGGTGCGGCTCAGGGTGGCGTTTTGAGTATCCGTGAGATCAATCCCATATGCGGCCCGGGCGCTGTTGCTGGCACCGGGGCCTGTCGGATTGAACATGACCTTAACGCCGCCACCGCCGCGTTGTAGATAAACGACCTGCGATGCTATCCGGACCTCGGGCCTGAGCGCCTCATCCCCCGGCTGCCAGGGGCGGTTTGTGGTGATACAGTTGGCCTCAGCCCCGGAATAATTTGGGGTGGGGGCAACTTTGCGCATGAAAAGCAGATCCTGCTTGAGTTTCTGGCCCCCGGCATAGAGCGAGGCGGTCTTGACCACACCCGCCGAGCGCCCCTTGGTGAATACCTGCTGTACCTCACTTTCCGACCATGCCCCGCAAATGCCTGTCATGCCGTTGATCTGACGCAGCTCAGTGGCAATGGTGATGCCGCCGCCTGAATCGTAACTGCCCCCGGATAGTGCAGGGTTGGACCCAAGCCGTGCGGCCCCAGAGCCCGAGGTTGTGGAGCTGCCGCATGCCCCCAGGATCAGGATCAGACCAAGCGCGAGTTTAACAGGGTGTTTCATAGTGGCTCCGTTGAGTGAAATTGGGCCTGTTTCAGGCCGGTAAAGGCCGGTTGCCTTATGGGTAACAGGCGCGGCCGCTGTCCTCAATTAAATTGTAACCCCATGATTGGCAATTCACCGGCATGGGGCATGGCTGAAATGCGCCATAACATCCGGCGTCCACGGGAGATGAATGCAATGCGAGAAAAGCTTGTGCTCAGTGTGCCATGTTTCGGGCATCCGCATATCGGGCCTACTCCACCGCCTCGCGCATCCAGTGTTGCAGCACCTTGATCGAATGCTCGGAGTTTACCCCGCCTTTGGGATCGACCACCAAAGGCCCGGGGCGATAGCCGCGTGATTTGAGGCCGCGATGCACAGATTCCACCAGATGGATATCTTCCTCAACCGTGGTCTGGCGGTCCTGCACCGCGAGATTGCGGATCACCTCGCTCGCTTTGCCGCCTTCGGTGAACCAGCCGCGCCAAAGCGTGCAGTGATCCACATCATCGGCCCGCCAGTTATAGGTATTGAGCACATTGCCGGGATAACACTGGAATGAAAACATCGGCCAGAGATACCACGAGCGGTATTCCCCGGCATGCTCGTTGGCCGAAAGATCAACCGGATAGGTCATCGCCTCGGGGCCCTGACATTCGGTGGTGTGGCGCAGCACATAGCCCGATTCCAGCGGCTGAATATCATAGGTTTCGGGCTTGATCACGCCTTCGGCAAAGGTCTTGTGATTGATCGGGCAATGGTAGCATTCCGAGTAATTCTCAACCGAGACTTTCCAGTTGCAGTGCTCGTGCACCTCAACCCATTCCAGCGGGGCGAGGGCATCAATCTGCGGCACATAGGCGCGCAGTTCTTCGCGCACACCGGGATAGCATTCATCCATCGGGGGAGCATCCGCATCAAGATTGACAAAGATGAAGCCGTTGAAATCCTCAAGGCGCACTTCAGCGAGGCAAATCTTTGAGCGCTCAAAACCCGGCACAGAATTGGCATTGGGGGCGGCGCGCAGATGGCCGCTCAATTCATAACTCCAGGCGTGATAGGGGCAGACAACCACCCTGGTATTGCCCGCGCCTTTAACCAGTTCATGCGCCCGGTGCTGGCAGACATTGTAAAAACAGCGCAGCACCGCGTCGCGCCCGCGAATGCAAAACAGGTTTTGGCCGCCGATCTCAAAGGCAAAGTAATCGCCCAGATTGGCAACCTGACTGACATGCCCGGCAAACTGCCAACTTCGCGCCAGCAAGCCATTCATTTCCGCCACGAAAATCGCCGGATCAGTGTAATATCTTGCGCTTAGCGAATGCGTTATATCGGCGTTCATGACTTTCCCTCGTGATAGATGCCAAGCTGATGCCGGCGCTGGTGAAAGGTCTCAACCCGCCCGACAATTTCAGGCGAGGCCGAGGCGATGACAAAGCTCAGGAGCGTCTCGAGCAAAGCGATGGTCGAAACCGAGCTGGGGAAAAACTGCGGCGTGTCCACCGCCACGACAAAACCGTGATCGGCGCCGCGAATGATCGGCGAGGCGGGGGAATCGGATATTCCGATCACCTTCACCCCCTGCTCGCGCGCCACCTGGACGGCCTCAACAACCTCGCGGCGGTAGGGATGACAGGTAATCGCAATCAGGATATCGCCGGAATTTGCCCAGGCCAGATCATCCACCGGGGTTGAACCGGGGCGCGGGATGGCATGAAACCGGGTCATGCCCGTAGAGGCCAGATAGGTGAAATTGCGGGCGTTGGAATAATTGACGCCTACCCCAAGGGTGAACACGTTATTCGAGGCCCAGATGGCCTCGGCCGCGCGGCGCAGATCCGGCTCGCTGATGCCGCCAAACGTGTCTTCCAGATTGCGGATGGCCGCGCCCACCATATCGGCGTAAAGCCCGCCCATCTCGCCATGTTTGCGCACATCCTGAAGCCAGCGCGCCCTGTCAGGGAAGGAGGCCGAGCCATTGCGCACAGCCTCGCGAAACGGCGCGCGAAAATCATCATAGCCCTCAAATCCGATCTGCCGCGCCATGCGGACAAATGTGTTGGGCTTGACCTCAGCCGCCTTTGCGATCTCGCGCACGGTTGAAACGCTCACATCGCGCGGGTTTTCCAGCACATAACGCGCGGCTTTTTGCGCCTCGGGCGTCAGAATATCCCATTCCTCGGTCAGCCGGGTCAGGACAGAATTTGATATGTTTGTATCATTCATGATTGACTATGGTACATATGTTTGATTAGCCTGTCCATAAAATTGCGACTCCATTCAGGAAAAATCCGATGCCCCCAAAAGAACTGCCCGCGCATGCCCGTGTTGTCATTGTCGGCGGCGGCGTCATGGGGTGTGGTCTGGCCTATCACCTGGCGCAGGAGGGCTGGGATGATGTTGTGTTGCTGGAAAAGGCCGAGCTGACCAGCGGCTCAACCTGGCACGCGGCGGGGCAGATCACCCATTCCACCTCAAGTTTTGGCCTTGGCAAATGCGTGGATTACAATATCGGGCTATATTCCGGCGCGCTGGAAGCTGAGACCAGGCAGGCCGTCACATGGCATGGCTGCGGCTCGTTCCGGCTGGCCTATACGCAAGATGAGATGGACTGGCTGCGCCATACGCTCTCAGTGGGCCGCGCTTTGGGCTTCAATATCGAACTCGTTGGGCCTGAGCGGATTACTGAGTTGCACCCGTTTTATAATCTCGCGGGCGTTCTTGGGGCGCTGCATACGCCCGAGGATGGCCATGTTGACCCTACCAATGTCACCATGGCCCTGGCCGCAGGGGCGCGGCAAAACGGCGTGCGGATCATCCGCCGCTGCCGGGCCACGAATATTACGCAGGCCAAGAATGGCGAATGGCTGGTCGAAACCGAACAGGGCCGCATCACCTGTGAACATGTGGTCAACGCGGGCGGCACTTACGCGCGGCAGATGGGCGAATGGTCGGGCCTGCAACTGCCGATGACCTCGATGACACATCATTATTTTGTCACCGACACGGTGCCGGAATTTACCAATCTTGCGCAGGAACTGCCGGTGATCCGTGATGATAAAAAGGTCTCGGGCTATATCCGCATGGAGCAGAAAAAGGGCCTGATCGGGATTTATGAGAAGGAAAACCCCAACAGCGTCTGGCTGGATCATTGCCCGTGGGAGGCCGAGAATGAGCTTTTCGCCGCCGATTATGATCGCATCATGCCGTGGCTGGAAAACGCCATGGAGCGGATGCCGATCTTTGCCGATCTGGGCATTACCCGCGAGGTGCATGGCGCGATCAGCCACCCGCCCGATGGCAACCCGTTGATCGGCCCCGCCCCCGGCGCGCGCAATTACTGGTGTTGCTGTGGCACCCAAATCGGCATCGGCTGGGGGCCGGGGCTGAGCCGTGAACTGGCCCGCTGGATGGTGCACGGCGCGGCGGATATCTCGATGCGTGACTATGATCCGCGCCGTTTCGGGGCCTATGCCAACAAGGAATGGCAGGTGATCAAGGCGCATGAGGATTATTGCCTGCGCCACGAAATCCCCTTTCCTCATTTCAATCGGCTTGCCGGGCGGCCGATCAAGCCCTCGCCGCTTTATGAGATTTTGCAGGGTCAGGGCGCTGTCCATGAGGAGGTTTATGGCTTTGAGCGCCCGCGCTGGTTTGCGCGGTGTGGCGTTGAGCCGCGCGATCATTATTCCTTCCGCCGCAACCCGGTGCATGACATGGTCGGGTTTGAGGTCAGGGCCGTGCGCAATTCGGTGGGGATCATGGATGTCACCGCCTTCACCAAGATCGAAGTGTCTGGCCCGGGTGCCTATGCCCTGCTGGATCGGCTCACCGCCAATAAAATGCCGCAAAAACCCGGCTCGATCGGCCTTACCCATATGCTCAACCGCCGCGGCCGGATCGAGCTGGAAACCACCGTTCTGCGCATGGCGGAGGACCGGTTTTATCTGGTTTGCGCCGCTTTTTTTGAACAGCGCCTGCTGGATCATCTCAATCACCATCGCAAAGATGAACAGGTCACGATCACCGCTCTGTCCGACAGTTGGTCGGCGCTTGCACTGAACGGGCCGCGTGCCCGCGATGTGCTGGCAAAATGCACCGATGCGGATCTGAGCAACAAGGGCTTCCGCTGGCTTTCCGCGCAGGAAATTCAGATCAAAGGCCATAGGGTATGGGCAATGCGGATGTCATATGCGGGCGAGTTGGGCTGGGAGTTTCACATGCCGAATGCCGCTTGCGTTGACGTCTACAAAACCCTGTGGGCGGCGGGGCAGGCCTATGGCATTGCCAATTACGGCTCCTTCGCGATGAACGTGATGCGGATGGAAAAAGCCTTCAAGGGCGCGGGCGAGCTGACCAATGAGGTAACCTTGCCCGAGGCCGATGTGATGCGTTTTGTCACGTTGGACAAAGACTATCTCGGGGCTGAGCAGACCCGCGCAAGTGCCGCATCCCGGCTCAAATGGGTCTGCGCCTATCTTGAAATTGAACCGGACAGCATCCACGACGGCCATGGCGGCGAGGCGGTTATGCTGAACGGCGAAGTTGTCGGCTCAACCGCGTCGGTGGCATATGGGCACAGCATCGGCAAAATTCTGGCATTCGCCTATCTCAAGCCTGATGCGGCCCAACCGGGCACTGAGCTGGAGATCGTGATCGCCGGCACCCCAAGACAGGCTCGCGTTTTGGCCGAAGCGGCCTATGATCCTGAAAACAGACTGCCAAGGATGGACGCATGAGCAATATACCCGAAACGATGAAGGCGATGGTGCTGATGCGCCACGGCGATATGGACGCGCTGGAATATCACACCAACTGGCCGGTGCCCGAGCCGCAAGGCGCCGAGGTGCTGATCAGGGTGCTGGCCTGCGGGCTCAACAATACCGATGTGAACACCCGCTCGGGCTGGTATTCCAAAACCGTGGACGCGCCCACCACCGGCGCGGCTTATGATGAGGTCGGCGGGGAGGATCCAAGCTGGGGCGGCGCGCCGATCACATTCCCGCGCATTCAGGGCGCGGATGTGGCCGGAATTGTGGTTGCCGCCGGGCCGGATGCCGATGCCGGGATGATAGGCAAACGGGTGATCACCGATAACTGGCTGCGCGATTGGGATGACCCCCTGAACAAGGACAAGACCGGCTATTTCGGCTCGGAATGTGATGGCGGATTTGCCGAATACACCACGCTGGATTATCGCAATGTCGCGGTGGTTGAGAGCCCGATGAGTGATGCCGAACTGGCCACATTCTCGTGCTCCTATTCCACCGCCGAAGGCATGCTTACCCGCGCCAATGTTGGCCCCGAGGACCGGGTGTTGATCACCGGCGCATCGGGCGGGGTTGGCTCGGCCCTGATCCAACTGGCCAAACGGCGCGGGGCTTGTGTGATTGCCATGGCCTCGGAGGCCAAGCATGAAAACGTCAAAACCCTGTCGCCAAACGCCATATTGCCGCGCAGGCCTGACAATCTCAAATCCGCGTTGCAGGCCGCCACCGGCCACAGCACCGTCACGGTTGTGGCCGATATTGTCGGCGGGGATTATTTCCCGACGCTGATTGACGTGCTGGCGCGCGGCGGGCGTTATACCTGCTCAGGTGCCATTGCCGGGCCGCTTGTCTCGCTTGATCTGCGCACGCTTTACCTGCGCGATCTGACCTTCACCGGCTCCACCGTCCTGCCGCCGCATGTGTTTCCCGATCTGGTGGGATATATCGAGGCGGGCGAGATCAGGCCGATGCTGGCCGCCACCTATCCGCTGGCCGAACTGCACGCGGCGCAAACTGCGTTTATCGCCAAAAAGCACGTGGGCAACATCGTGGTGGTGCCGTGAAGATCACCAAGCTCAGCATCTATCAGGTCGATCTGCCGCTCGAGCATCCCTATTGGCTCTCGGGCGGGCGGCTGAAATTCGAGGTGCTGGACGCGACATTTCTGAAGGTTGAGACCGATGCCGGGATCACCGGCTGGGGCGAGGGCACGCCCTGGGGGCATACCTATGTGCCCGCCCATGGCCCCGGTATTCGTGCGGGGCTTGAGACCATGGCGCCGGTAATTCTGGGGCATGACCCGCGCAAGACGGTGGATGTGGAACGGGCGATGGATTTGCAGCTGCCGGGACATCTTTATGCCAAATCCCCGGTCGATATGGCGTGCTGGGATATCGCCGGGCAGGCCGCAGGCTTGCCGATTGCCGATATGCTGGGGGGTGGCTCGCGCAGGCCTGCGCCCATCGCCTCGTCGGTGGGGGCCAAATCCCCGGCCGAGCTTGAGGCGGTGATCAACCGCTACCGGCAGCGCGGATATTTCGTGCATTCGGTCAAGGTCGGCGGCGATGTGGGCAAAGATATTGAGCGCATTCGCCATGTTGAAAGCATCCGTAAGCCCGGTGAGCGCATCCTCTACGACGTCAACCGCGCCTGGACCCGGCAACAGGCGATCCGGGTGATGAAGGCCACCGAGGGCCTTGACGTGATGTTTGAGCAGCCCGGCGAGACATTGGATGATATTGCCGCCATCCGGGCGCTGCATTCTGCGCCGGTGAGCGTTGATGAATGCCTTGTCACCCTGCAAGATGCTGCCCGCGTGGCGCGGGATGGTCTGGCCGAGGTGTTTGGCATCAAGCTCAACCGGGTGGGCGGGCTGACCCGCGCCCGGCGGATGCGCGATATTGCCCTGGCCCATGGCATTGATATATTCGTCATGGCCACCGGCGGCTCGGTTCTGGCCGATACCGAGGCGCTGCATCTTGCCGCCACCATCCCCGATGACAACATGCTCGGCACCTGGGCCTGTCAGGATATGCTGACGCTGGATGTGGCGGGGGGGCGCGGCCCGCGCAACAAGGATGGCTGCCTGCACCTGCCCGAGGCCCCCGGTCTGGGCGTGCACCCGGATGAAAACATGCTGGGCGATCCGGTGGCGGTGTACCGATGAAAATCACCCGTATCAGCCTTTGGCATGTGCCCCTGACCAGCCATGAGACCTATTACATGGCCGATGGCAAAACCTGCGACAGCGTTGAAAGCGTGGTGCTGCGGCTTGATACCGATACCGGCCTTCAGGGCTGGGGCGAGGCCTGCCCGATCCCGCATTATCTGCCCGCCTATGCGCGCGGCGTGGCCCCTGCGATTGCGGAATTGGCCCCGGTTCTCTTGGGTGCTGATCCGGTTGGCCCCGAGGCGGTGATGGAGAAACTCAACCGGCATTTGCAGGGGCACGCCTATGCCAAATCCGCCGTCGATACCGCGCTTTGGGATCTCACCGCGCAGGTGGCGGGCCTGCCGCTTCATGCGCTATTGGGCGGGCGGCAGCATGCCGATATGCCGCTTTACCACTCGATCACCTGTGTCGCCCCCGATGAAATGGCGCGCATGGCCCATGAGGCCTTTGATCAGGGCATGCGCCAGTTTCAGGTCAAGCTCGGGGCCGAGGGCGATTGGCAAGCGGATGTTGAGCGCCTGAAAAAGGTACGTGAGGCAGTGGGCGCTGGCCCGCTGGTTTATGGCGACTGGAATTGCGGCTCAAGCGCGCTCAACGCCACCCGAGTGGGCCGGGCGGTGGCGCATCTGGATGTCATGCTCGAGCAGCCCTGCGCCAGCCTTGCTGAATGCGCCCATGTGCGCGCCGCCACCGGCCTGCCGATGAAACTGGACGAATCCGCCCATGATATGGCCTCGGTTATCGAAGGCCACCGCGCGGGCTGCATGGATGCGGCGGCGCTGAAGCTTTCGAAGATGGGGGGCCTGTCAAAGATGCGCCAGATCCGCGATCTTTGCCTGCATTTAGGCACCCAGATGTGCATCGAAGACACCTGGGGCAGTGACATCACCACCGCCGCTTTGCTGCATCTTGCCGCCAGCACGCCGGCGCGCGGGTTGATGAATACCTGCGATCTCAGCCATTACGTCGCCCCGCGCCTTGATGCGCGTGCCCCCAGCCGAATGAAAGGCCGCATTGCGCCGCCCCAAGGCATTGGCCTTGGCGTCCACCCCGATGCCGGGGCACTTGGGCAACCCGATGCCATCCTTGACTGATTATTGAGCGGAGATGAAGATGACCGATCTGAGCAATGCCTATCCGGCCCATGATCCCGAATGGATCCGCGACATGCACGCCGAGCATTACTTGCAAAGCTGGTCAAAACAGGGCAATCGCCCGCGCGTGATCACCGGTGCGCAGGGCAGTTGGTTTTGGGATAGTGATGGCAAGCGTTATCTTGATTTTCAATCGCAGCTTGTGAATGCCAATCTCGGCCACCAGCATCCCAGGATTGTCCAGGCGATCAAGGATCAGGCTGACAGGCTTTGTTATATCGGCCCGGCGATGGGCTCGGATGTGCGCTCGGAACTGGCGGCGATGATGAATGAGATCACGCCGGGCAACATCACCGCAACCCTCTTCACCACCGGCGGATCAGCCGCCAATGAAACAGCAATTCGCCTTGCGCGGCATTATACCGGCCGCAGCAAGATCATCGCCCGCTACCGCAGTTATCACGGTGCCACCGGCGGCACGCTCAGCCTCACGGGTGATCCGCGCCATCACCTTACCCGCGCCGATATGCCCGGCATCGTGCGGATGCTTGACCCCTATCATTATCGTTGTCCGGCGGGCCATGACGACCCTGAAAATTGCCCGGTGTGCCAGGGCGGGCCGCATCTGGAAGAATTGCTGATGTATGAAGATCCCAACACCGTGGCGGCGGTGATTGTGGAAAGCGTTGTGGGCACCAACGGCATCATCGTACCGCCCGACGGCTATATGCAGAGCCTGCGCCAGACCTGTGACAAATACGGCATGCTTTTGATTGCCGATGAGGTGATGGCCGGGTTTGGCCGCACCGGTAAATGGTTTGCCGTCGATCACTGGGGGGTCGAGCCTGATATCATCACCGCCGCCAAGGGCATCAATTCGGGCTATGTGCCGCTGGGCAGCATGTCGGTCTCGAAGCAGTTGCGCGACTGGCTGCGGGGCGCGCCCCTGCCCGGCGGGCTGACCTATGCCGGCCACCCGCTGGCTTGCGCTTCGGGCATCGCCGCCATTCGTGCGATGCAGGAGGAAGGCACCCTTGCCCATGCCACCCGTCTGGGGGAAATGATGCGCGCTGAATTGGCAAAACTGGCAGACAAACACCCCAGCATTGGGGATATTCGCGGCCTTGGCCTGTTCAACGGTATCGAGTTAGTGAAAAACCGCGACACCCGCGCGCCGCTGGTGCCGTTTGCCGCAAAGGGGGCCGAGGCACGGCCGATGGCCGAGATGATGGATTTCGCCATGAATGAGGGGCTTTACCTGTCATTTTATTCCAACATCATCCGCCTGACCCCGCCTTTGAATATCAGCGAAGAAGATATGCTGCACGGGCTGGAGATTTTGGACCGGACACTGGATATTGCCGACCGGGAATGTGGGTTTTGAAAAAATGTCAGCCCCCGCCCGGGTGGGGGCAGAGTGCCTCAATGGATACATCTACAACATTCGTTAAACGCACACCTGTTTCAACAAGAAGCAGCGTCGCAAAAGCCCCCGCCGTGGGGCGGGCCCTCACGGTGATTATAAACAATCACCTGTCGGCAATGGGGGGCTGGCATTTTTTCAAAATGCCGGGGTTGGCGGCTGTGTTCCGGTTTGCGGGTCGAGATGATATTTTCCTGCGAGCGCCCCGGCTGCAGGGTGCGGGCATTCTTGCCGCGCACACCAAACAGCAGTACCTCGGTCACATCGCAAACAGAACATATCACTGTTCGCCCACCGTTCGGTCTCGACCCTTGCCGATTGGCTCTCACTCTCAAAATGGGCTGCGGACTTGCTGAAGCCAATCTTCATTTAGCTGCTGAATTGGCAACAAATGTGCATTTGTTCTGCGCTCCCATCATCAGCGTTCCCAATTCAAGATAGCTCGGTTCTTTGCCTGCGTCTGGTGGGGGCCGCCATATGGTTCGCGAACCCTCTTTGCTGCGACCAACGCAGAAACTGAAGTCTGTGCTCTCGACCGGCGATACGTTCTCAAGCCCGCACTCTGGACATTCATCATCTCAGCCGCAAGATCAATCGGAGTTCCAAAGTGCTTCGCACTGAGGGCATATATATTTGTTGTTGTACCAAGCCATTCAAAGTTTCCAAAGCGGATTGACCGCCCTGCAAAATCTCTACATATCAAAGTTATGACAGACCTTAGCAAAATCCGCAATTTCTCGATCGTGGCGCATATCGACCACGGGAAATCCACGCTGGCTGATCGCCTGATTCAGGCGACAGGCACCGTCAAAGAGCGCGACATGCAGCAGCAGATGCTCGACACCATGGATATCGAGCGTGAGCGCGGGATCACCATCAAGGCCAACACCGTTCGGATCAACTACAAGGCCGATGATGGCGCGGAATATATCCTCAATCTGATCGACACCCCCGGCCATGTGGATTTTGCCTATGAGGTCAGCCGCTCCATGCGCGCGGTTGAGGGGTCTTTGCTGGTGGTTGATTCAACCCAGGGCGTCGAGGCGCAGACCCTGGCCAATGTCTATCAGGCGATTGACGCCGGTCATGAGATCGTGCCTGTCCTCAACAAGATCGATCTGCCCGCCTCGGAATGTGATCGCGTGGCGGAGCAGATCGAGGATGTGATCGGCATAGATGCCTCGGGTGCCATTCAGGTCTCGGCCAAAACCGGTGTGGGCATTCATGAAACCCTTGAGGCCATCGTCCATCAACTGCCTGCGCCCACCGGCGAGCGCGATGCGCCATTGAAGGCGATGCTGGTGGATAGCTGGTATGACAGCTATCTTGGCGTGATCGTTCTGGTGCGGATCATGGACGGCGTTTTGAAAAAGGGCGACCGGATCAGGATGATGTCCAACGGCTCGGTGCATCTGGTCGAGCGGATCGGCGTGTTCCGCCCCGCGCGCGAGACAATCAATGAGCTTGGCCCCGGCGAGATCGGCTTTCTCACCGCCTCGATCAAACAGGTGCGTGATACCCGTGTGGGCGATACGATTACCCACGAAAAAGGCGGCACCACCAAGGCCCTGCCGGGCTTCAACCCGTCACAGCCGGTGGTATTTTGTGGCCTCTTCCCGGTGGACAGCGCCGAGTTTGAAGACCTGCGCGATGCGATCAGCAAACTGGCGCTGAATGATGCGAGCTTCAGCTATGAAATGGAAACATCCGCCGCGCTTGGCTTTGGCTTTCGCTGCGGATTCTTAGGGCTTTTGCATCTTGAGGTCATCCGCGACCGGATTGAGCGCGAATATGATATTGACCTGATCACCACCGCGCCCAGCGTTGTCTATCACATCCACCTGCGCGACGGCTCGATGACGGAATTGCACAACCCCGCCGACATGCCCGACCTCACGCTTGTCGATCACATCGAAGAGCCGCGTATCAAGGCGACCATTCTGGTGCCGGATGAATATCTTGGCGATGTGCTGAAACTCTGTCAGGACCGGCGCGGCATTCAGCTTGACCTCACTTATGCGGGCAGCCGCGCCATGGTGGTCTATGATCTGCCGCTGAACGAGGTGGTGTTCGATTTCTACGACCGTTTGAAATCGGTGACCAAGGGCTATGCTTCGTTCGATTACCAACTGACGGATTACCGCGAGGATAATCTGGTCAAGATGACGGTGCTTGTGAACGAAGAGCAGGTCGATGCGCTTTCAATGATGGTCCACCGCGACCGCGCCGAGGCCCGTGGCCGCGCCATGGTCGAGAAGCTGAAAGAGCTGATCCCCCGCCACATGTTCAAAATCCCCATTCAGGCGGCCATCGGCGGCAAGGTCATCGCGCGCGAAACGCTCTCGGCCATGCGTAAGGACGTGACCGCCAAATGCTACGGCGGCGACGCGACCCGCAAGAAGAAGCTGCTGGAAAAGCAGAAGAAGGGGAAGAAAAAGATGCGCCAGTTCGGGAAGGTGGATATCCCGCAAGAGGCGTTTATTAGCGCTCTAAAAATGGACAGCTAAGCTGACCATTTTCAAGGCGGGTGGGCGAAAGAGATTGGCTTTGCCAATCGCGTGCCCACTCCGGTTGGGATGGTTCGACTTGATGGGTTAATGGTGGATGGGTGAATTGGGCCTGACAATGCCGAGCCCAATTCATATTTACTTTTCTTTCCGAACGCCTTTAAAGGGGGTTTTACTGGATGTTTTAACATCCATAAACCGACCAGTGTTAGCGTCACGTTTTACATAATTGCCCGAAGGCGTTTTTGTTTGCGAGCGACCTTTGACCATACCGTTACGGTGGCCATCGCCTGAAGGGGGGTTAGTAGCCATCTTGGTCTCCTTAGTTTGTATGGCAGGCGTTGTTGCACCAGTAACAGCCATTAGATTGCGGATAGATATTTTTAGCAGCGGCTACTGCGCTTTGGCAGTTCGAATGATACCCCAAAGAAACGCGGTTCTCGTGTGCCGGTGGATGTGGGCACGAGTTATCGTCGATATGAACCTCGTGATCGCCGTTAGGTTGGCTGTTTGAATTAACGTAATAATAAGCCATGAATGGCCTCCATAATCGGTTGTTCTGAAGGCCGCTTGACACTTTGTCCGTGGACTGGGAATGTCCTAATTGCCATCCGAACGACTGCAGCGACCTCCGGGTCTTTGCAGTTCGGACAGCCGACGCCGCCTTGGTTACCGCCTTGGCGGCGTCACCGACTCATCCGATTATCACAGCTGATTGTCTGGTATGGCTATACGCAAGTCAAGGGCATTTCCGCAAAATGTCGCGGATGCCCCCAGATATCGTATTTTAAGGGTATCTACCCGCTCTATGTGGTGCTTGTCAACAGGTTTATCCCCATGTTTAGGTATGAAAATGTGGATATCTTGTACTTGCGCAGCATCGAGGCACAAGTAGTTGATTCTATATTTTACTATCAACTATATAAAATCGCGCATTCCACCAGTAGTTTTACTTTGGTTAAAGCTGCGCTTCTCGCCCCCGGAGCTCCGCTCGTTCAGGCCTGAAACTGTCCACTGGACAGTTTCCAAGACGGCCTTCACCCCCCTCGGTTCGGGCGCGGCACTCTAATTGGCATTTATCGCTAATATGATGGGATCGAAATCCCCTCCATTTAGTATCGCCAACATATCCAATAAAGAACCGTCCCGCCCGGCGGTAACGTCGGGCCGCGCCTGACCCGCTGGCTTGCAGGGGATTGCACCGCAATCCACGAGAAGCGTCCCCACGGGAGGGCGCGTCTGCAACAGTGCAAATATCACAATGGTTTTAAGTGGTTGAACTGCATTGCCATGAAGTGCCGTAGCTGCGCCCACCCAGGGTCAGGCGCGGCCCCTTGCTTACTCAATAAGCGGCAGGGCTTCGTGAACGGGCAGGGCGATGCCGCGGATTGCCCGCGCCTTGTCGGAATCATCCTTGACGGGGGCGCGCGTGATCTTCATACCCGTAAGGGCAAGGTTCCCCGCGTGGATGCAAAGCATTCTGGGGAATAATTGGGAATGAAGTGACGGCGGACCCAAACAGGGAGCCAAATCTTCAGCCGCCCCCGCGACTGTAAGCGGTGAGCCCCTGCCATGACCCACTGGGCATATGACGCCCGGGAAGGAGGCAGCAAGGCGATGACCCGCAAGCCAGGAGACCAGCCTTTGCAGGACCGTTAACAACGCCTCGGGTGAGAGGTGTATCAGGAGTAAGAACATGACAACCAGAACACAAACACTAAGCCAGGCAGGCGCTCAAAGCGGCATTCTTCCGATCATCGGCGCTGCTGTATTGGGGGCGTTTTTGCTGTATGCCGCCGGATTTGCAGAGGCCTCGGTGCTGCATGATACGGCCCATGATGCGCGCCATTCCATCGCGTTCCCCTGCCACTGAAGCAATGACATCACGGTTATTTACCAGCGCGTTGTTCGCTGGGCTGTTGGCAGGGCTGATTGCCGTCCTGCTGCAGTTTTTCCTCATGCAATCGCTGGTTCTTGAGGCGGAAGCGTATGAGACCGGTGCCAAGGTGCATTTTGCGGGTGGGGTGGCCGGGCATGATCATGATGCGCATGACCATGATGCGGCTGCGGCACCTGATGGGGGTGTTGAGGTTGAAGCGGACGGGCATGCGCATTCGCATGCGGGCGCTGATGGGGGCGATACTGCCCGGCTCGCAAAGGCGTTTTTTGCCCAGATTGTCATCTGGGTTGGATACGGGTTACTTATGGTCGCGGGTTTTGCGCTTGCCGAAAGGTTCGGCCATGCCATCACCGCCCGGACCGGCCTTTTATGGGGTATTGCCGGGTTTGTCTCGTTCCAGTTGATGCCGGGGCTTGGGCTGCCGCCTGAATTGCCCGGTGTGCCGGCCGCGGATTTGCACGCACGACAGATCTGGTGGGTGGGATGCGCCCTTGCCTCGGTGTTGGCGATGGTGGCGTTTGGCTATGGCCGCAAGCCGGTGTTCATCGCGTTAGGGGTTGGATTGCTGATAGCGCCGCACCTGATCGGCGCGCCGGATCTGGACGGGTTTTATGGCATGGCACCACCGGGGCTGGCGGCCGAGTTTGTCAGCCGTTCGTTGGGTGTCAGCATGGCAGCGTGGGCTGCGCTGGGAGTGCTGGCCGGTTATTTCTGGCATCGCCAGAATGCGGCACCAATGTGAAATATGGGGTGGGTTGCACCCACCCTACGAAGGCTTCAGGCCGGAACCCGGCCAATCAGGCAATGACGCAGGCGGCCCGCCGGGCGGGCATCTTCAATCCAGCCATCGGGGCTGGCAGCATAGAGGGCAGCAAAGGCGATGACATCCATGAGATCACCGGCGGTATCGACATCGCCAAACAGATATGTGGCCTTGCCCGCTGCGCTGAAGGCCACACTCAAGGGCCGGGCGCAATTTGACATGCAGTCAAAATCGCGCAGTTCATATTCCAGATCAGCATTGGCCAGAGCCACACGCAATTCAGCGGCAAAGCCTTTGCCATCCACGCCTTCACAGGTAGAACAAACAGTAATCCGGTGCGCCATCACCCGCATCCTCCAATCAGGACATGCCCCATGCCCATAAAGATACCTGCCACTGTCGTCACTGGTTTTTTGGGGGCGGGCAAGACCACTCTCATCCGTCATCTGCTGGAAAATGCCCAAGGTCGGCGGATTGCGCTGATCATCAACGAGTTTGGCGATCTCGGCGTGGATGGTGATATCCTCAAGGGGTGCGGTGACGCGGCCTGTGCTGAGGAAGACATCATGGAGCTGAGCAATGGCTGCATCTGTTGCACCGTGGCCGAGGATTTCATCCCCACCATGGAAAAGCTGCTTGAGCGCGACAATCCGCCGGATCACATCGTGATTGAGACATCTGGTCTGGCCTTGCCGCAGCCCTTGATCCGCGCCTTCAAATGGCCGCAAATTTCTACCCGTGTAACAGTTGACGGCGTGGTGACGGTGGTTGATGGCAAGGCGGTTGCTGAGGGGCGGTTTGCCCATAATGTGGCCGCCGTGGATGCGCAGCGCAAGCTGGATGAGAACCTTGATCATGAAACGCCTTTGAGTGAGCTCTTTGAGGATCAGGTTGCCTGTGCCGACATGATCGTGATCAACAAGGCTGATCTGCTGCAATCGGATGAAGCGGATGCGCTGTTTGCCCGGCTGAAACGCGATAGCCGCAAAGGCGTGCAGGTTGTAAAAGCGACCATGGGCGCATTGCCGGTGGATGTGCTTTTGGGGCAGGGCATCGGGGCTGAGGCCGATCTTGAGGCGCGCCATGAGCTGCATCATCACCACCATGACGAAGGCCATGATGCCAATGAGGATCCCCACCACCACGACCATGACGAATTTGAAAGTTTTGTGGTAACCCGGCCTGAGATCACCGATCCGGCGGCTTTTGCGAAACAGGTGGCCGATGTGATCCGCGCCCATGACATCTTGCGGCTCAAAGGGTTTGCCGCTGTGGAGGGCAAGCCCATGCGCCTGACAGTTCAGGCGGTTGGCCCGCGCGTGGACAGCTATTTTGATCAACCGTTTGGCGCGGCCCCGCGTGAAACCCGGCTGGTGGTTATCGGCGAGACGGGGCTTGACCGCGCCGCGATTGACGCGGCTTTATGTGCCTGATGCTGATTGTTGAACCTGGTGATCCCCATGAGGCAAAGGCGCTGCTTGAGGCCAGCCATGCCCTGATGCACGCGCTTTATGCGCCCGAGGATAATTTTGCCCTGTCGTTTGAGGGTCTGATTGCACCGGAGGTTCATTTTTTCATCGCCCGCGAGGACACGGATATTCTGGGCACCGGCGCATTGGTTGAATATGAAAATTACGGTGAGGTGAAATCCATGTTCACAAGCCCGCGCGCCCGTGGCAAAGGCGTGGCGGCAGCCCTGTTGCGCCAACTTGAAGATCACGCCCGCAGCCTGGGCTTGCCATCGTTGAAACTGGAAACCGGTGAAGAGCTGGATGCCGCCATGCGCCTCTACGCGCGCGCGGGGTTTGCCCAATGCGGCGCGTTTGGTGATTACCTGCCCTGCGAATACAGCATTTTCATGGAGAAGATGTTATGAACTGGCCCTTCCCCTTTCATTTTTCCAAAAATACTCAAATCCACCCCTTTGCCATTATTCGAAATGGCTCGCTCTGATGCACCTGCTTGCCGCCACTCCGGGAAATATTGATGACGGCTCAGAGCCGGTTGATCCGGGTCAAAGCCCGGCTGATCTGGTGGTGATCTCGGCGGCGGATACCGAGCTGGCAGCGTTGAGCGCGGCGCGGGGGGAAATGCCCTTACCGCTGACATTGCGGCTGGCCAATCTCACGTATCTGCAACATCCGATGTCGGTTGATCTGCATTTGGATAATTGCGCTACAAAATCCCGGCTGGTGATCGCGCGGGTGCTGGGCGGGGTCGGCTATTGGAAATATGGGGCCGAGCAATATGCGGCGCACCTGCATGAGGCGGGCGTGCCTTTGGCGCTGTTGCCCGGCGATGACAAGCCCGATGCGGAACTGCGCGAATTATCGACCGTGAATGATGCGGATTATGATGCGCTCTGGGCCTATCTGGTTGAGGGCGGCCCGGAAAACGCGGTGAATTTTCTGAAGTTTGCACAGGCGATGCTGGAGGGTGATGAAAAGCCCGCCGCCGCAAGCCCGCTCTTGCGCGCCGGTGTCTATTGGCCCGGCGCGGGGGTGGCGGATTTATCGGCAGCTCAGGCGGCATGGGTCGGGGGCCAGCCGGTCGTGCCCGTGGTATTTTACCGCGCATTGGTGCAGGGCGCGGGGCTGCATCCGATCAACCGTTTGGTGAAGGCGCTCTTGCGGCAGGGGCTGAACCCGCTGCCAGTGTTTGTGGCGTCGCTGAAAGATCCGGTTTCGGTGGCCACGCTTGAGCATCTTTTCAACAGCGCCCCGCCTTCGGTAATATTGAACTGCACCTCGTTTGCTGTTGGCAGCCCGCATGCGGGCGATAGCGGCCCGGCCAATCCATTGACGATGAAAGCGGCCAATGCGGCACCGGTGTTTCAGGTGGTTCTGGCCGGATCAAGCGAAGAAGCCTGGGAGACGGGCAATACCGGGCTTTCGGCGCGTGATATTGCGATGAATGTGGCGCTGCCCGAGGTTGATGGCCGGGTGCTGTCACGCGCGATCAGCTTCAAGGGCGAGGCCTATTTTGATGACGCGACCGAATGCCCGATTGCGACCTACCGGGCACAGGGCGACCGGGTTGAATTTGTGGCGCAGCTTACGGCCAGATGGGCGGCGCTCAGGCACAAACCTGCGGCGGAACGCCGGGTGGCGCTGATCCTGGCAAATTACCCAAACAAAGACGGGCGGCTGGCCAATGGGGTTGGGCTGGATACGCCCGCCGCCACGGCGCATGTGCTCAGGCTTCTGGCCGAGGCCGGATACCGGGTTACTAACCCACCTGCCGACAGTGATGCGCTGATGCAGGCCATCCTGGCCGGGCCTACCAACTGGCTGACGGATCGGGCCACGCGCCGGGGTGGCGTGACGCTTTCCATGGCGGATTATCAGATCGACTATGGCCAGTTGCCGCTGGAGCTGCGCGAGGCCCTTGAGGCCCGCTGGGGCCGGCCCGAGGCCGATCCCTTCTATACGGCGGGCGAGGTCGATTGCGGGCAGTTTGCCCTGTCGGTGCTCTATTATGGCAATGTGGTTGTGGGGGTGCAGCCGGCGCGGGGTTATAACATTGACCCGACCGAGACCTATCATTCGCCCGATCTGGTGCCGCCGCATCATTATCTGGCATTCTATTTCTGGCTCAGGCATCAGTTCAGGGCCGATGCGATTGTGCATATGGGCAAGCATGGCAATCTGGAATGGCTGCCGGGCAAGGCTCTGGCCCTGAGCAAAACTTGCTGGCCCGAGGCGGTGTTTGGCCCCACGCCGCATGTTTACCCGTTTATCGTCAATGATCCGGGCGAAGGCACACAGGCCAAGCGCCGCGCACAGGCGGTGATCATTGATCATCTGACACCGCCGATGACGCGGGCCGAAACCTATGGGCCTTTGCGCGATCTTGAGGCGCTGGTGGATGAATATTACGAGGCCGCGGGCATTGATCCGAGGCGGATTGAATATTTACGGCGCGAAATTCTGAGCCTGTCATCGGCCACCGGGCTTGACAGGGATGTGGGCATGTCGGGCGAAGATGACGATACCGATCTGGCCAGGCTCGATGCGTACTTATGCGAATTGAAAGAGGCGCAAATCCGTGACGGGCTACATATCTTCGGGCAATCGCCCGAGGGCGTGCAGGAGCGGGATTTGTTGCAGGCCCTGCTGCGGGTGCCGCGCGGAGCAGGCAAGGGGGGGGATGCCTCACTCATTCGGGCAGTGGCGGATGATCTTGATCTGGGGTTTGACCCGCTTGATGCCGATATGGCCGCGCTCTGGACCGGACCAAAGCCCGATATATTGCAGGCCGTTCTCAAGGATAGATGGCGCAGCGCGGGCGACACAATAGAGCGGTTGGAAGAGTTGGCAGCGCTGCTGCTCAGTGGCGAGGCGGCCCCGGTGGGGGCGATGAGCCGCGCCGTTCTGGAACATGCAGCGGCGGATGTGCGGCCCGCATTGGCAGCGTGTGGACCAAGCGAGGGGGCGGGCCTCCTCACCGCCCTTTCAGGGCAATTTGTCGCCCCGGCGCCATCCGGCGCGCCCACGCGGGGGCGGTTGGATACCCTTCCCACGGGGCGCAATTTTTACTCGGTTGACAGCCGCGCGGTGCCGACGCCTACAGCCTGGGCCTTGGGGTGGAAATCGGCGAACCTGTTGATCGAGAAGCACCTGCAAACCCATGGTGACTGGCCGCGCACCATGCTGCTTACAGCCTGGGGCACCGCCAATATGCGCACCGGCGGCGATGATATTGCGCAATGTCTGGCGCTGATGGGGGTCAAGCCCACATGGGACAGCGCCAATCGCCGGGTGACCGGGTTTGAGGTGTTGCCGCAAGGTGTTCTGGGCCGTCCGCGGGTGGATGTGACCCTGCGCATCTCGGGGTTTTTCAGGGATGCGTTTCCGCAGTTGATCGCATTGGTGGATTCGGCAGCCCGCGCGGTGATGGCGCTGGATGAGCCGGAGGATCTGAACCCCGCTGCCGCACGGGCCGCGCGCGAGGGCAATCAGGCGCGAGTGTATGGATCAAAACCCGGTGCTTATGGTGCCGGGCTTCAGGCAATGATTGATGAGCGGCTCTGGGCGGATAAATCCGACCTGGCCGAGGCATACCTCACATGGGGCAGCTATGCCTATGGCGGCACATCCGAGGGCGCGCCGGACCGGAAGGGATTTGAGGCGCGGCTTGGTCAGGTTGAGGCGATCGTGCAAAATCAGGATAACCGTGAGCATGATATTCTGGATTCAGACGATTATTATCAGTTTGAGGGCGGTGCGGCGGCGGCGGTAAGCACATTGCAGGGCCGCGACAGGCCAATTTATCACAATGATCATTCGCGCCCCGAGCGGCCGGTGATCCGCACCCTTGAAGATGAGATCGGGCGGGTTGTGCGCGCGCGCGTGGTCAATCCAAAATGGATCGAAGGCGTCAAGCGTCACGGCTATAAGGGCGCGTTTGAGATGGCAGCGACGGTGGATTATCTCTTTGCCTTTGCCGCCACGACGGGGGCTGTCAAAGGCCACCATTTTGACCTGGTAGAGGCGGCATTTCTGGAAGATGATGATACCCGCGCGTTTATCGCAGAGCATAATGCGCCCGCCCTGCGTGAGATTGCCGAGCGGTTGCAGGAAGCCATCGACCGGGGCCTTTGGATGCCGCGCTCAAATTCGGCGCGGGCGCGGATTGCGGATATAAAGCGCAGCGCTCCCCCGCCCTGACAGGCGGTGTCGCTTTGGGGGCGTTACCCTAGAGGATCACATATCAGGTCGGCGGTGTCGCCCTGCAGATGTTCAATTTCACAGACATAAGAGCGCGATGTGGGCAAAGGCTCAACCGCGCCGCCGCAATCCAATGAGGCTGTGGCCAGAGCCTGATCGCCCTTCAGTTTGCGCACCTTGCAGCCGCTGACCTTCTCAATCGCGGCAATCATGCGCGGGGCCACCGCCGCGAGGCGCGGGGCCCATTCAGCATTCAGGCGGATAATCTCGGCACGATTGCCATCGACCCGAACGTCAAAGGTGCTTTTGCCAACCGAGATGCGCGTGGGTTCAATACCGCGAAATCCAAGCCCGGGCGTGTTGCAGGCTGTCAATATCATCAGGGCTGTGATCCATGTCTTTCGCATCCCCCGAGCTTGCCAGCATTAAGGTTAACAAATCCTTTCCAACGGCCTTCTCAGTCGGAAAAGGGGTTGCGTGAGCGGCACCGGTGGCACAGAGTCGAGCCCAGCAATGAGGAGAATTGAGATGAGCGCAGAGAGCGACCGCCACGCGATGAAAATGGCCAAGAAGAAGGCCGCGCGCGATAAGATCATGGCCACCAAGACCGATGAGAAAGGCCTGATCATCGTGCATACCGGCAAGGGCAAGGGTAAATCCTCGGCCGCGTTCGGGATGATTTTCCGCTGCATTGCCCATGACATGAAATGCGCCGTTGTGCAGTTTATCAAAGGCGGGATGAGCACCGGTGAGCGCGATATGATTTTGGACAAATTCACCGGTATCTGCGCCTTTCACACCATGGGTGAGGGCTTTACCTGGGAAACCCAGGACCGCGACCGCGATATCGAAATGGCGCAGGCGGCTTGGGAAAAGGCCAAGGAACTGATCCGTGACGAAAGCAACAAAATGGTACTCTTGGATGAGATCAACATCGCTTTGCGCTATGATTATCTGGATGTGGCTGAGGTGGTAAAATTTCTGCTGGAGCAAAAGCCTCAGATGACCCATGTGGTGCTGACCGGACGCAACGCCAAGCCGGAGCTGATCGAGGCGGCGGATCTGGTGACGGAAATGGAGCTGATCAAACATCCGTTCCGCTCGGGCATCAAGGCGCAAATCGGGGTGGAGTTTTAAGCACCCACGGCAAATACCGGCGGCATTGCCAATTCCAAAAGCACGCAGGCAAATCCGCAGTATTCTCGCCCGTTCGGGAAAATACCGTGGGAGCAGACCTTTGATGCGACGCTAACGGACGAGGCCAAGGTTTTATCCCGCACTCGTGCTTTGACTTTGTCAAAACACTGCCGCGGCAGCGGGGGAAAGGTATGATGCCGACACAAGCCCGCGTTCGCCGGGTGATTGGTCCCCCGGATCAATCACAGATCCGGCTTACCTCCACGCCCGCTATCACGACCCCGAACTGGGCATGTTCATCCAACCCGACTGGTTCCCGGTCACCGAGCAGGGCGTCGGCACCAACCGATACGCCTATGCCAACAACGACCCCATCAACAAGCTTGACCCCGGCGGCAACGGGCTGTTCTCAAATATCCTCAGCATCGCCCTGCTGTTTACTCCGCTGCAACCTCTGGCAATAGCAGCGCTCGCCGCAGGCGCCGCGGTTGCCGATACCATTTTGGCCGGCGGAAGCCTCGGAGACGTGGCGAGATCCGCTTTGATGAGCTTTGCCACATCGCTGGCAATGGCGAGTTTGCAGCAAAGTGGGGTGTTTGCGCGAGCGGGAAGTGCCAGCATGTCAATGAGTGTTTAAAACTGACCCGGTATCAGCGTTTAAAAGTGACCCACCCGTGATGGGGCAAAGCCAGCAGGCGAGCTGTCCTCATATAGCGAGATCGTCTGGTGGCTTTGCTTGCACTGAGCGAAGCGGAATGATGTATTCCCGGTTTCGATGATCGAGCAGTGATGCGTAACCCGGTCCAAGAGCGCGGTTGTCATTTTGGCATCGCCGAAGACCGAAACCCATTCACCGAACTCTAAGTTCGTGGTGATGATCACGCTGGTTTTCTCATAGAGCTTGCTGATGAGGTGGAAAAGCAGCGGGGCGCCTATGCGCCCGCGATCCGCGCCGCGGTTGACGTTGGGGATCAGTTGCTGGATCTGAACGAGTTCGACGTCGCGGTTTTGGCAGCCATCGCCTACCACCAGCCGATCACCCGCGATGGGCTCAAAGATATCTTCGGAAAGGAGATCAGCCGTGACCTGATCGGGCGGCTGCATGCGCGCGGCTTGATCGGAATCGGGCCGCGGTCGCCCCGGCGCGAGAGTGTCCGATCTTCTGTGTATCTGCGATTTGGTCCATGCTTCCAAAAAGGAGCAAGGACGATGACAATTTCCAAGGAACTACTGGACGAACTTTTGAAGGGCTGCGAGCGGCCTGAGGATCTGTTTGGCGATGC
>JAJFIA010000007.1 GCA_021775255.1 Roseovarius sp.
TGAAGCCATTTTGCTGGGGTTTTCCGGGATCGATGTAATGCCAATCCACATCGTTATCGCCTGCCCATTTCAGGATCGCACGACTGGTAAACTCTGTTCCATTATCGCTGACAATGCAGGAGGGTTTGCCGTAAAGGCGCATCAATCGCCTTATGCGTTTCTCATTCACCAAATGGCCCTCATCGCGCAGATGCCATGTCATTTGCCGAACACCATAAAACGGCGTTTCCAGAAACTGCTTGTCGATCTGAAGCATCAAATCAAGGTTCAGGTCTGTTTCGCCTTTAGTCTCGTAGTAAAACGATGACCGCGAGATCGACAGCAATGCACATTGCTGACCAATCGGCAAATCGGGGTGGTTACGTTCAATCATGGCGCGCCTCACTTCCCGGCCCAAGGCTTGAGCTTTCGTTCCAAAAAATCGTTGGCAACAGCCAGCTCCCCGATCTTTGCATGAAGTTCCTTAACCGTTGCTTCATCAAACTCTGGCGTTGCCTTTTTGCTACCGCGCTCGAAAATGTCTGCGGCACCTTCCAGCAAAGCTTTCTTCCATTGATGGATCATCGTGGGGTGCACGCCATACATGCTGGACAATTCCGATACGGTGCGCTCGCCTTTCAGGGCTTCCAGCGCCACACGCGCCTTAAATGCGGGGTCATGATTTCTTCGTTGCGACATTTCTGATCTCCTTCGTGTTGAAGACCAGCAAACAACAAATCGTAGCTTACGTCAGTGTCCGAATTTCGGGGGGTAGCTCAGGGTATCCGACACGTTCATGCCACCGTATTTGGCTTTGAACTTGTAGAACGACGCCGGACTTAGGCCATGCCTGCGGCACACCTCTGCCGTCGGCATTCCAGCTTCTTGTTCCTTAATCATCCCGATTATTTGGGCTTCGGTAAAACGGCTCTGTCGCATTTGTTTGCTCCTTCAAGGGTTGAGCAAACTCTACATCAAAGTGAGGGAGGTTTTAGGGGGCAGGTCACGGCCCGCGGCGTGTGAACAGTCGCACATTTGAGGCCTGACACACGACCGCAATCAATCTTGTTCCTTTCGTTCAGAAAAGCCTTGCAAAACCGGGGGCACCCACACACGACCCCTCCATGGCAAACCACCAGGGGTTACAGGCGAAATCCGTTTCGTAGAAAGCCTGTTTGAACTCGCGGCCTGAGCGACGCTCATCAAAAGCTAATCTGCGCCCTCGCCAGAATAATGCAACAGACCCACTCGACCGCATTCCCCAAAAACACCATAAAAACCGCTTGCATTCCCGGAGGTGTCCACACACAGCTTCGGGCCAGCTAGGCCGGAAAGAAATCTGGCAGGAAAAGTTTGTGAACTGAACTTGATCTGACAGACGCCGCCAGAAAAACGGCCAACTGTCAGATCAAGTCGGAACGACTACAGTTTATTAGTATCCCTCCGACACCATTTCATATCAAGATGCCTTAGATATCATTTCAGAACTTATAGCACTTGCTTCTTGCTCAATAGCATCTTCTTGCCCGGCAACAATTTTACGTTCACCCAGACGTCTGATTAGCACCCGTGGGTCAATATTATATTTTTTACTGGCCACATTCACAGGATGGACGTAACCGCCATACACATTTGCAAAACCCATAATGATAGAGTTGTTGTCGATTACGGGCATTGGATGTGGTGACACTTGATCGGTAAACATTTGGGCTGCATCCAAAATACCATCGAGATCGGCTTTCACATTATGTCCTGCCCGTTTCAGGGCTGCAATAGTGGCCTCAGTCTGTGCATTGCCTGCGCCTCCGCCAAAGCCTTTCAGGCTACCGTCAATATATGTTGCGCCTGATTCAATTGCTGCCAAAATATTACCATTGGCAAGGCCTAGGTTATTATGTGGGTGAAATCCGATTGGTATATTAATCGCATTGCGCACCGCATTTACCCGTTCAGCTACTTCTGTTGGTACAAGATGCCCTTGTGACTCGGCTAGATTAACATAATCCGCGCCATAGGATTCAAGTTTTGCAGCCTGCTCAGCCAAATCTGCAGCATCCGTCATACCCACTGAAATCAGATATCCTACGGTAAACATACCAAGATCTTTGGCTTTGCGGATGTGTTGTCTGGTGGTATCGGCTTCGGTCGCATGGCATGCAATACGTGCCACTGTAGCTCCGGCTTCTGCAACGTCTTCCATATCCGAGAAAACACCGAAACCGGGGATCAACAGGTATCCAACACGTGCTTTTTTTACAACTTTTGTAGCGGCCTTGATCAACTCAAGATCCGTTGCTGGCGCACGGCCAACATGAACGGTACTGCCGCCAATGCCGTCACCATGACCAACCTCAATGATGTCGATACCAGCTGCATCCAGTGCAGCTGCTGTTGTAGAGATGATTTCCGGTGTGAATTGGTGGCGGTAAGTGTGGTTGCCGTCACGCAGTGTAACGTCAACAAAATTAATGTCAGCCATTTTTTGCTCCTTAACGATTAAGTGGATTGAACTGGATTATGCAGCAGCCTGTTCAAAATGAAGTTCGGCTACAGCCACAGCAGCGGCATTGATGATGTCAAGATTTCCGGCATAGCTTGGTAAAAAGTCACCGGCACCCTCAACTTCGACACCAATCATGACGTGATCATCACGCAGAATGGGGTCAAGGATTAGCCGGTAGCCCGGCACATATTTTTGTACTTCTGCAACCATTTCATTAACCGATTTACGAATAGCATCCATATCTACATCAGCACCTGTTACCGCATAGACCGTGTTGCGCATCAGGATGGGAGGTTCAGCAGGATTGACGATAATCAGTGATTTACCCTTATCGGCACCGCCAATATCAGCCAATGCAGAACCTGTTGTATGTGTGAACTCTTCGATGTTGTCGCGTGTACCAGGACCAATACTTTTGCTGGCCACAGTCGCAACAATCTCACCATAATTGACACCGGTAACCCGGGCTACAGCATGTACCATAGGCGTAGTTGCCTGAGCGGCGCATGAGATCAGATTGACGTTGTTTGCGTCTTTCATTTCATCCAGATTAACTGATGGAACGATACATACGCCGACTTTGGCCGGTGTAAGGTCAACCGCAAAAATGCCTGCCTCTGCATAACGTGGTGCATTTGCCCTGTGAATTGCCGCAGACGTCGCTTCAAACACCACATCTACATTGTCAGTTTCAAACACCGCATCAGAACCATTTGTTGATGTTGGAATCCCAAGCTTGCGTGCTCTGGCAAGACCTTCGGATTTAGGGTCGATACCTGCAACTAACACAACTTCGAATTTTGGGTTTCTGTGCATTTTATACATCAGGTCCGTCCCGATATTTCCCGAACCGACAATCGCGGCTCGTATAGGATTTGCTACTTTATCATTTGGCATTTCTGCCTCCTTTTTGTTTAGGTTTCAAAGTCAACTTCACGTTCATATCGGAACATGAAGCCCTGGATTCCACTTGCGGGTTTCAAGGCTCACATTGCGGGCTTTTATGCGTAATTCGTTACTTTCCACCGTAATTTGATCCACATATTTCCCAGTGGCAAGGATAGTGGAAGTTCCTTCCTGACCAGTGTGTACCAACAGTATTTTTGAGGTCACCTTGGCATTGCGATCGCTTATTTCAGTAATGAGACTAACATTAACATGGCGGCTTATGCTTCCTGACATGCGTACATGTTTTGGTATCATAGCGCACATATCCACAAACTCGGGATGATCGTGATCCATCCAAACCATTTCCATACCAAGGTCGGGGCTGAAAGCCTTTACAAAATATGTAAAATCAGAAGAGCATATCTGTAAAAAGCCATCATAATCTTCCTCATCCAGACAGAGACAACTTTGCGCGATCAATTGTCTGATGTCTTCTTTGTCCATACTCATAATCTCTCCTTAAGAAAAATGAAGCTCCATCATAGAGCCATATTCAAATGTAAGTTTTATTCAGTGGCAGCCGTCATATTGCCGTAGGGATCATTTGCACGCCGTTCCATCCATTTGCCCCAGACACTATAATAGGCACGCATAATCTCATCGTCCTGTGCACCCATATTTTCATGGCGCGCAAAAATACCCCACTTAGCCGTGTTGCTAAAATTCGCCTTTGCAACCGCATCTACAAAAATAACATCCTCAGATAAGTTACGCCCAAGCGGCCCCCAGAACTGGTTGTGATGTTTTTGCCGTGTACGGCGATCCTCCGCACTATCCTCTTTCAGACCAAGGCCGCGTTGTTCTAGTATTGTCACACCGGGCGCGATTGGAATTGTTGTGTCAATACGCACCGTTGTGCCGCGCACGATCACTGTAGTGTTGGGAAACAGATCTACTACACGGAATTCTGCAGGCATTAACCCAGGTAAAAGTAGGTTGTCGCGATCCCCCCAGCCCTCATAATTCCCATAATCAACTTTAAGCGGTTCAAGCCACCCGTGACCGTTCGGATGAATACTCCATTTGCGTTCATGGTAGCCTGAGGCTGCAACCGAGGTAGTTCGGTTCACCACGTGACCCCATTCATGGTAAAGTTCCATGTTGGTTTCTTGCCACTGTTTCCAATTTGCATTCATATTTACCCGGTGCAAATGAAAGACTTCCATTGGTTTGGTGCCCATCACTTCTTCGAGTTGGTTAAGCGAGTCGCCTACATAGTCGTCGAATTCCTCTGCTTGGTCGTCAAGAGTGATAAAAATCATTCCCAGCCTGACAACACATTTGACTTCACGCAGACCCATTTTATCTTTGGTCACCGTAGCACAGGCATCATAACCATCAGGCTTGGTAATGTTGGTACAAGCCCCTTTGCCGTCGAAAGACCACAAGTGAAAGAAACAGGTCAGGTACTTGGCATTGCCGCGCGGTTCTGTCACCACAAGTGAGCCACGATGTGAACAAGCGTTGTAAAAGCAGCGAACGACATCATCCTGGCCGCGATATAGGATCAATGGCTTTCCGGCATGTTCAGCTGTACGAAAATCGCCCTTATTGGGTAGTTCGCTTTCGTGCGCTACAAATTTCCATTGTTTAGCAAACAGTTTAGTGACTTCTTCATCAAAGATGTCTTGCTTGGTATAAATATCGGCACTGACGAAATGATCGCTTGGCAAGTCTGGGCGTTCGTCCCATTGTTGTTTCGTTCTACTGGTCACTTTAATCTCCACATATTATAAATGCTGTGCACCTATTGGCTGAAGTTATTACGTTTTCAAGATTTGGCGGGCTAAAGGACACTAAAGCCCGCCAAGCTGGGTATTAGTCCGTTTGGATTAGTAAGCTCATCCAAGGATTGGCTGCGATGAATATCCAAGCCAGGATAAGCGGTAGAATCATCACAGCGATGCCTTTCATGACCTGCCCGAAGGGCACGTTGAGAACCGCCGAGACTACAAACAGATTTAGTCCGTAGGGAGGGGTGATAAAACCGATGCTGGTACCAACCACAAAGACCACGCCCCAATGCACCGGGTCGATGCCAAGGGTCATCGCAACGGGTGCTAAAATTGGCCCCAAAATCAGAACCACGGCAACCGACTCTGTCATCGCACCAACGGCCAAGATAATCAGCATCATCGCGGCTATAGCTGCCATAGGGCCAATATCATTGCCCAGAGTCGTTAAAACCCCCTGGATTACTTCTTTAGCCCCTAGAACACCCAGTACTTGTTGGAACTGCACTGAAAACGCGACCAGTGGAACAATCATACCCGTGATAGAAGCACTGCGCATCAAGATAGACGGAACTGATTTTATTTTGATTTCGCGGGTAATTAATATCCCTGCGATTAATGTAAATATTGCCACCATTCCAGCTGCTTCAGTCGGGCTGAAATACCCTGCATAGATACCAACAAAAATCAGTCCAATTGCCATAAACCCAAGCCAAGCTTCTGCACCTGTCTTGAAAACAGCACCGACACTGAAACCGCGTATTCCAACGCCGGGTTCTTCTTTTCGTGCAAGAAATACCACAACGGTCATCATTACCGCAGTCAAAAAGAATCCGGGCAGGATACCACCTGTAAACAGATCAACAGTCGATACGTTTAGTGTGATTCCGTAGATCACAAAGATAACACTGGGCGGAATAATCACCCCAACGATTCCGCCTGATGCGACAATGGCGGCAGCGCGTGATGATTTCATTCCGGTTTTTTCAAGTTCTGGGCCAAGCATTCGGCCAACTGTTGCCGCTGTGGCCGAGTTTGACCCGCTTACCGCTGCAAAAAAGCTGGATGAGAGTATTGCGGCACAGCTTGTACGTCCGGGAACTGATGCAGTCAGGCTGCGTGCAAACTCCACCAGCTTTCGTGAAATACCGCCTTCGGTCAAGAAATCCCCGGTGGCCACAAACAACGGTACTGCCAAAAACACGAAGCTTTTTATATTGTCGCCAGCACCGATACCCATATTGGCAAGAGGCATATCGACGACAAAATATGATATTGCCGCAACCCATCCTGCAATAATGAGAAGTATAGGCGTTCCCGTAACGAAGAAAAATACGGCGAGTGAAGAGATAAGTAATATCATCTTAGTTACTTTCTGTAAATTTGCGGGATCACGCGACTTCAACCACAATGTGACTGATTTTCGGTGGCTCGCCTGTAATTGCAATGATCCGCAATCGTTGCAAAATACGAATGATGGTTAAGCTCCATCCCACAGGCACAGCTATTGTAGCCGCTGCCAATGGAATATTTGTTCCAAAAACCACCTGTGCGTAATTTATTTGCCGCGCGATGACATCATATGAAGTTACAATGATAATCACACCCAGCCCAATCCAAAGGGCACAGTCAAAAATTTCAAAGCCAGCCCTTAAGCGCCGCCCCATACGGTTGCGGAACTCAGTAAAAGACAGATGCCTGTCGTTGTGTATATTATGCGCCATAGAGAACCATGAAAGCCATACAAATGCATAAAGCGCTACTTCTGGCCCGCCCAACCATTGACCGCCAGTAAGGATGCGACGCATTGTTTCTTCACCAATGATTGCAATCAAAAGCACATATGTGCCAAGCATAACCCCTGTTTCAAAGGTGGTGACTATACGGTCAAACCAGCCACCTTGTAAGCTCAGCTCTTTTTTCTGTTCGCTATTTTTATTGGACATTTTGCTCTCCCCAACCATCCCAAAAAAACTCTCCCGTATTTAATAGGCGAACGCAAAACCCGCCCGCCTATTAAATAGCCATACAATCAGCGCAACGCGCAAAGCACCCCGCTGATTGGTTCGTTAGTTATCTATTTATCAGACCCACCAACGCTGTGGTTCGTGTTTTGTCGTCTTGTTGTATTTTGCTGCCAATTCACTCAGCTGGCCATAAGTATCAACACCGGAAACGGCATCAAACCGCTTGTGAACCGGAGCCCATAGGTCGGCATTCTTGTTCACATCGGCAGCATCTTTAAACTCCTCCAACTGTGCATCTGTCAGTGAAGCAATTTTTACGCCTTCCTTAGAGAAGTTTGATGTAGCCTCTGGGTTAGGGCCATTGCCGACGTATTTATTTTGCGCCATCAAAACACCGTCAAAGGCTATCTGCATGGTCTCATAAGCGGCCTCCAGAATAACTTCCTGCATATTGGTTGGAAGGCCTGTAAAGGTTTTGCGTGACATGAAGAACAACTCGTAGCCAACGCAGAATTGCAATGGTACAGAATGCGCCAGAACGCTGGCCATGCCGTAACCTGATGCCGCACCGGCCCATGTCTCAGCGCCATCAACAACGCCCGAGTTCAGACCTTCAAGGGTTTCGGACCACGCCAGCGGAATTGCATTCGCCCCCATAGTCTTCATCGTATTGGCAATCATTATACTGTTGGTGATCCGGATTTTTGCATTGGCAAAATCTGCCATTGACGTAATCGCAGGTTTATCAGAGTACTTTTTACCCAAGAAGACATCACGCATTTCACCAGCACCCCAAAGAGGCTCGATGTCGTATGTATTGCGCAACACGTCGCGGTAAATTGCGTTTGAGTCCGGTGAGTACAGGAAGTTCAGGTAACTTGTGCGATCTTTATACAAGAATGGAAAATCCATCGCAACGGAGTAAGGCATAACAGTCCCCAAGTTTTGCGGGGACGCATTACCCATGTCAATCACGCCGCTCATCACTCGGTCGCCACAGCTAGCCTCACCACAGGATTGACCGGAATCAATCACCTGAAATTCGATCTCGCCACCGCTTTTTTCTTCGGCTATACGTACGAATTCATAAAGAGCTGTTTGCATATGCAATTCACTGCTGGGGCTGATAATACCGGCACCGAAGCGGATTTTGTATTTACCCGCCGCACTTGCTTTACTTGCCATAAATCCAGTTCCTGGCAAGAAACCGTTTGTGCCGGCAAATATGCTTGTAGCAAGTGCTGCACGCATACCGTATTTGCCAGCAACATTTAAGAACTGGCGTCTGCTTAGTACATTTTTCATAGTAGTATCCCTATTGGCTAAGTTTTCGTTGGTTGTTCTTTGGCCGATGAGTTCAGGCTCTAATTATTATTTATTTTGGGATGGTAATATAAACTTTACCGTCCTCGACCTTGGTCTGATACATTTCAAGCGGCCCTTCGGCCAAGCCCTGGGCGTCTCCCGTTTCTACGTCCCACTGCCAAAGATGCGAATGGCATGTCAGTACACACCCGTCAAAAAGACCCTCTTCCAAGAGCACTTCTTGATGCGGGCATACCCCTGTTGAGGCCCGAAATCCGTTATCACCATTAATGATAAGGACCCGTTCGCCATCAACGTCAAAACCCTTTATCTTACCTTCAGCGACATCCGTCGCTTCACATACATATTTCATATTTTTCTTTCTTAGTTGAATTTATCAAGGCGAATATCAGCTGGCGCAAGCTTGCCTTGAATGATCAAGATACGTTGTGCAGCTTCGACCGCAGGGGGAGGTCCAGCAAGATAGGCACGGACGTTTTTATAACGCCCATCCATCTTTTCAGCAGCAACCTCGTGTATAAACCCGGTTTCAAACTGAAGTTCTGGATACCGTTTACGCACATACTCTGTGGCCTCAGCATCTGAAAAGGCCACTGTTATTGAAAGCTTACCTTCATTGCGTGCTGCCAATTCCTGAAATGTTTTCAAGAAAAATCCGTCTTCGGGCCGACGAACGCCAAAGAACACATCTCCCCGGTATTGTTTGAAATACCCGGTTTCCGCTGCACGCGATAAAATCGCCATCATTCCAGCGATTCCACTGCCACCTGCAATAATAAGCAGATTTTTCCCAATATCGGGAGTAAAGACGGCCTTACCGAATGCTCCATGCACTCGCAGTTTTTTACCCACAACACCGGCACCATATTCAAACAACCAATTTGACCACCCGCCACCGGGCTTACGTTTGATAACAAACGACAATTCTTCTGCCGCAGCATCGAAATTCGTCATCGAATAAGCACGGGCTCCCGGCACTTCTTTGCATTCCAGCGTAACGAATTGTCCCGAATGATAGTGAATAACCTTGTCCACCGAGACTTTGATCTCGGCAACATCCGCTGTCAGCAGTTCAAAATGTGTAATCTTACCCGTTGTCCGCTTTGGTGTCACAGTGAAATTATCATAGTCATAGACGATGTTGTTGGTTTCAAACGTGCAATCCGTTTTTGGATTGCACTGGCATAACAGCCGCACATTTTCGCCCAGTTTTTCGCGGGCCGGCGCTTCCGGCCAGCAATCCTCAACCTCACCTTCGACAAGTCTCGCCTGACAACTGCCACATGTGCCGGTTGCGCATTCATAAGGCATATTGATGCCCGCAGCCAAGCCAGACTGTAAACAACTTTCCTGTGCCGTGCCTGGAAAAGACCAAGTTTTGTTCTTGGCATCAATAGTAATTTTCATAACTATTCTCGACTACAGAGGTACGTGATTGCCAAGACCAAGCATACGTGTCTCAAGATGCACTGTACGGGTCAATAGCTTTGCTTCGGCACCGCTCATATCTATACTGTCAATATAGACACCAACGGCGAAAATATTCGTTATACCACCATCAAGTTCAGTACGGTAAATCGCTAGATTGGAACGAACGTCGACTATCAAAGTGCCTTCAACAGAAGAAATCGAAGATATTGTCGCGTGTCGCATCAATGGCGTTCTATCACGGTTTTGCTTTGGAATCGTTGCCAGCAATTCCTTCATATGGTGCTTGTCTTTATCAAGCCAGACCATATCCCGGCGTATTTCCCGGCTGTGGGCGGTAATTTTGTAGTTAAAGAACTCGGCACATAGACCCAAATAAGCTTCAAAGTCTTCGACATCCATTGCTCTGCAACTAGCAGTTACCAGTTCGCGTGCGGTATTTACCGCATCAAATGTTATATCCATTTTTCTGTCCTTTGGAATTTTATTAATTTTAGTAGGGCGCGGAGCAGGCAAAGCCAACACCGCGCCTTTTAGCCAAAATCACTCAGCCGCGTTTACCTTATTGCCATATGGATCCGATGGGCTACGACCCATCTTTTCCTTCCACATGGCAAGGTAATGGCGCATCCCTATTTCGTCGTGAACTTTATTGCCCTCTTCACGCGCGTGCAGAACATAAGGTGCATCAGTCCGGTCATTCAAGGCTACACCCTGACCTGTCGTTCCAAGCAAATCCTCTGGCAGGTTCCGCCCAAATGGTCCCCAAATAGTATTGTGGTCACGTATCCGCTCTGCGCGCACTTCTGGCGTATCGCTTTTAAGTCCCAAACCACGGAATTCGATAAGTACTTTATTTGGGCCCAGCGGAATTGTCGTATCCAAACGCATAGCAGGTGCACGGATATTAAAGCTAATACCTGGGAAGAGATCGACCAGAGCCCAACGCCCGGCGTCCAATCCCGGCCACCCCAATTTACGTTCATCCATACCTTCGAACGCATCATATTTCAGTTGCATGTCGGTTACTTGAGCATGACCGCCTTCGTAGGCAATATATTCACGTTCCCAATATCCTGGCTGCATCATACCTGTAATACGGTTATGATAGTGCATGTAGTCGTGATAGAATTCACTATTTGTGTCGTGCCACATCTTAAAATTGCCATCAATAACAGCACGGTGATAGTGAAACACTTCCAATGGCTCTGCCAGAGTATCGGCAATAGCATCCAATGCTCCACCTAACGTATCTTTCAATACAGGTGCGTTTTCGTCCATATTGACCCAAACAAATCCACCATAATTGACTTCTACCCTGACTTTGCGCAATGCATAATCACAAGGTTTAACGCGGTCTTGATACCCATCTTGTGCGCGCGGGATATCAATACAGCTACCGCCTGCGTCAAAAGCCCAAGCATGGAACAAACACGTAATTCTTCGTGGCCCACCAGAAGGAGATGCTCCTTTAATACTTCCTGCTGGTTCATAGATCAGCAAGTTACCCCGGTGAGGACAAATATTAAGAAAGGCGTTTATTTCATTATTCTCATCGCGAACAATAATCAGATTATGCCCGCCTGGATGTTGATATGTGCGGAAATCATAAATCTCGGGCAGTTCACTTTCATGGCAAGCGATGACCCAAGTCGTGTCGAATATTTTTTCCTGCTCTTCTGCAAAAATAGCAGGGTCGGTATATATGGCCGGGTCAACATACATGCCCGCCTCTAATTCGGGCTTTGATACCCACTCTGATCGATTTCGTCCCATTTGGCACTCCCTTTTCCAATTTTTCAAACTGATCTTAAAACTGCATTTGTTGATCTATATCAAAAATGGTACATATTTGACAAGTTTATTGTTGTGCTATCAATTATAATTGTTATTTAGGCATGGAAATTTCTTTGAGGCCCTTAATTATGTGCGCAAAACCAACACTTGATCTATCCCCGAACATTACGGACACAGTCCGAAAAACGACTTGTTACATGTGCGCTTGCCGCTGTGGAATCGATGTTTTTCTTCGTAAAGGCAGTGACGGAAAAGAAATGATTCGCTACATACAGGGCAATAAAGACCACCCGGTAAACCGTGGTGTACTGTGTGCTAAAGGATCTGCTGGCATCATGCAGCACTACTCGCCAGCCCGTTTAAACGCACCCTTAAAGCGTGTCGGCCCGCGCGGGTCTGGTCAGTTCGAGGAAATCAGTTGGGATGAAGCCATGGATATTGCAGTATCCTGGCTGAAACCGATACGAGAATCGGACCCAAAGAGACTTGCGTTCTTTCCCGGTCGTGATCAAAGTCAATCCCTGACGGGATGGTGGGCACAACAATACGGCACACCCAACTATGCGGCACATGGTGGGTTTTGTTCGGTAAACATGGCTGCGGCTGGCCTCTATATGTTGGGAGGTGCATTTTGGGAGTTCGGACAACCTGATTGGGAACGTACCCGTTACGTGATGATTTTTGGTGTTGCCGAGGATCACGACAGCAACCCAATCAAAATGGGCATAGCCAAAGCCAAACGAAACGGTGCGAAAGTCATCGGCATAAACCCGGTTCGCACAGGGTATAATGCCGTTGCTGATGAATGGGTTGGCATTACACCCGGAACCGACGGCCTGTTTGTTCTGGCCCTGATTCACGAATTATTTCGCACGGGCAACGTAGATCTCGACTACCTGCTTAACTGGACAAACGCGGGCTGGCTGGTCAATAATGATCCCAAATCACCCGAATTAGGCATGTTCCTGCGCGACGCAGATGCAAAACCACTGATATGGGACCGCAAGAAAAACAAGGCCTTGCCTAACGACGATCCCGAAGGGCAACCTTCGCCCAAAGGTGAGGTAACAGTAGACGGCATAGCTGCCATTCCGGTTTTTGAGCTAATGGCCCAGAAATATCTGGCTGTTGATAATGCCCCTGATGCCGTCGCCGAACGCTGTGGTATCAATGCCAAGACCATCAAACGTATAGCAGCCGAGATCGTAGAAGCGGCTTTCGAAAATGAAGTTGTTGTCGAAACCCCGTGGACCGACTGGCTTGGACGCCGGCACGAGCGCTTTGTCGGTCGCCCTGTGGCATTGCACGCCATGCGCGGAATTTCCGCCCATTCCAATGGTTTCCAGACCTGTCGAACACTCCATTTGCTGCAACTGCTTATAGGTGCGGTTGAAGTGCCCGGCGGATTCCGTTTCAAACCACCCTACCCCAAGCCGGTAGATGCACACCCAACACCAACCAGCGCAAATACAAAACCTAACGGTCCCCTAAACGGACCTCATCTTGGCTTACCACGAGGCCCTGAAGATTTGCTATTGAATGATGACGGCACCCCAGCCCGGATTGACAAAGCCTTTACATGGGATATGCCACTTTCAATTCACGGGGCAATGCATACGGTAATCTCAAATGCCGCCACCGGTGATCCATATAAAATTGATACACTCTTTTTATATATGGCTAATATGGCCTGGAATTCTTCGATGAATACTTCGGGTACTATCGACATGCTCACAGCCAAGGATGACGATGATAACTACACAATCCCGCACATTATATACTCTGACGCCTACTCATCTGAAATGGTTGCATATGCCGACCTGATCTTGCCTGACACAACTTACTTGGAACGTCATGACTGTATCAGCCTGCTGGATCGCCCGATTAGCGAGCCCGATGCTGTTGCGGATTCAATCCGCTGGCCGGTCGTAGAACCAGATCGCGATGTACGCGGGTTTCAATCCACCCTGATCGCACTTGGCGCACGTTTGCAGTTGCCGGGCTTTGTCACCGAAGACGGATCAGCCAAATATAGTGATTATGCCGATTACATGGTTTCACACGAACGCCGCCCCGGTGTCGGCCCCTTGGGCGGCTGGCGCGGCGCAGACGGCGAGAGTGAAGGTCGCGCAGAACCCAATCCGAATCAGCTAATGCGTTATATTGAAAATGGCGGATTCTGGAAAAGTGAAATCCCCGAATCCGCACGATATATGAAACAAGTCAACAAGGACTATCAGGAATGGGCCGTGGGAATGGGCTTTTTCGACAAACCACAGCCCTACCAGTTTCAACTTTATGTGGAACCATTACGCAAATTTCAGGCTGCAGCTGAAGGGCATGGACCGATCCAGCCACCCGAACATTTGCGATCACGGGTAGCTGAAACTTTTGACCCATTACCTATTTGGTACCCCGATTCGTGCGAATCTGAGGAATACCCGTTGCACGCCATCACCCAACGCCCAGCAGCAATGTACCATTCATGGGGGTCTCAAAACGCATGGCTACGCCAGCTTCACACCGAGAACGCCCTTTATGTCCCGGCAACCGTTTGCGACAAAGCGGGCATTGAAGATGGTGGCTGGGCCTGGTTGATTTCGGATCATGCGCGCATTCGTGCCCCGGTTCGGCGCATGGAGGCAGTCAATCGTAATACCGTCTGGACATGGAATGCCGTTGGTAAACGCTCGGGCGCATGGGCTTTATCGGAAGATGCCAACGAGGCCCAACGCGGTTTTTTGCTCAATCACCTGATCAGCGAGTTGCTACCCCCAAAAGAAGATGGGTTACGCTGGTCAAACAGCGATCCAATCACAGGTCAGGCAGCCTGGTACGATCTGCGCGTACGCATCGAAAAAGCCCCGCCACCGCCAGATGGTGCCAGTGAACCACATCTGGAACCGCAAGAATCGCCCGTTGGTACTGGCAGTTCAGGTGATTTAACCTACGGAAAGGACTGGACATGACCTCGTTGCCGCAACCTTCAAAGAAAAAGCTGGGGCTGGTCATCGACTTGGATACATGTGTTGGTTGCCACGCCTGTGTTATCAGCTGCAAAGAATGGAATACCTCAGGCTATGGAGCACCGCTATCAGACCAAAATCCATATGGTAAGGATCCATCAGGGACTTGGCTCAATCGTGTTCATACATTTGAAATTACACCCAACGTTTCTCGGTGCGATCAACCAGACGCCCCCGCCCAGATTGTCCACTTTCCACGCTCTTGCCTGCATTGTGAAGATGCTCCATGCGTGACAGTCTGCCCGACGGGTGCCAGCTATAAGCGTAGCGAGGATGGGATTGTTCTGGTCAATGAGGATGCCTGCATGGGATGTGGCCTGTGTGCATGGGCATGCCCTTATGGCGCGCGCGAGCTGGATCAAGCTGAAGGTGTTATGAAAAAATGCACCCTTTGCATTGATCGCATTTACAACGAGAACCTGCCAGAAGAAGATCGCATACCCGCCTGCGTTCGGACTTGCCCTGCTGAGGCAAGGCATTTTGGCGATTTAGGCGATCCGGAAAGTTCTGTATCAAAGCTGGTGGCAGAACGTGACGGCTTCACATTAATGCCTGAGAAGTATGCAAAGCCAGTGAACCATTATCTTCCCCCACGCAGCAGGACTGATATCGACGGCCCAGAACCTTTTGCTTTGGCATCACTTGCCGAACCAGAAGCAACGGGCTTTCTCGGATGGCTCGATAAAGCATTAGAAAGGCTTAATTAAAATGTATCCTGCTATATCTATAATCGCATTTTCAACGTTATCAGGAGCTGGTTTTGGGCTTATGATTTGGCTAGGCCTTGGGTTTGGTTCGGACGAGCAGCTTTCCGCCTGGGTATCACTCATTATTGCAGGTGGATTAGCCGCTGGCGGCCTAATTTCATCTATTTTCCACCTAGCCAGACCAGACAGAGCATGGCGAGCTTTCAGTCAGTTTAAAAGTTCTTGGCTGTCTCGCGAAGGAGTCATGGCACTGGCTACTTTTGCCGTATTCGGTATTTACGGATTAACCTGGCTGCTCACCGAAAACAGACCTGTTGGCCTAGGATTACTGATGTCACTACTGGCCTTTACAACGGTTTTCACGACAGCGATGATCTACACGCAGTTGCGAACAGTTGTCCATTGGCATACTCCACTGACACCTCTGGTATTTATTTCCTTTTCGATTAGCAGCGGCGGAATTACCCTAATCGCCATCCAAACAATCTTAGCAGGTGGTCAGTTAGAACTGCGGACATTGGTATATGGCCTTATCCCGCTAATATTTGCCGGTGTGGTGAAAGCCATCTGGTGGCAGCGTGCAGCACATACCCAATTCGAAACACCGGGAACTGCGACGGGCCTTGAACACCTTGGAAAAGTGCATCTTCTGGATAGGCCAAGTGGTGCCCCAACATGGTTAACAAAAGAATTGGTTTTTGTCGTGGCACGACGACGCGCGACTGCGTTGCGACGGATCTGCCTTGCTTTTGGAATAGTAGCCCCATTAGTGCTGGGACTGCTTGCCTGGAACTCACCTTCATTACTGCTTACAGCAATACTGGTGTTTTTCAGTCTCGTAATGCATCTTATCGGTATTTTTGCGGAGCGTTGGTTGTTTTTTGCTGAAGCCGAACACGTAGTAGCTACTTATTACTAGGATTAAAGATAGTGATTCAAACCATAAGCGGATGCATGTTTTACATGTTCCCGCTTATGGTTCCGATTGATTATTGCTTACCATCATTAGATCAGCCTCTTATTTTGGAGAGTACCCCAAAGCGAGGGGCAATCACGCTGCCATTTTTACTTCCCCGTCTGATTTCATGCCTGGATACCATTGCTGGAACTTCGCACGCAGGGTGCCGTCCAGCGTGCGCGTGCGGGTTTGCAGCATGAGATGAGCCCCTGTTTTTGACCAGCGCATCTGTTGGCGCTTGCAGAACCGCTTGCCCACGACAGTGTGTCAACGCCGGACTAAAACCGCACCAAACGCCGGAGCAATAGTGCGCCACTTGGCAGGATCTGGCCGGAGTAAAACTACGCCACTTTGTTGGATGTAGGTTTGTCCATAGACCCGCATAGTGGAGTGCCCCCAAATAGCAACGCAGCTGTGCGGGGCTGTGGTCAAACCGGGGTGCGTTTTTGGATTTCAGGCTTTGCCTGACTGGCGGCTATGTTTGAGGCGGTAGCTTTCGCCGTTCATTTCCAGGATGTGGACATGGTGGGTCAGCCGGTCGAGAAGCGCGCCAGTGAGGCGTTCGGAGCCGAAGATGCTGGTCCATTCATCGAACGGCATGTGTGGATGGCCCCTGCATAGCAAGACATTTTTGAGATGGTCAGTGCTTTTGTTGTCAGAAGCAGTCATGTGTCCGGCCTGTTTGCGCGGTTTTGACCGCTGGCCCTGAAGGGTTCCGCAAACCAAGTCCCTATCAGCTTTGCGGGCTATAGTGCCCGAGCCGTTCGGCGGGGTGTCTTGGTTTTGGCGGCTGACTTTTGCACCATCATTTCGCAGGTCTTGCTATCTCGTGTTGTTCAGATCCTTTTAGGCTGTTCTCGGCATGTACGGCTCGTTCTTTGTCAAAACCGCCCAGACGATCCGTGCTGTCTTGTTTGCCATGGCGACGGTTGCCAAGCGAGCAGGCTTGCGTTCCAAAAGTGCGGTGAGCCATTTGTTCGCACGTTCCGGTTGGGATTTTGTTTGCCTGACAAGTGACGTCATTCCCACGACAAGTAATTGGCGCAGATATTGATCACCCATCTTGGTGATCCGGCCCAATCGTTCTTTTCCTCCGCTTGATCGATTGGTCGGCGTTAAACCCAGCCAGGCTGCAAATTCGCGACCATTCTTGAACTGGTGTCCGCTGCCGATACTCGCAGCGAGCGCAGAGGCCGTTACAGGGCCAACACCTGGAATAGTCTGTAAAAGACTGACACGGGGATCGCGTTTGGCTTCAAGTCTCAGACTGATTTCATACCAACGCACTTGTCCTTGCAGAACGTCCAACTGCCCGCACAGGTTATGGACCACGTCTTGCGCGATCTCGGGCAGTACTAGCTCGGCTCCAGACAGCACGCCCTGCGCAAAACTGATGGCGCGTGCGAGACCTTTGGCGACGTACAGGCCAAACTCTGCCAACATGCTGCGCAAGGCGTTGACCAATTGCGTACGTTGACGAACCATGAGATTGCGCGCGCGATGCAGAGATAACAGCGCCTGCTGTTCAACCGATTTGATCTCTACAAACCGCATCGTGGGACGGGTGACGGCCTCACAGATCGCCTCGGCGTCGACAGCGTCCGACTTCCCCCGCTTCACGTATGGTTTGACATACATTGGCGGGATCAACCGAACCTCATGGCCCAGACGGGTCAGCGTGCGCGCCCAGTAATGACTTGTAGAACAGGCCTCCATGCCAACGAGGCAGGGATTGAGGCGCGTGAAAAACGGCAACACCTGAGCTCGCCGCAGAGGTCGGTTGAAAGCGACCTTGTCACTCTCAGTAATCCCGTGAACCTGAAAGATGTTCTTGGCCAGATCGACGCCGATTGTTGTAACTTGCATGGGGTGGCTCCTCTCAATTGCAGATTTTGACACCTGCAGTATGACGCAGCGCGACGTCGGTTGGAGCAGGAGCCATCCATCCCATCAGGTTTGACGTCACAATGGTTGATCCGCGCTCGTAGCGTTGCGAGAAGACCTCAAACAGCAGTTCAGCGCCGGTTGACGACAGCGGCACATATCCCAGCTCATCGATGATCAGCAGGCTGTATTTGCTCAATTGCTTCTGGAGACGCAACAGGCGCTTCTCATCCCGAGCTTCGAGGAGCTCATGGACCAAAGCCGATGCGGTGATAAAGCCGACGGCCAAGCCCTTCTGACAGGCCGCTAGCCCAAGGCCGAGGCAAAAATATGCGTTTTACCTGTGCCGCTGTTTCCCACTGCGATGATGTTCTCGTTGCGGGTGATGTAATCACGGCGAGCCAGTTCCATCACCAGCATCTTGTTCAGCGAGGGCATGGGCTTGAAGTCGAAGCTGTCGAGGCTTTTGACGGCCGGGAACTTTGCAGCTTTGATCCGCCGCTCCACCATGCGGCGTTCCCGGTCAATGAGCTCCAGTTCGGCGAGGCGCAAAAGATAGCGAGAATGATCAATGCCTTCATCGGCGCACTGTCTGGCGACCTTGTCATACTCGCGCAGGAAAGTCGGTAGCCTCAGGGCCTTCAGGTGATGGGCCAGCAACAGTTGGGGCGTGTCGGTCATGACCGGCCTCCTGACAGAAGCGCCATGTAATCGCCGGGGGATGTGACCGCGACATGGGCTTTTGGCAAATATGGATAAACCGTCATGTCCAGCCGGGGCGGTCTGCGCGAGAGTGTCCGATCTTCTGTGTATCTGCGATTTGGTCCATGCTTCCAAAAAGGAGCAAGGACGATGACAATTTCCAAGGAACTACTGGACGAACTTTTGAAGGGCTGCGAGCGGCCTGAGGATCTGTTTGGCGATGC
>JAJFIA010000008.1 GCA_021775255.1 Roseovarius sp.
CCGCCTATGACGCCGCCACGCGGACCCTGAGCATTCACACCAGCACGGTCGCATGGAAGGATGCCTGGGTGCCGGGCACAGCGGTGGATATCCCCGCCGGGCGCTGGATTGATCTGCGGTTCGACAGCCCCGAAGAGGCGGTGGAGGATCAGGATCCGGGTGGGTCTTGAGGGGCGGGCCCGCAACCGGGCCTGCCTTTATAAAACCCGAAGCCTCACCCGTTCTCGATGCTTATCGGCAGGTCTATTCCGTGCTCTTGCAAAATTGCATGGCGCTGCGCCACCTTGAGATCCTCGGCCACCATCTCGGCGCACATCTGCTGGACGGTGATTTCGGGCACCCAGCCCAGCCGGGCCCGGGCCCGGGACGGATCCCCGAGCAATGTCTCAACCTCGGCAGGGCGGAAATATTGCGGGTCAATGCGCAGGATCACATCGCCCACCTTGAGCGCCGGGGCCTTGTCGCCCTCAATCGCCGTGACGGTGGCAATCTCCTCCACGCCGCTGCCCGAGAATTCCAGTGAGATCCCAAGTTCCCGCGCCGACCAGATGATGAATTCGCGCACCGAATGCTGCACCCCGGTGGCGATGACAAAATCCTCTGGCGCCTCCTGTTGCAGCATCATCCACTGCATGCGCACATAGTCTTTGGCATGGCCCCAGTCGCGCAGGCTGTCGATATTGCCCATGTAAAGGCAGTGCTCAAAACCCTGGCCGATATTGGCCAGGCCGCGGGTGATCTTGCGGGTCACGAAGGTTTCGCCCCGGCGCGGGCTTTCGTGGTTGAACAGGATGCCGTTGCAGGCATAAAGCCCGTAGGCCTCGCGGTAGTTCACACAGATCCAATAGGCATACATCTTGGCCACCGCATAGGGCGAACGCGGATGAAACGGCGTGGTTTCGCTCTGCGGTGTCTCCTGCACCAGGCCGTAAAGCTCCGAGGTCGAGGCCTGATAGAACCGGGTTTTCTTTTCCAGCCCCAGAAACCGGATCGCCTCCAAGAGGCGCAGGGTGCCGATGGCATCCACATCCGCGGTATATTCCGGCGCCTCGAAACTGACGGCCACATGGGATTGCGCCCCAAGGTTATAAACCTCGTCGGGCCTGATCTGGGACAGGATGCGGGTCAGGTTGGAGCTGTCGGTCAGATCGCCGTAATGCAGCCTGAGCCGGGGATCGGGGCTGTGCGGATCCTGATAGATATGATCAATCCTTTGGGTATTGAGCGACGAGGCCCGGCGCTTGATCCCGTGAACCTCATACCCTTTTTCCAGAAGAAATTCTGCCAGATATGATCCGTCCTGACCGGTGATACCAGTGATAAGGGCTGTTTTCGTCATCTCAAATCCCGTCTTTGCTACTATGCGGTGCCGCCCTGCGGCCCGAGGTTGTCAAGTTCCATGATGCAGCGTTCATTTGCATTGAAACCATTGGGAGAGCGCGACCATGAAACATTATCGCGGATCTGCTTGGCGGGCACGCCCGCAAAAACCGTGTTGGCCGGCATATCCGAGGTCAGCACCGCCCCGGTTGCCAGAATGCCGCCACGGCCAATGGCCACGTCCGGCATGATCGTGCTGCGCCGGCCGATCCAGACATGATCGGCAATCTCAATCCGCCTGCGCCCTGCATTCAGCACTTCGCCGGTAATCAGATCGACGATCCCGTGCTGGTCATTGGATTGCACGATGATTTCATCCGACCACAGCCCATCGTTGCCAATCACCACATCGGCATGGTCGCAGACGATCCGCGCCCCATTGATCGTGGTGCCCCGACCGATGTTCAGGCTGGCTTCACGAAACATCCGTATATCAAGATTCACCATCCCGGCGGTGTCGATCCTGACCTGCCCTGTGCCCGGCCCGAGCAAGACATGCAGAACTCCACAGAACCCGTGATTGGTGATCTCTACCCGGTAGCCCTGCCGCACGCGATGGCCGGGGGTCAGCGAAAACCGGACCCGCCCCGGCATGTCTGCGGGGCAGATCAGAACGCAATCGCGCATCAAATGGTGCTTTTCCTCGGGAAAAAATTCACAAATGTCACGTTCTGTCATCTTGCCGGTCATTGAAAGGCCGCCCCTGAATAATTGTGCCGCGAAGTCGTTTCGGCCCTGGCCGCTCTGATGATCATCGCATTCGGCCTTTAAGCATAGGTCACACCCTTCATGAATTTCCCGCTGGCAGGTTGATATAGCTTTACCCACCGCATCTTAGCAATCCTTGGGAATATGAATGCACCAGCCCTCAGGCGGGCGGGCCCCGGCGCAGCCCGATCAGTTTGCCATAGCGGCGAAAGCTTTCCTGACCGGCCAGCCCGGCGGCGTGGGCCTGCGGCTCCAATGCGGCCAGCCGCGCGGCCAGCCCCGGCGTTTCGGGCTGCTCAATCGCCTCCCGGTAAAGCGCATACAGGGCCGCGTGCAGCCCGGCAAACTGGGCCAGCATCCCGATCTGGGCCGCGGGGCCGCCCCGGCCATCCATCCGCAGGCCGGTCTCCTGAGCCACGATGGCCAGAAACCCGGCCCTGACCCGGGCCGGATCGGGCGGGCTGTCGGATGCGAACACATCACTGTTGAGAAAACTGTTGGCAACCCTGGCAAATTCCAACACCCCATCGGCGGAAGGCGCGCCGCTGCACATCGCACCGGGCAAAAGCTGGCGCATGACCTGCCAGCCGATATGGTTGAACCCCACCAGCGACCAGCGCTGCGGGTGAAGCCGGTGGGTGAAGGCATCCGTATCCAGCCGCCGCACCGACCGCCCGGTCAGGATCGACGACAGCGGCAGCACATAATCCCACCAGGGCAGGCCCAGAAAAACGCCCTTCAGATCCAGCAGTTCCAGCGCATCGGGCGATAGCGAAAACACATCATACCCCTGGTCATAAATCCCCGCCGGGCGGCCTTCGACATCAATATCGCCGCGCCCGGCAAACAGCAGATCGCAACCGGGGGCGCGCAAGCTATCAATCGCCTGCGGGTGGGCGATCTCACTATCGGAATTGGCCAGCACAATGCGCGTGGCCTGCGCCGGGCAGGTCCGCCGGATCGCCGCAAGCAGGGTGGGCAGCGGCAGGTAATCGCGGCCAAATCTCTGCGCAAAGCGCACCTCCACCGGGATCACCCAATCGGGCAGCCGGGGCGCAAGCACGGCATGTTCCCGGCTGTGATTGACCGTATGAACCGGCCCGCCATGGGCCTTGTGCCATCCCTCCAGCTTGTCAAGCTGCGTGTCCAGACCGGCGGGGATGAGGCTGGTATATTGGGCTATTTCGCTCATGTTTCCGCCCTATTCCGCCGCCGCCGTTAATCTGCTCAGCTCGTCGTAAACCCGCCTTGTGCGTGTTTCAAAATCCAGATCCGCGCGCGCGATCAGGGCATCAATGCTGCGCCGCATCCGGTCAAAATCCGCGATGATATTGCCGGAAAATTCACTGCGCTGGCGCATCATCTCCAGCCCGGCCTCAACATAACCGGGCCGCCCGAATTGCGCCAGGGCGTTTTGCAGGAAATCAATTGACCGGGCACCGAATTGCAGCGCCAGCGCATCGGCATTGCGCAGATAGGCGGCGGTTATCCAAAATCGCTGCTTGGGCGGATCCCCGGCCGATTGGCCAGGGTTCTTGCGCGAATAGCAGGTGCCAATCTCAAAGGTCGGACGCCAGGCCGAGGCCAGCCCGGCCAGCTCGGTCTTGAAGGCCCAGTCCTCATACAACCGCAGCAGCACATCGAACCCGCGGCTGCGGGTATAAAGGCTGCGGTGCAGCGTCATGTCGCGCGGCAGGCTGGTTTTGCGGGCGGCAAACCCGGCGATCAGATCCGGCTTGTCAAGATTGGCCAGTTGACCGGAGGGCCAGCGCCACAGAAAGTTGTCACCACTATAGAGCACGTCGGAAAATCCCACCACGCCGGGATCCCCGGCGATCACATCCACCTCGGCGGCCAGTTTGAGCGGCAGCATCAGATCGTCGGCATCCAATGTGCTGACCAGCGGATGCGCCGCCGCCAGGATGCCCTTGTGCCGCGACAGGGCCGGGCCAAGATTGCGCTGATTGCACAATAGCCGCCCGGGGCCTTTTTCCAGCAGCGCTTCGGCCACTTCCGCGCTGCCATCAGAGGAGCCATCCTCAACCAGCACCACCTCGGCATTGACATCCTTTTGCGCCCAGACCGAGGCCACCGAGGCCTCCAGCGTCTGCGCCCCGTTCCATACCGGGATGATAACGCTGACCTCGGGCCGCCCGGCCACAAGCGCCGGTGAATAAGGCCGGGTGCGCAGGCTTTCCACCGCCGCATCGGCATAGGCCGAAAGCCCCAGCTCGCTGATGGCTTGCAGGCTGGCATATTTGCTGTCTTGCCGGGCCAGGGCATAGCGCCATTGCACGGCGGTGTGATACAGCGGATAGCGCGGCACCACGCCGGGCTTGGGGGTGCCGTAGCCCCCCACCAGGGCAGCATCGAAATCCTTCAGCAGCGGCGAGTCGGCACTGACAAAGGCCTGACCCTGCGCCGCAAACATTTCCTGCGACCATTGGTGGAACGGCGCCAGCAGCGCCGGCGGCACATCGCTCAGGTAGTTCGAATTCGAGACAACCCCAACCCGGTGCCTGAGCCGGTGCGCGCTGACCGGCAGCCCGAGAAAGCGATCAATCACCTGATAAGCCCCCTCCGGATCGGCGCGCAGCGATCCGTAATCAATGATGCACACCCGGTCAGGATAGGCGGCTTTGGCATCAAGCAGGGCCTTGGTCATATAGTGCCACCAATAGGCGCTCAGCACCGCCTGACGGGCGGCCTCACCGGACAGATCGGCTGGCAGATCACCGGACAGATCACTGGGTATTCCGGCCCCGTAACGCGCCGCAACCTCGGCCCGGAACCGGGGCAGATCGGTGGGGTGAAACTCACCGCCAAAAAACGAAAAGTGATTGGCGGCGGAATTGACCGTGCCAAACACATCCCGCGTCATCCCCAGCACGCGCAGATCGGGATCAGCCGCGAGAAAGGCCTGAAGCCGGCCATTGCCACGGACCATCTTGGTCATCATTGGCTCGCCATGGCCAAAAAGATGCCCGATCATCTGGTCATGCACCGGATGCGCGCCATCAAGAAAAAGCGGCGCGGTGCAATGCACATAGATGCCGAAAGGCGACAGGTTGCCGGTGTTGAAAGGCTCCTGTTTTACCGCGCCATGCTGGTTCACCTTGGCCGGGGCCCAAAGGTAGGGCTCGTAGAAAAGCCGCGCGGCCGCCTTGGCCCGCAACGCCGCCGCCACCTCCTCGAACATGAAGGTGGTGCCGGACCGGCCGACACCGGCAATGATGATCTTATGCTGTTCCATCAAGCCACGCCTGCATGTTTGGGGCCCAACCGGGCAGGTCAAAGCCGTTTTTGCACAACAATGTGCGGAAATAGTCAAAAACCTTTTCTTCGGGATAATGTACCCGGCAGATCCGCATCCGCTCTTCGGTGCGTTCGGCAAACCCGGCGAAAGACACGCCCGAGATGTCGATCCGCGCCACATCCATATCCACTGTCTTCAGCCCGATACCACTGGCGGCGCACTCCACGTAAAATTTGTAATCCGCCGCAATCTTCAAATCGGTGGAAAAGGGGAAGCGGTCCAAAAGCCCGCGCCGCGCAAAGGTGGACTGGTGCGAACAGACCATCCCCTGCCAGAGATGTTTGTTATACTGGTAAGGCGCGGGCTCGCCGCGGGCATAGGCGCGGCCATGAAACAGATCCGGGCCTTGATCCCCGATCACCTGCAGGGCCTTGCCGATCACCCGGTGATCATAAAAGCAATCGCCGGCATTCATGAAAATGACGTAATCGCCCGAGGCCATCGCCACGCCCTTGTTCATCGCATCATAAATGCCGTCATCGGGCTCGGATACCCAATGATCAATCAGGCTGTCCATATCTTCGAGGATCTTGGTGGAACTGTCGGTCGAGCCGCCATCAACCACGATCTGTTCAAACCCGGTATCCTGCGCCGCCGCGCTGAGAAGCGTCTCGCTCAGCGCATCGGCGTCATTATAGGCAATCGTGATAACGGATATCGGCATAAGCATTGCTGGTATGAAACATCCCCGATGGCAAGCGTAAACAACCCGGCAAAACACCCTGACCGGCGGGTTCATCATATCACAATATCAAAAAGACCTGCAATTCGCTGGCGTTGATATATATCAAAAATCAATCCCGCTTTGCTCGATCATCCGGCCCGGCCGCGCCAGCCTCTGGGCAATATCGGAAAACGAGCTCCAGGTGCTGGCCAGAAACCGCTCGGCGGCGGTCAGCAGGATCAGATCGGCCAGCGCATATTGCAGTTGCGCCGCCGACCGGTCATAAAGCCCGCGCGCCAGCACCAGCACCCGCGCGCCGTAGCGTTCCGTGAAAAAGGCGTAGGTCTCGGGCAGATCAGCGGCCAGGAAAACCCGCCCGGCACGGCCCTCCGCCACCAGCACGTCCAGCCGCGCGGCAAAATGCTGCATATGGCTTTTCCCGCGCCAGGCGGTCAGCTCGCGGTGGCGCGCGGCGGGCCAGTTTTCCGGCGATTCCCAGCTCAGATGATCAAACCCGGGGCCGGTGGACATGCGCACATGCAAGGCCACATCGCTGGGATGCGGCACGCTTGCCACCAGGGCACGCACCGCCGGCACCGGCACCAGCCGGCGCAAAAATTCCTGTTCGCGGGCCAGATGCACATGCGGCCCGGACAGAGTATTGGACGCGCGGATATAGACATCGCCGGGCGGCGGGATCTGCGCTCTTTGCGGTCTGATCCCGGACAGGATCGGCGCGTCAGGCACCGCGCCCGGCTCGATCTCCATGTAATTGTAAACCCGCGCCGCGTGACGCCGGGCCAGCGCCGCCGCGCCGGGATCTTCGATCACCGGGCCGGGATAGATTATCAGATCGCTCAGGCGGCAGGCGCAATGAGCGTCCGGCACCCAGATCACCACCAGCTCATAGCCCAGAGCACCGGCAATCGACGCTGCCGAACTTATCGCCCGCAGCCGGTTGCACAGCCCATGCTGCGCATCAATGAACAGCCGGGGCCGGGAGCCCGCGCGCTTCACCTCCTGTTCAGGCCCGGCCGCCCCCCCCGCATCAGCCTGGCGATTTTCCAGGATCTCGAATTATGGATTGTTTTGATCTCGGCGCGGGCGGCGGCGCGATCGGCTTCGGCGGCCTCAAGATCGGCTTTCATCTGAGTCACCTGCCCGGCCAGTTCATCGCGCTGTGCCGCCAGCGCCAGCAATCCGGCCCCCAGCACCGCCTCACGGTTTGCGCCGCGCTCTTCGGTCAGGGTCTGGCGGTTCTGTGCCGCCTCTGCGGCGCTCTGGCCCAGTGCCGCATCCAGAACCCGCTGCTCCAGCCGGGCCTGCAACTGGGCGATATCCTCGCGCAGCAGCCGACACTCGGCCTCAAGCGCCTCAGACGGCACATCAGACAGCCCCGGCGCGGCCTTTAGCCTGGTATTTTTCCTGGCTGGGGCATTGCTGTTTTTCGGCATCCGGAATCCCGTATCATGGCGAAAGGCTGTTTTGGCAAACACCGTTCGGTTGTGAAAGTCTTGCGCCATTCTACCCGGCCATGGTTTCCCGAGGCAAGGCCTGACATGTCACAGCCAGAATAAACCAGCGCTCGACAGCGGCTGGCTGATCTGGCATCAGGGACGGGCAAACCGGCCCCCCGGCAATGAGATTTTCACCATGCACCAGATCGAATCCGCCGCCGCCGCCGCCATAACCGGGCTGCGCAAGGCTGTGCTTCCGCCCGCCGCCATTTGCGACAGCCCCCTGGTGCCGGGCATATATTTCAACTGGGACAGCGAGACCAGCACCGTTGATGTCAGCCTGAACAGGCCGCCCGGCTCCTTGTTGTCATTTGCCGCCAGTGCCAGCCCGCCGCCGCGGTGGTTTTCGCTCAATCTCAGCCTGGACAAGGCCCGCTTTGCCGTCGGCGACGTGATTGGCATCGTGGCCGAGCTTGCCAGTGATGAGGCCGGGGCCCTGCCCCTGTTCATCCGCTCCGCGCGGGATAACCAAATCCATGACACACCCCTGACCGAAAGCCTGCACTGCAAGGACGGATGCGGCATCAGCACGGCGCTCTATACGGTTGACAGCGCCGATCCGCTGGCCGGGCCCACAGCCTATCACACGCTGGTCATCCAACTGCCCGATACCGGCTGCCGCCTGGATATCCGCGATCTGCGGATCTTTGTCATCCCCGCCGATCGCGCATTGCGCACGGCCCCCCCGACCCTGGCATCAGAAAGCTGCTAAAGGCTTCAGGTTCAGGGGCGGCAGGGGCCTGTTACCCGCCCCGGCCCCCCGCGTCATACGATATCAATCGCGCTTTCCAGCCCGGTCAGCGTGGTCAGGCCGATCAGCTCAACCACGTCGCCGCCGCCGAAATCAAGCTCGGCATTGCCCGCCAGGTTGATGCTGCCGAACTGCGATACAACCTGCGCCGCCGTCAGGGCCCCGAACGTGCCAAACCACAGCGCGTCATCAAACTCAAGCCGATCACCGCTGCCCGCATTGAAGCCAAAGAAATCATCCGTGCCGCCCGCCGCGCCGAACACGAACACATCCGCGCCCGCGCCGCCCTCAACCGTGTCATTGCCCGCGCCGGCAAACACCGTGTCATTGCCGCCAAGCGTATTGATCGCGTCATTGCCGGCAGTGCCAAAAATCAGATCCGGCCCCGACGTCATTATCGCCGGTTATGATCAGATCATCCGCCAACGTGCTTTGCAGATTATCGTTCCCGTCGGTGCCCTGAACCAGGCCGGTGGTGTTGTCCAATGTGGCAAAATCAATCACCGCGCCGGGCGCCAGCGATCCGGTGACAGTGCCAAAGCCGCTGATCGAGGCCTCCAGCGCGTTGAACTCGGCCACGGTTGTCGGGATCGTCAGCGGCTGCATTGCGTGTGATATAAAATCCGGTGATTGTAAAAGTTGGCATAAATTGTTCCCCAAGTTGTTATATTTTGATTGGATTTTTATTATTTTCATTATTTTTTTGTGGCAACACTATGGCCGCTTCGGGCCGGTTCGTCATGCATGAATTCGTTACCACAAGAATCGCCGCCTTGTGCGCCCGGCTTATCGGGGCCGGCTTACCGGGGCCGGATTACCGGGGCTCGGGCGGCAGCGGTGGCGCCAGCAGACCCTGCAGAAACTGCCCGTAGCTGCTTTTGGCAAAAAGCTGCGCCCGCGCCCTCAGCTCCTCAAGATCAATCCAGCCGGAAGCATGGGCGATCTCATCAAGACAGCCGGTCTGCAGCCCCTGCCGGGCCTCCAGCGTGCGCACGAAATTGCCCGCGTCCAGCAGGCTGGCATGGGTGCCGGTATCCAGCCAGGCATAGCCCCGCCCCATGCGTTTGACCGATAATTTACCCGCGCGCAGATACATCTCCAGAAGCGTGGTGATCTCCAGCTCGCCGCGCGCACTCGGGCGCACCTCACGCGCCAGAAGCGGCGCATCACCATCGAGGAAATAAAGCCCGGTCACCGCATAGTTTGACGGTGCCACTTCGGGTTTCTCAACGATCGCCCGGGCCCGGCCCGCCGCATCAAAATCAACCACGCCGTAGCGCTCGGGATCGGCCACGTGATAGCCAAAAACCGTGCCGCCCTTGCTCTGACGCCCGGCCTCGGCCAGGATCTCGGGCAACCCGTGACCAAAAAAGATATTGTCGCCCAGAACCATCGCCGAGGGCGCGCCCGCCAGAAAATCCCCGGCCAGAAGATAGGCCTGCGCCAGCCCGTCCGGCGACGGCTGGGGGATATAGCTAAGAGAAATTCCCCATTGGCTGCCATCCCCCAAAGCGCGGATGAACTGATCGCGATCTTCCGGCGTGGTGATCACCGCAATCTCACGGATACCCGCCAGCATCAGAACCGACAGCGGGTAATAAATCATCGGCTTGTTATAAACCGGCAAAAGCTGTTTCGACAGGCCGATTGTAATCGGATAAAGCCGGGTGCCGGTGCCACCCGCCAGAAGAATGCCCTTGCGCTGTTTCATTGCTGCTTTTTACCCTCATGTTGCGGCCTGATATGGTTACCCGGCCCGGCCTGCCTTCTCAACCCGGCCAGAACCCGGCCAAGCCCGGCCCGCCAATCAGGCCGGGCCAGGCCAAAAACCGCCTCGGTCTGCTGGCAATCAAGCCTTGAATTCAGGGGTCTCTGCGCCGGTGTCGGATAAGCACTGCCGGGGATGCCGGTGATCGAAACCGGCTTGTCGGCCTGCTTGAATATCTCGCGCGCGAAACCGGCCCAGCTCAGCTCGGGCGCGCCGGAAAAATGATAGGTGCCGGTTTTTTCCGGGGCCGCCAACAGCTGCCCGGCAATGCTCAGACAGGCCTCGGCAATCGCATCCGCCGGGGTCGGGCCGCCGATCTGATCCTCCACCACATCCAGCTTGTCGCGGGTCTCAGCCAGCCGCAGCATGGTTTTCACGAAATTGCGGCCATGGGCGGAAAACACCCAGGCCGTGCGCAGGATGACATGCGCGCCCGCGGCGGCGCGCACCTGCTCTTCGCCCGCCAGCTTGCTGCGGCCATAAGCCCCCAGCGGCGCGGGCTTTGCCTCCGGCTGCCACGGCGCCGTGCCGGTGCCGGCAAACACATAATCGGTTGAAAGATGCACCAACGGAATGCCCCGGCCCGCGCAGGCCCGTGCAATATCCCCGGCGGCACCCGCATTCAGCGCAAAAGCCGCCGTTTCATGGGTTTCGGCCTCATCCACCGCCGTCCAGGCGGCGGCGTTGATCACCGCATCGGGGCGATGCTGCGCAATCGCGGCCTCTGCCGCACCGGGCTGCGTCAGATCACAGGCGGCACGGCCAAGGCCGGCGATCACCCGGGCATCGCGGCGCAATTCGCTGGCCACCTGCCCGGAATGCCCAAACACCAGAACCCGCATCAGCCCCCTGCCCCCGGATTTGCACCCCGATTTACCCCCCGATTTACCCCCAGACGCCGGCCCACCCCATCGCGGGCCAAAAGCGGCCGCCACCAGGCCTCGTTCGCCAGATACCAGTCAACGGTTCTGCGCAGCCCCTCATCAAGCGACACCTTTGGCTGCCAGCCCAGTTCCGCGCGTATCCGGGCCGGATCAATCGCATAGCGCGCATCATGGCCGGGCCGGTCGGGCACAAAACTGATCAGATCGCCATAAGCCGCGCCGCCTTCGCGCGGGTGCTGCGCATCCAGCAATGCACAAAGCGTTTTGACCAGGTCCAGATTGCTCTGCTCATTATCGCCGCCGATATTGTAAGACCGCCCCAAGGCCGCCTTTTCCAACACAAGCAGCAGCGCCTCGGCATGATCCTCGACAAAAAGCCAGTCGCGGATATTCGCGCCATTGCCATAGATCGGCAGCGGCTTGCCTGCCAGGGCATTCAAAATCGTCACCGGGATCAGCTTTTCAGGGAAATGATAGGGGCCGTAATTATTTGAACAATTGCTCATCACCACCGGCAGGCCATAGGTTTCATGCCAGGCCCGCACCAGATGATCGCTGGCGGCTTTTGAGGCCGCATAGGGGCTGCGCGGATCATAGGCGGTCTCTTCGGTGAAGCGAACCTTTGGATCATCCGGCAATGTGCCGAAAACCTCATCGGTCGAAATATGATGAAACCGGAACGCATCCGGCCTGCCCTGCCCTGTCCAATAATGGCGCGCGGCCTCAAGCATGTTATAGGTGCCGGTGATATTGGTCTCGATAAAGGCCCCCGGCCCGTCGATCGAGCGGTCGACATGGCTTTCGGCGGCCAGATGCATCACCGCATCAGGCGCATGGGCGGCAAATATCCGGTCAAGGGCGGCGCGGTCGCGGATATCGGCCTGTTCAAAGGCGTAATCGGGGTTGCCCGCGACCGGGGCCACATTCTCAAGGCAGGCGGCATAGGTCAGCGCATCAAGATTGACCACCCGGTAGCCGCGCCCTATCGCCAGCCGCACCACCGCCGATCCGATAAAGCCCGCGCCACCGGTGACAAGAATTTTCATCGCCTCATCCCCTGAATATGAACGGTGATTGAAACTGCCTGAGGCAAGGCGCTGTGGCATCCTTGTCTGACAGGATCGCGCGGCCCGGCCCGAGCCCCCAGTCAATGCCGATATCAGGGTCATCAAACCGCACCGCGCCGTCACAATCGGGCGCGTAATGATCCGAGCATTTGTAAATAATCTCGGTCTCGGGCGCGCGGCTGACAAAGCCGTGCAAAAACCCCTCGGGGATCAGCAATTGCCGGCCGTTTTCCGGGCTCAGCTCATGGCCCGTCCATTGCCCGAATGTGGGGCTGTTCACGCGGATATCCACCGCCACATCAAAAAGGCAGCCCCGGCCGCAGCGCACCAGCTTGGCCTGAGCATGGGGCGGGGCCTGAAAATGCAAGCCCCGCACGGTACCCGTTTCACGGCTAAGTGATTGATTATCCTGCACAAAATCAATATCTATTGCGTGTTTTTTCAGGGTTTCCCGGTTCCATGTCTCGCTAAAGAAGCCGCGCGCATCGCCAAAGCGGGCAGGCTCCAGCAGCAGAACTCCGGGCAGGCTGGTCTTGGTGATAATCAGCGGAACTCTCCCACGGCTATAACCTCTTTGGCTCTATCAAATGCCTGGCGGCTTGTCACCATCTGCCCATTGGCACACCTGGGCATGGGAAACCTGCGTGCGGCGCATTATCCCGTCGCGCAGGGCATGGCGCATCAGCCGCAGGAAAATGCGCCGCTCCCCGGCATGACCGCGGGCTTTCCACAGCCATTTTGGCACCACCACCAGCAAGGCGGGCCAAAACAGCCGCCCCGCCGCGATGCGGTAAAGCAGCAGCAGATTGCGGTGATAATAATAGGCCCGCCACAGGGGCCGAAACCGGCGGCGGCGATCGACAAAGGTGGCGCAATCATGCTCAAACCGCACCTTGGGCTCAAATCCGATCCGCCCGCCTTTGGCCGAAAGACCAAGGGTATAAAGCGCGTCATCGCCATAAAGAAACAGCCCCGGATCGGGATAACCGGCCAATTCCACTGCCCGGCGCGACAAAAACAACCCGACAAAAGACGCCACATCAACAGGGGCTGCCCCGTTTTCGATGCAATATGCCCGGGGCGGCAGATGAAACCCGGCCCGCCCCATCGCAAGGGTGCGCAGAAATTCCCGCCCATGCCAGAAGGGATTGCGCGAGGGGCAATTCATTTCGCAAATATCACCGTCAGGGAAATACACCGCCGCCGCCAGCGCCTCCCAGGGGCCTTTGTCAAGCTGGTGAAACGCCGAAATCGCGCCTTCCTCGGGGCGGGCATCATCGTCCATCACAACGATCCAGTCGGGATCAAAATCGGCCACAGCCCGGCGCATTCCGGCCTCAAACCCCCCTGCCCCGCCAAGGTTTGTCCGGCTTATTTCCACGTCAATGCGCGGATCTGCCTGTTCGGCCAGAAACGCCTCCGTGCCATCGGTTGAGGCATTATCCACCACCACGATCCCGGCCAGATCGGCGGGCGGGCTTTGCAAAAGCCGCGCCAGGGTTACCCGAAGCTGAGCCAGGCGATTATGGGTCACCACAACTGCCACCAGCCGGTTTTTATCCTGTTTGGTGGTCAAATTCATACCCGGGCAAAATGTTTCGCGCGCGAAACATTTGGGAATTCAAACCGCTGACCCTTATTCATTCCCGGCACCGGCCTTGAGAAATGCCATGATTTCAGCGTGGTATTCCGGGGTCATCGCCGCGCCGGACAATTCAAGACGCTTGTCACCGGCATGAAACCGGGCCCGTAACCCCGCACGCGGATGGCTGTCAACAAAATCCGCAGAAGGCCGCGGCTTGCGGGGGGCAGGGGGCGTATCGGCGGATTTTTCCTCTTGTTCTGCCGCCAGAACCCATTGATTCAGAAAGGCCAGCTCCTCTTCGGCGCTCTTAAACCGGTTCAGCAGGCATTTGGCGGCGATATCCTCGGCCTTGTCGGGGTAAAGATCAATCAGCCGCGCCAGCCGCAGGCCCATACGCTCGCCGATCGCGGCGGGGAAAAACAACCGGTCGCCCAGCACCTGAACAACGATGACAAAGCTGCCGATCTTGGAGCGTTTGGCCCGCGATGCGGCAGAAAACAGCCCCCGGAGCGCCTTTTTATGGCTCTCAAACACGCCCTGCTCAACGGCAACATCAACGATGCGGGCGCGCTCAAAATAGCTCAGCCCGACGCGCAGCTCATTTTCCTCGACCATCGAACGATAGGCGTCAGAGGCGCCTTCAGGGTGCCGCTCAAGCGCCAGAACGGTGCCATCCCCCTGCCCGGCGGCCTGCAGCCGGGCAATCGCCTGACAGCGCCGCCAGCCCGAAATAAGCCCAAAACGGCCTGCGCCAAGCGGCGTTACCTCGATCGGGGCTTGCTGGCCGCGCTCCATGATCGAGGTGACCAGGCTGTGCATTTCCTCGTCTTCAATCACCACCCGGTCCCGGACCAGATAGGATTGATCAATCTGCGACAGCTCAAGCCGGGAAATCATCCGCCCGCTTTGCCGCGCCTCGGCCATCTCATCGGCCATATCCTGCATCGCCGCCCGCGCCGAGGCATCCGAGGCCACCTCGGCGATGGGGGCGCGCAGCATCGGCGGGGATTTGGCCCCGAGGGGCGGCTCGAGATAGGTGGGGTTGGCGGGGGTCAGGCGTCTGCGTTTGGCCATGGGATTTCCTTTCACATAAGCACCGGACAAGGGTTGGCCCCGGCTGTCAACAGATCGTCAACAGGGCGCACGGGTATCGGCACATTCATGCGCCGGCTCATTCGGGCACCGCCTGCGCCAGCTCATCGCGCCGCCAGGCACCGATCAGAAGCTGTTTGAAAGCGGCATAGGTTGCATCAAAGGTTTCGCGGCCCCTAACATAGGTTTCGCGGTTGAAATCGCGATAATCTGCCTCGTAAATGCCCTGTACCTGCTCACCGGCCTGGCCAATCAGGGCGGTGAAATCCTGCCGGTGCGGCGATAAGGTCTGGCCCAGATAGGCCTGCATCAAGGCCGCCAGCTCGCCTTGCTGGCTGGCGTCATAGCGGGTGACAACGGCGCGCACCGCATCCCATTCAAAGCGCAACTCAGCCCGGCCAAGGGCGCGGGCGGCGATATTCTCGGCCTCCTCGATCGAGCCGAAGGTAGAATGCAACATATCAAAGAAACGCCCGGTTGAATCAAACTCCAGAAACGACGCCCCCAGCGGCACCAGCAGTATATCGGCCGCTGCCAGACCGTTGATCGTGAGATAGCCAAGCGCCGGCGGCGTGTCGATGAAGATCAGATCATAACGCTCCAGCACCCCGTCGGCCTCAAACATCCCGGTCAGGGCGTCCCATAATTTCCAGCCCCGCCCCTGCATCCGCCAGACGGGGATCTGAAATTCGGCCCAGTACAGATTGAGCTGCGCGCCGATCAGATCAATATTGGGCCAGTGGGTATTCTGGATCAGCATGTCGCTGGTGATGCTCAGCGCCTCGGAGAGCATGTCATCAAGCGGGGTAGGGGCCTCGCCCCGGTCCTGGCGGCGCTGATTTTCGCGGCGCAGATAGCTGGCATAATGGCGCGCCAGCAAGGGAAAGACGGTTTGCCATTCATCCTTGACCTGACCGCCGAAGATCGAGGTCATCGAGCCCTGGCTGTCAAGATCGACAACCAGCACCTTGTAGCCGTCAAGGGCGGCGGACATTGCCAGATGCGCGGCGGTGCTGGTCTTGCCGACGCCGCCTTTGAAATTGGCCACCGCCACCAGCTTGGCCGGGGCGCCTTCGGGGCGGTAGGGCAGGTATTCCTTGGCCTTGGAGCCTTCATTGCCAAAATGCGCCCGCAGCCGCAGCACCTCATCAAGGGCAAACCATTTGGCGCCGCCCGCCGTGTCCGAGCGCCCCTGCGGCAGATCGGGGTTTTGTTTCAGCACCCGGCGAAAATGCCCCACCGCGACCGGGATCAGATAGCGGGTAATTTCCCAGGTTGAAAACAGCCGCAATTTGCGATTGCCGTTTTCCTCAAGCCCGCGGCTGATCAGATCGTCGCGCCCGGCTTTACAGGCCTGGGCGATGCTGCCAAAACCTTCGGTATCAAGCGGCGTGCCAAGCGCGGTTTGCGCCTGATCCGGGTCGATATTGAAATAGGGCGGCAGAGCGTGTTTTGACTGTCCCGGCATCACGGCCTCATGTTTGCTGTTTTTTTATGGATACCATAAAAACGCTAACATGAAAGAAAAGACCGCACATCAAGCGCTTTTTCTTGGCCTTTAAGCCGGTTTTTGCCTGAATATACCGTTTATCGGGGTTTGAAACGGTTCTGCAAATATATTTTTCAGTTATGAATCTGTTAATTATTCGTTACGGGGGATGTGGATCCTGTCCAGGCTTTTGATCTCAATGGGATTTTTTCGGGTTTTGTGGGGTGGCGCGATTCCAAAACACCGCTCGGATGATTCTGATCCGCCGCTGGCCTGACTCTGATCCGCCGCTCGCAGTTCTGGACGGGCATGGGGGATAACTTTAGGGTGGTGTCACTGAAACCCCGAAAGAATCGGGGAGCAACAGGCGGCAGGGATGGCAGCAGCGATAAAAGCAGCGGCAGGCAGAACCGGGGCAGGGGGGCTTTTGCCCGAGCGCCACCCGACGGCGGATTTTTTCATCTGTGATTTTCTTGGTGCCAGCCCCAAGGATGATCTGGGCTCGATGGAGCATCCGGTGTTTTCGCTGGCGACCCGCCCGGACCGGCGGATTTTGAATTATCGCCATAACGGCATCGGGATCGAGGTTACCCCTTCGGTGCGCGGCCGCGCCACCATCCATGACAAGGACATCCTGATTTTCTGCATCAGCCAACTGGTGGCGGCGATGAATGCAGGCCGCGAGATTTCGCGCACGGTGACGCTGAAGGTGCATGATCTTCTGGTGGCGACCAATCGCGATACCGGCGGCGACAGCTATGCCCGGCTGCGCGCCTCTTTCGAGCGGCTGGCGGGCACACGGGTGACCACCAACCTGACCACCGACGGGATTGAGGCCACCCGCGGCTTTGGCCTGATTGAGAGCTGGGAGATCCTGCGCCACACAAGCGGCGGGCGGATGATCAGCGTGACGGTGACATTGAGCGAATGGCTGTTTCGTGCGGTGCTGGCGAAATCGGTGCTGACGCTGAGCCGGGATTATTTTCGCCTGCGCAAGCCGATGGAGCGGCGGATTTACGAATTGGCGCGCAAGCATTGCGGACGCCAGGCGGAATGGCGGGTGAGCGTCACGGTTTTGCACCGCAAATCAGGCTCGGCGGCGCCTTTGCGGGTGTTTCGGGCGGCCCTGCGCAAGATGATCGCGGCGGCGCATCTGCCGGATTACGATATTTCCGAGGCGGCCGGGGATATCATGGTCTTTACCCGCCGCGGGCAGGTTGTCAGCCCCGACCGGGCAGCACCTGTGCTGGCGCCCGAGACGTTTGCAGCGGCGCGGGCGATGGTGCCGGGGGCGGATATCTATGCGCTTGAGGCCGAATGGCGCGGCTTCTGGGCCGCAACCGGGTACCAGCGGCTGCACAATCCCGACAAGGCGTTTCTGGGCTGGCTGCGCGGGAAGGTTTAAGTGTTGAGGATATCGCGGTGATAGCGCCCCAGCAGGATCACCCCAAAGGCCAGGGTGATCAGCGCGACCAGAATGACAAACACCTCATTGACATAATCGGCGCGGTAACTGGCATAAAAGCCTTCGCGGATCAGCCCGGTGATATGCACCAGGGGATTCCACCACAAGATATCCTGCACGGCGCGGGGCATGTCCTCATAAAGATAGAAAATGGCCGAGATCAGAAACAGCGGGCGGGTGGCGATTGCCCAGATCTGTGTCCAGACCGGAAACAGGCCGAACAAAGCGCAATTCAGCACCCCGATGCCTGCTGCCAGCAAAATCGCCAGGATCATGCCCTTGAGGACCGGCAGGATATCAATCACCGTGCGTGTCTCTGCCAATGATGAGATGCCGGTGAGCAGGATCAGCGCAACCAGAAGGCCGGTCAGGGTGTTGAGCAAAAACCGCGCGCTCAGCGCATCCACCCAGGTGACCGCCGGATAAAACAGCAGCGCGCGCGAGAAACTGATCGCCCGGGCCACATTGCCGGATATATCCTGATACAGGCTGAAGGGCACAAAGCCGGTGGCGTAAAACAGGATGAAGCTGTTGCCGAGCGAGGGCGTGCGCAGCAAAAGCGAAAACCCCACCGACAGGATCAGGATCCCGCCGAGCGGCTCGAGCAGGGCCCAGACATAGCCCCCCGGCGAGCGGCCATAGCGCGTGGCCATCTCGCGCAGCATCAAGGCGGCAATCGCCCGGAGCGTGCGAAGGTTGCGCTGTGCGCTGACCGGCCGGGGCTGAGAGGGCGTGACTGGATGGGTCATGATTCTCGTGCTGGCAATTAACCTGCCCAATATGTAGAAATCAGACAGTGATTGAAATGGGCAAGTCAGGAATGTGTGATGAACGAGACCGGCGGCAACGCAATTCGCCCGCCTGCGGGCCGGGCCCGGGTCAGGTGGCGGCATCTGGGGCTGGTGCTTTCGTTTCTGCTGCTGGTGCTGGTGCCGGTTACGGTATTGTGCATCTATCTGTGGGCGATTGCCGAGGATCGCTATGGCTCGCTTACCGGGTTCACCGTGCGCCAGGAAGAAAGCGGCGGCGCCACCGAACTGCTGGGCGGGCTGATCGGGCTGCCCGGCTCCAACCTGTCATCGGACAGCAACATTCTTTATGAGTTCATCCTCAGCCAGACCCTGGTGCAGGAGATCGAGACCCGGGTGGGCCTGCGGGCGCATTACAGCGTCTATTGGTCAACCGATCCGGCGTTTGCGCTTTGGCCCGAGGCCAGCATCGAGGATCTGGAATGGTACTGGCGCCGCGTCGTGCGGATTTCCTATGATCAGAATTCCGGCCTGATCGAGGTGCGGGTTCTGGCCTATACGCCGCAAAAGGCGCGCGAGATTGCCGCCGAGATTGTCCGGCTGAGCCAGGATATGATCAACGAGCTGAACGTGCAGGCGCGCGAAGATGCGATGCGCTATGCGCAGGCCGATCTGACCGAGGCGGTAATCCGCCTCAAGGCCGCGCGCGAGGCGCTGACCACCTTTCGCACCCGCACCCAGATTGTCGACCCGGAGGCCGATATTCAGGGCCGCATGGGGGTGATAAACAATTTGCAGCAACAGCTTGCCGAAGCCCTGATCAATCTTGACATACTGGGCCGCAACAACACCACCACGGGAGACCCGCGCAAGGTGCAGGCCGAGCTGGAAATTCAGGTGATCCGCGAACGCATCGCCAAGGAGCGCGAAAGCTTTGCCTCGGAAACCGCCTCGAACGCCCCCGGCGGCGAGGATTACCCGCGCCTGATTGCCGAATATGAGGGGCTGGTCGTGGACCGCGAATTTGCCGAAGAAAGCTATCGCGCGGCCCTGACGGCGCTGGATATCGCCCGCGCTCAGGCCTCGCGTCAGAGCCGCTATCTGGCCACTTATATCCGCCCGACCCTGGCCGAAACCAGCGAATTCCCGCAGCGCTTTACCATCGCCGGGGTGGTGGGGCTTATTCTGCTGCTGGCCTGGTCGGTGATGGCGCTGGTCTATTATTCGATCCGCGACCGCAGCTGAGGGGGGGTGGCAGGGTGATCCGCTTTGAACATCTGACCAAAAGCTACCGCGTGCGCGGTGCCCGCAAGGTGGTGATCGACAATCTCAACATGACGTTGCCCACCGGCCGGTCGCTGGCGCTTTTGGGGCGCAACGGCGCGGGCAAATCAACCCTGCTGCAGATCATCGCCGGCACCATGCGCCCGGACCGGGGGCAGGTTGTAAGCGACGGGCTGATTTCCTGGCCGGTGGGCTTTGGCGGCTCATTCCACCGGGATCTGACCGGGGCGGAAAACGTGCGTTTCATCGCCCGCATTTACGGGGTTGATGGCGATGAACTTACTGAATTCGTTGAAGATTTTGCCGAATTGGGCAAACATTTTCACATGCCGGTGCGCAGCTATTCGGCGGGGATGCGATCACGTCTGACCTTCGGGGCCTCGATGGGGATCCGGTTTGATACTTATCTGGTGGATGAGGTGACGGCGGTGGGGGATGCGTCCTTTCGCAGCAAAAGCCGCCAGGTTTTTGTTGACCGGATGCAGGATTCCAGCGCCATTCTTGTCAGCCATGAAATGGCCCAGATCCGCGAATTTTGCGATGCGGGGATTGTGCTGACCGAGGGGCGGCTGAGCTATTTTGAAGATGTCGAAGAAGCGATTGAGGCGCATCTGGCAGCAATACAGGGCCGCCCGATCTTAGCGGGCGCGTAAGGCCACATCGAAATAGCCGTTTGGCGTCAGCGCCACCCCAACCATATCCAGCCCTTCATTCACCAGCTCATTGACGCAAGCCATGATGCCGTAAGGAATGGCTTCACCGGGGGACCAGGGGGTATAATCGTTGAAGGCAATAATGCCGCCGGGGCGGATTTTCAGCAATGCGGCCTCGGCGTCCTTGCGCACCCCCTCATAGCTGTGATCGCCGTCGATATAAAGCCAGTCAAAGCTTTGGTCGGGCTGGCGCATCAGCATGGAAGAAGAATCGCCCAGATGCAGCTCCGTGCGCGGATCCTCTTTGATATCGCGCCGCAGGAGGGCGTCGCTGAGATCAAACAGATGCAATGTTGCGGGCTGGATCTGATCCAGCAGAAAGCGTGAAAAATGCCCGTACTGCACCCCGAGCTCGCCGCCGGTGCCGCCCTTGACAAGCGCCTGCATCATCTGATGCCGGTCGGCAAAAACCCGGCATCCCGTCAGGGCCCCGGCCGACAGCGTGCCGGCGGGTTTTTCATGCAGGAAATGCGGCGGGGCATGGGCGGTTTTCTTGTAATGGGTGAGAGTTTTGCGCAAGGTGGCAAGCGCCTCGGAAACGGCCTTTTGTGCGGCTTCTATATCGTTGTTCATGCAGTGAAAATCCCATTCCAGGCGCGGTATTGGTGTTGCGTCGCCATATCCTATGGTAGCCGCAACAGCCGGACAAGCCTTGAAACCGGGTTTCTTTTGCGTCAGAACGCCCGGAAATACGTTATTGGCGGGCCCTCATTTTGCGCAGTTCCTCTTCATCAGATACCCCGCGGCGCTTTTTAATCATGGGCCTGCCGCGCAGCGGGACAACCTATCTGATGACCCTGCTGAATTCGCATCACGGCATTTATTGCAGCGGCGAGCAGTTTAATCCCCATGCCATTGTCGGCATCGGCGAAAGGGAAGAGGGCTATTCCGAGGTTCTGGCGCGTGACCGGGCGCCGCTGGATTTCATGCAGGCGTTCTTTGAGCGCGCCGAGATGCGGGACGGGGCGCGCGATGTGGCGCGGGTCGGGTTCAAATACATGATCGGCCATAATATCCGTATCCTGCAAAAGCTGGCCGACTATCCCGATATTGATCTGATTTATCTCTGGCGCGAAAACCGGCTGGCGCAAATCTCCTCATTGATCAAGGCGGCGCGGTCAAGCCGATGGGCACAGACCAAGCCTGACGCGCATATCCACGAGAAGATCGCTGTCGATCCGCGCCGGATCAGCCAGCGCTGGCATGAATTTGCCAGTTTTGACCATCTGTTTTCAAGCTGGTTCGAGACCCTGCCGCAGCGCCGGATCACGCTGGAATACCGCGCGCTTTTCGCGCCGGGATTTGGCCAGCAAATCTGCGATTTTCTCGGATTGCCGGCGGATCCGCAGATGAAAAGCCCGCTGATCAAGCAAAACCCCAATGCCATTCTTGAGCGGTTTGAAAACCCCGGGGCGATTCAGCATTATTTCCGGCAGATCGGATACGGCCGCTGGCTGGAGCCGGAATTGTGAGCTGGCCCCGGCGCATCCTCTATTACAACTGGGTGGATTATCTTGATACCGAGGCCCGCGGCGGCGGGGTTTCAATCTATCAGCGCAACCTGATGACGGCGCTGGACGCGGTGCCGCAGGTTGAGGCGAATTTCCTGTCATCGGGCCTGTCATTTGATCTCATGGGCCGGAAGCCCCGTTGGGAGCGCCTGCGTCACGGCCCCGACCATGACCGCGCCCGGCGGTTTGAGATTGTCAATTCCGGGGTGCAGGCCCCGGCGCATCACAGCTTTGGCGATCCGGCGCAGATAGATCATCCTGAAACCGCCCGGGTGTTTTTTGATTTCATCACCGCAACCGGCCCCTATGACGTGGTGCATTTCAACAATATCGAAGGGGTGCCCATCTCGGTTCTGGCGCTGAAAAAGCGCTGGCCGGAAACCCGTATCATATTGTCTTTGCACAATTATTATCCGATCTGCCCGCAGGTTAACCTGTGGTATCTTGAGCGCATCAGCTGTGGGGATTTTGAGGGGGGGCGCAAATGCGTGCATTGCCTGCCGCACCCGCATGATCCGCGCATTATACGGCTGGCCAATGCACTGGCCTACCGGCTCAAACGGCTGGGGCTGACCCCGGGCAAATGGGCCTTTGACACGGCGTTTCGCTGGACCTTGCGGATCATCGGGCGCGGCGGGCGCCTGATCCGCCGGGGCACGGCCTATGCCAAAGGCCGGGCCAACCGCCAAAGCGGCCGGCTGAGGCCCGTGGCCGCCCCCGATGGCGCGCCATTTGCGGCCCGCAGGCAGGCGATGATCACGGCGATCAACGCGCATTGTGACGCGGTGCTTTGTGTCTCGGATGCGGTGCGGCAGCAGGCCGGGGCCTATGGGATTGATCCGGCCCGCACCCATACCAGCTATATCGGCACGCAAGAGGCCGATGCCTTTGAGCAGACCCGCCCGCGGGGGCCGCTGCCGGGCCGCGAGGGTGTGCTGACGCTGGGCTATCTGGGCTATATGCGCCGCGACAAGGGGTTCTTTTTCCTGTTGGGCGCGCTTGAGACGATGCCTGCCGATCTGGCCGGGCGGCTGCGGCTGGTGGTGGCGGCGCGGCGCGGTGGGCGTAGCGCGATGAACCGGCTGCTGGCGCTGGTGCCCAAACTGGCGGGGCTGGATTATGCCGACGGCTACAGCCATGACGACCTTGATACGCTGCTGGCGGGGGTTGATATCGGGGTTATCCCGGTCCTGTGGCATGACAACCTGCCGCAGGTGGCTATCGAGATGCACGCCCGTCACATCCCGCTTCTGACCTCGGATATGGGCGGCGCAAAAGAGATGGGAAACTGCCCCGATATGGTGTTTCCCGCCGGGGATGAGGCGGCCTTTCACGCCCGGATAAAGCAGATTCTGGAGGGCGACGCGGATATTGATGCCTATTGGCGCGGCGCGCGCGCGCCGGTCAACATGGCGCGCCATATCGACGAGCTGTTGCATCACTACGGCCTGTCTGAGCGGGAAGGCAGAACAGAGCCATGAGGCCCGAACACTATAGCGTGCCCGAGGCAGTGGCGGATCTGATCCGCGCCCATAATCCGCAGGCCCATAATGCGGTGGATGCCCATGATCTGGCGTTTCTCAACTGGGCGCTGGCCGCCGCAAAGCCGGGCCAGGTGATCGAGATCGGTACCGCCTCGGGGCTGTCGGCGGCGGCGATGGCCTTGATGCTCAGCGCACAGGGGCAGGGGCAGGCGCAAATATGGACCGCCGATCTCAGGCCGCGATGCTATTGGGATGACAATTTGCCGGTGGGCTTTGTCATCGCGGATTTGCCGCCGGAAAGGCGGGCGCAGATTGCCTGCGAAACCGGGGTGACAGCGCTGGACGCGGCGGCGCGGTTTGATCCGGCCACGGTGGGATTTGCCTTTGTTGACGCCAATCACCAACATCCCTGGCCGCTGATTGACACGCTGTGCCTGCTGCCGCTGATGATCCCCGGCAGCCTGATCGTGCATCACGATCTGCAGCTTTACCGCGATGCAAAGAACCGGGTCGGCTGCGGGCCGAAACTGCTCTATGATCAGATTGCGCCAAAGATGCGGATCAGTGCCGCCGATCTGGGCGTGGCAGAGCGCGATCTGCATCTGCCGATGCGATCTGTGCGCAACAATATCTATGCTTTGAAAACCGCAGATGAAATGGCAGCGCAGGCCGCGGTGCTGGCGCAGGCGTTTTGCCTGCCCTGGACGGTGGTGCAACCTTTGGACGGCACCGTCATCTTGCGGTTGCGGGCCTTTCTGGCAGAGCATTACCCGCCGCAGGTCGCCCGGTTTTTCGAGATCGGGCTGGAGGGGAATCAGATCAGGCAGCGCCAGATATCTGCGGCATCAATGCCGCTTTGGCACCGGATAAAGGCCCGGATAAAACGCCACTGATCTGAGTTATAAAAGCCGTTTCGCCACAAAAGGCACCTCGGCCCAGGGCGCGGACAGGCCCGGCTCAAACAGGATGCTGCGCCCCTCCGAGGCCAGTGCGAGATATTTGCGGTATTCCTCGGCATCGTTGAAATGCTGGCCCCGGGCCACTTCGGCCTGGGCCTTGCGGCGGAAATCGGCGTTGTATTTGAAATGCGCAAAGATCAGCTCGCGCCGGGACAGCCGCGCATCACCCACGAAATGCAGCCCGGCGGAAAGCCGCATGAACGGCTGATAGCGCAGCAGGGCCAGCTTTTGCGCAACAAACAGATTGGGCCGCGATCCGGGCAGCAACCTGTGCCGCAGCGCCGATGTCCAGGCCGGTTGATCCGAATAGGGCCCGCGCATCGGGGTGTTGGTCAAAAACGGCACCCGGTCGGCAAAACCGGCCTGATCAAACGGCGTGCCGGCCTTGAAATCCGCGGCGTCCAGCGGCCCTTGGGGATACATGTCAAGCATGAAGATCCGCGCGGCCTCGGCGCCTTGAAAATCAGGCGAGGCCAGCAGATCGGGCAGGGTTTCGCTTTGGTTTTGCTGCCAGACCAGCAATTCATCGGCATCGGCAACAAGCGACCATTTGCCAAGCCGGAAGGCCGCCAGCATCGCCTGTTGCCAGGCCACGCCGTAAGCCGAGCGATTATAGCTGGTATCGACCGAAAACAGCGCCACATCCGGCTGCTCGGCGAGATATTCCAATGTGCCGTCATCCGAGCAGTTATCGGCAATCAGAAAGGCCTCGACCCCCAGCTTGCGGTAATGCGCCAGGAAATGCGGCAGCATGAACATTTCATTGCGCAGACAGGCAACAACCGCGACCCCGGCCTCGCGCGCGGCGGTGGTGCTGGCCTCGGATGAGATCAGCTCAAGCGCGTTGCTGTCATGGCCCAGCCGGATCCCCTGAAAGCCCGGCCAGATCTTTTTTGGCCAGAGCCCCGGGGTGGCAAGCCGTTCAAGCGCCATCTTCTGATCAAGGTGGCTATCAAGATGCACCATCTGCACCGGCGCGGCGGGGCTGGCGAAGAAACTGTTATGCCACGCGGCCACGGGAATGGCATCCGCATGCATGCGCCGCCGGATCGAGACGTGATAGCCTTCGTCGCGCGCCTCGATCCCGCTTAGCGCCAGCAGATCGCCCAGCATCTTGTCTTCCATGAAGGAAAGCTGGATCAGGGCCTGCCCGGCGGGGTTTTGGGCGGCGTCAAGGGCCGCGCCCATCGCCGTCCGGCTGAGCGTATAGGCCGAGCCGCCATCGGCATAGGTGGACGGCTCGGGCGATTTATCAAGCCCCAGCCGGCCCCGGGGGGTGGTTGATTTTTTCTGGTGCCAGCGCCGGTCGGTGTCGCCCACATTGCGCGTCAGGCGGCGGCCGTAATAATCGAATTTCCGGTAATTCAGGGTTTGAAAGAACAGCGGCGCATTGAGAAAGCAATCATCGTCGATCTTGAGCATATGGCCATATTCCGTTTGGTCATGGACCCAGCGGATGGTGGCCAGGGTTTTTTGCGGCAGCCCCTCGTAATCGTCGGGCGCATCGAGAAAGACGGTATCGCCTTTGCGGGTTCCTTTCCCGCCGCCCACGATGATCACGTAAGCAATGCCCAGATCCTCCAGCAGGCGCAGCCAGCCGCGGCGCAGGGCGGGGATGCGGCTATCAAGATAGGCCTGACAGGAAAACACGCAAACCAGGGTGTCATAAAGCGGGTGGGCGGGCTTCAGCCCGGCCTGATCCGGCTGGTTTGCTACGGGCAGGGCGGCGGCATCGGCGGCAAATTTTGCCAGCAGCGGCGCGGCCAGAGGCGCGGGGCTGGCGCGCAATTGCATCAGGGCCTGACGGATGGCGGGGGCCTGAATCAGGGCGTTTTGATCCTCCGGGGGCAGGGCGGCGAGATAGCCCAGCAGCCAATCGGCAATTTGCTGTGCCATGGCGGCGGCATCGGCGCGATCGCCCAGCCCGGCAATCAGGATCAGCCCCAGGCCCGCCCCGAGGAAATGCGCGGGCGCATAAGAGATCTGCTCCAGATCATCCAGCAGCCGATCACAGGCCTTTGCTGTCAGTTTGGGCGCGCCGGGCCTGAGGCAGGCCTCGATCTGCCGCGCGCAGGCGCGCTGAAGCTCGGGGTTGGGGGTGCGGGGCACCAGCGGATAAAGCTCAGGCAGGTGGCGCGCGGCACTGATTGCAATGTCGTCCGGCAGCGGCGGGCTTGCGGGGGCGGCCATGTGGCGCAGGGCCTCAAGCGGTTGATCGGCGCGCGGCGCAGCGCCTGCCAATCCCGGCAATTCGCGCCGGAAGCGGGCGGCATCGGGATTTTCCGCCGCCTCAAAAAGGCGCAGCGCCTGATCGAGCGCGCCCGGATCGGCCTGCTTCCCGGCGGCGGCGGCCTCGATCTTCTCAAACGCGGCGCGGGCGCGGGCCAGAGCGGGCGGCAGGCGGCTGTCGGGGCCGCTGCGCGCCGCCAGAATATCCCAAAACCGCCGCGACAGCCCATAGGCGCGCAGGCAAAACTCTATGCAATCCTCCTGCAGGTAATAGGGCAGCAGGCGGCGCGCAAGGATCAGATCGGCGGCGGCAATGGTCAGATCGTGGCACGGGGTGCGCTGCCAGTAATCATCCATGCGCCGGGTTACAAACGCCATGAATCCCCTGAGGATATCCGCGCGCGCCTCAGACGGCAGCTGCCGGCCCCGCAGCGCCCGGCGGGTGACCCAGGCAATCGGCGGGGTCAGGATCCATTGTTCCGAAGGCGCCACCAGATCGGCAAGCGCCGCGCGCAGCTCATCCATGCGGTTTTCCAGCATCAAGAATGGCAATTGCGCGGATTTTGTCCAGGGATCGTCCGGCACCGGCAGGCCGGCAAAACCTTCGGCCCGGGCCAGCGCTGCAAAGCTGTCAAAATCCTGGCCGTCGCGGCTGAAGACCTCGCTCAGGGCCAGAAAAAGCCCGTGCCGGGCGGCGCGGGGCAGGGCCAGATCGCGCAGCACCTCAAGCGGATCAGGCGGCGGGCTGTCGCCGCAGGCCCGGGTGAAGCGGGCCAGCGCCACGTCAATCTCCGTGGCCTCATAGCGGGGCAGGGGCAGGGCCTCAGGATCATCGGTTTGCGGATCATTGGCCGGCAGCGCGGACCGCAGCCCGAACCTGTCGGCCAAAGCGATGGCGCGGGTCTTGCTCTCGGGGGTAAGTGCCGCAAAAAAACGGCCCTGAATCAGATGCTCCAGCAGGGTCAGACAATAAACACTGTCAACCGGATCAGGCTTGGGGTCCAGGGCGGCTTCAAGCCGCGCCAGAATTTCGGCCCGGCAGAGGGTCAGGCTTTGGGAAACATCCGGCCCGCTCAGGGACAGCTCAAGATCGGCCCCGGCGGGCAGCCCCGGCCAGATCCAGCCCGGCAGCAGCGCCCTGAGCCCGTTTTGCACCGCAATCAGCGGCAGGGTGGCCCCGTCATGGGCAAGGCGCAGGCGCAGGCCGGGATCAGTGGGCAGGGCCGCACGCAGATCAAAACGCGGATCAAGCGCCAGCTCAGGGCCGGGGGTTTCCGGCATGATTTCGGGTATGGTGAACCTGCCCTGCAGCTCAAACCCGGTGATGTCCTCTAGATTGGCAAAGCGTTGGCGGATTTTGCCGCTGCGCCGGAAAATCTCCTGTCCATCAAGCAAAACCCGCAATGTGGGCGGGGTCAGCTCAAGGGTGATGTCAATAATCGCGGCCCTCAGGGGGTGCGGGATGTGATGCTCGCGGCCCCAGGTGCCATCCGCCTGCCGGTCATTGCAGACGACCAGCCCCGCGTCACGGCGCAAGGACAGATGGAACGGGATAAAAGCCCGGTCTTTGGCATAAAAAGACAGATTGGCATAGGCCGAGTGCCCCAGATCCGCACGCAGGTTCAGCCGCCCGCTCTGGCCCATGGGAAATCTATAAAGTTCCGGGGCCTCGGGCCGTGGCGGAAGGGGGGCAGGGCCGTCGGTCAGGGTTTTGACAATATCGCGCAGATGAAACAGGCGCGGCAGCCAGGGTCCGATGAACGGATCAAGCCCGGCGGCGGTGGCCTCCTGCCCATAGCCACGCCGGGCGGCCCCGAGCCCGGCAAAACCCAGCATCCGCAGCCGGGCGACCCGGCCTTGATGGGCGTCATAATCCCATTCCTGCCAGAGCGCCCGGGCAAAAAGGCGCCGCTGCCAGCCCTGCGGCAAAGACGATTGCACAAAGTCGGGCAGAGGATCGGGCAGGGCGGCTTTGAGGGCCCGGAGCATCCGGTCATGCCCGCCCAGAAGCGCGCGCGCAGAAACGCATCGCGCAGGCCGGGCGGCAATATCGACCCCGATCCAGCCCAGATAAGACAGCCGCCGCGCCAGAAGCGCCGCCGCCAGCACCAGCGCCCATGCGGAGCGATCTCCGCGGGTGAATTTCAGCCCGTTACGGCGCAGGAAATCACGGCGGAATATCTTGGCCGAGGGCCGGGGATCAAGGCAAAGCGCCAGCATCGGGGTGATGTTCAGCGGCCCGCAGGGCGGCGTGCCAGCGGGCAGCGGGCGCATGTCATGAAAGCCATTATGATCTTCGCCCGCGCCGGTCCGAAACCCGGCGATGCCGATATCCGCACCGTGGCGCAACAGCCCCTCAACCCAGGCCATCAGGGCCCCGGGGCGGGGCTGATCCCCGGCATTGAGAAAAACCATGCAGGCGCCCCCGGCCTGCGCCAGCCCATGATTGCGCGCCGAGGCCGCCCCGCGACCGGACTGCTGAAGAATGCGCGCGGCTGAGGCCGACGCGAGGGCCTGCCGGGCGGCGCGGGCAGGGGTTTCATGATCGCAGATGATCAGGATCTCATGCCCCGGCATGCCGGGGCGGGCAAGCGCCGCAAGGCTGCCTTGCAGCAGGCCCGGATCGCGCCCGTCCCAGGGCAAGACCACCGTAAGCGGCAGCTCGCCCTGCATCTCCATCCCCCAGCTCAGGGCGAGGCCATGATCCCACTCGGCATCATAGCGCAGCCCCTGATCGGCCAGGAACTGCGCCGCCGCGCGGGCAAACCGCGCCCGCCGTTCGGGATTGCGCAGGGCAAAGGAACGCTCGAACAGCAACCGGCTGGTGATCCGGCCAAAGGCCTCATCGGCGCCGGGGCGCGTGGAATGCTGCATGATCCGGCGGATCTGATTGAGCACATCAAACTGTTCAAACACCCGGTCATCATCCGCGGCGGTGATCTGCCCCGGCCGGTCGCGGGTTTGCAGGTAAAGCGGCTCGGGCAGGTGCAAAAGGTGATCGGTGCGCGCGGCAGCACGGTAAAAGAAGCTGTGATCCTCAAACCAGCTACCTTCGTCAAACCGCAGCCCTTCGATCAGGGCGCGCCGGTAAAGCTTGTTCCAGGCCGAGGGAAAATGCGCGATGACATCGGACCATTGCGCAAAGCCGTAGCGCCGCGGCACCGCATGTGCCGCCAGATCAGGGGCGGTATGAATCGCCGAATGGGTGGCGCCCGAGCCATCGCCAAAGCAAGAACGGACAGCGCAGGCAACCCAATCGCAACCGCTGCCTTGCAGGGCCTCATGCAGCCGCGCAAGATAATCGCTCATCAGCCGGTCATCGCTGTCGAGAAAGGCAATGAACTGGCCTTGCGCCTTGTCGAGCCCGGCATTGCGTGCCGCAGGCAAGCCGCGGTTTTGCTGCTGGATGATCTGAAACCTCGGATCGCCCTTTATCGCCGCCCGCGCCCGCGCCGCGCTGTCATCGGTCGAGCCGTCATCAATGATGATCGCCTCGAAATGGGTATAGGTCTGGGCCCGCAGGCTGTTGAGACAGGCCGCGACATGGTCTGCCACATTGTAAACCGGGATAATCACCGAAATGAGCGGGGGATTGGTCATGCGGGGTATAAAGAGCTGAAAAACCGGGCCATGAAACCGGTTGTGTCGCAGTAATGGGCGCAAGTAAAGGGGCAGGTAAAGGCCGAAAGCGCCTTATTCGCCCGCTCTGGTTTCGGGCGCGGGAATGCGCTACCCAAAGCCTGGGACAAGCAATGGAAGTGGTATCATGCTGATCGGGCTGGAAAAGAAATTCATCTTCGTGGCCAATACGAAAACCGCCTCGACCTCGATCGAAGACGCGCTTGCCCCCTATGCCGGGATCAGCCATGGCGGAGACCCGCGGCGCAAGCATATTTCGCTCCATGAGGGGCTCAATGCCTATCCGCAGGTTTTTCGGCAGCCCGGGCAGGAGCCCCGGCATTTTTTCAAATTCGGGGTGATGCGTGATCCGCTTGAGTGGATCGGCTCGTGGTTTCGCTACCGTAAGTCCAACCGGGTCGAAAGCCCGCTGCCTGCGGATATGACATTTGAAGAATTCTGGCAGCAGGCGGACTGGAATTTCATCCGCGCGGGCGGGCGGCGGTTTTTGCAGCGCGATATGTTTTGCGGGCCTGAGGGCGGGGTTCTGGCGGATATGATCATCCCTTATGATCAGCTCGGACCCCTGTTTGCCCAGGTCTGCGAGGCGCTTGGGATCGCGGCCGCGCTGCCGCGCGAAAATGTCAGCCGCCTTAAGACAATGGATGAAATATCCCCGGATCTGAAAACCCGCCTGCGAGAGTTTTATGCCCCCGATTACGCGCTGATAGCGCGGCTGGCCGGGATCAACCAGCAGGGTCTGGCCCGGCTTGTGACAGCCTCCTGATTGGCCAGGACGGGGTGAATTGCAGCTTTATTTTCGCGCCAGATCCGCGATCTGATCCCACCAATAGGCCTGGCTCAGCCGTGTCAGGGTCTCGGCCCGCAGCGCCGGGGTATCGTGAAAAGGTGCCAGGCGCGCGCGCCAGGCCTGCAGCCGCGCCGGTGTCAGGCTATCGCCCTGCCAGTTGTCGACAAAACCCACCGGCAGTTGATCATAGGCGCTGTAAGTGCCGGTCTTGCGGATAATCGGGATGGCGCCATGCGCGATGGCCAGCCAGGCCTTTGGCGAAGGATCAAGCCCGCCGCCCTCGGCACAGAGCACGAAGGCATGCGCCTGCATGAGCGCCAGGAATTCGGGCTCGGGGAGCTCACAGGGCGGGCAGGTGCAAAAATCCGCCCAGCCGGTTTTGGCCAGCGCCGTGACGGCGCGGCGCAGATCCCATTGCGGGCCGGGCCGGACCCGGTGCGCGCAAAGCACCTGCAAAGGGCGGCTGTGCAGCGGCGGCGGGCAGATCGGGCGGGGGTTTTCCGGCGGCCCTTCGGGATAGATCATGCCGGTGGGCAGCGGTGAAAACCGCGGATCGCTGCCCTCCTCAAGGTTCTCGGCAAACCAGCGGATCAGCAGCGGATGCTCAAGGATCGTGCGGATCATCTGCTGTTCGCTGTCGTTGAAGCGCCGCCAGCGCCGGTCGCATTGCCGGGGCAGGGTGCAGTCTTCCGAGCCCGAGATCAGCACGAAGGGCGCGCGCAGCTTTGGCAGCACCCCGGTGGCAAAAGCGGCAAGGCCGGCAAAGGGATTGCGCAGCGACAAAAAGATATGCCGGGGCGTGTCGGTTGGCAGCCCCCGGTGCAGATGGGTGAACGGCGCGCACACATCGCTGAGCAGCACCCAGTCACAGCGCGCCGCAATGCCGGTGATGGCATAGGCCGTGGCGCCGCCAGATTTTGGGAAAAGCCGTGTCGTATGAAACCCGGCCCGGGGGGTGGCAATACCCATCAGATATCCTTGCCCGCCGGAGCAGCCGCCAGCCGGCATTCGCCGCGTTCCAGAAGCTGCTGATAGATGTCCTGCGTCAGAGCGGGCAAAGGCAGCTCCCGATTGCTGGCATTGCGGCGCAGCTGCGATTCAAAGAACGAAAACCGGGGGGTGGGCGGCACCAGCCCCAGCCGCAGGGCCAGACCCTGCAGCGCCGCATCATAGCGTTCTGCCGACCAGTCAAAGCAGATCAGCGACATCTCATGCGCGTCCAGCAGCCGCAAAAGCCGCTGGTTGTAGCGCGTCCACAGATCAATGCTTTTCGCGGGCGCAAAGCCATTGCGATCCTGCAGTGAGCGCGCCACCGCGGCCGGATGCCGGAACGTGCCCGCAAGCCGGGCACCGGGCAGGCCCCGCAGCCAGCCCTCCAGCACCAGAAGTGTCCGCGGATCCTTGAACCCCCAAAGGCTGTTTGCCTTGTAATCCGCAATCAGCCGGTCGCGCCATTGCGTATGTTCCGCCGACCAGTGGCAGGGGCCGTCGGGCGGGCTGTCCCAAGAGGCGCCATTGGCCTCCAGAACAGCGTTGTTGAGATCCATGATGCGGCGATTTTCGCGGTTGCCCTTGGGGTTGGTATGGGGCTTGCTGTCCACCGGCCCCAGGGCAAGGCCCGCCTCTTCGAGACTTCCGGCCAGACAGCTTGTGCCACTGCGGTGCATGCCCAGGATCACGAGGGCTGAGGATGTCATCTGTGGCGGCCCCTTTGCGCTGTCTTCTGCTGGCGTCCTCAATGCCCATTCTCCCGCCTGAAAACAAGAGGCCAGGGCGACGGCAGAATACGCGCCGGGGCTGATATTCATAACGCATAATCTTTGTTATGTTAATATTTGGCACGAAGCGCTTTATCCAAAGCCAAAATCATCCGCCGAAAGATCGCCCAGCAAGATATCCTCCAGCGTGATCTGCCCGGTGTCGAGCGTGATCACCACATCCGCGCCCTGCTGGGCCATGTTGAGGGTTTCGAATGTCAGGCCGGGGCCGAAAATGCGGATGCTATCAAGGCCGGGCTCGAAATCGGTGATCTGTTCGAGCCCGGCAGTGCTTGAGAAAAAGAACGTGTCGGCCCCGGCCCCGCCGGTAAGGGTATCATCGCCCGCGGCACCCCAAAGCGCGTCATTGCCATCGCCACCATCCAGACGGTCATTGCCGCTGCCGCCAAAAAGCTGGTCATTGCCGGCATCGCCAAAGAGCGTGTCATCATCCGCGAAACCGCCGATCGTGTCATCGCCCGCGCCGCCATGGGCCTCGTCATTGCCCCATGCGCCCCAGATCTGATCATGGCCCTCATCGCCAAACAGCAGATCATCGCCATAATAGCCCCCCAACAGGTCATCGCCCGCCCCGCCCAGGATGGTATCATTGCCCCATGCGCCCCAGTGCTCATCATTGCCGTCGCCGCCCTCAAGCCGGTCATCCCCGTAATATCCGCCCAGGGTATCATTGCCGGTGCCGCCCAGAAGCGTGTCATTGCCGGTGCCGCCGAAAAGCTGATCCAGCCCGGCCCCGCCATCCAGGCTGTCATTGCCGGTGCCGCCGGCCAGCATGTCATCGCCTATCCCGCCGAACAGGGCATCATCGCCCCCCTGCCCGCCCAGGGAATCATTGCCGGCATTGCCGATCAGCCGGTCATCGCCCTCCCGCGCCCACAGATTATCATCGCCATCGGCCCCATCCAGGGTATCATTGCCATCGGTTCCGGGGATAAACTCATCACCCGGCGTGCCGACGACGGTTATCCCAAACAGCGCAACCGGCGGCAAAATACGGTCGGGCCAGCCAAAGGCGTTGCCAAAAACTGCGGTAATATCAAACGGCAGGCCGTTGGCCGAATGCAGCTCGATCACCGTATCGCGATAGGTGATCTGCAACCCGTCGCCAAGCTCGAGGGTGGTCAGCTGGCCAATGCCGCGCAACATCGGCAGATCGGAAAGGTCAAGCTGATCCTCGCCGGGGGTGAAATCCATGATCCGGGTCAGTTGCGCGCCCGCCTGGACCACAAAAAGATCGGCCCCCTGCCCGCCCCAAAGAACAGAATTGCCCGGCGCCGCCACCAGGATATCATTGCCCGCGCCGCCGCTGAGCGTATCCGTCCCGCCGACCTGCGCCACAAGCATGTCATCCTGCGCCGTGCCGTTCAGGAAAACGCTGCCGGTGCTCAGATCCCTGAGCACCGGGCCAAGAGTATCCAGCGCGATGCTGAACTGGGTCAGCCCGGGATCGCTGGCGCTGGCGACAAAAATCTGGATCTCGTTGCCGATCACCGCCGCACTGATCTGCGAGACATTGCCAAGCCCCGGCATATCGCCATGCACCAGCGTTTCCAGATGCAGCAGCCGCCCGTTGGGCAAAAGCGTGAACAGGCTGAGCCCGTCATCGCCGCCGCCGGCGACGATGAAAACATGATCTTCGGTTTCGGTCACCGCCAGGGACTGGACATTGCCAAACCGGGTGAAGCGGGTGTCGAGCACATGGTCAACCGGTTGCAGCTCGCCGGTTTCGGTCAGACGCATGACGCTGAGCGTCTGGCTGCCGGCAGAGCCAAGGATCACCCAGGTCTGGCCGAAGGCGGTGATGGTTTCCAGCGCGGTCGGGGCGGAAATGCCCAGCCCGTCGGCAGCCCCGGACGTATCAAAATACACCAGCGCGCCGGTTTGGGAGGAGATCTGATAGCTGTGAACCGCGTTATTGCCGGGATCGAGGGCCAGAAGGTAGGACTGCCCGGCACTCTCTGCGAGGGTGAGCGTGGTCAGGCTGTTGCCGGGGGCCGAAGGCTCGGCCGCGAGCGCCACATAGCTCTGTGTGAGCGGGTCAAGATGATAGGCCAGCACCCCGCTGACCTGAGGGCCGGTGGCATAAAGCACCTGCATCCCGTTTATGCTGGCGCTGGCAACGGTGGAAAGATTGCTGGCCTCGGCGGGCATTTCCAGCAGTTGCGACATCGCCTGAAACTGCCCGGCCTGATCCAGCTCATAACCAACCAGCCAGTTTCCATTGCCCCCCGGCGCGGTGCCAAAGGCCAGCTGTGCCTGATTGGGGCCAAAGGCGGAAATATGGCTGGTGAATCCCTGGGCCGCATCGGCCTCGGAGATTGAAAACAACAGTTGATCGGCAAGGGTTGCGGATTGACCCGGCAAAAGCGCATAGCTGACAAGCCCGCCGTTTGGCCCGGTCGTGGCAAACAGGTAACTGCCCGAAGACAGTTGCACGATTTCCAGATCGCGCAGATCAATATCAAGCAAAGGATCGCTGCTGAGAACGGATCCCGTCAAACTCACTATCACGCACCACACCCCACCGCATGTTCGCAGGCAATGGTTTTGGCGGAAAATTATGGGCTGAGCTGTACGGAAATTGGGCAAACCGGGGCCATTTACGAAAGCATTGAAACGATTTTTAAAACGTTTTGCATTTAATCTGAGGTAAAAGATTTGATGCAAAACGCCCGCAACATACAGATGGCGCGGGCCTTTTACATTTTTCCTGATTCAGGCAAAACGAGAAAAGGCTTTAAGAAAGTCTTAAAACCCGCCCCGGTCGTTTTGCGCTAAGGGTCGCTTTGCTCAAGCTGTTTCAGCGCATTGCTTGTTGCAACAACAAGCCGAAACGCTTTAGGTTGCGCCAGAATACAAGCGGGGGCGGGTTTGACCAGATGCATATCCTGATTGTCGGGGCCGGGCTGAGCGGGGCGGTGATTGGCCGGGCGCTGGCGCAGGCGGGTCATCATATCACCATTCAGGAGGCCCGGACGCATGTGGCCGGCAACTGCCATACCGAGCGCTGTGCCGATACCGGGATCATGGTGCATGCCTATGGCCCGCATATCTTTCACACCGATGATGCCGAGGTCTGGGAGTATGTGAACAGCTTTGCGCGGTTTCATTCGTTCCGGAACCGGGTCAAGACAACGGTGAATGATCTGGTCTATGCGCTGCCGATCAATCTGCACACGATCAACCAGTTTTTCGGCCGCCGCTTTCGCCCCGATGAGGCGCGCCGGTTCATCGCCGAAGAGCAGGCCGATCAAAGCATCACCGACCCGCAGAATTTTGAGGAACAGGCGCTGCACATGGTTGGCCCCGCGCTTTATGAGGCGTTTTTCAAGGGTTATACCGAAAAGCAATGGGGCCGCGCGCCCGCCGATCTGCCCGCCGCAATCCTCAAGCGGCTGCCGCTGCGGTTCAATTATGATGACAATTATTATGCCCACCGCTTTCAGGGGCTGCCGGAGGATGGCTATACCGCCATGGTCGCGGCGATTCTGGATCATCCCGGGATTGATCTGCATCTGAACAGCCCGTTCAGCCCTGAGCAGGCGGCGCGCGCCGATCATCTCTTCTGGTCGGGGCCGCTCGATGCCTATTTCGGGCAGCGCCATGGCCCATTGGGCTACCGCACGCTGGATTTCGAGCGCTTCACCGCAACCGGCGACTGGCAGGGCTGCGCGGTGATGAATTATGGCGACCCCGAGCTGCCCTATACAAGGATCACCGAGCACAAGCATTTCAGCCCCTGGGAAAATCATGCGCAAACAGTATGTTACCGCGAATATGCCCGCGCCTGCGGGCCGGGGGATATTCCCTATTACCCGATCCGGCTGGCGCGGGAAAAAGAGCTGCTGAGCCAGTATGAGGCGCTGGCGGCGCGCGAGGCCGGGGTCACATTCATTGGCCGGCTGGGCACTTACCGCTATATCGACATGGATGTCACCATCCGCGAGGCGCTCGATAGTGCGGCCGCGTTCCTGACCGCCACACAAGCCAGGCACCGCCGCCAAATCTGAGGCCGGTTTGGGCCTGATGCCAGGCGCCATCAAATCGTTGTCACGCCGAGGCAAGGGCGCCTGTTCAGGCCCGTTCAGGATGGGCCGTGGCGTTTCTTCTGTGCATCCACATACGATCTCAGAACCGCGTGCATTCGCGTCAAATGGCCGCGTCCCGGCGCTTTGAAAGTTCCCCGCTAAAACAACTCGCTGTGAGACCCAATTCTGACAACCGTTACGGCCTCATCATCAGCGCTGTAGATCAAGACCAGGTCGGATTTGATGTGGCAGTCACGGTGATCTTTCCAATCACCACTCAACGGATGGTCCTTGAGCTTTTCAGGAAGACCCTTGCCTTCAAGCAGAAGCTGAAGGACCGGCTTGAGCAAATCATCCAGATCGCTGTATGTTTTCCTTTCACGCTTGTAGTCCTTCTTGAACCGATTGGTGCGCCGGAGCTCTTTCGTCATGGCGGCCCCTCCGCGCCAATATCATCGACATGCTCTTTGGCAAGCTCATCAAAGTTCGGAACAGAAGCATCCAGCATATCCCTGGCGCCAACCTCCAAAGCATTTTCCAAAAGCGCGTTAAAGCTTGCGGCCATAAGGCCCGGCGTTTTCTTCTGGCGGTGCCAGCGGATCACAAGGTGCGGGTTCCAGATAATCGCATTGCTCATCGGCCCGGCTTTTCCCGCCGTAATGTCGATAAAGCGCAGATCCCACAGTTTCTTTACCCTGGTGCGCCAGGTGTGCTCTCCCCTCTGCCCCCCGAAGCCGGATGCGTTTGCCATCTCACCGTGGCGATTAGGGGTTACAAATGCGTTGTCCCAGGTATTGCACCACAGGTTCAAATACGTAGAGGAAACAGGGGCCCCCTTGGTCATTTCATCCATTATCTTGAGGATCAACGGCATAGTCTTCGGGATGGTCGTAAAGCCTTTGTGGGCCTTGCGGTCCCAGATATATTGCTGTGCGCCTGGCCAGTGCAACTCCCTGATTGCGAGTTGCTTTTTACCGATTGCGCTCGCCTCTCGGGCGGAAGTGGGTTTGCCTGCCATGTCAAATTCCTTTCGTAAGCCACATTAAACCACATATAGATATAAAATTGTTTATTTTCAAATATTTAGATGTTTACTTGCGGGAATTATGCTTCCCTATTGTTTCCACCTGGATATATAAGTTGCTGTAAATAATTCAACCCAATATATTGAAATGCAACATATGTTGCAGAAGGTGATTGAATTCATCTTCAAAAACAAAGACTTATTTGATATCTTGCAGTGCTGACTATGCTGATGTGCTGACCATACTGCTCGTGCTGCCCGTGCTCCCGGGATAGTCTGAAAGGGGTGGGGCTGCCGGTTGACACAGCATGATTTCTTCACCATTTTAGTATAGCTACAATGTAGCTACAAATTGAATGAGGATAAATCATGGCCACTGTTGCAGATGCGGTCGTTCGCGCGCGCGTCACATCGGAAGTGAAAAACCAGGCAAGTGCGATCTTCAAAAGCATGGGGCTTACAACATCGGATGCCATTCGCATGATGCTCGTGCAGGTGGTTGCCGAAAAGGCCCTGCCATTTGAGGTCAAATACCCAAACGCCGTCACACAGGAGGCGATCAAAGCCTCCAGAGCAGGTGATACTGCTTCGTTTTCGTCTCTGGATGATATGTTTGCCGACCTGAACGACGACTAAAGCGTTTCGCCTTAAACCTGAGACAGGGTTAAGGCGAAACGCCATGTAACATATCAGTGTTTCGCGCGTTTCGCGACAAACCCGTTATTCAGGTTTATCGCGAAACGCTTTAGCCCCGCCCCCTCCAGCCCCCACCGCGCGCTTAGTTCGGGTGATGGTAACCTCTCGGGCACAGTCTCGCGGGCTATATCCATTCCTGCGGAGGCGAATTTCCCATGTCCACATCCGAGCGGCTGTCGCTGCCTTTTCTGCTGCCCTCTCAGGCGCAAAAACATGTCACCCATAATGAGGCGCTGCAGCGGCTTGATATTCTGGTTCAGGCGGCGGTTGAGGGCTTTGGCGCCGATACCCCGCCTGCCCTGCCGGTGGAAGGCACTATCTGGGCCCTGGGCGCCGCCCCCACCGGGGACTGGGCCGGCCATGCGGATGAGCTGGCGGCGCGGATCGAGGCGGCCTGGCTGTTCATCGCGCCGCAGGAGGGCTGGCAGGCGCTTGACAAGACCACCGGCAGCCTGAAGATCCGCACCGCAGCGGGCTGGGACGATCTTGCCCTGCCCGATCTGAACAATCTCTCCGGCCTTGGCATCAATGCCAGCTATGACACCACCAACCGGCTGTCGCTTTCCTCTCCGGCGACGCTTTTCAACCACGAAGGGGCCGGGCATCAGCTCAAGCTCAACAAGAACGCGGGTACCGATACCGCCAGCCTGCTGTTTCAGACCGGGTTTTCCGGCCGCACCGAAATGGGCACCGCAGGTTCGGATAACTTCGCCGTCAAGGTCAGCCCCGATGGCAGCGCCTGGACCACCGCGCTGAGCCTGGATTCCGGCACCGGCCTGGCCTCGGGCGAGGCGATAACCCAGACGGCAGAGGATTCCACCGCCGGGCGGCTGATGAAAACCGGCGATGGCGGGCTTTTGGGCAATGCGGTCCAGCTCACCAGCGGCAGCGCCCTGCATGCCCGCGGGTTGCGCAGCGGCACCTATCTGGCGGCGGGAAACACGATTGGCGGGCTGCCGGACAGCAATGCGTTTTTCTATTCCACCTGGCTGTCGCGCAGCACCATATCCAGCCTGCGCTATTGTGCCCTGTCCATCCGGAATACCTCCAACCCGACCAATATGAAGGTCAGTTTTGGCCTCAGCAGCAGCAATGAAGGCCCGATCATCTGGACCGACATCTGGCACAAGGCCAATACCACGGTTGATGCCAACGGTTTCCTCAAGGAGGCCAGCCCGATCGTGCGGCTGTTTGAGGGCGGCACCGAAGAGCCGGTCGAGCCGGTAAATGCCGGCTTTACCCGCCTTGGGACCGGCCATTACAGCCTGTCGGATGTGCCGCCGCTGGCCAGCCGCGGCTGGCAGATCGAAGTGCCGCAGGATGCCAATGGCAACCGGCTGATCTTTGTCGACACCGCCTATGACGCCGCCACGCGGACCCTGAGCATTCACACCAGCACGGTCGCATGGAAGGATGCCTGGGTGCCGGGCACAGCGGTGGATATCCCCGCCGGGCGCTGGATTGATCTGCGGTTCGACAGCCCCGAAGAGGCGG
>JAJFIA010000009.1 GCA_021775255.1 Roseovarius sp.
ATCTTTACAAGGACGGGCTGAACCGGCAGTTGTTTTTGCCTTTCATCGCCATGCTGAAACAACAAATGGTGGTGCATGAAATGATCAGCCCCACAGATTACCGGCAAAACCTGCTGGCGGATAATCCGGCCTATTTCACCCCCCTGAACGATGAAACACGCGCTGAAATCAATGCCGTCTGGCAAAACCTGACCGGCGGCAAAGCTTCGCCGCATATCCTGATTGTCAACAAGCGCGAGGTTGAAATACCCGCCTTCCACAACGGCGTGGCCCGCGCCTCGTTCTATGATCTATGCGCCAAACCCCTTGGTCCGGCGGATTACCTTGCCCTTGCCGATGCAACGCGGGTTCTGGTGCTGGAAAACATCCCGCTTCTTGGCCGCTCGAACTTCAACGAGGCCAAGCGTTTCGTCATCTTGATTGACGCCCTATACGAGGCCCGCGTTCGCCTGATATGCTCGGCGGCGGCGGTGCCGGAATTTCTTTATATTGAGGGCGAAGGCAGCTTTGAATTTGAACGCACCGCCAGCCGGTTGCGTGAAATGCAATCGAGCGGCTGGGGACAGGTGGAGCAAACCCAATGACAAAACGAGGCCCTTTTGAAATCAATGGCGACAGCATCGACCCCGGCACGCGCAAAACCGTGGATATCCCCGTCAGCGTGCTTTCCGATCACACGCCGGTGCATCTTTCGGTGCATGTGATCCACGGCACCAAACCTGGCCCGGTGATGTTTGTCTCAGCCGCCATTCACGGCGACGAGGTGATCGGGGTTGAGATCGTGCGCCGCCTGCTGCGCGCCAAGGCGCTTGAGAACATGTCCGGCACCCTGCTGGCCGTTCCGATCGTCAACACATTCGGCTTTCTCAACCACGCGCGCTATCTGCCCGACCGGCGCGATCTCAACCGGGTGTTTCCGGGATTGCCCGAGGGTTCAATGGCCTCGCGGCTGGCGCATATATTCATGACCCAGGTGGTCGCGCGCGCCGAAGTGGGCATTGATCTGCATTCCGCCGCCATCCACCGCACCAACCTGCCACAACTGCGCCTGACGCCGGGAAATAACCGTCTGGCAGAATTGGGCGCGGCCTTTGGCGCTCCGGTGATGATGCATTCCAAGCTGCGCGAGGGCTCCTTGCGCATGGCCGCCGAAGAGGCCGGGATTGATGTGCTGCTCTATGAGGGCGGCGAGGGCATGCGATTTGACGAACAGGCCGCGCGCGCCGGGGTTGCGGGCATTCTGCGGGTGATGCGGCAGCTTAAAATGATCCGGGCCAAAGGCGTGCCCCGCGTCTCGGCCAAGCCGATGTTTTGCAGCACCTCGCACTGGTACCGCGCCCCCGCCAGCGGGCTGATGCGCGGCTATCTGACGATCGGCGACACGGTCGAGCCCGGGACTATTCTTGGCACCATTTCCGACCCCTTTGGCGAGGTTGAGACCGAAGTCGTCGCAGATATGACCGGTATCATCATCGGCCGCACCAACATGCCGTCGGTTTATGAGGGCGATGCCCTGTTTCACGTGGCAGAAACCCCCAGCGCCGATGACGCCGCCGAACGGGTAAACGCCCATCTTGATGCCGCACCCCTGTTCGATGAAGATGAGATCATCTGAGCTGCCCCCGCCGAGGCCCCCGACCTCATCAAGCGCAACAGGTGGCAGCCGGATCGTTGAAATAATACCCTGAAGGATAAATCTCCTTCAGTTCGACCGGTGAAAACGGTCATCTGATCAAATTTGTCAAATGGCGGGAATGAGCCCGAAGCGGACGTCTTTGCTATCGTGTAGCTCGACGCGACGCCACCTTGGTGATCGGGCCAAGGTTGAGCCATTTGGTAAAGGCGCGGCTGGCCCAGCCATCGCCAAGAACTTCCAATCGTTGCGTGTCAATGGCCTGTTCCGGCGACAGATCCCCTCTGACGATGTGGATTGCGTCGGGAAGCGTGCACGCAAGATAAAGATTCACATCGCCACCCGGATCATCAACACACAGCTCACAATGCCCCTTCTGGTTGAGAAACCACCATAGCCTTTTCGCCTTAATCTGATCGCTCAGTTCAAGCCGGATGAGACAGCGCTTTTTACCAAATGCAAGGGGGTTGGCTGAACGTTCCAAACTCCAGACAAGCAGTCCCAGATCAATTTCATGATCCCTGAGGTCCCGCCGTGTCCAACGCTGGCCCCAGATACCAAGTGCCTCAACCAGAGGGGCAAACTCGCGCCCGGCTTCCGTCAGGATGTAACCGGATCGTTTCTCGCCCAGATCTTGGCGGGCGATAACTCCTTCGTCCACAAGCCATTTCAACCGCGATGAAAGAAGTGAGGGTGACATGAGCGGAACCCCGCGCTGCAAGTCAGTGAAACGGCATGGCCCAGCGGCCAGGTCGCGAATGATAAGGGCGTTCCACCTTTCGCAGAACAACTCGGCCGCCTTTGCGACGGGACAGTACTGACCGTAGGATTTCATTCGGTTGCTCGTCGCGTTACTACAGATTTTGAACTATACCTCACAAGGCATGTGGTGTCACCACTGGTCAGATCACGATTGAACCAATAGGTGAGACCATGACAACCAAAGCCGCAACAGCCGGGCAAGTCTCAAACTCCGCCGCCGAAATTTATGATGAATTCTTTGTCCCGTCCCTGTTCGGTGCGTGGGCGGGCCCGCTCTGCGACTTGGCAGGAATTACACCCGGCAGCCACGTACTGGACGTTGCCTGCGGAACAGGCGCAACGACCCGTGAAGCCGCCAGACGCAATGGGCCGTCAGGGCGTACTGTCGGCTTGGATCGAAACGGCGGGATGCTTGCCGTGGCAAAATCGCGTTCTGCCGATATTGAGTGGATCGAAGGCTTTGCCGAGGCACTCCCCTTCGCAGGCAATACCTTCGATACCGTCCTGTGCCAATTCGGGCTAATGTTTTTCGACAACAGATCAAAGGCCCTGACCCAGATGATGCATGTCCTACGCCCGGGTGGCCGAGTTGCCTTCACTGTCTGGGATGATGTTGAAAATTCGCCGGGATATGTAGAGATGGTCGAATTGATTGACTCGATGTTTGGAAAAGACGCCGGAAATGCGCTCCGCGCGCCCTATGTTCTGGGCGACCGACAAACCCTGCAGGGTGTTCTAGACGAAGGCGGACTTACACGGGCAATCGTGCAAACTGTCACTGGCGAAGCACGTTTTGCATCCGTCCGTGAATGGGTGAGAATGGATGTGCGCGGCTGGACATTGTCCGATGACATCGACGATGCAGGGTTCGAGGCGCTCGTGGCTGCCGCCGAAGATAGGTTTGGACGATTTCGCGGGCAGGATGGAAAGGTCGTGTTCCCAGCGCCTGCGCATCTCATTGTCGGGGTGGCGGAATAGGCAAAGGCCGATTACTGGGACGCGCAGCATCGCGGCTTCTTCACTCATGGTGGCAATTTCCGCATTGTTCCGCATGGCATAGTCCCGCATGGCAGACCTCAGCCCAATTATTCTGCGCATCCCCTGTCAAAGACACCCCCAGCACCGATAACGCCGCCACTTGCGCGGCCCTATCCCCTGCGCTACCTCTTGCATCACAAAAGGCAACAGGAAACCCAGATGACAGCCACCGGATGGCGCGGTAAACTGGATCATATCCACATCACACCCGCCAAATCCCAACCGATGCAGCCATTACAGACCGCCGCCCTGATTGCCGGTCGCGGCATCGAGGGCGACAGATATTTCCTGGAAACCGGCACCTATTCAGGCATCCCCGGCGAAGACCGCCAGATCACCTTGATCGAATCCGAGATGCTGGAACGGGTTGCCACGGATTGCGGCGAAGAAATCCACATGAACGAGCACCGCCGCAACCTCACAGTTTCCGGCGTGCCCCTGCAACATCTGGTGGGGCTGCAATTCACCGTGGGCGAGGCGGTGCTGCAAGGCGTGCGCATCAACCAGCCCTGCAAATACCTCAACCTGATGCTCAAGCGCGATGTCTATATGCCGCTTTGGAATCGCTCGGGCCTGAATTGCAAGATCATCACCGGCGGCATGATCCACGTGGGTGATCGCGTCCGCGCGCGTTAATCCCGCCGTGCCGTACACAGGTTCAGCATCGCGGGAATGCGTATCCCCTTCGGCGTGTCATAGGCTGCCAGCGCCTCGGCGGTGGCCGCTTCAACCGCCCGCGCATCCGCTTCCGAGCCATCCCTGGCCTGCAATACCCGCGCCGCCATGCCCACCCGGCACGCAAGCCCTGCCGCGCCCTCCGGCCCGCCCGGCGGGGTCAGATCAACCTGCACCTTTGATACCGAAATATCCTGCCATCCGGCCCGGTCCAGCAAGTCACAGACATATCCCCGGTCGGCAAATGCCATCGGGTTCGGCCCCTGCTGTTCAACCGCCGGCATATCGCCCACCCGTGCCACCGCCGCCAGCCTTGGGATCTCGAACCACGGGTTTTCCGCCAGATCAGCCCAGGCCATGAACGCCATCCTGCCCCCCGGCCTGACCGCCCGCGCGATATTGCCAAACGCCGCCACCGGACCCGCAAAAAACATCACCCCAAAGCGCGAGATCACCGCGTCATAAGCCGCCGCCTCAAATCCATGCACCTGCGCGTCAACCCGTTTGAATTCGATATTCGTGAGGCCCGCATCCGCCGCGCGCACCATCGCCCGGCCCAGCAGCAGCTCCGATATATCAGCCCCAAACACCCGGCCCTTTGGCCCCACCAGCCTCGCCGCCGTCATCGTGCTCATCCCGGTGCCGCAGCCGATATCCAATACCGCTTCACCGGGCTTCAGCCCCGCCGCCCCCAGCGTCCCCGCCAAAACCGGCTCCAGCGTGGCATCCAGCCCATCCTGGAACTCGATCCATTTCTGCGCCGCGCCCCAATACTCTGCCTGATCCTTGTTTGGATTATCCGTCATTCCCGCTCCCCTTAATTAACCTGCCCTGCCATCACACAGAGCATCTCAAACATGATCGACACGCCCAGAAAGGCCGTGCCGCCCGCCATGTCAAACGGTGGTGACACCTCAACCATATCCGCGCCGATGATATTCAGCCCCTCCAGCTCACGGCACACCTGCACCGCCTGATACGAGTTCGGCCCGCCCACTTCCGGCGTGCCCGTGCCCGGCGCGAATGTGGGATCAACAAAATCAATGTCATAGCTCACATAGGTTTTCGCAGTGCCGGCAATCTCCCGCGCCTCGGCCATCACATCCTCAACGCCGCGCGCATGAAACTCTTCAATCAATATCAGGCGGATGCCATTGGCGGCCGCAAAATCACGATCCTCGGTGTCATACATGGTGCCGCGCAGCCCGATTTGCACAATGCGTTTGGGGTCGAGCAGGCCCTCCTCCACCGCCCGGCGAAAGGGTGTGCCATGGGTGTACATGGTGCCACCAAAATAGGAATGAAACAGATCGGTATGGCTGTCAAAATGCACCATCCCCATGGCGCCGTGCACCTTGGCCAAAGACCGCAGAACCGGCAGCGAAGTCAGGTGATCCCCGCCCGCAGTCAGCGGCACAATCCCCGCCGCCAGAACCTGATCATAAAACGCCGTGATCCGCTCCATACTGTCCATGATATCCGCCGGATTCGGCCCCACATCGCCCAGATCAGCACAGTTTGCCGCCTCATAGGGCCGCATCCCCGAGGTGGCATGCTGTGCCCGCATCATGGTAGACGAATCGCGAAGCTGCCGCGGCCCATGGCGCGGGCCGGGGCGGTTGGTGGTGCCGGAATCCCACGGCACGCCAATCAGGCCGATCTGCACGTCCTTGATCCGATCATGATCCAACGGCACATAGGGCAGCCGCATGAAGGTCGGAATCCCGGCAAACCGCGGAAACTGAAAGCCCGAAACCGGGTGAAAAAAACTGTCGCTCATCTCTGTCCTCCCATTTTTGATTTCAGGCGTTTGCGTGCAATCACCGGCCCATCGCCCTGCGAGGCAATCCGCTCAATCGCCGCCTCAATGCCTTCATATGAAACCGCCATGGAGCCCGCATTGGCATGGATCAGCCGGGCCTCATCGGCAACCCAGGCCACATGCCCCTTCCAGAAAACCAAATCCCCGCGGCGCAGCTTGGCATCAGGGTCCATCTCCTGCCCCAGTTCCGCCTGTTGCATGTCGCTATCGCCGGGGCAGGCAATGCCGCAAGCATGGCATCCGGCCTGTACCAGCCCCGAGCAATCAATCCCATAGGATGAGTTTCCGCCCCAAAGATACGGCGTGCCAAGATATAATTCCGCCACTGAAACAGGGTCATCCGCCAGATCGCCCACAGGCTTCAGATGCGCATGCGCCACATAACCCAAAGGCGTCTTCGCAAACCGGCCCTCCTGCGCCAGAACCCGGACCCGGCCCCTATGGCTGAGCCCGTAAAGCTCCGGCACTTTCAGGTCAGGCTTGGGGTAGACATGGGTCATCCGCGCGCTCACAAAATGCGTGGGTGCCTCGGCCTCAATCAGCGCATCCGACGGCAGATACCCCACATAGCCATCCCGCCCAAGCTGCACAAAGGCCCAACCATCGTGAACCTCATAAACACTAACCGCTTCCCCGCTCACCACCTGACGCTGCCGCCGGCCGCCCGGCGCGTGCAAAAGATCAGCCAAGGCAGGCAACAGCAGACGCGCCGCCCCGCCTGAATAGCGCGGGGCCTCAACCGAACCACGCAAATGCTCTGCCGCCACACGGGCATTGGCCGGGATAAGCCGCGCATCCGTCATAGCCCTAAAACCTCGGGCAGCGCCGCCAGCACCGCCCGCGCGCCCATGCCAACCCCGCCCTTGGGCCGGGCCGGGGCAGCCGTGGGGTTCCAGCCATAGATGTCAAAATGCGCATAGCGCGCGCCGCCTGCAAACCGGCGCAGGAACAAAGCCGCCGTGACCGACCCGGCAAAGCCCCCCTTGGGCGCGTTATCAAGATCGGCAATTCCGGGTTCTATCATGGACTCATAGGGGTCGTGAAACGGCATCCGCCAGACCGGATCGGCCACCGCTTTGGCGGCCTTCTCCAGTGCCGCCACAACCGCATCATCATCGGTGTAATAGGGCGACAGATCAGGCCCCACCGCCACCCGTGCTGCACCCGTGAGCGTCGCCATCGACAGCATCAGATCGGGGGCACCTTCCGCGCCATATGCCAGCGCATCCGCCAGCACCAGCCGGCCTTCCGCATCGGTATTGTTGTTCTCAACCGTCAGCCCGTTGCGCGCCGTTAAAATATCACCGGGCCGCATGGCATTGCCGCTCACAGAATTCTCCACCGCCGGGATCAGCACCCTCAGGCGCAGCTTCAACCCTAAGGACATGATCATCTGCGCCAGCCCCAGCACGGTAGCTGCCCCGCCCATATCCTTTTTCATCAACCCCATGCTGGCCCCTGGTTTCAAATTCAGCCCGCCGGTATCAAAACACACGCCCTTGCCCACAAGGGTCAGCGCCGGGCCCGCATCGCCCCATGTCATTTCAATCAGGCGCGGCTCCTGCGCCGAGGCGCGGCCAACCGCATGAATCATCGGAAAGTTCTGCTCAAGAAGCATGGCACCCTTGATCACCGTGACAGCCGCAGCAAACTGTGCCGCCAGCTCGACACAGGCGGCCTCAAGCTGATCCGGCCCCATATCGGATGCGGGCGTGTTGATCAGATCACGGGTCAGCACCTCGCCTTTGGCAATCGCCTCAAGCCGGGCGGCATCCACCCCCTCGGGGGCCACCAGCCGCGCTGATGCCTTCTTTTGCTCGCGATACCGATCAAACCCATAGCCTGCCAACAACCATCCCAGCGATTCCTCATTGGCGCGCCCCGAATCCAAACCTTCCAGCCGATACACCCCTTCCGGCAAGGCGGCCGCAACCGCCGCCAGATGAAACCGCCCGCGCGCGCGCTCATCGGCTGAGCCATAGCCCGCCAGCACCCTCTCAATCCGGCCATCATCACCGGGAATCAGCAAACTGGCACCCAGATCCGCTTTAAATCCCGCGGCTTCAACCCAAGCAAAAACACGGCCCGGCTGACCTTCAAGCCAGTCATCAATCGCATCTTTCCCAATTACATGAACCGGAAGGGCTTCAGCACTATCGGGGGCAAAATTCAACGGCATGGGCGCGTCTTTCAGTTGGAGCGTCTGACACCCAACCTAGCCACCCTCGTCGGCACCGCAAGGGTGAAACGTCAAAGATGTTTGACATCTCCGTCATAACATTGACCCAACTGGCAGGGGAGGAGAGAATCCAAATTGCCTGTTGTCTCCGCCTGGAACTAAAGCGCATCGCGCCACCGAACAGCAATGTTCGCTATGCGGCCTTTAACCAACAGTTTCGCCTAGGCCCGCTTCGCGGACTTTCCTACCCTTCGCTGCGCTTGTGCCCACGTCTGCTTTAGAAAAGTTATTGTCAGATGCCCTTAACGGCATTTCCGATAATTGCTTTGGGGCGACGCATGGCAAGTTGCCTACGCGCTTCGTCATGACGCCCCAACCGCAGCAGGACACCGACTGACGCATATTCTATCAAATCACGCTGCGCGCGACTGCCACCAAGCCGCGCGTGATCCCAAAGCGCTTTTGTCAAAAACTCATTCGCATCCGACCAGTTCTGATCAGCGATGGCACCGAATGCCTCTGCCAGATATCGCACAAGATCGGCTGCCGGTCCCTTGGCACCTACTATGATCCGTTGAAGTGCCTCGGATCTTCCTGCCATCGCATATCCAAGTGCTGCATGTGCATCCGCAAAACCCAAGCCGGGGTTCGGAAACTTCTCTGCGGCATAGTCGCAAACGATCTGCCACCGTTCTTGAGGAACCGCTACACCCGAGAGCTCCGCCCGATATAGAACCGCCGCCAGATCAACCATTACATTTAACGGAGGCCCCCATGCTCCGCGCGGATCGATATCCCGGTCAACAATGCACCACATCTCGTCCGTATCACCACGCGCCAATGCCCAAAGCGCAATATGCCAGGCAATATGGCAATGCATCTGCCCCTCTTTTTGATAGGAGCGTTGCCAGTCCGTGATGAAAGCATAACCCTCCTCTGTCTGGCCTGTTTCGTAATAGAGATGTGATCGAAAATGCGCACCATGCGCATTTCGCGGATTGGCCGTTAGTGATTTATCAATGCTCTTTTCGGCACGGTGGAATTGGCCGACTTCGACTTGCGCGAACCCCAACAAACCTTGGAACCACCAGTCATCGCCATAATGGGGCTCAAGAATCTCAGCCAGCGCAAGGTTCTCGGCTTCGCGTCCCGGCTCGCCACTGAATCCGATCAGACTCAGGACGCCCAGACAGGCTTGCGCGATAATCACATCACGGGGATATTCTTGCAATTGATCCCGCGCGGCCTGATATCCTGCGGTGCTTTTGCCGTCGGTCAAAAGGCCGATGATCTTGATCTGCCGCGCTTCCCGTTCTGTCAGCGGCCCGGCGCACTGTTTGGCGAGATGAAGTGATTGTTTCGCACCAGCCCTATCTCCGACAAGCTGCCGGTAACGTGCCAATACGACATGGGGGAGGGCGAAACCTTCGTCTTCTTGGGTCGCCAGTTTGAGCGCGGCTTCAACGCCAATCTCGGCACCGAGAAACCGATCAAGGCCAAGAACATACGCATCTCTGGCCTTTTTCGAGTTCGTAGAAAGCGAATATCCGTATCTGTCTTTCATACCCAGCACCATGTTTGAGCCAATGCTACAACAAACCGCACGAAAAGTCTGTGGCTTCGCCAAAGTGGTCGCTGATCAGTCGCGCAGCATTCAGAACAATGGGCTCAGACCTGACCTTCACCGTGCAGGCTCTCAATGTCAACTTTAGTTCACATACCCGAATGAACCAGCATCACATCCATCTCCACCGCAAGCCTTCAAATGGAAAGATCCTGCAAATCCCATATCTCGCTCAGTGATCTTTCCCCGATTCTAAGCAATCGCGCCAGCGTCGCGGCCAGCCCCACCCGGTCACTTTCATCAATGCAGCGGGTCACATCGCGCGCCACCTGCGCCAGTTTCAACATGCCGATCTGCTCGGCTATGGCGATCAGGCTGCGTGCAGATTTGCGCATATCGCTGATTCGTATCTCCCGATAACAGCGCTCCGTATATGATAGCCGCGCCGCCAGCTCTTCCAAAGCGCGGCATACCACATCCTCGGCACCGGCCTCTCCCAACTGGCTGTAAAGCTCTTCCAACCGTGCGGAATCCAGCCCGACCACCTCATTCTGTTTCAGTAACGTCACCTGTTCCAATGTCTCACCCTCAAACTCATCTGGCCCCCAAGGCTGCATATGTTTATGAGGCACAGAGATTTGCAAAAGGTTTCCGGAAAATAGAAATATCACTCGAATTCTCTGAGAATTATGAGTACTTACCATAAAACAAACACATGAGGGACAAGATGCAGCACGCCCGCCCTTTACCCGATTATCTGGTCAAACGCTTTCACGGCTGGAAGGCCACGGCCTATGCCGAAAACCAGGCCTGGTACCGGTGTCTGGCCGAAGGCGGGCAGCATCCGCGCGCGATGGTGATCTCATGCTGTGACAGCCGGGTGCATGTAACTTCCATTTTCGGCGCCGATCAGGGCGAGTTTTTCCTGCACCGCAATATTGCCAATCTGGTGCCGCCCTATGCCAATGACGGCAATCATCACGGCACCTCGGCGGCCTTGGAATATGCCGTAACCACCCTCAGGGTGGCGCATCTGATTGTGCTGGGCCATTCCAACTGTGGCGGGGTGCAGGGCTGTTTTGACATGTGTTCGGGTGCCGCGCCCGAGCTGAATGAGGTTTCATCTTTTACCGGCCGCTGGATGGATATTCTGCGCCCGGGCTATGAGCGGGTGAAGGACATCAGCGACCCGGCCGAGCGCACCCGCGCATTGGAAAAAGAAGCGGTGCTTGTCTCACTGGAAAACATGATGAGTTTTCCGTTCATTGCCTCGGCCATTGATACCGGCCACCTTACCTTGCATGGCCTGTGGCATGACATCGGCGAGGGCGGTCTTGAACAATATAATGCCGATACCGGAGTGTTCGCCCCAATCTGACCGCTCCTGCTCTGGTCAGGGTTTCTCAAAAATGAGTGTGCGCCGCGCGCCCACGCTGATATCTCGTCATCCGTCTGTCGGCATCTTCCTCGGGCTGGTGCCTGTGGCGGATGCCGGATCAAAATTTTCCAGCGCTGATGCGTAACTGCCGGGCGCGTGCCAGAATGGCATCTTCCACCGCGCGTTGGGTGCTGGCACTGACCGGCCCGCGTTGCGATTGCAGTGCCACATTCAGTGAGCGTGCATCAAGTGCGGGATCGCTGATCAGAACCGTTGCGCGATAGGCCGCACCACCGCCGGGCGGGCGGCCATAGCCGGTTGAGATAACGCCGGTAAACGGATCAGCCGTTTCCACCGGCAAAAAGCTCAGAACATCCAAAGTGGCGGTCCACAAGAACCGGTTCACACGAATATCGGCTTTGCCTTTATTTCGGAATGCATCAAGTATCGTCCCGCCTTTTCCGGCACGCCCGGCAGCGGAGGCACCCTTGCCTGAACTCACGGTTGTGGCTTCTTCGTCCAGCCCTCTGTTTTGCACACCACTGCAGGATGCAATCATCACAACGGAGGCCAGTGCAAGGCAGGTATTTTTCAAAGCTGGGTATGTCATTATACGATCCGAAACTGTTTTCCCCTCCCTACTATCCAACGCAAGGCGGTGGGGCAAGCGGTTTGGCGCATTGAAGCCCGGCCAGCATAATCAACATTGCATAACAGCCTGTGATCATGCCATTTCTGAGTTGATCCGAAGGAGAGTATCCATGAGCCTCACAGAAATCAATTCCCGCCTTGCCCAGGCCTGCGCCGATGCCGGGCGCGCGCCCGGCTCTGTCACCCTGATTGCCGTATCCAAAATGCAGCCCGATGCGCGGGTTGTGTCAGTTCTGAATCAGGGCCAGCGGATATTTGGAGAAAACCGGGTGCAGGAGGCCGCCGGCAAATGGCCCGGATTTCGCGAGCAATATGACGGTATTGAGCTGCATCTCATCGGCCCCTTGCAAACCAACAAGGCCCGTCAGGCCTTTGGCCTGTTTCAATCGATTCATACACTTGACCGCCCCAAGCTGGCCAAAACCATCGCCCGTCTGGCACAGGAAACAGGCCATTGCCCGCGCCTTTTCATTCAGGTCAACACCGGGCAGGAACCGCAGAAAGCCGGGGTCATGCCCGAGCAGGCGGATGCCTTCATCACCGAATGCCGTGTGCTTGATCTGCCGATTGAGGGGCTGATGTGCATCCCCCCCACCGAGGAAGAGCCCAGCCTGCATTTTGCCCTTCTGGGCAAGATTGCCGCGCGCAACGGGCTGAGCGGGCTTTCCATGGGCATGAGCGGAGATTTCGAAAGCGCCGTTGCCCTTGGGGCCACCCATATCCGCGTGGGCTCGGCCATTTTCGGTGCCCGCGATTAAAGCGTTTTACATGTACCGCAACTGGCGGTTATCCTACCTTTGTAACTTGTCTCGTCGGAGGCCCCCATGCGCCGTTTGTTGATCTCGCTTGCTGCACTCACCTTATCCGCCACAACCGCATCGGCGGAATTTTCCTTTACATTTGAATGGGGTGACATTCCCAGTTGCAAAACAGGCCGCCCGAATACCGTTGGCAGCCCGGCCTTTGTGCTCAAGGGCCTGCCCGCCGGCACCACTTCTGTACGCTTCAAGCTCAAAGACAGAAATGCCCCCTCTTATAACCACGGCGGTGGCAATGTGGCGGTCACAAGCGATGGCACCCTGCCGTTTGGGGCTTTCAAATACAAAAGCCCCTGCCCCCCCGGTGGCGTTCACACCTATGAATGGACGGCCACCGCCCTCAAGGGCAAAACCAAGCTGGACCGCGCCACTGCCCGGCGCAAATACCCTGAATAACCCGCGCTTAAGCCCTCCGGCGTGCGATCATAATCACCGGGGCCAGCAAGCCATCAGATATGGCATTTGAGATATTCATCAGCTTCTCCTTTGCCGTTGCCCCCATGATCAGATGCGGCCCCAATGGCTTTGGCCCGCCCTGCATCGCGGCAAAGCTGCGGCGGAAGAATTCTTTGGCGAAATCTGTCCGATCCTCCGTCAGTTTAACCTCAAACCCGGCCCCTTCCAACAATGCGCGCGTCTCATCCGGCGTTGTCAGATGGCTTGTCACAGCGGTTTCAGCCCAGGGCATCGGATAGGGTATCTCACCATCGCCCTTACGCATCACATCATAGACACAAAATGCCCCGCCGGGCTTCAGCACCCTTGCAACCTCGGCATATAAACCGGCCCGGTCGGGGATATTCATCGCCACATGCAAGGTTATCGCCGCATCAAACGCCCCCGCCTCAAACGGCATATCAAGCGCGCTTGCCACCGTAAAGGAAGCCTTCTGCTGCAAACCGGTCATATCCGTCAGCGCCCGGGCCACGGCGATGAAATCCGGCGTCAGATCAATCCCCGTCACCCGGCAGCCTAGATTGGCCGCGATATACCGCGCCGCGCCGCCAATGCCACAACCGACATCCAGCACATGATCCTGTTGGCCCGGTGCCAGTTTCGCCACCGCATATTCCGTGGCGGCCCGGCCGCCGACATGCAGCTCATCCACCGGGGCCAGATCATCGGGTGTCACCGCATCGGGCGCAATCCCCATCTGCTTCAGCCGGTCAAGTATCCGTTCCAACAAATCCAAATTGCCGTAATGCTGTGAAACAGCAGTTTCGATATCCGACATGCGTGACCTCCCTCACATCTCTGGCATAATGCAACAAATCTCTGCCCTGTCGGCAAAATATAAGCCAATCCTCAATGCCGTGACCAGCGCAGATATGTCACAACCTCGTGCAGTCGATATTTTCTTGCTGGACAAGCCCGCGCCGCCCCGGCTCACTCAGCCCATGAAGAACCCGCTCTATATCCTTCCTGACATCCATGGTCAGAGCGCCATGCTGGACAAGGCCCTCGCCCGGATTGAGGCCGACGGCGGGGGAGATGCCCGCCTCATCTTCCTCGGTGATTACGTTGATCGCGGCCCCGACAGCCGCGGCGTGATCGAGCGGCTGATGGCAGGGCAGGCACAGGGCAGGAACTGGCTCGCCCTGCGTGGCAATCACGATCAGATGTTTCTTGATTACCTCGATAACAATTCCATCACCTCGCCGCGCATGACCAAGCCCGGCTATAGCTGGCTGCATCAGCGCCTCGGCGGGATGGATACGCTCGCCTCCTACGGCGTTACCGCCACGGCCAAGGCCCCCAACCACGCCGCAGCGCTTGATGCTGTCCCGATTGAGCACCGCAACTGGCTCGCGAGCCTGCCCTATTACCACCTGACGAACGAGCTTCTGATCCTGCACGCAGGCATCAAACCGGGCGTGCCCCTGTCACGGCAATCGCCCGAAGACATGCTCTGGCTGCGCGGTGATTTCCTGGAAAACCCCATGCCCCACCCCTGGCTCGTGGTCCATGGCCACACCGCCCTCGACATGCCCACCCATTTCGGCAACCGGATTGACCTTGACGGCGGCGCAGGCTGGGGCCGCCCCCTCTGGCCCGCAGTTTTTGAGGGCCGTGACTGCTGGCTGCTTTCCGATCAAGGCCGCCTGCCCCTGACACCGCCCGTAAGCCGGGCTTAAGCCCGGCCTACCCTATTCAATCTCGATATTCACCCGTGATACCCGCCCGCCTGCGTCGATCACTGTCAGCCGGGAAAACCCTTCTGAAATTCCCGGCAAGGCGGTTTCGCGCCGGTAGACCCCGGTCAGAATTGGCCTGCCATTGGCGAGCCATGTAAAGGGCGGTTTGCCGTCGCGCACCTTCACCGGCAGGGCCTCTTCAAGGCTCAGTCGCGCACCCTCGGGCGGGAAGATCAGTTTCGGCGCATCCTCGGGCGCTTTGAACACCGCCTCGCGCCCGGTGAACCGGCGCAAAGGCTGCGGCAGCTCGGCCGTTGACAGGATCAATGTCTCAGGCGGCGGGGCAGGCAAAGGATCAGAATTTGGTTTAAGCCGTTGAAATATCTCAAACAATACTGGTGCTGCCAGATCACCGCCAAACGCCCCGGGCACCGGCGTTCCATCTGCCCGGCCAATCCAGACACCCACCACATGCGCCCCGTCAAAGCCGATGGCCCAGGCATCGCGGTGGCCATAAGAAGTGCCGGTTTTATAGGCAATCCGCCCGCTTGGCCCGCCTTTCGGCGGCGCTAACCCGGCAAGAATATCAGACACCTGCCACGCCGCCGAGCGGCTGATCACCTGCGTTTGCGCGCCCGTCTGCCCTGCCCCCGCACGCCAATACAAGGGCCGCGCCTTGCCGCCATTCGCCAGCATCGCATAAAGCTGCACCAGATCGCGCAGGCTTACCCCCACACCGCCCAGCGCCACCGCCAAACCGGCCTGATCTCCGGGCAATTTTGCCTGCATCCCAGCCCGCTTCAGTGCCTGCATCAGATGCGCGGGGCCGATCTCATCCAGCAACAGAACCACCGGAATATTCAACGATTGCCGGAGCGCCTGCGTCACGGTTATCTCGCCCCTGAACTGCCCGTCAAAATTGAGCGGCGCATAGCGGCCAAACGCCACCGGCCGGTCATTGATCAGGGTTTCGGGATGCGCCAGCCCGCGATCAAACGCCATGGCATAAACCAACGGTTTAAGCGTTGACCCCGGTGAGCGTACCGCCCGCGTCATATCAACAAACCCCTGCCGGGCGGCATCATCCTGATACCCCGCCGATCCGACCGAGGCCACAATCTCACCCGTGCGATGATCCGCCACAACCATGGCAACAGAAACATCCCCCGGCAGATCAGGCAGCGCATTTATAGCAAGCTTTTCAAGGCTTTGCTGTAACCCCAAATCAATCGTCAGATCATGCCGCAGCGCCAGTGGCTCCACCGCCAGCGCCTGATCACTTAGATGCGGGGCCAGCGCCGGAAAACCTGCGCGCATGCTTGGCACCGGCTCGGACAGGGCCGCCGCTGCTGCGCCCGCGCTCAGATAACCGCCGCGTTTCATCCGTTCCAGAACCCGCGCCCGCGCCGCCATTGCCGCAGCATGATTGCGGTCGGGCCGCCGTGCTTCGGGCGATTGCGGCAGCGCCACCAACAGCGCCGATTCCGCAGGCGTCAGGCGGGTGGGTTCTTTACCGAACCACGCCAGGGTGGCCGCGCGCACCCCCTCAAGATTGCCGCCATAAGGCGCGCGCGTGAGGTACAGCGCCAGGATCTGATCCTTGCTCAGCCACCGCTCCAGCGCCAAAGCCAGCCGGATTTGCCGCAGTTTGCCACGCCACTTACCTGTGCCGCTATCCTCCAAAAGCCGCGCCACCTGCATCGTCAAAGTTGAGCCGCCCGAGACCACCTCGCCATTCGTAACGGCCTGCGAAACCGCCCGCAGCATGGCGCGCGGATCAACCCCGGAATGCCGGTAAAACCGCTTGTCCTCATAGGCGATCAGCATCTCAAGAAAACCGCGATCCACTTGCCCCGGCGTGACAGCCAATCGCCAGCGCCCATCCGCCACCGTGTAAACCCGCAGCATCCGGCCCGCGCGGTCGCGCACTTCCACCGAGCTCTCGGAGATCAGCACCGGCAACCGGGTATTCGCCACCCATTGATCCAACCCATCGCGCAGGCCGGCCATGACCAAAAGCACGAATGCCAGTGCAAATATCATCCGCTCAGCCCGCATGTTGCACCTCGCCCTGCCACAGCCCGGGATAGCGCGTCACAAATCCGGTTTCATCAACCTCAAGCGTGGTGGAAAAACCATTTTGCTCAGAGGCATAGGATATGTTCCCGTCCTCCTCCAACACCACATAGGTTTGATCCAACGGGTGCAACACGGCTTGCGGATAACGCAGCCAGGCCGCCCGCAGGCGGATGTCACGTTGGCCCGATGCCCTCAACCGGCGCAACGGCATCAGATTGGTGGCCGGGGTGAATGACAGATCAAGATCATCCGCGGCCTCAACATCAGGCTGCATATCCCCGTTCAATATCCAGCCGTTACTGCCATGTTCGATCCTGACCCGCACCTCAAGATCGCCGTGCAACCCTGCCAGATCAGCACTGATCGTGTGCCAGTTTTCATCACATCGCACAGTATAATCAAGTGCTGCATAGCCAAGATCATCGCGAAACCGCGCGTGGCCAATCAGCAGCCAGCCCTGATCCACCCGCGCCAGTCGACAACTATCATCCCCCTCCCACCCAAGGGCACGCCAGGTGCAGGTGGCGATGGTTTTGCCGGTCATCGCGGCGGGCTCATTCCACCACCGACATCGCGCCGGTTGCGGTGCGCGCGCGGTAGCTTGGGCGGTACATATCCTCCACCGTGGCGGCCGGATGATGATACCTTCCCGGCGATACCGCCCGCACCAGATAGGCCAGTTGAAACGGCTTGTCGCTGCGCCAGTCCACCGCCGCCAAAAACCGATCCGAGCGAAACTCGGAATGCTCGGCATAGGTGGTTTGCAGCCAATCCAGCGATGAAATGTCGCCTGATTGCAACAAGTTGGGGTTGTCGATCTCAAGCCCTGCCGGCAATGGATCATTCACCATCAGCCGGGCCTCGCCCTTCTCGGCGGGGTCAATTTCAAGCACCACCACCAGCCTTGTGCCGGTACTTACCTGATCCAGCGTCACCTGATTGCCGTCCATGTCGTAATACTGCCGCCCAATGGCATAGCCATAGCCCCCCGCCGGGGCGGGCACCTGCGGCACACCAAGGGTGGTGAGGGTAATATCCGCTGGCAGGGTTGACGTGTTGCGGATCATTTGAGGCGTCAGTGTCCGGGCCTCAATCCGGCGCAGGAACGGGCCGGAAATATCCGCGCCATTGAGGCTGAGCCCGGCGGAGGAGGCATCGCCGATCAGCGCCCGCGCCGCCATCAATGTCCAGACCTGTTCCTGGGTCGACATATGTGGTGCCGGCTGGCTGAGCATGTTCACCAGCGCATCGCGATTAACCGCGTCGCTTCCCGCCTCAACAGCCAGCGTCAACAGCCCGGCACGATCCCGCAGGCGGGTGCCATAATCGGTGCGCCACAACTGGCGCTCGGGGCCTTTGGGATTGTTCATCAGATATTGCGCCCGGGCAAACATCCGGTCGGCGCGGGTCTGATCGCCGTAGGAGGCCAGAGCCGCGCCAAGCTGTGCCGCCGCCAAGGGCGTGGAAAACGCTTTGGCCTTCACATCGGCGAAATAGCGCAGATCGCCCATGCGGGCGGCACCCTCGCGGGCCAGAACCATCAGGGCATAGGCAATATCCTGCCCACCCTCGTCAAAATCGGCGGCATAGTTCACCTGATTGCGCAGGTTGTCCATCGCCATGGCAAAGGCCTGATCCGGCACCGCATAGCCTTCGGCGCGGGCCCGTGACAGGAAATCCCCGACATAGGAATCCAGCCAGAAATCGCCGGAACTAGCGCGCCACAGGCCAAAGGCCCCGTTGCCGGTTTGCCGGGTCAGAATGCGGGCAATCGCCTGATTGATACGCTGGTCAACTTGTGGTGCATCGCCCAGCCCCATGGCCCCGGCCACCTGATTGAAATACAACAGCGGCATCGCCTGCGAGGTCACCTGTTCGGTACAGCCATAAGGATACCGGTCCAGCGCCGAGAGCAATGCAGGCGCGTTCATTTTCGCCAGAGGCCCGGCAGAGATGATCGCTTCGCCTGATCCGGCGCGATACTCGGCAAACACCTGATCATCCAGGGTAAATGTGTCACCCGGGGCCAGTGAGAACCGCCGCGTTGTGGCAATCTCGGGATCATTCGAGCGCACCGGCAAGGTCAGCGTTTTGATCAGTTGTTTGCCATCCGGCGTGGTCAATGCCACGCGCAGCTCATAATCGCCCTCAACACCTGCCGTGACCGGCAGTCTCAGAACAACCTTCTGCTGCGCGCCCAGATCAAACCCCGAAGGCAGCGTAGTGCCCAGCCGCAGCCCGGATGCACTTACATCAAGACCCATGCGCCCGGTAGGGCCATCGGCATGGATGATCTCAAGCAGCATCTGGCTGGTATCGCCCGGTGCCAGAAATCGCGGCAATGTGGCTGTCACCACAACCGGATCGCGCACCAGCACATCGCGCGCCGCCTGCCCCACGGCTTTATCCGACCACGCCACCGCCATCAGCCGCACAGTGCCGTTGAAATCGGGGATGTCAAAGCTTGCGGTTGCCTTGCCACCCGCATCAATCGTAATCGGCCCCGTGAAGAAGGCCACCAGCTCTTCGGTCGGGGGCGGCGATTGCATCTGCATGCCAAAGCCCCCGTCGCCGCCCGAGCGCACCTGCCCGGCGGCCCCGTTCATGCCGTCAATCAACCGCCCGTAAAGATCGCGGATTTCCACGCCCAGGCGGCGCTGGCCAAAATAATGCCCGGTAGGGTCCGGGCTTTCAAACCGCGTGAGGTTGAGAATGCCCAGATCAACGGCGGCCAAAGTGACATAACCCTGATCGCCCGCCGTCAGCCCATCGACATTGACAGACACCGCCAAAGCCCCGCGCGGTGCGGCACTATCTGGCGCGTCAATGCTGACGCTCAACTGCCGCGCGCCGGGGTCAATCCTGGCATAGCTCAGCCCCAATGCCCGCGCCGGATTCTGCCCCGCCGCCACATCCATTGGCCGGATCACCTGCGCCGTGACATAAGCGCCTGCGCCCCAATCCCCGGTGACGCTGAGCGGGATCAGATTATCGCCGGCACTCACGTCAACCGCCTCGCGGTGGATAACCCGGTTTGACATCACGGTGATCAGCGCCGTGCCACTATAGCGCGGCACGATGCGAAGTTTCGCCGTATCGCCAACCCGGTAATCCGGCTTATCAAGTGATAACTCAAGCGTATCAGGGGTTTGCGAGGCATCCGCAGGCGCGTACCACCCGGCATAGAAATCCGTTGACGTGGCCACATAGGCCCTGTCCAGACGCTCGACCACCAGCTCATAATGGCCCCAACCCACCGGGGCGCTGACCGTCAGAGGCGCGCCGTTCAGCGCGGCTTCACCGGTGGCCACACGGCTGCGGCGGGTGATCGGCTCCCAGTTCCAATAGCCATATTCCTGATACCATTGATAGCGGGTTTCGACCCGGTTCAACGTCCAGCGTACCTGCATAGCAGCAGGCGCAAGATCGGCCCCGATAGCCATCACCTGAAATGCGGCTTCGGTGCCCTCACCAACAACCCCGTCAAATTCGGGCTTCACCCCAATCATCGCTCCGGATGGGGCGAGCATCCGCACCAGTTGCCGCTCAACCGGACGGCCCGAGCCTTCGCGGACCTCAATATTCAGCGCCACCTCATAGGGCCGGTCGGAAACCTCGGCCTCGGGTATTTCCACCGGCAGCGATAAAACCCCGGCCGCATCCGTCACCCCGCCGTCAAGATAGGTGGTGCCGGTTGAGGCCCGCTCATCATGGCGGCCAAAGACATAACCCGGGAAGGCCTCAAGGCTGCGTTTGGCGCGCAGTTGTGCCGTGCCTTCCGCCTTAAGCCCGGCCCCCGGTGCGCCAAAAAGATAGCGCGCTTCAAGGCTCAGCGGCACCGTGTCACCGGGGCGGATTTGCCCCTCGGGCAGGGCCAGATCAAAATCAATCCGCTCGGGCAGGAAATCCTCGACCAGCAGGGTCTGGCGCGCCAATGCGGGGGCCTCAGGATCGGCCTTTATCTCAAGCGTCCAGGTGCCGCGCGGGGCGGTATCGCCCACCGGCAGGGTAAAGACATGCCCGCCGCCCGCGTCCTGCGTTGACAGGTGCCGGGTATATTCCACTCCGTCGGGACGCAACAGAATGGCGGTCAACGGCAGGCCGGGGATGGCATCGGCCACAGCGTCACGCGCCAAAACCGTGGCATGGATTACCTCACCGGCGCGGTAAGCGCCGCGATCGGTGGTTAAAAATACATCCACCGGCCCGGCAGGCGGGCGGCCCTCAACCCCGCGATCCGACAGATCAAATGCCGGATCGGTCAGGGATATGAATGCAGTGTCATCCTTGCCTGCACGGGCAAGGATCAGGGCCGGAGCCGCCCCGCCGCTGCCGCGCGTGAGACCCGGCGCAAACATGGCATGGCCTTCCGCATCGGTTTGAACCGTGGCCAGTTCACGATTGGCGCGTGACAAGAGCGTCAATTCAACCCCCGCCATCGCCGCCGCATCCGACAGCCCGCGCACGAATACATGCAACCCGTCATTGCCCTTCAAAGTGGTCAGGCCCATATCCGTCAGCACAAACCATTGCGTGGCGCCGGGATCGTCATAAAGCTCAACTCCCTTGATCCGGGCGGTCAGCGCATAAATTCCAGGGTCCTGATCGGCCAGCACCGCGCCCATCGGCAGGCGGGTTGTCATGGTCTGGTTGAGCTGGTTTTGCACCTCACCCACCCCGGTCCAGACCTCTTCGGCCACGTCATTGGAAAAGCTCTGATCCTGATATTCGCTCAACGGGCTGCCAAAATACCCGTCCTGAATGGCGCGCAAAAGATTGCGGTCACTGACCCGGCGCAGTTGCAATTCAACCCGGTCAAGATTGACCGTCTCGATCGGCAGGGCCGCATCCGCCGCCTTGGGCAGGATATAAGCCCGACCGGCAAAATTGACCTTCGGCGCGCGGTCACGCACGTAAAGCGATATTTCCACATCCTTGCTCAGGGCCTCGCCATTGGCGGCGGGCAATCCCTTGCGGAAGGTCACGCTATAGCGCTGCCCGTGCTGCAACCCGTCAATGCAAAGCTGCTTGCCTTCAGCTTGCACCACAAGCCCCGGATCGGGCAGGTGCACATAGGGCGTATAATCCGCGCCCGCCCTGATCAGATCGCCGGAAAAGGTTGCGCAAATGCGCGGGCTGGCACTTTCATTATCCGAGCTGTGCTCGGCTATCCGAAAGCCGTATTTGGCAATCGCATCATTGAGCGCAGCCACAATATCAGGCCGCGCCTGAATATCGGAGGCCAGCCGCAGCGCGGTTACCATATCGCCCCCGCGCCCGGATTTTTCCAGCGCCTCCGCCATGACCGACAGCGCCGAAACCCGCGCACCATCATTCAAAGCCCGCAAATAGGCATTGGTTGAGGCCAGCAATGCCTGCTCATGATGGCGGCGTATTCTGGCTGCATCGTCGGTTTTTATTTGCAGGGAAAGCCGGGCATATTCGGCCCATAAATCACTGCTGTCGAGCTTTGATATTGCCCCGCCCGTCCAGCGCATCGCGTTCAGGAAATCGCCCTCGCCGGCGCGGGCGCGGGCCGCATCCAGCATGGCCTGCGCCTGCCACTGCCCGGCCGGATGGGCCGCCCCGATATTGACAGCCTGCGCATAAGCCCGGCTCAAATCCTCAGCCGCCAGAAATTTCAGATCTTCGCGGCGCGCATCCGCAACCGCCAGAACCCTGGGATCAGCGGGCAGAATCTCAGCCGAAACCGCGCCCACATATTCCGTCCTTTCGGAAACTTCACTTTTGGGGAAACAGGCATTTGAGCGGCTGTTATAGGTATAGGCCTGGCACGCGGGATTGCCCAAGCAGAGGTTCTGACAGGCCTGCCGCGTGGTATCAAATAACGGCTCAAGATCAGCACCATAAAAATCAATGTCCTGCGTTACAACCTGATGCCGGGGCGGGATTGCTGGCTGAGCCGTGGATTGTGCTGCGGCCTGCATGGCGATCACAGTGGTGAAAATACACGTAAAAATAAAGCGGATCATGAATATAGCTCCCGAATATACAGCGTCATGGTGCCATGGGATTATCAACCTGACAACGATTCCACGCTGAATTTAAGCACTTATTCACCACAATAGCGGATTGTTGCCTGCAAGAATACCTGCCTGCCGGAGAACGGGATTGAGCCTCGCCAATAAATTATCGCAAGAACGCCGCGCGCGGCTCTCGGCTGAACGCCTGCTTGAGCAAAAGCAGGCCGAGCTGCAGGCGGCCAACCGCAAGCTTGGCAAACACGCGCTTGAGCTGTCGAATGAGATCGTTGAGACCCGCGCCGAGGTGCAGAATGTTCTGAATGAAAATCAGCGGGTTAAATCCGATCTCAATGTTGCCAATGAAAATCTTGAGATTGCCCAGCGGCGGCTTTGGCATTCGATTGAAACCATTCAGGATGGCTTTGCTTTCTTCAATGCCGACAGTCAGATGATCGGCGCAAACAACGCCTGGCTTGCGGTGTTTGACGGGCTGGAAGCGGTGCAGCCCGGGGTCAGCTATGTTGAAATTCTGCAGCTTCTGACCGAAGAAGGGATTGTCGATATTGGCGATATGGCGCCTTATGCATGGCGCGAAAACATGCTGGATCGCTGGCAATCGCCTGTGCCCGGACCGGAGGTGATCCGCCTGTGGAACGGGGAATATATCAAGCTGATTGATCAGCGCGGCCATGGCGGCGATGTGGTCAGCCTTGCGCTCAATATCTCGGAAACCGTGCGCTATGAAAAACAACTGAAAGAGGCGCGCAAACGGGCCGAGGCGGCGAGCCGGGCGAAATCCTCCTTCCTTGCCAATATGAGCCATGAGATCAGAACACCGATGAATGGCGTCGTCGGCATGGCCGAGCTGTTGCAGGATACCGAGCTGAACGAAGAGCAGATGCTATACGCCAACACCATCAAAAACTCCGGCGAGGCGCTTTTGGTGATCATCAATGACGTGCTGGATTATTCCAAGATCGAGGCCGAAAAACTGGTGCTGCACAAAGATCCGTTTGATCTTGAACGCTGCATTCATGAACTGCTGATGCTGATGCAGGCCAATGCCCGCGACAAGGGGCTTGATCTGCTGGTGGATTATGATTTCTTTTTGCCGACGCAATTCATCGGCGATGCCGGCCGTATCCGTCAGGTGATGACCAATCTGATGGGCAATGCCGTGAAATTTACCGAAAGCGGCCATGTTATGGTCCGGGTGGTGGGCGTGCACTCGGATGAAGAAGGCAGCACCCAACTGCATATCTCGATCGAAGATACCGGCATAGGCATCCCCGCCGACAAGGTTGGCCATATCTTTGGCGAATTCAATCAGGTCGATGATGAGCGCAACCGCAAATTTGAAGGCACCGGGCTTGGCCTTGCGATCTCGCAAAAGCTGATCAAGCTGATGGGCGGCGAGATTTGGGTCGACTCCACCGAGGGGGAAGGCTCCAGCTTTGGCTTCAGCATTACCTTGCCGGTGGCCGAAAAGGTTGAACGTGATTGCTTCCGCCCGCATGAGGGGTTGAAAACCGCGCTGATGGTTGATGATCATGCCGTCAACCGCGATATTTTGCAGCATCAGCTTGAGGGCATCGGCATCAAAACCATTGCCTGCGGTAGCGGGGCCGAGGCATTGGAGCACCTCAAGGACAAGCCCGATCTTGTGCTTGCTGACCACAACATGCAGGGTATGGACGGGTTTGAACTGGCCGAGGCGCTTTCAAAAGAAGCCCCTGAAATCCCCATCATCCTGCTCAGCTCCAACACCGGCAGCGCCGAGGCTGATCCGGCGCGGAAATTTGTGACCACGGTGTTGCAAAAGCCCGTCCCCCGGCGCGAGCTTTTCGCCGCCTTGCAGGCGTTGCGCAGTGTAATGCCCTACGCAAAGGAAGATGAACCCGCGCCCGGCCCCGCCAGTGAGGCATCCGCCCCCGCGCCCGAGCGGCAGATGCGGGTATTGGCGGCGGAAGATAACAAAACCAACCGGCTGGTCTATTCCAAAATGGTCAAATCCCTCGATATTGACCTGCAATTTGCCGAAAACGGCCTTGAGGCGGTTGAGCTTTACCAATCCTTTGATCCCGATATCGTGTTCATGGACATATCAATGCCCGAGATGGACGGCAAAGTGGCCACCGGCAAAATTCGCGAGATTGAACAGCAAACCGGCCGTCATGTGCCCGTGGTGGCGATGACCGCGCACGCAATGGACGGCGATGAGGATGGCATCCTTGCGGCGGGCCTTGACCATTATCTGACCAAGCCTTTGAAAAAAGCAAAGATTATTGAACAGATCATCGCGGCAAAACCCGATTGCGCGCGCGACCCGCAGGCCGCGGATCAACCCGCCGGGTAATCGCGCAGGAAAACCCAAATATCGCCCTCGGACATCTCCGCGTTATAGTGGTATCCGCCGCTGTCAAAATCCTTGAGCGATTCCGCATCCTTCAGCCGGTTTTGAATAACAAACCGCGCCATCGCCCCCCGTGCCTTTTTGGCATAAAAACTGACGATTTTGGCCTGACCTGCCTTTTCCTCCATGAAAACCGGCGTGATCACCCGCAATTTCAGCGCCGCAAGCGCCACCGCGCCGAAATATTCCTGACTGGCACAGTTGATCAGCAGATCCGCGCCTACCTTTGCCGCCTGTGCGTTCAAGGCCTTGGATATCTCATCGCCCCAATAATCATAAAGCGATTTGCCGCGTTTGGTTTGCAACCGGCTGCCCATCTCAAGCCGGTAAGGCTCAATCGCATCCAGGGGCCGCAAAACCCCGTAAAGCCCTGATAATATGCGCAAATGATCCTGCGCATACGCCATTTCATCATCGTCCAGCGATCCCGCTTCAAGCCCCTGATAGGTATCACCGGCAAAGGCCAGGGCGGCGGGCTTGGCCGCCATCGCGCCAAAATCGCGGAACCGGCCCGCGTTGAGCCGCCCCAGATCCTCGCTGATCTTCATTAGCTTTTGCAACGCGCCCACGCTCAAACCCCGCGCCACCGCTGCCAGTTCATTGGCATGGCTTTGAAACGCAGGCCGCGTGGCATGAACGCCCGCAACCGGGTCCATATTCAGCTTCTTGGCCGGGGAAACAACGATCAGCATGCACAACCTCCTAATCCACCTGATGGATAACATCCAGAAAGGCCGCGCCAAAGCGCTCAAACCGCCTGTCGCCCAGCAAACGCACCATGGCATCCGCATCACCCGGCTGCGCCGACGCCACCCGCGCCAGCAATGACGCCGAACAACTGAGCGGCCGGTCAATCCCGTCTGCCCCCTGCGCCAATTCTGCCTGCACTTCAAGCAACCGATCATAAAGCGGGCCGGATTTCTGCCCGGCCAGCTTGCGCCGCATGGGATGCATATCCTCGGCCGCGCCATTGATCACCTGCAGGAATATATCGCCATATTTCTCAAGCTTTGCCGCCCCCACGCCGCCAATCCCGGCCATCTGATCAAGATTTGCGGGCCGGGTTTCTGCCATTTCAATCAGCGTGCGGTCATTGAACACGATATAGGCGGGCATTTTTGCGGCCTCGGCCAAGGCCCGGCGTTTGGCCTTCAAAGCCGACAAAAGCGGCGCGTCCTCGTCCGAGACCAGCGCCCTCACCGCCGGGCGGCCCGCCTTTGCCGCCAGCGTATCACGGCGCAGCATTATGCTTTGCTCGCCGCGCAGAATGGGCCGCGCGGCCTCGGTCATGCGCAGACCGCCGTGGCGTTCAGGGTCCGGGCGCAACAGATCAAGCCCCATCATCTGCCGAAACACCCCCTGCCATACCCTTTGTTCAAGCTCACGACCCACACCAAATGTCGGCAGTTGGTCATGGCCGCGCGCCTGCACCTTGTCGGTTTGCTTGCCCAACAGCACATCAATCAGATGCCCCGCGCCAAAATATTCGCCGGTGCGCAACACCGCCGACAGCGCCTTGCGTACGGCTTCTGTTCCGTCAAAAACCTCAGGCGGCGCATCGCATAAATCGCAGTTGCCGCAGGCGGTTTTTTCCTCGCCAAAATAGCCCAGCAATGTGGCCCGGCGACAGGTCTGCGCTTCGGCCAGCCCCAGCAACGCATTGAGCCGCGCGTGATCCGCCATGCGCCGCTCGGGCGGGGCCAGCCCCTCATCAATCTGACTGCGACGCAGGCGGATATCATCAGGGCCATAAAGCGTGAGCGTCTCGGCGGGCGCGCCATCGCGGCCCGCGCGGCCAATTTCCTGATAATAAGACTCGATGGATTTGGGCAGGTCCGCATGCGCCACCCAGCGGATATCGGGCTTGTCCACGCCCATGCCAAAAGCCACTGTGGCGACCACGATCAGCCCGTCTTCGGTGTTGAACCGCGCTTCCACCTCGCGCCGCGCCTCAGCCATCATGCCGCCGTGATAACAGCAGGCGTTATGCCCGCCCTGCCGCAAGGCCTGCGCCAATGTCTCAGATTTGGCGCGGGTGCCGCAATAGACAATCCCCGATTGCCCCTTGCGGGCGGCGGCAAAATCCATGATCTGCCGACGCGGGCCATCCTTGACGGCAAAGGCCAGATGAATGTTGGGCCGGTCAAACCCGTGCAAAAAGCTGGTCGGCGCATGGCCATCAAACAGTTTTTCTACAATCTCGGCACGGGTCTCAACATCGGCGGTGGCGGTGAAGGCGGCCAAAGGCACGTTCAGCGCCCGGCGCAATTCGCCAATACGCAGATAATCCGGGCGAAAATCATGGCCCCATTGCGATACGCAATGCGCCTCGTCCACCGCAATCAGACTGACATTGATCCGCCGCAGCATACCCATCGCCGATCCCGCCGCCAGCCGCTCGGGCGCCATATACAACAGCCTGAGCCGGCCCTGTTCAAGCGCCCGCCAGACCGCATCGGTTTCTTCATCGGTGTTGCCCGAGGTCAGCGCACCTGCCTCAATCCCCGCAGCCTTAAGCGCGCGCACCTGATCGCGCATCAAGGCAATCAGCGGCGATATGACCACGGTAACCCCGTGGCGCATAAGCGCAGGCAGTTGAAAACAAAGGGATTTACCGCCACCCGTGGGCATGATCGCCAGCACGTTCTCGCCGCCCGTCACCGCGCGCACAATCTCTTCCTGCCCCGGACGGAACGCATCAAAGCCGAAAATATCGCGTAGCAATGTGGCAGCGTCCGGCATGAAATTCCCGTAAGATTTTATTCAAGTCTTATGGAAACATCTTTCACACTAAGAATAGGTGAACAAGGCCGGATCAGTAAAACATCATCGCATTGTTGCGCAGGATGATCTGAAGCGCAAAAACACCCAGCAAAGCCACCAGCGGTGCCAGATCAATCCCCGACATCGGCGGCAAAATCCGCCGGATGCGGCTATAGAGCGGCTCAAGCACCCGGTTGAGCATATACCAGACCTGCGCGACAAATTGCTGGCGCAGGTTGAGAACCTGAAAACTGATCAGCCAGCTCATGATCACATGCGCCAGAATGAAAAATTTCGCCACCGACAAAAGCAGCATCAATATCTGGAAAAGGGAAGTCATCAACGCGGTCCTTCATTCACAATTTCACCAGACCTATGCGCGAAAGGCCCCTTACGCAAGCCTGAGCGTAAAGGAAATACTTGCCAGTCAAAGCCATAGCCTGTCATACCTTGGTGAAAACAAGCGGGGCAGGAATGGCCAATATTTCACATCGCAAGCGCATCTGGGGCTGGTTCTTTTTCGATTGGGCCAGCCAGCCCTATAATACCCTGCTGATCACCTTCATCTTCGCGCCCTATTTCAAAGAACTGATGCCGGACGGTGTCTCGGCACAGGCGGCCTGGGGTTTTGGCATCGGCACGGCAGGGGTCATCATCGCCCTGCTGGCGCCGGTGCTGGGGGCGCTGTCGGATACATCGGGCAACCGGCTTGGCTGGATCTGGCTGTTCTCAATCATGTATGTTACCGGCGCTATCGGCCTGTGGTGGGCGGCACCGGGCAGCTTTGATGTGACGCGCACGCTGATGTTTTTCATCATCGGCATGATCGGGATGGAATTTGCCACGGTCTTTACCAATTCCATGCTGCCCGATCTGGGCACCAGGGAAGAGATCGGGCGTATATCCGGCAATGGCTGGGCGTTTGGCTATGTCGGCGGGTTGGTGGCCCTGATAATCATGCTGACATTGCTGGCCGAAAACGCCGCCACCGGCAAAACCCTGATCGACATATCGCCGATTTTCGGGCTGGATCCGGCGATGCGCGAGGGCACGCGCTCGGTCGGGCCGCTCACGGCGATCTGGTACGCGGTGTTCATGATCCCGTTTTTCCTTTGGGTGCGCGATCCGAAAGCCCATAAAGCCCCCAAGGGCGCCACCAGAAAAGCCATGGCCGAGCTGCTACACACCATAAAATGCCTGCCGCGCACGCCCTCCTTGTTTGCCTATCTCAGCAGCTCGATGTTTTACCGCGATGCCCTCAACGGCATGTACACATTCGGCGGAATCTATGCGGCGGGGGTGCTGGACTGGTCGGTGGTTGATGTTGGCATCTTTGGCATTATCGCGATCATCGCCGGGGCGCTGTTTGCATGGCTCGGCGGCATGGCGGATGAAAAATTCGGGCCAAAGCCGGTGATCACCACCTGTATCCTGACCCTGACAGGCGTGGCCATCGGCGTGGTCATGATCTCACGCGAGAGCGTCTTTGGCCTGCCCGTCGGCCCCGAAAGCGCGCTGCCGGATGTTGTATTTTACATCCTTGGGGCGCTGATCGGGGCCGCAGGCGGCGCATTGCAATCGGCCAGCCGCACGATGATGGTGCGTCAGGCAAATCCCGCGCGCATGACCGAGGCCTTTGGCCTTTATGCGCTTTCCGGCAAGGCCACATCCTTTCTGGCCCCCTTCCTGATCGGCATCGCCACCTATCTGAGCGCCAGCCAGTCCCTGGGCGTGACCCCGCTGATCGGGCTTTTCCTGATCGGATTGTTGCTGTTAAGATGGGTAAAACCACAAGGAGATAACGAGACATGCCACGTTACCTCAAGCTGATCCTACTCGGGGTGGGCCTTTCCGGATGCGGCGATGGGGTGCCTGATCCGGTATCGCCAAAGCCGGTGATCTCAACCCAAAACATCCCCACCGCGATGCAAGGGATTGAGGCAAAACAGCTATTTGGCAAGAAACGCGGCGCTTCGCATCAGGAGGCCCTGCCCTATGGCAGCTATGCCAAGGGCTGTGTCGCCGGGGCGGCGCAACTGCCGGAAACCGGCCCCACATGGCAGGCCATGCGCCTGAGCCGCAACCGCAACTGGGGGCATCCGGAGCTGATTGATTTCATTCGCAAACTTTCTGAAAAAGCAGCCAAACAGCCGGGCTGGAACGGGCTGTATGTCGGCGATATGAGCCAGCCGCGCGGCGGACCGATGCTCAGCGGTCACCGCAGCCATCAGATCGGGCTGGATGCGGATATCTGGCTGCGTCCGGCGGTTAATCTCAGTCTGTCGGTGGCGGAGCGGGAAAATATCTCGTCCATCTCGATGCGCCGCTCAAACGGGGCCTTCACCAATTCAAGCTGGACCCGCACCCAGCACGAAATCATCAAAGCCGCCGCCAAAGACCCGCGCACCGCGAGGATTTTCCTGTTTCCCGGTGCCAAGGTGCAGATGTGCAGGGATGAACCCCCGGGCGACCGGGCCTGGCTCAATAAAATCAGGCCGTGGTGGGGGCATCACTATCATTTCCATGTGCGCCTGAATTGCCCCGAGGGCGCGCGCGGCTGTGTCAATCAGGCCCCGCCGCCCCCCGGAGATGGCTGTGCCGATGCGCTCGAATGGGTGAACAACATCCTCAACCCGCCGCCGCCCGATCCCAATGCACCGCCGCCAAAACCCCGGCGCGAGCTGACGATGAAGGATTTGCCCGGTCAATGTGTAGCGGTCCTACAGTCGCAATAACGCAACATCTTGCGGCCTTATCATCAGCCACCCCCAAAATTTTGTTTTGACATCGAGGATTTCTATGTCAGGCTGTCTTTAAAGCGTTTCGGGATTAACTTGAGTCGCAAGTTGATTTCGAAACGCCCACAACATCAATTGGATTCGGGCGTTTCGCGCCAAACCTGTGAGCCAGGTTTTTCACGAAACGCTTTAATGTTCAACAATCGAAAGGAGGTGGTCCAGTGTCTCATGAGGTATTGGAGCGAGGTGTCGGAACAATTCGGGATACGCAAATCTAGGGCCAAACCCTAAAGCGTTCTCCCGCCCGGATTGGTGCGTCATATTCGATCCACCTCCGAAAACTTCTGAAGGGCCGTTCTGATCAGAGCGGCCCTTTTGATTTTGCACAGGGTGATTTAAAGGATTGGTAACATGCTGAAAATCACCAATGATATCACCATTGAAGACTGGGAGCTTTCCGAACAGTTTATCCGCGCCAGCGGCCCCGGCGGTCAGAATGTGAACAAGGTCAGCTCGGCGGTTGAGCTGCGGTTCGAGGCCGAACGCTCGCCCAACCTGCCCGGCCCGGTCAAAACCCGGCTGAGGCGACTGGCAGGCAGGCGCTGGACCAAAGAAGGGGCTTTGATCCTGCAATGCGATGAAACTAGGTCGCAGGCGCGCAACCGCGATATTGCAAGACAAAGACTGCGGGATTTGATCCTGAAAGCCACGGAAAAACCCAAACGCCGGGTGCCGACACGGCCAACACTGGGCTCGAAAAAGCGCCGGTTGAAGGCCAAAAAGGTACGCGGCGATATAAAATCACTCCGGGGTCGTGTTGAAGGCGAGGATTAACTGCGCACAATCAGCCGGCTGCCAGGCGTGATCCGCGCCGCAATCCAGCGCAGATGGTCCCTTTGAAACCCGATGCAGCCCTCGGTCGGGTATCCCGGCCTGCGCCATTGATGAATGAATATGCATGATCCCTGCCCCGGAATGACATCGGGCCAATTCCAATCCGTTATCAAAATGAGATCATATAAAGGATCGGCGCGCCTGAGCGCCTCATGGCTATGATCATAAGGCGCGCGCACCAGCAGGTTATAGCCCGCATCCCCACCATCATCCGACCATAAATCACCAGGCCGGATCGGCATGGCCCAGGGTGCGGGCCGTGCCATACGCTCGGGCCGGTAGAGCATCCCTACAATCTTGTGCGCGCCGGCCGGCGTGGCCCCGTCGCCCTCGGATTTATCCGCGCGAATGCCGCCACGCCCGATGGTGCAGGGAAACCGCCGGTTCATGAACCGCAGGCCCAATGGCATCAGCACAAGATCATCCGCTTTCATATGCAACATCCTGATTGGCATGTAGGGTGGGTGCAACCCACGCCGGGGTGGGTTGCACCCACCCTACAACAGATGCCCCGATTTCGCCGCCTTGGTGGCCAGGTACCCCCGGTTATGGGCATTCTCGCCCACCTTCAGCGGCACACGCTCTGCCACGTCGATGCCATGCGCCTGCATCATCGCAATCTTGCGCGGATTATTGGTCAGCAACCGCACCCCGGAAAACCCCATGGTTTTCAGGATCATCGCGCCAATGCGGAAATCCCTTTCATCATCCTCAAAGCCCAGCCGGTGATTGGCCTCAACCGTATCAAACCCCTGATCTTGCAAAGAATAGGCCCGCATCTTGTTGGCCAGGCCAATCCCGCGCCCCTCCTGATTGAGATAGAGCAGAATCCCGGCCCCCGCGGCACCCATCTGCGCCAGCGCGCCGCGCAGTTGCGGCCCGCAATCGCATTTCAGACTGCCCATCAGATCGCCGGTAAAACAGGCCGAATGCAGCCGCGCCAGTACCGGCTTATCGCGCGCGGGCTGGCCGATCTCAATCGCATAATGCTCTTCCCCGCCATCCTCGGGGCGAAAGACATGCAGCCGCCCGGCCTCGGACACATCCAGCGGCAGGCGCGCGCTGACAACCGGATTAAGCGGGCTTGAGACCGCCATCTGCGCCGCCGCCGTACCGGCATCAATCATCGTCAGCCCATGCAAAGCGGCAAATCTTTCCGGCTCAGTCAGAGGCAGCACCAGGGCTGCGGGCAATAGCCGTGCCGATTTGGTCAGCCGCAAAGCCAGCCTGTGCAAATCAGCCGCACCATCGCGCATGGCAATCAACGGTCCTTTCATTGGCGTTTTCAGGTCATCCGCCGGGTCTGCCACCCCCAAAACCCAGGCCAGTGTGGCCTCGACCGGCAGCCTGACCCGCGCCAGATCACCGTCATAGGCCCGTGCCTTCAATGTCTCGGCCCGGCGCGCGGTGATGGCCAGCACCGCCTCATTGCCCAGCGCCCGCACATCCGCGAGCCTTTGCGCCTCAAGCGTTTCCGCCGCCAGCACCAGTGCTGCCTCCTCATCTCCCCGCAAAACCACCGGCACCCCCATGCGCAGATCCCCCCGCGCACGGGCCATCAATTCTGTGATATCAGGTGTCAGGCTCATATAATTCTATACTCCAACGCTGCTTTACCACGAAATAATGCCTTTTGCATTGAAATGAAACATTCGCTCGCGGCGTAACACGAGGGCGTTATTTACCTGTAGCAGCCCTTGCCGAATGACGTCATCTAGCACATCTTAAATCCATAAAGGCAAAAAACCACCCAAAGGAACTCACCCATGGGACAACTCAAAAAAATTCTGCTCGTCGATGACGACGATGATCTGCGCGAGGCGCTGAGCGAGCAATTGGTCATGACCGAAGATTTCGACGTGTTCGAAGCCACCAATGGCTCGCAGGCCATGGCCAGGGCCAAAGACGCGGTTTATGATCTGGTGATCCTCGATGTCGGCCTGCCTGATACCGATGGCCGCGAGCTGTGCCGCCTGATGCGCAAGCAGGGCGTCAAGGCCCCGATCATGATGCTCACCGGCCATGATGGCGATGCCGATACCATCCTCGGGCTTGATGCGGGGGCCAATGATTATGTCTCCAAACCCTTCAAATTCCCGGTTCTTCTGGCGCGTGTGCGCGCCCAGTTGCGCCAGCATGAGCAATCCGAAGACGCGGTGTTTCAGCTTGGCCCCTATACTTTCAAACCCGCGATGAAACTGCTGGAAACTCAGGACAATCGCAAAGTGCGCCTGACCGAGAAGGAAACCAATATCCTGAAATTCCTCTACCGCTCACCCGATGGGGTGGTGGCGCGCGATGTGCTGTTGCATGAGGTCTGGGGTTATAATGCGGGCGTTACAACCCACACGCTTGAAACCCATATCTACCGCCTGCGCCAGAAAATTGAGCCAGATCCCTCAAATGCCCGCCTGTTGGTGACAGAATCCGGTGGATACAGGCTTTTGACCTGAAAACTTGAGCCAGATCAAAGAGCCCGCCCGGTATTTCATTTATTGATGCCGCATTGCATCCCGCATATGCGGGGATTTACATGCATTCCCTGTTGGACTTGCCCCGGCTTTCTGGCCGGGGTTTTTTTATTTCCGCACCAAAACGAAACGGCCGGGCCTCACTCACGAAACACCCGGCCGTCCCTGCAATAAACCTATGCAAAACTCTAGTAACTTTTATCAACACATCGTGATGTCTCGCCGGGAATCGCCTCGGTAAATATCCCCAAATGAGGACAAACGTCGTCAATTCAGTGGAATTTCATAGGTTTCAGACTCAAGTTCAACATCGCGCCCCGCAGCACGGGCCAGCAACCCCGGCCAGTTGTTAAAATGATGGTAATGGCCTTTGTCCGGCAATCTGTGCAACACCGCATTTGGCAACATCCCGGCCAACAGCACAGCCCCTTCAATCGGGGCAACATTATCATGCACGCCATGCACAAGCTCAACCGGTACCCTGATGTTACAAGGCTCAAAATCCCAACCGTTCACATTCAGCAGGCATTCCTCGACAAATCCCGCCATTCCGGTTGATGTGCGCTCGGCCAGCATCTCAACCGTGCGGCGGCGCGCGGTGGGGTGATACAGGATTTCAATATCATGCGCACAGCGTGAGTTTTTAATATACTTGTCAAAAAAGCGATCGGTATTTTGCATGATTGACCGCACAAAAAACGGCAGAATCTGGCGCATCAATGTGGGCCATTTACGCCCCAATACGTTTGAGAGCTGGTAAAACTGATCCAGTTTCCGCCAATCGGGATGCTGGTATAGCGGATAACTTGCCGATGACAGTACAACCCTGTCAATCCGGCTTTGCAATTCATGCGCCACCGCCAAAGCCGAGGCCGAACCGAATGAAACCGCACTAACACCAAACCGCTTGACACCCAGATGATCCAGCAATTCCGCCACATCCGGGGCGAAGTCACGCAGGCTGTTCATTTGCCGAAAATCCGAGCGAAACGTGCCCGGACGGCACGGGATGATCAGCCGTATGTTATGCCGCTTCAGATGGGGAAGGCATTCAGCCGGATAACCCAGAACATCTATATCATGCCCTGCAAGCGCATCAAAATGCACCACAACATCGCCCGATCCCGGCCCCAGTTCAAAATATTCCATTACCCGGCCGTCATTCAAATTCATCAGCCGCCTGACCTGATGGGTTTCGGCATCTGATATATCCGGTTTGCGCAGCATCGCCATTGGCGTGCGCGCCAGCCCTGAGACAAGCTCGGCCTGACTGCGGCAATCGGTTTTCTCAAACACCCGCTTGAGATAGGTGCGCGCGCTCTCATAGGAAATTCCCATATCCCCGGCTGCCGTCCGCAAATCGCCGGTTTTATATATTGCCCCAACCAGATCCGTTTCCCGGCGGGTCAAGCCGTGCATCATTGAAAAACTGCGCAGCCCGTCATTTTCGCCCATGTCTGTCGACAGCAACACCGCCGCCGCCTTGACAGGAAAGCCCATGCGCCGCGCATCACGCCGCGGTAGCATCAAAAGATTATGATCCGCGCAATCGGGCAGTTGCAACATCCGCGGCAGGTTGTTGCGGTTACAGCAACCCACCCATTCACAGAGCCGTTGGCTTACTCCCTGATCAGGCGCAATCAGACGCACACCACAAGGATCATCCCCCGGATCGGGTATGCGGCTGCGCATCCGCCGGTTTGCCAGCATCACCTGCCCGTCATCGCCAATCAGGGCCAATCCAAATGACAAGCTGTCCAGCACCTTGCCCAGACATGCTTCCTCTTCCTGCAAACCGACAATTTTTTCTGAAATATCAAAAGCCCGGCGGAAATGCTCGGCCAGCCCGCTGAGGTTTTCCGATTTCTCTTTGCCAATCATTTCCCCTGAACGTACCCGCAACAGTTGCTCGGTCAATTCTATGATCAGCTCAGGCCAGAGCGAATTATCCAGCGATGCCTCATAGACAAGATGCGTCAGATTTTCAGAATCATTAACCAAAATTCACGCTCCTGCAGGGTGATGTTCACCCGCTGTTTTCCCCGATTGAAAGTAAAAATTACAAAGCTCAAGGGCCGGAAACTTTGCGGCGTGGTTGCACTCGACAATCTCTCGTAAAAGACAGGATGCACCTGAAAAGCCGGCAAGCCAAGTCAGGAAAACCCGCCCTTAGTTTGATTTAAGGGCGGGCCTGTTCGCGTTCAGATAGCATTCTATTGGGTGCAGCCCGCTAACGATTACGGGTTTCTCCCGGCCCTTACAGGCCGGCTTTTACCCGTTTGCCTTCGTCAAAGCAGATCTTGTCGGCCGTCTCAATCGACATGCCCGCCGGGGCTGCGATGGCTCTGTCCCAAAGAACTTTCTCATGGGTATAAAGCTGGCAGGTCACCACGCCTTGCGCAGTCGATACCTGTACCGGCTCGGTTTCAAAACTTTTCTTATCCAGACAGCCCGACAGCAAAACAGTTGATGCCAGTGCCGATGCTATTAATAACAGTTTACTCATGGTTCTTCCTTTTATTCGCTCGTTGTTCATACACCGCCCTGTTTCTAGCGCGGCCAGATTGCTTTGGTAAAGATTTGCCTGACTGAACGGGCCATAATCTATTTCATTTGACACAAAATAGTTACGCCGAGATTGCGGCATTAGTTATTCGCGAATACGGCATTAGTAAGATTTTATGCAAAATTTTCATTCATCTCTGCGATCCATGAACAAAAGCAAATTTCAAATTCACATCATGTAGTCAATTCAACATCGCTCCCGAGGTTTTTCGCCATGTAATTCAGAAAATCCCAGATCGTGCCCTCAAGGTCTTCCGGGCCAAGCGGGCCGGGCTGATAATACCGGGTATTCTGCGCCATCTGCAACGTTTCCAGCTTTTCACGATCTTCCCCATTAAAGGATTTGCACAACTCAATGAAGGCGGCCACCTCCGGATCTTCGGGATCCTCCTTGAGCCCGGCAATCCCCCAGCGAATCGCCACCCTTTCCGCCCCCGCAGGGCGCAAACACAGGTACAGCGTGTAATTCGCCGCTACTGAAATCACAAAGCTTGGAAAGACATTGAACAACACGGAATTGTTCTTTTCCGCCTCTGTCATATCCATATGAAACGGGCCACGGGGCGGGAAATCGGGGTGGTAATAGGCGCGGTAGGCCGTCCACGCCGCAGCCCCCGGCAATTTACGGCACAACTGCGTTGGCGTCATCGGCTGCAGCGTCTGCGGATGGGTGGCAAAAAGATGATAGCCTTCCATGAAATTCTCGGTCAGGTTTTTCCAGTTGGTGCCCCAGATCGCCTCATCGGTGAATAAAAGATTGCGCTCTTCATGGTGATAATTGCGCAAAACATCCTCAAGCCCGGCCATTTGCGGTGCCAGAGGCTCGGCGTTGCCATCGAGATTGACAAAGATGAAATTATTCCAAATCTCCGATTTCAGCCGGGGCAAGGCGCAATTTTTCGCGTCAAACCCTTTGACCGTTTTCATCAGGGGCGCGGTTTTCAACACGCCGTCATGATCATAGGTCCAGGCGTGATACTGACAGGTAAAACTGCGCCGGTTGCCGCGCCCTTCCACCACGATATTGCCGCGGTGGCGGCAGACATTTGAAAGCACATGAATGCGGGCCGCCTTGTCACGCGCCACAATCAACTGTTCGCCCACCAGTTCGGTGGTGAAATAATCCCCCGATTCGGGTATTTCACCAACATGGCCCAGACACACCCATTGCCGGCGAAAAATCTGATCCTTTTCCAGCTCATGAAACCCTTCCAGCGTATAAAACGCCGAAGGCATGGTGCGGGCCTGTGATTTATCAAGCGATTTGAGATGGGTAAGCTCGCGGCGTAATCCATCAACTGAATTGACATATGTGTGTGCCATGGCCCGTTCCTGCAATCAATCCGGACAATATCTGCCCGCAGGTTAGGTCAGGTATCCAGGCCCGGTATATAATAAAACCGACACCGCATAAAAAAACCCCAGCCAGCAGGCCGGGGTTACATATTCTGCAAAGCAGGCGCAGCCTCAGGGCTGCTCATCCTCCTCATCGTCATCGGGCAGATTGAACAGGTTGTCGGCGTCTATATGATCATGGTCTGCCTTGTCCTCTGCCTCAACACTAAGGCTGAATGTCTCAAGCCCTTCAATCGCGGTTGGCATTTTCGGCGCCTCTTCCACAAGGCCAAGGCTTTCATCGGTGCTGAGCAATTTGCGACGCTCATCATCGCTCATGGTTTCGCCTTCCTTGGCCTTCTTGGCAGCGGCCTTTTGCACGGCAGTATCCAGCTCGGATTGCTTGCACAGGCCCAATGCCACCGGATCAATCGGCTGAATATTCGAGATGTTCCAATGGGTGCGTTCGCGAATCGCCGTAATCGTCGGCTTGGTGGTGCCCACCAGTTTTGAGATCTGACTATCGGCCAGTTCGGGGTGAAACTTGACCAGCCACAGGATTGATGCCGGCCGGTCCTGACGCTTGGACAATGGCGTATAGCGCGGCCCCCGGCGCTTTTCCTCGCCGGTCGCCGCCGCGTAAAACTTCAGCTTTAGCTTATGCAGCGGATCTTTCTCAGCCGCTTCAATTTCCGCATGGGTGAGCTGATTATTGGCAATCGGATCAAACCCCTTGACGCCTGCGGCCACATCACCATCGGCAATGCCCTGCACTTCCAATTCGTGCATCCCGGTAAAATCAGCGATCTGTTTGAAGCTGATCGTCGTGTTGTCCACCAGCCAGACAGCAGTGGCCTTGGCCATTAACAGTTTTGCCATATCTCAGGTCTCCTATACGCATATCTTCCCCGTCGCCTGAAAGGGCGGCACCGTTATTTTGGTGCAGGTTTCCGTTGTCGGGGAACTTGGGGGTTATATACTGGGCTTAATTCCAAAAAGAAAGTCCAAAGAATGCGCGTGCTTATCAAGCTGTTTTTGGCCCTTTTCTCGCCCGTACTCGCCCCTGCGGCCCATGCCGATGGCGAGCGTTCGGGCACGTTTGATTATTACGTTCTCAGCCTTAGTTGGTCGCCCACATGGTGCGCCATCGAGGGCGACGCGCGCCAATCGCCACAATGCGATGCGGCCTCTGGCTTTGGCTGGGTGCTGCACGGGCTATGGCCGCAATATCATTCCGGCTGGCCCAGCTTTTGCCCCACTGCCCAGCGCCCGCCATCCCGCGCCATGACCGAAGACATGGCCGATATCATGGGCACATCCGGCCTGGCCTGGTATCAGTGGAAAAAGCACGGGGCCTGTTCGGGCCTCTCCGCGCCGGATTATTTCGCCCTTGCCCGGCAGGCTTACGCCCGCGTGATCCGCCCCGAGGTATTTCGCAAACTGCCCAACCCGGTCAGGCTCCCGGCCCATGTGGTGGAACAGGCCTTTCTCAAGGCCAACCCTGAATGGACGCCCGACATGCTGACCATCACCTGCCGCGAAGGCCGTATCCAGGAGGCCCGCCTGTGCCTGTCAAAAGATCTGACCCCGATGCCCTGCGGCCGCGACATGAAGCGCGATTGCCGGATGAAGGATGCCTTGTTTGAGCCCCTGCGATAACCCTTCACCGTTTTTATAACACATTTGCCCTCATCTTTCCCCATTCCCATCGCATTGCAGACAAACTGGCCCTTCATACAAGCTGTCAGTTGCGTATGAGTACCCCGGTGCCGCGAGGGTATGTTTCCTACCCGATATCCGGCACCGGGTTTTTACCATCGCCGCATTGGCAAATCATTTTCCCCCCTCTAAAGTCACGTTGAACAGCCAGTCATAGGGGGCCATTATATGCGCGATTTTCAACTGCCCGGACGCTCGCCGGTGTTTGCCTGCAACGGCATGTGCGCCACCTCGCACCCCTTGGCCGCCGGCACGGCAATTGATATTCTGGCCCGGGGCGGCAATGCCATGGATGCGGCTATTGCCGGCGCGGTTCTTCTGGGGTTATGCGAGCCGCAAAGCACCGGCATCGGCGGCGATTGCTTTGTGCTCTTTTCGCCTGCGGGTAGCGATGACATTCTGGCGCTCAACGGCTCGGGCCGGGCGCCCGCTGCTGCCAATGCCGCCGATCTGCGCGCGCAGGGGCATAAGGCCATACCGGTTTATAGCGCGCAGGCGATTACCATCCCCGGCGCGATTGATGCTTTTTGCCGCCTCAGTGCAGACCACGGCAAGCTTGGGCTTGATATGCTGCTTGCCCCTTCGATCCACTATGCCGAGGCGGGTATCCCGGTGGCCCCCAAAGTCAGCTTTGACTGGCACAGATCCGGAAATGTTCTGCAGGGCCCCGGCCTTGCCCATTACATGCCAAATGGCAAACCGCTCGAGACGGGGGCCATTTTCCGCGCGCCCGGTCAGGCCGAGGTGTTGCGCCGCATTGCCCGTGATGGCCGCGCTGCCTTTTATGAAGGCGAGGTGGCCGAAGATATGCTGGCCACGCTCAATGCTGCGGGCGGGTGCCACACGGCGGCTGATTTCGCAAATACTGCCTGCAATTACACCACGCCAATTCACGGCCCCTATAAAGGCATTGATCTGGTCGAGCATCCGCCCAATGGTCAGGGCGCAACCGCAATCCTGATGCTGAATATCCTGTCACATTTCGATATTGGCAGCATGGATCCCCTTGGGAGCCAGCGCGCCCATATCGAGGCCGAAGCGGCCAAGCTGGCCTATGACGCCCGCAACCGCTTTATCGCCGATGCCGGTTACACCACCGGGCTTGATCATATGCTGGCACTGGAAACCGCTGAAAAACTCGCCGGTCTGATCAATCCCAGGAAGGCGATGAAATCGGCGGCAAGCCTCAGCGAATCCGTACATCGCGATACTGTCTATATCACCGTGGTTGACCGCGACGGCATGGCGGTATCGCTGATCTATTCGATCTTCCACAGCTTTGGCTCGGGGCTGGCCTCGGAAAAATTCGGCATCCTGTTCCAAAATCGCGGCGCGGGGTTTTCAGTGCAGGAAGGCCACGCCAATGAGCTGATGGGCGGCAAACGCCCGATGCACACGATCATCCCCGGCATGCTGCGTGAAAATGGCAAAGCGATCATGCCTTTCGGCGTTATGGGCGGGGCCTATCAGCCCAACGGCCACGCGCGGTTTGTCAGCAATCTCAGGGATTTCGGCATGGATCCGCAATCGGCCATTGATGCGCCGCGATGTTTCAGCGACGAAGGCGTGATGAATGTCGAACGCGGTTATTCGGATGACATCCGGCAAGAGCTTGCGGATATGGGTCATGATGTTGTTATCCCAAAGGCACCGATTGGCGGCGCTCAGGCAATTCTGATCCGCGGGGATGGCGTTCTGGAAGGGGCCAGTGACCCACGCAAAGACGGCTGTGCTTTAGGCTACTGATCAGGCGAGGGTGGGTTTCACCCACCTTACAGGCAAAATGTAGGGTGGGTGAAACCCACCCTCGGCTATGTCAATTCAATTGAAAATGCAGCGGGTACTGCCCGTCTTCAAACGGCCCGAACATATCGGAAATATCCGGGTGCCCCACCGGCTCTCCTGAATTATCCGCCATCAGGTTTTGCTCGGACACATAGGCCACATAATAGCTTTGATCATTTTCCGCCAGCAGATGATAATACGGCTGTTCCTTCACCGGGCGGCTGTCTTCGGGGATTGAGGCATACCATTCATCAGTATTGGAAAATTCCGGATCCACGTCAAATATCACCCCGCGAAACGGGTGTTTTTTGTGCCTTACAATCTGGCCCAGATGATATTTTGCCTGCGTCTTCAACATATCCAATTGCCTAAAGCCTTTTGCGTGTTACCTGAACCAGGGAAAATGTAAAAGGCCCACGCCATCTGTAAGTTGTGGGCGTTTTGCATTTAATCTCTTGTCTCAGATTAAATGCAAAACGCTTTACCGGCAGATTGTGGCGGTTTCAAGACCCGTTTGCCCGGTCAAACCCCCAAATCTTTCGGGATTAATCGTTAAAACCTTACATAATTCCGTAAGGTATCAACAGGCATGGCAAATGGATGGCGATCGTGGCTGCTGCAAACCCGCCTGTCACGCGGCGGCGGTTTCTTGCCTCTTTTTGCATAATTCCAGCAGCTTATTCACGCCTACCGGCTCTTCCGCCTGCATCGGCACCACCGCGTATCTTGTTGACAGCGCATCACGCACCTTGTTGATTTGCCCGCGCTCCCTATGCGCGCGTTGCTGCAACAAAGGTTGTGTTGTTGTCGCCGCCGCGAGGCTGGCATTGACGATCCAGCCCCAGGGTGTAATCCCGGCGCGCATCAGATCATCCTGCAAATGCGCGGCTTCAAGTACCGGGGTGGTTTCCGGCAGGGTCACCAACAGGATTTTGGTCTGCCCGGGATCCTGGATGCGCATCATCGGTGTCACCATGCGGGCCTGTTGATTGCTGTCGGCATGGCGCAGGATGTCCTTGTGGTATGATCCGGTTGCGTCCAGCAACAGCAGGGTATGGCCGGTGGGCGCCGTATCCATCACCACGAAATGCCGGGTGCTTTCGCGGATCACTTTTGAGAACGCCTGAAACACCGCAATCTCCTCGGTGCAGGGCGAGCGCAGATCCTCTTGCAGCATGGCGCGGGCCTGTGCATCCAGCGCCTTGCCCTTGGTGGCCATGACATGATCACGGTAACGCGCGGTTTCCACGGCAGGGTCAATCCGGCTGACGGTCAGGCCGGGCAAATCCCCGGCCAGCGTTTCTGTGATATGCGCCGCCGGGTCGGTGGTGGTCAGCAAAACCTCATGACCGCGCCGGGCCAGCTCACAGGCCACGGCGGCGGCCATTGTGGTTTTGCCAACCCCGCCTTTGCCCATGAACATGATCAGCCCCTTGCCGGGGGTTTCAATGTCGTCAATCAACCCGCCAAGCGAGGGGAAATCGGCACGGGTTGCGCCGGTTTCAACCGCCGTATCGGGCGCATCATCCGCGTCACTGGCAAAGCGTTTAAGTGCCTCAATCCCCACAAGGTTTTCCGAACGCAGGGTAAATTCGGCCCGTGGCAGCGCGGCAACCTTTGGCGTCATGGCATCAAGCGCATCCCTGTCACGCTTCAGCAAGGCCTCGGCCAGGGGATCACCGCCGGTATTGGCGGGCATCATGCCGTTGATCGCAAGCTGTTGGTTTTTAATGCCAATATCGGCCAGCTCAATCGAGGTCCGCGCCACTTCCGCCAATGCCGACTGGCGCGGGCGGGCCACCAGAACCAGCCGCGTGGTGGCGGCATCCGACAGCCGGTCCACCGCCGCGCCATAGCGGTCGCGCTGCTTTTCCAGCCCGGCGAGCGGGCCAAGGCACGAGGCATCGCCCTTGCCCTCCTCCAGAAAACCCGACCAGGCCCCGGGCAATTTCAGCATGCGGATGGTGTGGCCGGTGGGGGCGGTATCAAAGATCACATGATCATAGCGGTCCACCAGTTCATTGTCAGTCAGAAGCGCGGTGAATTCGTCAAACGCGGCAATTTCGGTGGTGCAGGCGCCGGAAAGCTGTTCTTCGATGCTGCGCAGGGCATCCTCGGGCAGGATATTGCGCATCGGGCCAACGATGCGCTCGCGGTAATCGGCGGCGGCCTCTTCTGGGTTGATCTCAATCGCGTCAAGGCCGGGGGCCTGTGTGATTTTGGTGATCTTGTTGCCAATCACAGCTTCAAACACCTGCCCGACATTCGAGGCGGGATCGGTACTGACAAGCAAAACTTTCTTGCCGTTTCCCGACAGGTTCAACGAGGTGGCGCAGGCAAGCAAGGTTTTGCCAACGCCGCCTTTGCCGGTGAAGAAGACGAATTTGGGCAGGTTCTTGAACATGGGTTGTGGCCTTTTCAAATTGATGTCTCAGGGGATCAGCAGCAGCCGGATGTGGATTTTTCGGCGTTGGAACCGCCGCCGCAACAGCCGGTGCTTTTTGCTGGCCCGGATATATCCGGCTTTGCCGCCACATTCACCCAACCCGCCAGTTCGGCGCGGTCCGGGTAGCGGCCGGATGAGCGCATTTCACTGTCAATCAGGACGACAGGCAGGCCCTCAATACCGGATTTTTGCAGCACGTCACTGACCTGTTTATTGGCAGCAAATTCGGCCGGCTCCTGTGACAGGTTGATGCGTGTGACGCTCACCCCTTCGCTTTTCAGCCAATCGAGATCAGCGGCGAAGTTGACAAGTTTCTGATCAACTTCCGCGCCACATATTCCGGTGGAACAGCACATTGCGGGGTCATAGACGGTGAGGGTTGTCATCGGGATTCTCCTGAGGTTTTGATGTGGTCGGTCAGTGCGCCTGACAGGCTGTCAAGCGCGGCGTTCAGTTTGGCGCGGGGGCAGGCGATGTTGAGCCGGGCAAATCCCGCGCCCTCGGGGCCAAAGGCAATGCCACGGGTTACGGCCCAGCCAGCATTCTGGCGCAGAAATGTGGTCAGATCATCAGGTGCAAACCCAAGGGCGCGAAAATCCAGCCAGACAAGGAAAGTGCCTTCGGGCTCGATCATCGCAACACTGGGCAAGGCGGCAAGGCGCGTGCGCAAAAGTGCAAGGTTGCCTGCAAGATAGGCGATCATCGCCTCCAGCCATTCAGCGCCACAACGGTAAGCCGCCTGCATCGCCACGCTGGCGAAAGCGTTGTTTTTATTGACGGTCAGGCGGCTCATTTCAGCCTGAAACATACGGCGGCGCGCCTTATCCGCGATCACCGTGAAGGCCGAGCAGCAGGATGCGATATTGAAGCTTTTGGCGGGGGATATGCAGATGATGCTATTGGCCGCGGCCCCTGCCCCAAGGGCGGCAAACGGCGTATAGTCATGGCCGCCAAAGGTGATGTCGCCGTGGATTTCATCCGAGACCACCAGCACACCGTGGCGGCGACAGATTGCATCCAGCCGCTCCAGCTCACCGCGCGTCCAGACCCGGCCCACCGGGTTATGCGGATTGCACAGGTAAAGCATCCGGTTGCGCGGTTCTGCCGCCAGCCGTTCCAGCCCGTCAAAATCCATCTGGTAACGCCCGTCACGCAGGATCAGCGGATTGCGGACCTGCTCGCGGTGGTTCTCGGCAATGATGTCATAAAAATCAAAAAAAACCGGTGGCTGTACGATGATCCCGTCACCCGGGCCGGTGAACAGCGAAGCGGCAATGGCAAGGCTATCGAGCACATTCGGGGCGCGCAGAACATGGCCCGGATCAATCAGCCAGCCATGGCGGGCCTGCATCCAACCGGTCAGGGCGGGCATCAATCCCTCGGGTACCGCCTCATAGCCGAAAATGCCATGATCCAGCCGGTCTTGCAGGGCAGCAATCACGCAGGGCGGCGCGCGAAAATCCATATCCGCGACACCGGCGGGAAACAGCCCCTCCCCGTCGGCGCCCAGAACCATTTTGTGCCATTTCAGTGCCGGAACTGCGCGGCGGTCAATTTCTTCATCAAAATCGAATTCCGGTGCCCTCATGCGGCACCGCTTTCGCTTGCGGCCTCATCCGCCAGCAGCCATTTGAAAAACCCGGTTGCCAGAACCGCGGCGACAAGCTGAACCGCAACGAAAGCCGCCACATTTGAGGGATGAATCCCGGCAAAAGTATCGGAGAATCCGCGCGCGATTGTCACCGCCGGATTGGCGAATGAGGTTGACGAGGTAAACCAATAGGCGGCGGTGATATATAGCCCCACGGCCATCGGCACCGCATCGGGCCGCGCCTTGAGACAGGCCAGAATGGTGCCGACTAGGCCGAATGTGGCGATAAACTCACCCATCCATTGCCCCGGCCCGCTGCGCATTGTGGTAGAGGCCTCCAGCAGATTGAGGTCAAACATGAAATGCGCGGCAAACACGCCGATAATGCCGCCGATGATCTGCGCCAGCACGTAAAGGCTGGCATCACCGGGCGATATTTCGCGGCGCAGGGCAAAGCTGAGCGTGACCGCCGGGTTGAAATGCGCGCCTGAAATTGGCCCGAACACCGTGATCAGCACCACAAGAATGGCCCCTGTCGGGATGGTATTGCCCAAAAGCGCAATCGCCACGTTCCCCCCGGCAAGGTTTTCGGCCATGATGCCTGATCCCACAACCGTGGCCAGCAATGAAAAAGTGCCCAGCCATTCGGCCATCAATCTGCGTATCACCGGTTTAGCTCCTTTATGTCATTCACGTGTCTCTGCTCTCGTGTATTCAGGTAGCCGCCCAAAAATATCCACTATTCGGGAATTACCGAATTAACTACTAAACAAAGCCGGTTTTATTGTCAAGCACCGCAAACAAGAGCTGCAGAAACCTGAAGTTATGATGGCAAAGAAAGCCACAGCCGCAAGCTGGCAAATCTATAAAATACAATAATTTCAGAGCCTTGCAGGCGTCATCACGGGGTATTGCCCAGTACTCACAACTTTGCGCGCGCGCCTTTTGGATCATAGATTGGCCGCAATGAGGCTTCGGCCGTCACCCGGCTGCCTGCCACGTCAATCTCATAGCTTGAGGCCAGAACCTGTTCCACGGTTTCGCCTTTGCATGGCACATAGCCCATGCCGATGGCCGCCCCCAGATGATGGCCGTAATTGCCCGAACTGAGATAGCCCACGATCTCGCCATCGCGGATCACCGGCTCGTTGTGATACAAAAGCGGCTCGGGATCGGTCAGTTTGAACTGCATCATGCGGGTTTGCAGCCCCTCATCACGCTTGCGCAGTACCGCATCGCGGCCGATGAAATCCGGCTTGGCGGCTTTCACAGCAAATCCAAGCCCGGCCTCAAGCACGTGATCCTCACAGGTGATGTCATGGCCAAAATGCCGGAAGCCCTTTTCGATCCGGCAGCTATCCATCATATGCATGCCGCACATCTTCATGCCGTGCGCCTGCCCGGCCTCTTGCAGCACCTCAAAGGCATGCCCGGCCATATCGGCGCTTACATAAATCTCCCATCCCAGCTCGCCCACATAGGTAATCCGGTGCACCCGCGCGAGGCCCAGCCCCAGCTCAATTTCCTGCGCCGTGCCAAACGGGTTGACCGCATTCGAGAAATCATTGGGCGAGACCGCCTGCAGCACCTCGCGCGCCTTTGGCCCCATCACCGCCAGCACGCCTTCGCCCGCCGTTACATCGGTGATCACCACGTTGAAATTGCCCTTGTGGCGCATCATCCATGTCTGATCCGCCAGCCGCGTGGCGGCGGGGGTGACCACCAGATAAGCCAGCGCGCCAAGCCGCGTCACGGTCACATCCGCCTCAATCCCGGCGCGGTTGTTAAGGAACTGCGTATAGACGATCCTGCCCGCCGGCACCGAATAATCGCCGCCGCCGATGTAATTCATAAATGCCTCGGCATCCGGCCCCTCGACGCGGATTTTGCCAAAGGACGACATATCATACATGCCCACGCCTGTACGGATGGCCTTATGCTCGGCTGCGGCATTTTCAAACCAGTTTTGCCGCTTCCATGAATATTCATAATCCCGCGCCTGCCCCTCATGGGCAAACCAGTTGGGCCGTTCCCAGCCCGCCGCTTCGCCCATCACAGCGCCAATTTTCAGCAGGTGATGATGGAAGGGCGAGCGCCGCACACCGCGCGCGGTGCGTTTTTGCAGATAGGGGAAATGATCGGCGTAAAGCAGGCCCAGCGTTTCCTTGGAGCGCTCATAGAGATAATGCTTGTTGCCCTGAAACGGCTGCATCCGGGCAATATCCACATCCCCCAGATCAAACGGCTTTTCACCGCTGTCCATCCATTGGCTCAGCGCGTGGCCCGCGCCCCCCGCCGACTGAATGCCGATCGAATTGAACCCGGCAGCAACCCAGACGTTATCCATCTCGGGCGCCAGCCCCAGATGATAGGCATCATCGGGGGTAAAGCTTTCCGGCCCGTTGAAAAACGTATGTATGCCCGCCTCGGCCAGCATTGGCATCCGGTTGCAGGCCGCTTCCAGAATGGGCTCGAAATGATCAAAATCCTCGGGAAGCTGATCGAATTCAAAATTCTCAGGGATACCCTTCATGCCCCAGGGTTTGGACTGCGGCTCAAACGCGCCCAGCATGATCTTGCCCGCGTCTTCCTTGTAATAGGCGCATTCATCGGGCACCCGCAGCACCGGTAATTGCGTGAGGTCGGCAATCGGCTCGCTCACAATATAAAAATGCTCACAGGCATGCAGCGGCACGTTGGTATTCAGCATCCGGCCCACGCCGTGCCCCCACATACCGGCGCAATTCACCACCATATCGCAGGCGATATGGCCCTGATCACCATCCTCGGCCTGCCAGTCCACACCGGTGATCCTGCGGCCATCACGCACAACACCCGTCACCTTCACCCGCTCTTTGATCACCGCACCGCGTTGCCGCGCGCCCTTGGCCATGGCGAGGGCAATATTGGCCGGATCGCCCTGCCCGTCTGTGGGCAGCCAGACGCCGCCGGTGACCCCTTCAAGATTGATATGGCCGTATTTATCCTTGACCTCAGCCGGGGAAAGCTCCTCCACCGGCACACCAAAGGCGCGCGCCATGGCGGCCTGACGAAACAGCTCTTCTTTACGCTCATTGGTCAACGCCACCGAGACCGAGCCAACCTGCCGCAGGCCCGTGGCCACGCCGGTTTCTTCCTCAAGCCCGTTATAAAGCTCGGCCGAATAGCGCGCCAGCTTGGTCATGTTGGATGAGGCCCTGAGCTGCCCGATGAGGCCAGCGGCATGCCATGTGGTGCCCGATGTAAGCTGCTTGCGTTCCAGCAGGATAACATCTTTCCAGCCAAGCTTTGCCAGATGATAGGCCACCGAACAGCCGATCACCCCCCCGCCGATAATAACCACACGCGCCTTTGAAGCCAGATCCATATCCCATCTCCCGAATGTCAGGTATTTTGACACAGTTATGACAGGTCAAACATCACGGGGTATGGCTGTTTGCGTCACCCATCCAGTAAATTTCAGCACCTATGCGGCGGATGGGGGCTATAGCCTTGCCTGTACACGGAAAAAAGCCCCGCGAAATCAATCGCGGGGCTTTTGTTCAAAGTGGCCGGTAAAGGCGGCCCCTATCAGCCGTTGATCGCGGCATCCGCCGTGATCACATCAAGGCCCAGCGCCTCGCCCACGGCGGCATAGGTCAGCTTCCCGGCATGGACGTTCAGGCCGTTTTTCAGGTGCGCATCATCGGCACAGGCCTTTTTCCAGCCCTTACCGGCCAGGGCCAGCATGAAGGGCATGGTGGCATTGCCCAGCGCCAGGGTGGAGGTCCGCGCCACAGCGCCGGGCATGTTGGCCACGCAGTAATGCATGATGCCGTCAATCTCATAAATCGGGTCGGCGTGGGTTGTGGCGTGGGAGGTCTCAAAGCAACCGCCCTGATCAATCGCCACGTCCACCAGCGCCGCACCGGGCTTCATGCTGGCGAACTGATCGCGACGGACAAGCTTGGGGGCCGCAGCACCATGCACCAGAACCGCGCCGATCACCAGATCAGCCTGTACCAGATGCTCGGCCAGCAGCCCGGCCGAGGAATAGCCGGTGCGAAACTGCGACCCGAATACATCATCAAGATAGCGAAGCCGGGGCAAGGAACGATCCAGAACCGTCACTTCCGCGCCCATGCCGGCGGCAATCCGCGCCGCGTGGGTGCCAACAACACCGCCACCAATCACCAGAACCCGGGCCGGGCCAACACCGGGCACGCCGCCCATCAGCACACCGCGCCCGCCATTGGCTTTTTGCAATGTCCACGCACCAACCTGCGGTGCCAGACGCCCGGCCACTTCCGACATCGGCGCAAGCAGTGGCAGGCCGCCCATGCGGTCGGTTACTGTCTCATAGGCAATCGCGGTGCAGCCGGATGCAAGCAGGTCTTTGGTCTGGGCCGGATCGGGCGCAAGATGCAGATAGGTGAACAAAAGCTGCCCCTCGCGCAGCATTTTGCGCTCAACGGCCTGCGGCTCCTTTACCTTGACGATCATATCGGCACTGGCGAAAATTTCTTCCGCCGTGTCGATGATCACCGCACCGGCGGCAACATAATCGGCGTCGGCAAAGCCCGCGCCAACACCGGCACCGGCCTGAATGATTACGTCATGGCCATGGCCAACGGCTTCCTGTGCCGCATTTGGCGTCATGCCAACGCGAAACTCCTGCGGTTTGATCTCTGTCGGGCATCCGATTTTCATGGGGGCATTCCTTTTCATGCGTGGTTTGCCGCACCCTGCCGCATCCTGCGTGCAATTGGGTTGAAATATTCACCGGAGAATGCAAATAATTCTGAAGAATACTCTGGAATACCCGGATTTCTTCGAAAGGTCTTGCGTCAATGTCCCTTGATTCGATTGATCGTCGCTTATTAACCGCCTTGCAAAAGCAGGGCCGCATCTCAAATGCCGATCTTGCCGACAAGGTCAATCTCTCGGCCAGCGCCTGCCACCGCCGGGTGCAGCGGCTTGAGGCTGAGGGTTATATCGCGGGCTATGTCGCCTTGCTGAATGCCCGCAAACTGGGCGTTGCCGCCACGGTTTTTGTTGAGATCACCCTCTCCACTCAGGCCGATGAGGTGCTGGAGGCGTTTGAAAAGGCCGTGGCGCGTATTCCCGATGTGCTGGAATGCCACCTGACTGCCGGTGCGGCGGATTATATCCTCAAAATCGTGGCGGAAAATACCGATGATTTTGCCCGTATCCACCGGCAATATCTGACCCGCCTGCCCGGCGTGGCCAAGATGCAATCGAGCTTTGCCCTGCGCACCGTTTTCAAAACAACCGCCCTGCCGGTTTAGGGGCAGGGCGGCACTGATCAAGTTTGGTGTCTGGCGCAAAGCCGCTTCGGAACTAAGCTGGAATTACCCCGAAAAGGCATGTGGGGACGCGCGCCAGACACCGGACCAAGACAGCAACCTCAGGTGGCAGGACCGTTACAGGTGCTTTGACCATAGTTATTGCTGTCATTGGTTTCTGTGGTGTCGTCGTTATGATCGGCGGCGATCAGAAATTCGACACTGCTATGATATTGCGATGCGCCCCAGGCCCCGGCGGGGATGGTTTTGCTGCGCAATGTGCTTTGATTGGGGGCAAGCTGTGGCACGGTGATGGTGCTGTTATAGCCGTCATTGAAGCCGATATAGACATCCGATGAGGCGGCAATACCATTGCCAACATTCTTGACGTAGAAGTAAATCTTCTGGTTGCCCCCATTCCACGGGCCGCAAAAGCCTGAATTGGGCAGGCCGGAATTGCCACTGTGCCACGGCAGGATCACCAGATCAGCCTTGGCAACACCATGCCCGCCCTTTTGCGGTGCGGTTCTGATCCCCAGATCCGTTGCCCCATCCGAGCGTTTCAGGCGCAGGCTACCGGCATCCGCAGAGGCGGCACCAACTATCATGGCAGAAATCAAAGCGATCAGCTTGATGTTATTTGTCATTGAATTTGTCATTGCATCATTCCTCTTAATCATCCGTTATAAATATTGGTCGTACCGGGATGAGGAATGGTTCAAAGAAAGTTGAAAATAAAATGTAGGGCTGTCATTTTCTATAATTGTAAGGTGGGTGAAACCCACGCATGCCTTGAATACATCCCAAGGGCGTGTGGGTTTCACCCACCTTGCAAATAACAAATCTACAGCACAATTTAACAGCAGTCCGGATCAGCAGCCGCCGGATTGCACCAGGCCGAACCCATATTTCGTATCGCGCCCGGCCGGGCCAAGATCGCGCACACCCCGGCGCAGGCTGCTGCGGGCTTTGGTCAGCGACAGCCCGCCACGCGCGGCCGTGCGCGCCAGAAGTGCCGTCACGATGGGGGCCGCATATGACGTGCCCGAAAGATAGCCGCCACCACCACCCTTGGCGGCATAAAGATCAACACCGGGGGCGGCAAATTCGATATGTGCGCCGGAATTGGCTTTGCTGTAAACCCGCCCGGCGGCATCCACCGCCGTCACCGCGATAGTATCGGGCGATCCGGCCGGATAGCGCAGTTTTGACGTGCCTTCATTGCCCGCCGCCGCCACCAGGATCATGCCTTTGGCCCGCGCCCGCGTCATCAGGCCGGCAAAGGCCTGATTGCTGCTGCCGGACATCGAAAGATTAACAATCTGCACGCTTTGGCCCAACAACCAGTCAATCCCGACGGCCACATTCTCAAGCCGCGCGCCGTTGCGGCCCTTGATATTGGCAAAGGCTTCGGCGGCATAGATTTTGGCGCCAATGGCAAAACCCGCAAGCGAACCGCCTGCGGGCTGTCCGGCGATGATACCGGCAACTGCGGTGCCGTGATCGGTGCGCGCGGGGCGCTCCCCCTCGGCCAGAACCGAGGCCCTCGAAACGGCAACCCCGGCCAGAGCCGGGTGGGATGTGTTGACCGGGCCGTCGATCTGCCCCACCCGCACGGCGCGGCGCAATCTGCACGCCCCGCCCGGATCATCGCCGATCATCGCAGCGGCATAGATCCGGGGGCCCGCCGCCAGCCCATAGATGTGATGCTGATCAAGCACCGCGCCGGGGGCGGAATTGCCCAACAGGCTGCGGGCGCGCTCAAGGCTCAGATTGCCAGGAAAGCTGAAGAGCAACAGGGTGCGGTCCAACTGCCGCAAGGTGCGGGTTCTGAGCAGGGTGGCCCCCTGCGCCTGAAGCGCGTTGCGCGCGGCCTGCGCCTGACCGGTTGGGGCAAACACCATATATTCAGGCGATCCATCGGGCGCAGGCACCACATCACGCGCCGCGCGGGTCCGGTTGGGGGCCGCCGTGGTGCAGATGGTGATCTTGCCCAAAGGCCGGGCAATGGTGCCGGCAGTGGCCCAGCTCACCACATAGGTATCGCCCAGTTTCAGGCCGCGGCGTGGCAGGGTGACACGGATCTGCCGGCTTGACCAGCTTTTCACCGTGAGGTTCTCAGTGCGCGCGCCCGATTTGGCCAGGATTTCGCCGGTGGGCTGGCGCGTGAAACTACGGCCAGAGATGGTCAGCGATGCGCCGGGCGAGACACATCCCGTGGCCGCAATCCGAAAATCTGCCAGGGCAAGACCGGGCCACATCATGATCAAAATCATCAAATAATAACGCATGGCTCACTCTCCCATTTCTGCGCTGTCAACCAATGCAGAATTGGCATTCAACTGGCTCAGGGCGCTGGCCCGTGATTCCGCATCACGGGCGGCCAGCGTATATAGGCCAAGCGCCGAAGGGCCGCCGACGATGCTCAGGTCAAGCCGCAACAGCAGGCGGCGAATATCGGCTTCGCTGGCATCCTCGGCAAAAGCCACGATCAGGGTTGGGCCATCGGCCTGAACTCCGCCGCCCCCGGCCAGATCAATGATCTCATCCGGGGCCATGACCACATAGGCGCTTTGTACGGCAAACAACCCGATGGCAATCACCGCCGCAATCTTCCAGATATTTGACTTTGGTTGCGCCGCCGGGGCCTGCCGCGCGCCTTCCCGGTCAATATCGCGCATCAGCCGCGCCAATGCGAATTCTGAGGAGGTGGATTGCACAGGTTCGGCCAGTATTTCAGCCTGCATTTCATCGCGGATGCTGCGCAGCGCCTCAAGCTCGGCCATGAGCTGCGGATCGGCAGCCACGGCCGCTTGCATAGCCTCGCGTTCCTGCCCCTCCAGCGTATCATTGGCCAAGAACACCATCAGTGCTTCCAGCTCATCGCGGGGAATATCCATCGGGTTGTTCATGACGTGGCCCTTTCCATCCGGCCAGAAAGACAGCGCAGCAGCAGCTTCTTGGCGTGAAAAATCCGTGTCTTAATGGTGCCCTCGGGCACATCTGCAACCTTGGAAATTTCGCCGTAACTCATGTCTTCATAAAACGCGAGCTCAATCGCCGAGCGGTGATCCGGCTTTAGCTGATCCATGCAGAACTTAAGGTGCTCGGCTTCCTGACTGGCCGCAAGGCACGCATTGGCATCGGGGCTGTCATCGGTCAGCTCGGGCATTTCATCCGTAACGGTGAGCCGGGAATATTTGCGAAAATGATCCATTGTCTTCCTGTATGCTATACCAAAAACCCAAGTTTTGACCTTGGACCGGCCCTCGAACTTACCCGCCGAGCGCCAGACATCCATAAACACTTCATGAAGTATGTCGTTGGCTTCGACCGGATCGTTCAATTTTTTTGCTATAAATCTGAAAACAGGCTTTTCAAGCTGGCGGTAAAACTCGGCGAATGCGGCTTTGTCGCCCCCGGCCATATAGGTCAAAAGCTGCTCTAAAGATGCATCACCCATGGGTATTCCCTTGTGATTATTCTATTGTCAGAAGCCGCCACCTGCGCGGCGAATGGGCGAGGTTGCAAGCTTTTGGCCATTTCCATCATAGGCCGTCACCCGCCAGTAAACCAGCCTGTCCCCTTGCAACCGGGCCAGTGTTATACCGCGCAATCTGGCGCTGTTGGATTTTACATCCATCGCCGCCAGTCTGTCCCCGGCCACGCCGCCCGCCCCCGCGCTCAGAAATTCCAGCCGATAGCTTTTGGCACCCGCAACACTGCGCCATTCAAACCGGCTTGCAGCATTCAGCCGCCCTCCGGCCTGTGGGGCCAGCAAATCAAGCTGCGCCACATCGCCATTAAGCAAAACCGAATAGGTCAGGACCGGAAAGGCCTCGGTCTGACCGCGCGGCACATTGCCGTCGGGGATGAACCGAAGCCGGTAAATGCCCACGCGGTCGGTTGGCAGTTGCGGGCTTTCAAAGATGGTTTTGCGTGATCCCGCCAACACCTGCCGCACCCGCCGGATCGGGCGAAAGCCCGCGCCCTGGGTGGCCGAGGGGCCGGAAATTTCCCAACTGCCCCGGAACGTGCCATGGCCATTGGTTGTGAGGATTGCCCGCGCCGTAAGCGCCTGATTCTGGCCCACGGTCCTGAACAGGCTGTCATCATCAAACCGCAAAGCAAAATTGCGAAATGACAATTCGCCCCCAGAGATGATCTGCAAGGCAACCGTGCTTGTGGCGGTGCCCAGGGTGGTGTTGTCGGCAAATGTGCGGGCATAGGTCGTGGTGCCCACCTGCGATATGCGCCTGGCGGTGGTGCGATCCACCCTTAAGCGTTCATTCAGTGTTACCGTCACAATGCCGGTGCCGGGATGGCGGAAGGATTTGGAAATCATCCCCCCCGATATACCGCCAATGCCCAGCGCGCCCGAAGGTGAGCTGACAAGGATGGTTGTGGGCGTGCCGCTTGTCAGGCTGACATCCACCTGCCAGCGGATTGAAATCACGCTCTGGCCCGCGTCGTTGATCCGGAACGAGGCGGGATTGCTGCTGGCCGATGTCACGGCCTGCGCCACGCCCGCAAATCCAAGGAGCGTCAGAACCGTAAGAATTTTAACAAGGCGTGTCATGGGGTGCCTCTCACTGAAAAATACTGGTGTTGGCCCGCAACAGCAGGCCAAAGATTGTGTCATGCCCGGCGCCGCTTTCGTTCGCATAGGCACCATCATTATACGCCGCACTCAGCACCAGCTCTGCCGAGGGGTTGAATCGCCAGGTCAGGTCGCTTGAAAATGCCCCACCATTTTCGGCAAACGGCTCGCCGGTATCGGTATAATTGGCGTTTATCGAAAACAGCCACTTATCCGGCACGATAGCATATTGAGCCCCAAACCCGACATCATATTTCCACCATTCATCTGTGGATGCCTCTTCATATGTGATCTCGCCGCTGCCATTCAAGATCAGGCGATCATTTGGCTCATAATCGAAATTCGCCCGCAGGTTATGCAAAATTGTATCCTGATTGAAGGCGGATATGTCATTGCTGTCGATAAAATCATAATCCAGCGACCACGACCATGTATCGGTATATTTATCCATCCCCAGATAATAATTCATGTCGAGATAATCGGCCGAAGCCTGCGCGGCGGGGGATTTCAGCCGGTCCTGCCAATCCACAATCGCCCCGAAGCGCAGGGTGACGGTATCCCAGAACCCCTGCCCCTGAACATCGTAATAGCCATTGACTGACATCCGTGAAATCCGGTCGGTCACATCGGTTGCCGGGCCGCCTTCATTGGTTTTCTGGGTATCGGCAGTAAGATTGAGGCTCAGCTTGTCAGCGGTATAATCCGCGGTGAACAAAAACGTCTCAGCTCCGACATTCTGTTCCGGGTTCGCCAGGCTGTAATAGTTGTCATCGACAACCTCATAGCCAACACCAACCGTCAGCGTCCGGCTGCCGCCATCATGGCCAAACACATCAAATTCAACGCTTGATAGCACGGCATGGCCGGTTTGTGACTGAAACGCAACGCCGCCGCCATCCTCATCAAATTCGGTGCGGCCATAAACCCCGCCATAACGCAGCCTGCCCGCCATGAGCGAGCCCTCAAGCCCGAAGGATACCCCATCACCAGAGCCGGAAATCAGCCCGCCATTGGGGATGCCCTGACCATCATAAACCTGCGCCGAAAGCCGCAGGTCATTGCCCGAAAACGGCTGCCAGGCAAGGGTGGCCCCCGCCATCCTGTCATTTTCATGTTGCAGCCCGGATATATTATCAATCCCCAAAGCATCGGCCGAGCGGGTGCTGAATGCCCCAAACCTGAACCGGTCATCGGGGGTGTTGAACAAAAATGAAACCCCCCGCCTGTTCACATTGCTGATCAGCGCCCGGTCATAATTCAGCGATTGATGCCCCAATCGACCGGTGAAATCGACCACCCCGCCACTGCGTTTATATTCCAGAAAATAGGTGCCGATATTGACCGGCTTGCCATTGATCTGATCCTCACTGCGCGAGGTGGCGATATAATCAACATTGCCGGTCAGGGAATTATCATCGGTTGTCAGGTCTGCCGTGCCGGTGCTGTTTACGATCTCCTCGGCGTCGCCGTTCACCGTGCGCCCGCCAAGCTGATGCGTGGCCTCCACCCCGACATGCGCACCACTGCCGCCCGCGCCCTGATCTGAGCCGGTAAAGCTATAGCTTGCAATCACCTCATAATCGTCGCCCTGAAACAGATAAACGGTGATCCGGTGCGCTCCGCCCCCAAGCGGCGCGCCGGGGCTGAGTACAAGCTGACCATTCACAATCGAGGCAAATTCGGTGACGTCAATATCATCAATTTCAATCGCAACGTCACCGGAAAGCCGGGATACATCTATCGGCAGAACCAGCGCACTTCCCGGCTCAAGCTGCCCCAGATCCTGCGCCATGGCCTGCCCGGTCAGCCAGATCGACAGGCCCAGCCCAAACAGGGTTTTGCCCAGTTTACCCGAAAATCTTATCGCCAAAATCATCCCTCGTACAATTCTCTGGCCCGGATCAATCCATACTGCTTAATTTTTATTAATTACAAATATGGCAGGCACTTAAAATCATCTGTCAAATAGCTGTTTATTGCCTGTGCGGCAGATTGAATAGGCCCTGTTCCGTTTTATCCGCAAATGTTACTTCAAAACCATTCTTATCACCGGCTACTTGTCACTTGACAAATCTTGACCATTTGGTCAAATTTAATCCATGGAGATGACGGCATCACAAGCATTGGCATTTGCAAATTCCGGGGGTGATGATCTGCGGGCGTTGATGGCGCGGGCCACGGCGCGGCGGCGTATGCACTGGGGCGATGTGATCACCTATTCGCGCAAGGTGTTTGTGCCCCTCACCAACATGTGCCGCGATACCTGCAGCTATTGCAGCTTTGTGGCGCATCCCGACAGCCCGCGCGCCAATATCATGACCCCGGATCAGGTGCTGGCCACCGCCCGCAAGGGGCAGGCGCAGGGCTGCAAAGAGCTTCTGTTCAGCCTCGGAGAACGGCCCGAGCAGCGCTATGACAAAGCCCGCGAGGCGCTGGCGCGGCTGGGCTACAAGAGCACCAATGATTACCTGCGCGATATGTGCGCTTTGGTGCTGCGCGAAACCAGCCTGTTGCCGCATGTGAATGCCGGCACGTTGCGCACGGACGAAATCGATATGCTGCGGCCGGTCTCGGCCTCGATGGGGATGATGCTTGAAACCGTCTCGCGCCGCCTGAACCGCAAAGGCATGCCGCATCACGCCTGCCCCGACAAGGTGCCCGCCCAACGGCTGCGCACGCTGGACCGCGCAGGCACGCGCGGCGTGCCCTTCACCACCGGGCTGTTGATCGGCATTGGCGAGACATGGGCCGAGCGCGTCGAAAGCCTTGCTGCGATCAACGCATCACACAAGCGCCATGGCCATATTCAGGAGGTGATCATCCAGAATTTCCAGCAAAAGCCGGGAATTGTGATGGCGGATCACCCCGAGCCAAGCCTGAATGACATGCTGCGCACCCTTGCGGTGGCACGTCTGATGCTGGCCCCTGAGATCAGCCTGCAGGCACCCCCCAACCTGTCATCGCGGCATATCGAATACCTTAAAGCGGGGATGAACGACTGGGGCGGAATTTCCCCGGTGACAATAGATTTCATCAACCCCGATCACGACTGGCCCGAGATCACCACGCTCGCCGCCGCGACCCGCGCGGCGGGCTGTGAACTGGCCGAGCGGCTGACAATCTACCCGCGTTACCTGCACCGTGCGGATACATTCCTTGATCCCGCGTTGCGCGCCCGGATCACCGCCATGTCACGGCCCGATGGCCTGGCACGCGCGCAATCATTGGAGGTCTCATGAACATCCAAACCCCCAAAACCCCCGTCACCCGCATATTGGACCGCTTTGCCGCTGGTCGGGAAATCAGCATGGCCGAAGGCGAGGTTCTGTTCGCCGCCGAAGGCACGGATATTACCGCCATCACCACCATGGCCGATCACCTGCGCCATAAAGTCAACGGCGATCAGGTGGGATTTGTTGTCAATCGCAACATCAACTTCACCAATATCTGCTATATGGGCTGCAAATTCTGCGGCTTTGCCAAGCGGCGCGAGGACGCGGGCGCGGAATGGCTCACGCTCGACACCATCGTCGCCCGCGCGGTTGAGGCACAAAATCGCGGCGCCACCGAGGTTTGCATCCAGGGCGGCATTCACCCCAAAATGCCCGGCACCTATTACCGCGACATCGTTCTGGCGATCAAAGCCGAGCTGCCGGACATGCATATCCATGCGTTTTCGCCTTTTGAGATCTGGTATGGTGCTGCCAAAACCAAAATGTCCTATGCCGATTTCATCATGGATCTCAGGGAATGCGGCCTTGGCTCGATGCCCGGCACGGCGGCGGAAATTCTTGATACTGAAGTGCGCAAAGAGCTGACCAAAGACAAGCTGAGCGCCGCCAAATGGGTGGAAATCATCCGTGCCGCGCATCATGCAGGTGTGCGCACCACCGCCACCATCATGTATGGCCATATCGACGGCCCGAAACACTGGGCCGCGCATATTGTCCTTCTGCGCGACATCCAGAAGGAAACCCACGGCTTTACCGAGCTTGTCCCGCTCAGTTTCGTGCATTCCGACAGCCCGCTTTATCTGGCAAATCCGGGGTCTGTGCGCCCCGGCCCGACGGATGCGGAAGTGGACAAGATGCACGCCGTCTCGCGCCTCATGCTGCGCGGGGCTATCGACAATATCCAGACATCATGGACCAAACTCGGCCCTGAGCGGGCACAGAAATTACTGTGCGCCGGGGTGAATGATCTGGGGGGCACCTTGATGAATGAAAGCATCAGCCGCGCCGCCGGATCGGAATTTGGCCAGGAAGTCACGGCCTATGAAATGGTGCAGATCATCCGCGCTGCGGGCCGCATCCCGGTGCAGCGCAATACCGGCTATGATGTGTTGGAAGTGTTCGACAATCACGATCCCGCGCGGCAAGAGCCATTGGTAGAGCGCGGCGGCCACACGCCGATTGATTTTCTCGGTGCAGACCTTCCGGATTTCCTGAAAGAGCCAGAATTACCGAAAGAGGCTGTGTGATGCTCAAGGTTACCCTTCTTGCCGGTGGCGTCGGCGGGGCCAAAATGGCCGAGGGTTTTGACGGGCTGGAAGGCGTTGAATTGTCGGTCATCGGCAATATCGCCGATGATGCCGAGTTTCACGGGCTTTGGGTCTCGCCCGATATTGATACGTTAACCTATTCGCTGGCAAACCGCATCGACCGGGCGCAGGGATGGGGGGTCGCGGACGAATCCCACCGCGCATTGAGCGTGTTGAATGAGTTGGGTGATGATACGTGGATGACGCTTGGCGATCGTGATTTCGGCCTTCATATCTACCGCACGAATGCGCTGCGGCAAGGCCAGAGCCGCTCGGAAATTGCCGCCCATGTGGCGCGGGTTTTCGGCGTGACCTCGCAGATCATCCTGCCCACGGATGACGTGGTGCAAACCCGCGTGCGGGTGTCCTCGGGCTGGCTTACCTTTCAGGAATATTTCGTGCGCGAGCAGTGCAAACCCGAGGTTATGGCGCTTGAATTTGAGGGCATTGGGGCCGCCCGCCCCACACCTGCCGCCCTTGAGGCCATCAACAGTGCCGATCTGATTGTCATCGCGCCAAGCAACCCTTTAGTGTCGATTGATCCGATCCTGAACATCCCCGGCATTCGCGCGGCAATCGGCGCGGCGAAAGCCCGCAAAATTGCCGTAAGCCCTTTGATTGACGGCAAAACCATCAAAGGCCCCGCCGCCGGGATGATGGCGTCTTTGGGCCTGCGCGCGGATGCTTACGGCATAGCCGGGCATTATCAGGGGCTGATCGATACGCTGGTGATCGACCACGCCGACAGCGCCCTGAGCAACCAGATCAATGCGCTGAACTTGGCCGCAATATGCGAGCATACCCTGATGCAGACCCGCGCCGATAAAATCGCGCTGGCCCAGGCCATCATCGGGGGGCTGCCATGAAGGAATTGCTGTTTGTCATCCCGATGAAAGACCCGCTCATTGGCAAATCGCGCCTGTCATCGGTGCTGCCCGCCCCGGCCCGCGCCCGGCTGGCCATGGCACTTTTCCGGCAGGTTCTGGGGTTTTTGCACCGCAATCAACCCGACCATGATGTGCTGGTGGTGACCGGCTCGAAGGATGTAGCCAAAGCTGCCACCGAACAGGGCGCCTTAATCCTTAAAGAAACCGCAACAGGTCTTAACAAAGCGCTCTCTCAGGCCGCCCTCTGGGCAAAACCAAATTACCAATCCATCTGTATTCTACCCGCTGATCTGGCCGATCCCGAAGCCGCCGATCTGGCGCAACTGCTGCATTATCCGCGCGAGGGGCGTGCCATCACAATCGCGCCCTCGCAGGATGGCGGCACCAACTGCCTGATCGCCTCGCCGCCGGATGTGATCGCGTTCCGTTATGGCCCCGGCTCATGCCTTGCGCACCAGAAAGAGGCCGAAAAATGCAACGCCGCCTGCACCATCGCGCCTTTGTCAAGCTTTGCCTATGACATCGACACCAACGCCGATTTGCACCGTTTGCAATGGAAGGCTGGTAAGATATGAGCGTGACCCTGACGCCAATACCGGGCATTCCCGACATCCGTCCGGGAGATGATCTGGCGCAGATAATCGGCGATGCGCTGGAGCCGCTTGGCGTTCAGGGCGGCGATATCCTGACCTCGGCCCACAAGATATTTTCGAAGGCCGAAGGCCAGATCGTGGCGCTGAAAGACGTGACGCCATCGGCCCGCGCCCGTGAGATTGCCAATGATCTGAACAAAGACCCGCGCAAGGTTGAGGTGATCCTGTCGGAAAGTTCAAAACTGGTGAAAATGTTTCACCACAAGCACCAGAATGAGGGCGTGATGATCTGTCAGCACCGGCTTGGATTCATCTCGGCCAATGCGGGCGTGGATGAAAGCAATACCGGCGCTGAGGAAACCGTGATCCTGCTGCCGAAAGACCCGGACGCCAGCGCGCATCGCCTGCGGGAGGCGCTCATGGCGCGATTCAATGCCCGCCTTGGCGTGGTCATCACCGATACATTCGGGCGGCCCTGGCGGCTGGGGCAGGTCAATGTGGCCATCGGCCTTGCCGGGGTGCCCGCCACGCTGCCTGAAGTTGGCAACAGGGATGCTTATGGGCGCGAACTGGCGGTGACGGAACCGGCCTTTGCCGATGAGATCGCCGCCGCCAGTGGGCTGGTGGTGGGCAAAGCTGCACGTACCCCGGTGATGCGGCTGCGCGGGCTGTACTGGGCAGATGCAAATGACAAAGCTGCGGATATTCTACGCCCCCAAAAGGAGAACATGTTTTGACAGATAAAATCGCAATCATCGGCGGCACCGGGCCGCAAGGACAGGGGCTGGCGCTGCGTTTCGCGCAGGCGGGCGTGCCTGTGGCGCTTGGCTCGCGCGATGGCACGCGCGGCGCTGAAATTGCTGCGGAGCTGAACGCTAAAATCGGCAGTGATCTGATCACCGGGCTTGAGAATGGCGCGGCGGTGGCGGCAGCGGCGGAGATTGTCATCCTCGCGGTGCCGTTCTCGGCCCATAATGCCACGCTTGAAGCGTTGAAAACCGGCCTCAGGGGCAAGATTCTGGTGGATATCGTGGTGCCGCTTGCGCCCGATGATCCCAAGCGGGTTGAGATGCCCCCCGAAGGTTCGGCCACCGAGGCGGCGCAGGCTCTGCTTGGCCCCGACATTCCCGTTGTGGGCGCGCTGCATAATGTCTCGGCCCATACGCTGAACCATCTTGAGCTGCCGATCAACTGCGATATTCTGGTCTGCGGCAGCAGGCTTGAGCCACGCCAAAAGGTGATGGCGCTGATCAGCAAACTGGGGGTCACCGCCTATAACGCAGGCGGGGCCGAGGCGGCGCGCTGCATCGAGGCACTGACACCGATCCTGATCCGCCTCAATATATCCAAGACGGTGCCGTTTACCCATGCAGGCCTGAAAATCTGGGCCCCTGAAAACTGACTCAACAAAGGAGAAAGACAATGGAATTTGGTATTACTTTCAAAGGTGTCGTAGAACCCAAACGCGCCCGCGCGCTGGTGCGGCAGGCCGAAAATGCAGGCTTTGAATATTGCTGGTATTACGACAGCCATATCCTGTGGCGCGAAAGCTTTGTCGCCATGGCGATGCTGATGGAACACACCACGACCATGCGTTTTGGGCCGTTGGTGACCAACCCCAACACCCGCGACTGGTCACATGCCGCAAGCCTGTTTGGCTCATTGGCCAAGCAATCCGACGGGCGGTTTGACATCGGCCTTGGCCGGGGCGACAGCGCGGTGCGGGTGATGGGCAAAAAACCGGCCCCGCTGGCGCGGCTTGAGGAATTTGTCGATGTGGTCAAGGGCCTGATCCGGGGCGAAGAACGGCAATATGGTGAATGCCCTGCGCCGGTGAAATTCCCCTGGGCCACGGGCTATGAACTGCCGGTCTGGGTGGCGGCCTATGGCCCAAAGGCGCTGGAATCGGCGGGCACGGTGGGTGATGGTCTGGTGTTACAGATCGCCGAGCCTGGCATCTGCAAATGGCTGGCGGATCAGGCGATTGCGGCGGGCAAGGCGGCGGGGCGTGACATGTCGGGCTACCGGGTGATGTCCGCCGCCCCCGCCTGGACCGGGCCAAAGGCCGAAGGCATTGCCGCCACGCGCTGGTTCCCGGCGATGGTGGGCAATCATGTGGCTGATATTGTTGAGAAATACGGCAGTGATTCTGATATGGTTCCGGCCAGCCTGACTGCCTATATCGAAGACAGGAAGGGTTATGATTATTCCAAACACGGCCAGACCGATAACCCCTATCTGGATTTCATCACCGATGAGATCGTCGATAGTTTCGCGGTTCTGGGCAGCCCGGATGAGCATATCGCCAAGCTCAAGGAGCTTGAGGCAGCAGGCGTCACACAGTTCAACATCTATCTCGATAATGGCGATGAAGAACGCATTCTGATGGATTATGCCAACAAGATCATACCCGCCTTTCGCTAAAGCCATCGGGGCGGTGCCTTTGTGCCGCCCCGGATGCGTGCGGCACGGATACCCTCGCGTCCCGGGCCTGATCCGGGACCTCTTGCTAAAACCCCCGCTTTTTAACCCGATTGGGATATTTTCACGTCGCATGCAGTGACTACTGGAAGCGCTCGGGGTTAACCGGTATCATCAGCAGAATGGACCAATCACACCAGAGGCCCATCATGACGCTCAAAATCTATCTTTCCGGCGAAATCCATACCGATTGGCGCGAGCAGATCACCGATGGGGCCAAAGGCCTTGATGTGGTGTTTTCCGGCCCGGTTACCGATCACGCGGCCTCGGATGATTGTGGCGTGGCGATCCTTGGGGATGAGCCGGACAAATACTGGCACGACCATAAAGGTGCCATGATCAACGCCATCCGCACCCGCAAGGGGATTGAGGATGCAGATGTAGTTGTCGTGCGCTTTGGTGAGAAATACAAACAGTGGAACGCGGCCTTTGATGCGGGCTTCGCCAGCGCTTTGGGCAAATCCCTGATCATCCTGCAACAGCCCGAGCATGATCACCCGCTGAAAGAAGTGGATGCCGCCGCAATGGCCGTGGCCCGCGATCCGGCGCAGGTGGTGCAGATCCTGCGCTATGTGCTGGAAGGCTCCCTGCCGGGCTGACGGGTTTTGCCCAAACTGCCGATCACCACCCCCAGCAATAAGATCACGCCGCCAATTACCGTGGCCATGAGCGGCATTTCCTTCAGGATCACCCAGGCGAGCAGAATGGCAAAGGGTGTCTCGCTGGTACTCAGCAAGGCGGTCTGACCGGAGGGTAACCGCTTGGCCCCTTCCAGCATCCAGTAAGATGCCAGCGCAAACACCAGGCCAAACATGGCCAGAATTGCGATCTCGATCAACGGCACAGCAAACGGATTGGCCATCATCCCCGACACCGGCAAAAGCAAAAGCGAAGAAAGCGCCACCGGCCCGGCGCTTGGCGTCTCGGGCCAGGCCCGGTAGAGCACAAACAAAATCGCCAGCGCCAAAGCCATGCCAGCCGCCAGCATATCGCCCAAAAGATGCGCCTGACCGGGGGTGCCACTGACGATCACGGCAATGCCCACAACCCCGATCAGCGCACCAAGGATCATACTGCGCCCCGGCACCTCGCGCAGAAAACCCCACGCCAGAAATGCCGCCAGCAAAGGTGTGGCGGAATAAATCAGCGCCACATTGGCCACGCTGGTATGTTTGAATGCGCTCAGAAACATCGCCGAACCGGCAGCGCCAATCATGGCCGACATCCCACCGCGCCACCCCATGCAAAGGTATTCCGGCCCCAGCCTGCCACGCGCGGCGATTGTGCCGGTGGCCAGAACCGCACTGAAGAACGCCCGCCAGAAAATCACCTGCCACGCCACGGCACTCACGCCTTTGGTGAATATCCCCGCCGTGCTGAACAAAAAAGCCGAGCCCAGCATCAGGGCGATGCCTGCGTTCAACACTGATTTCCCGCTCTTAGCCATGCGCCTCTCTAACAGGCCCCTGCTGACAGATACCATCAGCAATCATTGCCCATGTTACGCGGCGTTGTGCTTTTCAAATATTGCCCGGCTCCCATAAGTTAAACCGCAGGAGGGCGGGCATTGGAATTTGATTACATCATCATCGGCGGCGGCTCGGCCGGCTCGGTTCTGGCCTCCCGGCTCAGCGAAAACCCCGATACATCCGTTTGCCTGCTTGAGGCTGGCGGCAATGGGCGCAGCATCCTGGTCCGCGCGCCCGCAATGGTGGCGGCAATGGTTTCAGGCCGGCCAAAGATCAACAACTGGGCGTTCAAAACCACGCCGCAAAAGCACCTGGGCGGGCGGCGCGGGTTTCAGCCGCGCGGCAAGGCGCTGGGCGGCTCAAGTGCGATCAATGCGATGATCTATATGCGCGGCCATAAAAGCGATTATGATGAATGGGCCGATCTGGGCTGTGACGGCTGGGATTGGCAAAGCGTGCTGCCGTATTTCAAACGCGCCGAGGGCAATGCGCGCGGCGCGGATGATCTGCATGGGGATACCGGGCCACTAGAGGTCAGGGACCAGCCCGCGCCGCGCCCTGTCTCACATGCCTTTCTTGAGGCCACAACCACCTGCCAGATCCCGCTTAACGATGATTTCAACGGCCCCCGGCAGGCGGGCGCAGGCCTCTATCAGGTCACGCAGTTCCACCATGGGCCACATATTGGTGAGCGCTGCTCGGTTGCCGCTGCCTATCTGTTCGGGGCTCTGGCCCGGCCCAACCTCACGGTGATCACCCGCGCGCAGGTGCAGCGCCTTACCTTTGCGGGCAAACGCGCCACCGGGGCGATTTACAAACGAAGGGGTAGGCTGCAAACCGTGCGCGCCAAACGTGAGGTGATCCTGTGCGGCGGTGCCTTTGGCTCGCCGCATCTGCTCAAACTTTCCGGCATCGGCCCGGCGGAGGAGCTGCGCAGCCACAGCATTGATCTGGTGCATGATCTGCCGGGGGTGGGCGAAAACCTGCAGGATCATCTGGATTATACCGCATCCTACCGCTCAAACCGTCGTGATGTGATCGGGCTCAACCCCATCGGTTTGTGGCAACTGGCGCGCGCGGGGCTTGAATGGCGGCGGGGTGGCAGCGGGATGTTCGCCTCTCCCATGGCCGAATGCGGTGCCTTCCTGCGCTCTGATCCGGGCCTCACGCGGCCCGATCTGCAACTGCATCTGGTGATCGGCATTGTTGATCAGCACATGCGCAAACTGCATTTCAGTCACGGGTTTTCCTGCCATGTCTGCGTGCTGCGCCCGCAAAGCCGGGGCCGGGTGACGCTGAAATCCGCCAACCCCGATGCCACGCCCCGGATTGACCCGAATTTCCTGTCTGATCCGCGTGATCTCAGCGCTTTGATGCGTGGCGCGCGGATGATGCAACAGGTGTTGGAGACCGATGCGCTCGCCCCGTGGCGCGGCCAGCGGCTTTATCCGCATGATGGCTCTGATGCCGCACTTGAGGCCGATATCCGGGCCCGCGCCGATACCATCTATCACCCGGTTGGCACCTGCAAGATGGGCGTGGATGACATGGCCGTGGTGGACCCATCGGCACAGGTTCACGGGGTCACGGGCCTGCGGGTGATCGACGCCTCGATCATGCCCCGCCTGATTGGCGGCAATACAAATGCACCCACCGTGATGATGGCCGAGAAACTTGCGGATGAAATCCGCGCGCAGCAGGCCTGATCGCAGCGGGAATGCCGCGCCACTTTTCCCCTTAAAATTTTACTCAAATGCGCGGTTTTCATGCTAAGAGCCATGCAACGCGGCACACGAGCGCTGTGGCAACAACCGGAGTGAGGGAAAAATGATAAAAGAATTCAAAGACTTCATCGCCAAGGGCAATGTCATGGACATGGCTGTCGGCATCATCATCGGTGCGGCTTTCACCGCGATTGTCGGCTCCTTGGTGGCCGATCTGATCAACCCGATCATCAGCCTGTTTCTGGGCGGGGTTGATTTTTCGGGCTTGCATGTGGTGCTGAGCATGAAAGATTATCCCACTATGGCCGCCGCCGAAGAGGCCGGTGCCGCCGTCTTTGCCTACGGGCGCTTCATCATGGCCGTGATCAATTTCCTGATCGTGGCCTGGGTCGTGTTCATTCTGGTCAAGGCCGTGAACAAGGCCAAGAAGCCCAAAGAAGAAGCCCCCTCCGAAGATCCCGGCCCGTCCGAGCTTGACGTTCTGCTGGAAATTCGCGACGCGCTGGCGAAGAAATAAGCCTCGGATACGATCTGTAAGGTGGGTGCAACCCACCTTCTCAGGGGGGGGTGGGCTGAAGCCCACCCTACCGTCAAACGCAATGTCAGCGGCCCTGATCCGCGTGATATATCACCGGAAATTCTGCGCCCGCAAACGGCTCCCCCGGCGTATAGTCCAGATCGGGAAAGGCGGGAGATGTGGCCCCCGGCCGGTCGGCAAATACCGCGTCATCGCCCACCCAGCGCAGGGATATGACCCGCCGCCGCGTGGGTGAGGCATTGGCCGGCGCGCCGTGCAATGTCCGGAACGAAAACGCCACCGCATCGCCCGGCTCAACCGCCCAGCCCAGAATATCCAGCGCATCGCGCCTGGCCTCAACATCCGGCACATCTTCCGAGCCATCGCCCTCAAACAGCGGTGTGCCGTCAAACCGCATCGGCCTGAAATCCCTGCCCCAAAGATGCGAACCTTTGACATATTCAATCACCCGCTCGCGCGGCACCGGGTCAAGCGGCACCCAGAATGAGACAGATTGCGCGCCCTCCACCAGATAATAAGGCTGGTCCTGATGCCACGGGGTGACCACCGAATTGCCCGGCTCCTTCACCAGAATATGATCGTGAAATATCCGCGCAGTCTTTGAGCGCATCAGCCGCGCCGCCATCTCCGCCATGGGCGAGGCCCTGACCAGATCGCGGTAGCCGTCAAACTGATCCCAGACCACATAATCCTGAAAGAACGGCGCAGAGCCATCCTCGGGCCGATAGGTGCGTTCGCGCCACGAGGGATTGGCCTGATTTTGCGCAATGGCCTCGCGCGCGCCTTCCACGAAATCGGCAAACGCGCCCTTCAACAGCACCACGCCATTGCTTTGAAACTCGTCCACCTGCGCGTCAGAAATACCTGTCATAATCCCCCCTCAGCCGGTTATGCCCGGCAATTTCAGCCCATGCTCCGCCGCGCACTCAAGTGCAATATCATAACCCGCATCCGCGTGCCGCATCACCCCGGTTGCCGGATCATTCCACAGCACCCGGCCAATCCGCCGGTCGGCGTCAATGCTGCCATCACAACAGATCACCATGCCCGAATGCTGCGAAAATCCCATGCCCACGCCGCCACCGTGATGCAGGCTCACCCATGTCGCCCCGCTCGCGGTGTTCAAAAGCGCATTCAACAGCGGCCAGTCACTCACCGCATCCGAGCCATCCTTCATCGCCTCGGTTTCGCGATTGGGGCTGGCCACCGAACCTGAATCCAGATGATCGCGGCCTATGACGACCGGCGCGGATAGCTCACCACTGCGCACCATCTCGTTGAACGCAAGGCCCAGCTTGTGCCGCACCCCAAGCCCGACCCAGCAAATCCTTGCGGGCAGCCCCTGAAACGCAATCCTCTCGCGCGCCATATCCAGCCAATTATGCAGATGCGCATCCTTCACCAGCTCTTTCACCTTGGCATCGGTTTTATAAATATCCTCCGGATCACCCGATAAAGCGCACCAGCGAAACGGCCCAATGCCGCGACAAAACAACGGCCTGATATAGGCGGGCACAAAGCCGGGAAAGGCAAACGCCTCGGCCAGCCCTTCCTCAAGGGCCACCTGCCGGATGTTGTTGCCATAATCAAAGGTCGGCACGCCCATCTGGTGAAATTCAACCATTGCCGCTACATGTGTGCGCATCGCCGCCCGCGCGGCTTTTTCAACCGCCTTGGGATCACTTTCCTGCCGCGCCCGCCATTCCGCCACTGACCAGCCTTGCGGTAGATAGCCATGAATGGGGTCATGCGCGCTGGTCTGATCGGTCACCATATCAGGCCGCACCCCGCGCTTTACCAGTTCCGGCACAACATCCGCCGCGTTGCCAATCAGCGCCACGGATTTCGCCTCGCCCGCGTCCGTCCAGCGGGTGATCATCGCCAGCGCCGCGTCCAGATCATCGGTCTTTTCATCAACATAGCGCGTGCGCAGCCGGAAATCGGCGCGGCTCTCATCACACTCAACGGCCAGACAGCACGCCCCGGCCATGACCGCCGCCAAAGGCTGTGCGCCCCCCATGCCGCCAAGGCCTGCAGTCAGAACCCAGCGGCCTGATAAATTGCCCTCATAATGCTGCCGCCCGGCCTCGACAAAGGTTTCATAGGTGCCCTGCACAATGCCCTGCGTGCCGATGTAAATCCAAGACCCCGCCGTCATCTGCCCGTACATCATCAGGCCCCGCTTATCGAGCGCATTGAAATGCTCCCATGTGGCCCAATGCGGCACCAGATTAGAATTGGCGATCAACACCCTCGGCGCATCCTTATGGGTCTGAAACACCCCCACAGGCTTGCCCGATTGCACCAGCAATGTCTCATCCTCTTCCAGCTCTTTCAGCGTACTCACGATCCGGTCAAAATCCTGCCATGTCCGCGCCGCCCGGCCAATACCGCCATAAACCACCAACTCATGCGGGTTTTCCGCCACATCGGGGTGCAGATTGTTCATCAGCATTCGCATCGGTGCCTCGGTAAGCCAGCTTTTGGCGGTGATCTCGGGGCCTGTAGGCGGATAGACATCACGGGTATTATGGCGGGGATCGGTCATTTCAGTTCTCCTTCTCGGGCGAGCCTGTCAAGGCGGCCCAACAGATCTTTCAAATGTATTCGTATCGCCTCAGCGCGCGGTGCATCATAGGCCCAGGGTGGGGCTTCAGAGTTATAAGTCGATTGCGCCAGCTCCATCTGAATGGCGTGATAGCCCTCACCGGGCCGGCCATAATGCCGCGTCGTCCAGCCGCCCCTGAAACGGCCATTGGTCACGCAGGAATAGCCCTCAGCGGCGCGGCAAACCGCCTCAACCGCCTGGGTTATTTCCGGCGCACAGGTCTGGCCTTGATTATCGCCGATATTGAAATCCGGCAGGGTGCCCTCAAACAAAAACGGGATGTTTGAGCGGATCGAGTGGCAATCATACAGCACCGCAACCCCATGCAGGTTTTTCACCCGCTCAAGCTCGGCCTGCAACGCCGCATGATAGGGCGCGTGATACGCCTGCCTGCGGGCCTCAATCTCGGCCTCATCGGGCGGCACATCCCAGATATCCAGCCCGTCAAAATCGGTCAAAGGCACCAGATGGGTGGTGTTCTGACCCGGATAAAGGCTCGCCCCCGAGGGATCGCGATTGGCATCAATCACATAGCGGTGAAACATGGCCCTCACCACAGTGGTGCCGGGCTGAAGCCCGGCATACAGACGCTCGATATGCCAGTCGGTATCCGACAGCTCCCGGCCCCTGTCATTGAGCGCCGCGCGCACCGCCTCGGGCAGCCATGTCCCGGTATGCGGCATTCCCAGAACCACCGGGCCAGTGCCGCGCATGATCTCGACCGGCACCGTCACAGGCCCATCTCCATGCCGGAAGCCGCCACCAGATCACCGGCACGGATCAGCCCCGCCGCCGCCTCAAGATCGGGCGCAAGATAGCGGTCGGTTTTCAGCGCCGGGATATCCGCCCTGAGCCGCGCCACCACCGCCTGCAACGCGGGGCTTGTCATCAGCGGCGCACGAAATCCGATGCCTTGCGCCGCGCAAATCGCCTCAACCCCCAATATCACATTGAGATTCCGGTTCATCCGTTCCAGCCGCCTTGCCGCATAAGCGCTCATGCTCACATGATCCTCCTGATTGGCCGATGTGGGCGTGCTGTCAATCGTGCAAGGATTGGCTAAATGCTTGTTTTCGCTCATCAAAGCCGCCGTTGTCACCTCGGCAATCATCAGCCCCGAATTCAGCCCCGGATCAGGCGTAAGAAACGGCGGCAGATCAAAACTCAGCGTCGGGTCGACCATCAAGGCCACCCGCCTTTGCGCAATCGCGCCTATTTCCGACACCGCCATCGCGATCTGATCGGCGGCAAACCCCACCGGCTCGCCGTGGAAATTTCCGCCCGAAACAATCCGGCCTTCCCCCACCAGTACCAGCGGATTATCCGTCACCGCGTTGGCCTCGATCTCCAGCACCTGCGCCGCCTGCCTGAGCAGCCCGATTGCCGCCCCCGTCACCTGCGCCTGACAGCGGATGCAATAGGGATCCTGCACCCGCGTATCGCCCTCGCGGTGGCTTTCCCTGATCTCAGAGCCTTCCATCAGCTCGCGCTGCGCCCGTGCCGCCTCGATCTGCCCTGAATGCCCCCTCAGCGCATGAATTTCCGCCACTAAGGGCGCGGTTGAGCCCATGATCGCATCGGTCGAGAGCGCCGCCGTCACAATGCAGGCCTGCGCATTGCGCCACGCCCCCCACAGCCCCGCCAGCGCGCAGGCGGTGGAAAACTGCGTGCCATTGATCAGCGCCAGCCCCTCTTTTGGCCCCAGCACGACCGGCTCAAGCCCCGCTTGCTTCAACGCCGCGCCGCCCGCCAGCCGCGCGCCCTGATAAACTGCCTCGCCCTCGCCGATCATCACCGCCGCCATATGCGCCAGCGGAGCCAGATCCCCCGAGGCCCCCACCGATCCCTGATCCGGCACCACCGGCATCACGCCCCTGTCCAGCATCCCTTCGATCAGCGCCACAGTGGCCCATTTGACACCTGACGCGCCGCGCCCAAGCGACAAAAGCTTCAGCACCATCATCAGCCGGGTGGTGGCCGCATCCAGCGGCTCGCCCACACCGCAGCAATGCGACAGGATCAGGTTGCGCTGCAACGCTTCGGTCTGATCCGCAGGAATCTTGACACTCGCAAGCTTGCCAAAGCCGGTATTGACCCCGTAAACCGCCGCCTCGCCCTGCGCCGCCTGCTGCACCAGCCGTTCCGCCGCCTCAACTCCGGGCCTTGCCGCCCGGTCCAGCGTCGCCGCCAGCCCCTCGCGCCAGATCGCTTCCAATGTGGCCAACCCGGTCTTGCCCGGCTGCAAAACCATGCTCATGCCTCACCCCCGAATATCCGCCGGTAAAGCGGGTTGAACCCGATGCGATACGACAGCTCCGCCGGATGCGCCACATCCCAAACCGCCAGATCGGCGCGCTTTCCGGCTTCAATCACGCCGGTATCTTTCAGCCCCAAAGCACGCGCCGCAAGGCATGTGACCCCGGCCAACGCCTCCTCCGGCGTCAGGCGAAACAGCGTGCAGCCCATGTTCATCGTCAACAATAATGACGCGAGCGGCGATGATCCCGGATTGCAATCCGTGGCCAAAGCCAGCGGCACCATATGATCCCGAAACGCCTGCACCGGTGGCGCCTGGGTCTCGTGCAGGGTATAAAACGCCCCCGGCAGCAGGACGGCCACACTTCCCGCATCCGCCAGCGCCTTGGCATCCGCCGCATCGGCATATTCCACATGATCCGCCGACAACGCGCCATATTGCGCCGCCAGCCTGGTGCCGCCAATATTCGAGAGCTGCTCGGCATGCAATTTCACCGGCAATCCAAGCGTTTTCGCGCGTTGAAAAACCCGCTCAATCTGCGCGGTATCAAACGCAATCCCCTCACAAAACCCATCGACCGCATCCACCAGCCCCTCGGCGGCGGCAGCCTCCAGCGCGGGCAGACACACCTCATCAATATAGGCATCCGCCCGGCCCTGATACTCGCCCGGCACCGCATGCGCCCCCAAAAATGAGGTTCGCACCCTTACCCGCCGCTCCCCTTCAATCGCGCGTGCCACACGCAGCATCTTCAGCTCGGTTTCCCGGTCCAGCCCATAGCCCGATTTCACCTCGATCGCCGACACGCCCTCACGGATCAATGCATCCACGCGCGTCAAAGCCCCCGCCAGCAGTTCTGCCTCCGACGCCGCCCGCGTGGCCGTCACGGTTGAGACAATCCCGCCGCCCGCGCGCGCCACCTCTTCGTAACTCGCCCCCTTCAGGCGCATCTCAAATTCCGCCGCCCGATTGCCGCCAAATACCACATGGGTATGGCAATCAATCAGCGCCGGCGTGATCAGCCGCCCGGCCATATCCTCACCACCCTCAGGCGCATCGGCCTCGGGCCCGGCCCATTTGATCAAGCCATCTTCGATCAGCACAGCCCCATGAAGCAGCCCATAAGGCGCCCCCGGCTGCATCGTGGCAATAGTGGCATTTCGCAGCAACATAGATCAGCCCTTGATTTTGAGGATTCGTTTGCATTATTATGTCTATACATAATAACCCCGTCAAGACAGGAAATCGCGATGACAAAACTCTGGGCCCAACAGGCATTGCTCCCCTCCGGCTGGGCGCGTGATGTGCTTGTGGAGATCGGCGCGGATGGCCGCATTGCCGCCGTCACACCGGGTCAACCCGCCACAGGCCAGCGCCTCGGCATTCTTCTGCCCGCGCCGGTCAACGCCCACAGCCACGCCTTTCAGCGCGCCATGGCGGGCCTGACCGAGGCGCGCGGCCCCGACCCGTCCGATAGCTTCTGGACCTGGCGCAAACTGATGTACCGCTTCCTTGATAACCTGACCCCGGAGCAGGTCGAGGCCATCACAGCACTGGTTCAGATGGAAATGCTTGAGGCCGGTTACGCCACCAATGTTGAGTTTCACTACCTGCATCACCAACCCGGCGGCGCGCCCTATGATGACCTTGCCGAGATGTCCAATCGCATCATTTCCGCTACGGATACCACCGGCATCGGCCTCACGCTTCTGCCGGTGCAATACCAATATGGCGGCTGTGACAGGCGCGCTCTGACAGCGGGCCAGATCCGTTTTGGCAATGATCCCGACCGCTTTGCCCGGCTTGCGGGTGCGGCCCGTACCGTGCTCAAATCCCTGCCCGCCGACGCCGGTTTCGGCATCGCCCCCCACAGCCTGCGCGCTGTGACCCCTGAGGCGATTGCGAACGCGCCAACCTTGGCCCATGGCGGCCCGGTCCACCTGCATCTGGCCGAGCAGATTGCCGAGGTTGAGGAAATTTACGCCGCCTATGGCCAGCGCCCGGTGGAATGGCTTCTAAGCCACGCCGACCTTACCCCAAACTGGTGCCTCATTCACTGCACCCAGATGCAGCCGCATGAAACCACGGCGCTGGCCCGGACCGGCGCCATCGCAGGCCTCTGCCCGATCACCGAATCCAGCCTTGGCGACGGCATATTTGACGGTGTGCGCTGGATGAATGCCGCCGGGCGCATCACCATCGGCTCGGATTCCAACATCCGCATCTCGCTTTCCGAAGAGCTGCGCACGCTCGATTATTCGCAACGCCTGCGCGACCATTCCCGCGCCGCCCTGGCCACGCCCGATCAATCCACCGGGCGGCGGCTTTATGATGCCATCTGTTCGGGCGGGGCACATGCCGCAGGCCGCGATACCGGCCAGATTGCACCGGGCAAATGGGCCGACCTCATGGCGCTTGATGCCGGTCATATCGACCTTGCGGATCAAACCGGCGATACCCTGCTTGATTGCTACATTTTCGCCGGGGATGACCGTATGATCCGCGATGTCTGGTCCGCCGGTCGTCACATGGTACAGGAGGGCCGCCACCGCCACCGCGACCAGATCACCGCCGCCTATGCCCGCGCCATGAAACCGCTGCGCGACGCCCTATGACCCAGCCACAAATAAACAACTGGCAAGCGATCCAGAACGAGGTGCTGCGCCGCATCCACGCCCGCGAATGGCCCCCCGGTCAGGTGATCCCCAATGAGGTGGATCTGGCCGCTGAATTCGGTTGCGCCCGCGCCACCATGAACCGCGCCCTGCGGGCTTTGGCCGATGCCGGAATGCTTGAACGCCGCCGCAAGGCCGGTACCCGCGTGGCCCTGCACCCGGTCAGTCGTGCCACCCTCGATATCCCTGTCATCCGCCAGGAAATCGAGGATCGCGGGCTAAAATATTCCTACAACCTGATTGCCCGCAACACCGCCACGCCCCTGGCCAGCCTTGGACCCGCGCAAAAGGCTTTGCATGTCACCGCGCTGCACTGCGCCAATGCCGCGCCCTACGCCTATGAAGACCGCTGGATCAACTTGAGTACCTTGCCCGAGGCCGCAAATCAGCCCTTCACCGTGATCAACGCCAATGAATGGCTTTTGATGCACGCGCCCTTCACCCATGGCGATATCCGTTTCAGTTGCATGGCCGTTCCCGCAGCGCACGCCAAACGGCTCGGCACCACGCCCGGCACGCCGGTTTTTGTCACCCAACGCACCACATGGGATCACGCGCGCACCATCACCTCGGTCCGGCTCATCTTCGCGCCGGGATATTCGATCCACACCACCATCGGCAGCCCGCCTTTGGCCGATTAGTCTGATTTTTAATGTTATTTCGACGGTCCTGTACAAAACCCACGTACAAATTGTACTAGTTGTACAACATTTTGCCCCGGCTTACCCCTTGTCGCGCATCAGCGCCTTCAGACCGTCGCGATAGGTGGGATAGCGCAGGGTAATGCTCAATTCCCGCAGCATCCGGTCATTGCGTACCCGTTTTGATTCCGCATAAAAGCTTCGCGCCATGGGGGTTAAGTCTGCGGATCCAAAGGGAATATCCGGCGGCACCTTGATCCCCAAAAGCTCAGCCGCGTGGCCAATCACATCCTGTGGCGGGGCCGGGTCATTGTCGCAGACATTGTAAACCGCGCCGGGGTTGGGCTGCGCCATTGATGCTGCCAAAACCTGCGCGATATCCTCCACATGAATTCTGCTAAATACCTGATTTTCTTTGATTATCCTGCGCGCCTTGCCTTGGCGCAGCTTCTCAAACGGCCCGCGCCCGGGGCCATAGATCCCGGCCAGCCGGAAAATATGCAAAGGCAGGCAACCCATTGATTTCCATTGATTTTCTGCCTCTACGCGCAATTTCCCGCGTTTGGTTGAGGGCGTCAGCGGAGTGCTTTCATCCACCCACCCGCCTTGATGATCGCCATAAACCCCGGTGGTCGAAAGATACCCAACCCAGTCCAGCCCCTTGGCCATCTCCTTGATTTGGCTCTCATATTCATGCAAAACCGGATCGCCATCCGCATCCGGCGCGGTTGAAATCAGGATATGCGAGGCCTGCGAAAATGCGTTCTCGGGCATCCCCTCAGACCACAAAACAGGAACGATGCCACTTTCCTCTAATCCCCTGAAATCACTTTGATTTCTGGTCGTCCCATAGATCGTCCAGCCCTCAGGCAACAGCAATTTTGCCAGCGCCTGCGCGGTATAGCCATGCCCAAAGGATAAAAGCGTTTTACTCATGACATCTCAACAACACACAAGCCTTTGCAAATGCTCAATAAATCACGTTGCATAATCGGATTTTTCCGCGTCCAAAATCGCCTTCAGCTCGGCCAGATGGCGCTCGGATTGCCCAGGGTATTCTTCAATTTCCTGTGCTGTCTTCTCGGCAATCTCATCCGAAATCATCCGCAATTCCTGCCCGGTCCACAGCGCCTTGATGTAGGTTTCACAGGCGCGTTCAAAATAATAAAGCCGGTTGAAAGCGTCAGCCACCGTGCTGCCAGTCACCATAACCCCGTGATTTCCCATCACTAAAACGGTTTTTTTAGGGTCACTCAGATTACTGCAACAGCGCTCGGCCTCCTCCTCGAACGCCAACCCGCCAAAATGATCATCCACCGCGACACGATTGAAAAACGTCGCGGTGTTCTGATCAATCGGCGGCAAGGTGGAATCCGCGAGGCTTGCCAGAACCGTGGCATAGATCGAATGCACATGCAGCGCACAGCGGGCATGCGGGCACAACCGGTGCACCGCGCCGTGCAGGCCCCAGGCGGTTGGATCCGGCGAGTTCGGGCCTTCCAGCGTCTTGGGATCATTGGCATCCAACAACAACAGGTCCGAGGCTTTGATACGGCTGAAATGCACCTGATTGGGGTTCATCAGAAATTCTGTGCCATCGTCATTCACCGCCAGTGAGAAATGATTGGCAACCGCCTCATGCATGTTCAGCCGCGCGGTCCAGCGGAATGCGGCGGCCATATCAACCCGCTCGGGCCAGTGGTCGATATTGCTATGTAATCTGGTGACGGGCATGGCTCATTCTCCCTTATGGTTATGGATAGGGTGCCTCAGATGGCCATGGCACACTATCCCAAAAACGTCATGTTATAACGGCTGCAACGCCACCTTGGCAGGCACATCACGCAGCAGAACATTCAACCCTAGCCCACTCGGCAAAGCGGCAAAATCTGCGGCTTTTCAGGGTTTAATAATCCATTCGCTCCCCCCCGGTCATGCAGCAGCTTGATCCTGCCCCTGAGCCATGTCAACCTGTGCCAGGACTGTTGCAAACCCAAGGATGGCGCATGACCCTGAATTCCCGCAGTAAAAGCGTGGTCACACCCAAAGCGGTACCGCCTGAAAACTTTACCGATGCAAGGGCGGCCGTGGATCGGCTGGTGCAGATATATGAGACATCAACCCGCTTTTTATGTATGGAATTCGGCAAGGCCATGCAGGGCGATATCCCCGATACACGCATCCGCGCCTTTTACCCTGAAATCAGGATCACCACCACCAGTTTTGCCAAGGTCGATAGCCGCCTGAGCTTTGGCCATGTCTCGGCTCCGGGCACTCATGCGGCCTCCATCACCCGCCCTGATTTATTTCGTAACTATCTGGAACAACAGATAAAACTTTTACTTGGCAATCATGGCGTACCGGTCTGTATCGGGGTTTCTGACACGCCAATACCGGTTCATTTTGCCGTTGCCAATGACGCCTCGCTAAGTGTCCCTCAAAGCGGGGCAGCGGATTTTATCTTGCGCGATCTGTTTGATGTGCCCGATCTGAGCACCACCAATGATCATATTGTCAATGGCACCCACAAACCCGCGCCCGACGGGGCCGAGCCATTGGCCCCCTTCACCGCGCAGCGGGTGGATTATTCGCTGGCACGGCTATCGCATTATACCGCCACCGATCCGGCACATTTTCAGACCCATGTTCTGTTTACCAACTACCAGTTCTATGTCTCGGAATTTGAGGCCTATGCGCGCAAGATGCTGGCCGATTCCGATAGCGGCTACAGCACATTTGTCAGCACCGGCAATCGCGAGATCACCACCGCTGATGGCGTGATCGAGGCCGACGGGAACATTCCGCAAATGCCGGCCTACCACCTCAAGCGCAGCGATGGATCGGGCATCACCCTTGTCAATATCGGTGTCGGGCCGTCAAATGCCAAAACCGCGACCGATCATATCGCCGTGCTGCGGCCGCATGCCTGGATCATGGTGGGCCATTGCGCGGGCTTGCGTAATTCACAAACCCTGGGGGATTTCGTGCTGGCGCATGCGTATTTGCGCGAAGACGGCGTGCTTGACCCTGACCTGCCCGCATGGGTGCCGGTGCCTGCGCTGGCGGAAATTCAGATCGCACTGGAACAGGCGGTCGCCGAGGTGACACAGCTTGAAGGGTTTGATCTCAAGCGGGTGATGCGCACCGGCACCGTGGCCAGTTTTGATGACCGCAACTGGGAACTGCGTGATCAATCCGGCCCGGTGCAACGGCTGAGCCAATCACGCGCCATTGCTCTGGACATGGAAAGCGCCACCATTGCTGCCAACGGGTTTCGCTTTCGCGTACCTTACGGCACGTTGCTATGTGTCTCGGACAAACCGCTGCACGGCGAGCTGAAACTGCCCGGCATGGCCAGTGACTTCTACAATGAGCAGGTTTCACGCCATCTGATGATCGGAATCACGGCAATGGAGACCCTGCGCAAAATGCCGCTGGAACGCATTCATAGCCGGAAATTGCGCTCTTTTGCCGAGACGGCCTTCCTCTGATCGGGCAAAATCGGCAAAAAACACCCTAAAAACGCTTATTTTCATATACTATTCGTTGTGTTTACCTACCACATAGCGTTAGATTACGCCCATGAGGCCCAATATCCGGGCAGATAAAGGAGACCATGATAATGGCAAAACCAATGACCAAAACTCAACTCGTGGCCGCTTTGGCCGATGAAATGGGCAGTGACAAGAAATCCGCCAACGATTGTCTGGATGCGGTGATTGCAATCATCACCCGCGAAGTTTCCGGCGGTGGCGCCGTGACATTGCCCGGCGTTGGCAAAATCTATTGCCGCGAGCGCCCCGAGCGCATGGTGCGTAACCCGGCCACAGGCGCACAGATCCACAAGGACGCGGACAAGGTCGTCAAGATGACCATCGCCAAAGCGCTGAAAGACAGCGTGAACGCCTGATCCCCGGACTGGTATCGGTACAAGTTTTTAAGCCCCGCCCGCAGTGCTGTTGGCGGGGTTTTCTTATGCCTCAAACCGGATCGCGGATCAGGCTTTGGCACATGCAATGTACCCCGCCGCCGCCTTGGGTGATCATCGAAAGATCCGGGTCATAAATGGTAAAGCCCAGCGCCTTCAGTTTGGCTTTGAGGGTTTTTGAGCCATCCGGCAGCAAAACCCGGTCTTCGCCCAGCGCCACCACATTACACCCGAGCGCAATGGTTTCGCGAAACGGCACATCAACAATCTCAATCTGCTTGCTGCGCAGCCAGTCAACCACCTCAGGGTCGGTGCAATCAAGGCACACGGCGGCCAGTTTGGGCGCAAGCATCACCACCATCAGATCAATATGCACATAGAAGGGATCAATATCCGCCAGCCTGACCTCCCAACCCTCGGCCTCCATCCAGCGCGCCACCTGCTTTGCCCCCTGTTCCTGGGTGCGACCCTCATCGCCCTCCCAGCCGATCAAAACGCAACCGGGCTCGATCACGTTGAAATCGCCGCCCTCAAAAGTGCCGGCGGTAACGTAATCGTAAATCGGGATGCCAAGATTGTGGTAGGTTTCAATCGCGCGGAAGTTTTCGCCCCTGCGCCAGTATTGCGACATATGGGTGATAATGGCCCCAAACGGCGTCATCACCGAGCTGTCACGGGCATAGACCTGATAGGGCAGTTCCGGATCAGGCGCGTGCAGATGCACCTCAACCCCCGCTTGCCTGTAGGCATCCAGCATCTCGGCGTGCTGGGCTTTGGCAACGGCCAGATCAAACGGCACCCCCCGGCGGATGGTTTTCTTTGAGACCGAACTGGTATTCAGCCAGCGGTAATTTTCAATCGGTCCGAGCATGACAGACCTGAGCGTGCCATAATCAGAGTTTGCCCCCCAGGTGTTGAGCGTCGGCGTGCCGCCACCCTCAAGCCGGTTGCGCAGGGAAAATCCGGAGGGTTGATCACTCATGGCCGGCCTCATTATGTTGTGCAAAGGCAGCCTCACCCGTGATGGGCTGGTGTGTCAAGTGGTGGGGTTCAGCAACGAACAAGCCAGAGGCCCCGGCGCGGGGGCCGGGGCGCGGGATGAGCTAGAGGCCTCTGAATCAAGTCCGGCAATAAAGTCAGAAACAAAGGCAGGCACCCGTGAAAAGACGAAACTGATCAAATACAGGCACAACCGACCATATAAGTGATGGTTGTCGTGGTATAGATGATCCGCGAGCGTGGGATGACACTGATCGGAATTGCCACCGGGCTGCATTGCGGGCCGTCTTCATTGCCCTCCTCGCCACAGCCGCCTGAACATGTCATCACCCGTTTGGCATGTGCCGTTGCTGCTTTGACTGCTGCGTTACGCGAAGTTCGGCTGCCAAATCGGCGCACGAATAGGGTGTGCGGCGTGGTGGTTGGGCCGGTACCGGTACAGGGCTTTCCCTGCGGCGCAATTTCGGCAACCGTGTCAAGCTCGGCGCTGATGGTGTAATAGGCGATTGCGATTGCGATCATTGCCAGAAGCAGCGCCATCAGAAACGCAACAATCGACGCGATCGTTACAGCGGCCCCGGCCCCGCCAACGGCCACCCCGCCAGCGGCGGCCCCATCGGTCACGATCACAGCCCCTTCACCTGCGGCCATCAGTTCGGCCGCCTCCATCAGCACCGCCAGCTGAATGCGCCCGGTATTGGCCAGCCAGATCAGCGCCCGCCAGAGGCTGGCGCGTTGGGCTGCGGTAGCGGCAGCGGCAAGGCGCGCGATTATCCCCAGCAATTCGCGCGCTGTGAGAGCACCGCCCCCGGCTGCAAGCTGACGCAGAATGGCCTGCATGTCGGGGCTGAGCGGTGCAATAATCTGATCAAACGGATTCATAATATACTCCCCTATTGTCAAAATAATTTCTGGTATTTATCTGCCCGCTGAGATTGCGGAAAACAGCGCATTCAGCGGGGAATTCAAGCCAATACCAATACAATATGAGACTTGAAAACGACCCGGATCCATTGGCACTCTACCACAGATTGCCGATTTTAGTGAATCCGGGGGGAAGATTGAGGAGAGGAAGAACAGGTACACCCGGCCCAGGGGCCGGGACATGGGGTGGATTTATGGGTAGGACGGCGCGCGCCCCGACAACTCATCCAACTGCCGCGCAATCCAGCCTTTCGGGATGAAATGCCCGCGCGAATGCACGTCCAGAACAACCCGGCCCGATGTGCAATCCTCCCAGGTGGTGCGGGTGAACAGATCATCTTTTGTGATCTGCCAAACGCCCGCCGATGTGCCCAGATTGCAGCCCATCTTATCGCGCCAAAGTTTTACCGGATAGGTGGTATCGCCCTCCGGCCCAAAGGGAAAATCCATCACAGTGTCGCTTGTCCCATGCACATGGCGCACCTCGCGCGGGGCCTCAGGGCATGTCTCATCCTGATCCAAAGTTCCGGAAACCGCCAGTAAAGCCGCCACACCATTGCCATGTTCGCAGACATAACGCCAAGCCATGGCGGAACCATAGGAATAGCCCGAAACATAGATGCGGCTGCGGTCAATCGGATAACGCTTGGCCGCGTCTTCAATCACGGCGGCGGCAAATGCCACATCATCGGTTTCTGAATCCCAGAAATCCCAGGTCTTGCCGCGCCCGTTGGGGGCCAGCAAAAGCACCCCGCGCCGCCGGGTGGCCCCGGAGATGCGCCCGTGTTTCACGATCAATGTGCCCTGCCGCATCCAGCCGTGAAAATGCAGCAAGACCGGCAGAGGGGTTTTGCCATCCCAGTCATCGGGCTCTTTGACGTGATAGGATCGCGCGCCAAGCTGGCAGGGGATTTCGGCGTGGCAAGGCGCGGGTTGCGGGCCGACCGCTGCGGCCCCTGAAGCCCAAAACAGGGATGAAATAATCAGGATCACTCGCATCGGGCTTCATTCCTTGAATTTGTTTTCACGACTGTAGCTTTGGGGCTTTTGGTTTGTCACCTCACAACGCTGTCATGGGTTTGCAGGGTGGGGTCTGAGCCGTTGCAACTGCGCAAAGCCACAATACAGATGAAAGAGAGCGTTACCATGGGCGGCACCATGAGCAACTGATCCAATAAACGGCTCCGGAATATCCGGGGCGGTTTTTTCGTGAATTTCAATGCCCGGTGGCTTCCCAGGTTTGTTTCTGGGATCACTCACTTTATAAAGACTGCAAATTATCCTGCCCTGAATATTTGCGCATATTGCGGAATAAACCGCTGCCTGACCCAATAATCCCGAATAATCAGGCACATTTGCGATTTTTTCACGGATCACTCCTGACATTGCTTTGCCCGGAAGGGCCCCCATGCTAAGCGATACCAACAGACGCGAATCTTCCAGGCTGGCTATTTCCCGGGAACCATAACAGATGCCTTATTCATCCGAGCCCAAACTGATCTCAGGCAATGCCAATATGCCATTGGCCAGTTCCATCGCCCGGCGCATGTCAATGCATCGCGGTGTCCAGGTCAGTCTGTGTGACGCGCGCATAGAGCGCTTCAACGATCAGGAAATCTTTGTCGAGGTTTATGAAAATGTCCGGGGTGAGGATATGTTCATCATTCAACCCACGTCGAATCCGGCCAATGACAACCTGATGGAGCTTCTGATCATGGCGGATGCTTTGCGGCGCTCTTCGGCACAGCGCATCACGGCGGTGATCCCCTATTTTGGCTATGCAAGGCAAGATCGCCGTTCCAAGGCACGCACGCCCATATCGGCCAAGCTGGTGGCCAACATGATTGCCACGGCGGGCATTGAGCGGGTGCTGACGATGGATCTGCACGCGGCGCAGATACAGGGATTTTTTGATATACCGGTGGATAACCTATATGCCTCGCCCGTGTTCGCGCTGGATATCATGACCCAGTTCAAAGGGTCGATGGATGATCTGATGGTCATCTCGCCCGATGTTGGCGGTGTGGGCCGGGCACGGGAATTGGCCAAACGCATCACCGCACCGCTGGCGATTGTCGATAAACGCCGCGAAAAGGCCGGTGAGATTGCCGAAATGATCGTGATCGGCGATGTCACAGATAAAAAATGCATCATCGTTGACGATATGTGCGATACGGCTGGCACCCTGTGCAAGGCCGCCGAAGTGCTGTTGGAAAATGGCGCATCCGAAGTGCATGCCTATATCAGCCACGGCGTCATGTCCGGCCCGGCGGTTGAACGGGTGACCAAATCAGTGATGAAATCGCTGGTCCTGACCGATACGATCCAGCCAACCGAGGCTGTCATGTCGGCCTCCAATATCCGCATTATCCCAACCGCGCCGATTTTTGCCCAGGCGATCCTGAATATCTGGAGCGGCACATCCGTCTCATCCTTGTTCGAGACATCCACGCTGGAACATATTTATGAAGGTCAGCTTTTTCGCTGAAGCTGCGTAGGATGGGGTTTAAGCCGTCTTGGAAACGCTCCGGGGGAGTGTTTCAGGTGAAAACGGCGAGAGCCCGGGAAACCCACCTGCCGCCTTAATAAAGCGTCCAGTCTTCCAGATGCTCAACTTCGCCAATCGCCATCCACTGTACCCGCGCGCGGGCGACCTTGGTATCGCCCCAGGTGCGAAAGACCACATCAAACCCCACAGCCGTCACATTTTCGGCCGCAACATCCGCGCGGGCGTTTTTGCTGCTGTCCATATCCCACATCGACAATGAACAATGCACCACGGGCGCGGATTTGAACGGTTCCTTGAATTTCAGGCTGTGACGGCGTTCACGCGGGCCGCTGCCGATCCACATCTCGCCGCCATCCTGATAATCCGAGAACAGAACATCATCGCCCTGATCAACGCCAATGGATTGTGCCGCAAATTTCTTCATTGGTGATGCTTAATACTCATATGGGTTGTGACCTGTGCCCCTGATACAACTTAACTGTTAAATTACTAAGAAAAAAGCAAAAGAAAAAGGCCCCGCAACGGCGAGGCCTCTCAAAATATCATAAGGGTGGCTGCGGATCAGTTGGCGCTATGGCCAATCACATCGCCCATCGCCACCATATCCGCCAGCAGTTTTGCCGCATCATCCACCATGCCGGGATGATTGACATAGGTTTCCTGCGCCTGCGCCAGCGCATCGGTGGCATCATCCACCAGTTTCTTGAATTGCTCAGCCGTGACATCACCCCGCGGGATGGCCTGTTCGGCCAGAACCGAAATGCTGTCGGCGCTGATCTCGGCAAAGCCGCCGGTCACAACATAGTCGGCTTCTCCCTCGGCGCTGAAAACCTTCAGCACACCGGGCCGCAGCGTCGTGATCAAAGGCGCATGATCGGGCATTGCCGTCATGTCGCCCTCGGATCCGGGGATCTCAACTTGCGTGGCCTGTACCGAGGTCAAAAGACGCTCGGGCGAGACCAGATCGAATTGCACTGTGTCAGCCATCAAGGGCCTCCTTGAACTTAAGCCGCGTCGGCGGCCATTCTTTCGGCTTTGGCGATCACTTCATCAATGCCGCCCACCATATAGAAGGCCCCTTCCGGCAGGTGATCATATTCGCCGGCCACAACCGCCTTGAAGGATGAAATGGTTTCCTCCAGCGGCACCTGCACACCGTCCGAGCCGGTAAATACCTTGGCCACATCGAAAGGCTGGCTGAGGAAGCGCTGAATTTTCCGGGCGCGGGCCACGGTCAGTTTGTCCTCTTCCGAAAGCTCGTCCATGCCGAGAATGGCGATGATGTCCTGCAATGATTTATAGCGCTGCAAAATGCCCTGCACATCACGCGCCACGTTGTAATGCTCTTCACCCACAACCGCCGGGTCCATCAGACGCGAGGTTGAATCAAGCGGGTCAACAGCCGGGTAAATCCCCAGCTCGGAAATGGCCCGGCTGAGAACGGTTGTGGCATCAAGGTGGGCAAAGGATGTGGCCGGGGCCGGGTCGGTCAGATCGTCCGCAGGCACGTAAACCGCCTGCACCGAGGTGATTGAACCGGCTTTGGTTGAGGTAATCCGCTCCTGCATCGCGCCCATATCGGTGGCCAGCGTCGGCTGATAGCCCACAGCAGACGGGATACGGCCCAGAAGGGCGGAACATTCCGACCCGGCCTGGGTGAAGCGGAAGATGTTATCCACGAAGAACAACACATCCGCGCCGGTTTCATCACGGAACTGCTCGGCCAGGGTGAGGCCAGACAATGCCACCCGCATCCGCGCGCCCGGAGGCTCGTTCATCTGGCCGTAGACCAATGCGATTTTACTGGTTTCCAGCTTGTCGGGCACGATCACACCGGATTCGATCATCTCATGGTAAAGGTCATTGCCTTCACGGGTCCGCTCGCCCACGCCGGCGAAAACCGACACGCCCGAATGCACCTTGGCGATGTTGTTGATCAATTCCATGATCAGAACCGTCTTGCCCACACCGGCCCCGCCAAAGAGGCCAATTTTGCCGCCCTTGGCATAGGGTGCCAGCAGATCAACCACCTTGATCCCGGTTACCAGAACCTCGGATTCAGTGGCTTGGTCTGAGAAATCCGGCGCATCTTGGTGGATGGCGCGGCGTTCTTTGGTTTTGACCGGGCCTTTTTCATCCACCGGCTCGCCGATGACATTCAGGATACGGCCCAATGTGGCATTGCCCACCGGCATCATGATCGGCTCGCCGTTATCGGTGACGGCCTGACCGCGCACAAGGCCTTCGGTCGCGTCCATCGCGATGCAGCGGACGGTGTTTTCGCCCAGATGCTGCGCCACTTCCAAAATCAGCTTTTTGCCGTTGTTCTCGGTTGTCAGCGCGTTCAGAATTGCGGGCAGGATGTCGCCAAACTGTACGTCCACCACGGCGCCGATGACCTGAGTCACTTTGCCTTTTGCATTTGCCATATTTCGTCTCCGGTTCGTTGGTACGTTAGAGCGCTTCCGCGCCCGAAATGATTTCAATAAGCTCGTTGGTGATCACAGCCTGACGCGAACGGTTGTATTCGATGGTCAGCTTGTCGATCATGTCACCCGCGTTGCGGGTGGCGTTGTCCATGGCGCTCATGCGTGCGCCCTGTTCCGATGCCCCGTTTTCAAGCAGCCCGCTAAAGATCGCCGTGGCCACGCCGCGCGGCAGAAGATCGGCCAGAATGGTTTGCTCGTCCGGCTCATAATCATAAAATGACGCTTCAGGCGCATCATCCGCAGGGGCGTCAAACACCGCCGGGATGATCTGCTGCATGGTCGGGATCTGGCTGACCACATTTTCAAACCGTGAGAAGAAAATCTTGGCCACGTCAAATTCACCGGCCTCAAACCGGCTTAGAACACCTGCGGCGATGGATTGCGCATCCACATAGCCCACATTCTTGATCTCGGTCATATCCACATGATCAATGAAATGATCGCTGAAATCGCGTTTGACCGCATCGCGGCCTTTTTTGCCGACGGTGATGATCTTGACGGTCTTGCCGGCGGCCAGCAGTTTCGCCGCTTCGGCCTTGGCCATGCGGGAAATATTGCCGTTGAAACCGCCACAAAGCCCGCGTTCCGAGGTCATGACAACCAACAGATGCGTCTGATCCGCGCCGGTGCCGCTCAGCAGCTTCGGCGCAGAATCCGATGGCCCGATTGAGGCCGACAGCTTGCCCATGACGGCGTTGAAACGCTCGGTATAAGGCCGGGCGGCTTCGGCAGATTCCTGGGCGCGGCGCAGTTTCGCCGCGGCAACCATCTGCATGGCCTTGGTGATCTTGCGGGTCGATTTGACCGACTCGATCCTTGTTTTAAGGTCCTTGAGACTTGGCATAGGCCCTCGTCCTTTCCCTTAAGCGAAATCAGCGGCGAATTCGTCCAGTGCCGCTTTGATCTTGTCCTCGGCATCACCCTTGATCTTGGGGTCATCCCTGGTGATCATGTCCAGCAGATCCTGATGCTTGCCGCGCAGATGGCTAAGCAGAGCATGCTCATAACGGCCCACATCGCCAACCCGCAGCTTATCAAGATAGCCCTTGGTGCCGGCATAAATCACACAGACGATCTCGGCATTGGAAAGCGGCGAATATTGCGGCTGTTTCATCAGCTCGGTAAGGCGCGCACCCCGGTTCAGCAATTGTTGCGTGGCCGCATCCAGATCCGAGCCAAACTGCGCAAAGGCCGCCATTTCGCGGTATTGCGCCAGTTCCAGCTTGACCGGGCCGGCCACCGATTTCATCGCATTGGTCTGGGCGGATGATCCCACCCGCGAAACGCTGAGGCCGGTATTCACCGCCGGGCGGATACCCTGATAGAACAGCTCGGTTTCAAGGAAAATCTGGCCATCGGTGATCGAGATCACGTTGGTCGGAATAAACGCCGATACGTCACCGCCCTGGGTTTCAATGATCGGCAGGGCCGTCAACGAGCCTGAACCGTTATCTTCGTTCAGCTTGCACGACCGTTCAAGCAAACGCGAGTGCAGATAGAAAACATCACCCGGATAGGCTTCACGGCCCGGTGGGCGGCGCAGCAGCAATGACATCTGACGATAGGATACCGCCTGTTTGGACAGATCATCATAAACGATCAGCGCATGGCGGCCATTATCGCGGAAATGCTCGGCCATGGCAGTGGCGGAATAGGGTGCCAGAAACTGCATCGGGGCCGGGTCGGACGCGGTGGCGGCCACAACGATGGAATATGCCATCGCGCCGGCCTCTTCCAGCTTCTTCACCAGTTGGGCCACGGTCGAGCGTTTTTGCCCAACAGCCACATAGATGCAATAAAGCTTTTTGCCTTCGTCATCGCCCGCAGATACATTTACAGATTTCTGGTTCAGCATCGTATCCAGCGCCACGGCAGTTTTGCCGGTCTGACGGTCACCAATGATCAATTCGCGCTGACCGCGGCCAATAGGGATCATCGCATCGACCGATTTAAGGCCGGTGGCCATCGGCTCATGCACCGATTTACGCGGGATAATGCCGGGGGCTTTCACATCGGCCAGACCGCGCTTTTTGGTCTTGATCGGGCCTTTGCCATCCAGCGGATTACCAAGGCCATCCACAACCCGGCCCAGCAATTCATCGCCGATGGGAACGTCCACAATGGATTTGGTCCGCTTGACAGTGTCGCCTTCCTTGATGTCCCGGTCGGAGCCGAAGATCACCACGCCGACATTATCGGATTCAAGATTGAGCGCCATGCCCATGATCTTGCCGGGGAATTCCACCAGCTCACCGGCCTGCACGTTATCAAGTCCGTAAACCCGCGCGATACCGTCCCCAACCGACAAAACCCGGCCGACTTCGGCCACATCGGCGTCATGGCCAAAATTCTTGATCTGTTCTTTCAGGATCGCAGAAATTTCTGCTGCTTGGATACCCATTATCCGACCTCTTTCATTGCATTCTGAAGGGAATTAAGGCGAGAGCGGATCGACGTGTCGATCATCTTTGAGCCCACTTTCACGATTAAACCGCCGATGAGGCTTTCATCGACGGCAGCATTTATTTTCACATCCTTGCCCATTCTGGCCTTCAGCGTCTTGGCCAGTTCATCAGCCTGAGCTTTTGAAAGCGCCTGAGCAGAGGTTACATCGGCGGTCATCTCACCGCGATCATCGGCGATCATGCCGCGCAGCCGTGTCACCAGTTGCGGCAAGACAAATAACCGGCGCTTTTGAGCCATCAGGCTCAGGCCGTTTTGCAGCACCGGGATAAGCTTCATTTTAATGGCCAGGGCGGCAATCGCGGCCCCCTGATCGTCGCGTGAAATCACCGGGCTGCTGATCAGCTCACGCAGATCGGCGCTGGCTTCCAGGGCTGCCGCGAGGTCTGTCAGATTGGCTTCAAGTTTACTCAGAGATTTGCCCTCTTTGGCAATCTCGAAAATAGCGGTGGCATAGCGCGCGGCAATGCCAAAAGAGATCGAAACTGGCTCTGTCACGTCCACCCTTCCGAAATTTGGCCCCGGTTAATTCGCAATCTGCCTGCGTCCGGGAGCGTTGATCATGTCTTGCGTTGAACAAAAACACTGGGAATTCGGCGTGGGTGTAGCAGAGCAATCCCCACCCCGCAAGCAAGTTGGGAAAGGCAGTAGTTCTAAGGAAATACAGTGTTTTCAGGAGCTTGCAGTGACTGCCACCGTTTGCTTGATATTTATCCACAAAAAATCCAGCCTGAATCTCACATTTTTGCGATTCCCTTGGCTGTTTTCCCATAAATGCCACAGGTTTGGTTGCCGCTGAAATCCTTCGGAGTTGGAAACATAGCCGAATAAATCAGGGCCGGTGAAGAAGCTCGCCGCAATGCGGGCAGTGTTTTAGCCTGGATGTCTTTTGGTCGTGCAACATCTGGTTTCTGATCTCGTCCGCCACACGCTTGCTCAGGCCAAGCTCGAGGCGGGCGGCTTCCAGTTCTTCTTCTTCAGCCGCATCTATCATGCCATCCTCCAGCGCAACCCTGAAACGATCGGCCAGTTCATTGCGGGTGCGGCGCAGCCGGTCGGCCATGCCACTGGCCAGGATACCTGCGGGCAGCGCGGCCATGCCAATGCCCACAATCGCCACCAGCGCGCCAAAAAGTTTACCGGCGGGTGTGATCGGCGTCACATCGCCATATCCCACAGTGGTTAATGTCGCGACAGCCCACCACATCGCCGCCGGGATTGAGCCGAATTTCTCGGGCTGCATGCTGTGTTCGGCCAGATAGGCCCCGCTGGAGGCCAGCACCAGCATCACCATCAGAATGAAGAAGCCGCCAAAGAAGGCGTTGGATTCTTCGCGAAACACATCCATCAGCATCGAAAGCGCCGAGGAATAACGGGTGAATTTCAGGATACGCAACAGCCGCAGCACCCGCAGGAATCGCAGATCAAGCTTGATGAAATAGCCCAGATAAAGCGGCAGCACCGCCAGCAAATCCACAATTGCCAGGGGGGACATCATATAGCTAAGGCGGGGGTAACGGGCGTCTTTGAACTCGGGTTTTTCAACACATGTCCAGACCCGCGCCAGATATTCCACACTGAAAATGGCCACTGAGACCACCTCGATCAGCAGAAACAAAGCATGGTGGCGGGCGTTGATAGAGGCGACAGTTTCAAGAATGACAGCAATGACATTGACCGCGATGAGGACGATCAGACACAGATCGACAAAATGGCTTAGCGTACCGGCTTTTTTATCGGGTTCGAGGATTCGATGAACGGTTTTGCGAAGCTGGGTCATCCGGGGCCTGTTGTATAAAAAGGGCGCAAATCCGGGTGTACCCCATCATGTCACGGCAGCCAAACGGGTAATTTGGCTGCTGTGACATATTTTAACGGGTGGCGGGCTGAAGCCCGCCCTACCCCTATCCGAAAACCTTTGTCAGGGCTTTATCGGTGGCCTCAATGATCTGGTTGATATCATCTTTGCCGGCAATCAGTGCGGGCGAGTAACACAGCGTGTTGTTGAACCCCGGAACCGAGCGGTTGGTCACACCGATGATCACCCCTTGCGCACCGCAATCCGCCGTGACCGCCTGTGCCAGTTTTTCATCCACCGGTTCTTTGCTGGAGCGATCCGAGACAAGCTCGGCCCCAAGGAACAGCCCCTTGCCGCGCACCTCACCGATCACTGCATGTTTGTCCTGCAGCGCCCTGAGCTGATCCAGCATATAGGCGCCCATCCGGGTGGTGTTCTCAAGCAGGCCTTCCTCTTCGATGATCGCGATGTTTTCCAGCGCCGCCGCCGGGCCAGCCGTGCAGCCGCCAAAGGTGGAAATATCGCGGAAGTAATTCATCGGATCGCTGGCATCATCCTTGAACATCTCAAAGACTTTTTCGTTGGTGACACAGCAGGCAATCGCCGCATAGCCCGAGGCAACCCCCTTGGCCATGGTAACAAAATCCGGCTCGATCCCGTAATGCTGATAGCCAAACCATTCGCCGGTACGGCCGACGCCGCAAACCACTTCATCAATATGCAGCAGGATGTCGTATTTGCGGCAAATCTCCTGTACCCGTGGCCAATAGCCCTCGGGCGGAACGATCACGCCGCCGCCTGCCGTGACCGGCTCAAGGCACAATGCACCAACCGTATCGGGGCCTTCGGCCAAAATCACCTCTTCAATCGCATTGGCCGCGGCAAGCCCATATTCCTCGCCCGACAAATCCCATTGCGCGCGATATTCAAGGCAATGCGGCACCCGCACAAAACCCGGTGTAAAGGGGCCATATTGCGCGCCGCGCTCATCCTGACCACCGCACGACAGCGCAGTGATCGTTGTGCCGTGGTAATCACGATCGCGATACAGGATTTTGTGCTTCTTGCCGCCATACCGCTTATGGGCAATCTGGCGCACCATCTTGTAGGCTTTCTCATTCGCCTCCGAGCCGGAATTGGTGTAGTAAACCCGGCTGAGCCCCGGCATTTTCGAGATCAGCTTTTCCGAAAACAGCGCGCCGGGGATCGACCCGGCAGAACCGGCGAAATACGGCAGCTTGATCAGTTGATCGCGCACCGCATTGGCAATCCGTTCACGGCCATAGCCCACATTCACGGTCCAGACCCCGCCCGAGACCGCATCAAGGCTTTCGCGGCCATGCTGATCCCAGACCCGCATGCCGCGCCCCTCGACAATGATCTTCGGCTCGCCGGTTTCAAACGGCTTGTGCTGGATCAGGTGGTGCCAGACATGGGCACGGTCGGCGTCCACGATTTTGCTGATGTCATTATCTATTATCTTGCCGTCCATGGCGATGCTCCATCATGTTAGGGCCCGAAATTTGGGATGCCGGGCGATTCTTGGATATTTCATGTGTCTTTAAATTTATCACAGCGCTTGAATCAAACGATCTGATAGGGCCAGACCAGAGGTATCACTAAGGCCAGAATTGCCATTTGTTGTACAAACACCCCGTAAGCCCCTGTTATTTATTTCAAAAAGAGAGCGGATAATGTAGTTATCAAATCTGCAATACCCTTACGGATATCCCTCAGGAGGATTGATATGGCCAATCCGCTTTATGACCGGCTATTTGCCAGGCATATCGGCAATGCAAAGCCATTTCTGACGCTGCCCGATGGCTGCAACCTGTCCTATGACAGCTTTTTGAAAAAGGCGGCGCAATTTGCCCATGTCTTCACCGCAGCCGGACTGGCCCCCGGTGACCGGGTGGCGGTTCAGGTTGCCAAATCACCCGAGGCTTTGGCGATCTATGCGGCCTGCGCACAGGCGGGGCTGATCTTTTTACCGCTCAATACCGGCTATACAGCGGCTGAGCTGGCCTATTTCGTTGAAAACAGCGGCGCGCGGATCATCATCTGTGATGCCTCTGTTCAGATGTCGCTTTCCCCGGTTGCATCTGCGGCGAATGCAGAACTGCAAACCTTGAATGCCGATGGCAGCGGTACATTGGCGGATCAGGCACAGAACATGCCAGAACAGTATCCAACGATTCCGCGCACCAAGGATGATCTGGCGGCTCTGCTTTATACCTCGGGTACCACAGGCCGCTCAAAAGGGGCGATGCTGACACAGCGCAATCTTTTATCAAACTGCCTGACATTGGTGGAATGCTGGCGCTTCACCAAAGATGATGTGCTGTTGCATGCCCTGCCGATCTTTCACACCCATGGGTTGTTTGTGGCCACGAATATCATCCTCGCAGTTGGCGGCAGGATGCGATTTCTGCCAAAGTTCGAGCCGGATCAGATCATCGCCCACCTGCCCGATGCTACCACGATGATGGGGGTGCCCACCTTCTACACAAGGCTGCTGAATGATCCCCGGCTGACCAAAAAACTGACCGGCAACATGCGGCTGTTCATTTCCGGCAGCGCGCCACTTCTGACGGATACCCATGAAGAATTCAAAGCCCGCACCGGCCATGAAATTCTTGAACGATACGGCATGACGGAAACCAATATGAATACGTCAAACCCCTATAACGGCGAGCGCCGCGCCGGCACTGTTGGCTTTGCCTTGCCGGATGTTGAACTGAAAATCACCGATCCCGACACTGGCAAGCCGATGCCCGTTGGCGAGGTAGGCCAGATCGAAGTGCGCGGGCCAAATGTCTTCACCGGCTATTGGCAGATGCCGGAAAAAACCGCTGAAGAGCTGCGGCCGAGCGGGTTTTTCATCACTGGTGATCTGGGCAAAATTGATGCCGATGGCTATGTGCATATCATCGGGCGCGGCAAGGATCTTATCATCTCGGGCGGCTACAATATCTATCCCAAAGAAATCGAAGAAATGCTCGATGCCCAGCCCGGCGTGCTGGAAAGTGCTGTGATCGGTGTGCCCCACCCGGATATGGGCGAGGCGGTTCTGGCCGTGCTCATCGCGCAAAAAGATCAGGCGCCAGACATCCCCGCGATCACCGCCGCCATCTCAAAATCCCTGGCCCGGTTCAAACATCCCCGCCACTATGAAATCCTGCCACAGCTTCCGCGCAACACCATGGGAAAAGTGCAAAAGAATGCCCTGCGTGATACCTATAAAGATACCTTTCCCTGATCCCTTTCATTTTTCCCTAAATACTCAATACAGCGTTTACCAAAAACCCTGAGGCCCGCTATTTGCACCGCACATGCCACGGGGCTTCAGTTTTCAAACAGGTCCGTCTGATCCCGCCCCGTTGGCGGCGCCAGCTCCAGATGCTGCCAGCCGCGCGGGGCCAGCATACGCCCGCGCGGGGTGCGCTGAATAAGGCCCTGTTGCAGCAAGAACGGCTCGATCACCTCTTCCAGCGCATCGCGCGATTCGCTCAAGGCGGCGCACATGGTTTCAATCCCAACCGGACCGCCCTGATAGGCCTCGGCAATCAGCCGCATATAACGCCGGTCGGCCCCGTCACAGCCCAAAGGGTCAACCCCGAGCCGCGTCAGCGCATTATCCGCCAGGGCGCGCGTCACCCGCCCGTCGCCCTCGACCACGGCAAAATCCACCACCCGGCGCAACAGCCGCCCGGCAATGCGCGGCGTGCCGCGGGCGCGCTTGGCTATTTCGCGCGCACCTTCCGGATCGGCAGGCGTCTGCATTAGCCGCGCATTGCGGGTGACGATCTCATCCAGCTCGTCAACAGTATAAAACTGCAACCGTGTCGGGATGCCAAACCGGTCGCGCAACGGCGTGGTCAAAAGGCCCAGGCGGGTGGTCGCCCCCACCAGCGTAAAGGGCTGCAATTCAATCCGCACCGTGCGCGCGGCGGGGCCTTCGCCGATCACCAGATCAAGCTCATAATCCTCCATCGCCGGGTAAAGCACCTCTTCCACCGCCGGGTTGAGCCGGTGAATCTCATCAATAAAAAGCACATCATTGGCTTCCAGATTGGTCAGGATCGCCGCCAGATCGCCGGCCTTGGCCAAAACCGGCCCCGAGGTCATGCGAAAGCCAACGCCAAGCTCCTTCGACATGATCTGCGCCAGCGTGGTCTTGCCCAGACCGGGCGGGCCGTAAAACAGCGTGTGATCCATCGCCTCGCCGCGTTGCCGGGCCGATTGGATGAATATTTTCAGATTGGCCCGCACCTCGGCCTGCCCGATGAATTCATCCAACGCCTGCGGCCGCAGGCTTTTGTCACGGTCCTCAGGAAGCGGATCAGGGCGCAGTTGCGGATCAGGCTCAGACATGTCTCACCCCTTCGGTGCCAGAAGTTTAAGCGCCGCGCGAATGAGCGCCGGGGTTTCCGTCTCGGGCGTATCTAGTGCGGCCTGCGCCACGGCCCCTGCCGCCTCGGAGGGGGCATAACCCAGATTGCGCAACGCCGACAGGGCCTCGGCCTGTGCGTTTGAACCCGGCGGCGGGGGTGGCACGGGTGATGGCATGGCGATGTCTTCAATCACGTCATCCGGGGCCTGTGCCTGTGCCTGTGCCGGGGCGGCCCCCATGGCCATCACAGCCGGGGCCTTGTCTTTGAGTTCAATCACCACCCGCTGCGCGGTTTTAGGGCCCACGCCCTTGGCCGCTTTCAGGGAATTCCAATCACCCAAAGCAATCGCCCGGCCCACACCGTCCGGCCCCAATGCGCCCAGAATGGCCATCGAGGCCTTGGCGCCAATGCCCTGCACGCTCATCAGCAAACGGTGCCATTCCTTTTCCACCAGCGAGGTAAAACCAAAAAGTTGCAGATTATCCTCGCGCACCAGAAGATCGGTATAAAGCGCCACATGCTCACCCACTCGTGGTAGGGCAAAAAGCGTGCGTTCACTGCAATAAACCAGATAGCCAACCCCGCGCACATCAATCAGCACATGATCCAAAGCGCGGTAATCTACCCGCCCGGCAATCCGCCCGATCATGCGTTTGCCCTCAGGGCGGCGCGGGCGATCACATCCCTGGTGCGGGTATGATGCGCGTGACAGATGGCAATCGCCAGCGCATCCGCCGCATCGGCCCCGGCCAGATCAACGCCGGGCAGTTGCACCCGCACCATATGCGCCACCTGCCCCTTGTCGGCATGGCCCACGCCAACGACCGTTTTCTTGACCTTGTTGGGCGCGTATTCGCCCACACACAGGCCAAACTGCGCCGGCACCAGCATGGCAATCCCGCGCGCCTGCCCCAGTTTCAATGTGGCCACACCGTCTTTGTTTACAAAGGTCTGCTCAACCGCCGCCGTATCCGGCGCATAGCGCGTCATGATTGCAGTGAGTTGCTGATGCAGCGACAAAAGCCGCGCCGACAGATCATCGCCGCAGGATTTGCAAATGCCGTTGCCCACATGGCTCAGACGGCTGCCATCCACGTCAATCACGCCCCAGCCCATGTTCCGTAACCCCGGATCAATGCCCAAAACCCGCATGAATTTGCCCTGCTTTGTTCTTGTTTTTCCAAGCCCTAGCACGAAACGGGAACAAACGCCAAGAAGATAACGGATGCCTGTAGTGTCAAAGCTTATCCGACACCCGGAATTACCCATAAATAACATTGGATTACCCAAATCTGAGCCATGCAGAAAATGCATATGGACTATGCGTTTTTTGCTGCTTGTGGCGGAGATATTACACGCCTACCTGCCGCAACAGAAACGAATTGGCATATCGCCCCGAACCTGAAGGAAGAAAATCATGGCCGTCATCGACAGCACCCGCTCGCACGCCTCCCCTCTGGCCATCATTGGTCAGGTCTTCACCCGCCTTGTCGGCAAATACACCGTCTGGAAAGACGCCCGCGAAACACGCAAAGCCCTGTCGCAGCTTTCTGACCGCGAGCTTGCAGATATTGGCATCAGCCGTGGCGAAATCGAGAATATCGTAAGCCACCACTAAAGAAAAAACGTATCGGGATAATCAAATCGAATGATCGTCCCGGTACGCCTTTGATTCAACGCTTGTTAAAGCTGCCACTGAATTAATTATTGGCAGTCAAAGGGTCAATGATTTGCGGAACCTCTGTGATATTTGAGAACGGAATGCCGCTAAGATCAGCATGTGATCTGATCTCATCTTCGCCTTTGGCCAAATAGACACAGAAAGTCTTATTTCTGGCAACATAAGAATGCTGCCACTGAATATCTGGTCCGAGGGTGGCCAATGCCTGATTCGAAGCGCGGGCAGCGCCACAAAGTTCGGTCAGGGAAAATTCTCCAATTCCTGGAATATCGCGTTCGATGATATAGCGTTTCATTTTGTTGATCCTTTTTGGTTATCTGTTGAAGCCCGGGTACCATCACAATGAGATATGTTAAGCCGGATTCAAAACTCAAATTTCTTTAGCTTACGAAAGGTAGCCTTTATTAATAGGCCTTGACTATTTGCGCGCTAAAGGTAACCTTTACCAAATGACCGCTACCACCCATCTCAAATCGTTGCAGGCGCTGGAAATGGCTATTCGGGAAGGCACGCTAAAGGCGGCGGCCGGTCGGTTGGGCATCACCCCTGCGGCCGTGGGTCAGCGTATTCGCGCTTTGGAAGACTACCTTGGCACTGATCTGTTATTGCGGGGGCGTTCCGGGCTGCAGCCTACAGCCGAACTTGAACATGCGCTGGCCGATTTGCAGGCCGGTTTTACCGCCCTTGAGCGCGTGACCGAAACATTGGATTTTCAGCGTGTCAGCGAAATTCACATAGTGGCTGAACCTGATTGGGCAGAACTTTGGCTGACACCGCGTCTGCAGGCATTTCGTGAGGCGCATCCCAACATTTTGTTTTGCATAAATGGCTCGGGTGATGTGCCGCTGCGATTGGGCGAACCCGATCTGCGTATCACTTATGGGGAAGGGCCGGGTGAGCCGCTTTTCAGGGATTGTTATTTGCCGGTTACAGGCCCTGACAATCTTCGGCGCATCGCAGATTGGGACCCGGTCTTGCAAATGGAGGGACTGCCGCTTTTACATCTGAAATCTCAACGCGGGCAAGAGGATTATCCCGGATGGGTACAATGGTTTGATAAATTCGGACACCGGCAGGAAGGGCCGGACCGTGGTGTGCATTATAAAAACGCCCGCATAGCGCTTGAAGCCGTGCGTCAGGATGTTGGTTTTCTGCTGTGCGGTCTGTCTCTGGTTCTGAATGATCTTGAAACCGGTGCAATAGTGCACCCTTATCCAGCGTCATGGCATATTGTGGCACCGAGCCCCTACATGATGCAAATACACAATAAATCCGGGGTCCGGCCCCAGATTCAGAAATTTATTGCATGGTTGCGCGACATGGCCAGCGACACCAAAAGGCAAATTGAAAGCATGACAGCCCCTGATACACCCGGATAATTCAGAGTATGATGGTGTTCACCTCGTCACATTGTTGTGGCAATGTTGCAACCGAAGTATTCAGATGCTGGTAAATCTGTTGGTACCAGCTATGGTCCCTGCAAAATCTCAAAACCATATGAAGGACCGCCCATTGACCCGACCCCTTGCCGGAATTGTCACCCCCCTTTTGACTCCTTACGCGGATGATCTGACGATTGCCATGGATCTCTATCTGGGTCACGCGGCGGATTGTCTGGCGCAGGGCTCGCATTATCTTTCGCCTTTCGGCACCACCGGCGAAGCGCTGTCAAATTCCATGCGCGAACGGATGTCGGTGCTTGAGGCGTTGATCACATCGAACACGGCTGAGGGCGCGCAGCTTCTCCCCGGTGCCGGGCTTTGCTCGGCCGGGGAAACCCTTGATCTCACCCGCCATGCCGTTGATCTGGGATGCGTGGCTGTGATGCTGCTGCCGCCGTTTTTCCATAAACCTGTCGATGATGACGGGCTCTATCGCCACTACGCCGGGCTGATCGAGGCCCTTGGTGCAAAGGCCCCCATGATCATTCTTTACAATATCCCGCAAAATACCGGCGTGGCGATAACGCCCGCCCTCGCGGCGCGACTCAATCAGGCCTATCCTGAGATTGTGACCGCCTACAAGGATAGCTCGGGCGATTGGGACAATACCCTGGCGGTGATGCGCGCCGCGCCGGGCATCACCATGTTCCCCTCGTCCGAGACCAAACTGGCCGAAGGTATTGCCCTTGGCGCGGGCGGCTGCATTTCCGCCAGTTGCAATTCCAACACCAGGGCCATCCGCACGATGTATGAGGCGGCGCAGGCGGGGGATGCTGCGGCTGTTTCCGCCTTGCAACCGGGGCTTGAGGCGCACCGGCTGGCGCTCCAGAAGGCCGGGCTGATCAGCGGGTTGAAAAGCCTCAAAGCGTATCAATCCGGCGATGCGCGCTGGCTTAACCTCAGGGCACCGCATTGCAATGCCGACCCTGCAATCGGCGCCGCATTGGCCGCAACGCTTTAACGACGCTGCAATTTAACCGGAATTTCACGCGCCAGGCGAATGAGATGCGCCATAAAGGGTTTGTCGGCATCCGCCTCCCGGATCGCGGCATAAAGCCGCTTGGTCAGGCCGTTTTCCGTCAGCGGGCGGGTCACGTAATCGCCACTGGTTTTAACCTCGCGCACCACCCAATCGGGCAAAACCGAAACCCCGCGATTCGAGGCCACCAGCAGCAGGATCACCGCGGTCAGCTCAACCTGCCGCATGGCTTTCGGCTCAACCTTGGCGGGGGTCAGCAATTCGGTGAAAACATCCAGCCGCGAGCGATCCACCGGGTAGGTGATCAGCATTTCATCGCGAAAATCCGCTGCCTCGATGAAAGATTTTTGCGCCAGGGGATGCTGGCTTGAGGCCACGAAAACCGGCTCGTAATCAAATAACGGCTTGAAAACTACCCCCGGCAAGTCCTCAGGATCAGAGGAGACCACCAGATCGACCTCTTCCTTGATCAGCGCAGGCAGCGCATCAAACGCCAGCCCGGGGCGGATATCCACATCCACCTCGCCCCAGCTTTTGCGAAACTGTTCCAGCACCGGAAACAGCCATTCAAAACAGGCGTGGCATTCGATCGCCATATGCAGCCGCCCGGCACTGCCCTCGCGCACGCCTTCAAATTCGGCCTCAAGCGCGTCAATTTCCGGCAGGATTTTATTGGCAAGTGCCAGCAACCGATGCCCTGCCGCCGACAGTTTCAACGGCTTTGAGCGGCGCACGAACAATTCCACCCCGGCCTGATCCTCAAGCCCCTTGATCTGATGGCTCAGCGCCGATTGGGTGATGTGCAAAACCTCGGCCGCCCGCGCCAGCCCACCGGATTGGTGAATCGCCCGGATGGTGCGCAGATGGCGGAACTCGATATGCATATATTAGCAATCCTCATTTTGATCGTGAATTTTATGAAGTTGTCTCATGATGCTGTACCTGCAACAAAAGCTCAACCTGATAAAGCGTTTCGCATTCAATTTAAGTCATGAATTGAACGCGAAACGCACACAGCATAACTAGGTTTCGAGCGTTTCGCCTCGTTTCCAACTTAAAACAATGCGAAACGCTTTAAATAGGATCAAGCCAATGCACACGCCCACCGTTTCCTTTGAATTTTTTCCGCCCAAATCGCTGGATGGCTCGTTTCAACTGTGGCAGGCAGCGCAGACGCTTGCCCCGCTTGATCCGAAATTTGTCTCGGTCACCTATGGCGCGGGCGGCACCACCCGCAAACTGACCCGCGAGGCGGTGGGCGCGCTGCATAAATCAACCGGCCTCAATGTGGCCGCGCATCTGACCTGTGTTGAGGCCAGCCGCGATGAGACCCTTGCCGTTGCCGATGAGTTTGCCGCCGCCGGGGTTTCCGAGATCGTGGCCCTGCGGGGCGATCCGCCCAAGGGCGCAGAGCGTTTCACCCCGCATCCATCGGGCTTCAGGGACAGTTGTGAGCTGATCTCGGCGCTGGCTGATACCGGCAAATTCAACATCCGCGTGGGTGCCTACCCCGAGGCCCATCCCGAAGCCCAAAGCGCCAGTGCCGACATCAACTGGCTCAAACGCAAATTTGAGGCGGGCGCCTGCGAGGCGATTACCCAGTTTTTCTTTGAGGCCGAGACATTTTTCCGCTTCCGAGATGCCTGCGAAAAGGCCGGGATAGACGCGCCGATCATTCCCGGCATCCTGCCGATTGAAAACTGGCAGGGCACGCGCAAATTTGCCGCCCGCTGTGGTGCCGGCATCCCCGGCTGGCTGGATGATGCGTTTGACAGGGCCGACCGCCATGGCGAAGGCCGTCATGATCTGCTGGCCACGGCGATTGCAACCGAGCTTTGCACAGACCTGATCGAAGGGGGCGTGGACCATCTGCATTTTTACACCCTCAACACGCCTGATCTGACCCGTGATATATGTCATGCGCTGGGCGTGACATCACGCGCCGAGCTGCGGGACGTGGCGTAAACCACGCAAAAATACCCATCCCTGTGGGTTGAAAGCCTCCCTCTTGTGCTGTCTTGTTTTGCAGCATGAGAGGGAGCGCTTGACATGGCAAGGAAAACCGCAAAATCACTGGATGAGTTGCCGGATTGGGGCGATCTGACATCACGCTCGGGCCTGGAATTCATGCAAGATGTGCTTAAGGGCGAATTGGCCGGGCCGCCGATCGGGGCCACCATGGGATTTTGGCCAACAGAGGTGCAGGATGGCCGCGTGGTGTTTGAGGGCACACCTGAATTCAACAGCACCAACCCGATGCGCGGGGTGCATGGCGGCTGGTACGGGGCCATTCTGGATAGCTGCATGGCCTGCGCTGTGATGACAAAACTGCCGCAAGGCACGATCTATACAACGCTGGAATACAAGATAAATATCACCCGCGCGATCCCTCCGGGCACCAGGGTTCAGGCCATAGGCAGGGTTCAGCATGGCGGGCGTTCTACCGGGGTTGCCAATGGCGAAATCCGCGGCGTTGAGGATGAAAGGCTCTATGCCACCGGATCAACCACCTGTTTGATCATGAAAGCCCAGTAATCACATAATGGGCATCTGCCCCCCCCGTGATCCATACCTGCCCGGAAATGCCCAAGGTGTGGATTCCATTGGGCGGTGGTGGCACCCTGAGCAACTGAAGCATCTGAAAAAGAACCAAAGCAGCCCCGGTATTTTCCGGGGCTGTTTTCATGTGTGGATAGTAGGATTGGTGGGGGGAAAACGCACCGGAAAGAATTTTGCAATCGGGTTTAGCCCTCTCGCCCGTGGCGCCTGGCGACACGGGCAGCGCCCGACCGCCCCCATGGGCGGGCGCTTCGCACACACCCTACGCTAGCTAAAAATTAGCATTTGATAGTGGGCAGACCATCTGGCGGTTTTGTGCGCGCGGCGTTTGAGATGCCAAAGGGTGGTGCGTGAAATCACGCACCCTACGATTGTTGGAATGCGCCAAGATGAGCCATAAATGCACACCCTACGGCTTGCTTTCAGCCAAGAGGGTGGATTTCATGTCAGTTCTATTCCATCCTGATTTCAGAAAGCAGCTTCTCACGCAGCGTCTCAATAGCGGCGTTCACACGTGGGCTTAGTTCATCGTACTTACCACCCGTCGAGTAAATCTGCCATCTGAGCTTTATATGCAATTCTTTATCTTCTTTCTTTGGGTTTATGCCCAAATCCCATCCACTCAAAGTTGTCAGTGCTGCATAAACCTCTTGTCGAACATCAAAGAGTGTTTCAACGGCTTCTTTGACTTCGCTAGAACCCGTCAATGCTTCGTGCAACACTTGAAGATCTCTAAGGCGGTCGAAATCTTCTTTGTAACTCATCAAGCGTTTTGATTTGATCTCAATTGTTGCATCAAGACTATTCTCGGCATCTACCGGAACTTGCTCCATTGCACTTCGCACACTCGAAATCGCTAGTTTAACGTTGATAGCTTTACTTAGTAGATGTTCTGCAGTTTCTGAAAGTCGTTTCGAAAGATGCTCGCTACGCCAAGTGTGCAATTGTCTATACCCAACACAAACACCCAAAGCTACCGCAATGAACATTCCCAACTGCGAAAGTGCTGCAATCCAATCGGTTACTGCCATCGCATTTTCGGGACTGCCTTGGCCGAGATTCCGGACGTTAACAGACAATAACTCTACTTCGACGGGCAAATGCTCAATATGAAGCTTCTGATCACCAATACTGGCCATTTCAGGTCACCTTCACTCTCACCTACTCAACCCCCCATGCAGCGTTGGCACATCCAAACCCGCGAACCCGTAATGCCTGAGCCAGCGCAGGTCTGAATCAAAGAACGCGCGCAGATCCGGGATGCCGTATTTCAGCATGGCAATCCGGTCGATGCCCAGACCAAAGGCAAAGCCCTGCCACTGGGATGGGTCGATGTTGCCCGCCTCCAGAACCTTGGGATGCACCATGCCGGAGCCGAGGATTTCCAGCCAGTCATCACCTTCCCCCACCTTCAAAGTGCCGTCCTGCCATGAGCAGCGGATATCAACCTCGGCCGAGGGTTCGGTGAACGGAAAATGCGAGGCGCGAAAGCGCAGCTCGACATTATCGACCTCAAAGAACGCCTTCACGAATTCCTCAAGCGTCCACTTGAGGTTGGCCATGGAAATATCGCGGTCAATCGCCAGCCCCTCGACCTGATGGAACATCGGCGTGTGGGTCTGGTCATAATCGGCGCGATAGACGCGGCCCGGTGCGATGATGCGCAACGGCGCGCCTTGGGCCTGCATGGTGCGGATTTGTACCGGGCTGGTATGGGTCCGTAGCACATGCGGCGGGCGCTCGTCATCCGCAGAACGGTGCATGTAAAACGTATCCATCTCAGCCCGCGCCGGATGGTGGCCGGGGATGTTCAAGGCATCAAAATTATACCAATCGGTTTCAATCTGCGGCCCTTCGGCCACGGCAAAGCCCATATCGGCAAAAATTGCGGTGACCTCTTCCGAGACCTGAGAAATCGGGTGAATTGTGCCCTGACGGCGGCCCCGCGCGGGCAAGCTCACATCCAGCCATTCGGTGCGCAGCCGTTCATCAAGGGCGGCATCGCCAAGGGCCTGTTTCCTGGCGGCCAAAGCTGAATTTATTTCATCCTTGAGGGCATTCAAGGCCGGGCCTGCAACCTGACGCTCTTCGGGGGTCATTTTGCCAAGCTCGCGCATTTTCAGGCTCACTTCACCCTTTTTGCCCACGGCGGTGACGCGCAGATCTTCCAGCGCATCCTCATCCGGGGCGGCGGCGATGGCGGTCAGGTATTTGTCTCGAAGTTCGGTCATAATCTTGGTCCTGCGAATTGGCTTGCACGCGGGTTAGCGCGCATTCCCCCCGCTTGCAAGCTCAGGGCCGTTTCAGATGATGGATATATTCAGCGGTAAACGCGGTATAGCCATTGGCGGTCACGCGCAGATGCAGTTTCAGGTGGGTATGCAGATCGGGCAGCTTGTGGAATGGCACATTGGGCAATGTGTGATGCTCGACATGGTAGGGCATGTTCCACGCCAGAAACCGCACCAGACGGGTGGTATAGGTGGTGCGGGTGTTTTCCAGCATATTGGCAACAAAGGCACAGCGGCCATGCTCGGCCAGAAGATACAATCGCAAGAAAGGCTGGCCCAGCAATAATGGCAAAATCCACACCCAGAAAAGCAGCGGCGTGAAGAACAGGCTGGGAAAGGCCAGCGCATAGAAGGCCAGCATCCATTGTGCATCGATCCGGATCCGCCGCCGGGCGCGCGCCGGGACAAACCCGCCGGGATCATGGCCAAGGGCATTGCGAAATGTCTGTTTTATCATGGCGATCCAGAACGGCAGACCCGAGATATGGATGATATAGGCCATCGGCGTTTCCGGCTTCATACCGGCCATCAATTCCGGGTCTTTGCCGGGGGTATTGGTAAACCGGTGATGCGCCAGATGGAAATAGCGGAACCATTCAAACGGCAGCACGATCAGCAACCCGCAGATGCGCCCGACCATTTCATTGAGCCAGGCGGTTTTGAACGGGGTTTTATGGGTGGTTTCGTGCTCAAGGGTGAAAAGAAAACACAAGGCGATGCCCTGTAGCGGCAGAGCCAGACCCCAAAGTGGCAGGGACAGGGCGATCCAAATGCCAGACATCACGATCAGCCCGACATGCAAGGCCAGATGCCGCAGCCCGGCGCGGTCATTGGTCTGGTTCAGCATCGCCTGCGTTTCAGCGGGTAACGCGGCTATGAAGGTTTTGTGGTCCATGATGCAAATCATTTACATATTTCAGCTATCCCATGGAAATGATATTGTAGGGTTTTGCAGAATAACGCCCGGCAAAAGTTATTTTGTAAAAACAGGTTTTCGGGTATAACCCCCCGAAAACCAATGAGGCGGACCATGCAGTTGTTATATGAGCTGTTCACAGCGTTCAAAGATCACGCATTCAATACCCTGATCTACCCGCTTGATCCCAAGAATCGGATTTATGTGCTGTATCTGGCCACATCCGTCATATTGGCATTTTTTGCCTATAGCCGGATCAATAAAAACCGCGATGAAAAACCGGAAAATGAAACCTCGTTTTTGCAGTTTCTTTTTCCCCGCCATATCTGGAGCAGCCCTTCGGCCTGGCTGGATATCAGATATTTCTTTTTCCACCAGTTGATTGGTAAATTCCTGATGCTCGGGCTAACCGCATGGGCGGCGGTGATGGTTTTTGGCTATGTTACCGGCAGCAGCAGTGCCGGGGCGCTTCCGGAGCCGTCTGAAAATGGCACGGCCATGGGTATCCTGCTGGCCATTGTCTATATGTTCGTGAGCCTGATGGTGGTGGATTTTGTGGCTTACGTCACACATTATCTGCAACATAAAGTGCCGCTCTTATGGGAATTTCACAAGGTTCACCACTCTCTTGAGGTGATGCATCCGGTATCGAATTTCAGGGAGCATCCGGTTGATAATCTGGTCTACAATCTGTTTACCGGGGCGTCATTTGGCCTGATAACCGGGCTTGCGTATAATATATTCGGATATCTGCCCAACGTTCCATCGTTAATTGGCGTGCCGCTTTTGATGTTTGCATTCAATGCGGTAGGCTATAATCTGCGGCATTCGCATGTCTGGCTGCGCTGGCCGGGGCGCTGGTCAATGGTGTTTCCGTCACCGGCGCATCATCATGTGCATCACAGTTGTCATCCTGATCACATCGACAAGAATTTCGCATTCGTGTTTCCGATCTGGGACGTGATTTTCAAAACCTATATCGTGCCCGAGGATAACCGCGATGTGCGCTTTGGCCTTGGCAGGGGGCAGGGGAAGGAATTCACATCCTGCTTCAAGCTGTATTATATCCCTGTCCGCGATGCCTTTCGTCTGTTTCGCAAACGGCCTGCCCCGGAAAAAGATGTGAACCGGCCGACTGAGCAATCCTCATCCGGGTAAGTAACCCGCATATTGTAAATCTCCCGGCTTTGCCGCAAAGTCCTCTCAAATCATTTGGGAGGACATCATCATGCGCACCACCGCCGCCGTAGCCCTTGAAGCGGGCAAACCGCTTGAGATCATGGAGGTCAATCTTGACGGTCCCAAACCGGGCGAGGTTCTGGTTGAAATCAAGGCCACCGGGCTTTGCCATACCGATGAGTTTACCCGCTCGGGCGCTGATCCGGAAGGCGCGTTTCCGGCGATTCTGGGCCATGAGGGTGCCGGTGTGGTGCTTGAGGTGGGTGCGGGTGTGACATCGCTCAAACCCGGCGATCATGTGATCCCGCTTTACACGCCGGAATGCCGTGAGTGTGACTATTGCCTCAACCCGAAAACCAACCTCTGTCAGGCGATCCGCACCACGCAGGGCGCGGGCGTGATGCCGGATGGCACCAGCCGGTTCTCAATGCTCGATGGCACGCCGATCTTGCATTATATGGGGTGTTCCACCTTCGCCAACCACACGGTTCTGCCCGATATTGCCCTTGCCAAAGTGCGCAAGGACGCGCCGTTTGACAAGATCTGCTATATCGGCTGCGGCGTGACCACAGGCATAGGTGCTGTGATCAACACGGCCAAGGTTGAGATTGGCAGCCGGGCGATTGTGTTTGGCCTGGGCGGCATTGGGTTGAATGTGATTCAGGGCCTGCGCCTGGCGGGGGCGGATCAGATTGTGGGGGTTGATCTCAACCCCTCCAAGATCGAGATGGGCAAACGCTTTGGCATGACCGATTTTGTCAACCCGGCGGATGTTGCGGGCGATCTTGTGGCGCATCTGGTTGAGCTGACGGGCGGCGGCGCGGATTACACCTTTGACGCGACCGGCAATGTTGGGGTGATGCGCACGGCGCTGGAGGCCGCGCATAAGGGCTGGGGCGAGTCGATCATCATCGGCGTGGCGCCGGCAGGCGCGGAAATCTCGACCCGGCCGTTTCAGCTTGTCACCGGGCGTTCCTGGCGCGGCACCGCTTTTGGCGGCGCGCGCGGACGCACCGATGTGCCGAAGATTGTCGATTGGTACATGGAGGGCAAGATCGAGATCGACCCGATGATCACCCACAACCTGAAGCTGGAAGAGATCAACCACGGGTTCGATCTGATGCATGAAGGCAAAAGCATCCGCGCGGTTGTCGAATACTGAGGCGCGCGTGGGTTGCACCCACCCTACAAAAATTTGCAATGTTGCACAAAAGACTGTGCGCCATTGCGCCTTGCATGATCTCGGCTACAGTCCCAGATTTCATCAATCGTAAATACATCAAGGAGCCGCCCCATGAGCAATGATACATACACCCCGCCTGACGTCTGGACATGGGAAACCGAAAGCGGCGGCGCGTTTGCCTCGATCAACCGGCCCATTGCCGGGGCGACCCATGATAAAGAACTGCCCATCGGCAAGCACCCGTTTCAGCTTTACTCCTTGGCCACGCCCAATGGGGTGAAAGTGACGGTGATGTTTGAGGAATTGCTGGCAGCGGGCCACAAGGGCGCCGAATATGATGCCTGGCGGATTGACATCGGTGAGGGCGATCAGTTTGGCAGCGGTTTTGTTGCCATCAACCCAAATTCCAAAATTCCGGCATTGGTGGACCGCAGTGGCGGCACGCCTCTGCGGGTATTTGAAAGCGGGGCCATCCTGCTGCATCTGGCCGAGAAGTTTGGCGCGTTTCTGCCCAAATCCGGGCCTCAGCGCACCGAAGTGATGAACTGGCTGTTCTGGCAGATGGGAAGCGCGCCTTATCTGGGCGGCGGATTTGGCCATTTCTACGCCTATGCGCCGGAAAAATGGCAGTATCCGATTGATCGTTTTGCCATGGAAGTGAAGCGTCAACTGGATGTGCTGGACCGGCAACTGGCGGATCACACCTATATTGCGGGCGAAGAATACAGCATTGCCGATATGGCGATCTGGCCCTGGTATGGCAATCTGGTGCTGGGGCGTCAGTATGATGCGGGTACATTCCTGGATGTGAAAAGCTATAAACATGTGCTGCGCTGGGCCGAGATGCTTGAGGCCCGCCCGGCGGTGCAACGGGGCCGCATGGTCAACCGCAGCTTTGGCGACCCGGCTTTGCAACTGCATGAGCGCCATGATGCCGGGGATTTCGATACACAGACACAAGACAAGATTGGCGAGGATGTGTAGCCGCGGTCTCCGGGGGCGCGCGCCACATGGCGGGTAAAATCCTGTTTGTCTGCCTTGGCAATATCTGCCGCTCGCCCGCTGCCGAGGCGGTGTTTTGCAGCCTTGCGCCCAAGGCTCAGGTAGATAGCGCAGGCACATCCGGCTGGCATATTGGTGATCCGCCTTACGGGCCAATGCAAAAAGCCGCAAAGGCGCGGGGCTATGATATGTCACACTTAAAGGCGCGGTTGTTTATTGCGGATGATTTTGACCAGTTCGATCTGATCATCGGGATGGATGATAAAAACCTGCGTGATATAGAAGCGCTGCGCCCTGAGGGGAATGCCACGCCCGCGCGCCTGTTCACCGATTACGCGCCGGGCGTGGGCATGGATCACGTCCCTGACCCCTATTACACCCGCGATTTTGACGGCGCGCTTGACTTGATCGAACTGGCCGCAGAAGGCTTGGTAAAAGAGTTTTCGACGCTCTGACCCAGCCTCAGGAGGCACCCGATGCCCGATCATTTCAACAGTCCCATATCAGATGTTGATCCGCTGATTGCCGATGCCCTGAACCATGAGGTAAAGCGTCAGCAGGATCAGATTGAGCTGATCGCCTCGGAAAACATCGTCAGCCGGGCGGTGCTGGACGCACTCGGCCATGTGGTGACCAACAAGACCCTTGAGGGTTATCCCGGTCACCGGTTTCACGGCGGGGGCCAATATGTGGACATCATGGAACAGGCGGCGATTGATCGCGCCAAAGAGCTGTTTGATTGCGCCTATGCCAATGTGCAGCCGCATTCCGGCTCACAGGCCAATCTGGCGGTGTTTTTCCTGCTGCTTAATCCCGGTGACAAGGTTTTGTCGCTTGATCTGGCGGCGGGCGGGCATTTGTCGCACGGGCTTGGGGCCAATCTTTCGGGCCGCTGGTTTGAGGCGCATCATTACGGCGTTGATGCGACGACCGAGGTGATTGATTATGACGCGCTGGAGGCTCAGGCGCTGGCACTGCGGCCAAAACTGCTGATCGCCGGGGGCTCGGCCTATCCGCGCCGGATTAATTTTGAGCGCATGGCGGATATCGCCAAAAAGGCCGGTGCATGGCTTCATGTGGATATGGCGCATATCGCCGGGCTGGTGGCGGGGGGCATTCATGCCTCGCCCTTTCCCCACGCCGATATTGTCACCTGCACCACCACCAAAACCCTGCGTGGCCCGCGCGGCGGGGTGATCCTGACCAATAATCCCGAGTGGTTCAAACGCCTGCAATCGGCGGTGTTTCCCGGCGTGCAAGGGTCATTGCATAGCCAGGTTCTGGCCGCCAAAGCCGTGTGTTTCAATGAGGCTTTGACCGCGGAATTCAGCACCTATGCCAGCCAGGTTGTGACCAATGCCAAAGTGCTGGCTGAAACCCTGGGCGGGCGCGGCATTCGCATAGTCTCGGGCGGCACGGATACCCATATCGTGCTGCTTGATCTGAAATCCCGGGGCCTGACCGGGCAACAGGCCGAAAACATTCTGGCGCAGGCAAACATTACCAGCAACAAGAATCCGGTGCCGGATGATGCGCCACGCCCACCCGATTGGGTTGGCCTGCGCCTTGGCACCGGAGCGGCAACGACACGCGGGCTGAAACAAGCGGAATTTGCGGCACTGGGCGAGATTATCGCGTCCTTGATTAATGCCCAATCCTCGGAGGATGCGATGCAGGCGGTTGCCACCGCCCGCGGCAAGATCGCCGATATTTGCGCGGATTTTCCGATTTATGAAAATCAGGGCACTGAACCGAGATAAAACCATTGCGGCATGCTAACCGCAGCCAGGCGGCTATTTCCCAGGGCCATAAGAATTCGTAACAGGGTTTGCAAAATATCCCGCCTGATAATCACGAATTGCGCATGGCTCCGGGATATGTTTTGTCTTTCGCATCATATATAACGGAGCCCACCCCATGAATCTTGCCAAATTCCCCCGTGTCCGGCTGGCGCATCTGCCAACACCGCTTGAACATCTGCCACGCCTTTCCGAGCATCTTGGCGGGCCCGAGATATGGATCAAGCGCGATGATTGCACCGGGCTTTCAACCGGCGGCAATAAAACCCGCAAGCTGGAATTTCTGATGGCCGAGGCGCAGGCCGAGGGTGCCGATATTGTCCTGACCCAGGGTGCCACACAATCCAATCACGCCCGCCAAACCGCCGCAGCGGCGGCCAAACTGGGGCTTGACTGCCATATCCTGCTTGAGGATCGCACCGGCTATAACTTTGATAACTATAAGTATAATGGCAATGTATTGCTGGATCACCTGCACGGGGCCAGCATTGAACATCGCGGTCCTGATCTGGATATGCATGCCGAGATGGAAGCCGTGGCTGACGGGTTCCGCGCCAAGGGGCGCCGCGCCTATGTCATCCCCGGTGGTGGCTCAAACCCGACCGGTGCTTTGGGCTATGTCAACTGTGCGTTTGAGATGCTGTATCAGTTTGTTGATAAGGGCCTCAATGTTGATCACATCGTTCACGCCACCGGCAGTGCGGGCACGCAAGCGGGCCTGATCACCGGTTTGAAGGCGATGAATGCAGGCATACCGCTTCTGGGCATCGGTGTGCGCGCGCCAAAGCAAAAGCAAGAGGAAAACGTGTTTCACCTGGCGGTAAAAACTGCTGAAAAACTGGGCTGCCCCGGTGTGGTGGCGCGCGAAGATGTGGTTGCCAACACCGATTATGTCGGGCCCGGCTATGGCCTGCCCGCCGAGGATACACTGGAGGCGATTGATCTTTTTGCCAAATTGGAAGCCATCCTGCTTGATCCGGTCTATTCCGGCAAAGGGGCGGCCGGCCTGATTGATCTCATCCGCAAGGGGCATTTCAAAAAAGGCGAAAAAATTGTGTTTCTGCATACTGGCGGCGCGATTGGCCTGACCGGCTATCTGCATTGCTTTGACGTGGCAAAATGAAGCCGGTGGGCGTGCTTGGCGGGATGGGGCCGGAGGCGACCATCCTGTTGATGCAAAAGGTGCTGAATGCCGTGTCGGCACAGGATGACGCGGATCATATCCCGCTTATCGTGCATCAAAACCCGCAGGTGCCCAGCCGCATTGCGGCGCTGATCGAGGGCACCGGCGATGACCCTGGCCCAACCCTTGCCCGCATGGCAAGGGAGCTTGAACATGCGGGCGCAAAAGCCTTGGCAATGCCCTGCAACACCGCGCATCATTATGCCAAACAGGTTGCGGCGGCCACGGATTTGCCATTCCTCAATATGCTTGATCTGACAGCATTGGCACTGGCCCGGACCGGTGCCAGAAACATCGGTATGCTGGCCTCGCCGGCAACCCGGTTGGCGGGGGTGTTTGACAAGGTCTTTGCCTGCCATGGGCTGCGCCCGGTCTGGGCCGATGATGAGTCTGGTATTTTCACCATCATCAAGGCGGTCAAAGCCGGGCAGCGCGCGGATCAACTGGGCAATTTACTGACGATTGAGGCGCAGGGTCTGATGCGGCAGGGTGCCGAGCATTTGCTGATTGCCTGCACGGAATTATCCCTGCTGACCGGGTATTTGCCCGATGGGATGCCGTGGACCGACAGCCTTGATTGCCTCACCGATGCGATCGTGGATTTTGCCACTTGATGCCGGTTCTCACGGGTTTTGACAAATGTAGGGTGGGTGCAACCCACCATTTGCCCGTTGGGATCAATCCAGCTCAGCCAGCCGCGCCAGCGCCGCGCGGAATTTGCCCGCCTCTTCTTCACGCAAAGCAAGGTTTTCACGCGCCTCGGTAACCACCTCTTCCGGCGCCGAAGCCACGAATTTGGGGTTATTCACCCGGCCCTTGAGGCCCCCCATTTCCTTTTCAACCTTGCCTAAAGATTTCTCAAGCCGCGCTTTTTCTTCCTCAATATCAATGATATCCGCCAAGGGCATGCCAAAAAGCCCGCCCTCAACTGCCACGGTAACGCAGCCTTTGGGAAACGCCTTTGCATGGGTCAGGCTATCAATCCGCGCAATGCGCTTGATCATCACCTCATTGCGTGCCCAGGCCTGCGTACCCGCTTCATCCAGCTCGGTCACGATCACCGGGATTTTTAGCCCCGCCGGCACATGCATCTGCGCGCGGGCCGAGCGGATCGCCTCAATCAGGCCTATGACCCAGTTCATCTCACGGTCGGCGGCATCCTCGACCAGATCAGCGGCGGTATATTCCGGCCAGTCGGCATGAATGAGCATCTTGTCGCGGCTGCAACCCGTGCCCCAGATCTCTTCGGTGATGAACGGCATTATGGGATGCATCAGGATCAGGCATTGATCAATCACCCATCCCATTGTCGCCTGGGTCTCGGCCTTGGTGGCAGCGTCGCCATCCAGCAAAAGCGGCTTGGAAAACTCCACATACCAGTCGCAGACCTTACCCCAGACAAAGGCATAAAGCGCGTGGGCGGCATCAGAGAAACGGTATTGCGCAAGCGCGGCATCCACCTCTTCGCGCACCTTGGCGGTTTCGCCAATGATCCATTGGTTTACGGTGGCTTTGGGCGCGGGCCTTATGCCGCCGCCAACCGCGCCATTCATCTCGGCAAATCTAGCGGCATTCCACAGCTTGGTGCCAAAATTGCGGTAGCCGGTGATGCGTTGCGTTGAAAGCTTGAGATCCCGGCCCATGGCGGTGAGGGTAAAGCGCAGGGCATCCGCGCCGAACTCATCAATCAGCTCCAGCGGGTCCAGCACATTACCCACGGATTTGGACATCTTCTTGCCCTTCTCATCACGCACCAGCGCGTGGACATAGACATCCGAAAAGGGTTTTTCGCCAACAACGGCATATTGCATCATCATCATCCGGGCGACCCAGAAAAAGATGATGTCAAAGCCAGTGATCAAGACCGATGTGGGGAAGTATTTCTTCAGTTCCGGCGTTTCCTCAGGCCAGCCCAGCGTGCCGATGGGCCAGAGACCGGAGGAGAACCATGTGTCGAGCACGTCGGGGTCGCGTTCGAGAAATACGAAGACAGAGTCGTTGTAGTCGCCGCCGACTTGGCCAGTTCTTGCGAGCTTGCGGCCACTTGAATCGGTTCGTTCACCACCAAAGGTGGCTTCTCGTACGACAATAGAAGTATTGGGATAACGCTTAGCGTACTTCTCCCGCGCCTTTTCAAAAGCCTCTTCTTGGGTCGCCGCGCAGAACATCTCGTCGGGTAGAGGACCATATTCAACAAGTGGTTCCGCTTCATCCGCTCGAATCCCATCGACATTCGGCCCATACCAAACCGGGATCTGATGCCCCCACCAGAGCTGGCGGGAGATGCACCATGGCTCGATATTCTCCAGCCAGTGGAAATAGACCTTGCGGTCAGCCTCGGGCATGATGTTGACCTCGCCTTCGCGCACCGCGTCAATCGCGGGTTGCACGATCTTGGCGGTATCGACAAACCACTGATCGGTCAGCCTCGGCTCGATCACCACCTTTGAGCGGTCGCCAAACGGCTGCATGATGGGTTTGGATTCCACATAGGGGATAAGGAGAGGCCCCGGCTCGGGGGCCGGGGCGGGTTCGCCCTCCCCGTCCCGGACTTGATCCGGGACCTCCACCATAACCGCCAGCCCTTCGGTTGTGATCTGTGCAACCACCTTTTCACGCGCCTCAAACCGGTCCAGCCCGCGCAGATCGTCGGGGACAAGGTTGAGCGTATCAACCTCCGCGCCGGTGAGATCCGCCCCGTTTGCAATCTCCTGTGCGCGTCTGGCGCAGGTGGCGTAATCGTCACCGTCATCGCGCATCCGGGCTTTGGTATCCATCAGCCGGTACATCGGGATATTGCCGCGCTTGGCAACCTCATAGTCGTTGAAATCATGCGCGCCGGTGATTTTCACCGCCCCCGAGCCGAAATTGGGATCGGGATAGTCATCGGTAATGATCGGGATCATCCGGCGGAATTCTTTCGGCCCCACCGGAATTTCACAGAGCTTGCCCACGATGGGCGCATAGCGCGCGTCTGATGGATGCACCGCCACCGCGCCATCGCCGAGCATGGTTTCAGGCCTTGTGGTGGCGATCGAGATGTAATCGCGGGTCTCAGTCAGCGTCACATTGCCGTCTTCATCGCGCTCGATATATTCGTAAGATTCGCCATCCGCGAGCGGATATTTGAAATGCCACATATGGCCAGGCGTCTCGATATTTTCGACCTCAAGATCGGAAATGGCGGTTTCAAAATGCGGATCCCAGTTGACCAGGCGTTTGCCGCGATAAATCTGGCCTTTGTTGTACATATCGACAAACACCTTGAGCACGGCGTCATGGAAATTGCCCTCTTCGCCCGCAGGCGCGCCGGGGGCACCGGACATGGTAAAGGCCGTGCGTGACCAATCGCAGGACGCGCCAAGGCGTTTGAGCTGATTGAGGATCGTGCCGCCGGATTCCTGCTTCCACGCCCAGACCTTCGCCAGAAATTCCTCGCGGGTGAAGTCGGTGCGCTGCCTGCCCTCTTGGGCCAACTGCCGCTCGACCACCATCTGCGTGGCGATGCCTGCGTGATCCATGCCCGGCTGCCACAGCACATCGAACCCGCGCATCCGGTGCCAGCGGATCAGGATATCCTGCAACGTGTTGTTGAAGGCGTGGCCCACATGCAAGGAGCCCGTCACATTCGGCGGCGGGATCATGATCGAGAAGGTTTCCGCGCCCGGTTTGGCATTGGCCCCGGCGGCAAAGCATCCGGCCTTTTCCCACGCTGCATAAAGCCGGGTTTCGGCAAGGCCTGCATCAAATTTTGTTTCCATCGCCATAACGTCATACCTTGAGAATTTCACGGGTTGCCGAACCTCTAGCGAAAGCCGGGACCAAGGGAAAGATGGGCATGGCATTTTATTGTTTCAGGCATTGGGTGACAGGCGGCAATTTCTGGCGCAAACTGAATATGGGTCAGATGGAGGCAGGGCGATGGACGGTGTAACCCAATGGCGGATCAATGAGGCCGGGCAAGGCGAGGCGATCACTCTTGACGCCAAAGGAGTGTGCGGGCTGGACCCGGTACAGCCGGGCCTTGTCTGGCTGCATGTGAATTGCGCCAAGGACGGGGCACAGGCCTGGATTGAAAACATCGGGGTGGAGCCCCTGGTGCTGCGCGCGTTGCTGGCCCCGGAGACGCGGCCAAGATGCACATTGCACGGTGAGGGTGTGTTGATGAACCTGCGCGGTGTGAACCTCAACACCGGGGACGAGGTTGAGGACATGGTTTCGCTCAGGATGTGGATCACCGAGCGGCTGGTGATCACCGTACAAATGCGGCGCTCGATGGCCGTTTCGGATGTTCAGAATTCGGTTGCGCGCGGGGAAGGCCCGAATAGTGCGGCAGAACTGGTAGCACGGCTGGCGCTGCGACTGGCCGACCGGGCCGAGCCTGTGGTGGCGGGCTTGAATGAAAAAGTGGATATACTGGAAGATCAGGTGCTTGAAGGTATCTCACCCCTGACGCGGCGCGATCTGGGAGAGATTCGGCGTATGTCGATCATGTTGCGGCGGCACATGGCCCCCCAACGCGATGCATTGAGCACCTTCGAGATTGAGGATTTGCCCTGGATCAAAGCACATGACAGATCGCGTTTGCGCGAGGCAACCGAGCGGGTGACCCGGCTGGCCGAAGAACTGGATGCGATCCGCGACCGGGCCCAGGTGGTGCATGACCAGATCATGGACACACGCGCCGAGGCAATGAACCGGCAGATGCTTGTCCTTTCCGTGGTTGCAGCGATATTTCTGCCGCTGGGGCTGATTACCGGGTTGTTGGGGATCAATGTGGGCGGCATTCCCGGGGCTGCCTATGTTGGCGCTTTTTGGATTGTATTTTTTGGGCTGATTGTGATTGGCTTGGCATTGCTTTGGCTGTTCTGGAAATTGGGCTGGCTGCGAAGACAGTAACGGCAGGAATATATGTGCTTTCCGGGCGCAGCCTTCCTGATTCTGCATGCTAGGTTCACCTGAATACATCAGCTTTCATTCATGGCAGAACGGTGTTGTCATATTGGGATAATTGCAGCAGGTTTAAATTATGGTTTTGATCATTCCTACATATCCGGTGTCGTTTTTCAGGCTGTTTTGGAAGATGGGCGGCTGGGTTGTGATGATATTCGGTGTGCTGCTTTTGGTGTTTACCCTGATCAGTCATTTCAATCTGAAAACCGCCAAACGGTTTGAAAATGAAGGCCTGAGCGCAATCGCCCTCGTTACCGATAAGAAAAAAACCGTTAATCGCAATGCCGATGGCAAGAGAACGACCACTTACTATCTGACACTTGATTTCACCAGCCAAACTGGCAGGGACATATCTGTGCGCCGCTCAGTGGGCAGCCGCAAATATGACAGTGTTCAGGTAGGCAATGAGATGGCTCTGTATTATCTGGCCAGCGACCCTGAGACCACCGAGGTGACACAAGGCAGTCACCGCAAAGGCAGCCGCATAACCCAAATCATCGCTCTGATTGCCGGGCTGGGATGTCTGGCAGCTATCTGGATTATTGGTGGCTCGACCGTCTCGGCAGTGCGCGCCCGGCGCTTTGGCCCGCGTGAAGAAGCTTATGTACAGGAGATCAAGCGCACCGGTGTAAAGATCAACAATAAGCCGCGTTACCGGCTTGTCTGGCGCGATAGCAAGGGCCATGAGGGCCAAGGCCTGTTGCACAAGGCCTCGGATCTAGAAAATCTGCAGCCAAATGATGTCATCCATATCTATCAGGGCGCAAAACGCAGTTGGTGGGTGGGTGATGTGGGTGAACGGGCCGAATTCACTCAATAGGGTGCCGTTTTTTATCGGTTGGAGAAATGAGTATTTAGAGAAAAATGAAAGAGTGTACCTGCCCTTTCATTTTTCTCTAAATACTCAAAATAACAGCATCAGCCCCGGGGTGTGCCGGTCAGAGATTCGCGCGCGCCGGTGCGGATAACTGCCGGGTCGTAAGGTTTGCGGTCAAATACCTCACGCACCATGGGGGCGAAAAATTCCAGTGGCAGACCATCATAATCCGGATCAAAACTGGCCTGATCCCAGCGCTCACAGAATTCGGCGCAATCATCGAAATATATGTGGCCGCGGTGACGCTCGCGCTTGTTTTTGTCAAAACCTGCAAGGTGTTGGCCATAATACAGCATTTGAAAATCACCATGGGTCTGCACGCACCAGCTACATTGTTCGCGCACGAATGGCCTGAGGATGGTGGCGGCGTATTCATCATGGTTGTAGGGCGCGTAGATATCGCCAATATCGTGCAACAGCGCCGACACCACCCAATCTGTATCTGCACCATCGCACCAGGCGCGGGTGGCTGACTGCACAGAATGGCCCAGCCTTGTGATTTGATAACCACTAAGACTTTGATCCAGCTCGACAAGCGCCTTCAAAAGCCTGTCGGCGGTGTGTCTGGTATGATCAGTCTCATGCGCCATGAGAAACTCATAGTCTTCCTTGGTGCCATCTTTCATTTGTGTAAAGCTTACTTTCTCCAAGGCCCAATCCCCTGTCGTTGTCAGTATGGGTATGAAACACCCATGTTACCCCTTTGCGCAATAGTCATGGCTCGATTCGGTTGTTTTTTCATCGGATGCTGATGTCGGGGACATAATGTCATCTGTTGTCAGACACTCGGGTAATCAAGGGAATTACCTGATGCTGCCCTGATCCATGCCATATGTTTACTGTCCACATGAGGATAGGCCTTGGCCTGTGAAAATATTATAGGCGTTGGTCAACCGGCACAGAGTTCCATGATATTTCTCTCAATCAGACTGCATCAGGGCCCACTTACGTCGCTGATTGCAATTTCCTGCACCGGGCCTTATTTCCTAGGCAACATTCTTTAGAACGGACCATGCCTGATGAACTGGATCACCAATTATGTGCGCCCGCGGATCAATTCGATCTTTTCGCGCCGTGAAGTCCCTGAAAATCTATGGTCGAAATGCGAAGAATGCGGCACCATGCTGTTTCACCGCGAATTGAGCGATAACCTGAATGTCTGCACCAGTTGCGAACATCATATGGCGATCTCGCCACGTGACCGTTTTCTGGCCCTGTTCGATGGCGGCCAATTCACCGAAGTGAAAGTGCCCAAACCAGCCGCTGATCCGCTGCATTTTCGCGACCAGAAAAAATATCCCGACCGGATGAAGGCGGCGCAGAAAAATACCGGCGAATCTGAGGCGATGCTGGTGGCTTCGGGTGAAATTGGCCGCACGCCGATTGTCGCTGCGGCTCAGGATTTCAGCTTCATGGGCGGCTCCATGGGAATGTATGTGGGCAATGCCATCATTGCCGCGGCTGAGGAAGCGGTAAAGCTCAAACGCCCGCTGATCCTGTTTTCCGCCGCCGGTGGCGCGCGCATGCAGGAGGGCATCCTCAGCCTGATGCAGATGCCCCGCACCACTTTGGCGGTTCAGATGCTGAAAGAGGCGGGCCTGCCTTATATCGTGGTGCTGACCCATCCCACCACCGGCGGCGTTACTGCCAGCTATGCCATGCTGGGGGATGTGCATATCGCCGAGCCGAACGCCTTGATCTGCTTTGCCGGCCCCCGGGTGATCGAGCAGACCATCCGCGAAAAACTGCCCGAGGGCTTTCAGCGGTCTGAATACCTTCTGGATCACGGTATGCTCGACCGGGTGACCCCGCGGCCAAAGATGCGTGATGAGCTGATCACCATTACCCGCATGCTTTTAGGCCTTGCCCCCGCCGTGAAAGGCGATCTGCCTGCCCCCGAGGCCGAAGCGCCTCCTATCGCGAAACCGCCGGTCACGGCGGATGAGCCGCCCGCAAAGAAATCCAGCGCAAAAACTGCCAAAAAATGACGGCCAACACATCCGACATCCTCCTTGCCCGGATGATGGCGCTGCATCCCAAAATCATCGATCTCGTGCTGACCCGCGTTTGGCGTCTGCTCGGGGCGCTGGATAATCCGCAAGGCAAACTGCCGCCGGTGATCCATCTTGCCGGCACCAATGGCAAGGGGTCGACCCAGGCCATGCTGCGCGCCGGGCTTGAGGCGGCAGGCAAATCCGTACATGCCTACACCTCGCCGCATCTGGCCCGGTTTCACGAGCGTATCCGCCTTGCGGGTATGCTGATATCCGAGGCTGATCTCAGTGCCCTTCTGGATGAATGCGAAACTGCCAATAAAGGCGAACCCATCACCTATTTTGAGATCACCACCTGCGCCGCCCTTCTGGCCATGTCCCGCAGCCCGGCCGATTTCACTTTATTGGAGGTGGGCCTTGGCGGGCGGCTTGATGCCACCAATGTCATCGCCAAACCGGCGCTCACAATCCTCACGCCCATATCTATCGACCACCAGCAATATCTTGGCGATACCCTTGCCGAGATTGCCGGGGAAAAAGCCGGTATTCTCAAGCCCCGCGTGCCTTGCGTGGTTGGTCCTCAGCCCGAGGAAGCGATGGAAGTTATTGAAGACAGGGCCGATCATTTGCAGGTGCCTTTGATAGCCCATGGTCAGCACTGGCACGCCCATGAAGAACACGGCCGCCTGATCTATACCGACGAGACCGGCCTCATGGATCTGCCCCTGCCAAACCTGCCCGGCGCGCATCAGATCGAAAATGCCGGTGCCGCCCTTGCCGCCCTGCGTTATCTGCAAATGCCGGAAAAATCCTATGAAGCAGCGGTGACAAATGCCGACTGGCCCGCGCGTATGCAGCGCCTGAAAACCGGGCCATTGGTGCAGGCCGCCCCCAAGGCCGAAATCTGGCTTGATGGTGGCCATAACCCTGCCGCCGGTCAGGCCCTTGGCCATCACCTGGCGCGGCTCCCCGCCCGCCCGACGCACCTGATCTGCGGCATGCTCAACACCAAGGATATTTCCGGCTATCTAAGCCCGCTCGTGGCGCAGGCCGCAAGCCTTACCGCGTTGTCAATTCCAGGTGAGGCCAACGCCTTACCACCAGAAAAAATCGCTGACATGGCGCAAAAACTTGGCCTTCAGGCCGGCACCGCTCAGGATGCGCTCTCTGCGATCCGGCAAATCGCAGGCCATTCCCCCCACGCCCGCATCCTGATTTGCGGCTCACTTTACCTTGCCGGCAGCATATTGCGAGAAAACGGCTGAAACCCGTTAAAAAAATTGCACCAGCAAGCCCTTGAAACGACTCGCAATTCCCATAACCCCAAGCAGATCCACAGAATTCAGCAACAGTTCTTATTGACCGATTCGTTTGATTTCGCCTATATCTTGTTCAACCGGCACCGCATCCGCAGCGCCGCATTGGATTAAAGTCATTGGCAGGAAAAAATGAGGGGCCGAAACAACGGCCCCCTTTTTCATCTTATGTAGGGCGGGCTTCAGCCCGCCACCGCCTTGTGAAACCGCTTAATGCAGCTTGGCATCCACCTCGGCAATCGCCGCATCAATCAGCTTGTTACCAGCGGCCGCTGTCATCTGCTTGGCAATCACATCATTGGCAGCCGCGATTGCGATGGCAATCGCCTGATCGCGCACCTCCTTGACCGCGTTGGCCTCGGCCGAGGCAATCTGATCCTCAGCCGCCTGCAACCGACGCTTGATCGAGGCTTTCAGATCTTCTTTCGCCTCTTCTGCCGCTGCCTGTGCTTCGGATTTGGCCTGGGTCACAATCCGGTCGGCCTGCTCGCGCACTTCCTTTTGCTTGCGCTCATAGCTGGCAAGCAAAGTCTGCGCTTCTTCACGCAGGGCACGGGCCTCATCCAGCTCCGACTGAATGCCTTCCGCGCGCTTGTCCAGCAATCCGCCTAACATCGAGGGCACCTTGAGATACAAAAGCACGCCAACAAAAAGCAGGAACGCAATCAACACCACGAAATTGGTGTTGCCAAGCGAGATGAACGGGCCAGACGCCGCCAGTGCCGGGCTGGCCAATGTCAGGGCCATAACAGAGATTATCAGTCGCATCATGTCCCTCATCCCTTCATCCGTGCTGAGACCGCAGCCGTCACGGTTTTGGCATCCGCCTTGCCGCCCATCGCCGCCACAACCTCTTTGGTGGTGTCCTTGGCTACCTGCTTGATGCTTTCCAGCGCGCCTGCACGAATGCCGGCGATAACCTTTTCGCCTTCCGCGCTTCTTGCGGCTATCTCGGCATCAGCCTTGGCAATCGCTTTGTTCAGGTCGCTCTGAATATCCGCCTTGGCTGCGGCCACGATGTTTTGCGCCTCGGCGCGGGCATCGGCCAGCGCCTTGTTATAGGCCTCCTCGGCCTCAACCGCTTTGGCTTTCAGATCTTCCGCCGCCGCCAGATCATTGGTGATCGCCCCGCTGCGCTCGGCCAGAATGCCGGCAATCCGTGGCAATGCGATGCGTGACAGCACGACAAAAATCACCACCAGCGTGACCAGCAACCAGAAAACCTGATTGCTCATCCAGTCGGTGCAAAGCTGCGGCATGCCAACGGCACCACCGTGAGAGTCGACGCATTTGCCAACTTCCTCAAGCTCAATAGGGCTTACGTGGCCTGTTGCGGCAGTAGTCGTATCGGTCGCCATGTCGTCGTCCTTCCTTCAGGGGGTTTTCCGTTTGCACCGGGTGAAAGACACGAAATCTTTCACCCCATGATCAGGATCGAAAACCCGAAAGGTTAAACGGCGAACATCAGCAGAAGCGCCACGAGGAACGAAAAGATCCCCAGCGCTTCCGAGAACGCGATACCAATAAACATCGTGGCAGTCTGACCGCCAGCCGCTGACGGGTTGCGCAATGCCCCCGACAGGAAGTTCCCCACAACGTGGCCCACACCAACCGCTGCTCCGCCCATGCCCGTACAGGCCAGACCAGCACCGATATATGCTCCCATTTGTACGATATCGCCTTCCATATGATTTCTCCTTCAGATTGGAATTTGGCTAAAATGTAGGGTGGGTGAAACCCACCATTCGTTTCTCTTCGTTAAGCTCCTAGTGGTGCGGATGCAGCGCATCCTTCAGATACACACAGGTCAGGATCGTGAATACATAGGCCTGAATAAAGGCCACCAGAACTTCGAGCGCATAGATCGCCGTAATCGCCAGAATGCTCAGCGGCGTTACCATCAGGCCAATCCCGGTTGAGATCATCACCATCGGCGCAAAAGCCGCGAAAACCTTGATCACAGCGTGGCCCGCCATCATGTTGCCCGCAAGCCGGATGGAATGGCTTACCGGGCGCACGAAATACGAGATCACTTCGATCAGCGCCAATATGGGCCTGAGCGGCAAGGGTGCAGCCGAGATCCAGAACACGCCGAGAAAACCAAAACCGTTTTTGACAAAGCCCAGTATGGTCACGCTGAGGAAAACCATCATCGCCATCACCGCGGTTACAGCAATATGCGATGTTGGGGTAAAGGCCATCGGCAACAGGCCAAGGAAGTTTGAAAACACGATGAAGATAAACAGCGTCATGATGTATGGGAAATACGGCAGCGCCTCCTTGCTGGCCACATCCTCAACCATCTTGCGGATAAAGCCATAGCAAAGCTCGGCAACCGATTGGATGCGGCTTGGAATGATCGACCGGCGTGCCGTGCCCAAAACCAACAGGCCAATCACGCATAAAACACTCAGCGCCATCCAGAGCGTTGTGTTGGTGATGGTAAACATGCCCACGGGACCATCGCCAAACAACGGCTTGATGATAAACTGATCCATCGGGTGAAATACCAGTTCCATCCCTGCCTCTTCCACACCTTGCGTTTCAGTCGCCATTTTCCGCCCTCTTATCTTCGGCCCCGGTCTTGTTCGCGGCGGCCATCTGTTCTTTCTGGATCTCCTGCGCGCTGCGCATCATGGTTTTGATGCCCGCGGCCAGACCCAGCAATGTAAACAGCATCAGAAAAATCGGGAGCGTCCCCAAAAGGCTGTCCAGCCCCATTCCAATGCCAAAGCCGATCAACAGACCGACAACCAATTCCAACACCATCCGCCAGGCCAGATGCGCCTGAGAATAATGTTCGTCCTGATGCCGCTTTTGCGGCGCTTCGCGGGCTTTCAGCGCGTTGATCTTTGCCTCAAGCTGCGCCAGGCGCTCGCTTTGTTCAGGCTCGGTCACGCGGTTTTGCCCCCTTCAGAACGGTTGGCCATTGCTAAGCGGGGACGGGCTTTGAGTCAAGCGCATCATTGCCCGCGTAACCTTCCATTCAAACACTTGTTAATAATGTATTTTTCAGGATTTCATCGTAAGGTAAAACCGCCGATACAAGCCCGGCCCGGATCAATCCGTGCTGGATTGGATATTCAACCATTTGGTTGAGCTTGAAGCCTTTCGCCTTAATGCCATCACTCCCCCTGGCGAACCACAAAAACTGAAATCGGCGCGTGTGAAGCCAGCTTGCCACCATGCGACGCCACGATATATTCGGCCCATCCCGGCTGATGCGAGGCGATGACGACAAGATCAATCCCCAGATCAGAGATGATCTCGATCAGTTTGGCATCCACCTCGACACTGGGATCGGGTACGGGGACATTCAGCGTCTCGATCACCACCTCCTTCACCTGCGCTATCTCAGCGGCAAACTCGGCCAGAAGGCGGCTGTATTTTGCGGTTGAATGCGAAACCTTGGCCTGTAATCCGCCGCTCACTGAAACCAGTGTCAATTTGGCATCGTAAAGCCGCGCCAGATCAGCCGCTACATTCACCGCTTTGGTCAATCTCTGCCGCACCGACAGATCAACCGGCACCAGGATATGAGTGTACATGGGCATTATCCCCCCAGACATATGTGATTTTTGATAACTCATGATGGTCTCATCCCGCCTTGTCATAGGTCAATCCGGCTTGACGGGTCCACGCCGGGCGATTATCGCAGAACCATGCCCAACCCGCTTGATCATGTCTTTGCTGCCCTCTCAGATCCGACCCGCCGCGCGATACTGACGATGCTGCTTGAGGATGACATGGCGGTGACAGACGTGGCCGAGCCGTTTGCAATCTCACTTGCGGCAATCTCGAAACACCTGATGATCCTCAGCCGCGCCGGCCTGATCTCACAAGAGCGCCGCGGGCGGGTAAAATGGTGCAAACTCGACCCCGACGCATTGAAGCAGGCCAGCGTCTGGATGCAGGGGTTTGGCCAGTTCGAGCCGGTCAATCTCGAGGCGTTTGAACGCTTCCTGAAAGCCGAGCTCTTGGACGATTCATCGAGCGAGGTATAGGAATGCCCATAACGGGACAGGCAGGGACAGGCAGGCGTAAAAATCCAGTCACATAGTTTAAGCATCTCAAATTTTCCGAACCGGGCTGATTTACAAACGGGGATTCTAAGGGGATCAGGTCATTCGGTCGCGCCGGGCCGGAGCATTTCCTGACGATCTGTTGCGCAGATCGCGCTGTGGTCATATGATCTTACCAATCAAGGGGGCACATATATGCCATTTATCAAGGTTACACCTGAGAAGCTTTCCTCGGCTGTTACGCGGCAGATTGAAAAGCTGATCCTGCGGGGAATTTTGCGGCCCGGCGAGAGGCTGCCGGCCGAGCGCGAGCTGGCCGAACGGTTTGGCGTGTCAAGGCCGTCGCTGCGCGAGGCCATATCCGGGCTGCAGGATAAGGGCCTGCTGAAATCCCGCGCCGGGGCTGGGATTTTCGTGGCCGATGTCATGGGCAATGCGTTTTCGCCCGCACTGATCAAGCTGTTTGCCGATCACAATGAAGCGGTGTTTGATTTCATCAGCTTTCGCCGCGATCTTGAGGGGCTGGCGGCTGAACGCGCGGCAAGGCTTGCTTCCGACACTGATCTCATGGTGATCCAGAGCATTTTTGACAAGATGGAGAGGGCGCATCAGAAGGCCAATTCCGCAGATGAGGCCCGGCTGGACGCGGAATTTCATCTGTCAATCATCGAGGCCAGCCATAACGTGATCATGCTGCATATGATGCGCTCGATGTTTCAACTGCTGCGCGAGGGAGTGTTTTATAACCGCCAGGTGATGTTCAAACAGCACACTACCCGCGATCTGTTGCTGGATCAGCACCGGGCGATAAACGCGGGCCTGCAGGCGCGCGATCCGCTAGCGGCGCGCAAGGCGGTTTCAGCGCATCTGAGTTATGTGGAAAATTCACTTTCAGATCAGCAAAAGGCAGAGCGCAACGAAGATATTGCCCGGCAGCGCTTTGAACATGAAAAAACACGGTAAAACGAATGGCCTCTCGGGATGAGCGGCCAGAAAACGTCTGGTATTTGTCGCAATATGAATTGCCTGGCGGATTTGGCTCTGTCAGACATGGGCCATGTAAGATAACGCGCCGACAACAAGATATTCCGACCGACAGACAGGAAATGGAAACCCTCATGGCAATTGATGCATTCACCGCCCCCGGACGTTTTTACCGGGGCAACCTGCATACCCATTCCAACCTCTCCGATGGGGTGCTTGATGCCGGGGAAGTATGCCGCCGGTATAAGGCGGAAGGCTATGATTTCATCAGCATGACCGAGCATTTCATCGGGCTGTTTGGCTATCCCATTGCCGATACAAAACCGTATCGCGACAATGAATTCACCACCATTCCCGGTGCCGAGCTGCATTCCGGCGCGATGGAAAACGGCGAGCTATGGCACATTCTGGCGGTGGGCCTGCCCGAGGATTTCAACCCGCCCGAGGCGCCGCATTTCAATGTGGTTGACGGCATGGAAAGCGGCCCCGCCATTGCCCGGCGGGCGCGCGAGGCGGGGGCATTCGTGACGATCGCGCATCCGCAATGGTCGGGGATGACGCTGAATGACGCGCGCTCATTGGAGGCGGCACATGCGGTTGAGGTCTATAACCATGGCTGCGCGGTGGATGATGGCCGCCCCGAGGGGTTTCATACCGCCGAATTGCTGCTCTCGGAGGGCCGTGATGTCACGCTGATTGCCACCGATGACGCGCATTTTCGCTCGAATGATCATTTTGGGGGCTGGGTGATGGTCAAGGCCGAGGCCAACGACCCTGATATGCTGGTTGAAGCCCTCAAGGCCGGGCATTTTTATGCCAGCCAGGGCCCCGAGCTGCATAATATCGAGATCGAGGGCAAGCGGCTTTATATCACCTGTTCGGCGGTTGAATCGGCCTTTGTTCAGGGCCATGGATCAGGCGTTGTTCGCCAGCACGGGCAGGCGATGACCCGCATCGAGATGCCCCTGGCGCGGATGAACGAAAGCAGTTGGTTTCGGGTAACGATCCGCGACCGGGCAGGCAAATGCGCCTGGTCAAACCCGATCCGGTGGAAATGAATTTCATGTGATTTGTCCAGGCTATCTGCCGCAGCAGGGTTTAATGCCGTCAAAGCACGAGTGCGGGATGAAACCTTGGTTTCCTCGGTCAGCGTCGTATCAAGCGTATCCTCCCACGAGATATCCCCAAACGGGTGATAATTCCGCCGCTCGGCCCGCTCGCCCGCCTCGTTGGTGATGCCACTGACCGAGCCAAGCTGATCCACATGCAGGTAATCCGCGCGCGCGGTGCCGCCCTTCGCCATTATAGGTCAGTGATAATGCTTACCCATCGCTTCGTACAAATTTGACGTTAAAATCCGGCGGAATTTCTCCAACTAAATTGAGTCCTCCCCCTTCATAGCGAATGTGTAACACTCCATTTTCCTGCCACGATGGTTCTGCGACAACTTCAGGATCAAATTGGACATAATGGTCTGGGAGGACTTCCAAGTCGTGCTTCTCCGATCCCCAAAACAAGTAGCTCGTGGTTGTGTAGTCCAAACCATTCGTCCGCACGCTTAGTACTACAACACATTTGGATGTCCCTTGGAGGCAATGAGTTTCGTATTGTGTAGCACCACCCAAAACATACCACACGATAGGGTTGGTAAAAACAAATACCCCCCCTACTGTTACCATTATAAACAGAGATGCAATTATCACTATCTTTTTTGTCATCACGGTATCAACGCTTGATTTGGATTCGCCCTCAAAAAGCCTTTTGTGTACCCATAAGCACTGCGAGTTCTTTGATAATCTATTTCACCCCAATTGGGAGCTGTGAGCTATGCCAGCGGTCATACTCATCCCACCAATCCGCCTTGAGACGTGATATCGTGGTCGATGAAAGCCCTGCCGCATTCGGCCCGAGCAGCGCGGCAAGTGCTTCGTGAAAGTCGCCGGTGGAAATCCCTTTGAGGTACAGCCAGGGCAGCAGCTCTTCGATGGATTTGGCTTTGCGCAGGTAGGGCGGCAGGATCGTTGACGTGAAACGGACTTTCTCCGTCTCGTCGCCCCGGTCTCGCACACGCGGCACTTTGACCGGTACCGCGCCGATCCCTGTGATCACCTCGCGTTCCGGCAGGTGACCGTGGCGAACCAGTCGCGCGCGACCGTCCTCCGTTTTGTCAGATGCATAGGCCTCCAGCAAAACTGCAAGTTCGGCTTCAACTGCTTGCTCAATCAGACGCTGCGCGCCGGAGCGAAGGAGGTCCGTCAGTGGATCAGTCGAAAATCCCTGTAGATCGGTCAGCAGGGTAATGGTATCTCTCGTCATGTGGCATATCCTTTTCTCAATGAGAACTGCGGCGCGTCAACAACGCCATGATATGCCGCCCCTCAGAGGCCATCACCAACTTTTAGCTATATCTCCCCGCAGCTCGACCATACGACTGTCTAGTAGTGCCAGAAAAAGTTCTCGCCGGTCTGACACCCGGAATGCTGAAGAATTGCTATCCATTTTTCATGCTCTCCGCCAAATCACTCTGTATAGCAGACCGTACATCAAGCTCAGACCTTTGTGGAGGTGACCTGAGCTCCTAAAACGGTTCTGTCGCAAAGTTTTTGCGGTTGGTTGGACTGGCTCGCGCGTGGTAGGTGCGGGCTTTTGAGTTTGAAAGTGAGCGCCCAACCGTGACAATTGATTTCGAAGGGATCCATTTCCCGAAGAGCGTGATCCTTTATGCTGTGTTTTTCTATGTCCGCTACGGTGTCTCGTATCGGGATCTTGAGGAGATCATGGCCGAACGCGGCGTTGAAATCGATCATGCTACGCTGAACCGCTGGGTGGTGAAATTCTCGCCGCTGATCGCTGCAAGTGCGCAGGCCAGAAAGAAGCCGACAGCCGTCTCTTGGCAGATGGACGAGACATACATCAAGGTTCGCGGCAAGTGGACCTATCTGTATCGTGCTGTAGATCGGGACGGACAAACCCTTGATTTTATGCTGTCAGAGCGCCGCGATACCGCTGCCGCGCGAAGGTTCTTCAAGCGTGCCGTTGGCACCAACGGTGTCCCAAACCGAATTGCCATCGACAAGAGCGGCGCCAATTTAGCTGGTCTGCAAAATCTAAACGTCATCCTCAAATTCACGGGAGTTGGTCGGATCATCGGTATCGTTCAATCCAAATATCTCAACAATATCGTCGATCAGGATCATCGCTTCATCAAGCGGATCACACGGCCAATGCTCGGCTTCAAAGCGTTCCATTCTGCGGCAGCAACGTTAGCTGGGATCGAAACCGCGCATATGATCCGCAAGGGCCAGCTAGCCCAAACAGGCATCCCGGCATTCAAGCAGTTCGCGGCCCTCGCAGCATAATTGTGTCCAGGGAAGACCGTTCTTCAGCCAGGCGAAATCTTTGCGACAGAACCATTGTCTCTGCCAAGTTTCGTTGGCCTGGCAACTCTTGCCGGCGTGGTCGTGAATAACTCGATCTTGTTGGTCGAATTCATCAAGAGCCACCATGACAGCGGCGACGACCTGTTGGAGGCGGGGGTGCGCGCCGTACGGGATCGGTTTCGCCCAATCTTCCTGACGTCACTGACCACTATCGTAGGGCTTGGCCCACTTTTGTTTGAACAGTCAACACAAGCCCAGTTCTTGAGACCCATCGTTGCGAGCCTGGCCTTTGGATTGTCTGGTGCTACGTTTCTTGCCCTGTTTGTAACACCCGCCGCCTTCATGATCTTGTATGACCTGAGATTGGTTCGCCCCAATCAAGCTGCCCGTGATAGTCCCAGTTGATATGTAGGCCTTGCGTGGCCGAACCACTTTCATGTTCGGCATGATCTGGTCCGTCACAATTGAGCATTCATTCAACAGACCCCTGGAATGTCGATGATCTTATCGTGCTTTCGCCATATGCGGACGCAGCCGTGCGCGGTGCGAAATTCATTTTGGAGATCGATTTGGTGCAGGAAGTTGGCAGCGCATGAGCCGATCTGTCACATATGGTTGAAATCCGGGGTAGGGCGAGCAATATATATTTGAATAATAGTCGGGCCTGCTAAAGGGACCAGCAATGAACCAGGGACGATTGTGCAGATGAATACGGCAAGTCAATTCCTGCCAGTAATTGCGGCATTGCCGTTTCTGGGCGCGTTGTTGCCGGGTCTGATGATCCGAGCAGGGCGCAATGCCTGTGCAATTGCTGCAGCCACGCCGACGGTTCTGGCGCTGATTATGGTGCTGATAGCGGCACCAGAGGTGATGCGCGGCGAGGTTTTGCAGGCGCGGATCGAGTGGCTGCCTGCCTTGGGCCTCGACGTTAATTTCTTTCTTGACGGGCTGGGGTTGCTGTTTGCGGGCATGATCCTTGGCATCGGCCTGCTGATCATCCTTTATGCGCGGTTCTACCTGTCAGGCGACGATCCGATGGGGCAGTTCTATACTTATCTACTGCTGTTTCAGGGCGCGATGCTTGGGATTGTTCTTTCTGACAACATCCTTCTTTTGCTTATTTTCTGGGAACTGACCAGCCTTTCGTCCTTCCTGCTGATCGGCTTTTGGAAGCACCTTCCCGAGGGGCGGCAGGGCGCACGCATGGCGCTGGCGGTTACCGGGTCGGGCGGGTTGGCGATGATCGCGGGCATGCTGATCCTGGGCAATATCGTCGGCAGCTATGATCTGACGGTGATTCTGCAGCATGGCGATCTGATCCGGCAATCTGATCAGTATTTGCCGGCGCTGCTGTTGATCCTGATTGGCGCTTTCACCAAATCGGCGCAATTTCCATTCCATTTCTGGCTGCCACACGCGATGGCTGCGCCGACGCCAGTGTCGGCCTATCTGCATTCGGCAACAATGGTTAAGGCCGGTGTGTTCCTTATGGCACGGATGTGGCCGGTGCTGGCGGGCACGGATGCGTGGTTCTACATCGTGACAACGACAGGCCTGATCACCATGGTTCTGGGCGCGCTGATCGCGCTGTTTAAGGATGATCTGAAGGCGCTTTTGGCTTATTCGACCGTCAGCCACCTCGGTCTGCTGACCACGCTGCTGGGGTTTGGCACCAAAGAAGCTGCCGTAGTGGCAGTGTTCCACATCATTAATCACGTGACCTTCAAGGCGGCCCTTTTCATGAGCGCAGGAATCGTCGATCACGAGACCCATACCCGCGACATCAAGCGGCTTGGCGGGCTGGCCGCGCTGATGCCGATCACAGCAGTGATTGCAACAATCACGGCACTATCGATGGCGGGCATTCCCTTGCTTAACGGATTTCTGTCAAAGGAAATGATGCTGGAAGAGGCGGCGCATACAGTCTGGTTCGGTAGTCATTGGGCGATGCCTGTGGCGGCGACACTGGGCGCGATGTTGTCGGTGGCCTATTCGCTGCGCTTCATCGTGCATGTGTTTTTCGGGTCCAAGCGTGATGATTACCCCCATGCACCGCACGATCCCGGCTTTGGCCTTTGGGCAGCGCCGGGATTGCTCGCGGTTACTGTCGTGCTGATCGGCGTCTTACCCAAACTGATGGTTGGTCCATTGGTCGCGGTCGCCGGAGGCGCAGTCGTTGGCGGGGAGCTACCCTACTATTCGCTGAAACTTTGGCATGGCGTGAACGCTGCACTGTATATGTCGATTATCGCAATCGCAGGCGGTGCCTTTTTGCTTTGGCAACATGGCGCGTTGGACAGAATTTGGCGCACATTGCGCAAGCCCGAGGCCAAGGTGTTGTTTGATACTTTGGTGACGCGTAGCTGTGCAGGTGCGGGCAGGTTGATTGAAACCACCCACAATAATGCCATCAGCAGGTATCTTGCAGTTTTTGCGATATCGACTGTCGCTTTGGGGTTTGCCGCGTGGTCTGGTGGTGGTCATATTTCGGGTGATCGGCCGCTATTAGAAGTGCCCGTGACTGTTGCAGTCGGCTGGGTGCTTTTGACTGTTGCGGCGCTTGCGGTCGTATTGATGCATCGGCAACGGTTTCTGTCTCTGGTGCTGATCGGGATAATAGGGCTGATGGTGTCGGGTGGTTTCGTGTACCTCTCGGCACCGGACCTTGCGCTGACTCAAATATCGGTCGAGACGGTGACGATCATGCTGCTGCTGCTGGCTTTGCACTTTTTGCCCAAACAAACCCCGCGCGAAAGCAGCGTCGGCCTTCGGGTTCGCGATGGGAGTATTGCCGTCGCTTGCGGCATCGGCATTGCGGCGCTTACCTTCGCCTTTCTGACCCGTGACTTTAGCACGATCTCTCAATTTCATCTGGATAACGCAAAAACGGGTGGCGGCGGCACCAATGTCGTTAACGTTATTCTGGTGGATTTCCGAGGCTATGACACTTATGGCGAAATTATCGTGTTGGGCATTGCCGGGCTGATAATTTTCGCATTGATGGAGGCGCTGCTGAATGGCCCGGCTTCGCGCCGCCTGAAGAACTGGCCGCAAAACGAGCTGCGCAGTCATGATCGCCACCCGATGATGATGGTCGTCGTGACCCGGATAATGATGCCGATTGCGGTGATTGTCGGGATCTATATTTTCCTGCGCGGTCACAACCAGCCTGGTGGCGGTTTCGTTGCAGGGCTCGTCATCGCCATCGCATTGTTGATGCAATACATGGCGTCAGGGTTTGCCTGGGCACAGGAGCGCCAGCGCACCGAATACCACAAACTGATTGGCATTGGCGTGCTGATTGCCGGGTTAACGGGCGCTGGTTCCTGGCTTGCCGGTCGGCCGTTTCTGACAAGTAGCTATGGCTATTTCACAATCCCACCGATTGAGGAATTTGAACTGGCGACGGCCATGCTGTTTGATCTGGGTGTTTTCCTGACGGTCCTGGGGGCGGTCATGCTGATGCTCTACAGCCTGTCGCGGATCGCCCGCGCGGCCGGTGAGACAGTAAACATAGAACCGATGGATTTCGACCCCTCTGAAACCGAACAAAAAGCGGGGCAAAACTGAGATGGAGCTATTGGTTGCAGCTACGGTTGGCGTCCTGACAGCCGCCGGGGTCTATCTGATTCTGCGGTTGCGGTCGTTTCCGGTGATACTGGGATTGGCGATGCTGTCTTATGCGGTGAATGTGTTCCTGTTCGCGACCGGGCGGTTGGCGGTTGGGCTGCCGCCAATCCTTTCAAAATATGCCGAAGGCTATACTGATCCGCTGCCACAGGCGCTGGTGCTGACAGCGATCGTGATCTCATTCGGGATGATGGCGGTTCTGGTGATGGTTGCCTTAGGGGCGTTCCTGACCTCGGATCACGACCGCATTGATATCACCGATGAAACAGGGGAACAGGGCGAACCGGAGGTGGACAAGCCATGATGCACTGGATCATCGTTCCGGTTGTTTTGCCGGCCCTGCTTGCCCCTGTTCTTGCAGCTGTTGCGCGCCACGACATTGTTCTGGCAAGGGTGCTGTCGCTCGCGGGCACCCTGCTGCTTGCGGCCGTCGCCCTTGGCCTGACCATCCTGGCGGCGCAGGGCGATACGCATATCTACGAGCTCGGCAATTGGAATGCGCCTTTTGGTATTGTGCTGGTGCTTGACCGGCTGTCTGCGATGATGCTGTTGCTGACCACGGTTCTCGCGCTCATCGTGCAAACCTATGCGGTGGCCAGCGGCTGGGACAATCGTGGTAGGCATTTCCACGCGCTGTTTCAGTTTCAGCTGATGGGCATTTGTGGTGCCTTTCTGACCGGAGATGCCTTTAATCTGTTTGTTTTTTTCGAGGTACTGCTGATCGCCTCTTACGGGCTGATGATACATGGCGGTGGCAAGATGCGCCTGCAAGCAGGGCTGCATTACGTGGTGATGAACCTGACCGGATCAACCCTGTTCCTGTTTGCACTTGGTACAATCTATGCCACGACCGGTACGCTGAACATTGCTGATCTTGCGGTTAAGGTGCGTGATATCCCGATTGAGGATGCAGCTCTGATCCGGGTGGCAGCGATGCTGCTGCTGATCGTTTTCGCCATCAAGGCGGCGCTGTTTCCGGTGCAATTTTGGTTGCCGGGAGCCTATGCAAATGCTCCTGCGCCGGTGGCGGCGCTGTTTGCGATCATGACCAAGGTAGGTGTCTATGCGATCCTGCGGTTTTACACAGTCATCTTTGGGCCGGATGTCGGCGCAACCGGATCAATGCCCGGCGATTGGCTGTTGCCCGGCGCGCTGGTGACGTTGGCCATCGGCGTCTTCGGTGTATTGGGTGCACGACGGCTGATGCCGATGCTGTCCTTTGCGGTTCTCGGTTCGATGGGTATACTGATGCTTGCCATTTCTGCATTCACACCGCAGGCAATAATCGCAGCGCTGTATTATCTGGTGCATTCGACCCTGGCGGCGGCTGCACTGTTCCTGCTGGCAGATTTGCTGGTGTCCCGCCGGGGGGCCGAGGGAGATTATTTACGCGCCACATCCCCGGTTGCGCAAAATGGCCTTCTGGCTGCGCTGTTTTTTGCCGGTGCAATTGCCATGACCGGGATGCCCCCTCTCAGTGGCTTTCTAGGCAAGTTGTTGGTGCTGGATGCCCTGCGTGGTTCGGATCAGGTCGCGCTGATATGGTCTGCGATCCTGTTGGGATCTCTGCTTACGATTGTTGGTTTTGCGCGCGCTGGCAGCGTTCTGTTCTGGAAGGCCGCCGCCGTGGCACCATCGGGTGACCCTGTAGAAGATCCGGATCTAGATGTGCTGACGCCCGTACTTTCAATAGCCAGTGTCATGGTGGCCCTGACAGCCCTTGCTGCGCTGACCCTCTTTGCCGGGTCTGCGACAGGGTATTTTGAGCAGACCAGCGCACAGCTTCTGGACCCATCCAACTATATTCAGGCGGTCCTTTCGCCACAGCAGATGGGGTACTGAACCATGCAATCTCGTCTGTTGCCACACCCGCTACTTACGTTGACTCTGACCCTGGCCTGGCTGCTGCTAATCAACAAATTCACGCTGGGAAACCTGGTTCTCGGGCTGGCGATTGGTTTCATCGTGCCGGTTATGACGGCCAACTACTGGCCTGACCGGCCCCGGCTGCGCAACCCGCTTATGGCGGCGGAGTATGCCGCGATCGTGCTTTGGGATATCGTGGTGGCTAACATAGTTGTCGCGGCAATCATTCTGTTCAAGCGTAATGCTGATATCCGCTCTGCTTGGATATGTGTCCCGTTGGACCTGACCTCACCCGAGGCGATCACGGTCCTTGCCGGCACAATCACCATGACGCCAGGAACGGTCTCGGCAATGTTGGCGTCAGATGGGCGCAGCATTCTTGTTCATTGCCTGCATATCGATGATCCGGATGGCATACGCGACCAAATAAAGGCGCGTTATGAAAATCGTCTCAAGGAGATATTTGCATGATCTCAGCCGCACTCATTTTCGCCATTGGCTGCTACACGCTGGCGCTGCTTCTAAATCTCTACAGGATGGTGACCGGGCCACTTCCCGCTGATCGGATCCTTGCGCTTGATACAATGGTGATCAATTTGATTGCGTTAGTCATCCTATACGGAATCTGGAACGGGACGCCCATTTACTTTGAGGTGTCCTTGCTGATCGCGATGGTTGGCTTTGTCTCAACGGTTGCCTATTGTCGCTTCATTCTGCGCGGCGATATTATTGAGTAGAGGTGGAATTATGGCAGTATTTACAGAGTTTTTGATTGCATTCGCCCTGATTGTCGGTGGCATTTTTGGGTTGGTTGGCTCGTTCGGGCTGGTGAAGCTCAGAAATACCATGCAAAGGCTGCATGCGCCGACTAAGGCAACCACGCTGGGAGTCGGCGGCGTATTGATCGCATCAATGCTCTATTTCTTCTTGATCAAAGGCGCGCTTTCATTTCACGAGTTGATGATCACGATGTTCCTGTTTCTGACCGCACCCGTCAGCGCAAATTTCATCTCCAAGACATACATGCTGCATTCCGTTGGCCAAGACGAGATTCCATCGACCGGTCGCGATGTAGGTTGGGCCGGGTATGACGATGCTCCAGGAAAAGCTGAATAAGTGTTAGCGGCAGACTTGTTTTTACGAAGGCACTTCCCACGTTAGGCGTGAGAACAAGCAAGCGCCTGTTGCTAAATCGGGTGATGGTGCACCGGCATAGCGCTTGGCTATGCTGATACCACAGGTCCGCAGTTAATTTTAACAATGTGTTTACCCAGAATCCGTGATGAGGGACGTCATGAAAAAAATTCTAATAGCTACTGACTTGTCTGAACGTAGTGATCGAGCATTAAATCGAGCTGCTCGCTTGGCAAAAATGCTCGATGCTGAGCTTCATGTCCTCTATGTGATTGATGAAGAGTTGCCAAGCAGAGTTGCGCAAGAAGTTAAGAAGAATACGATTAATTTTTTGCGCGAGCAGACAGCAAATCTGGAGGCGCTTAAAAGCGACAGCGTCAGAATTCATGTAAGATTTGGACACGCTTGGGAAACAATTGTTAAGACGGCGAATATCGAAGGTGCCGATCTGATCGTTCTCGGCACACACCGAAACCGTGGATTGATAGAGTTGTTTCAGGGCACAACGCTTGACCGGGTTGTGAAGGCATCAGGCAAACCTGTTCTTGTTGCCACAGACTCTGTTTCCGGAGATTACAAGAGGGTTCTCATTGGAGTGGATTTCTCTGATAGTATGACCGCGGCCGTGGAGATGGCCACGATGATTTCATCGCAAGACCCGCTCCTTCTGGTCCACGCCTACCACATACCCTTTAAGAATCTCATCATGCGAACCGACGCGCACGGAGATATCTCTCAGACTGAAAGAGAACAGGTGGAAAAACCCTTGGTGGACCAAATGGCCCAATTTGTTGCCAGTTTTCCAAAGGCACCCGCGCAACCGGACACCGTCATTCGGGAGGGCGGTGCCACCACTATTATCGAAACCGAAGCGCGCATCAAACACGCTGATTTGATTGTAGTCGGGGTGCATGGGAGATCTGGTTTTTCGCAAGCATTGCTCGGAAGCACTGCGAAAGATCTATTGAACACTGCCCCTTGCGATTTGCTTTTGGTGCCACCTCGGGGCGCTGAATGACGCTATCGATTGATGTGTCGGCATATCTACACATCGAGACTCGAGGCATCGAGAACACACCGTAGATGGTTCTACGTGAGTGCATGGCCGAACTCACACCGTATCTGGCCGTGCTGGGGACACGCGGTCGATCCGGCGTTCTCCGGATGGTGCTTGGCAGCGTTGCAGAGAGTCTCATGGATTGGTTGCCGGTCGATGTACTTGCGGTTCCACCAGAGTCTGACGCCTGAGCGGCACCGCATAACTTGCATCAAGGACAGCCCGGCATATTTTTAGTGAAGTGTCGAGAAAATCTTTGTTGGAGGAAAAAATGTATCAACACATACTTGTAGCGGTGGCATTTGATGCCGATCACGATCCGGAAATATCCTTGCAGGTGGCGCAAGCCCTGGCTGGCAAAAATGCGCGTGTGACGCTGCTGCACGTACAAGAGAAAATTCCGGGGTACGCAATCGCCTATATGCCTGTGGATTATGAAGTCAGCTTGAAGGAGGCAATCATTGACCGACTGAATGAGCTGGCGGAACGGTTTGAAAACGGAGCAAGTGTGCTTGTCTCCGGGCACTCAGGGCGCACCATCCTTGATTGGGCAGGTGAGAATGCGGTGGATTGTATTGTCATTGCTTCGCATCGCCCGGGTTTGCAGGATTACTTTCTGGGCAGTACAGCAAGCAGGGTCGTGCGCCACGCTCATTGTGCGGTGCATGTGGTGCGCTGAACCTTTGCGCCAGTGCGGGGCGCGCCATGGGTCAGTTACTAGAGCGCAATCCGAAAAGTGGGAACTGGTTTTTGGTTTGAAATTATGCGTAATATCATGGGGATAGAGTGCTGTTTATGGTTCAGAAATCATGGGCGGTATTCTAGACTTCCCCAGGCTCTCTGAGGCTCAATCGCAGTTGTTTTTCCACTTCGAGAATAGCAAAGAACACCGCCCCGATCGCAAGGATTAAAGCACCGTCAATAAAAGACACCGACGAAGTTCCTAAAACCCCTTGCGCTAAGGGCCAGTAGGTGGCGGCGAACTGAGCCGGAACTATTACAGCAAGGCAAACCCAAACGGCCTTTGTGCCCCTAATTGCCGCCCAAGTCAGCGAAGTGCCAAAGATGTTTCGGATGAAAAAAAGGTGGAAGATTTCGAGTGCAACCAACAAGTTCATCGACATTGTCTGAGCCAGCTCCGGTGCATACCCCTTATCTAACGCATAAGCATAAAGCCCGAACACTGCCGCAACGAACAAGCCGCTGACAAAAATCACATGCCAGACCAACGCGCCATTGATCAGCGGCGCATTGCGTGGGCGCGGCGGGCGGCGCATGGTACCAGGCTCCGTAGGCTCGAAGGCCAGTGCAAGCCCCAATGTGGTCGCCGTGATTAGATTTACCCAAAGGATTTGTACCGGGGAAATAGGCAGTGCCAGACCCAGCAACAACGCCAATATGATTGTCACTGCCTCGCCAGCACTGGTTGGCAGCGTCCAGCCAATAACTTTTCGGATGTTGTCATAAACAGTGCGCCCTTCGCGCACGGCAGCCGCAATAGAGGCAAAATTGTCATCCGCCAGGACAAGCTCGGCCGCTTCCTTAGCCGCCTCTGATCCTGTGATGCCCATGGCAATGCCTGCATCGGCACGTTTGAGCGCCGGGGCATCATTAACGCCGTCGCCTGTCATTGCCACGGTCTGGCCGTGCGCCTGCAAGGCGATAACAAGGCGCAATTTGTGCTCTGGTGACGTGCGTGCGAAAATATTCGTGTCCAGAACCGCAAGTGCCAGCTGTGGTTCGCTGAGCCTGTCCAGATCAGCGCCGGTCAATACGGCATCAGGATTTTGCAGCCCAATCTGACGGCCAATTGCTGCAGCTGTTCCGGCGTGATCGCCAGTAATCATCTTGACAGTGATTCCCGCTTGTTGGCACTCGGCTACGGCGGCGATCGCCTCTGCGCGCGGCGGATCAATCAGGCCAACCAGTCCGACCAAAGTCAGATGACCCTGTAAGTCGTTCACGTTTAGTTGGGTGCCCGAAAAGCTGCTTTGCGCGACAGCCAGCACCCGCTGCCCGCGTTGCGCAATCTGGTGTGCAGCCTGATGCCAAAAGTCCTGGTCGAGCGGTTCGGAGCCGGCCTCCAGGGCCTGCGCTTCGCACATTGAAAGCACCTGCTCGGGTGCGCCTTTGACCAGCACAAACCGCTCATTGCCATTGCGTTCAACCAGCACGGCCATGAAGCGGTGTGCGGCATCAAATGGTATTTCGTCGCGCCGCACCCAGTTTTCTTTCACGGTGCCTGCCTTGGCTGCAAAAGCTAGTAGCGCGCCCTCCATCGGATCACCGGACACCTGCCACTGATCACCGGATTGCAGCAATGCGGCGTCGTTGCACAAAAGGGCGGCGCGCCCGAACATATTCAGCATACCAGGCGAAAGCGCAGGCTCGATAACACCTACAGGGGCATAACCTTCGCCTGTAACTGAAACGGGGCCTTCTGTTGTTACAGCCGTGGTCAGCATCATTTCGTTGCGTGTCAGGGTGCCGGTTTTGTCGGTGCATATCACTGATACGGCACCAATCGTCTCAATCGCAGGCAGTCGGCGCACGATTGCGTGCCGCCGTGCCATGGCCTGAACCCCCACCGACAAGGTGATCGTTAAAACGGCAGGCAGCCCTTCAGGAATGGCCGCAACGGTAAGCCCCACGACGGCCATGAATTGATCTGAAAACGGGATGTGCTCGACGAAATATCCGAACACCAGAAGCGCCCCTGCAATCAGCAATATCATTGCCGTCAGCCATCGGGCAAAAACATCCATTTGTTCGACCAAAGGCGTGGTCAGCACCTCGACCTTGCCCAACAGGCTGCTGATCCGGCCGATCTCGGTCGCGGCACCTGTGGCGACCACGACGCCACGCCCTGTACCTGCCGCAATCAATGTGCCGCTAAAAGCCATCGGGCTGCGGTCCCCTAATGCTGCGTCGGGCGCGACGGGGGCAGTAGCCTTTTCGACAGCCACCGATTCACCGGTCAAAATTGCCTCCTGAATCCGCAATGCGTTGGCTTCAATGAGCCTCAGATCTGCCGGAACCTTATCCCCGGCCTCAAGCAGCACGATATCGCCGGGCACCAAGTAGGCAGCGTCCAAGCTGATGCGTTCACCGTCTCGCAAAACCGACGCACGCGGTGCGAGCATGGAACGGATTGCCGCCATCGATTCCTCTGCACGACCTTCCTGAATGAACCCGATGATGGCATTGACAATGACCACTGCGAGTATGGCCCCGGTATCAATCCAGTGCCCCAGGAATGCAGTGATCACTGCCGAACCAATCAGCACATAGATCAACAAATTTTGGAAATGTGCTAGAAACCGGAGCAATGCTGACCGGCGCGGCGCGGAAGGTAACTGGTTCGGTCCAAACTCTGCCAGCCTCGCTTCAACTTCGTCAGAGGCAAGGCCGGAAACGGTTGTTGAGAAGGACGTTATGCAGTCGTCGATATCACGTGCGTAGAAATATGGCTTTTTGTTGCTCATCTGTGGCACCTGTTTGTTCGTTGTGTCGAAATTAATAGCTCACGGCAAAGAGAGTTCGATGGCCTGCTGACTTAACTTGGTTCAGAACGACCCGAATAGGGTGGCGGCCACAATCGCCACCACCAAAGAGACCAGCGGGAATATGACGGCCACCATCGCAAGATCGCCATAAGATTCGCGGTGGGTTAGTCCGCAAATTGCCAGAAGCGTCACTACCGCGCCGTTGTGTGGCAACGCATCCAGCCCTCCGGTGGCAATCGCTGTGATCCGGTGTAATACGTCCGGCGCGATGTTTGCAGCTTGCCCCATTTCCAAATAAGTCTCGCCCAAGGTGGCAAGCGCGATGCTCATCCCGCCAGAGGCCGAGCCGGTGATCCCAGCCAGGATGTTAACCGCGACTGCCAGCGAGATCAGCGGGTTGTCACCACCCAACCCCAATACGCTTTCGCGCAGCATCGCGAATGCGGGCAAGGCTGCCACGATGGACCCGAAGCCCACCAGCGAGGCAGTGTTGAAGATTGGCAGTACAGCGGCGCTGGACCCGGCATCCAGCGATTTGTGTAATGATGGCAGACGCCGCCAATTCAATGCAGTCAGCACCAGAATAGCGGTGACAAGCGCCAGAATGATTGACCACAGCCCCAGCACATTCGGTAAACCAACTGCCCAAAAGCGGCCCTGCCAGATATTCGATAGCCCAGGACGGTATCAGGATTTTAGCGAAAACGAAGTTGGCCGCTATCACAACGACGACAGGAAACACCGCCAAGCCAAAACTTGGCACGTCAGAGATGATAGATTCAGAGGCCGTATCAGCGGCGTTGATTTCGGCCAGATCATAGCCTTCGCCTGCCGACCTTTGCCGCATAGCACCGTCTGGTGTGGCTGGCTCGTCGTCATGCGCCCCGTAACCTTCGCCACGCACTCGCGCGCGCCCGGCGCGGTGCATCAGCCACCATATGCCTGAACCGAACATGACCAGTGCTGCCAGAATGCCAATCCCGGGGGCAGCAAAAGCTGTCGTGCCAAAATACGGCATCGGGATTGCGTTTTGGATCGCGGGCGTGCCCGGCAGGGCTGTCATAGTGAATGTAAATGCCCCAAGTGCAACCGTAGCTGGAATCAACCGCTTAGGGATGTCGGCCTCGCGGAACAACGAGGCCGAAATGGGGTAGATCGCGAAGGCCACGACAAACAGCGAAACGCCGCCATAAGTTAGAATCGCGCAGGCCAACACAACGGCCAGTATCGCCTGCCCACGACCAAGACGCGTCACCAGCCCCCGAGCGATGGATTTGGCGGCACCGCTGTCGTCCATCAACCTGCCAAAGATCGCTCCCAGCAAAAACAGCGGAAAGAACGCGACGATAAAGCCGCCCGCCGACGTCATGAATACCTGCGTGTAAAGCCCCAGCAGCGGCGCGCTGGCAAAGCTTGCGGCCAGCATTGCCATCAAAGGGGCCAGAATCAACACTGACATGCCGCGATAAGCCAGATAAATCAGCAGCCCCAAAGCCAGAAGAATGCCTAGAAGCCCTGTCATGCAACACCTTTGGTCTTGCAGTCAGGCGACACGGGCAGGCGGAGAGATTCCTCAAAGAGGGTTTCGGGATCGAATGTCGACGACTTGCCCAGGGCCGCGAAGTTGGCCTTGATCCAGACCTGAGCAGATTTGCGCCCCAGGTCACGCAAATGAAGCAGGAAATCCAACTCGGAGTTCATCTTGGACGACGCCGACAAGTGCTCCAACCCGGCACCACCTATGCGGTGCAGACGCATGTCTCGATAGCGTTCGGCTTCCAGCCCCTCGGTCTCGATCAAGCGGTGCAGCAACGCTATTGAACGTAACTCCTTGATAAGGCTGGAATTGAAAGTGATCTCGTTCATCCGATCGCGGATGACTGCGGCGGTTGTGGGCACTTCCTCGCGCCGGATCGGATTGATCTGGACGATCACCATATCGCGACAATCGTTTTCATCGACCAGCGGAAACAATGCTGGATTACCGGTAAAACCACCGTCCCAATAGGCCTCGCCGTCAATCTCAACAGCCTTGAACATGTCGGGCAGACAAGCCGATGCCATAACTGCATCGAGGGTGATCTCGCCCTGGCGGAATATCCGTGGCAGGCCGTCACGACTATTTTGGTGGCAGCGCAATCATTGACCTGATCGAAATCGACCTGCTCTTCCAGCACATCACGCAGCGGGTTCACATCGAACGGGTTCAACTCATAGGGAGAGGCCAGGCGCGCCAACGCATTCATAGCGATGTAGCCAGGTGAGGATTCAAGGCTCCAGCGATTGAACAGCCGGTCCATCGGCCCTGGTTTGACTGGGCTATACCGGGCGGCATGACCAACCGCGCGCCAAAAACTGTCTAAAGCCTCGCGCGCGCCGTCACGCCCGTTTCTGTTAAGACCGTCAGCCATCACCACGGCATTCATCGCCCCGGCGCTTGTTCCGCTAGTTGCTGCGATTTTGATCCGACGATCCTGCGGGATCCGGTCAAGAACACCCCAGGTATAGGCACCGTGGGCTCCACCACCCTGCAGGGCCAGTTCGATAGATTTCGCTGTTGCCATTTTGAAAAGTCTTTCTTTGGTGATCAGGATCGGAATGCGAATGCCACCAGCACCACAATCAGTACCAGATTCACCGTCCAGATCGTATATGATATACGTTGGCGCAACGATGTACGTTTAAAGAGCTCAATCATAGGTGAACCTTTCCGAAAGAATGCGATCTGACGGTGTGCCATGTGCAACCAGATGCACCTCGATCTTTTCGATCATCCGGGGTGGGCCGCACAGGACAAACAACCAGCTTTCAAATTGCTCAGCCGTGAACACCCGGTCCAACAGCGCGCCATCAACCATGCCGGTTTCACCCGCCCAGTCCACGTCGGGTTCGGACAATATGTGAACGATCTCGGTCGTGGGCGTCTGCGCCAGCCGCTCGAGCTCTTGCGCACAGACGATCTGCTCACGTTTGCGGTTGCCATAGACCAGCACCGACGGACGTTGATCGCCGGTCAGGTGCATCTGCCGCAGGATGCTCAACATTGGTGCAACCCCGACGCCACCTGCGATAAGGGCAATCCCCGGCACGTCGTCGTAGCCTTCAATGCACAGGCTGCCGTAAGGTGCATCCAGATAGGCGCGCGTGCCGGGTTTGATCTGCTCAAGCGAACCCGAGAAATCACCAAGCTCCTTGATGACAAACTCTACGTCAGCCCCTCCAACCGGGGCCGAGCTTATTGAAAACGGATTTTCGAAAACCGTGAATGGGCTGTGCCCGATATTGAGCCATGCAAACTGTCCGGCTTTGTAATCCAGTCCCTTGTGGCCCACCGGTGACAACTTGATGCTCCATTGTTTGGGCGTAAGCCGCGCGATGGATGCCACCTGCCAGGGTCGGGAATATTCACGCAGAGGCTCAATCAGATAGACATAGACCACAGAACCCAAGGCAAGGGTTGTCAGCGCGATCCAAAGCCACATCAACTGGGGCTGGGCACCGTAGCGCCCGGCATAGATCGCATGATGCAGCAAAAACCCGGCAATCAGCAACGCGCCGATGGCATGCATCAGGCGCCATGTTTCGTATTTGTAATGTCAACGGCGGAGTAAAAACCGGCCATTCGGCGGAGTAAAAGTAGGCCACTTTGAGAACGTGATTTTGGAGCCATCTTTCAGTTGATATGCAAGGTCTGAGGTTGTTGCGCCTTGGTGCGTGCGGCCCCCAAATAGCAA
>JAJFIA010000010.1 GCA_021775255.1 Roseovarius sp.
TTGAGAAAGGCGGCAGAAATGTCAGAGAATGGTTTGCAGCCAGAAATCAATTCGCTATCATGTTTGAAGAGCGCTTCAATGCGTGACCGTATCTGAAACCCGCATGGGCCGCCCCAGATACACAGAGTTCATGACACTCCCAGATAGCTCTATCTCGGGCGTTTTTTGAGCTTCTTTCCCACTTTTCAACTTACCTACTATTGAGGAGAATCCTTGAACAAGCTCCTGTGTGACTAATCCCTTTTTAACCCAATCGCTTTGTATCCCAGTCATTCTCAAAATAACTTCATTCGCCCTAGGTTCATTCGCTTTTAGCATCCCCCCGTAAATGGTATAAGAAATCTGAAGGGCGGCTTCATATTCGTTCATACCTTTCCGCCAAGTGCCATCCAATATGTCAAGGACGCCAAAAACGCCGCCATCATCGATGCTAAGACCAAACGCGGGCAGCAGCGCCGCTACGCGGCCATTGTACTTTTTTCGTCGGTTGAAGATCATTGATACCGCCCGTTCAGTAAAATTGGACAAAGACCCGAAATACTCGTGATAACTATGATAGAGTTATCGTATTATCTTGTCAAAATGAACTCGGTTGGGTCACGGAGGGCAACCACGACGGAGATCGCTTCGGTCGAAGACCCATGGGAGGTTCCCGAACAGGATCGGCCCAACATGGCCATCGGCGGGATCACACCCGCCATGAAACTGAAAATGGCCGCATGAATTCTACGGCTGCACCCCATTAAAAATGGGAGGATTACCCAGGGCCCCTCGTAACGCTTCAAAGAACCCCTTCAATCACCTCGACCGACAGGATTGTGGGTAAATGGCTGGCAACCTCGGACCAGTTGCTTCCCTCATCACTGCTGGCAAAGACTGACCCGGTGTTCGTGCCAAAATACACGCCCACCGGGTTGGCGATGTCGGTGGCCATTGCCTGCCGCAACACCGTGAAAAAGCAATCCTTGGCGGGCAGGCCCTTGCGCATGTCCGCCCAAGTTTCGCCGCCATCGGTGGATTTCCAGATCGCTGCCGATGCGCCCGGTGGATAGCGACCGTCACTGTCGCTGTTCAGTGGCACCACCCAGATGGTATCGGATGCACTTGGATGCACGGCGATCGGAAAGCCGAATGTCGAGGGTAAACCGGCGGTGATATCGTGCCAGGTGCGCCCGCCATCGGGGCTGCGCCATGTGCCGTGGTGGTTCTGCTGATAGAGCAGGTCACTGCCATCTGCGCGCACCATGTTATGTACGCAATGCCCGGTTTCACCGTCGCGCGGGGCTGCGGGATGGGGGTGATGCTGGCAGGCATCTGTGTTTGACAGGCGATTGCGGCGGTCCCAACTGGTGCCGCCATCCTCGGTCGCAAAGACGCCCGCCGCCGAAATGCCAACCCACAGCTTGTTCGCATTTTCGGGATCACTGACAATGGTGTGCAACACCAGCCCCGCAGCGCCGGGGTTCCAACTGTCGTGCGACGGATGATTGGTCAGCCCGTCCACCCTGGTCCAGTTCTGGCCGCCATCGCTGCTTGCAAAAAGGGCGGCCGGCTTTGCCCCGGCATATAGCGTGCCATGGGCGTGGTGCAGTGACCAGAATGTTGTGATGTCACCTGTGAACGGTGCATCTACCGGTTCCCACCCGAACATTTCAGCCATCTCAGGGTCATTGGCGGCCCATTCATCCAACTGACCATTGGATAGCTTGGAAAGTGTCCAATTATCGCCGCCATCATCCGACCGCCAGACCCCGGCACCATGCCAGTCGCCCCCACCAGCCGCCCAGAGCACGCCGGTCTTTGGGTCACCAACCACATGGTTGATCGGCCATCCGTCGCATAGCGGGCCTTTCACGGTCCAGCTTTTGCGCCCATCTTGAGATGTAATCAGAAACGCACCCTTGGTGGTTCCGATCAGTAGGGTGAGAAATTCGGTCATGGCGGCCTCCTTTTTCCCAGAAAGCTAGCATGACTCCCGATTTCAATCCAACAGTGTCACACCACCCGTTCCAGCATCATTTTCTTGATCTGCGCAATCGCCTTGGCCGGGTTGAGGCCTTTGGGGCAGGTTTTGGTGCAGTTCATAATGGTGTGGCAACGGTAAAGCTTGAACGGGTCTTCCAGTTCATCCAACCGTGCGCCGGTGGCCTCGTCGCGTGAATCAATGATCCAGCGGTAGGCGTGCAGAAGGGCGGCCGGCCCGAGATATTTATCGCCGTTCCACCAATAGCTGGGGCAGGAGGTGCTGCACGATGCGCACATCACGCATTCATAAAGCCCGTCAAGTTTTTCACGATCCTCGATGGATTGCTTCCATTCCTTGGCCGGGCGATTGGTTTTGGTTTCCAGCCACGGCATGATCGAGGCATGCTGGGCATAGAAATGCGTGAGATCGGGGATCAGATCGCGCACCACCTCCGTATGCGGCAGCGGGTAAATTCGCACATCGCCCTTGATCTCATCCATGCCGTAAATGCAGGCCAGCGTGTTGATGCCGTCAATGTTCATCGCACAGGAGCCACAGATGCCTTCGCGGCACGAGCGGCGGAATGACAGCGTTGGATCAATCTCACTTTTGATCTTGATCAGCGCGTCCAGGATCATCGGGCCGCAGGTATCCATGTCAACATAATAGGTATCAAGCTGCGGGTTTTTGCCATCATCCGGGCTCCAGCGGTATATCTGGAACTTGCGCAGATTGCTGGCACCTTCCGGTTTGGGCCAGGTTTTCCCCGTGGTCATGCGGGAATTTTTTGGAAGTGTGAGTTGAACCATGTCTTTTTCCTTCTCAGCCGCCCAAGCGAACGATGCCGTTTTCGGCAATAGAGGTAATGCAATCAGGACGCCGGGACATCATTGATCTCCATCGAGGGACGATCTGATCGTGCTGCCCGCTTTCAAAAACTCAATCGCGCGTGTTTGTTGCGCCAGCGTGAGCGTTGGCCAAAGCTCGGCATCGCCGGGCTGCAACACATAGTCATCCGGGTAAGGCAGCTTGCCCGCAACCGTGGCTGGCGCTTTGGCTTTTTTGGGGGGCACCTTGGCGGCGATCATCCGGGTTTGGATACATTCCTCAAGCGCCACAGCCTGACCCCTGGTGCCGCCATTGCCAACAACAACGCGGGGATAGCCATTTTGCCGTGCGCGGGTTTCATCAATCGAATAATTACCTGTAACGCGCGTTTGGCCCAGGCAAAGATTAAGATAATTTGGCTTTGGCGGGGCTGTCGTGCAGGCAGTCAGGATCAACATGCCGGTTACAAGCGGTACAATCGGGGTGACCATGATACGCATCAGAATGTCCTTGCTTTTGGGGCAATTTTCTTCAGGGATATGCCGCCCTCTTTTTCGGTGGTCAGCGGGTCGGCAATGATCGGGCGATAGCTGAGCTTCACCTTGTTGCCGGTCATCCGGGCAATCGTGTGCACGCGCCATTTCTTATCGTCACGTTTGGGGTGATCCTCGGAGGCATGTGCGCCGCGGCTTTCCTTGCGGGCCTCGGCCCCGTGGATTGTGGCCAGCGCATTGGGCATCAGGTTGGTCAGCTCAAGCGTCTCCATCAGGTCGGTGTTCCAGACCAGCGATGTATCGGTGACCTTCAGATCGGCCAGTTTGGGCGCGACCCTGGACATTTTCACCACGCCCTCTTTCAGCGTCTTGTCGGTGCGGAAAACGGCGGCATCATCCTGCATGGTTTTTTGCATCTCAAGCCGCAGATCAGCGGTAGGGATTGCGCCGCTGGCATGGCGCAACCCGTCAAACCGGTCAAAAACCTTGTCCACCTCTTTGGTGTTGGTTGCGGGTGCAGCACTTGCGGCATCAACCACCTTGCCGGCCTTGATCGCCGCCGCGCGGCCAAAGACCACCAGATCAATCAATGAGTTCGAGCCAAGGCGGTTGGCCCCGTGTACCGAGGCACAGGCCGCTTCGCCCACAGCCATCAGGCCGGGCACCACCGCATTGGGATCATCCTTGGTGGGGTTCAAAACCTCACCCCAGTAATTTGTCGGAATGCCGCCCATGTTGTAATGCACCGTCGGCAGAACCGGGATTGGTTCCTTGGTCACATCCACGCCGGCAAAAATCCGGGCGGTTTCCGAAATGCCGGGCAGGCGCAGATGCAGCGCTTCGGCGGGCAGGTGGCTCAGGTTGAGGTGGATATGATCCGCATTGGGGCCAACGCCGCGCCCTTCGCGAATTTCCATGGTCATCGAGCGTGAAACATAATCGCGCGGGGCCAGATCCTTGTATTGCGGCGCGTAGCGCTCCATGAAGCGTTCGCCTTCGGAATTGGTCAGATAGCCGCCTTCGCCGCGCGCGCCTTCAGTGATCAGCATACCGGGGCCAAACACGCCGGTGGGGTGGAACTGTACAAATTCCATGTCCTGCAAAGGCAGGCCCGCGCGCGCTACCATGCCGCCGCCATCGCCGGTGCAGGTATGAGCCGAGGTGCAGTTGAAATAGGCCCGGCCATAGCCACCGGTGGCCAGCACAACGGATTTGGCATTGAACACATGCATGGTGCCATCATCCAGTTTCCAGCAGACAACGCCGGTACAGGCACCATCCTCGGACATGATCAGATCAATGGCGAAATATTCGATATAAAATTCGGCGTTGTTCTTGAGGCTCTGGCCATAAAGCGTGTGCAAAATGGCATGGCCGGTACGGTCAGCGGCAGCACAGGTGCGCTGCACCGGGGGGCCTTCGCCAAATTCGGTGGTGTGGCCGCCAAAAGGCCGCTGGTAAATCTTGCCCTCTTCGGTGCGCGAGAACGGCACGCCGTAATGCTCAAGCTCATAAACAGCCTTGGGGGCTTCGCGCGCCAGATATTCCATCGCATCGGTATCACCCAGCCAATCGCCGCCCTTGACGGTATCATACATGTGCCATTGCCAGTTATCCGGCCCCATATTGCTCAGGCTGGCGGCTATGCCACCCTGCGCTGCCACCGTGTGTGAGCGGGTGGGGAAAACCTTGGTCACACAAGCGGTGCGCAGGCCTTGCTCTGCCATGCCGAGCGTGGCCCGAAGGCCCGCGCCACCCGCGCCAACCACCACCACATCATAGTCGTGGGTTTCATATTCATATGCAGCCATTATTCAAATCCCTCAAAGCGCGATTTTGGCGAGGGCATAAAGCCCTGTCGCGGTCAGCCCATAGATCATGGCGACCAGTAACATGATCAGAACCCGGCGCATCGAGCCATGGCTGTAATCCTCAAGCATGACCAGCGCGCCTTTTTGAAAATGCTGCAGCCCAACCACCAGCACCAGCCCCGTCAGAATGGCCGGGCCGGGCTGTGAAAAGGTTGCCAGAACCTCGGCATGGCTGCCGCCGATGGCGCCCCCCAGGACATAAAGAAACATCGGCACAATCAGCGCCAGGCCAAAGGCGCTTACCTTCATGTACCAGAAATGCTCGGTCCCGCTATGGGATGCACCTTTGCCTTCGGCGCGTTTGCGGTCAGTCAGATAACGCATGTTTTGCTCCTTCAGACCAGAATTAACATAAGGATGGTCAGCACGACCGAGCCGATGATCACCGCCCAGCCCAGCTTTTCAGCGGTGGCAATATCAAGGCCCTTGCCGGTATCGAAATAAAGATGCCGGAGGCCTGCGAGGTAATGATACCACATCGCCCAAAGCGACAGTGTCAGGATCAGATCGCCAAACCACGAGGTGATGACGCCATTCGCCACAGCAAAATATTGCGGCGATGTGGCCGCCGCCAGGAGCCACCAGATGATCAGCACCACCGCAACGATCAGCGCATTACCGGTGATCCGCGTCAGGATCGAGGTGATCGAAGTCAGTTGCGGGCGGTAGATGCTCAGGTGAGGTGAAAGCGGGCGTGTCGCCGGGTCAACTTCAGCCATGGTCATTCCTCTTTGTCTTTACCGTAGTATAGGGCGCTCCTTTGCATGGAGCCAAGCCCTTACGGTTGTTTTAACGCGCGAAAGCCGGTTGCATAGCCCTAATCGCCGGGAAGTGGGGGAAAATTCGGATATATCCCGGTTTTGTGATCATAAAATTTGTGCTGTGATCACAAAATATTCTGGCGGCGTTTGATTTTGTATGAAATCATGGGTTTTGAGACGAGACTCAGCCCTGTCCGAAAATCTGATCATTTGTGATCACAGCGGGAAATATGATTTCATTCCCGGATCAGCCAATCAATATAGTCGCGCGGATATTGCCCGGTGACCTGATCCAGTAGGGCAAGGCTTCTCTCAGATAAAACATCGCGCCACTGGCCTGAGCGGCCTTTGTTGAAGAACCGCGCATTGTCCTTCCACATTTTGAAATTGGTATCCGGTGCCACCCGGTCGGCATTAGCCTTCATGCTGTCAAACCCGGCGGCATTGATCAGCATGGGCCATTTATCCTCAGGCACTTCAATGCCAAGAAAGTCGGCAATCTGGCGCATACTCGCTTCAAGATCAGCCTGAAGATCGCTGTAATGCATCATCTGGATATTTGGCGCGTGCCGGTGCTGCCAGAATGAATACCCGTGGCGAAAGACCGACCAATAGGGTGCGCCGTCACTTTCCCATTCAAAGCTGCCGGTTGTCAGCCACAGGTGGAAAAATTCATTCGGATCATCCGGCAGGTCTGGTGGCGGATCAGAATTGCGCATCTCAGCGGCAAAAATCGCATCGGCATCCGGGTTGGAGTTTTGCATTTGATTGCGCATCGACATGAAAATATCACGCGGATCGCGCAGCACCGAGATATAGCGCGCATCGGGCCGCCACGGCAAGCCGTCAAGCGGGGTGTGGGTCTTGATAAAGCGGCGGTGCTTTTGGGCGGCATAGACCGCGTGGGTCTTTTCCTTTGTGGCGGCGCGCAGCTCCATCCACGGGGAAATTTCCGCCAGAGGCCTGTCAAATCCGCTGCGCTGAAAAATCAGCAGGGCACAGATCATCTGCATCCAGGTGGTGCCGGCCTTGTAGGGGGTGCAGATCAGGATGTCATCGGGGCGGGTTTTGAACCCCTGCCAGCGGGCGGAATCCCAGACCAGATGTTGATAATGCCGGATGGGCAGATCAGATGGATTGAAAGAGGTCATAGAAGTATCCTTACACAGGGGTATTTGGCACCACCTGTCCTCAGGCAAATGACATCAGCACCGCCACAATGAGTATTACAATTATACAAGCAGCCGGGCGCCAGGGTGTTCTGACCCCGGTTTCTTTTTCTACCCTGTAAGGCACACCGCAGGCTCCAACCGCCGTGATGACACCGATGATCAGCACGGCGAGCTTGGCCCAGAACATATCTTGCGCGATAGGTATCAAGGCCAGTATCGCCAGTATGGATGCCAGCGATAAGGCCATACAGCCAAGGACGAGATAGAGCGCCCGGAATACACGTTTATGTCCATCGGTGACATCAACGCCGTCATGTTGCAGTATCTTGATATGATAGTCAGCAGGCGCTGGCCCCAGCAGGTATTTGGCTGCAAGCCCGGCAACACCAAGTGCTGCGATGCACAGCAAGATTGTGGAATATATCAGCATGTCTTTCCCCCGGTTTTTTCGGCAAATATAGCTTGGGGTTAAGAAATTACCAAATCCTTTGGGGGGGTAGAGGGATCACATCGGAACGAGCGCCCAGTAATCCAGATCAAGCAGGACATGCGCCAGGTATTTGCCGCCCTCGTCTTTCAAATCAAACGCCGCGCCGCCTTTGGTGGCCACCAGCCGCAGGCGCAGGGCACCGACGCCCGGCGCGGGGGTTTCGGCGCGGTCCAGCACCTCGGACCATGCCTTGATGGTGTCGCCGCTAAAGCAGGGGTTGGCGTGGCTGCCGCCATTTAACCCTGCGATGATCTGCGCGTTGGCCAAACCGTTGAAGCTAAGCGCGCGGGCCATGGAAATCACATGCCCGCCATAGATCAGCCGCTTGCCATCCTCGCGCAATGTGGCATCGAAATGCACCTTGGCAGTGTTTTGCCACAGGCGGGTTGCCAGCATGTGCTCGGCCTCTTCCACGGTCACGCCGTCCACATGGTCAATCTTTTCGCCAATCTCGTAATCATTCCAGCGGTGCGGCTCACCGGCAAGGGTGAAGTTGTAATTGCTGAAATCAAGGCCCTCGGGGATTGTCAGATCTGAGGGATCTATCACCGCTGCCAGATCGGGGATTACGGTTTCAGGCGCGGGGGTTTGCGCATCACGTTTGCGCACCATGACCCAGCGGACATAGCTCAGCACCGCCTCGCCGTGCTGATTGCGGCCTTCGGTGCGGACCCAGACGATGCCGGATTTGCCGTTTGAATTTTGTTTGAGGCCGATGATTTCGGACATGGCATGTAGGGTGTCTCCGGGATAGACCGGTTTGAGCCATTTGCCCATCGCATATCCCAGATTGGCCAGCGCGTTGAGCGAGATGTCCGGCACGGTTTTACCAAACACCAGATGAAACGCCGCGAGATCATCCAATGGGCTGCCGGGCAGGCCACAGGCGCGGGCAAATTCATCGGAAGAATAAAGCGCATGACGGGCGGGATAAAGCGCGTGATAAAGCGCGCGCTCTCCGCCTGAACAGGTGCGCGGCACGGCGTGGTGGATGGTTTCACCCACCGTGTAATCTTCAAAAAACCGGCCCGGATTGGTTTTGGCCATGATCAGTGCTGCCCCAGTTTTGTATCGCGGGTGTAGGTGCCGGGGGCGTCTTTGATTACCGCCTGCCCGCAGCGCATGATGCCTTTGGCGGCGTCAAAGGCATAGGTCGGACTGCCGTGCAATTCCCAGCCTTTGTTGATCGCATCGGTGACCTTGTGGCAGAAATCCGACGTATCATCCTCGCTGAGGAATCGGTAAAGTTTCATCCGTATGTTCCCAGAAACGGGTTGTGGCCAAGCCAGATGTGTATGCCGGTGATGATGGCAAAAAGCACCAGGGTAATGACCAGATTTTTGATGTCGCCTTTGAGAGTGCCCGGTGCGGGGCGCTCCCAGGTGCCGTCTCCGAGGTTGATCAGGCGCATTTCGATAATGGCCCAAAGGCCAAGCCCGCCAAACAACACCAGTGAAGCCAGATCACCATTGACCAGAAGATGCGCAATGGCAAAAATCACCACGCCCATCAGCATCGGATGGCGGATTTTATCATCCAGCACGCCTTTGGCGCTGCCGATGCCAAAGGAGAACAATGCCAGCAACATCAACAGGTTATTGAGGTGCCCCATGCCCGGAAGCGGTGTATAGATTGGCAGAAACTCGGCCCTGCGATAGCCCAGAACCATCAACAGGATACTTATAAGAATGATCAGGGCAATCGGGCCGCGGGCCTTGTTGCCCATGCGGGCGCGGGCATTGGGGGCGGCGCGTTTGAAAAGATGGGCGACAATCCAAGCCATAAGGCCAAGTATAAGTAGGTTCATGATATTACTCCGCTGCCATGTCGGCCACTGCCTGCGCTTTGGCCAGAATACGGCCCGCAGCAACCACATGAAGGTTTTCTACAATAGTGCCATCGACCACGGCAATCCCCTGCCCCGAGGCGCGGCATTCCTCGAAGGCGGCGATCTGCCGTTTGGCCTGATCAATCTCGGAGGAGGTGGGCGCAAAGGCCGTATTTGCCCCCTCGATCTGTGCCGGGTGGATCAGGGTTTTGCCGTCAAAGCCCAGATCACGGCCCTGTTCGCATTCCGCCCTGAGCCCGTCACCATCGCGAAACCGGTTATAAACCCCGTCAATCGCCACGATCCGTGCTGCCCGTGCCGCCATGATGATGCTTTGCAGCGCCAGCATCAGCGGCAGGCGATCGGCGCGCATCCGGCTGCCGAGGTCTTTGGTCAGGTCATTGGTGCCGGTGACCAGCCCTTCAACCTGCCGGTGGGCGGCAATCTCACGGGCGTTGAACACGCTCATGGGCGTTTCCATCATCGTCCAGATGGGCATGTCCGGCCCCAGCAGATCAGCAAGGTTATCCACATCCGATGGTGTGTTGACCTTGGGCAGCAAAATGGCATCAGCCCCGGCATCGCGCAGGATGCGCACATCCTCAAGCCCCCATTCGCTGGTCAGGGCATTGGTGCGGATGATCTTGGCGCGTTTGCCGTAACCGCCCTGTTGCAGGGCCTGTTTGAGGGTCTCCCTGCCCGCCGCTTTGGCATCGGGGGCAACCGCATCTTCAAGATCAAAGATGATGGCATCGGTAGGCAGGCTGCGCGCTTTGTCCAGCGCCCGCTCATTTGAGGCAGGGATATAGAGGACCGAGCGTAATGGTCGTGTTGCGAAATCCATCACTTGTGCCTTTGCAGTAATTTTCTTGCGCAGGAATGGCATTTTTGGGTGGAAAGCTTCAAGTCTTTTCGTGCCGCGGTGCAGAATCACCCCATAATTTTCATCATCGACCGGTAAATTAACCCTGTTTTGACACCCCGTTGGGCATGTTGAACATCATTGGCGGCAGGGATCCCCCTAAAGAAAGGTGCTCTGTATGAAAATGTTAGTGATAGGTTTTTGGGCTTTGATGGCCCTTACGGCAGGCCCGGTTTCGGCTGAGGGCCGTAATTGTGCCCCGCATGAGACCGTTGTTGAGCGGCTGGCCAGCAGATATGGCGAAACCCGGCAATCAATGGGGCTGGGCGCCAATAACGTGGTGATTGAGGTTTTTGCCTCTGATGAATCAGGCACCTGGACCATTACGGTGACAAGTGTCAGCGGGCTGACCTGTCTGGTGGCCAGTGGTCAAGCCTATGAAGCCATGGTTGAAGCGCTGCCTGCTGAGGGCAATGACGCCTGAGATATTTGCCCGGCATGAAATGAAAACGCCGCCCCGGAAGCCCGGAGCGGCGTTTTCGTAAAGCAGCTACGCGGCTGATCAGAAGCCAAGGCCCGCATATTTGTTTTTGAATTTCGAGACACGGCCGCCCACGTCCATCAGGCGGGTGCCGCCACCGGTCCAGGCAGGGTGTACGGAAGGGTCAATATCAAGCGAAAGCTGATCGCCCTCGGCACCGTAGGTCGAGCGCATCTGAACGATGGTGCCATCGGTCATTTTGACGTCGATGACGTGATAATCGGGATGGATATCTTTTTTCATCAGTCCAGTCCTTACGCTGATTTGCCCTTGAGGGGCTTGTAATGGGTGTTTTCGGCGATGCGGGCGGATTTACCACGGCGCGAGCGCAGATAGTAAAGCTTGGCGCGGCGCACGCGGCCCCGGCGAACCACCGAGATGCTGTCGATATTGGTGGAATAGAGCGGGAACACACGTTCCACCCCTTCGCCAAATGAGATTTTGCGTACGGTGAACGAGCCGGCAATGCCTTTGCCGTTGTTGCGGGCGATGCAGACACCCTCAAAATTCTGAACCCTGGTACGAGTTCCTTCGGTCACCTTAAAGCCCACGCGAATTGAATCGCCGGGTTTGAAATCGGGAATGTCTTTCCCGAGTGAGGCAATCTGTTCGGCCTCAAGCTGTGCGATAAGATCCATCGCTTTTACTCCGGTTATGCTTGTGGTTAATCCCACAAAGGTTTCGCGCGATCTGAGAGCTCGTGGTCTTCTTCCGGGTCCGCGATGCCGCGCCCGCCAGAGGTCAGGTCGTCATTTTCTTACAGTCGTTTGTCCGGGGCTGCCGCCTGTGGCCGAAGAAAGCCGGGCGGCGTATAGCCAAAACAAACAGGCCCTGATCCGATAAACGATTCTGAGCCACGCGGGTGTATAGGCGCTAAATCCGGCTGGATCAACCCTTGAGGAGGGTGTTTTGAAAAGGAGCGCGCAGGGGCGCGCGCAGGGTTCATTTTTGCGTTTGCACGCGGCATTGGGGGCCAGCCCCCAAACCCCCGGAGTATTGATGGGAAAAATGAAAGGGGGATTGGGATTTATTTGTTTTTCAGGTATTTTGCCCAGAGATCAGGGCGGATTTTGGCGGTGAGTTTTTCAGACATTTGCCGCCGCCATTCCGTTACTTTGGCGTGATTGCCCGAGGTCAGAACTTCGGGGATTTCATGGCCCATCCATTTGGCGGGGCGGGTGTATTGCGGGTGTTCCAGAAGACCGTTTGAATGGCTTTCCTCGGCCGTGCTTTCGGCATTGCCCAACACGCCGGGCAAAAGCCGCACGGTGGCGTCGATCATGGCCTGGGCGGCGATTTCGCCACCGGTCAGGACAAAATCGCCCAGGCTGACCTCTTGGATATCGTAGTGATCCAGCACCCGTTGGTCGACGCCCTCAAACCGGCCACACAGAAGGGTGATGCCGGGGCCCGAAGCCCAGGTTTGTGCCATGGCCTGGGTGAAGGGGGTGCCGCGCGGGCTGAGGTAGATGATGGGCAATGATGTTTGTGCGGCTTCGATGGCGCGGCCCACCACATCGGCGCGCAGGACCATGCCGGCACCGCCGCCTGCGGGGGTGTCATCGACATTGCGGTGGCGGCCATCGCCGAAGTCGCGCAAAGGGATGGTTTCATATGTCCAAAGGCCATCGTGCAGGGCTTTGCCGGTGAGGCTTTCGCCCAGAGTGCCGGGGAAGGCCTCGGGGAAGAGGGTGATAATCTGTGCGGTCCAGGCATTTTTCAGGCGCGGGGTTGGGGTGATCAACTCGCGTGGTTGGGCGCTGGTGGTGATGGATTTGAGGCCATATGATTTGGGGGTGTCAGGCATCGGGGAAAAGCCCCTCAGGCGGGTCGGTGATGATCCGGCCTGATCTGAGATCAACCGTGGGTACAGCGCTTAACGTGAAGGGTAAAAGCACGGAATCGGCGCTGCTGGGGATCTGGATTTCGAGAATGTCACCGGCGCCGTGGTTGAGCACGGTTTTGACCTGGCCAAGCTGCTTGCCGCCGGTGTCAAAGACCTTCAGGCCAATGAGATCGGCGTGATAGTATTCGTCATCGGGCAGATTGGGCAATGCCTCGCGCGGGGCATAGAGCCGGGTGCCACGCAGGGCATCGGCCTGTTCTTTGGTCAGGACGCCGGTGATCCGGGCGGTAAAGCCGCCTTTAGCTTCGCCGATGAGGGCCACGTCAAAGCTGTGCTGGCCGTCTTCGCTGAGGAGGGGGCCATAGCTGGCGATGTCTTCGGCATTGGCGGTGAAGCTTTTCAACCGGACCTCGCCCCTTGTGCCAAAAGCACCGGAAATGATGCCAACACAGATGCGGGTTTCAGCGGTCATGGCGGGTTACCTCGTTTCAATCGGCAAGCTGTCGCGGCGGATTTCCCAGCCGGATGTTTCCAGCTCGGGCGTGTCGCTGCTGGTTTCGGGCCAGCCGATGCAGAGATAGGCCACAAGTGACCAGCACTCCGGTATGTTGAGATCGCGGGTGAGGGCCAGGGGATCAAGGATCGAAACCCATCCCATCCCAAGCCCATGGGCGCGGGTCATGAGCCAGAACTGGGTAATGGCGGCGACCACCGAATAGCGGCGCATCTCGGGCATGGTGGCGGCCCCGAGGCCCGCGCCTTTGGCTGTGCTTTCATCACAGAAGACGGCCATCTGCACTGGTGCGTCCTGCATGCCGGAGAGTTTGAGCGTGCTGTATAGGGCCGCTTTTTCACCATCATATCCGGCAAGGGCGCGGGCATTTTCTGTTTGATAATTTTCCAGGGCAGTGGCGCGGGCCCGGGGGCTTTCGAGGCGGATAATGCGCCAGGGCTCGGAAAGGCCCACCGAAGGGGCCAGCGTAAAGCTGGTGAGGCACTGCGCCAGCAATGCCTCATCCACCGGATCCGTGCGAAAGCGGCGCACGTCGCGCCGCCAGCACATCAGATCGTGCAGGTTATTCTGGAAGTCATTGGAAAAGCTCGACATTCCAGCGCGACCTTCCCTTAGCTTTCTGCTGCAGCTTCAGTCGCAGGGGCGTCTTCAGCCGGAGCAGCAGGGGCCTCGGAAGCGGCGGCGGCCTTTTCGGCTTTTTGTTCAGCGCGGTCTTTGGCTTTTTGGTGTGGCTCGCCTTTTTTGGGGTTGCTGCGGTCTTTCTTGGGCAGGTGATCGGCGGCTTCCAGCATGCGGCTGATGCGGTCGGTGGGTTGCGCCCCCTGATCCAGCCAGTGCTGAACACGCTCCATATCCATTTTCACGCGCTCTTCGCTGTCTTTGGGCAGCAGTGGATTATAGGTGCCCAGCTTTTCGATGAAGCGGCCATCGCGCGGCATGCGGCTGTCGGCCGCTACGATGCGATAAAACGGGCGCTTTTTTGAGCCGCCGCGGGCGAGACGAATTTTCATGGCCATTGGTGTTTTCTCCTTTGAATGGCATTGGTGGGTGCGTGGGTTTCACCCACCCTACGATTGGTTACTCAATGTGTTTCTTGTGGTGACGAATAACTTCGTCGATGATGAAGTTCAGGAAGTTTCGGGCGAAGACCGGATCGAGATCGGCCTGGATTGCAAGGGATTCCAACCTTTTGATCTGTTCCGCTTCACGGGCCGGATCGGAGGGGGGAAGGTGATGCTCGGCCTTGAGGCGGCCCACGGCCTGGGTGTGTTTGAAGCGCTCGCCCAGAGTATAGACAAGGATGGCATCAAGCCGGTCGATCGACTGGCGGTGCTCTTTGAGCAATTCAGCGGCCTGAGTGTTGGGATCAGACATCATAGCCTCCTTTGTAGGCGTGATCAGCCATTTCCGCCGGACAGGCTGGGTTAGAGGGCAGGAGCCTCCGGCGGGGATATTTTTGGCCAGAAGAAAACATCGTCATTGCGCCGCTCCTGGATGGGGCAAGGCAAAAACATTGCGAGCGAAGCCATCGGGGAATGTATCGCGGCGGATGATTGTGCCGCCAAGGCGCTGGGCCAGTTTGCGGGCGGGAAGATTTTCGTCGCGCATATGGGTTTCGACCTGAGGCCAGCTCAGGGTGTCATAGCCATAGGTGATCACTGCCCGGCTTGCCTCGGTGGCGTAGCCTGCGCCGCGGTGGTCGGGCATCAGCCACCAGGTGAGTTCATGGCGGGGCCAGTCATTCGGGTGTGCGAGGCCCGCGCCGCCGATAACCTCATCATTTGCAAGACTGAGGAGCCACATGCCAAAGCCTTTGTCCCAATGGGAGATATCAGCGGCGAGGTTTGATTGCACCTCTGTCAGGGTTTTACCGCCGCGATATTTTCCAAGTTTGGTATCCGACACCGCATTGAAGGCCATGTAGGTGCCAAGATCGGAGGGTTCCGGCGGGCGCATGGTCAGGCGCATGGTATGAAGAATGGGCGCGGTCATCATTTCTTCTTTCCAAAGCCCGAGAGGCCGGGGGGCAGGGACAGGCCGCCACCGCCCATGCCAGGCATTTTGCCGCCCATTTGCTTGGCGGCTTGCTCAAGGGCTTTCGGGTCCATCCCGGCGGCCATTTCCTCGGGGCTTGGACCGCCTTTGCCGAACATGCCTTTCATCGCCTGTTTGAGCATGCCGCCCTTGCCCATTTTTTTCATCATGTCGCCCATCTGGCGCTGCATTTTGAGCAGTTTGTTGAGTTCGCTGACCTCAAGCCCGGCACCTTTGGCGATGCGCTTTTTGCGGCTGGCCTGAAGGACCTGCGGGTTGGCGCGCTCGAGCTTGGTCATGGATTGAATGAGGGCGATCTGGCGTGTGAAGATCTTGTCGTCTATGCCCGCGTCCTTGACCTGCTTTGACATCTTGCCCATGCCCGGCATCATGCCCATCACGCTTTCCATGCCGCCCATTTTGAGCATCTGTTCAAGCTGCATCTTCATATCGTTCATGTTGAAGCGGCCCTTCTGGAAGCGCTTCATCATCCGTTCGGCCTGTTCGGCCTCGATGGTTTCCTGAGCCTTCTCAACCAGTGAAACGATATCGCCCATGCCAAGGATGCGGCCGGCGATGCGCTCGGCCTCGAAGGTTTCAAGCGCATCCATCTTTTCGCCAAGGCCGACAAAGCGGATGGGCTTGCCGGTAACCGCACGCATGGAAAGCGCCGCCCCACCGCGGCCATCGCCGTCCATCCGGGTCAGAACAACGCCGGTTACGCCGATCTTATCGTCAAATTCGGTGGCGACGTTGACCGCATCCTGACCGGTGAGGCCATCAACCACCAGTAATGTTTCGCGCGGATTGGCGACATCGCGCACATCTGCGGCCTGTTGGATCAGTTCGGCGTCAATGTGCAGACGCCCTGCGGTATCAAGCATATAGACATCATAGCCGCCAAGACTGGCCTGGGTTTTGGCGCGTTTGGCGATCTGGACCGGGTTTTCGCCTTTGACAATCGGCAGGGTATCAACGCCGATCTGCGCCCCCAGAATTTGCAACTGTTCCATCGCTGCCGGGCGATTGACATCGAGGGATGCCATCAGCACGCGCTTGCCATCGCGCTCCTTCAGGCGTTTGGCCAGTTTGGCGGTGGTGGTGGTTTTGCCCGAGCCTTGCAGGCCAACCATCAGGATTGGCGCGGGCGGGTTATCAATTTTCAGCGCCCCGGGATCATCTTCGCCGGTGAGTGTCTCAACCAGAACGTCATGCACGATCTTGACGACCTGCTGACCGGGGGTGATGGATTTGGTGACCGCCTGACCGGTGGCCTGCGCCTGCACCGCTTTGACAAAATCACGCGCCACGGGCAGCGAGACATCGGCCTCAAGCAGCGCCACGCGAACCTCGCGCAGGGCGGTTTTAACGTCGTCCTCGGAAAGTGCGCCCTGCTTGGTGAGGCGGTCAAACACGCCAGAGAGGCGTTCGGACAGATTTTCAAACATCTCGGGCGCTCCTCATGGCTCGCGGATCAGATTATGACCCCAAAACTGGTGGAGCCGGCGTAGATGCCAAACATGGCTTCATGGGGCTGACACGAAATGCGCCCCCGTGGGCGCGACGCGCTGACGGAGGGCGATCCCGGGGCATACCCCATGGGACCGGAAGCAATTAACGAACTTCCGGATATGGCGCGCGGATACGCCGCGCGGTTTCAAGAGTCAAGCTGAATTGGGCAAAACATCCCTGCCGCGCAGGTCTTTCAGCCAGCCATTGATGTCACACACAATCGTCGCGGCCGAGCGGCCTTTGGAATAAACCCCCGAGACCGGCTGGATCATTGTGCCCATGCCTGTCTTGCCATCGCGCAATACCAATGATGGGCGTGTGACAGACTGACGGATATCATCAGGGTTGGTGAGGTTTGAACTTTCGGTTGTTTGTGCCGTCGCATAAAGCAGATCATCAAGGGAAAGCACGGCCCATTTATATTTGAAGATCGTGTGGGCGCTGATCGTCACCGTCCGGGTCTGGGCATCAAGCACCAGTTGCAGGCGTTCAACAAACAGGCATATCGCAATGACGCCCATACCACCGCCGCCCAGGATCAGGATGAGGGCAATCGCCGAACCTTCCGACATAAGCAGAAGGCCATTGACGGCAAACAGCATGACAAAGAAAAACAGCAAAACCGACATGAGCCATGATGTCTGGCTGGCGATCAGCAGGTCGGGGGCTTTATGTTTGATTTTCATTTGGTCCTCTGTCAGGTATTTTTGTCATACGCTAACATGTCCACCGCTTACCGGGCTATACTAAAGGTTTAAATTTAATTTGAAACAACTGTCAGTATGTGCCTTGGTAAACATAAGTAAATTTAATTTCATTTTGTGTTATTTTGCGCACATATTGAGGGGCAACAGGTGCTCAGATTAAGGATTTGACGGGCACCGGGCTTTGTTGCCCGCTTCGGGGAATGGATTTTCAATGGATAACTGGGACGAAGTGCGCACGGCCTATTATGTCGCCAAAATAGGCACGGTCAGTGGCGCGGCCGAGGTGATGGGGGTGCATCACGCTACGGTTATTCGCCATATTGATGCGATTGAAACGCGCCTTGGGGCACGGCTGTTTCAGCGCCATGCGCGCGGCTATTCCCCAACCGAGGCGGGCGAGGATCTGCTCAGGGTGGCGCAGGCGACGGATGATCAGTTGAGCCAGCTATCCGGCCGGATCAAGGGCCGGGGGGATGCTGTTACCGGCGAGCTGATCGTGACCTCGCTGGGTAGTCTTAATTATCTTCTATTGCCGGTTCTGACGGCGTTTCAGGGGGATTATCCCAATCTGGTGGTGCGGTATCTGACCGGGGACCGATTGTTTCGGCTGGAATATGGCGAGGCGCATGTGGCGATCCGTGCCGGACGTGCGCCGGATCAGCCGGATAATGTGGTGCAGCCGTTTTTTCATCAAAAACTTACGCTTTATGCCAGCGAAGATTATGTAGCCCGGCATGGGCGGCCCAAGGAGATGGGCGCGTATGGCAATCACCGGTTTGTCGGTTCGGATGATGAAAATACCCGCGCGCCATATTCGAGGTGGATGCGTGAGCATGTGCCGATGCAAAACATCATTTTCCGCAGTGGGGATGTACATGCCTTGCGCGAGGCGGTGATGCAGGGGGTGGGTATCGGATTTATGCCCGTGACCCTGGCGCAAAAGCTGCCGGGTCTGGTGCAAATGCAACCGCCGCTGGATGCGTGGACGGCCCCTTTGTGGCTGGTGACGCATCGGGATTTGCACCGGACAGCCAAGGTTCAGGCATTCCTGAGCTTCCTCAAGGAGCAGGCAAAGGATTGGGCGTCTGAATGAGCGGAGCACTGCGCGGGCATCTGGCCATGCTGATATTCTCGGGCCTGATTGCCGGGTCGTTTGCGCTTGGATCCCTGGCGGCGGGCCATATTGCGCCAAGCGCCCTGACGGCGGCGCGGTTTTTGATAGCAACGGCACTTGTGGGGGCGGCGGCGCTGGCCACTAACGGGGTAACGCGGCGGGATTTCGCGGCCCCCTGGCGGTATCTCTTGATGGGGGGGTTGCTGGGATTCTATTTCGTGATGATGTTCGAGGGGCTCAAAACCGCAAGCCCGGTTTCAACCTCGGCGGTTTTTACATTGGCACCGCTTATCTCTGGGCTGGCCGGATACGTTCTGCTGCGCCAGATTACTACGAAACGTATGGCGCTGGCGCTGTCGGTGGGGGCTCTGGGCGCACTTTGGGTGATTTTTGATGCCGATCTGAAGGCATTTCTGGCCTTCAGGGTGGGCCGGGGCGAGATGATCTATTTTTGGGGAGTGGTGGCACATGCGATCTATACGCCTGTGGTGCGGCGGCTGAACCGGGGGGAAAGCGCGGTGGTGTTTTCCTTTGGCACATTATTGGCGGCAACGGTGATAGTGAGCGTGTTTGGCGCGGGCGACATTGCGCGCACAGATTGGGCCGGCTTGCCGTGGATTGTCTGGATCACGCTGATCTATGTGGCGGTATTTGCCACTGCGATGACATTTGTGCTGTTGCAATATGCATCCTTGCGCCTGCCAAGTGCCAAGGTGATGGCCTATACCTATCTGACACCCACATGGGTCATCTGCTGGGAGGCGGCGCTGCATCACGGCCTGCCCGGCGGGTTGATACTTGTCGGTATTGGCCTGACGATCGTGGCGCTGGGGATGTTGTTGAAATCCGAGCCGCTAAAACGAACGCTTTAATCCCGGCGCGGATCGGCCGGGTAGGTGCCAAGCATGGTTATGCGGGAGGTGAAATAATCCAGCTCTTCAAGCGCGCGTTTGACCGCCGGGTCGTCGGGGTGGCCCTCGATTTCGGCATAAAATTGCGTGGCCGAGAACGAACCGTTCAGCATATAGCTTTCCAGCTTGGTCATGTTGACGCCATTGGTGGCAAAGCCGCCCATGGCCTTGTAGAGCGCCGCCGGGATGTTGCGGACCTCGAACACGAAACTGGTCATCATGCCATGATCCCCGCGCCGCGACAGGTCGACCTTGGGTGCCATGACCAGAAACCGGGTGGTGTTGTTACTTTGGTCCTCGATATGGCGGGCGAGAACCTCAAGCCCGTAAATCTCGCTGGCCAGTTCGCTGGCAAGGGCGGCCATTTCGGGGTTGGCGTCGCGCGCCACCTGCAGGGCCGAGCCGGCGGTATCGGCACCGTTGACCCGGTGAATGCCGTGTTCGGCCAGAAACTGCCGGCATTGGCCCAGCAGAACCGGGTGGCTCATGGCGCTCTTCACCTGTGAAAGTCTGGTGCCGGGAATGGCCAGCAGATTGATATGCACCCGCACGAAGGCCTCATTGATGATGTGCAGGCCCGAGGATGGCAGAAGATGGTGAATATCCGCCACCCGGCCGAAGGTCGAGTTTTCAACCGGCAGCATGGCAAGGGTCGCCTCACCGTTGCGCACGGCGGCAATGGCATCCTCAAAGGTGCGGCAGGGCAAGGCCTCCATGGATGGATAGGTGTCGCGGCAGGCCTGATGTGAATAGGCGCCGGGCTCTCCCTGAAAGGCGATGCGATTGGTCATTGGCCGTATTTCCCGTAGATTTGCCCCTGAAAGAGGCTTTGAAAGCATAAACTACACCTTGCACCGGGATAGGGGAAGCGGATAGATACTGTGGTCAAGAAATATCAAATGGATGGCGGGCCTATGTTCGATACTATGACAATTACAAAAATCCTTGGCGGGCTGTGCGGCGCGCTGCTGTTTTTCCTGTTGGGCAGTTGGTTGGCGAGCGGGCTTTATTCGATGGGTGGCGGCCACGGCGAGGGCGACCAAGCAGCCTATGTGATCGAGACCGAAGAATCAGGCAGCACTGAAGCTGCGGTGGTAGAAGGCTTGTCGGTGGAGGAGTTGATGGCCTCGGCAGATATTGCCAAAGGTGCCAAAGTATTTGCCAAATGCAAGGCCTGTCACAAGCTGGAAGACGGGGCCAATGCAACCGGGCCGTATCTTTATGGTGTTGTGGGCCGGGCGGTGGATACAGCCGTAGGATACAGCTATTCCGGCGCTCTGGAAGCAGTGGTGGATGTCTGGACGCCTGAGAACCTGTTTCACTTTCTGGAAAATCCCAAAGGCTTTGCCCCCGGTACAAAAATGGGCTTTTCAGGCCTGAAAAAGCCTGAGGACCGGGCCAATGTGATTGCCTATCTGGACAGCCTGGATAACTGAGCCGCGCCGGATATGAAATTGAGGCCGCTACCCAATTTCGGGCAGGCGGCCTTTTTTGTGGGGTGGGGTGCAGAAACCGGCCATTGCTGAACTTTCCGCACTTGAAAGGCATGGCGGCTCTCAACTAGCTTGTTTCCAGGCCAACAGACCCCAGATAATAAAGGGGCAGGAGGAAAACGATCATGACAGGATTTGCAAACCGGGCGGCAACCCTGAAGGATATGCCGTTCAGAAGGATCACAGCACTTGTCGGGTTGTGCCTGCTGGTACTTCTGGCACAGGGGGCACAGGCGCAGGAAAAGATCATCAAATCCCATGGCTATTCGTTTTTTGGTGATCTGAGCTATCCCGCGGATTACCCGCATTTCAACTATGTCAATCCGGGTGCCCCCAAGGGCGGTGAAATTTCGCTTTATGCGCCGGGCACGTTTGATTCGATGAACCCCTATTCGCGCAAGGGCCGCGCCGGCAGATATAGCTGGATGGTTTACGAAAGCCTGCTGGGTGAGATGCCCGCCACCGGCGAAGGCGCCCCGGCGGATGCTTACGGCGAGATGTACGGGCTGCTGGCGGAAAGCCTTGAATATGACGAAGCCAAAACCTGGGTCATCTTCCACATGCGCCCCGAAGCGCGGTTTGCCGATGGGACGCAGGTGACGGCGCAGGATGTGGTGTTCTCGCATAACCTGTTTCTGGATCAGGGCCTGCAATCTTATGCCGAGGCGGTGAGGAAGCGAATTTTGACAGCCGAGGCGCTGGATGATCACACCGTGAAATTCACCTTTGCCCCCGATATTTCCCGGCGCTCATTGATTGATCAGGTGGGATCAGTGCCGGTATTTCCCAAGCATTGGTATGATAAAACCGGCGCACGGCTGGATGAGCCGCGGCTTGAAGCGGCACCGGGATCGGGCCCCTATCAACTGGACAATTATGATGTGAACCGGCGGATCGTGTATAAGCGCAACCCGGATTATTGGGGCCGGGATTTACCAATAAACATAGGACGGCATAATTTTGATATCATCCGGGTGGAATATTTCGCCGATGATACTGCCGCGTTTGAGGCGTTCAAGGCGGGGGAATATACCTTCAGGATGGAGGGCAATTCCAAGAAATGGGCGACGGGATACGATTTTCCGGCGGTTGAAAGCGGCTATGTCAAGCTTGAGGAATTGCCCGATGGCACGCCGCCCACACCCTCCGGCATCGTGTTCAATCTGGGGCGCGAGGTGCTTAAGGATGTGCGGGTGCGTGATGCAATCGCACTGGCGTATAATTTTGAATGGATCAACGAATCCCTGCAGTTTGGCCTGTTCAAGCAACGTAATTCCTTTGTGCAGGATACCCCGCTTGAGGCCAAGGGCGTGCCTGAGGGGGCCGAGCTTGAATTGCTCAGATCATTGGGTGATGTTGTGCCGCCTGACATGCTGACCGAGCCTGCGGTGATGGCCCACAGCTCAGGCCCTGCGCGGCTGAATGACCGGCGCAATCTGCGCAAGGCGATGAAACTGCTGGATCAGGCGGGATGGAAAGTGGGCGATGACGGCAAGCGGCGCAATGCGAAGGGCGCGCTTCTGACGCTTGATTTTCCCATATCGGCCTCGGGTTCGGCCACCATGGGCGCGGTGGTGGAAAGCTTTGTCAGCAATCTGCAACTGATGGGCATTGATGCCAAATATGAAAAAATTGACGCGGCGCAATATACCCTGCGCAACCGTGACCGCGATTATGATCTGGTATTTGACGGCTACGGCGCATTTCTGGAGGCGGGCACCGGGCTCAATCAGCAATATGGCTCGGAAGGGGCCGCGTTCAGCCTGTTCAACCCCGCCGGACTGGCAAGCCCGATGGTGGATGCGCTGATTGATGCGGCATTGAAAACCACCACCCGCGAGGATCAGGATGTGGCGCTGATGGCGCTGGACCGGGCGCTGCGCTATGAGCGCTTCATGGTGCCGGTATGGTATCTGGATAAATACTGGATCGCCTATTGGGATATGTATGACCATCCCGACACCCTACCGCCCTATGCACTCGGCTATCTTGATTTCTGGTGGTATGATTCCGAAAAGGCGGCGGCACTCAAGGCGGCGGGCGCGTTAAGATGACGGGGATCACCTGAATGGGCGCCTATATCCTCAGGCGGGTTTTGCTGATCATTCCAACGCTTCTGGGCATCATGATCATCAATTTCGCGCTGGTGCAGTTTGTGCCCGGTGGCCCGGTGGAACAGATGATCGCCAAACTGCAGGGCGGGGGCGATGTGTTTGAGGGCTTTGCCGGTGGCGGCAATGATGCCGGGCTGGATCAGGCAGAAGCGGACAACAGCAAATACCTTGGCGCACGCGGCCTGCCGCCCGAACTGATCAAGGAACTGGAAGTGCAGTTTGGCCTTGATAAGCCGCCGCTTGAGCGGTTCTTCAGGATGATGTGGAATTATATCCGGTTTGATTTTGGCGAAAGCTATTTCCGCAAGATCAGTGTGCTTGATCTGGTGCTTGAGAAAATGCCGGTTTCAATCACGCTGGGGCTGTGGACGACGCTGATTGCCTATCTGGTGTCGATCCCGCTGGGCATCCGCAAGGCGGTGCATGATGGATCGCCATTTGATAACTGGACAAGCGGCATCATCATCGCCGCCTATGCCATCCCCGGCTTTTTGTTTGCCATCATGCTTCTGGTGCTGTTTGCGGGCGGCAGTTACTGGCAGGTTTTCCCATTGAGGGGGCTGACCTCGGATAATTTTGATCAGCTCAGCGTGATGGGCAAGGTTCTGGATTATCTGTGGCATATCGTGCTGCCGGTGGCAGCCTCGACCATCGCGGCCTTTGCCACGCTTACATTGCTGACCAAGAACAGCTTTCTCGATGAGATCAAGAAACAATATGTGATCACCGCCCGCGCCAAGGGACTGGCGGAAAACAAGGTGCTTTACGGCCATGTTTTCCGCAATGCCATGCTGATCGTGATCGCCGGTTTTCCCAGCGTGTTTTTCAGCGTTTTCTTTGGCGCAAGCATCCTGATCGAAACCATCTTTTCGCTTGATGGCCTTGGGCGGCTTGGCTTTGAAGCGGCGGTGGGCCGGGATTATCCGGTGATGTTTGGCACGCTGTTTTTCTTCAGCCTGATCGGGCTGTTTGTCGGGATTCTGAGCGATCTGATGTATGTGCTGATTGATCCGCGCATAGATTTTGAAAAGCGCGAGGGCTAGGCCATGAAGCTTTCCCCGCTCAACCGGCGCCGCTGGCGCAATTTCAAACGCAACCGCCGGGCGCTTTGGTCATTGATCCTGTTTGCCATACTGATGGCCATTGCCCTGCCCGCCGAATTTGTCGCCAATGACAAGCCGATACTGGTGAAATATCGCGGTGAATATTACATGCCGGTTTTTCACTTCTATCCCGAAACCGCCTTTGGCGGCGATTTTGAAACCGAAGCGATTTACCGCGACGCGGAGGTGAAATGCCTGATTGCCTCGGGCGGGCAGGAGGCCTGTTTTGATGATCCCGAAGGGGTGATGGCCGATAGCGCCGATGGCGAGGTAAACGGCGAAGAAATTGATAAAGGCTGGGCCATATGGCCGCCTATTCCCTATAGCTATGACACCTCGGTGGACCGGCCGGGGGCCGCGCCTTTGCCGCCCAATGCCCAAAACTGGCTGGGCACCGATGACACCAAGCGCGATGTGCTGGCGCGGGTGATTTACGGCTTTCGCCTGTCGGTGCTGTTCACCCTGATCGTGACCGGGGTTTCAAGCCTGCTTGGCATATTCGCAGGCGCCATACAGGGGTATTTCGGCGGCAGGCTTGACCTGATATTTCAGCGCATCATCGAGATCTGGGGATCCACCCCGCAGCTTTATGTGATCATCATCCTGTTTGCCATCCTGCCGCGCAGTTTCTGGCTGTTGGCGGGGATCATGATCCTGTTTGGCTGGGTGGCGCTGGTGGGGCTTGTGCGGGCCGAGTTTCTGCGGGCGCGCAACCTTGAATATGTCCGTGCCGCCAAGGCGCTGGGCGTGGGCAACCTCACGATCATGTTCCGGCATATGTTGCCCAATGCGATGGTAGCAACGCTGACGTTTTTGCCGTTCATCATCACCGGCACCATCGGCACGCTGGCGGGGCTTACCTTTCTGGGTTTTGGCCTGCCGTCGTCATCGCCCTCGCTGGGCGAGCTTACGTTGCAGGCCAAGCAGAACCTGCAAGCGCCGTGGCTGGCTTTTACCGCGTTTTTTGCCTTTGCCATCATGCTGTCGCTTCTGGTGTTCATATTTGAGGGCATCCGCGATGCCTTTGATCCAAGAAAGACCTTTCAATGAGCGGCTCAAGATCATCCCTGTTGCGCGCCGCACCGGCCTATTGGGCCTGCATAGCGATTTTGCTGCTCATGGCAGGGTATTTCATCGCCACACTGGCCATGGCCCCCTCGGGTGCATTGGCGGAGTCGCTGGATGTTGTAGTGTTGTTTTTTGCTATTGCCTTTGCCCCGGGAACATTTTCACTGATCATCGCGGGTGGTGCGCTGATCCTCAATAAACCGCCAGGTATTTTTATCCGGATCGGGACATATGTCACCACGGTATTTTTCATAATCGCCTATTTCGCATTGAAATCGGGAGGGGGGATATGAACGGCCCGGCGCTGCTTGAGGTGAATGACCTTTGTGTCAGCTTCCGTCAGGATGGCGCTTTGATTCCGGCTGTCCGGGGGGTATCTTTTTCGGTAAAGCGCGGTGAAACCGTGGCGCTGGTGGGGGAAAGCGGATCGGGCAAATCGGTAACGGCGCTAAGCACCGTGGCGCTTTTGGGCCCGACGGCGCAGGTCTCGGGCAGTGTGACATATGACGGCCAGCAGATGATCGGCGCGGATGAGGCGATGCTGCGCAAGGTGCGCGGCAACGATATCAGCTTTATCTTTCAGGAGCCGATGACATCGCTGAACCCGCTGCACACGCTGGAACGCCAGATCAGCGAAAGCCTAGAGCTGCATCAGGGGCTGACCGGTGATGCCGCCCGCGCCCGGATTATCGAGCTGATGACGCGGGTGGGCATCCGCGATCCGCAATCGCGGCTGGGGGCTTATCCGCATCAATTATCAGGCGGGCAGCGGCAGCGGGTGATGATTGCCATGGCGCTGGCCAACAAGCCCGATATCCTGATTGCCGATGAGCCGACAACGGCGCTGGATGTGACCATTCAGGCGCAAATCCTTGAATTGCTGGCCGAATTGAAGCGCGAAGAGGGCATGGGGCTTTTGTTCATCACCCATGATCTGGGGGTGGTGCAGCGCATTGCCGATAGGGTCTGCGTGATGAAAGACGGCGAGATTGTCGAGGCCGGGCCGACGGCGGAAATTTTTGCCAATCCGGCGCATGACTATACAAGCAAACTGCTGAACGCCCGCGCTGTGGGGCAGCCCGAGCCGGTGCCGGAAGGCGCGCCGGTTATAGCCGAAACCGAGCATCTGAAGGTGTGGTTTCCGATCCACCGTGGCTTCATGAAGCGCGTTGTTGGCCATGTGAAGGCTGTCAATGACGCCAGCATCACGGTGCGCGCCGGTGAAACCCTGGGGATTGTCGGCGAAAGCGGTTCGGGAAAAACCACGCTGGCGCTGGCGATCATGCGGCTGATCAGCTCCGAAGGCGGGATCAGTTTCATCGGGCAGGATGTCAACCGCTGGTCCACCCGTGAGCTGCGCCAGCATCGCCGCGACATGCAGATCGTGTTTCAGGATCCCTTCGGCAGCCTCAGCCCGCGCATGACCTGCGAACAGATCATTGCCGAGGGGCTGGGTGTGCATGGCAATCCGGGGGGGCGGCCCACGCGCGATCTGGTCCGCGAAGTGATGGTCGAGGTTGATCTGAACCCCGATCTGATGCACCGCTATCCGCATGAATTTTCCGGCGGGCAACGGCAGAGAATTGCGATTGCAAGGGCGATGATCCTGCGCCCCAGGCTTTTGGTGCTGGATGAGCCGACATCGGCGCTGGATATGACGGTACAGGTGCAGATCGTTGATCTGTTGCGCCGGTTGCAGGTAAAGTATGGCCTGGCTTATCTGTTCATCAGCCATGACCTGAATGTGGTGCGGGCGATGAGCCACAAGATGATCGTGATGAAACAGGGCGATGTGGTTGAGGCCGGCAAGGCGCAGGAATTGTTTGAAAACCCGCAAACAGAATATGCCCGCACCCTGCTGGCGGCGGCGTTGGACCTGACGGCCTAAATCGCCGGGCTGTGGCCGGCTTTGCTCAGATCATAGGCATCTAACGAGCGTGCGATGATGCGGGTCAGGGGGCGGATGGCAGGGGGGATGCTCAGGCCTGCCTCGGAAAGATCAAGCAGGCCGGGAAAGGCCTGATCGGTTTTGCCAAGAATATCCTTTAGTGCGGCGCGGCTTATACTAAAGCGCGTGCATATCTCATCCGCGTCAATCCGGAAATCGCACATCAATGCCTCGATCAGGCGGCTGCGCAGCTTGTCATCACCGCTGAACACATGGCCGCGCGCGGTTGAGAAATGCCCATCGCGGATGGCTTTGGTATGGGCGCCGGTGGCGGCGTTGTTTTGCGCATAGCCTTGCGGAAACCGCGAGATCGAAGAGGCACCGATGCCGATCAGAACATCCGCCGTGTCATCGGTATAGCCCTGAAAATTCCGCCTGAGCCGCCCGGTGTTTTGGGCAATGGACAGGCCGTCATCAGCGGTTGCGAAATGATCTATCCCGATCTCGGTATAGCCGTCCCACAAAAACAGCTTGCGGGCGGTTTCATACAGCTCCAGCCGCTCTTCGGGTGTTGGCAGGGTGTCAGCCGGGATCATCTGTTGCCGCTTGGCCATCCACGGCACATGGGCATAGCCATAAAGCGCCACCCGGTCGGGCGCGAGCGAGAGCAGTTTTTGCACACTGGTGGCAATGCGCGTGTTGGTCTGATGTGGCAGGCCAAACAGGATGTCAGCGTTGAGGCTGGTCACGCCACGATCACGAATCAGATCAATCGCATCGCGGGTGATTTCAAAACTTTGGTCGCGGCCGATGCTTTTCTGAATTTCCGCGTCAAAATCCTGCACCCCGATAGAGGCGCGGTTCATGCCTGCCGCTGCAAGCGCATCAAGCCGGGGCGCATCTATTTCATTGGGGTCGATTTCCACGGAAAATTCTGTGTTTGCGGCAAAGGGCACAACCTGTTTGATGGCCCCGGCCAGTTCTTCCATCATGGCCGCATTCAGCAAGGTAGGGGTGCCGCCGCCCCAGTGCAGACGCGAGAGCGTCACCCCCTCGGGCAGGTGCGCGGCCAGCATGGCCAGTTCGGATTTCAGGGTCTCCAGATAAGCGGCAACTGGTTTTTCGCTTTGGGTGCCTTGGGTGCGGCAGGCGCAAAACCAGCACAGGCGGCGGCAAAATGGCACATGAATGTAAAGTGATACCTGCGCGCCGGGTTTTATGGCGCGAATCCAGCCGGTAAAGTCATCCGCCCCCACCGCATCCGAGAAATGCGGCGCCGTAGGATAGCTGGTATAGCGCGGGACTTTTGCGTCAAACAGCCCCAATTTGCCGAGTTGTGCTTTCGTAACCATGTAACTAGCGTTATGGTAGGTGCAGGATGTCAACCTTGACACAGATCAAAACGCGCGAAGTGAACCAAATATGTTGAATGAACTGACGGCAAAAATGCTGCATCCTTGTGGTGAATGCCCGATCAGACACCGGGCGGTTTGCGCGCGCTGTGACGATGCGGAACAGGCGCGGCTGGACAAGGCCAAGTTTTACCGCAGTTTCGAGGCCGGGCAGACCGTGATCTGGGCCGGGGACCAGATGGAGTTTGTCGGCTCGGTGGTGAAGGGCATTGCCACGCTGACTCAAACGATGGAAGACGGGCGCAGGCAGATGGTGGGCCTGCTATTGCCCAGTGATTTTGTCGGCCGCCCGGGGCGCAGTACCGCCACCTATGATGTGGTGGCGGTGACGGATATGGTAATGTGCTGTTTTCGCAAGAAGCCGTTTGAGGCCATGATGGCGGAAACCCCGCATATCGCCCAACGGCTGTTGGAAATGACGTTGGATGAGCTGGATGCCGCCCGGGAATGGATGCTTGTCCTTGGCCGCAAGACCGCGCGCGAAAAAATTGCCTCCCTGCTGGCGGTTATTGCCCGCCGCGATGCGGCACTTCACCTGCGCGAGGCGAGGGGCGCGATTGAATTCAAGCTGCCGCTGACCCGTGAGGCAATGGCGGATTATCTGGGGCTGACGCTGGAAACCGTGAGCCGCCAGATTTCCGGCCTGAAAAAAGATGGGGTGATCAGCCTCAAGGGCAAACGCCATGTGATTGTGCCCGATTATGACCGGCTGTCGGAAGAAGCGGGCGATGATGCCGATGGCGGCATTTTGGTGTAACGGCCTGCTTCAAAGCCCCCATGTATCATTGAGGCGATAGCCTGCGGGCCAGGGATCGCTGGGATCCAGAACATGCTGATAGCTTCCGGTGATCCATGCGCTGCCGGTGATTTGCGGGATAATTGCCGGTTGGTTTGCCACTTTCGTTCTGGACATGATCTGCCCGGTAAATTCAGAGTTGATGATTGAAGTGGCGGTGAAGTGGTCGCCCACATCCATCTCACCCCGCGCGGAAAGAATCGCCATGCGCGCCGATACCGCCGTACCGGTTGGGGAACGGTCAATCTTGCCGGGTTGAATGGCCACCGCCGAACGTGCCGTCAGGCCGGTATCGGTTTTGCCAAGAGGCCCGGCAAAGAGGCAAAACGAGATGTGATCCCAATCGGGCAATTCGGGGTGTTTGAACCCAAGCTGCTGGTTGGCGGCATTGGTGATGCGCACGCCCAGCCGGGCCAGATCAGCGGCCTCACCTAGCATGATCTCAAACCCAAGGCTGGCGGCGTCAACCACCACGAAACTATCGCCGCCAAAGCCGGTATCGACGCGGATTTCGCCCAAATCCTCAACATTCAGTGCCACATCCAACTGATCCGCAAAGCTGGCCACGTTTTGCACGGTGATGCTTGTGGCCTTGCCGCCTTTGCAGTCGGCCTTGACCTTGACCAACCCGCCGGGGGCCTCAATGGTAAGGTGGGTGACCGGCTCTTGCATCGCCACAATGCCGGTTTCCAGCAGCACCGTGCTGACACAGATCGAATTTGAGCCAGACATCGGCGGGGTGTCTTCCGGCTCCATGATGATGAAGGCGGCATCGGCCTGCGGGTGCAGGGGCGGCACCAGCAGATTGACATGGCGGAAAACCCCGCCACGCGGCTCGTTGAGCATGTAATTGCGCAAGGCCTGATCGCGGGCGATAAAGCGGCTTTGCGCCCAGATCGTATCGCCGGGGGGCGGGGCCACGCCTTTTATGATGACATCGCCCACCTCGCCCCCGGCATGGCAGGAAATGACATGAATGGGTTTGCCGGGGGTGATCATCGGCGGAATTTCAGGGCGGATTGCGTGGCGGCCACGAAATGCCCGGTGAATTTGCGGCATTGGGTGCAATGGCAGCCGACAACGCTGCGCAAGGCGCCGGTGGCTTGGTATTCAACCGCGCCGCAATGGCAACTTCCTTTCATAATGCTCTCCCTCGTGTTGGCATCAAGCCTAGTCCGGGAGTTGGCGGGAGGGATAGTAGAAATGCGACGAATTGAGTTAACTGCGCGGTTTTATCCGGTTCACATGGCCCATTTTGCGGCCCGGTTTGATGTCTGCCTTGCCATAAAGGTGCAGGGCTGTCCCGGGCTCGGATGCCAGTGCGGGCACCCGGCCCATATCATCACCGATCAGGTTTTCCATCACCACATCGGCAAAACGCCGGCCATCGCCAAGGGGCCAGCCTGCAACGGCGCGGATATGTTGCTCAAACTGATCCACGGCGCAGGCATTTTGCGTCCAATGGCCGGAATTATGCACCCGTGGGGCGATCTCGTTGACGATCAGGCCTTGGCGTGTGACAAAAAGCTCAACCCCCATGACGCCGATATAATCAAGCTTATTCAGTATGTTAGCAGTCAGCAGAATGGCATCAGAGCGTTGCGAGGGCGTCAGGCTGGCAGGCAGGGTGGTGGTCCGCAGGATACCGCCTTCATGCAGGTTTTCACCGGGATCAAAACAGGCAATATCGCCCATGGCACTGCGCGCACCGATGACGGAAACCTCATGGGTGAAGTCGATGAAGCCCTCAAGAATCGCGGGCGCATTGGCCATGTCTTTGAGCGCCTGAGCCGCATCATCGGGTGATACAAGGCGGGCCTGCCCCTTGCCATCATATCCGAAACGGCGGGTTTTGAGGATCGCGGGCAGGCCGGTCTCTGCGATGGCTTTGCTCAGGCTGGCGGCATCATCCACGGCCGCATAGGGCGCGGTTTGCAGGCCCAGATCGCACAGGAAGGTTTTTTCGCTGAAGCGGTCCTGGCTGATGCGCAGGGCTTCGCGGCTGGGGCGAATGGGGCGCAGGTGCTCGAGCAGGTCAAGCGCCGAGGTGGGGATGTTTTCAAACTCATAAGTGATCACATCCACAGAGCCGGCAAAGGCGCGCAGGGCGGCCTCATCCTCATAGGGGGCGGTTGTCACCGCATGGGCCACATCGCCTGCGGGCGGGTTTGGCCCCGGCTCAAAAATATGGCTGCGCAGGCCCAGACGGGCGGCGGCAACGGCAAGCATCCGGCCCAGTTGACCACCGCCAAGAATGCCGATGGTGGCCCCGGTCGGCAGGGGTTCAGTCATCTTTTGGGGCATCGGGGATCGAGGCCGAGAGGGCGGCGCGCCATTGGTCCAGGCGGGTGGCAAGTGCGGCATCTTCATTGGCCAGAATTGCCGCTGCCATAAGCCCGGCATTGGCAGCACCCGCAGCCCCGATTGCCATCGTTGCCACCGGATATCCGCGGGGCATTTGCACGATGGAATAGAGACTGTCGATGCCGGAAAGCGCCTTGGTCTGAACCGGCACACCGATCACCGGCAGGCGGGTTTTTGAGGCCATCATGCCGGGCAGATGCGCCGCCCCGCCCGCGCCTGCGATAATCACCTTGAGGCCACGCTCAATGGCAGTTTGACCATAGTCCCAAAGCCGGTCCGGGGTGCGGTGCGCCGAGATGATCTTGGCCTCATGCGCCACGCCGAGCTGGTCAAGGATTTCAGCCGCTTCGCGCATGGTGGACCAGTCGGATTGACTGCCCATGATGATGCCCACTTTTATATCCGACATGTCATGCCCTTTGCCTGTGGAGCGGGCACTATAGGGGCTGGTCGCCCGGAGTTCTACTGCTAAGGTGCGGGTTTGTGGGGAATTTGCCTGAATCGTTGATTCTGCAAGAAATCTGCCCTTGGCTGTGGATAACCATTGATTTATGGTGGGAAAATGAAAAATATTCCCGAATATACTGCCTCAAATCAGGCGGCATGGAATGCCTCGGCTGCGGCATTCGAGGCCGGTAATGACTGGCGAGAGCTGCTGGCACAGGTCGGGGGCGAAGGGTTTTCGGTGTTGGATGAAACCCTGACCAAAGCGCTGTTGGAGCTTAAGCCCGAGGCGCGCGGCGCAGGTGCCGATGTGTTTTACGCTGGTGGCGCGCAAAAAGGCCGGTTCAGGCGATGATATCGGGGATTAGCCGGTCTTCGATGCGGCTGATAATGTCTTTCAACCGCAGCTTTTGTTGTTTGAGGCGTTTGATGGTCAGCGGATCCCGCGCGCCTTTTTCATCAAGCGCGGTGATGGCCTCGTCAAGATCGCGGTGCTGGTGGCGGTATTCCTCAAGCTCAACGCGCAAAACCTCTTCGGATTTCATGGAAAGATTTTGAGTGGCGTTCATTGCAAATGATTCTCTTGCTGCGGCGGCTTTCAAGATACTGAATTCAGGGGCTTTCGCCTAGCCCTTGCGTCAGGCCGGTTCAGCCCCCATATTTACCTCATGCAGGTCGCCATAACGGGGCCTCGTATAACGGGCTGTCGCTTAACATCAAGGACGTGTCGATGACAAAACTAACATTGGGGGCGCACCCCTATATGCTGGGGTTTGAGCAGTTGGAGCGGATGCTGGAACGCAGCGCAAAATCCGGCAACGAAGGCTATCCGCCATTTAATATCGAGCAGACCTCGGATCATTCCTACCGCATCACCCTGGCGGTTGCCGGATTTGGCGAGGCCGATTTGGCGATCACGGTAGAAGACCGGCAATTGGTGATTCGGGGGCGGCAGAATGAGGATGCGGCTGAACGGATGTTTTTGCATCGCGGCATCGCAGCGCGGCAATTCCAACGCTCATTTGTGCTGGCGGACGGTGTCGAGGTGGGCGAGGCGATCATGGAAAACGGGCTGTTGCATGTGGATCTGACGCGCGCGGTACAGAGTGCCGTGGTGCAGACGGTCAAGATAAATAAGGGGTGAGAGCAATGAATACCAGATATGATTTTGCAGGCGAGACCGGACGGCCGATTGTCTATGTGCGTGCGGTGAATGTGGCTGATCTGCCGCAGGAGATGCAGGAACAGGCGATGGGGCATGAGACGCTTTATGCGGTCTGTTCGGTTGAAGGCGAACGCCTTGCGCTGGTGCGCGACAGGGCGCTGGCCTTTGTTTTGGCACGGCAGAATGATATGGTGCCGGTGACCGTGCATTGACCTGATTGAGTGCGCTCGCGCGCACGCAGCTTGTCTCGTCATCAGCCTGCGGCTTCTTCCTCGGGTTGGCGCATTTGGCCTGTGCCGGGGCTAAAAATTGGTATCTTGAATTTTTGAGTGCCCGGGAAAAGCAAAACCATTCAGAAATCCTTCATCTTCGAGCCGTTGCAAGGCCTCAATGATTTTATCCAGGCTGCGGGTATGGCGGATGATGGCATTGTCGCGGCTGATCTGATCCGGAGCGTGACGGATTTCATGCCGCAGGGTTTGGATCTCGGCCAGATCACGACGGATCTGGCCGAGCAGAGTGGCGGCCTTGGCAGGTAGCACAGCTAAGCTGCACACAAGGCTTGAAAACATGAGCTTTTGGCCTGTGGAGCCCCCCTGGATGGTGGGTAAAGCCCGGCTTTCAAATTGATCAACAGTAACATGCTCAACCTCACAACCTAACCATTGCACTGATTCAGTATACGCACTTTTATGGTGTAATCCACTCTTTTTGTGCAATTATTTACACAATGGGTAAAATTTTAACTATCTAGTCAGCTTTGTTTATTCATGCCATTGCCGAAGGGTGACACGCTTTGAATTGAATCATCTGAGAGCCTTTGCGCAGGAAGGAATTGCCCGTCATGGGCTGCGGGGCTATGCGCGCAAGCTGGACCTCGATTTGGGCACGTTACGCAGCTTGCGGGATGGCCGCGATATTCAATCCTCGAAAATGATCGGCATTGTCGAGGCCATGGGGCGGAGCCTTCTTATCAGTGATGCCCCCGGTGGTGCGCCTGCCCGCAAGGGCGGGTTCGGCGAGGCTTCCGATGCCGGGGATGAGCCGCCGGAAGAAGCGTTGCGTCAGGGCTATCTGCCGATCCCCTATCACCCGGCACAGCGGCAATATGGCGCCTCGGCCCCGGTGGCCTTTACCCGCGCGTGGCTTGACGGGCAGGGATTTGCCCCCGAAAATCTGTGCTGTGTTCATGCGCCCGATGACAGGCTCGCGCCGGTCATCGGCAAAGATGCATTGTGCATGATTGACAAGGCCGAGTGGCAGGTGCGCGATCATGCTGTCTGGGCGCATCTGGAAGCCGGGCAATTACGGCTGAATTATCTCAGCCAGCCAGAGCCGGGGGTGATGCTGATCACGGATGCTGATCCGGCAACACCGCCGATGTTGCGCCGGGGGGCGGAGCTGGACGAACTGATGCTCCTGGGCCGGGTAGTCTGGGCGGGAGCGTTAAAGCGCTGACAACACCCCCCGAACCTGATCCGGGGCAATGCTGTGCTATTTCTTCGCGGCGGTTTCCAATGCGTCGAGCCGGGCTTTCAGCGCTTCATTTTCCTCGCGGGCTTTTTGTGCCATGGCGCGCACCGCGTCAAATTCCTCGCGGGTGACAAAATCACGGTCCGCCAGCCAGCGGTCGATCATCGAGCTCATCGCCGTGCTGGCCTCGTCCTTGGCACCCTGAGCCACGCCCATGGCGTTGGTCATCAGCTTGGATATATCATCAAGCACTTTATTGCGGGTTTGCATGATTGCCCCTTTTTGCAGTTGCGTTTGGCCTTATATGGGGGGAAACAGACTATATCACAAGGTTGGCTTCCCCGGTTGGCCGCAGGCAGGAAAGACAAAAACAGGCCATGATCCCTTTTCCCAATATATCCCCCGAGATTTTCACAATCTCACTTTTTGGCGGTGAATTTTCGCTGCGCTGGTATGCGCTTTCTTATATTGTAGGTATCCTGCTGGGCTGGCGGCTGGTGGTGGCGACGGTCAAGCGCCCGCAATTGTATCGTGAGGGGCAGGCCGTGATCACCCCTGCGCAGGTTGAAGATCTGCTGACATGGGTGATTTTGGGTGTCATCCTTGGCGGGCGTCTGGGTTATGTGGTGTTTTACAAGGGGTTGTATTACCTGCAACACCCGCTCGAGGTTTTCATGGTCTGGACCGGCGGCATGTCATTTCATGGCGGGCTGATCGGGGTGATCATTGCCTGTTTTGCCTTTGCCTGGCGCAGGCGGCTTGAGGGGTTTTCCGTGGCCGATCTGTTGTGTCTGGGCACGCCGATTGGCCTTTTGCTGGGGCGGATCGCCAATTTCATCAATGCCGAGCTGTGGGGGCGGCCCACGGATCTGCCCTGGGGGGTGATATTCCCCGGTGCCTATGCGCAGGATTGCCCCGGTATTGTAGGTGCCTGTGCGCGCCATCCCTCGCAGCTTTATGAGGCGCTGCTGGAAGGGGCCATTCTGGGGCTGATACTTTTATATGTGGTGTATCGCCGGGGCTGGCTGAAATGGCCGGGCATGGTGACGGGGCTGTTTTTCATTGGCTACGGGATTTCGCGCTTTCTGGTTGAGCTGGTGCGACAGGCGGATGCACAATTTATCACGGCGGATAATCCGATGGGTTATGTGCTGCATATGGGCGGCTTTGGCCTGAGCATGGGGCAGCTATTATCGCTGCCAATGATTGCCTTTGGCGCGGGGCTGATCATCCGGGCGCGGCGCAGGAAGGCGCGCGTGCTGGCCGCATGAGCGATCTGCGCCCGCTGCTGATTGCGCAGATAAAGGCGCAAGGCCCGATCACGCTGGCGGATTTTATGGCAACCTGCCTGATGCATCCCGAGCATGGCTATTACGCCACGCGCGATCCTTTTGGTGCCGCGGGCGATTTCATCACCGCGCCCGAGATCAGCCAGATGTTTGGCGAGCTTGTGGGGCTGAGCCTTGCGCAAAGCTGGCTGGATCAGGGGGCACCTGCGCCGTTCATTCTGGCCGAGGCCGGACCGGGCCGGGGCACGATGATGGCCGATATTCTGCGCGCCACCCGGCAAGTGCCGGGGTTTCATGCGGCGATGCGGCTGCATCTGATTGAGACGTCACCGACCTTGCGCCAAGCCCAGCACCAGGCGCTGGGGCGGGGGGATATTATCTGGCACGACAGTTTTGTGGATTTGCCGGATTTGCCGCTTTATCTGCTGGCCAATGAGTTTTTTGATGCCTTGCCCATTCGGCAGGTTCTGCGCGATGGCGGGCATTGGCGCGAGCGCTGTGTTGGTGTGACCGGGGGCGATCTTGGCTTTGGCCTGTCCGCGCCGATGGCCATTGCCGGGCTTGAGCCACGGCTGGAGGATACCAAGGACGGAGATATTGTCGAGTTCAGCCCGCAGGCCCGCGCCGTTGCCGCTTTGATAGGCAATCACATAGAGGCCAAAGGCGGCGCGGCCTTGATCATTGATTACGGCGACTGGCATTCCCTTGGAGATACGTTTCAGGCCGTGAAGGGGCATGAGATCATCCCCCCGCTGGCCGATCCGGGGCTGGCGGATCTCACGGCGCATGTGGATTTTGCGGCACTCGCGGATGCCACCGCCTCGGGCTACAGCCGTCTGACCCCTCAAGGCGTGTTTCTGGAACGGCTGGGCATTACCCAAAGAGCGCAGGCGCTGACGGCGGGGATGTCAGGCGAGGCGCTGGATAGTCATATCAGCGCACATCGGCGCTTGACCCATGCCGAAGAAATGGGGAACCTGTTCAAGGTGATGGCGTTTTATCCCAAATCCGCCACACCACCACCGGGACTGGAACCATGACTCTTGAAATCCTTACCGCAGAAAGCCTGACACCGCTGCATCACGGGTTTTTCACCCGCAAGGGCGGGGCCTCATCGGGGATATTCAAGGGCTTGAATTGCGGGCCGGGATCCTCGGATCAGGCCGGGGTTGTGGCCGTCAACCGCGCCCGCGTGGCCGAGGCGATGCAGGTGCCAACGGATCATCTGATCTCACTGCATCAGGTACACTCAAAGGATGTTATCCATGTTGAGGCACCGCTTGCCGAGCGCCCCAAGGCCGATGCGATGGTCACGGCCACCCCGGGGCTGGCGCTGGGCATTCTCACGGCCGATTGCCAGCCGGTTTTGTTTGCCGATGCGCGCGCGGGCGTTATCGGGGCGGCGCATGCGGGATGGCGCGGGGCATTGGACGGCGTGCTGGAGGCCACGGTGGATGCGATGGAAGGCCTGGGGGCCACCCGCGCGAATTTATCTGCCGTCATCGGCCCGTCGATCAGTCAGGCGGCCTATGAGGTTGGGCAGGAATTCATCGAGACATTTATGGATGATGACCCGGAGAATGCCCGGTTTTTCGCAGGCGGCCGCGAGCGGCATTATCAGTTTGATCTGCCGGGGTTTGGCCTGCACCGTTTGCGCCGCGCGGGCGTGGGGCGGGCCGCTTATACCCGCCACTGTACCTATAGCGATGCCGGGCGATTTTATTCATACCGCAGGGCGACTCATACCAATGAAGCAGATTATGGAAGATTGATCGCCGCGATCAGGCTGTGATTCGGACATTTTAAGGGCAATCTGGCCAGTTTTCCGGCAATAATTAAATTCATTAAACTTTGCAAAGTTTTTCTAATTTTATAAATATTGATAAATAACAATATATTAGCGAGATATTATTTTAAAAGATCATCAACCAATAGCCCTGCATCAAGAAATTCTAAAAAATGGTTAATTCGTCAAATCATGGCCGCAAAGCATTTCTATATTGAACTTACGACTAACGGACCTGCGTCCGGATTTATTGGGTGGACGAATTAAAAGGAACGGGATCATGACGAAGCGTTGGATGCAATCAATACTCAAGACAAGCAAGACAGAATTGCCAGTTTTGCCTTATCGTGCGGGCTCACAACTGATCCGCAAGGCAGCCTGATCATATTGGTCGGACTGGGCAAACAGATTTAAGATTTTGGGCCAATAATTACGCCCTGACATATACCTGAGGTGCTACTTCAAGAAGACCCGGTGACGTGAATAATTTGGGACCACAAATTACCTTACCGGTAAAATGAACAAGCAGTTTCGCAGATCATCCCCCTTCTGGGCTGATGATCTGCGGCACTCAGAAACTATATGCGACTACCAGTGCGGGAATGCGGGAAAGACATTCCAGAAGAACCAACAATGCGTCTGCAGCCGGTGAAACCCAACGTGGTTAGGTAACGGCTTTTATGCGCCATGCTGATTTGCCGGGTTCCGGCATTTCGCGGGGCGTGTGCAGGATAGGTGTGTGTGCTCCCTTGGGGGTAACGAGTGAAGATTTGCGTGTAAACGCATTTTAGGAAGGTGAGAAAACATGGCTATGTCATCACATGCTGCGGATATCTCGACCATTGCCACTGCGCAAAAACCCGTGGTGCCTGTGGGGCCTGTGCAAAAAACATCCACGGTGCGCAAATGTGAGATCAGCAGCCTGCGATCGGATGGAACCGTGCGGGTGTCCGAGCAGATCATCCCGGCAACAGCCAGATTTGAAACCGCCTTTTCAGGTTTCGCGCGCGGAACATTGCTGGATACCGATCAGGGGCCGGTGGCAGTGGAAGATCTGCATCCGGGGATGCGGCTGATGACTGCGGAATTTGGCGCGTCACCTCTTTTATGGGTGGGGTCCATCACATTACTGCCTAAAATCAATGGCCAGGCCCGGGTTGATGATTGTCTGACCCGGGTGATGGCGGATACATACGGCATGTCGCGCCCCGATTGTGATTTTATTGCCGGGCCGGGGGGGCGTATTTTGGCGCGTTCGCCCCATTCCGATGATACCCATAAAGCAAAGCGAATGCTGATCCCGGTGCGCGATCTGGCCAATGGCATGACTGTGATTGAGATCACGCCGCCACGCCCGGTGCAGGTGTATCATGTGTGCCTGAAAAATCATGCTACCCTCACGGCGGCCGGGCTTGAAGTGGAAAGCTATCACCCCGGATACGGGTTTGAACATGCGATGGGGGCCAATCTGCTGGCGTTTTTCCTGTCGCTGTTTCCACATATCAACAAGCCAGAAGATTTTGGCAGATTGTCGCATCCGCGCCTGCCGTTTTGACCCTGGGAAGGGTAACTTTCGGGCCTGGCTTTTTCAGTTTTGATTAGCCGGGCCCGATACTCAGGCGTTTTGTGAAAGCCGTTCTTCGAGAATGTCAAACGGCACGCCCGGCTCATCCTTGGCGCCGCGGATCACCAATGAGGTTTTGACGCTGGCCACATTATCCGCCGCCGTCAGCTCTTCCGTCAGGAAGCGCTGGAATGTGGAAAGATCAGGGGCCACGCATTTCAGGATGAAATCAACCTCGCCATTGAGCATGTGGCATTCGCGCACCAAAGGCCAGGTGCGGCACCGCGCCTCGAACGCGCTCAGATCGGCCTCGGCCTGCGATTGCAGCCCGACCATGGCGTAAACCTGCACTTCAAATCCCAGCGCGCGGGGGTCTACATCGGCGTGATAGCCGCGGATAAAGCCGGTTTCCTCAAGCGTGCGCACCCGGCGCAGGCAGGGCGGGGCCGAAATGCCAACGCGCTTGGCCAGCTCAACATTGGTCATGCGGCCATCGGCCTGCAATTCGGCCAGTATTTTGCGGTCAATCGGATCAAGGCGGGATGACGGCATTGGCGGAACTCCTGTTGTAAAGCGTTTCGGGTTTTACCTGAAACAGGTAAAAAGCCTAAACGCCGCGCAACGTCTAATTGTTTCGCGCGTTTCGCTGCTAACCTGCTGCTCAGGTTTTTCGCGAAACACTTTATTCGCGATTATTATAGCACCCCCAATCCACGCGCAATATTATTTCGCCCTGACGCAAGATCATTTCGCAATATGCCGGGAAAATTTTGCCGTGACCATCCGGTTTGAGGGGGTTACATGCCCGGCGCGGCCCCGCTATATCGGGGGCAGCAGAATTCTCAATCTTTGACATTAAGGGAAAATTTCCATGGCTGATACCCGTCATATACGTGTTTTGATCATTGGCTCCGGCCCTGCCGGCTATACTGCGGGCATCTATGCCAGCCGCGCCATGCTCAACCCGCTTCTGGTTCAGGGGATCGAGCCGGGCGGACAACTGACCACCACCACAGATGTGGAAAATTATCCCGGCTTTACCGAGGTACAGGGCCCCGACCTGATGATCAAAATGCAAGAGCACGCAGCCGCGATGGGATGCGAGATTGTCGGCGATATCATCACTGATCTGGATGTCAGCAAACGGCCGTTTACCGCCACTGGCGATAGCGGCACAATTTACACGGCGGATGCGGTAATTCTGGCCACCGGGGCGCGGGCCAAATGGCTGGGGCTGGAAAGCGAAGAGGCGTTCAAGGGCTTTGGGGTTTCTGCCTGCGCCACCTGTGACGGATTTTTCTATCGCGGCGAAGAGATCGTTGTGGTGGGCGGCGGCAATACGGCCGTGGAAGAGGCGCTGTTTTTGACAAATTTTGCCTCAAAAGTCACGCTCATTCATCGCCGCGATGAGCTCAGATCCGAGAAAATTCTGCAAGACCGGCTGTTGAAAAATCCCAAGATCGAGCCGCTTTGGTTTCATGAATTGCAAGAGGTCGTGGGCGAGGATAACCCCAAAGGTGTGACCGGCGTGAAAGTGCGCCACACCAAGACCGGTGAGATTACCGAGATCCCCTGCAAGGGCGTGTTCATTGCCATCGGTCATGCGCCTGCCAATGAATTGGTGAAAGACACGCTTGAGACGCATATGGGCGGCTATGTTGTGACACAGCCTGACAGCACGGCCACATCAATCCCCGGCGTTTTTGCCGCTGGCGACCTGACCGATCACAAATACCGCCAGGCGGTCACATCCGCCGGAATGGGCTGCATGGCCGCGCTTGAGACGGAGCGGTTTTTGAGTGAGTGATGCCGGATAACCAAAGACGGAGATAAATCATCCCGCGCGGTCAAATCTGGTTCATTCACCCTGCTCAGCTATTTTTATTGCTGGAACGTGTGAACAGTTTCCTCAGGCCAAGAGCCGGCAATAACAGCAATATCCAGAATTTCTTGAGAAGGATCAAAGCTACGGCAATCAGTCCGGTTTTGGCCAGAACCTTGCCAGCAATCAGGCCGCCGATGCCAATGGCGGCAACCTTATCAATCGAAGGATCGAAATCGGAATATTTGTTGCCTGGAGTGAAATTTGTCATCGCCAGTACCGCCGGGGCGGCGGCGCGTACCTCGTCAAGCTGTCCGATGCGCGCAATGAAATTGATCACCAAAACGCCCTTCCGTCCAAGCGCGCGGATATTGTAATTCAGGGTATTTTCCGGATCGTTCTCAAAGCTCAACTCCTTGGCCCAGTAAAGTTTGCGGCTTGTGGTGTCATAGCTTGGTGTTTCGGCCCAGCCCACAAGGCCAATTTCACCATAGCCATTTTCCTTGCGCCACGGGTTTTCGGCCAAGGTATCTTTCTGCATTGTTTTCAATAGCGCGTCGTAATCGTAATCTGCCGCGTCCTTGTCCGAGACATACCCGATTGCATCATAGGAAATATCAATCCCCCAGGTATCGTGCATCGGGGTCATATCAATCGGGAAAATCATGCCAAGCGTAGTATCCGATGGCGGGTTTCCCCAAAGATCACTCAACACATAATTGGCGTCTTTTTCATCTAGGTAATAAAATTGATCGCCAAGGTTGAAGGAGGCCAGATTATCGCCCACCGTCACGATGCCGGTTTTGTAATCCATGCCATTGAGCAGGTCGATCTGATCTTGCGTCAATTCGCTTATCAGGTTGGGGAACATTTCCTCAAACGGTTTGGCATTGGCCGGGGACAAAAAGGTCAGAAGGCCAAGGGTTAATAATATTCTGATTAACATTTACTCTCTCCGGTTGGATGATTTTGATCATCTGTCATTTTCGCCCTATCGAGGTACTTAATATCTTGATTTTGGTCAACCACAGGATGAATACCCTATGAAGAACCCGTTTCAGTATCCAAGACGGGTGCGGAATGCTGCATAATCCTGCTGCGCAATCCGGTATGATTTCTTGGCGTGCTCTGATGCATCAAGGGCCGCATAAAATGCCTGTGATGCGGCATTGCTGCCATCGGTTTGCCAGTCAACCCGGGTGCAGCCTTCATCCCCGGCAATCTGTATCAGCCCCGCAAGCAAGGCCCGGCCTGCGCCTTTGCCCCGGGCTGTATCGCTGACAAAAATCTCTTTCATATATAGCGCCACCCCCGCCCCCGCAGGCAAGGTCAGCGTCCAGGTGGCAAATCCCACGGGTGTGGCACCATCACAGGCCATTAGGCAGGACATGTGTTGACCGGCATTCAGCAGGTCAAGCACCCGCGCTTCTTCGGCCCGGGTGGCGGGTTTGATCCGGTAATGGCGCAGGCATTCCCGGTAGAGGCGCAGAAAATCTTCTGCATCCTCAGGCCTATACCCCCGCGTCTGGATCACAGGCTGGCGTCAAGGGCTGCGATGATGGTGTCGCCCATTTCAGTGGTCGACGCGGCCGTGCCGCCCTCCGGCCCCATCAGGTCAGCGGTGCGCATTCCGTCTGCCAGCACTTTCTCAACGGCGGTTTCCACCCGTGTGGCCTCACCCCCCTGATCAAAGCTGTAGCGCAGCGCCATGGCAAAGCTGAGGATGCAGGCAATCGGGTTGGCCAGGCCCCGCCCGGCAATATCGGGGGCCGAGCCATGCACCGGCTCATACATCGCTTTGGGGCGGCCATTCTGCATCGGCGCGCCAAGGCTGGCCGAGGGCAGCATGCCCAATGATCCGGTCAGCATCGCCGCGCAATCCGACAGGATATCGCCAAAGAGGTTATCGGTGACGATCACATCAAACTGCTTGGGCGCGCGTACAAGCTGCATCGCGCCATTATCGGCATACATATGGCTCAGCTCAACATCGGGGTAATCGGCGTCATGCACCTTTTGCACCACCTCACGCCACAGGATGCCCGATTCCATCACATTGGCCTTTTCCATCGAGCAAACCTTGCCCGAGCGCTTGCGCGCCAGCTCAAACGCGGCACGCGCGATGCGGTCAATCTCGGATTCCGTATATCGCTGGGTGTTGATGCCAACCCGCTCATTGCCCTCCTCAAAGATGCCGCGCGGCTCGCCGAAATAGACGCCCGAGGTCAGCTCTCGCACGATCATGATATCAAGACCCGAGACGATATCGCGCTTCAGGGATGAAAAATCCGCCAGCGCGTCAAAGCATTGCGCCGGGCGCAGGTTGGCGAAAAGGTCCATCTCTTTGCGCAGGCGCAACAGGCCACGCTCGGGTTTTACGGAAAAATCCAGATCGTCGTATTTCGGCCCCCCCACGGCGCCAAGCAATACCGCGTCCACTTCCTGCGCGCGGGCCATGGTATCATCATGCAGCGGAACCCCGTGCTTGTCATAGGCCGCGCCGCCGACAAGGTCTTCGCTGACGTCAAACTCAAGGCCGCGTTTGGTGCCAAACCAGTCGATGATCTTGCGCACTTCGGCCATGACCTCGGGGCCGATGCCATCGCCGGGCAGAATAAGAAGAGAGGCAGTGCTCATGTCAGATTTCCTTCGTATTTATAAATTGCATCGCGGGGCAGGTTGCCCTGTCTTTGGACCTTTCTGATCGTGAAGTCCAGATTTCACCGGTGAATTTGACAAGCGGAATTTGCGGGCAGGGCTTGACCTTTGCCGGGAAAGTGGAAAAGCCTGCGCCCTGAATAGCGCTTCATCAGGAAATCAAGATCATGGACATCCGGGCAATCGCAATGGGGCTGGCTTTTGCCGCGATGTGGTCAAGCGCCTTCACATCGGCGCGTATCATCGTGGCATCCGCGCCGCCGCTCACGGCCTTGTCGCTCAGGTTTCTGATCTCGGGGCTTTTGGGCGTGCTGATCGCGCGCCTTCTGGGACAGACATGGCGGCTGAGCCCCGCGCAATGGCGGGCGACAATCCTTTTTGGCATCTGCCAGAATGCTTTATATCTGGGGCTGAATTTTGTGGCGATGCAAACGATCGAGGCCTCACTGGCGGCCATCATAGCCTCAACCATGCCGCTTCTGGTGGGGCTTGCCGGCTGGCTGATCTTTGGCGAGCGCCTTGGCGCGCTGGGCATTGCCGGGCTGATTGCCGGGGTCATCGGCGTGGCGATCATCATGGGGTCGCGGCTTCAGGGCGGGGTTGATCTTTATGGGCTGAGCCTGTGCATCATCGGGGTAATCGCCCTGACAGTGGCCACATTGGTGGTGCGCGGGGCGATGTCGGGCGGGAATTTCCTGATGGTGGTGGGGTTGCAGATGCTGGTGGGTTCTGCGGTGCTCAGTGTCTTTGCCGTCAGCCTTGAGAGCATGGAGATCACCTGGAGCTGGCAGTTGATTGCGGCCTTCGCCTATACCACGCTGATTCCGGGCCTTGCCGCCACGCTAGTGTGGTTTTTGCTGGTGAAACGCATCGGGGCGGTGCGCGCCGCCACCTTTCATTTTCTCAACCCGTTTTTGGGCGTGGCGATTGCCGCGCTCATCCTGAGCGAGGCCCTGCGCGGCTATGATCTGATCGGCGTTGCGGTGATTATGGCCGGAATTCTGGCGGTGCAGTTGTCAAAGCAATACCAGCCGCGTGATCAGGGGCTGTAGCCTATCAATATCCGCAATTCTTATAGGCATTGGCCAGACACGCAGTTGACATTTCTTGGGCTTTTGCTACGTCGGCCTGAGTCATTAATTCATTTAATTTCTTTTTAACATCAATGGATTGTTGGTCTCCGTTCGCAGCCGAAAGATTAAACCACATATAAGCAAGCTTATAATCCTGCGGAACGCCTTGGCCTTTAGCGTACCTCGCACCCAAATTAAACTGAGCTTTGGCGTCACCCTGTTCAGCAGCCAACCTATACCATTTCATCGCCTCGCTAGAATCCTGCAAGACACCTTGGCCATTACTATACATCACACCCAAGTTTAACTGAGCTGAAGCATCACCTTGTTCGGCTGCCAATCTGTACCACTTCACCGCTTTTATGTCATCCTGCGGAACGCCGTGGCCGTTGGCGTACCCCAAACCCAAATTATACTGTGCTAAGGCATCGCCCTGTTCGGCCGCCATCCTGAACCACTTTACCGCTTCTTTATAATCCTGCGGAACGCCTTTGCCCTTGTCATACATTAGACCCAAACCATTCTGAGCTGCGGCAACGCCCTGTTCGGCAGCCATTCTGTACCATTTTACGGATTCTTTATAATCTTGCAGAACCCCTTTACCGTTGTCGTACATCCAACCCAAATATAACTGAGCTGCCACATTCCCCTGTTCGGCTAGTGGCAGAAATTCTTTTAAAGCCGTTTCCCAATCGCCTGCTTGGGCAGCCGCAGACCCTTTTTGAAAATCTGCCGCCGGGGCGGGTAGGGGGGTGAAGGCCAGCAAGGCAATAATGGTTAAAGCCACTTTTCTCATTGGTGTATTTCCAACATCTCAAATGATACGTCAGATACAGTATGAAACCTTTGCCGGAAAATTACCAATTATTCCCTTTTTTGCGTTGTAAAAAGATTATCTGACCTGCTGGAAGAATTTCCAGATCTCATCCGCCGCGTTGATGTCGTGATTGACCGGCCCGACGATGCGTTTCATGCCGCCGCCGCCGCCGGGCCATGTGTGGCCGCCGCCATTGACGCGGAAAAGCTGGGTGGGGGCGGCGCAGCCCTTGGCGCGGATCATGTCCACCGCCCCTTTTGAGGTGATATGCCTGCCCGGCCCACAGCGGTTTTTACGGGCGAAAAGCGCCATGGTCTGGGCGGTTGAGAGCACCGTGCCGCGTGACTTTCGGCCCAGGCGGATTTGCCCGCCGCCGTAAGGCACGATCGGATCAATGGTGCCGTTGATCAGCAGGATCGGCATTTGGCCCTTGCCCCGGCAATCGTCTTTGAGAAAACCCGGCAGCGGCATTGCCACCGGCGCAATCGCGCGGATCAGGCCGGGCCGCTTACAGGCCAGAAAATACGACGCCTGACCGCCGCGCGAGATACCCGTGGCAAACACCCGCGCCCGGTTCAGCCCGATGCGGCCATCGATTTGATTGACCATATGGGTGAGAAATTTCAGATCATTGCGGCGGTGCTCAAGCTCGTTGCTGATCTTGCCCTCGCCAAAATCCCAGATCCTGTCAATCGCATCGGGGTAGGCGACGACAAAACCATCGCGCTCGGCCAGTTGATTGAACCGCTTTTTGGTGTTGCGCATGATCTGCCTGCCGGTGCCGCCGCCGCCATGCAGCACGATCACCAATGCCGGGGCATTGGCCACACGCGCCGGGACATAAAGGGTATAGCTGCGCCGCTCCCCGTCAATCTGAATGTCATGAGTCTGAAGCCCCGCAAAAGCCGGAAACGGCAGGATCATCAACAGCGCTAATATCAATGCTCGGGTCATCCGGGGCCTCCTTCATTTCCAGTGTTTAACGCTGATAAGGCCGAATTCCGTCGCTCTAGCCGATCTTGCCGCGTGGTCCAATGCCCACCTGACCGCGATGCAAGAGCAGATGATCGAGGATGACGCAGGCCACCATCGCCTCACCCACCGGTACGGCGCGGATGCCCACACATGGATCATGGCGGCCTTTGGTCACCACCTCGATGGGTGTGCCATCGGTGCGGATGGATTGGCGCGGGGTGAGGATCGACGACGTGGGTTTGACGGCAAAGCGTACCACAACATCCTGCCCGGTTGAAATGCCGCCCAAAATGCCGCCCGCGTGGTTGGAGGAAAATTCAGGGCCGTTTTCGCCCATGAAAATCTCATCGGCATTCTCCGAGCCTTTGAGCTTTGCCGCCGCCATGCCCTCGCCAATTTCCACGCCCTTGACGGCGTTGATCGACATGCAGGCCGCGGCCAGATCGGTATCAAGCTTGCCATAAACCGGCGCACCCAGCCCCGCAGGCACGCCGCGCGCGACGACCTCGACAATCGCGCCAACTGAATCATGCTCTTTGCGCAGGTTTTGCAGATAGGCCTCCCATTCAGGCGCGGCATCCGCATCGGGGATCCAGAAATCATTGCCGTCGATTGCGTTCCAGTCAAACCGGGAACGGTCAATTTCCATCTCGCCCATGGCGGTCATGTAGCCCTTGATTTCAAGCCCCGGCACCAGCGCAGCCAGGGCGGCCCGCGCCACACCGCCCGCCGCCACCCGCGCCGCCGTTTCGCGCGCCGAGCTGCGCCCGCCGCCGCGCGGATCACGAAGCCCGTATTTCAGGTGATAGGTGATGTCGGCATGACCGGGGCGAAAGGTGTTGGCGATATCGCCGTAATCCTTTGAGCGCTGATCGGTGTTTTCGATCATCATCTGGATCGGCGTGCCGGTGGTCTGGCCCTCGTAGACGCCTGACAATATCTGCACTGCGTCCGGTTCATTCCTTTGGGTCATGTTCTTGTTCTGACCGGGGCGGCGCCGGTCAAGCCAGTGCTGCAACATATCAGCATCCAGCGCCACGCCGGGCGGGCAGCCATCCACCGTGGCCCCCAAGGCTGGCCCATGGCTTTCGCCCCATGTGGTGACGCGGAAAAGATGTCCGAATGTGTTCAGGCTCATGGCGCAGTACTCCTATGGCGTTGGTCTACCTGCGCCTGCGGTCCGTCTCAACCTGTTTTGACAAAGATCAATCTTTCGGACACATTCTTGGGCTAATCGCCTCCGCCCTCAGTTCCGTATACACCGTTTGGATATTCTTCGGCTTGTCCGCAGGCAACGACCCCAACTAAAAGGGCCGCCAGAACCGCATATTTTTTTATTTTACTCATCTTACATCCCCTTCCTGGCTATCTTCAAACCGCTTGATAATGAGTTTCCGGCAAATTCTGACACGAGTAACAGAAAATATAGCAATCAAATCAGCATCATAGGTATTATCGCAATGGCTGTTAGCCAAGTTTCTCTGAAAGTGGAGTTATCATACCATGCGAAGGACGTTCTTTCAAACCAGCCATGAATTCCTATCTATATGATTGACCTGCCCAATAGGGATGTTACCAAGCGGTCATGTTGGACATCTTCCTGCAAACGCTGCCATTTTTCCTGATCATCGGCCTTGGTTACGGGGCCGGGCGCATTGGGTTTTTCAGTGCCGAGGCCACAGCCTGGCTGACCAAATTCGTGTTCTACTTCGCACTTTCGGCGATGATTTTCCGCTTTGCCGCCAATTTGCCGCTGGCCGAGGTGCTGGATTGGTGGATCGTGCTGGCTTATCTCAGCGGCACCGGATTTCTTTATGCGCTGGCGATGGCGGTGGGTTTTGCCCGGCGTATTGGTCTTGCCGAGGCCGCGATGGAGGCGCAATGCGCGGTGATCGGCAATGTCGGGTTTTTGGGCCTGCCGATGCTGGTGATGCTGTTGGGCGAGGCGGCGATTGGCCCGGTGATGCTGGTGCTGGCGGTTGATCTGATTGTGTTTGGATCCCTGATCGTGATTTGCATCAGTATTGCCCGCGATGGGCGCATGAACCTGAATATTTTGCCCACTATCGCCATCGGATTGCTTAAAAACCCGATGATCATGTCGATTGTTCTGGGGTTGGCGTGGTCGGGTCTGCACCTGCCGATCCCGCAGCCGATGAATGAATTTTTATCCATCCTTGGCGGTGCGGCCACCCCCGGTGCCTTGTTTGCCATCGGGGCCTCGCTGGCCTCAAAATCCGCCGAGCGGCCATTTGTGGCCGGCTGGCTGAGCTTTTGCAAGCTGGGGCTGCATCCGGGCGTGATTGCTATCACAACGCTGCTGATTTTCCCGGTTGAGCCTTATGCCGCAGCGGTGATGATCGCCGCCGCCTCGCTGCCGGTGGCGGGCAATGTTTACATACTGGCGCAGCATTACGGCGTCGCCCCGCACCGGGTTTCGGCCTCGATCCTGATCTCGACGGTCGCGGCAATCCTTACCGTGTCACTTGTGATAGGATGGGTGACGCGGCTTTACTGAGGGGCGGATAAATCAACCGGAATGGGCGCGTAATATAGCTCAAACCCCGGTGTGATGCGCTCGGATATGCAGATATTGCGCTCGGTCGCATCGGCCAGAATGATTTCATAGCTGTCAATCAAACTCTGAAAAATATCTTCACACCCTGAATTGGTTGTTGTTTCACAAATGGAATTAAACAGGCGATAGGCGCGCAGCATCGGGCAGATGATGCCCCCTTCAATATCAACGGTTTCCGAGAGGGTTTGCCACTCTTCCCCGAATTCACCAGTTGCGGCCAGCTGTACTATATTAAGCTGTGTGAATTTTAGATTCATATAGCTGTTGATCCGTTCTGGCGTATGATTGGAATAGACAATGGCATTGTTCCAAAAGGGCTCATCTTTGAGAAAGTCTTCGGGGGTTTTCTCAAATCCCCATTGTATATATCCGCTATAATACCGCGGGTCATAGGGGGCAATAATCAGAAGGCGTCGGGCATATTCAATTTCTTCTTCCCGGCTCAGGCGCTCAATCAGCGTTGATTTCGCACCGCCTCCTTCAGAGAGAGAGAACCGGATAATGCCTTTTTGCATGGTCTTAATAAGATCCGGATCATAGGGGTCATCCTCAAGGGCTTTGCGTGCGTTGTCCCGCGCGCGTCGTTGATGTGCCTCACTGATAAAATCATATCCGTATTTCAAGGCAATATACCGATCAAACTTTATCGCATATTTGCTATTTGTTACCCCTTCGCGGGTGAGGTAATTATAGGTAAAAGCGGCCTCGGCACGAGTGGCATGATATGAGGTGGAGTAAAACAAGCGCAGATCATCCAGATTAGTAAAATGATTGTCCCGGATTATATCACGCGTCCATTCACCATGATTTTTACCGAAATACTGCAAGTCGGCATATGCTTTGCAATATAGAACCATATCAATATCTGAGTCGATCATTGGCCCGTATTGCTCACACATCCTGACAGCTATTTCCCATGTTCCGCCCCAGCCGGGCTGGACCGTGTCAACCGCACGGCGCAGGTTTCCCCAGTCAGGATTATCCTGCATGGCCTGATGCAGAACCCTGTATGCCTTGATCTGATTGTGGGTTGAATTTGCTAACCTCATCAGTGCATCAGAGGCGGGGATATAACGCGGATCAGCTTCATAAGCCTCAAGGGCATGATCCCAGGCATCGCGATGCAATCTGCTAAATTCTGTCAGGGCATCGGGATAGATTTTACGGGCAATTCCCTCGCCGCGAATGATCCAGCCTATTTTGTAATTTATCCAGGCCTGAGCCGTATGCGCGTAGGGTGAATTTGGGTATCGCCTGAGCCATGCTTCTGTAAAGCTGATCACATCCGGGTGGGTTGTAGTGAAAACCTCATTCAACCAACGCAGATCATCAATATTTGCCTCGCCTCTGAGGAATTTTGCCTGAGCTGCACGAAAGGCGGTTTCAACCTTGCGAACCTCACCGGCATAGATGGCTTTGCGCAGTTCATCTTTAGTAATTGATGTATAGGGATCACTTATTTGCGCCACAGCCGGGTTGGCCAGAAACAGAAAAAATAATAATCCGTGAAGAAGGTGTCGCATTACAATATCCTTGGGTTTTATCAACTTCAGGATGTATGGGATTTCCCGTGGGATCAAGGGGAAAACCGAGCATTCCTATCCTTGCTGCCGGACGAAGCGACGCGGTCGGTTCTGGGCCATTTCCCTCGATAGAATTGCCTGATAAAGCTGCGTTGATATTACATGACCAAAAGCCATAAATGAGGCCCCAAATGATCCTACTTAGCGGCGCCTACCGTTTGTTTTTTCCCGCTGCCGGGCTGATGGCGGCTCTGGCGGTGCCCTTGTGGCTGGCGATATATAGCGGTGCTGACATCCCCGTACCCGAGGACGCGCAGCTTTGGCATATGCATGAGATGCTGTTTGGCTATCTTGGTGCGGCGCTGGCGGGATTTTTGCTGACGGCTTTGCCCAACTGGACCGGGCGGCGCGCGATCACAGGCCTGCCGCTTCTGGGCCTCATGGGGCTTTGGCTGCTGGGCCGGGTGGTGATGCTCTTGTGGCCTGCGGGCGCGCTTCTGGCGCTTCTGTTTCCCATGGCTCTTGCACTGATTGCAACGGTTGAGATTGTCGCCGGGGGCAACAGGCGCAATCTGCCGATGGCTGGTATGGTCTGGCTGATTGCGGCGGCGCAGGCGGTGTTTTTGCTGGGCGATACCATGTTTGGCACACGGATGGGATTTGCCATTGCCTTGATGATGATCACCCTGATTGGCGGGCGGGTGACACCCGCCTTCAGCCGCAACTGGCTGATCGCGCAGGGGCGCAAGGATGTTGTGGCCGGTTTTGGCGTGGTGGATAAGGCCGCGCTTTCATGCACGGCGCTGGCGTTACTCGCTTGGGTGATTTTTGATGTGCGGCCTGCCACCGGGGCTGTGGCCTTGCTGGCCTCAGGGGTTCTGGGGCTGCGGTTGATCCGCTGGCACGCCCGCGCGGTTATGGCCGAGCCTTTGTTGCTGGCAATGCATGCGGGCTATGGCTGGGTGGTCATATCCCTGTTCTTGCTGGGAGTGCAGGGGATGACAGGGTGGGTCACACAAGCGCAGGTGTTTCACGCCATGGGCGCGGGCGCGGTGGGCACGATGACGCTGATCGTCATGATCCGCGCCTTGCTGGGCCATTCGGGGCAGGCCATCAAGGCGGGGAAATCCGATGTGGTGATCCTGCTCTCGGTTCATGCTGCCGCCCTCATCCGGGTGATTGCCGGGGGGATGGATATGGCATGGCTGCTGCATCTGTCGGGCACGCTTTGGTCACTCGGCTTCAGCCTCTTCGTGCTGCGGTATCTGCGTGTTGCACTTATGCCTAGAATTCAAAGCTAGGCCACACCGGCGCGCAGGGCGTCGTGGATATGCACAAGGCCTTGCAATACGCCCTCATCACCGGTCACAAACAGGGCGCTGATCTTGTGGGCGTTCATGATGCCAAGGGCCTCAGACAAAAGCGCATCGGGGCCGATGGTCAGCGGCGCGCGGGTGGCCACTTCGCCGGCATTGCGCTGCATCAGATGGTCAAGATTGCGGCGCAGATCGCCATCGGTGATCACCCCGGTCAGGCGGGCATTTTCCACCACCGCGGCCACGCCAAATCCCTTGGCTGTCATCTCAAGCAGGGTTTCACCCATCGCCGTGGCCTCGTGCACAATCGGCAGGGCATCGCCCTTATGCATCACCGCCGAAACCCTGAGCAGTTGCGCGCCCAATGTGCCGCCGGGATGCAGCGCCTGAAAATTCGCGCTGTCAAACCCGCGCAGGCGCATCAGCGCCACGGCCAGGGCATCGCCCATGGCAAGGGTGCAGGTGGTTGAAGTGGTGGGGGCCATGCCGATGCTGCAGGCCTCGGGCGCATCAGGCAGTTGCAACAGGTGATCGGCCTGCTGGCCCAGGGTGCTGCTCGCCTTTTTGGTGATGGCGATAAGCGGAATGGCAAAGCGGCGGGTATGGGCGATGATATCGGCCAATTCGCGGGTCTCGCCCGAGTTCGAGATCAGGATCACGGCGTCGGCAGCGGTGATCATGCCCAGATCGCCATGGCTGGCCTCGCCGGGATGAACGGTTTGCGCAGGCGTGCCGGTGCTGGCCATGGTGGCGGCAATTTTGGCGGCAATATGCCCGGATTTGCCCATGCCCGAAACAATCACCCGGCCTTTGACCTGCAACAGGGCGGTGACAGCGGCATCAAACCCGTCGGGCAGGCCATCGCGCATCATAATCAGCGCGTCGGCCTCAATCTTGAGAACAGTGCGGGCTATTTCGCTTGGGCTTTGGTTGGTGGTCATTTATCGCGGCTCCGGCATCATTGCCGCTGGTGATAAAGCGTTTTGATGCGGATTTGAATGCGAATATGCAGGCATCGGCAAAAACCTGTTTTCACCCCGGTCATTCACTGCCGGTGGAAATAGGCAAACCGGTTATCCTACTCAGAAACCCAGACCTCGACCCGGCGGTTGATCCGGCGCCCGCTTTCCGAATCGTTACAACCGGATGGGGCAATTTCACCAAATCCCGACGCGGTAAACTCAATATGTGAAAGCTTGTCCCCCGCTTTATCCTGCAGAAGATTAATCACCTGCTGTGCACGCCCTATGCTGATGCGCCGGTTGGCCTCAAACGCACCAATCCTGTCGGTAAAGCCCACCATCTTGATACTGGTCCCGGCTGGCAGGGTTTCCAGATATCTTACCAGACGCTGCAATGTGAGTTGACCAAGCTCATCCAGATCCAAAGAACCGGCCCGAAACCGGAATGTGGTGGATAGGCGGGACGTGTTAATCATCTGTGTCAGCATGTCCTGGATCACACTGCTTTCAAATGTATCAGCTTTGGTGTTTCGCAATGTTGTCGCGCGCAGATCATCCATGGTTTGTTGGCGCATTGTGATGCCGAAATCAATGAAACCGGATTTTTCAATCAGGATATCAGCATCGGGTGATGTGGCATATGAAATGAATTCCCGGATGTCCTGACTGGCATCATTCGCCGTATAAAGATAGAGCCGCCGCTCAAGCATGTATTCTTCGGTTTTAACAGAAAATGGATCGGGGCTGTTGATGATGCCGCATTCGCTGATCAGGTTAAGTGGCTTGGCCCCGCGCTGAAAGGCATAGCCGACAAAGCCGATGGCACCGAGATCATCATTCACCATTGTGGCAATCGCTTCGTTGTCAGGCCTGATTATTGCTGATTTCAATATTCGCGGCCTGCGATTCTCATAAATCACTGAGTTGAATAAAGATGATGCCTCCGAATCCCCCGGGTGGGCCAGTACAGAAATCGGCCTGTCATCCCCGCCCAGATCAGACCAGTTTCGGATAGCGCCGGAATATATTGCCCTGAGATCAGCAACCGAGATGGAACTGACAGGGTTTTGCGGGTTAACGATCACAACCAGGCTGTCCATTGCAATCACATGTTCCTGATCGGGATTAACCATATTGCCCTTGCCCGCTCTGCGCAGTGCCCGGGCTTCTTTTGTGTTGATCCGGCGCGAGGCCATGTTGATGGCGTCTTGCCGGGTGAGCAATTCGGCAAAGCCGCTTTTGGTTGTTTTGGATGTTACGCGATATGATCCGATCTCTTCCCCATAGCCATTATCCCCGACTAATCCTGCCTGAATTTCATTGGGGTTCTGGGTATCGGATACGGTCAGTTCGGCCCCAAGTTGATCCGCATAGCCTTCAATCAGCAGCGGCATCAGGCCCTGACCAAGCGCGTAGGATCCGGTAAAAAATATTTTTGCTTTCAGGGCTTCCATTGGCGGGCAATCCGCCCCCTCACAATAGACCCCTTTCGAGGAAAACTTCAGCTCACCAAGCTCGGTATTTATGATGTAGTTGCCATCTTTGTAGGCGATGAATTCGCCGGTAATATGCGTTGTATCATTCAGCGAAGTCAAAGTGACAACGCCCGCTTCTGCCGTATCCGGCTGCAAGGCCATGGCCCAGATCAACGATACACACGCAACACCACATCTGATGTAACCCAAATAGTTTTTCAATTTGTTTCCTCCAGCGGAAATCATAAAACAGATACTCATGACGCGAAAACTGCGCCTACAAAAAACGCCCGGTCCCAAATTTGGCGGTTCACTTCTGACAATATACTTTTATTGATGATTTATGAATAATTTGAGGCATTAATTGGTAATTCCGATGTTTGATTCTCGAATTTTACGCCTATTGAGGGAAGATTACGCACCGAAACAATCCTGAGTGGCACTCAGCACTTCGTTTCTTCATCCGTGATTATCTGTTTCACCCATCTCTTCGGGCTGCTAAGGCCGTTGGATGAGAAATGAATCGGAGAAAGCACCATGAAAGCCCTATCGGAAAATGCCTGTTTCGGGGGCAAGCAGGGGGTATATTCCCACCGCTCCGAGACATGCGATTGTGACATGACCTTTGGAATGTTCCTGCCCGAAGAGGCCAATCATGGCCCGGTGCCGGTGCTTTGGTATCTATCCGGCCTTACCTGCACCCACGAAAATGCCATGGTCAAAGCCGGGGCGCAGGGCTGGGCCGCCGAACAGGGGCTGGCGCTGGTTTTCCCCGATACCAGCCCGCGGGGCGAAGGCGTTGCCGATGACGCGGCCTATGATATGGGGCAGGGGGCCGGATTTTATGTCAATGCCACCGAAAAGCCCTGGGCGGCACATTACCGCATGTGGGATTATATCGCCGAGGAACTGCCCGCGCTGATTACCGGCAATTTTGCGATTGATCGGGAGGCGCAGGCCATTACCGGCCATTCCATGGGCGGGCACGGCGCGCTGACACTGGCGATGTCCCTGCCGGGGCGGTTCCGTTCGGTTTCGGCTTTCTCGCCGATATGCAACCCAAGCAGCAGCGATTGGGGCCGCAAGCAGCTTGGCGCTTATCTGGGAGAGGATGAGGCCAGATGGGCCGCCCATGATGCCACGCATCTGATGCGTGAACATGGCTTTGACGGGCCGATCTTGCTGGATACCGGCACCGAGGATCAGTTCATTGATCTGTTGCGCCCCGAAGCCTTGGCCGAGGCGATAAACGCCCGCCGCCAACAGGCTGTACTGCGGCTTCAACCGGGTTATGATCACAGCTATTTCTTTGTGTCGAGCTTCATGGAGGACCACATCAATTTTCATGCCGAGGCGCTTTATGCGGGGTAAATCATGAGCCATTATGACCTGATTATCATCGGTTCCGGCCCCTCCGGGCGCTCTGCCGCGATTCAGGCCGGCAAGCTCAAACGCCGGGTGCTGGTGATTGACCGCCGCGACCGGTTTGGCGGGGTTTCGGTGCATACCGGCACAATCCCGTCCAAAACCCTGCGCGAGACGGTGCTGAACCTGTCGGGCTGGCGCGAGCGCAGCTTTTATGGCCGCGCCTACCGGGTGAAAGAGGCGATCGGGGCGGATGACCTGAAGGTGCGGCTGCACAAGACGCTCGATCATGAGGTGGATGTGCTTGAGCATCAGTTCAACCGCAATCATGTGGATACCCTGAATGGCTATGCAAAATTCATCGGCCCAAACAATATCGAGGTGGCAACGGAAACCGGGGAGACGACCCAGCTGACGGCTGATAAATTCCTGATCTCGACGGGCACGAAAACCCACCGGCCAGATGATGTGCCTTTCAATGGCCGCTCGATTATCGACAGTGATGAGTTTCTTGAACTGACACAAATTCCGCGCTCGTTGGCGGTTGTCGGGGCGGGTGTGATCGGGGTGGAATATGCCACCATGTTCGCGGCATTGGATGTGCGTGTTACATTGATCGAGCCGCGCGACAGTTTCCTTGATTTCATTGACCGCACATTGATTGATGAATTTACCCACCAGATCCGCGAAAACGGCGTTGATCTGCGGCTTGGCTCAAAGATCGAAAAGATCGAGGATGCGGGCGGGCATGTTGAGGTGACCATGGGCAATGGCCGTCATGTGCGCAGCGAAATGCTTTTGTTTGCCGCCGGGCGGATGGGGGCGACAGACCGCCTTGGTCTGGATGCGGCGGGGCTTAAGACCGATCATCGCGGGCGGCTTGAGGTTGACCGCAAGACCTATCAGACAGCGGTGCCGCATATCTATGCCGCGGGCGATGTCATCGGCCATCCAAGCCTGGCCTCAACCGCCACTCAACAGGGCCGGGTGGCGGCGTGCCATGCATTGCAGGTGCCAACCCTGGAAGAAAGCCCGTGGTATCCCTACGGCATCTATTCGGTGCCGGAAATTTCAACCTGCGGCATGTCGGAAGAGGAAATGCAGGCGCGCGGCATTCCCTATGAGGTGGGCGTGGCGCGGTTTCGGGAAACCTCACGCGGGCATATCATGGGGCTGGAGCATGGGCTTTTGAAGATGCTTTTCAGCCTCAAAACCCGCCGGGTTCTGGGCGTGCAGATTGTCGGCGAGGGCGCCACCGAATTGGTGCATATCGGGCAGGCGGTGATGAATCTCAAAGGTACGGTGGATTATTTCGTGCAGAATACCTTCAATTATCCCACATTGGCCGAGGCCTATAAAATCGCCGGGTTGGATGCCTTCAACCGGATGCCGATCCCCGAGGAATTCAAGGTTTCTCAGGGCAGAAAACTATCGGGCAAGGGCAAGTGACGGATATCTACGTCGATGCCGATGCCTGCCCGGTCAAGGCCGAGGTCGAGAAGGTGGGCACAAGGCATCGCCTGCGCATGTTCATTGTCTCAAACGGCGGGCTCAGGCCGTCGCGCAATCCGCTGGTGGAAAATGTGATCGTGCCTGACGGGCCGGATGTGGCGGATATGTGGATTGCCGAGCGTGCGGGCATGGGGGATGTTGTGATTACCGGCGATATTCCCCTGGCGGCAAAATGCGTTGAGGCCGGCGCGCAGGTTCTCAAACATAACGGCGAGGCATTAACGCAGGCCAATATCGGCAATGTTCTGGCCACCCGCGATCTGATGGCAGATCTGCGTGCCGCCGATCCCTTCAGGCAAGGCGGCGGCAAAGGGTTTACAAAGGCTGATCGCTCGCGTTTTCTGGACGCGCTGGAAAGGGCCATTCGTGCGGCCATGGCGTAAGCAGGGCAAATCATGAGCAGTATGGTCCATCACGGCAATCTGATCGGCGCGGGCTGTGCCATTGCGGCGGTGATCTGTTTCTCGATCACCGATGTGGGGGTGAAACTGCTGAGTGATCAATACGCCCTGCATCAGGTGGTGCTGATCCGGGCGATGATTGGCGGGCTGGTGTTTCTGGCGCTGATCATGCCGTTCAACGGTGGATTTTTGGTGTTTCGCACCCGCAGGCCGGGCATTCATCTGACAAGGGGCCTCTGTGTGGTGCTGGCCAATACTTTTTTGTTTTTGGGGCTGGCGTCCCTGCCGATTGCCGATGCGGTTGCGGTGTTTTTCGTCTCGCCTTTGATCATCACGGTGTTTTCGGTAATTATCCTGCACGAGAATGTCGGCCCGCGCCGCTGGATGGCCATTGCTTTGGGCTTTGTCGGGGTTCTGGTGATCATCAAGCCGGGGACATCGGCGTTTCAACTGGCATCGCTGTTTCCGGTTGCGGCGGCGTTTCTTTATGCGGTCATTCACATTCTGGCGCGCAAGGTGGGGGATACGGAATCGGCGGCGACGATGACGGTTTACATGATCCTGACCTTCCTGATTGTCAGCTCGCTTATTGGTCTGGTCATGGGCGATGGCCGCTATGCGGGGCCGGGGGAGGGCACGTTTGAATTTCTGTTCAGGGCCTGGGGACCGGTTGAACGCGCGGATATTCCGGTGCTGATCATGCTGGGTGTCAGCGGGGTGTCGGGCGGCTGGTTTGTCTCGCAGGCCTACCGCCTGAGCGAGGCCGCCTTTGCAGCACCCTTTGAATATATCGCAATGCCGATGGCAATCATCTGGGGGATCACGGTGTTTGATACCTGGCCCGATACACTGGCCTGGTTCGGCATTGCGCTGATCATCGGCTCGGGGCTTTATCTGTTATGGCGCGAGCGGGCCAGTGGCCGGACGGTCAGACATGCGGGTTGAGGCGGTGATCTTTGACATCGGCAATGTGTTGATCGAATGGCAGCCCGAAAGGTATTATGATCGCGTGATCGGCCCCGAAAGGCGGCAGGATTTGTTCACGCAGGTCGATCTGTTCGCGATGATGGACCGGATAGATGCGGGCGCGCCTTTTGCCGGGGCAGTGGAAGAGATGGCGCTGGCGCATCCTGAATGGGCGCCCGAGATACGCCTGTGGCGCGACAACTGGAACGATATGGCGCGCCCGGCGATTGATTTGTCGGTGCATCTTCTGCGGGCGTTGCGCAGGCGGGGTGTGCCGGTCTTTGCCCTGTCAAATTTCGGCGCGGAAAATTTTCCGTTAAGCGAGGCGCAATTTTCATTCCTTGCCGAGTTTGACCGGCGATATATCTCGGCCGAGATCGGCCTGATCAAGCCTGATCCGGCCATTTACGCCCATGTTGAGGCCGATTGCGGGCTTGCCGCACGGGCGCTTTTGTTTGCCGATGACCGGGTAGATAATATAAAGGCGGCACAGGCGCGCGGCTGGCAGACACATCTGTTTGAGGATGCGCAAGGCTGGGCAAACCGGCTGGTTCAGGCCGGGCTGCTGACAAGAGAGGATACCAGATGAGTTTTACCATAATCCCTTTTGATGAAGGCGAGGCAAATCTTGACTGGCAGGCGCTTTGCGCGGCTTTTGCCCATGGCCACAGTCTGCCCAAGGCCGAGATTGCCGATAGTTTTCTCTATCGCGGCGATGATACATTGCTTAGCCGGGCCGCGTGGATTGACGGCATGGGGCTGGCGGTGAAATCGGCGACGATCTTTCCCGGCAATCCGGCCAGGGGCGCGCCGATGATCAATGGAGTGGTCAACCTCTTTGCCGATCAGATAGGCAGCCTTGAGGCGATGGTTGATTTCCATCTGGTGACGAAATGGAAAACCGCAGGTGACAGTCTTTATGCGGCCACAAGGCTGGCCCGGCCCGAGAGCGAAAATATCCTGATCGTGGGCGCGGGCACCGTCGGACGCAATCTGTGGCAGGCTTATCGCTCGGCCTTTCCCGATGCGCGCTTTACCCTCTGGAACCGGACCCGCGCCAATGCCGAGGCGATGGCAGCCGAATGCCCCGGCATGGCGGTTGCGGATGATCTTGAGGCGGCGGTGCGGCACGCGGATATTGTGACCTCGGCCACCATGTCGACCGCGCCGTTCATTATGGGGGATTGGCTTCAGCCCGGTCAGCATGTTGACCTGATTGGCGCCTATCGCCCGGATATGCGTGAGGCGGATGATACGGCGCTGGGGCGCGCACGGGTGTTTGTGGACAGTTTTGATACCACCGTGGAACATATCGGCGAGATCAGAACGCCGCTTGAAACCGGTGCGATAAGCCGGGATCATCTGATTGCGGATTTCTACCAGCCTGACCTGTTCAAGCGACACTCCACCGATGAAATAACCCTGTTCAAAAACGGCGGCGGGGCGCATCTTGATCTGATGACCAGCCGCTATATTCTGGATGCCTGGAATGCTGCGCAATGATCTGGGGAATTGCAATTATTACAATGATTGCCGCTGCCCCGTTCCTGCGCGAGGCTTTGCGGCCGCGGATGAATGCCCAGGCCCGCCGCGCGGCACCGGGGAAGTTTGTTGAGCTTTCCCAAGGGGTTACCCATTACAGATGGCTGGGCGCGGATCAAGGCCCGGTGGCTGTTTGCGTGCATGGGCTGACCACGCCCACCTTTGTCTGGGATCCGATTGCGCGGGGGTTGGGCGCGCTGGGCTATCGCGTTCTGGTTTATGATCTATACGGGCGCGGCTTTTCCGACCGGCCCAGGGGCGCGCAGGATGCGGCGTTTTTCAACACCCAGCTTGAGGATCTGCTGACAGCGCTTGATGTCGGCGATGACCTGATAATGCTGGGCTATTCCATGGGCGGGGCGATTGTAACCGGTTTTGCCGCCCTGCACCCAAAGCGTCTGCGCCGGATGATCCTGATTGCGCCTGCGGGCATGGGCCATGATCTTGGCCCGGTGGTGCGGCTTGTGGTCAATTACGGGCGCTTTGGCGATTGGCTGATGCTGGCGTTTTACGGGCGTTCATTGCGGCGCTCGACCGAGGGTGAGAGATGCCTTGAAACTGCCATTGAAGGGGTGGTTGACCTGCAACAGAATGAGTTGAAATACCGCGGTTTCCGGGCTGCCGTGTTATCATCCATCCGGGGGATTTTGGGCGAGACACAGGAAAAAGAGCACCGTGAGATATGCGCCAAAGCCCTGCCAGTGCTGGCGATCTGGGGGCGTGATGATGATGTCATTCCGCTAGCTGGCAAGGACAAGCTGAGCGCGTGGAACCCCGATGCGCATCACGCGGTGATCGAGGGTGTTGGCCATTGCCTTGCCTATACCCATCCCGATGAGGTGATAGGCGTGATCAGGGCGCGGATAAAATAGCCAGTGGTTCTCTGGAGGTGACCGCCCGGCACACTCCCCGCGTCCCGGCCCCCGTGCCGGGACCTCCTGGCCAACTCAGAGGCCCCGGCACGAAGGCCGGGGCGATGGCCCATATCGGTATTTACTCAAGTAGCTGCCTGACCATCTCACTGCCTGCATCTTCCAGCCCTTCGATCACATCAAAATGGTGCCGGGCCTTTTCAATCACATGGCCCGCGTTCCACGCCTTGGCCAGCCATCTTGCCTGATCCAGAAAAACCGGCCGTTCATCGCCGCCCACCCAGACCGTCACCTTCACATCGAGGGGCTGCATCAACACCGGGCTTTCGGCCTCGGCCCCGGCCATATCCAGCCCGAAATCCGCGTTCATTTCAAGATTGAGCAGAGGCCGCAAATCTGCGACCGGAGAGATCGGCATCACATGCTCAACCCGCGCCATGACCGGGGCGGGCAGCACCCCCGCCACGCACATCCGCGCCACCAGATGGCCGCCTGCGGAATGGCCAGCCAAAACAAGCGGCCCCGCAACCTGCGCCGCCATGGCTTCAATCGCCTTGGCAATCTGGCGGGTGATCGTGGCAATCGGCACATCCGGGCACAGATCATAAGACGGCATCGCCACCGCCCAGCCCCGCCTGAGCGGCCCGGCTGCAAGATGTGACCAAAAATTGCGGTGAAACTTCAGCCAATAGCCGCCATGCACGAATATGCACAGGCCTTTTGGTGTGGCCTCGGGCAAAAAGAGATCATATTTCTGCCGTTCCGAGGGTCCGTATGAAAGGGCCAATCTGGCCCGGCCGTCCAGTTTGTCGCGAAATGCGGCAGCGGCAAGTTGCCAGCGCGCGGGATAAAACTCGGCCCCCTCAATATAGGGCGCATTGGCATAGGCGTCATCATAATCCATCGCTGTTTTCCTTATCAATCCGCTGGACAAGCCTTACGCAAAATGCTTTGCCAAGGCGATAGTAAAACACCCGGGAGAAAAGCCATGACCGCCACCAATCTCAAATCCCTTCTGAAAGACCCAAGCCTTCTGGCCGAGAAGGCCTATGCTGGCGGGGAGTGGGTGGATGGAGAGAACGGCACCTATGCGGTGACCAACCCGGCGCGCGGCGATGTGATCGCCAATGTCGCCGATATGTCGCGCGCGCAGGTGTCCAAAACCATTGCGGCGGCGGGCAAGGCGCAAAAGGAATGGGCCAAATGGACCGGCAAGGAACGCGCCGCCGTTTTGCGCCGCTGGTTTGATCTGATGATTGAGAACGCCGATGATCTGGCAACAATCCTGACCGCCGAACAGGGCAAGCCGCTGGCCGAGGCCAAGGGCGAGGTCATCTACGGCGCGTCTTTCATCGAGTTTTTCGGCGAAGAGGCCAAGCGCATCTACGGCGAGACAATACCGGGCCATCAGCGCGATAAACGCATCACCGTGATCAAGCAGCCCATCGGCGTGGCCGCGTCAATCACCCCGTGGAATTTTCCCAATGCGATGATCACCCGCAAGGCCGCCCCTGCGCTGGCGGCGGGCTGTGCCTTTGTTGGCCGCCCGGCCTCGGAAACGCCGCTTTCGGCCACGGTTATGGGTGTTCTGGCCGAGCGTGCGGGCATACCTGCAGGGGTGTTCAATATCGTCACCTCATCGCGCTCGTCGGAAGTGGGCAAGGAGTTTTGTGAAAATCCCATCGTGCGCAAGCTGACATTTACCGGCTCGACCGGGGTGGGCAAAATCCTGTTGCGGCAAGCGGCGGATCAGGTGATGAAATGCTCGATGGAGCTCGGGGGCAACGCGCCTTTCATTGTGTTTGATGACGCCGATATTGACGCGGCCGTTGAGGGCGCGATCCTGTGCAAGTTTCGCAATAACGGCCAGACCTGCGTTTGTGCCAACCGCATCTATGTGCAGGCGGGGGTATATGACATCTTTGCCGAGAAGCTGAAAGCGGCGGTGAGCCAGCTTAAAATGGGTGATGGCCTGGAAGCGGGAACCGCCCTTGGCCCGCTGATCAACGCGGATGCGATTATCAAGGTGCAAGAGCATGTGGCCGATGCCACGGCCAAAGGCGGAACAGTGATCCTTGGTGGCGGCGAGCCGGTTGAGGGCGCGGGCTATTACCTGCCGCCCACCATTCTGACCGGGGCAACGCAGGATATGTCTGTGGCCACCGATGAGACATTCGGGCCGTTTGCAGCACTTTTCAAATTCGGGGATGAGGATGAGGTGATTGCCATGGCCAATGACACCATTTTTGGCTTGGCCAGCTATTTCTATGCCAAGGATTTATCCCGCGTCTACAAGGTGGCCGAGGCGCTGGAATATGGCATTGTTGGCGTGAATACCGGCATCATTTCCACCGAAGTGGCGCCGTTTGGCGGGGTCAAGCAATCGGGCCTTGGCCGCGAGGGCAGCCATCACGGCATCGAGGATTATCTTGAGATGAAATATATCTGCATGTCGGTCTGATCCTAGCGCTGGTCGGGTGATTGCCTGTCGATTAGCGCATAGGCTTTGGTTCTTTCCTCAAGCGCTTCAAACAGCGGTTTGAGCCTGGGCCGGGCCGTGACCTGCGCCAGACAATGATGAATGGCATCAAACCCGGCTACGGCCTTCGGGTCGATGATCGACTTGATCCAGTAGCTCAGCACCAGATCAACAAGGCTGAAGCATGTGCCCAGATGAAACGGGCCATGGTTCTCAAGCCGCTGATTGATCACGCTGAGAACCGTACAGACATCCGCCAGTGCGTGTTGCCGGATCATCGCAATATCCGATTGCCGCAGCGCATGACGGTGCGGAAAGAAATACCGTTTTAACGCCGGTTCCAGCTCACCAGCCAGATAGAAAAGCCCACTCAGGAAAAGGCCGCGCTGAGGGTCGCCCAATGCCGGGGCAAGGCCGCCGGGTTCGTGCCTGTCAATCAGGTAAAGGTTTATCGCCTGCGTCTCGTAAAGCACCTTCCCCTCGGGGGTGATCAGTGCCGGCACCCATCCCGCCGGGTTGATCTTGAGGTAGTCCGGCGCATGATGCGCGCCTTGGGTGGTATCAACCTCAACCAATTCATAGGGTTGGCCAATCTCGGCAAAAACCATTTCGGTTATATGGGCGCGGGTAAATCCGCCGCCATAGAGCGTATACATGAAACCGGCACCTCCGATTTGCCATGAAACCCGATTATGCCCCTTTCAGCAAGGGCTTGGCTTTTGGGGATTTTTGCATAATTGTGCTGCTCGGGTGGATTTTGGTATCAAACATGTCGCTTAAGCACAGTGGCGGGATTTTGGAATCGCTAGAATGCGCCTTTGATGAAGCAATGCCCCGGATAGTATCAATGAATAAATTGGCGCAACAACCCTATAAGAAACGTGATCCCAGCCTGCCTAAAGGCCGACAGGTGGATGATGGCTCACTTGCTGAAGTTGCGGCACTTTTGGGGGATTTATCCCTGCGGCGTGACATGCTGATCGAGGCGCTGCATCTGCTTCAGGATGGTGTCGGGCATCTCAAGGCAGGCCATTTGACGGCGCTGGCCGATATTTTCCGGCTGGCACAGGCCGAGGTTTATGAGGTTGCCAGCTTTTACCATCATTTTGATATCGTCAAGGAAGATCAGGCCCCGCCGCCGCCGCTGACGATCCGCATCTGTGATGGGTTGTCATGCGAGATGGCCGGGGCCAATGCGCTGATTGAGGGGATGAAAGCCGCCGCCGACCCGGCCCAGATTCGCATTCAGGCAGTGCCCTGCATCGGCCAATGCGATAGCGCGCCTGCGGCCAATCTGGGCAAACGCAGCGTGAAGCGCGCCACAGTGCCGGATCTGTTGTCGGCGGCTGCGCAGGATACCGGGCCTGAGATGCCCGAGTATGAGGATTTTGAAGCCTATAAGGCCAAGGGCGGCTATAGCGTTCTGGCCAAGGTTATCGCCGGTGAAATCAAACCCGATGATGCCGTGAAAACCATGTCGGACGCGGGCCTGCGCGGCCTTGGCGGCGCGGGGTTTCCCGCAGGTATGAAATGGGGCTTTGTGCGCGGCTACGAAGGCCCCCGCCTGATGACGGTAAATGGCGATGAGGGCGAGCCGGGCACCTTCAAGGATCGCTGGTGGCTGGAAACCCAACCGCACCGGATGATCGAGGGCGCGTTGATTGCCGCGCATGTGGTGGGATGCGATGAAATATATGTTTATATGCGTGATGAATACCCGCATATCCTGCAGCTTCTGCTGATTGAATTCGCCAAGGTCAATGCATCAGGCTTCGCTGATCATGCGCCTTTGAAATTGCGGCGCGGTGCGGGGGCTTATATCTGCGGCGAGGAAAGTGCGATGATCGAAAGCATTGAAGGCAAACGCGGGATGCCGCGCCATCGCCCGCCGTTCATCGCCGAAGTGGGCCTTTTTGGCCGCCCGACATTGAACCATAATATTGAAACCGTAAGCTGGATACCCGATATTCTGGAGCATGGGGCCAAATGGTTTGCGGGTCAGGGCTGGTCTGAGAAAAACAACGGCCTGCGCTCATTCAGTGTGTCGGGCCGTGTGAAAGAACCCGGCGTGAAACTGGCCCCGGCAGGCATCCCGCTGAACAAACTGATCGAGGAATATTGCGGCGGCATGGCCGAGGGGCACAGCTTCAAGGCCTTCCTGCCCGGCGGCGCATCGGGTGGCATATTTCCGGCCCATATGGCTGACTTGCCGATGGATTTTGGCACCTTCGAGGCCCATGGCGGGTTTTTGGGTTCTCACGCGGTTGTGATCCTGTCGGACAAGGACAGCGTCAGGGATGCGGCATTGAATACCATGCGGTTTTTCAAGCATGAAAGCTGTGGCCAATGTACGCCCTGCCGCGCGGGCACCGATAAAATGGTCATGATGCTGCAAGACCCGGCCACAGATCATCAGCTTTATGAGGATTTGATGCAGGTGATGGGTGACAGCTCAATCTGCGGGTTGGGGCAGGCGGCCTCAAACTGTGTCAAGCACCTGATGAAATACTTCCCGGAGGAAATGGCATGAGCCTTGACGCGACACCGGTAAAGACCGTTACCTTCACGCTGGATGGCGTCGAGGTTACCGCAGATGCGGATCAAACCATCTGGGAAGTGGCCCATGGCAAGGGTATCAAAATCCCGCATCTGTGTTTCAAACATGATGATGAATACCGTGCGGATGGCAACTGCCGCGCCTGCATGGTCGAGGTTGAGGGCGAACGGGTTCTGGCGGCATCGTGCATTCGCAAACCGGCCGAGGGCATGGTTGTCAATACCGCCAGCAAACGCGCCGAGGCCAGCCGCAAAATGGTGTTTGAATTGCTGGCCTCGGATATGCCCGAGCAGGCGCAAAGCCCTGACCCCGAGGCACATTTCTGGGCGCAGGCCGGGGTTGCCGGGCTGTCAGGTACGCGCTTTCCCGGCGGTCGCCCCGGTGCGCAGAAGAATATCCCCGTTGACAGCATTTTTCATGATGCCTCGCATCCCTCGATTGCCGTCAATCTTGATGCCTGCATTTCCTGCGGCCTCTGTGAGCGCGCCTGCCGTGAAGTGCAGGTAAATGATGTGATCGGCATGGGCAGCCGCGGCATGGGTATGCTGCCGGTGTTTGATCTCGGTGATCCGATGGGCACCTCATCCTGTGTGGGTTGTGGCGAATGCGTGCAGGCCTGCCCGACGGGGGCCTTGATGGAGAAAACCCTGCTGGATAAGACCGCCACCAAACGCGAGGTAACAGCCGACCGGGTGGTCGATGGCCTGTGCCCGTTTTGCGGGGTTGGCTGCCTGACCAGCGTTCACATGAAGGGCAATGATATCATCAAGGTTGATGGCAGGCGCGGCGTGGCCAATCGCGGCAAGCTCTGCATCAAGGGCCGGTTTGGCATGGATTACGTGATGTCGGAGGAGCGCCTGACCAAACCGATGGTGCGCCGCGATGATGCCCCGAAATCGGCGGATGCCCATATGACGCTGGCCAATATCCACGAGGTATTCCGTGAGGTCACATGGGAGGAGGCCCTTGACCGCGCCGCCGCCGGGTTCAAAAAAATCTTGAGCGAGAAAAGCGGGCAGGCGCTTGCCGGGTTTGGCTCGGCCAAGGGCAGCAATGAAGAGGCCTATCTGTTTCAAAAGCTGATCCGGCAGGGCTTTGGCACCAATAACGTCGATCATTGCACGCGCCTGTGCCATGCCTCATCTGTGGCGGCGCTGATGGAGGGCATCGGCTCGGGTGCCGTATCAGCCCCGTTTACGGCGGCTGACGACAGCGATTGCATTATCGTCATTGGCGCGCGGCCCGAGCAGAATCATCCGGTGGCCGCCACCTACCTCAAACAGGCGGCCAAACGCGGCGCGAAACTGATCGTGATGGACCCGCGCAGGCAACGGCTGATGCGCCACGCCACCCATCCGGTGGTGTTCAATCCGGGGCGCGATGTGGCGATGATTAATGCGATGCTCAATGTGATCATCGAAGAAAACCTCTATGACGAGCAATATATTCAGGCCAATGTCGATGGCTTTGAAGCGCTGCGCGAAAAGGTCAGGGATTTCACGCCCGAGGCCATGGCCGAGGTCAGCGGCGTTGAGCCTGATTACCTGCGCGAGATCGCCCGCACCTATGCCAAATCCGAGCGCGCGATCATTTTCTGGGGCATGGGCATAAGCCAGCATGTGCATGGTACCGATAATGCCCGTGGGCTGATTGCGCTGGCACTGATTACCGGCCATATCGGCCGTCCGGGCACTGGCCTGCACCCGTTGCGCGGGCAAAACAATGTGCAGGGCGCCTCAGATGCCGGGCTGATCCCGATCGTGTATCCTGATTACCGGTCTGTCACCAATGAGGATGTGCGGCATCAGTTCGAAGATCTCTGGGGCCGCCCGCTTGACCCGGCCACCGGCCTCACGGTGGTTGAGATCATGCAGGCGGTGCATGCAGGCCGCATCAACGGGCTTTATTGTCAGGGTGAAAACCCGGCCATGTCCGACCCCGATCAAGGCCATGTCCGCGAGGCGCTGGCGACATTGGATCATCTGGTGGTGCAGGATATTTTCCTGACGGAAACCGCCTGGTTTGCCGATGTCATTCTGCCCGCTTCGGCACATCCTGAAAAGGCCGGTACCTACACCAATTCCAACCGTCAGGTGCAGCTTAACCTGCCCGCGCGCACCCCGCCGGGCGAGGCGCGCCAGGATTGGAAACTGATCATGGAAGTGGCCAACCGCATCGGCTGTGGCTGGACGTATACCAGCGTGGCCGAGATCTACCGCGAAATGGCCAGTGTGATGAAAAGCCTCGACAATATCACATGGGAGCGGCTCGAACGCGAAGGCACCGTCTGTTATCCGGTCAAATCCGAGGATGGCCCCGGCGATGAGATCATCTTTTATGATGGCTTTCCCACGGAAAATGGTAAGGGCAGGCTTGTGCCCACCGATCTGATTGCCCCCGATGAATTGCCCGATGAAGAATTCCCGATGGTGTTGACAACCGGCCGCCTGCTTGAGCACTGGCACACCGGTGCCATGACCCGGCGCGCCACGGCACTGGAGGCGCAAGAGCCTACGCCGGTTGTTTCCATGCACCCGCGCGATATTGGCCGTCAGGGGCTGACCCGCGGCCAGCAGGTGACGGTTGAAACCCGGCGCGGGGCCGTTACGCTGACGCTCAGGGCCGACCGCGATGTAACCGAGGGCATGCTGTTCATGCCGTTTTGCTTTAATGAGGCGTCGGCGAATTTCCTGACAAATCCGCAGCTTGACCCTTACGGCAAGATCCCCGAGTTCAAATTCTCGGCAGCGCGCATAAGGGCGGTTTGAAAAGTGATGCCTGAGGTGAAGACAAGCGCACAGATCATTGCCCGTCATCTTGCGACGATGGGCTGCAAACACGCTTTTGGCATGCCCGGAGGCGAGGTTCTTGTTTTGCTAGACGCCCTGCACGAAGTGGGCATTGAATTTACCCTGTGCAAGCATGAAAACGCCGCTGGTTTCATGGCCGAAGGTAGCTGGCACGCCACCCATGCACCGGGGATATTGCTGACCACCATCGGCCCGGGCCTTGCCAACGGGATCAATTCGGTGGCCAACGCGCTGCAGGAACAGGTGCCGCTGATTGTATTGTCGGGCTGCATTGACAGCGCAGAGGCCGAGCAGTTCACCCATCAGGTGATGGATCAATCCGCCCTGATGAAGCCGGTGACAAAAGCGCAATACCGGGTTGCGGATGGCACCGCAGCACAGGTGATTCAAAAGGCGCTGGCCATGGCCATGGCCGATCCGCCCGGTCCGGTGCATGTTGATCTGCCGGTTGGGCTGGCGGCGCAGCCTGCGGAAGATATTGCCATATCAGCCCGGGTTGCGGGCGGTGGCGGCTGGCCTGCGGGCACGGCCCTGAGGGATGCAGCCGCACATCTTGCCAAAGCCGAGAAACCGATCATTCTGGCCGGGCTTGGGGCTTTGCACCACGATGCAGGCGCGGCAATCACGGCGCTGGCGCAGGCCCATGACATTCCGGTTATTACCACCTACAAGGCCAAGGGCGTGATGGATGAGGCTGATCCGCTTTGCCTTGGCGGGCACGGGCTTTCACCCTTGTCGGATACGCATATCCTGCCGTTACTCAGGGCCTCGGATTGCGTGTTACTGGCGGGGTATGACCCGATTGAAATGCGCTCGGGCTGGATCAGACCCTGGGCCACGGAAGCGGCGATTGAGCTTTGCCACGCGGATATTGATCACGGCATGCATGGCAGTTTTTTGCGGGTTGTGGGCAACATCACCCATTTGATTTCCACGCTGCACAGCGCCTTGCCGGACCCAACCCAAAACTGGCCCAAGGGCGAGGTGGGCGCGGCCCGTCAGGCGCTGTTATCTGATTTTGCAGGGCCGGATCGCTGGGGCCCGCATGCAGTATTTCGTACGCTTCAGACAGCGGCACCCGAGGGGGCGGTGATTACCGTCGATAGCGGCGCACACCGGATTTTGCTTAGCCAGATGTGGCAATGCGCGCGCCCCCGCGCATTGCTGCAATCCACGGGCTTTTGCACCATGGGCGTGGCGGTTCCGCTGGCCATTGGCCATGCCATTGCCGCACCTGATACCCCGGTTGTGGCGGTGGTGGGCGACGCGGGCTTTGACATGAGCCCCGGTGATCTGGCCACCTTGCGCGATACCGGCCTGCCGGTGACAATCATCGTGCTGGTGGATGACAGTCTTGCGCTGATTGAAAAGAAGCAAAAGAGCATGCAACTGCCGCGCCATGGGGTTTTGTTTTCGCCTACGGATATTCCGGCGGTGGCGCGCGCCTATGGCGGCCATGGCACTGAGGTGAGCGATGCGGGCAATCTTGAAAAAGAACTGGCAGAGGCCCGGATGCGTAACACATTTTCAGTGATCTGCTGCCGCATTGACAAGCAGGATTATAGCGCCGCTTTCTGATCTGCCACATGGCTGGCGGCAAATTTCTGTTGCCGCTAACATTCCCTTGTTTACAGCTTGCGGCATCCATGGCAAGTTGCAATATCAACCCAAGGGATGAAACGACAGGTAAATGCAATATCAATAACATGTCACATTTATCTGCTAACGGCATATCTGGGTATCTGGCATAACCGGCAGCGCGGAGATGATTGCGGCCTTGGCAATGTCAAACGGAAAAACTATCAATATTGGCAAAAATGCCATCTAACGGGAGGACAAGATGAAATTATCAACATATGCCTTAAGCGCTGTGGCCGCCGCGGCCCTGACCGGGCTGAGCACAACCGCTACTGCCCAAACCGAAATTCAGTGGTGGCATGCCATGGGCGGTGCCAATGGCGAGCGGGTTGATAAAATCGCCGCTGATTTCAATGCCACGCAATCCGATTATAAGGTCGTACCCGCCTACAAAGGCAATTACACCGAAACCATGACCGCCGCCGTGGCCGCGTTTCGCGCCAATGAGCAGCCGCATATCGTGCAGGTGTTTGAAGTGGGCACCGCCACGATGATGGCCGCCAAAGGCGCGGTCTATCCGATCACCGAACTGATGGCCGATGCAAACAAGGATTTTGATCAATCCGTCTATCTGCCCGCTGTGGTCAGCTATTATCAGACCTCGGATGGCGATCTTTTGTCGATGCCGTTCAATTCTTCCACGCCGGTGCTTTGGTATAACAAGGATGCCTTTGAAAAGGCCGGCATTGGTGCCCCGCCAAAAACCTGGGATGAGCTGAACGCCGCCGCACAAAAGCTGTTGGATAGCGGCATGACATGCGGCTATTCCTTTGGCTGGCAATCCTGGGTGATGATCGAAAACTATGGTGCCTGGCACAACCTGCCCATGGGCACTGAGGAAAACGGTTTTGCCGGGCTCGATACCGAGTTTACCTTCAATAACGAGGCCGTGGTCAACCGTCTGCAATCCATCGCTGACAGTCAGGCAAGCGGCCTTTTCAAATATGGCGGTCGGCGCGGCGATAGCCTGTCGCTGTTCACCTCGGGCGAATGCGGCATGTGGATGAATTCCTCGGCCTATTACGGCTCGATCAAGGATCAGGCCAAGTTCACCTTTGGCCAGACCATGCTGCCGCTGGATACCGATGTGGCGGATGCGGCGCAAAACTCGATCATTGGCGGGGCCACTTTATGGGTGCTGCGCGGCCATGATCAGGGTGATTATGCCGGGGTGGCGGATTTCATGAATTATCTCTCAACCCCCGAGGTTCAGGCCTGGTGGCATCAGGAAACCGGCTATGTGCCGATCACCACGGCGGCCTCGACCCTGTCGGCAGAGCAGGGATTTTATGACGCCAATCCCGGTACTGATACGGCAATCAAAGAGCTGAGCCTGAATGCCCCGACGCCCAATTCGCGCGGGCTGAGGTTTGGCAATTTTGTGCAGGTCCGCGATATCATCAACGAAGAGATGGAGGCGCTTTGGGCCGGGAAAGCAACCGCACAACAGGCCATGGATACGGCCGTTGAGCGCGGTAATGCGCTGCTCAGGAAGTTTGAAAGCGCCAATAACTAAGGCATAACCCTTCGGCTCGCGGGCGATGCGCGCGGGCCGAAACCGGGGTTCACGGGGGGGGAGGGCTTCATGCTCAAGCGCGTTCATTTCGGCCCATCATTGCTGCCGTTCCTGCTGGTGGCACCACAGATCATCATCACTTTGGTGTTTTTCATGTGGCCCGCCGGGCAGGCGCTTTATCAGTCATTTCTGATCGAGGATGCCTTTGGCCTTTCCACTGAATTTGTCTGGTTTGATAATTTCAAAGACCTGTGGAACGACAGCTATTACCTTGGCGCGTTCAAACGCACGGCCTTTTTCTCATTCACCGTGGCGGCATTGGCGATGAGCACAGCACTGTTGCTGGCGGCGATGGTCGACCGGATCATCAAGGGCGTGTTCACCTATCGCACCTTGCTGATCTGGCCATATGCGGTGGCGCCGGTGGTGGCGGGGGCGCTTTGGGTGTTCATGTTTGACCCGACACTGGGGATATTTGCCTATGCGCTGCATACGGTTGGTTATGACTGGAACCACAAATTAAACGGTAATCAGGCAATGACGCTGGTTATTCTGGCTGCCACATGGAAGCAGGTTGCCTATAATTTCCTGTTCTTCGTGGCCGCCATTCAATCCATCCCCAAATCCCTGATCGAGGCGGCGGCCATAGATGGGGCCGGGCCTGTGAAACGGTTCTTCAGCATCATATTCCCGCTGATCACCCCAACGATGTTTTTCCTGCTGGTGGTGAACATTGTCTATGCCTTCTTTGACACTTTCGGCATCATCCACGCGATCACCCAGGGCGGGCCATACAAAGCCACCGAAATTCTGGTCTACAAGGTCTGGTATGATGGCGCGGTGGGGCTTGATCTGGGGGGATCGGCCGCGCAATCGGTGATCCTGATGGCGATCGTGATCGTGATGACAGTGGTGCAGTTTCGCTATATCGAACGCAAGGTGGAATACTGATGATCGAGAACCGCCCCCTCATGACGCTGATTGCGCATCTGTCGCTGGTGCTTGGTGTGGGCATTGTCGCCTTTCCGATCTGGATCACCTTCGTGGCCTCGACCCATGATGCCCTGCGCATGACCCAGGTGCCCCTGCCGCTTTGGCCCGGGGATCAGTTTTTCGTCAACCTGCACGCGGCCCTGTTCAAAGGGGTACATGCGGCGGGCGGCATCCCGGTGGGGCTGATGATGCTCAACAGCCTGATCATGGCAATGATGATTGCTGTGGGAAAAATCGCCATCTCGCTGCTTTCCGCCTTTGCCATCGTCTATTTCCGCTTTCCCTTTCGCATGGGGTTTTTCTGGATGATCTTCATCACCCTGATGCTGCCGGTCGAGGTGCGGATCATGCCGACATTTGCGGTGGTGGCCAATCTCAACATGCTCAATTCCTACTGGGGCATGACGGTGCCGCTGATTGCCTCGGCCACGGCCACGTTCATGTTCCGGCAGGTGTTCCTGACGATCCCCGACGAGATGCTTGAAGCGGCGCGCGTGGACGGCGCCGGGCCGATGCGGTTTTTTTGGGATATTCTGATGCCGCTGTCGCGCACCAACATTGCCGCCTTGTTCGTGATCCTGTTCATCTACGGCTGGAATCAATATCTTTGGCCGCTGCTGATCACCACCGATGCCGGCTATTACACCGTGGTGATGGGGATCAAGCAAATGCTTGAATCGGCTGAACTTTCGCCGGAATGGCACCTGATCATGATGACCTCGCTGCTGGCGATGCTTCCACCAATTATCGTGGTGCTGAGCATGCAGAAGATGTTCGTCAAGGGCCTTACGGAAACTGAGAAATAGGAATGGGTAATGGCCGATATTGATCTAAAAAATGTGCAGAAATCTTACGGTAAAACCGATATTATCCATGGCATTGACTGGCATATAAATGACGGCGAATTTGTGGTGATCGTCGGCCCCTCGGGCTGTGGCAAATCCACGTTGCTCAGGATGATTGCCGGGCTTGAGAGCATTACCGGCGGTGAGGTTTCCATCGGCGGCCGGGTGGTCAATAATCTGGAACCGGCCCAGCGTGACATCGCCATGGTGTTCCAGAATTACGCGCTTTACCCGCATATGTCGGTGCGCAAAAACATGGCCTATGGCCTGAAGATCAAGAAAATACCGACCGATGAGATCAACCGCCGCGTGGCAAAAGCCGCCGAGATTCTGGAATTGAGCGATTATCTTGACCGCTCGCCAAGGCAGCTTTCGGGCGGACAGCGACAGCGGGTGGCGATGGGCCGCGCGATTGTGCGCGAACCGGCGGTGTTTTTGTTTGATGAGCCATTATCAAATCTTGATGCCAAGCTCAGGGTGCAGATGCGGCTTGAGATCAAAAAGCTGCAAGAGGATCTGGGGATTACATCGGTTTACGTCACCCATGATCAGGTTGAGGCGATGACATTGGGCCACCGTCTGGCGGTGCTGAATGGCGGCACAGTGGAACAGTTGGGCACGCCGATCGAGATTTATGAAAAACCGGCGACAACCTTTGTTGCCGGCTTCATCGGCTCGCCTGCGATGAACATGATGGATGTGACGATCAGCATGAATGGCGCGCAGGCATTGCTTGCGGATGGCACCGGTATCAGCCTGCCGCTGCCCCGGCCCGAACTTGCCGGTAAAGCGGTAGTCTTGGGCATCCGGCCCGAGCATTTTGGCATCGGCAACCGGGAAAACCATCATTTGGCACTATCTGTGGGGGTGGTTGAACAACTGGGCGCAGATACGATGGTGCATGGGGCCATTGGCAGTGCCTCGGCTGACATCATCGCGCGGTTTGAAGGCGTGCGGGAATTTACACCGGGCGAGGATTTACTGCTGCAAATACCTGCCAATGCCGTGCATCTTTTCGATATGGGCAGCCAAAAGCGGCTTTAAACCGCCACGTCAAAATCGTCCAGTTGCCGCGCACCAAGATAGGCGATGAAGCGTTGCTGCATTTCCAGCGTATGCGCATGGGCAAGGCGCTCGGCCAAATCCTTGTCCCTGGCTTCAATCGCGGCGATCATGCCGTCATGATTGCCGATCAGCTCATGCGGCAGGCTGTCATCGTAGGATTTGAAATAAAGCCGCAAAAACCGGCGGCCATCATCCAGAAGCCTGGTATAAGCGGCCTCAAGATAGCTGTTACAAGCGGCCCTGGCGATGGCGATATGAAAATTACGGTTGCTCAGGATCATCCCCAGAACATCATCCTTTTCCACGCATTTGCGGAAATCTTCCTGCCGGGCGCGGATGGTTTTCAGGTTTTTATCCGACCGGCACTCTGCCGCAAGCCGGGTTACCGCGCGCTGCATCAGATCAAGCGCATCAACATATTGCGGAAATTCCTCGATCCTCAAAGGGGCCACGATCGTGCCCTTGTTGGGCAGTGTCGTCAGCAAAGCCTCGGACACCAGCCGCACAAGCGCCTCACGCACCGGCGAGCGGGATACCCCGAATCGGCGGGCCAGACTGGCCTCATCCACCAACTGCCCGGGTGCGAGTTTGAGCGCTAAAACCTCATCGCGCAGCACCTCGTAAATCGTGATGGCCCCGTATCCCCGGGCTTTCTTCTTTGTGTTCAACACCATTCTGCCCCTTTGATTATCGGCACTTGTATTCAATACCCCACTTCGCTAACACTATTCTTGTATACAGATTGTCGGCAAAATTGATGCCAATGGCAAGCACTATTTCTGGAGGGAAACCATGCGGTTTGAAGGGATTTACACGCCTGTCATCACGCCGTTTTTTGCGGACGGATCAATAGATTGGGACAGCTACGGCGATGTGATCGACTGGCAGATTGAAAACAATATCTCGGGTATAGTTGTAGGCGGCTCGACCGGCGAGTTTTATGCGCTTACCAAAAAGGACCGCATCAAACAGTTTGAATTTGCCGCCAGGCGCATCAAGGGCCGGTCTGAGTTCATGGCCGGGGTGAATGCTCTGCGGGTGGAAGAATGCCTTGAGATCAGCGCCGCCGCGCGCGACGCCGGGGCGGATTCCCTGCTGGTGGCTGCCCCGCCTTATTCATTGCCCACCGAGGCCGAGCTGGCGGCGCATGTCCTGAAGATTGACAGCATCGCCAACCTGCCGATCATGCTTTATAATTATCCCGGCCGCACCGGTGTGGGGATGGGCGAGGAATTTCTCAGCAGGGTTGCGCAAAGCGGCAATATCTGCGGTATCAAGGAAAGCAGCGGCGATTACAGACGCCTGCCCATGTTGATGCGCAAATACCCCTCGATCGAGCTTTGTGTCGGGGGTGATGATCAGGTGCTTGAATTTGCCGCCTGGGGGGCCAAGGCCTGGGTCAGTGCGGCGGGTAATTTCTTTCCCAAGGAATGTTCGGGGTTGATGGCCGTGTTGGGGAAGAAAGGCGATTTTGAACGCGGCAGGCGTATCATGGCGGCGCTTATGCCGCTGATGAGCGCGCTGGAGCAGGGCGGCAAATTCATCCAATGCGTCAAATATTGCTGCGAATTGCAAGGCCGCCCCGGTGGCCCTTCTGCGCCGCCGCTGATGCCGATGAAAAAGGAACTGAAGCGCGAGATGGATGAAATCATCCGCAATGCGCGCCTCACCGTTAATGCAATCCTCAGCGAGTTGGAATGATCCATTGCGGGGCCTTCTGACCTTTGATGAATACAAAGCCATCGCCGCCAATCTCATCTTCCCGGTGAACCCTTAAATCAACGGTGCCTTCCACAAGCCGAAATCCGGCAAGTCGGTTTCAAACGATTGGAAACAACTTGTCGATACCGGCTTGAGACACATTCCCAAACCTTCTAAAGCAACATGAAGGAGGTAGCATCATGCCGGTATTCCTGAATACCACTGACAAGGATTTCGAAGCGCAATTCGCGGCCCTTTTGCTGGCCAAGCGCGAAGACAGCCCGGATGTGGATCAGGTGGTTGCCGGGATCCTCGCGGAGGTATACGCCCATGGCGATGCGGCGCTGATTGATCTGACCGCGAAATTCGACCGGATATTGCTGACCCCGGAGCAGCTCCGCTTTTCTGTCGGTGAAATTGATGCACTTGTTGCGCAGGTGCCGGATCATGAACGTGAAGCGCTTGAATTGGCGGCAGAGCGGATCCGGGCCTATCACGTCCGGCAGATGCCAAGTGATGAAAGCTGGATTGATGCGCAAGGCGCAAGGCTGGGATGGCGCTGGACCCCGGTATCTGCGGCCGGCCTTTATGTGCCCGGCGGCATCGCGTCTTACCCCTCATCGGTGTTGATGAATGCCATCCCCGCCCGCGTGGCCGGGGTTCAAAGGCTGGCCATAACCGTGCCCACGCCCGACGGGCAGGCCAATCCGCTGGTCTTGCTGGCGGCGCGTCTGGCGGGTGTGGAGGAGATTTACCGCATTGGTGGTGCGCAGGCGATTGCGGCGCTGGCATATGGCACGGAAACCATCGCACCGGTGGACAAGATTACCGGGCCTGGCAATGCCTTTGTTGCGGCGGCCAAGCGGCGGGTGTTTGGCAAGGTCGGCATTGATATGATCGCCGGGCCGTCGGAAATTCTGGTGATTGCCGACAAGCAGGCCAATCCCGACTGGATTGCGCTTGATATGCTGTCTCAGGCCGAGCATGACGAAAGCGCGCAGGCGATTTTGATCACCGATGACGCGGCGTTGGCCAAATCCGTCTCACAGGCCATTGACCGGTATTTGCAAACATTGCAGCGCCGCGCAATCGCCAGTAAAAGTTGGCGCGACTATGGTGCAATTATCATCGTGCCTGATCTGGACAAAGCCGCAGAGCTTTCCAACCGTATGGCACCCGAGCATCTGGAGCTTTGCGTTGATGAGGCCGATGCGCTGGCAGAAAAAATCACCCATGCGGGCGCGATCTTTCTGGGCCATTGGACCCCTGAGGCCATCGGCGATTACATCGGCGGCCCCAATCATGTGCTGCCCACGGCGCGGTCGGCCCGGTTCAGTTCCGGCCTGAGTGTGATGGATTTTCTCAAACGTACAACCCTGGCGCGGATGACGCCTGAAGCCCTCAAAGCGATTGGCCCGGCAGCGGAAACTCTGGCAAACGCGGAAAGCCTTGAGGCGCATGGTTTGTCGGTTCGCGCCCGGCTGGATCGGATGAACGAATAATCCCGCACCCTCAGAAGGGTAGATAATTTGTTCGGGGTTCTTGCAATGTGCCAGACGCCACCACCTCCGACGGTTGAATCCACGCTATTTTATATGGCCTTCGATCCACAGCCGGTTTGTTTCTGACTAAAACTGAATCACATGCCCGGTGGGTATGAGCAAACGAGATTATCTTGATACTCAGGGCATGTTTGCGTTACCATTTAATAAATGCCCATTCAGGATTTGTGCCAACGTGAATACAAGTAACAATCGCCCATTGACCCTCAGGGATGTCTCAGAAGCCTCCGGCGTGTCTGAAATGACGGTAAGCCGGGTATTGCGCAACCGTGGCGATGTATCCGAGGCGACCCGCAAACGGGTGCAGGAGGCGGCCAAGCGGCTGGGCTATGTGCCCAACAAAATTGCCGGCGCGCTGGCAAGTCAGCGGGTTAATCTGGTGGCGGTGATCATTCCGTCGATGTCGAACATGGTATTCCCCGAGGTGATGACCGGCATATCCGAGGTGCTGGATGAAACCGATCTGCAGCCGGTTGTGGGCATCACCGGCTATAGCCGCGAGAAAGAAGAAAAGGTTTTGTATGAGATGCTGTCCTGGCGTCCTTCGGGCGTGATCATCGCCGGGCTTGAGCATTCGGATGCCGCGCGCGCCATGCTTGAGGCATCGGGGGTTCCGGTGGTTGAGATCATGGATGTGGACGGCGAGCCGGTTGACAGCGTGGTGGGGATTTCGCACCGCCGCGCCGGGCAGCAGATGGCGCAGGCGATCATCAAGGCGGGCTATCGCACGATCGGGTTTCTGGGCACCAAGATGACGCTGGACCACCGCGCCCGCAAGCGGTTTGAGGGGTTCACCGATACGCTGGCCAAGGCGGGGGTTGAGATTGTCGACAAGGAATTTTATTCCGGCGGCTCGGCGATGCTGAAAGGCCGCGAGATGACCGAGGCCATTCTGGCGCGCAATGAGGAGCTGGATTTTCTTTATTATTCCAATGATGTGATTGCCGCAGGCGGGCTTTTGTATCTGCTGGAGAAGGGCATTGATGTGCCCGGACAGATTGGCCTGGCCGGGTTTAACGGCGTTGATCTGATCAAGGGTCTGCCAAAGGAGCTGGCCACGATGGATTCGTGCCGGGTGGAAATTGGCCGACAGGCGGCACAGGTGATCGTCGGGCAACAGGGCAAAAATGCCGGATCGCAGCGGATCGTGCTGGAGCCAAAGATCAGTTATGGCCAGACGTTGAAGCGGCGTTGAAGCGTCTTGCGCCAAACCTCGTGAATCAGGGTTTTCACGAAACGCTTTAATCATCACCGGGCACGCCGTAGGAAGGCGCTTCGCGCGGATCAATGGCGCGCTGAATATAGGCCGAAAGTTGCGGCTTGTAGATGTCCCATGCGGTCGCGATGTTTTCAATCGGGCAGGTCTCAGACCAGTCGCAGCGCAGATCGGCCACCGGCCAGGCAACCTTATCAACGATCAGCATCCCCGCCGAATGCACCGGGCCGGCCTCGCCCCCTGCCGCAAGCCCGGCGCGCAGGGCGGCAATCAGGCGATCCCCGATAGGGCCGGTGGCGGATTGGAAGCCGTCAACTATCGCCTGCGGCACGCTGTCATTGGCCAGAAGATTGCCGCCTGAAGCCACGTTTTCAGCACTGGCCTGCGTCCAGATACCCAAAGAGTTTGGCCCCGAGTGGATGGCCGTCGCCCCCTGCCTGTCAACCGCCAGAACCTGCCGATATTCGATGAAGCGCCCGCGCTTTTGCACCTCGGCAATGGCCTGAGCCGCGCTTAGGCCGTCCTGCATCAGATCAAGCGCCAGTGGCCCCAATGTCGGGTCGGTCACGTTTTGCGAGGCCACGGCCCCCACTCCGGCGCGGGCATAGGAGCAGCGCGCCGCAACGGCAGGCGACGAGGATGAGATGGCCACCCCGAACATGCCGGTATCAATGCAGCGGGCAACGAGGGAAAATGTCATGGGCTTAATCCGGGATCACGGCAGTGGCATCAATTTCAACCAGCCAGTCGGGCCGCGCCAGCGCCTGCACCACAAGCCCGGTGGACACGGGATAAACGCCTTTGATATATTCGCCCATGGTGCGGTACACTGCCTCGCGGTGGCGCACATCGGTGATGTAAACCACCAGTTTGACCAGATGTTGCATGGTGCCGCCCGCCTCTTCGATCAACTGGCGGATATTCTGCATCACCTTATGGGTCTGCTCGGCCGGGTCATGGCTGTTTATGTTCACCGCATCGTCAAGGTTTTGCGGGCATTGGCCGCGCAGATATACGGTTTTGCCGCCCTGGGTGATCACCGCCTGACACAGGTCGTTATCAAGGTTTTGCTCTGGATATGTATCGGATGTATTGAACTTGCGCAGGCGGGTATGGGCCATTTTTATCTCCGGTTGGTCAGGCGTTGGGATATGGGTACAGGGTGGATTGCACTGCGGCAAATAAAGCCTTTTGCATTTTACCTGAACCAGGGAAAATGTAAAAGGCCCACGCCATCTGTAAGTTGTAGGCGTTTTGCATTTGATCTCTTGTCTGGGATTAAATGCAAAACGCTTTAGTTTCAGCCAAAGCAGGGCTTAGAAAATTCCTGTTTTCAGGGCATGATCAACTCATCTAAGGGTGCTGAATACCGTAAAAGGATGTGGAAATGCCGATTGAGAAAACAGATACACTTGTTGTGGGCGGCGGTCAGGCCGGGGTGGCGATGAGCGAACACCTGAGCAATCAGGGTGTGGAACATCTGGTGCTGGAACGCGCCCGGATTGCCGAACGCTGGCGCACATGGCGTTGGGATTCTCTGGTGGCCAATGGCCCGGCCTGGCATGATCGGTTTCCGGGGCTGGAATTTGGCGGCATTGATCCCGGCGCTTTTCCCGCCAAGGAACAGGTCGCGGATTATTTTGTGGACTATGCCAGGAAGATCAACGCGCCCATTCGCTGCGGGGTTGAGGTTCTGAAGGTACAAAAGAATGCGGGCGGGGCCGGTTTTCGGGTTGAAACATCGCAAGGCGGGATTGAAGCCCTCAGAATTGTCGCCGCCACCGGGCCGTTTCAGAAGCCGGTTATCCCGGCGATTGCGCCCGAAAATGCCGGGCTGATGCAACTTCATTCCATCGATTACCGCAACCCGGATCAACTGCCCGAGGGCGCGGTTCTGGTGGTTGGGGCCGGCTCATCCGGTGTGCAGATTGCCGATGAATTGCAACGCGCGGGCAGGCAGGTTTATCTGTCGGTCGGGCCGCATGACCGCCCGCCGCGCGCCTATCGCGGGCGTGATTTTGTCTGGTGGCTGGGGGTGCTTGGGCTGTGGGATGTCGCGGCCCCGGCCCCAGGGACCGAGCATGTGACCATCGCGGTGAGCGGCGCTTACGGCGGCCAGACGATTGATTTCAGGCGGCTTGCGGCAGAGGGGATGACGCTTGTGGGCCGGACCCGGTCATTTGAGGGGAATGTGGTGAGGTTTGCCCCCGGTCTGGCAGATAATATTGCCCACGGCGATGCCAATTACCTTTCGGTGCTGGATCAGGCCGATGCCTATATCGCCCGAAACGGGCTTGATCTGCCGCCCGAGCCGGAGGCGCGTGATTTTGCCCCTGACCCGGATTGCGTGACCACCCCCCTGCAGGAGCTGGACATGAATAAGGCCGGGATCCGCACGATCATCTGGGCCACCGGATTTGCGCTTGATTTCAAATGGTTGCAGGTGGATGCCTTTGACGCGGAGGGCAAGCCACAGCATCAGCGCGGGGTGTCGTCAGAGCCAGGTGTGTATTTTCTGGGCCTGCCATGGCTTTCGCGGCGCGGGTCGTCGTTTATCTGGGGGGTGTGGCATGATGCCAAACATCTGGCGGATCATATTGCCATTCAGCGCAGCTATCTGGCGCATCATCTGGCGGTGCAAAACGCTTTAGATTTGCCGGACCCCAAGTAGCGGCACAAGAAGGCTGAACAATTCGGCCTGCGATGAGATCAGGCATTTCTTGTAGAGCTGTTTGCGAAAGACCTTGACGGTTTGCGGGCTGATCCCCAGTTGCAGCCCGATGGAAACCGAAGAATGGCCGCGCAGGATCAAAAGGGCCACTTCGGCCTGTCTTGGGCTGAGGGAAATATCACGGGATTTGCGCAGCGCGGTGATCAGGCTGGAAATGGTATCGGTTGTGGTGTGTTCGCCCTCTGACGTCAGATCTTTCCAATGCTCCCGGCTCAGCACATCAACAAGCGGCACGATGCTGTGCGCCGCCGTAAGATCACGTTTGCTGAAGCGCTGCCTTGAGCAGGCATCGCGCCCCAGACAGATATGCAATGACACGCCCTTTGCGGGGTAGCTGACAAAGGCAATCTCGTCCAACATTGTGGTTTTGCTGTAAAAATCGCGGTAATATTCGTTGCGTTTGAACTGATCCGGGGCGATATCGCCCATCCGGTAGAGGCCGGGCGGAGCCTGTTCCACATGCAACCCGTAATATGGATCAAGCAGATAGGCATGGGTCAGGTATAACCTTTTGAAATCAGCATGCACCACGGGGCTTTTGCCTTTGGTAATCAACCCGACCGGCGCGCGATCGGGAAAATAAGCCAGAGCTGTGATGTTGTCATGATCAACAGATGACGACAGCCACGCGCAAAGAGCAGCTTCAAACCCGTCGGTCGACAGGCCGGATATGGCCCCAGCCAAAAGCGTCTCGGTGGATTTTGCTGCCATATGGGATACCTCTTTGGGGGTATATACCCCCTTAAATGCTAAAACTAAAGTGATAAGCCTGTATTGAGTGGTATATTCAGTGAATGCAACCGGGGGGAGCGCATTAAGACATGCGGGATATTGCCGTTGACATACTTGACCTGACCAAGAAATACGGCACGTTCACCGCGTTGAGAAATGTGTCGCTTGATATTCGCGACAATGAGTTTTTCACCCTGCTTGGCCCCTCGGGCTGTGGCAAGACAACGCTGTTGCGCTGCATTGCGGGGTTTGAGGATGTGACGACCGGAGCGATCCGGCTTTATGGCGAAGACATTGCCGATCTGCCGCCCAACAAGCGGCCGGTGAATACGGTGTTTCAGAATTACGCGCTGTTTCCGCATATGAACGTGACCCAGAACATCATGTTCGGGCTGTTGCGGCTTGGCCAAAGCGATGCGCAGGCCAGGGCGCGCGTGGGTGAGGTGCTTGAGATGGTGCAGCTCACGGAATTTGCAACCCGCCTGCCGGCGCAACTGTCGGGCGGGCAGCAACAAAGGGTTGCTTTGGCGCGCGCCCTTGCGCCCAATCCCAAGGTGCTGCTGCTGGATGAGCCATTGTCAGCGCTTGATCTCAAGCTGCGGCAGGCGGTGCGGCTGGAATTGCAGCAGTTGCAGCGCGAAACCGGGATTACTTTCGTGTTTGTCACCCATGATCAGGAAGAGGCGCTGACCATGTCAGACCGCATCGCGGTGATCGCCGAGGGCCATGTGCAGCAGGTGGGCAATGCCCGCGATATTTATCAGGCGCCGGTCAACAGGTTCGTGGCGGATTTCATTGGCGAGACCAATCTGATTGATGTCGAGGTGCGCGATGTATCTGGCGGCATGGCCACCTGTGATCTGCCCGGCGGGGCCGCGTTTACCTGCCCGGCGGCGGCCGGGGCGAAGGCGGGAAAGGGCCATCTTTCGGTGCGGCCCGAGCGGATGACATTTGCCAAAGCCGGGGCGGCGTTGCTGAGCGGCACCGTGGCCCGGCATGTGTTTTTGGGCACCGATATGCAGGTGGATGTGCGGCTTTCTGATGATGAGCTGCTTACCGTGCGGGTGCAAAATTCCGAAGACAGCCATATCCCCGAACCGGGCGCGGCCATTGGCCTGAATTTCGAGGCAGGTGCCGCGCGCCTGTTGGTTGACTGATGGCGGGCCTCCTGAAAAAAACCAACAGCCCGAACAACGCCGTCTATGGCGGGCTTGGCGGCTGGCTGATGCTGCCTGCCTGGGCCGTAATCGGGATTTTTCTGGTGCTGCCGGTTCTGATGATGCTGGTTTACTCTTTCCTGACCAAGGAATTCAGGGGCGGAGTGATCTGGGAATTTTCCATGGCGGCCTATGATCAGTTTTTCTTTGATCGCGGCCTCTTTGGCGATGATCCGCCGGTGATTGAATGGACCTATATCACGATCTTCTGGCGCTCGATCTGGCAGGCGGCACTGGCGACGTTTTTCTGCCTGATCATCGGCTTTCCAACCGCCTGGTTCATTGCCACGCGGGCGGGCAAAAACCGCTCTGTCTGGTTGTTTCTGATCACCATTCCCTATTGGGTCAACCTGCTGATCCGCACCATTTCGATGAAATTTCTCATTCGCGATACCGGGCCGTTGAATGAATGGCTGATTGCCTCGGGGCTGATCTCCGAGCCGATCCATATGATCAACACCAATTTCGCGGTGCAACTGGGGCTGTTTTATTCCTATCTGCCCTTCATGGTGCTGCCGATTTATGCCAGTGTGGAGCGCTATAATTTCGCCCTGTCCGAGGCAGCGGCGGATCTTTACGCCTCGCGCTGGACCACGCTGCGCCGGATCATCCTGCCAACGGTCAGGCCGGGCATTATCGCGGGCTGTATTCTGGTATTTGTGCCCTCGCTGGGGGCATTTCTGGCGCCTGACCTGCTGGGCGGCGCCAAAAATTTCATGATCGGCAGCCTGATCGAAGAGCAATTCAAGGGCAATGCCGGCAACTGGCCGTTTGGCGCGGCGGCGTCGATGATCCTGCTTTCCATGGTGTTGATCGTGCTGACTTTTTATGCCCGCGCCCAGGGCAAAGAGGGGGCGCGCTGATGGCCCGCAAAATTGATCTCAGGCGGTTCCCCGGCTTTTTGCCAATGACATATCTGTGTCTTTTCCTGCTCTATGCGCCGCTGATCATCGTGATGATCTATTCCTTCAACGAAAGCCAGTCGATCACCAACTGGGGCGGGTTTTCATTGCGCTGGTATGGCGAGGTTTTCTGGGGTGTTGAATCAGAGAAATTCAAGGCGGCGGCAATCCATTCCTTCATCATCGCGATCACGGCTGCGACGTGCTCGACCTGCATCGCCACGCTGGCGGCCACCGCGATGCTGCGGGCGGGCCGGTTTCGCGGCAAGGGGATCAGCTTTGCCCTGATCAATCTGCCGCTGATGGTGCCCGAGATCGTGACGGCGGTGGCCACTTTGATCTTTTTCTCGGCGATCGGCTTTACCACTGGTATCCTGACCATCCTCTTGTCCCATATCGTGTTTTGCATCCCCTTTGCCTATCTGCCGATTGCGGCGCGGATGCAGGGGATCGAGGAGGTTTATGAACAGGCGGCGCAGGATCTCTATGCCACCCGGTTTCAGGCTTTCAAGCTTATCCTGCTGCCGCTGATGATGCCGGGCATCATATCTGGATTTTTGCTGGCGTTCATCATCTCGCTGGATGATTTCATCATCACCAATTTTGTCAAAGGGGCCGGGATTGAAACCCTGCCCACGGCGATATTCGGATCGGTCAAGCAAGGCATCAAGCCCAATATCATGGCCATCTCGACCCTGCTTTTGCTGGTGTCGGTGGTTTTTGTAACCCTGTCCTGGCTGGTCGGGCGGATGGGGCAGAACAGGAAATAACGACCATGACAACAAAAGGAGAAAGAGAATGAATACATTACTGAAAACCTGGGCCTCGGTGCTGGCCCTGACATTGGCCGCGACAGGGGCACAGGCCGAGGGCAAGCTGTCAATCTATCACTGGTTCGAATATATCCCGCAGGAATTGCTGGATAAGTTTGCCGCAGAATATGATGTCGAGGTGACGATGGATACCTTTGACAGCAACGAGGCAATGCTCGCCTCATTGAAGGCGGGCAAGATGGGCACTTATGACGTGGCCGTGCCGGGCGATTACATGGTAGAGATCATGGCAGGCGAAGGTATGCTGGACAGATTCGAGCCCTCCGAGCTTTCAAATTTTGGCAATATCGCGCCGCAATGGCTGGATGTGGGTTTTGATCCCGGGCGGCACAGCTCGATCCCGTATCAGTGGGGCTCTACCAGTTTTTCGGTCAATCGTGATGTCTATAAGGGTGATATCAATACCAGCGATATTCTGTTCAACCCGCCCGCTGAACTTCAGGGCAAGATCAACATGCTTGACAGCCAGGGCGAGGTGCTGGCGCTGGCGTCGATGCATCTTGGCATCCCGCAATGCACCAGCGACCGCGATCAATTGAAAGCGCTGAATGCGCTGTTGCAATCGCAAAAACCCAACTGGGCCTCATTCAGCTCGGACGGGGCCAAGGATGTGCTTGTCTCGGGCGATGCCGCCGCCGGAATGATCTGGAACGGGTTTTCCGCCAAGGCACGCGAGGAGGGGGCGAATATTGAATATGCCTTCCCCAAGGAGGGGTTTGTTGTCTGGATGGATAATGTTGTGCTGCTGAAGGATGCGCCCAATCGCGCCAATGCCTTATTGTTCATGAATTTCCTGCTTGAGCCGGAAAACGCCGCTGCCGTGACCAATTATGCGCAATATACATCGGGTGTTACCGGGGTATTGGTATTTTTGGAGGAATCCGTGGCCAACGCGCCCGAGCTGAGCCCGCCTGACGGGCAAAAGGGTGAGTTTATCATGGCCTGCCCGCAAGAAGTTCAGGCGGTTTACGATAAAATCTGGACTGATCTCAAGAAGTAAGGCCCAGGGCCCCGGCGCAAGGCCGGGGCAGCCAATTCTTGCGCAAACCACCGCCTGAAAAGGGCGGTGGTACGGGTGAGATCACATGATCACCGGGTTTGAGGAGGATAAAATGAACACGTTCAACACCGATGAAATCCTGACACGCGATGCGCATCTCATCCAGTCATTTGCCGATCTTGACGGGCTAAAACAACGCGCCGCGCGCACCGCCATTGTCAGCGCCAAGGGCGCGTATGTGACCGACAGCGAAGGCAACCGGATGATAGATGGCATTGGCGGGCTGTGGTGTGTCAATGTGGGGCACGGCCGCGAGGAGATCATTGATGCGATCACCAGACAGTTGCAGACGCTGGATTATTATTCGACCTTTTATAACTTCACCCACCCCACCGCTGCGGCGCTGGCGGATAGGCTGGCCGCACTGGCGCCGGGCAGTTTGAACCGGGTTTATTTTGGCAATTCCGGCTCGGTGGCCAATGATACGGCCATTCGCATCCTGCACCATTACAACAACCGTCTGGGCCGCCCGAACAAGAAGAAAATCCTGTCGCGGATCGGTGCCTATCACGGCTCGACCCATCTGGCGATGGCGATGACGACGCCCGCCTATAGCGAGGGCTGGGATACCGCCTCCAAGGGGCTGGTGCATCATCTGCGCGCGCCTTACGCCTACCGCGAAGCTGAGGGTATGAGTGAGGCCGAATTTCTCGAGGCGCTGGCCGAGGATATGCTGAGCGCGATCCGGGATATTGGCGCGGAAAACATTGCCGCCTTCATCGCCGAGCCGATCATGGGCGCGGGGGGCATTCTTGTGGCCCCGGATGGCTATCACCAGCGGATGCGCCAGATCACGGCAGAGCATGACATCAAATATATCGCCGATGAGGTTGTTACTGCCTTTGGCCGGTTGGGGCATATGTTTGCCTCAGAGGATGTGTTCGGCATGGTGCCGGATATCCTCACGACTGCCAAGGGGCTGACCTCGGGCTATCAGCCGTTGTCGGCCACGATCATATCGGATGAGATTTACGATGTCATATCAGAACCCGGTGCGATGTTTTTGCACGGCATGACCTATTCCGGCCATCCGGCAGCGGCGGCGGCGGCGCTGGCGAATATTGACATTCTGGAGCGCGAGAACATTCCCCTGATGGTGCAGAGCACCGGCAAGGTGTTTGAGGATGCGCTGCGGGGCCTGACGGATTCCGCGATTGTCGGCGAGGTGCGTGGCAGCCATTTCATGATGGGCATTGAATTTGTGAAAGACAAGGACAGCCGCGAGCCCTTTGCCGATGATATAAATGTGGGCCTTCGGGTGGCGCAGGCGGCGCAACAGCGCGGGCTGATTGCGCGGCCTTTGGGCAATATCCTGATCCTGTCACCCACGTTGATCATGGACGGCGCGATGATTGACGAGATCGAGGCGGTATTGAGCGATAGCATCGGTGCGGTTGCCACGGAATTGGGGCATTAATATTTCCGGCAATGCTGGCACTTTCATCAATCTCTAAAGACATCAGTTCAACTAAGCGCTTTGTTAAAAATGCAGATTATCTTAGGATTTCTGTATTTTGTAGAGGTATTTGGTATATGCCAAAAGTGAAACTGGTTTTCTTTATGATTAGGTGATTTTGTTAGCCGTCGTAATGTTTGAAGGCGACTGGCGTTAATTTTTGGAATGCTGGACTTTGCAGCCGCCCGCCACGGTTGCTCGAATGACCGGCTATCCCGAAAGCAAGAGTGCAACCTGCTTTGTTTCACCGATAACTTCTTTAGCCATGGAGGCTGGTGTGGGCCAGTATGGATATAAGGTCGCGTCAACCACATCCTGGTCGAAATGTAACTTTGCATTGTGTTTTTCCGCGAGATGCCACATCCGAATGTTCTGCCTCTGGAAAATCAACCGAACCGACCTGACTAATCGGTTCTGCGCCATTGTGACAATGTGCTCGATCAGAGCATCTCCAATCCCTATGTCTTGCCAATCAGGTTCGACAGAAAAGGCAGCCTCGGCTGTTGAAGTCCACATGGGCAGAATGCCACGGAGTTCGGCGATCCCCCTCAAATGCCCATTGGCAAATGCGCCACAAACAATGCTGTCATATCGGAGGATACTCCGGATGTATTCCGAGAGCCATTGGTCACTGACGGTCCCACAAAACCGTGCCCGCCGGGAGTCTTTGTCTAGCTGTCGAAAGTGTCTGCGGATTTCTTCGTGGTCGATGACGTTAAGGCGATGAACGATCAGATCCTTCATATGAAACTTTTTGTCCATTGCTTTAACATTCTGGTTACAAGAAGGATTTGGACCAGCATCTTCGAGAGGAGATGAAGATGCTGGTCCGTTGCATTGGCGCTCCCTGCTGGTTTTTTTTCGCCGCTGCTCATGCTGGCTTACTCTGGGAGGAGTGAGTACCAGCAATTCTGATGTGGTTTGCGCGTGATTTCTGTATCAGACGCGTTCCAGTTGAACTCTTAGAACCGCTGCGTTACCCGCCTGCCAACAGTTGTTCTGCATGTTTCGGAATATTCGGCCGATCAAGAAGCCCATCCGGGAGAGTTGGGTGTCGTTCATGCTTGAAACAGTCAAAATCATCCGGGCAGTTAGCAGGGGCTTCAATGCGGTCTGAGAACTCATCTCAATCCTGACATAGAAACGGGTCAGATGGCTGGATGCTTTCTGCAGTGCCATGGTTAAAACAGCGCTCGTTTGCACGTTATTTGCCATGGGCCGCCTCCGCCGGTGACAGTCTTCGGATACTGGAGCGGGGAATCCACAGTTCAGCCGGGTCTCGGTGGGTGAGCGCCGGATGTACATGATACGCGTTCCTGCCAACCGCGCATCGCGCGAGCGAATCGCACACTTGATCGCATTTGCGTTTAAAAAATGTGCGTATCGTATCCTGAATGACATCCAGCACATCTTGTGTTTGTATTATTGCCATTCTTTTGCCTCTCCTGTTGCTGCGATGCGGTATTTATGCTGCACTGCAGAAATAACCGATTCTAGTAGCGCTCACAATTTCACAGTTTGGCACAACACCCGTGCCCATTTGGCACAGTTGGATGATGTAAATGGATATTTCTGCACAAATGTTGATCTTTGCGACTGTTGTCGAGCAGGGAAGCATCTCAGCTGCCGCGCGGTCGATGGGGCAGACGCCATCGGCGGTCAGCAAGCAAATCGGGTTACTTGAGGATCACGTTCATTATCGGCTGCTCAACCGGACTAGAATTGGTGTTACCCCGACACAAGAAGGCCAAGACTTATATGAAAAATGCAAGGCAATGGCTGACAAGTTCAAAGAAGCAGAAGCGCTTATCCTGAACCTCGATGGAACCCCCCGTGGCAAGCTCAGGATCGCATCCACTGTGGCCTTTGGGAAATCACAATTGACCCCGGCACTGCCAGTATTCATGGAAGAAAACCCGGAGGTAGAGGTCTCATTGGACCTGACGGATCGGGATGTTGACCTGCAAGCCGAAGGCTTTGATGCCGCCGTCTGCTTTGCCGAGCAGCGCAAGCACCCCGATACTATGGTTCGTCGCATCATGCAGAGCCGACGGGTCTTGTGCGCAGCCCCCGTGTATATTGAACGCAATGGAGCTCCGAAGGACTTCACAGAAATGGCGGCGCACAATTGCCTCAGGGTCTCTGGCAACAGTGGGCGCAATTTATGGCAAAGCCTCGAGGGCAACCATGAGCAATGCTTTGAGGCGCAAGGGAACTTTGAAGGAAATAGTACAGACGTTGTCTTTCGCGCTGCTCTTGCCGGCTTGGGGATTGCACGCCTGCCTTATTACATGGCAGAGCAAAAATTCATGACTGGTGAATTGATTCACGTCATGCCCGAATACGCACCGGCAAGCACCGAAATTGTCGTGATGTTTGCTGACAGGCGCAACCTCGCGCCGAAAACCCGCGCATTCATCGATTTTCTTGTTCGGCGGTTCAATAATAACCTCGAAAGACCGAGCAACAAGATCATCGTCGCTGAGCGATAAGCCCGCACGCGAAATCTGCAGTTCATCCGCTGCGCAGCATTCAGCAATAAGGATTCAGAAGTGACATTTATCAACGAAAAAGCCCCGCCTGAATGAACGGGCGGGGCTTTGAATATGAGATTCTTACAAAAAACTCAGCCTGCCTTGTGGCCCTTGCCTTTCAGTGGTGCCCAGATGCGTTTGTTGGTCAGGTAAAGCAATACAGAAAGCAATGTCAGAAACAGAACCCCTACAAGCCCGGCCTGTTTGCGCGCCATCATCTTGGGCTCGGCTGTCCACATCAGGAAAGCGGCGATATCTTCGGCCTCGTGATGCAATTCATTGCTGTGGCCATTGGCAAATTCAACATCCTCGCCAAACAGGGGCTGAGGCATGCCAATCCAGCTACCGGGCGCCATGCGGCCAATCTCGCGTTTTTCAATCTTGGTCTTGATGCTGCCATCTTCCTGGACAACCTCGATCTCGGTTTCCTCGTAGATCTTGCATTCATCAGGGTATCCGCCCGGTGCAAAGGCGGTGTTGTAATTGCCATCAAAATCTTCGGGCGCACATTCCGGTGGCTCTTCATAGCCTGTGAGAATTGCCACGATATATTCCGGGCCACCCATGCCGCGGAAAAGCTGGCTCATCCCGGTGCCGTATGGCCCGTGGAAACCGGCGCGCTTTTTGGCCATCAGGCTCAGGTCCGGCGCGTTTTCATCGCCCGATACCGGGAAGTGATCGGTGGGCTTGCCCGGGCGGGTATCATCCAGCTCGGGGTCGAACACCTCGATATTCTGCTCGGCATAGGCGCGCATCTGATCCTCCGAGAGCTGCGGCCCTCCGGCATCACTTAGCGTGCGCAGCGGCACATATTGCATGCCGTGACAGCTTGCGCAGACCTCGGTATAGATCTGCAGCCCGCGTTGCAGTTGATTTTGGTCAAACTTGCCAAATGGCCCTTCAAATGAGAACGGCACATCGTGGATTTTGCCACTTTCAGATGCCATGGCCCCAGCCGCTGAAAGGGTCAGGGCGGTGAGTGTGGCAATGCTAAATTTCTTGAACATCATCCCGTTTCCTACTCTATTCAGCCGGTGTTTCAGAGGGGCCGTAATGCGCATTGAAATCATCTTCAATGGTTTCGGGCTGTGGGTCAGGTTTCTCGAACACCCCAAGCAGCGGCAGGATGACGAGGAAGTAGGCAAACCAATAGGCCGACGCGATCAGCGAAATGATCGAATAAGGCGGCTCGGCCGGTTGTGCGCCACACCATGTGAGCACGACAAAATCAATGGCCAGAAGGGCAAACCACCATTTGAACATTGGCCGAAAGCGGCCCGAGCGCACCCGTGATGTATCAAGCCATGGCACCAGGGCCATTACTGCAATCGCGCCGAACATCGCCAATACACCAAAGAACTTGGCGTTGATGATGCCGCCGGTGATCCAACTGGCAACCATCACCACCCAGACATCCGCCGTGAAGGCGCGCAGGATGGCGTAGAACGGCAGGAAATACCATTCCGGCACGATATGGGCAGGTGTGACCAGCGGATTGGCTTCGATATAATTATCGGGATGGCCCAGATAATTGGGCATGAAGCCGACAATTGCAAAGAACACCACCAGGATCACCGCCAGGGCAAACAGATCCTTGACCACGAAATAGGGCCAGAAGGATACGGTATCTTTTTGCGCCTCAGCCTTGGAGCCGCGCCGCACTTCAACACCGGTTGGGTTGGAATTGCCGGTGGTGTGGAAGGCCCAGATATGCAGCGCCACAAGGGCGGCAATCACGAATGGCAGCAGGTAATGCAGCGAGAAGAAGCGGTTCAGCGTGGCATTATCCACCGCCGGACCACCCAAAAGCCATGTCTGGATCGATTCGCCAATAAAAGGGATCGCGCCGAACAGACCGGTGATCACCGTGGCCCCCCAGAATGACATCTGCCCCCAGGGCAGCACATAGCCCATGAAGGCGGTACCCATCATCATCAGATAGATCAGCATGCCGATGATCCAGGTGATCTCACGCGGGGCCTTGTAAGAGCCGTAATACAGGCCGCGAAAGATATGCAGATAAACCGCAAAGAAGAACAAGGATCCGCCATTCATATGCAGATACCGCAGGAAATGGCCGCCATTCACATCGCGCATGATATGTTCGATCGAGGCGAAGGCCTGATCAACATGCGGGGTGTAATGCATTGCCAAAACGATGCCGGTAACGATTTGCAGAACCAGACAGAAGGCCAGAACGATGCCCCAGATCCACATCCAGTTAAGATTTCTTGGTGTTGGGATCATCAGGGTGCTGTACATCAGGCCTACGATGGGCAGACGCTCATCCAGCCATTTTTCAAGGCCTGATTTTGGCTCATAGTGGTCGTGTGGAATTCCGGACATAATGGCGTTTCCCTATCCCAGTTTGATCGTCGTATCATCGACGAATTCCGTTTGAGGTATATGCAGATTTTCAGGTGCCGGGCCTTTGCGGATACGGCCTGCACTATCATAATGCGAGCCATGACACGGGCAGAACCAGCCGCCAAAATCACCGGCAACATTGCCCAAAGGCACACAGCCCAGATGGGTGCAAACCCCCATCATGACCAGCCATTCACCAGCTTCATCCATAGTGCGGTCCTGATCGGTGGCGGGCGCGTTTGGTTCAAGGTTTTGGTTGCGCGCCAGGGGATCGGGCAGATCCGCAAGAGGAACCGAACGGGCCAGATCAATATCCTCCTGGGTGCGGCGGCGGATGAACACCGGCTTGCCGCGCCATTTAACGGTAAGCTGCGTGCCGGTCTCAACCCCGCTGATATCAACGCGGATTGAGCTGAGCGCCTGTACATCGGCCGAGGGGTTCATCTGATTGACCAATGGCCAGACGGCGGCACCGATCCCCACTGCACCGGTACTGGCGGTAGCATAGTAGAGGAAATCTCTGCGGGTACCTTCGTGTTCTTCTGCATGGGACACGGGGGGCATACTCCATTTTCATTACCGCCGGGGCGGCTCATACGATTCTGGGCTGTGGACAAGCCGCAGCCTTTATATTCCGATGTTTAGCGGGGCTTTGCAGGCCCGTCCAGACCACAATGCCGCAGAATTGTACAAGGTGCGCTTGTGCCACGCCTGAAAATGACGGTTTTGCGGCCTTTTTTACTCGGGCGCAGTCGATTTCATGCTGTCGCGCTCGGAAAAGACCGCGAACCAGTCATCCAGCGCATCATTGCCCTTGCGCCAGCCCCGCCCGTCATGGCGGAAATCGAGATAGCCCAACGCACAGCCAATGGCGATATGGCTCATGTCCAGCGGCCCGGCAAGGTGGCTCATCCAGCGTGCATTCACCGCTGCCACAGCATTGGCGATCTTGCCCCACTGGGCATCAACCCAGCCGTCAAACTGCTTTTCCTCCGGTCGCACCCGGGCCTCATAGACCATCAGCACACCGGCATCCATGATCCCGTCGGCAGTGGCTTCAAGTGTCAGCACGTCCCAAAGGCGGGCCTCGGGATAGAGCCCTGATCCGGCGCGCGCATCGAGATAGCGGGTGATCACCCGGCTGTCATAAAGCGCCGGGCCATCGTCACGGATCAGCGCCGGAATTTTACCCAGCGGATTGGCCGCCGCCAGGGTTGGATGGGTATTGACCGGGGTTGACGCCGCCGGAACAACCTCAACACCCTCCGTTTGGCCGGTTTCATGCAGTAACACCCGGACCTTGCGGGCAAAAGGCGAGGCATCGGCGGATACAAGTTTCATCTCATGGCTCCTGATCTGATTTCAGCGCAGGATAATCCGGGCTGAGGCGACTGTCCATCACTCCGCGAGGGGTAGATTGCGCATCATCGCCGCCAACAAGGCGGTTTCCGATCCAAGCCCGGCTGCCTCAATATTCTGCGCCGCACTCAGGCGCACGTCATCGGGTTTGTTCTGGTTCATTTTCCAGGTGCCTTCGATTTTCGACACATGCATCCGGCAAGGCACGATCTGACGCATCATCCGGTCCAGCACATCGGGCGTCATCTTGGCCGCCTTCCAGGGCGTTTTTGGTTTCAGACGATCCTCGAACCATGCCGATTGCCGATCCAGCAAATCGCGCAACTCGTCTGCCGGGCGCAGCTCAACCTCGCCTGCCAGATGCACGGCGATGTAATTCCATGTCGGCACCTGATCGTTGATCCCGTACCAGTCGGGCGAGACATAGCCATGCGCGCCCTGCACCGCGAGACGGGCACGCAAGGGCGCGGCGAGCCGCGCGATAGGATTCGAGCGCACCAGATGGAATTCTGCCCTTGTGCCATCGTCCGACAACAAAAACGGGATATGGCTGATCAATGGCGCTTCAGAGCCGTTCACAGCCAGTATTCCAAAGCTTTGTGCGTGGGCAAAGCTGATATTTTCTGCGCGGCTGGCTTTGCGGTAAATCGGATTGGGGTGCATCGGGGCTTCCTTTATTTCTGACCTGCAGGAAAGATAACGGGGGCATCCCCGGCTTGCCATTGCGGATATTTTGTCATGATGGCGGTGAAGCGGGGGCTGGATTTGAACGCCTCAAGCCAGCCGATCACATGCGGCCAGGGCTGCGCGGCAAACCACGCCAGATCAACATGGGCAAATTGCCGGACAAAGGGCAGAATCGCCATATCGGCAAGGCGCGGCTCAGGGCCATAAAGCCAGCCGTGATCTGCCAGCAAAGCCTCAAGCCGGTGCAGGAAAACACCCGCCTTCCGGCGCTCAATGACAATATCAACATCCCCATGGCGGGACCCATATTTATACCGGTCGAGCGCGGTTTTGAAATCACCATCACATTCTTCAATCAACGCCTGCCCCCCTTCGGGCATATCCAGCCAGCCCTCGGGATCGTTTTGGCCGAGCGCCCAGAGCATGATGTCAAAGCTTTCATCAATGCACTGCGCGCCCACCTGCAAACACGGCACCGTGGCCGAGGGCGAGGCGGCCAGAAACGCATCCGGCTTATCACGCAGCACGACCTCGCGCAGTTCAACTTTTGTACCGGAGCTCATGAACGCCAGCCTTGCGCGCATGGCATAGGGGCAGCGGCGAAAAGACCAGAAAACCGGCTCAGGCGACAAGCTGTGTGCCATTTTGATCCAGAATTCTGGCCGTGATGATCTGCCCCTCAGGCTGATCACGGGCAAAGCTGACTTCGGTAAACTGCCTGGTCCGGCCCATGATGGGGCTTTCCATCAAAATGCTGTGCTCATGGCCAATCTGCGCCTTCAGGTGGCGTTCAACCTGTGCCGCCCCCGCCGCGCGCAGGCGGGCGGCGCGGGTTTTGATGTCTTCGCCTTTTACCTGCGGCATCCGCGCGGCTGGTGTGCCGGGGCGCGGGGAATAGGGGAAGACGTGCAGCCAGGTCAGATCGCATTCCGCCACCAGACTGAGCGAATTTTCAAAATGTGTCTCGGTCTCGGTGGGAAAGCCGGCGATGATATCAGCCCCGAATGTCATGTCCGGGCGCAGTTTTCTGGCCTCTTGGGCAAAGCGGATGGCATCCTCGCGCAGGTGCCTGCGTTTCATCCGCTTGAGGATCAGGTCATCGCCATGTTGCAGGCTGAGATGCAGATGCGGCATAAGGCGTGGCTCGGTCGCGATGGCCCGCATCAGGTTGTCGTCCACTTCGATGGAATCAATCGAGCTGATCCTGAGCCGCGCCAGATCCGGCACCAGCCGCAGGATGCGCATCACCAGATCGCCAAGCCGTGGCGCGGATGGCAGATCCGCGCCCCAGCTTGTCAGATCAACCCCCGTCAGCACCACCTCATGATAGCCCTTGTCCACCAGCCGCCTGATCTGATCCACCACCACCCCCGCAGGCACCGAGCGCGAATTGCCACGACCGTAAGGGATGATGCAGAAGGTACAGCGGTGATCACAGCCGTTTTGCACCTGCACATAGGCGCGGCTGCGGCTGCCGAAGCCGTCAATCAGATGGCCTGCGGTCTGGGTGACGCTCATGATGTCATCCACCTGAAGCGCCTCGGTTTTGCCGATGAAATTCGCGGCCAGCCCGGCCCATGTTTTGGGCTGCATCTTCTCAGAATTGCCGATCACCGCATCCACCTCGGGCATCGCCGTAAAGGTTTCAGGCTCGGTCTGGGCGGCGCATCCGGTCACGACCAGGCGCGCATTGGGATGGGCGCGGCGGAGTTTGCGGATCTCCTGTCGTGCCTTGCGCACGGCTTGGGATGTCACCGCGCAGGTGTTGACCACCACGGCATTCTCCAGCCCGGCGGCGGCGGATAATTCTTTCATCGCCTCGGTCTCATAGGTGTTGAGACGGCAGCCCAATGTGGTGAAAACCGGCGCGTGTTTCATCAGATCCGGCCCAGAAATTCAGGCGTGAGAATGCCGTTGCAGACATGCATTGTTGGCCCTGTCATCCAGACGCCATCGTCGCGCCAGTCAATTTCCAATCTGCCGCCATCAAGATCAACCCGCACCTTGCGCCCGGTAAGACCGCGCCGCGCTGCCGCCACCGCCACGGCGCATGACGAGGATCCGGATGCAAGCGTGACCCCAACTCCGCGCTCCCACACCCGCATACGGATGTGATCAGGGCCGATTACCGAGGCCACCTGCACATTGGTCCGCTTGGGAAACAGCGGGTGGTTCTCATAGCAGGGGCCGAAATCCTCTAATCGGATTGCCAGGGCGTCGGTCACAAAGAAGGTACAATGCGGATTGCCCATGCCGGTGGCCGTGGGGCCGCCTTCTATCGGCAGTTCAAGCGTATCCATCCTGGTGGACAGGGGGATATCGGCCCAGTCAAGCTGTGGCGCGCCCATATTCACCGATGTCAGGCCGTGCCCCGCGTCTTTGGCATGAATATCGCCGCGTTCCGTGGTAAGATGCAGGGCCTGAACACCGGCCTCGTCCATCAGGAACCGCGCGATACAGCGGGTGGCATTGCCACAGGCCGCCGAGGTGGTGCCATCGGCATTCCAGAATGTAAGATGGGCATCCTGCGCGCCCGCAGTGATCACCGCCAGTTGATCAAATCCGATGCCGGTTTGACGGTTGGCAATGGCGATGGCCATGGCCGGGGTGATCTCATGGGTCTGCACACGCTGATCCATCACGACAAAATCGTTTCCCAGCCCGTGCATCTTCATAAAGGGCAGATTCATATCATTCTCATGCGTCATCAAGGGCGCATATACCCCCACAAGTTTGATGAATCCAGCGTTGCAGTGAAATCCCATGTTTTTGGGGGTTGACCCTGTGCCCGCAGCTTTCTAGATAGGCCGCTTAGTGGGCCGGTAGCTCAGTTGGTAGAGCAACTGACTTTTAATCAGTAGGTCTCGGGTTCGGATCCCGACCGGCTCACCACTTAAATCAAAGACTTAGATAAAGAATACGCACCGATTTTCTTTTTCGTGCAAATAAAGCGGCGTTATCCAACCGGTTTTTATTTGCCAGGGAGCATTCTGAATTCAAGATGATTCCTGTTTTAACAGGGCACAATCAGCCACATCAGTTCCGGGGCTATACATCTTAGTTAAGGGGCCTGACGATGATGCTGTATCAACTGCTACTTTTTAAAGCCAACTCAAACCCTGCTGCCCCGTGTCATGTTTGCCTTGAACCTGAAGGTCATAACAAAACGGACTGCCGAACAGCAAAACAATCCTGCCAATCACGGCCATTGCAGATATGAGCTGAGGGAATTTATGGTGGTGCCCAGGAGAGGACTCGAACCTCCACGTCCATACGGACACTAGCACCTGAAGCTAGCGCGTCTACCATTCCGCCACCTGGGCCAAGTGTCGTGAAACAGCCCAATATCCCCGGCCCGGGCCGGTGTCAACGAGGATTTATCAACTTACCAATATTGCCAATATGCCTTGTCCAGGCACGTCGCAAAAGGTAGGAACTACGCATAAACAGCTCAAGCCCGGAGGCCATATCATGTCAAAGCTTGTCACAATCTACGGCGGATCAGGATTTTTGGGGCGCAATATCGTGCAGCATCTGGCGCGGGCCGGTTGGCGGGTACGGGTGGCGGTGCGTCGGCCCAATGAAGCGATGCAGATAAAAACCTGCGGCGCGGTGGGGCAGGTTGAGATCGTGCAATGCAATATCCGCGATGATGCAAGCGTGCGCGCGGTGCTGCAAAGCGCCGATGTGGTGGTGAATTGCGTGGGCACGTTTGACCGCAAGGGGCGCAACAATTTCAACGCGGTGCAGCATGAAGGGGCCGAGCGCATTGCCCGCATTGCAGCCGTTGATGGCATCAAACGGATGGTGCATATCTCGGCGATTGGCGCGGATGTCGATTCTGACAGTGACTATGCCCGCACCAAGGCGTTGGGAGAGGCGGCGATTCTGGCGGCATTCCCACGGGCCGTTATCCTGCGGCCTTCGGTGATTTTTGGGGCCGATGACCAGTTTTTCAACCGCTTTGCCGGGATGGCGCGATTCGGGCCTGTGCTGCCGCTTGTGGGCGCCGAAGCAAAATTCCAGCCGGTCTGGGTGGATGATGTGGCCAAGGTGGCGGCGATGGGTGTGGAAGGCACGGCCAAGTCGGGGATTTATGAGCTGGGCGGGCCGGAAATCCATAGCCTGCGCGCGTGGGTGCAGCAGATGCTGAATGTGATCCACCGCCGCCGTCTGATTGTGAACATTCCCTTCGGGATTGCCGGCCTGATGGGGCGTATGATTGAGCTGGCCAATACCCTGTCTTTGGGCATGGTCCCGAAACTGCTCACCCGCGATCAGGTGACAATGCTGAAGGCGGATAATGTGGTATCCGAAGGCGCGCGCGGTTTTGATGATCTGGGGATCACGCCGGTTTCAGCCGGGGCTGTGATCCCCGGCTATCTGTGGCGGTTCCGCCCGGCGGGGCAATATGAGGCGCTCAGGGATTCGGCCAGCAACCTCAGGCCCTAAGAGCTGTATTTCCTCTATAATACTGTCCCGCCCGGCGGTAACGCCGGGCCGCGCCTGCCCCTGCCCATGGGAGGGCGCGTCTGCTGTGATTTCAAATCGCACTATCGTTAATTTTGATTGGGCTGCACTGCCATAAAATTCCGTTGTTGCGCCCACCCCAGGGTCAGGCGCGGCCATTGTTTTTCCGAACACGCGCCAGTGTTGTGCTGAATATGAAGATGCGGCCCTTAGAAATCCATCTCGGTTGCCACGCCTTTTTCCACCGCCAGATCAACCACGGCCGAGGCCACGGCCAGATCCTGAAGGCCCACGCCGGTGCCGTCAAACAGGGTGATCTCATCGCCGGATGTCCGCCCCGGATGGGTGCCGTTGATCACCGCGCCCAGCTCGGTGATGTCGGCCTCTTGCAATGATCCATCGGCAATGGCGTGCTGACATTCGCCGATGCTGATCGCCTGCGCCACCTCATCGGTGAACACGCTGGCGCGCGCCACAAGCGCCGCCTCGACCTCCTGCTTGCCTTTGGTGTCGGTGCCCATGCAGGCAATATGGGTGGGGCCGGTGACATGCGCATCCATCAGACTGGGCGCAAAGGCCGAGGTGATCGAGATGATCACATCCGCCTCAGCCCCAAGCTGATCCAGCTCAACCGCTTCAAAAGGCAGGCCCAGTTCCGCCGCCAGATCGGCCAGCCTTGAGAGCATCTCAGGATGATAATTCCAGCCGATCACCTTTTCAAAATCGCGCTGCTCGACCGCCGCGCGCATCTGGAAGGTGGATTGGTGGCCCGCGCCGATCATGCCCAGCACTTTGGCATCCTTGGGGGCCAGATGTTTGATCGACACCGATGAGGCCGCCGCCGTGCGCAGAGCCGTGAGCAAATTGCCCCCCACCAGCGCCTTGACCCTGCCGGTATCGGCATCAAACAGGATCACCGTGCTTTGGTGATTGGTCAGACCCTTTTCCTCATTCCCCGGCCAATAGCCGCCGGATTTCAGGCCCAGCGCCAGGGATTTACGATCAAACCCCGACTTGAAGCCGTAAAGCGCGTCGGCATGGCCAATGGCCTCACGGATCACCGGGAAATTATAGGCGTCACCGCTGGCCATGGCGGCAAACACCGCCTCAACCGCATTAAAGGCTGTGGCGCGGTCCATCAGACCCGCGATTACACTTTCAGGAACAATGATCATGATCAATAGGCCTTTCCGCGCGCCGACACCGGCCAGACGCTTTCAACCTTGCCATTACGCACGCCCACATACCAGTCATGCACGTTGCAGGTCGGGTCGCAATGGCCCGGAACAAGCCGCAATTTATCATTGACCTTGAGCACACCGTTCGGGTCTTCGACCACGCCGTGCTCATCAGAACATTTGATATATGTAACATCATCGCGGCCATAAACCACCGGCAGGCCACTATCCACCGATTGCGCTTTCAAACCGGCGTCAACGATGGCCTTGTCAGCCTTGGAATGGCTCATCACCGAGGTCAGAATGAATAATGAATTTTCCCATTCACCCTGATCAATCCGCTTGCCATCCTTATCCAGAATACGGCCATAATCGGCATCCATGAAGGCATAGGAGCCGCATTGCAGTTCATTATAAACCCCTGAATTACCTTCAAAATAATACGATCCGGTGCCGCCACCACCAACGATGTCACAGTCAAGCCCCTGCGATTTCAACGCCGTGACCGCATCGGCCACCATCGCCACCGCAATATCAATCTTGGCCTCGCGGTCTTTATACAGATCCATATGCTGCATCGCGCCCTGATAGGCCTGAATGCCGGCGAATTTGAGGTTGTCGGCGGCATCAATAAGCTTGGCAATATTGACCACATCCTGAGAGGTGGTCACCCCGCAACGCCCCGCGCCGCAGTCGATCTCAACCAGACATTCCAGCGTCGTGCCATGCCTTGCAGCCGCCGCTTGCAGATCGGCCACATTATCGGGGTCATCGACACAAACCAGAATGCGCGCGCCCAGTTTGGGCATTTTCGCCAGACGGTCAATCTTGGCCGGATCGCGCACCTGATTGGATACCATCACATCCTTGATCCCGCCGCGCACGAACACCTCGGCCTCGGACACTTTCTGACAGCACACGCCAACAGACGCGCCCAGACGCTCCTGCAATTTGGCCACGTCAACGGATTTGTGCATCTTGCCATGGGCGCGGTGGCGCACGCCCATCTTTTTGCACAGATCACCCATCTTTTTCACATTTCGGTCCAGTGCGTCGAGATCCAGCACCAGGCAGGGCGTCTGAATATCGGCCTCATCCATGCCCGGCTTGGCGGGGATGTCGAAGCCCACATCATATTGGTTCAAATCTTTCATTTTCCATCTCCATTCATCCAGGGCAGCGCGTCAAGATCGACATTGCCGCCGGTGATTATCACGCCTACGCGCTTGCCCGCGAAGGTGTTTTTGTTTTTCAGTATCGTTGCCAGCGGCACGGCGCTGCTTGGCTCCATCACGATCTTCATCCGCTTCCAGATCAGCTTCATCGCGTCGATAATCTCCTGCTCCGAGGCTGTCAGGATGTCACTCACATGGGTGGATACAAAATGCCATGTCAGCTCTTTCAGCGGCACTTTCAAACCATCCGCCACCGTCACCGGCGCGTCATCGGCGATGATGTGCCCGGCGCGAAAACTGCGAGCGGCGTCATCGGCCTGCTCGGGTTCGGCGGCGTAAATCTTAACAGCAGGTGCGAGATTTGACAGCGTGAGGCACGTGCCCGAAATCATCCCGCCACCGCCGATAGGGGCAATAACCGCCTGCAACCCCTCAACCTGTTCGATCAGTTCCGCCGAACAGGTGCCTTGCCCGGCAATCACCCGCGGATCATTATAGGGATGCACGAAATCGGCGCCGGTCTCGGCGGCCACCTTGGCAAACACCTCTTCGCGGCTGCTGGTTGACGGCTCACATTCGGTGATGATCCCGCCATAGCCCTTGACCGCATCCTTTTTGGCCTGTGGCGCAGTGCGCGGCATCACCACATGGCACGGGATTCCCCGCCGCCCGGCGGCATAAGACAGGCTCAGCGCATGATTGCCCGAGCTGTGGGTGGCCACGCCCTTGGCCAGCTTATCGTCGGGCAGGCCAAACACCGCGTTAGAGGCTCCCCGCACCTTGAACGCCCCGGCCTTTTGAAAGTTTTCACATTTGAAAAACAGCTCGGCCCCGGTCAGATCATTGAGATAGGTTGAGGTCAGCACCGGCGTGCGGTGAATATAGGGGGCAATCCGCGCGCGGGCGGCCTGCATGTCATTCAGATCAGGGATATACATTGCAACTCCTCTCATGCGGTCCGGTAATGTTCTTGCGCTGCGGCCACGCCCGAGCCCAGGCTGATGTCCAGCCCCAGATCTTTCATGCACATCTCAACCGTGGCAATGCCCGATAAGGCCATGACATCGGTAAGACTGCCCAGATGACCGATGCGGAATACCTTGCCCGCAACCTCACCCAGCCCCGCGCCATATGAAACGCCGTATTTGGTGGATGCATGGGTCACAATTTTATTGGCGTCAAACCCCTCGGGCGTTTTGATTGCACTGACCGAGTTTGAATATAAATCAGGCGACACCGCACAAAGATCAAGCCCCCAAGCCACCACGGCTTTGCGCACGCCTATGGCAATCCGCGCGTGGCGGGCGAATACATTCTCAAGCCCTTCCGCCAGCAGCATGTCACAGGCCATCTTCAAGCCGTTGAGCAGGCCCACCGGCGGTGTATAGGGATAGCCATTGGCGGCATAGCCCACCTGCATATCGCGCACATCAAAAAACCAGCGCGGCAGGGTGGCGGTTTTGATCGCCGCCATCGCCTTGGGGCTGAAGGCGCAAATCGCCAGTCCGGCGGGCAGCATGAACCCCTTTTGCGAGCCGGTCACGGCCACATCAACGCGCCATTCGTCCATGCGAAAATCCATCGACCCGATCGAGCTGACCCCATCCACCAGCAAAAGCGCCGGATGATCCGACGCATCCATCGCCACCCGCACAGCGGCAATATCCGAGACAACACCGGTGGCGGTTTCATTATGGGTGGCCAGCACCGCCTTGATCCGGTGGCCGGTATCGGCGGCAAGGATTTCAGCAAACCGATCCGCCGGGATGCCTTCGCCCCATGGGACAGGCACCACCTCAACTTCCAGCCCGTGACGCTGACACATATCAATCCATTTCTTGCTGAACATGCCGTTGCGCGCCGCCAGAACCTTATCGCCCGCGCTGAGAGTGTTGGAGATTGCGGTTTCCCAGCCGCCCGAGCCGGTGGAGGGAAAGATGAACACCTCGCCCGTTTTGGTTTTCACCACCTGCTTCACACCTTTGAGCGCCGGGTGCAGGATGTCGGCAAACGCCGCCGACCGGTGATCCAGCGTCGGCATGTCAACCGCGCGGCGCAACACCTCGGGCATATTTGTCGGGCCGGGAATGAAAACGGGATTTTGAAAGCTCATGATCTTGCCTTTTTGAGAATCGACAGGATCAAATGTAGCGCGCATCTGAACAAAAGTATATTTTTTTGAAATATTATTTCATTTATTGCATAAATATGTTTATACGTTAAAAATCAACATGTTCCATTTTTTCATGTGGCAAGAGACGAAAAATATAAGTGAGGTTAAATCTGATGGAAAAGGCAAAACGCAAGCGTGGCAGGCCCAAAAGCACATCGCTCAAACCTGGCGAGACCAAAATCCAGTCGCTTGATCGCGCGATTGATATTTTAGAGTATATCGCGCAAGGCAATGGGCTGACCTTATCGGAAATAACTGAGAAATCCGGGCAATCACCGGCCACCATCTACCGCATTCTGGCCACCTGCGCGGCGCGGCATCTGGTTGAGATGGATCCGATCAGTCAGGAATGGCATATCGGGCCGGAAAGCTTTCGCATCGGTTCGGGGTTCTTGCAGCGCAGCGGCATTGTTGAGCGCGCCCGCCCAATGATGCGCGCCTTGATGCATGAAACCGGGGAAACCGCCAATCTGGGTGTGGAAAGCAACCGGCAGGTTCTGTTCCTGTCGCAGGTCGAAACCCCGGAAAATATCCGGGCGTTTTTCCCGCCCGGTGCCCAATCGCCGATGCACGCCTCGGGAATTGGCAAGGTATTGCTGGCCTTTTCTGATAGAAAAGCCATTGAGAGCTATCTTAAAACCGGCCAGTTTGAAGCCTTCACGGAAAACACCATCCACCGCAAGGATGATCTGCAAGCCGAGCTGGCCCGCATCCGCGCACAGGGCTATGCCTTTGATAACGAGGAGAAAAACATGGGCATGCGCTGTGTCGCAGCACCCATCCTCAACAGTTATGGCGAGGTTATCGCGGGAATATCCGTCTCCGGCCCCACCGCGCGCATGACGCTCGACCGGATTGATGAAATATGCCAGTCCGTGATGAAGCAGGCTGAAGCTTTGTCATTCGGACTTGGGTATCACTTATGATGCAAATGGCCTTGATACGATACCGGCCAGGCAGTTTATCAACCGCTTATTCGAACAGGGGCCGGGTCACGATCAAACAAGGCAAACCGATCAAAAGCCTCGGAACAATTTAACTTTAGGGGGGGGATCGCGTGGTTGCACCACGCTTAGAACAAGCCGGGAAATACCTAATGCTGACACCAGATAATCCCTTGTTTCCAAATATATCTCAGTATTAGGTTCAAGCGTTTTCCCATCAATTGACACTGGCGTTTCGGATATAAGCCGATAAGTACCAGAGAGCAGAATGCGCATGGTTTCATTGTCAGGGCTTATCGTCTTTCCCGGAACGTAGATTGGGCCCCAAAAATGCACATAATTGTCCTTCAGGGTGGCCATATCAGCGGCCAGCAGGCCCAAAGGCAGGGCCTCGGACTGAGTTGGGGATATTTTATCCATTTGAAGTAGCCACGTGTTGACCAAGACAAACTGCGGCTGATCGGTTTGAATAATCTCAGCCATGACCGGCCGCCCAATGCGTCTGTAATCCGTCATTCCCCACGCACTCATGAACAGACCGCGTTTTGGGAGGGACGAAACCATGTTGCGCCCATCGATATAGGTTGGCCTGCCTGGAAAAAGGCGGTGGATCACACTCAGGGTTAGGCGCTGTGTTGTGATCGATATTTGTGCATTTTTAAAAGTTACAATCGCAGCACTGAGACTGACGGCAGTTGCGATTACCATTACAGTTTTGCAACCGTATCGACGGGATATATCATCCCAGGCAAATCCCGCCAAAATCATCACCGGTGCCAGAATGAATGGATAATAATAAGGATAGGTGTCGCGGTACACCAACACAGACAGGAGCGGGGTGAGCAAGGCAAGCCCAATCAGCGCTGCCGCCCTGTCTTTGCCATGATGCAGGCGCATAAGCAGCCCACCCAATCCGACAATGATCACTAAAGCAAGTATGACATTTTGCACGAATGCCCTTGGTAGGTATCCCATCAGAATGGAGAAATCCTGCGCACCCAAAGTGCTGTCAGTTGTTCGCCCCAGAAATGCCAGGGGTGATGCGAAATCCGGAAGCGTCATTGCGTGCAGGGCGGTCAGCCCGATGAAACATGTCAAGGCTGCAATGCCAGCCAGACCAATCAGCCAAATGCCGCGCGGCACAGACCCGATGCCGACAACACGTATCAGAAAAACGATAATGAGTGCCGGAACATAAAAAATCGCCTTGATCGTGAAAAACCCGGCTAAACCAGCCAATACACCAGCCAAAAGCACCACACGCACCGTTGGCGGCCGGGATACCACCATCCACAAGGCGCACATCATGGCACTTGCCGCCAAAGGGTCTGTTCTTAGAGTAACACCATGTACGAGAGTATAGCTAAAGGCCCAATAGGACAGGACGGTGAAATAGGCGGCCTCGGTCGAGACAAGCGTGCGTGCGATCTTCCAAATGGCCACGGATGTGACAATCCCCACACCGAAAAACAGTAAACGCGCCGCGATGATCTGGTTTGCTTCATTGTCAGAGACCAGTTGTACCCAGCTTAATAAATGGACAAAGCCGGTTTGCAATACTTCGCGCAGTTCCCCGCGCTGATAGTCATAAATCATGGATAGGTTAAGGTATTCATCCCAATTTGCCTCATGCACAAAGACCAAAACCAACTGCATGAGCGCCACAGCAGCAAGCATGACAATCAACGCCATTCGCAGCCTGGACCGCTCTGTTTGGCTTATTCGCATACCTTCTATCCTTTGAATATGATGAATTTCTGCAGGATAAATGAGGCGGCGACCACTGGAAAAGCCGCTATCAGCCCGGCGGTATAATAGTTCATGCCAAATTCTACCATCAGCCTGATAGCGCCGATGTTCATAAGATAAAGCAGGCCCCACATGACGACAAACGCTGGAAAACGCCCCTTGAGCTGTGCCCCAAAGACGATTTTGCCTTGGGTGAAAAAACTCACAATGATGCCGAAAACCAAGGCGGCAAAACTGGCTATGTAATATGCCAGACCAACATATATCCCCAATGCGTAGACCGCGTAGCTGAAGGCGGTATTCATGCCGCCGACAACGCCAAACCGAACGACCTGGTTTTGCAACAGGATTGCAATTTTAGGAGGTGTCATCCGCGCCATGAGACCAGCACTTGATACAGACCGAACAGCCGTTTTTGTTGCCCGACAAGAAAATTGACAACGCGCAGCCGCAAATGGTCAACCGGCCCCATCGTAATGCCGTATTTTTGGGCAAGCCCCACGTATTCATCCCGCGCCTTTGACAGCAACGCCCAGGTCATATTCATATCCCCATAGCGGTTTGCAATAAGTGGCTTGGGTATGTGTAACACGTCCTGATGGCGCGACAGTGCCCAGGATATATCGACATCCATGGCATAGTGAAATCTGGGGTCGTATCGCAGATCACCCAAACTGGCTCGTCTAATACCTATGGGAATTCCGAATTGATTGCGCGCAGTACTGAGTGAGCGCGCCCCTGCCTGATCGGCAGAAAACAGATGCCCCCTTCGAAAACTCCGCTGTGCCAGTTGGCGGCGCTGTGGCGTGACATAAAGCAGATCACAGTAAACCGCCGCAATATCAGGCGCCCTGATTAATGCGTCTCGTGCGAGCCGTAATGCATCGGGGTCAGCCAGGTAGTCGTCATGGCATAGCAGCATATAAAACTCGGTTTCGACCAGGTCCAGAACGGCATTGAAATGCGCCTGCATAGGCAGCGTTTCTTGCTGCGTGATGATCCGCAGGTTAAGCCGGGACTGCCAATTTTCCAATATCTGTGCTGTTCCGTCAGTTGATGCGTTATCACTGACCACGATTTGAACATCGTCCAGCGTTTGATCCGCTATGGATTGCAGCGCTTCAGCCAGGAAGTTTGCACCATTGTAAACCGGAATCAGTACGGAAAACTGGGCCATGACCTTAACGGATACACTTCAGAAAGCCATTTTTAGCGACTGTAATCTGAAGTTTCGTATGTCGGGCGGTATCAATCTCGAACCTGTCAACTTCCTGCATGTAAGCGTGGATTGCTGTCAACGGATTGTCACCGGGCCCCCAGGGGCGTTCGCCGATTGCCACCTCGGGCAAATCCTCAATGAGCGTGTCAAAAACAACTGCATAGCTGTCTTTGGTAACCAATGGGGCATAGGCGCGCAACTCGTCCAGCACATGGGTATGGGTGTGATTGGAATCAAGGCAAACCATGACCGATTTACGCCCCGCTGCCCGCGCTTTGACTTGTGCGACAACGGCGCTGTCGATACTGGAACCTTCGATCATATGCAGCCGCTTTGCCATGGGATGCGCCTCAATCGCCTGGCGGTTGTGGTCGCGTATATCAATATCAATCGCCACAACCTCGGCATTTTCCGGCCCGCCGCACATCGCGTTCAGCTCAATCAGGGAAGCATAGAAAATCGCAGAGCCGCCCCGCGCGATACCGGTTTCGATAATCAGGTCAGGCTTGATGCTCCAGACCAGCTCCTGCATCGCCACGATGTCTTGTGGGTACTGGATAATTGGAAGGCCCATCCAGTCAAATTGATATGAGTATTTGCGTTCCTGCGCATGGCCGAGCCAATCATTTGTTTTAGCGTTGAATTCGGTGTCATGGCCCATGGCAATGATGTTGGCATTACGCTCTTTTTCGAAAATGTTGTCTACCATGCCTGGCCCTTTGTTCTATTCGTTTCGCGGCTGAGACGTGTTTGCCAAATCGTCAATAGCCATTTGTTTTGTCCACCAACGGTAAGCATCATTCATCCCGTCGTTTATGGCAATTTTCGGAGCAAATCTCAATTCATTGGTTTGTCGGCGCAGATCTGGGATCAGTACGGCCGGTTCCCCGGCGCGGTCTGGTAACGCGCCCAAGCGGATCAGATCAGTACGCCCTGCAATCTGTCCAAGCATCATCGCCACATCGCCCAACCTGTGAGACGCAGTGTGCCCAATGTTGATCGGGCCTTCCAGCCGATGATCTGCAAGCTTAGCAATGGCAGCGCCCAGGTCCCGTACATCCATGAAGTTCCTCAGTTGCACCCCGGATGAACATTTTGCCAACTGTCCATGCAGCAGGGACCGGCAAATGGACGGCACAAACCGGGCGGCATCTTCGCCGGGGCCGTAAGGGTAAAAGATGCGTGCCCATGCAAAGGACACAGGCATTTCGCGCAGGGCCTGTAAAAGATCACGTTTCGCCCGCCCATAAAGCGACGGGGGCACAGGATCATCGTCTTCCTCCCGGAGCGGGGCGGATGAACCCGCGTATTCAGCACATGTACCACAACCGACAATCCGCTGACCGCCCTGGGAACAGAATTCCGAATAAAGGGCCTTGCCTGCATCCAGCCAGGCCAGATTACTGTCTGCTTCCCAAAATGTGCCATGGGCTGTTTCCCAGGCGCTATGGATCAAATGGCTGGGCCGGACATCGCGGATAATTGCCGCACAGGTAGCGGGATCAAGAAGGTCAGCCTGATGCCAGGTAGCACCGCTGGCATCTGCTTGCGTGCGGGTAACCGCATGCACATCATATCTCTCATCTAAGCACGCCAAAATCCGGGAGCCCACAAACCCACGCGCACCAGTGATCAAGATCCGGGGTTTGCTCATGTCAGTGATGCAATCTGTGACAAAGGTGGCAGCGCTTTGTCCCGGTCTGACATAACGGTGGGTGAAATTGGCCAGATCACTGAGATATCCGGATCATCCCAAGCCACACCCCTTTCAAGGCCGGGGCGATGCGGTTCACTGAACTGATAGAGAATATCGGTATCATCCGACAGGGTCACAAAGCCATGCGCGACACCGCGCGGGATAAAAAGCGCATCCATGTTTTCTGCACTCAACTCAAGGCCAATCCAATGCCGAAAGGTCGGAGATCCCGGGCGCAGATCGACGGCAACATCAAAAACCGAGCCACGGATGCAGCGCACAAGTTTGGCTTCGCCTTCTGCGGCCGGTATGAAATGCAATCCCCTCAGCGTGCCTTGCCTGTTATTGTGAGACAATGCCATTTGGGCCGTTGGTATTTCCAATCCTGCCTGTGCGAATGCCTGACTGCAGAAGGTACGGGCAAAATGCCCGCGCGCATCCCGGTGCGGTGCCACCTTGAGCCTCATGACATCAGGAATGGCGGTTTCGACAAATTCCATCAAAATATCTCAAGCTCTGGGACGGCAACGACAAATTGCCCCCCCCAATTTCGAATATCCGCCATTTGCAGCACGATTTCATCGCGCAGATTCCAGGGCAGGATCAATACATAATCCGGGCATCTTTGCCTGATCACGCCGGGATCATGTACGGGGATATTGACACCGGGCAGAAGCTTGCCTTGTTTTTGCGGGTTAAGATCCGTTGTATAGGGTAACAGTTCAGGCCCGATGCCACAGTAGTTTAACATGGTATTGCCCTTTGCCGGCGCGCCATAGCCGCAAATTGTTTTCCCTTGCCGCCGGGCCTCAATCAGGAAGCTCAGAAGATCTGTTTTGCATGTTGCAGGCCGCTGCGAAAATTCCAGATATCCTGTCAGGCTATCCAGCCCAAAATTGGCTTCGTCACGCCGCACCTTTGCATGGCTCGCAGCCAGAGCGGGATCATTTACATCACTATCCTTGTGCCTGGCAAAGACCCGCAATGATCCACCATGTGTTGACAGCTCCTCTACCCCATAGACAGTTAACCCATGCGCCCCCAGAACCTTTTCAACCGATAGCAGGGATAGATATGAAAAATGTTCGTGATAAACCGTATCAAACTGCCCCAAATCCAGCATGCGTAACACATGTGGAAATTCGAATGTGACGGTGCCATCAGGCGCAAGAACCAGCCCGATACCTGCAACAAAATCGTTTATATCGGGGACATGCGCCAGAACATTGTTGCAGACAATCAAATCAGCCGAGATGCCTTTTTGCTGCAATTTCCTGCCCAGGGCCTTGCCGAAAAAATCGACAATACTCTCAACACCGAAATGTTCCTTCGCATAACCGGCCACATTGGCAGAGGGCTCTACCCCCAGGACCCTGATCCCCATATTCCTGAAATATTGCAGCAAATAGCCATCGTTGCTGGCAATTTCGAGCACGAAGGCATCCGGCCCGAGATCAAGCCTGTCCTGCATCTGCAGTGCATAGCGTTCCGCATGGGCCAGCCACGAGGCCGAGAATGAGGAAAAATAGGCGTAATCTTCATCAAAATGCGGCGGTGTCCTGACCTCGGTTAACTGGACAAGCCAGCACCCGTGGCAGACCATCGCCTTGAGCGGAAAAAATGTTTGTCCCTCATGGTCAATACCTTCGGGATCACGGAAATGATTTGAAACCGGGCTTAGCCCAAGATCAACAACCACATGTTTCAGCGGCATCCTGCAGAACCGACATTTACTGGCCATGTTGAGCGCTCTTTTTTTCAAATCGGGCAATTTGTGCTTGTGTCACGGCCCACATATCCGCATTTTCCGCATGTGATTTATACCATTCCACCGAAGCGAAGATCGCATCACTGAGATGCCATTTAGGGGCCCAGCCAAGCTCGGCGCGGGATTTTGCACTTTCGAGTGAAAGCAACTTCTCTTCAAATATCCCTGATTTCCGTTCAACCCGCACTTCGGCCTCCTCTCCCCAGGCCTGTACCAACTGGCGGGCGACATTTTCAACAGGCTGGCAATCTTCTGCTGCCGGTCCAAAATTCCACCCCCCCGGACAGGTTGTTCCCTCTTCTGCAAGGCGCTTTGCCAGAGTCAGATATCCGGGCAATGGATCAAGAACATGCTGCCATGGCCGGGTGGATTGTGGGTTGCGCAAGATTAGCGGCGCGCCTGCTGCAAAACTGCGGATGGCATCCGGCAACAAGCGGTTGGCAGCCCAGTCACCTCCACCGATGATATTGCCCACACGCAGGGCTGCGATCCCAAGGTCAGGAAAATAGCTGTTGGCATAGGCGGTAATTACGTGCTCGCTTGCAGCTTTGCTTGCGCTGTAGGGCTCTTGCCCACCCAATGGATCATTTTCGCGGTATGGCCAATGCCAGTTGTTGTTTTGGTAAACCTTGTCGGTGGTGACCAGCAACATCGCCATCAGGCCTTCCAGTTTCCGGGCTGCCTGCATGACATTGACGGTGCCCATCACATTGGTTTCAAAAGTCTCGATTGGATCAGCATAGGCAGTTAAAACCAATGGCTGCGCCGCCAGATGAAAAATCACTTCAGGCCGTGCATCGGACATAGCCGCAGATAAGGCAGGAAGATTTCGGACATCCCCAATGGTTGACGCAAACAGCCTTTTGCCCAGAGAAACCGCTTCAAAAAAGGAGGGTTTGGTCGGTGGGGTTGTTGCATAGCCTGATACGATCGCACCTTTGGTCAACAGATAGCTGCACAGCCAGCCCCCCATGAAACCCGTGTGCCCAGTGACGAATACGCGCCGATTTTGCCACCAGTTATCTGCCATTACCAGAGTTTCCATGGCGCGTTGCCGGATTGCCAATAGCCTTCCAGCAGGTTCATTTCTCGCTGTGTATCCATGCATTGCCAGAAGCCGGTATGGCGATAGACGCTCAGCTCTCCGGCTTCGGAAAGCTGTTGCAGGACACCTTCCTCAAGGGGGATGTCTTGGGCATCTGACAGGGATTCGAATATGCTCTTGCTGAAAACAAAAAAACCGCCGTTGATCCAGCCGGCTCCTGTCTGGGGTTTTTCCGTAAACGAGGAAACCACATCCCCATCAAGGGCAAGCTCGCCAAAACGCGAGGACGGGCGCACAGCAACCACGGTGGCAAGCTTGCCGGCATCATGGTGATGCGCGATTACCGCATTGATATCGACATTGCCGACACCATCGCCATAGGTAGCCAGAAATATATCGTCATCAATATGGCGGATCGCCCGTTTCAGGCGTGATCCTGTCAGGGTCCGGACGCCCGTATCCTGAATACGGATTTTCCAGGGCAAGAGTTCTTCGGTTGTCTCCAGGCGTGAAACCGTGGCTGTTTTCAGATCAATTTCAATATCCTGGCTGTTGTTATGGTAGTTCAGGAAATACTGCTTGATCACATCACCCTTGTAGCCGGTACAGAGGACAAAATCATTATGGCCGAATTGACTGTACCCTCTCATGATGTGCCACAGGATCGGTTTGTGCCCGATCTCGACCATGGGCTTTGGCTTCAGTTCGGTTTCTTCCCGAATACGTGTACCCAACCCGCCACAAAGGATTGCAACTTGCATGTATTTTTGCCCTCTCGCCGTCTTGCCGCCGTTAATGCTGGTGCTTGGCGACCTGTTCATCATTCACGCCACTGGCTTCCATATCGCGATCCTGATCAGGATCAATCAGATAAAGCGGCCGGCCCTTTGCTTCATTATATATGCGCCCGACATAGAGCCCGACGATTCCGAGGGTCAAAAGCTGCACACCACTCAGGAAGGATAAGAACAGCATGGTTGAAGCCCAGCCCGAAACCATGGAACCGCCAAGCAACCACCCTACAAAGACAAAAATTGCTGCAGCAAATGACCCTAATGCAACCGTCAGGCCAAACCAAAGGGCCATGCGCAACGGCACATCTGAAAACCCAAGTATACCGTTGGCAGCAAGCCTGAGCATTGCCGCCATGGGATATTTCGTGGTGCCGGCGGCCCGCTCCTGCCGTTCAAACATGACCTGGGTCTGGCGAAAACCAACCCAGCTTACCATGCCCCGGAAATAACGATCCTGCTCGGGCATGGCATTAAGAACATCTGCAACTTTGCGGTCAATCAAACGGAAATCGCCAACATCACGCGGAATATCTATCGGTGTCATCTTTGACAGGATACGGTAATAAAGGCTTGCGGTGAACCGCTTGAAAAGACCTTCCCCTTTGCGCCGCACACGTTTGGCGGACACCACATCATAACCTTCCCGCCATTTTGTGATCATATCAAGCGCCACTTCCGGCGGATCCTGCAAATCAGCATCCATGATAATGATGGCGTCTCCTCTTGCTTGTGCAACACCGGCGGTGATCGCGATCTGGTGGCCAAAATTGCGTGACAGGTTGATCAGATGATAGGGCCTGCTCGCCGCGTTTTTGGTAATCAACTGTGATGTGCGATCAGTGCTTCCATCATTGACAAAAACCACATTGGTATCTGCATCGATATGTTCGAAAATCGCATCGAGCCGTGCAACGAGCTGCGGAATGACCGCCTCCTCGTTGTAGACAGGGATCACAAAGCTTATAGAGTTTTTGCCTGGCCGCTCAGAAGTCATTAAGCCCCTATAAATTATCTATAATGATTAGTTTCATTTGCTGCTACATCGGTATGAGTAGCCAAAAATCGTGGGTGTAGCTACTACTTATTGGCCGACTTATTGGCCAATAATACCAAAAATGCATGATACGCGGAGGGTCATGCCAATCTGAATGACACGTCTTTGTCATAAGGCTATGAAAAGGCATGAAGAATAAATACGCACAGCATTCCCGCATTTCTGACAAGAAAACCCCATGAGATTGTCAGCTATTTTGCCACCGTTCTGACAGTGCTCGAGACGGATAAGTTTTCCGGATTAAATCGCACTATTGTCAACTATTGCATGGCAGCGCATGTTTACATGCTCAGGAGGGCGTTTTACCGCGCCTTTTCGGGTGCGGAACCTATGGCAAAACCGTTATCTTCGGTGTGTTCAAACTGATGACACAACTGAGCGGTGATAAAATGGTGGCTTACTTTGCTGATATGTTGGCCAAAAATCATCCTATGACATGATAACAAAGGAGAATAAGTAATGCCTGGCGATCCCGGGAGGACTCGAACCCCCAACATCCTGCTTAGAAGGCAGGTGCTCTATCCAGTTGAGCTACGGGACCGCTTGGATGCGCTCTTTACCCTGCACATGAGGCAAGATCAAAGCAAATTCGCAGCAAACGGATCCTCAGGATACCCCACCCCAGCCAGATAAAGCCCCTGCGGTGGACAGACCGGGCCACAGGCGGCGCGATCCCTGGCTTGCAGGGCGGTTTTCACATCATCGGGTGCCCAGGCACCGGTGCCCACGCGCTCCAACGTGCCGATAAAACTGCGCACCTGATTGTGCAGGAACGAGCGCGCCCTGATATGAAAATGCGCCTCAGGCCCCCAGCAGGTTTCAACCGCTTCAATTTCCAGCGCATCCAAGGTTTTCACCGGGCTTGCCGCCTGACAGATCGACGAGCGGAAAGTAGTGAAATCATGCTTGCCTATCAGGTGTTGTGCACCTTCGCGCATCGCCGCCAAATCCAATTCATGCGGCACCTGCCAGACCAGCCCGCGCTGATGCGTGGCCGGGGCGCGCCGCATCAACAGGCGAAAGAAATAGCGCCGCTCAAGGGCGGAAAAACGCGCGTGCCAGTCATCTTCCACCTGCGCGCAGGCCATGATCGCCACTGGATCAGGCTTGAGATGATAATTCAGCGCCTCTGACAGGCGAAACGCATCCCAGTCTTTTGCCAGATCACACTGCGCCACCTGCCCCAAAGCATGCACGCCTGTATCGGTGCGCCCGGCGGCGGCAATGCTGTGGTCGCCGGGCTCAAGCTTTACCAAAGCTGCCTCAATCGCGCCCTGCACCGTGGGCAGATCAACCTGCCGCTGCCAGCCGCGAAACGGCGCGCCGTGGTATTCAACTTTGAGGGCATATCTGGGCATATCCAGCCCATAAACTTTTGCAGGCAGGGGAACAATCCCCCAAAGCTCCCCTCTGGCAAGTGGGCGGCTGCATGTCTATCATGAGGCTAGAAGCATTGAAGGGGCCATATTTTGGCGATTGTTAATCTGGCTGACGGGCTGACGCGGGGGATTGAAACCGCAGGAAACGCTATCTCGAAAGCGCTGTTTGAGCCGGTGATCCGTTTGGGCGTGACCGGTCTTGCGCGCTCGGGCAAGACGGTGTTCATCACTTCGCTGGTGGCCAATCTGCTTGAGCGGGGCCGAATGCCGGGGCTTCTGGCCGCCTCTGAAGGACGTATTGAGGCGGCGTATCTGCAACCACAGCCCGATGATACTGTGCCGCGGTTTGAGTATGAGGCGCATCTTGGCGCGTTGACAGGCCCCACGCCGCATTGGCCCGAAAGCACCCGCGCCGTTTCGCAATTACGGCTGTCGCTTCGGGTCCGCCCTGCGGGGTTGCTTTCAGGTCTGACCGGCCCGCGCACCCTTCATCTTGATATTGTGGATTACCCCGGTGAATGGCTTCTGGATCTGGGGCTTTTGGATAAATCCTTTACTGAGTGGTCGGCGCAGGTGCTTGAGCGCATCGCCCATCGCCCGCAAGCCGCTGATTATCTGGAACAGGTGGAAAACACAGACCCGGCAGCCCGGCTTGACGAACCGGTTGCGCAATCTTTGGCGCAAGGTTTCACCGCTTATCTGCATGCTGCCCGCGATGCCGGGTTTTATGATTGCACCCCCGGTCGGTTCCTACTGCCCGGTGATCTGGCGGGTTCACCGGTGCTGACATTCGCGCCTTTGCCATCTGTTGATATGCCTTCCCGAAGATCCCTCTGGCGTGAGATGCAGCGCCGGTATGAGGCTTATAAAGCCAAGGTTATAAGGCCGTTTTTCAAGGATCATTTTGCCCGGATAGACCGGCAGGTCGTGCTGGTGGATGTGTTGGATGCCCTGCATCAGGGGCCGCAGGCGTTTGATGATATGCGCCGTGCCATGGCGGATCTTCTGTCGGTGTTCCGCCCCGGCCGCAATGCGTTTCTGACCCGTCTTTTGCAAGGCCGCCGGGTGGATAAAATCCTTTTTGCCGCCACCAAGGCCGATCATTTGCACCATTCTCAACACGACCGGCTTACGGCGATCATCACAGCCCTGACACGGGATGCAAAAGAACGCGCGCTCTTTGCCGGGGCAGGCACCCATGCCATGGCCATTGCCGCCCTGCGCACCACCGTCGAGGAAACCATGACGTATCAGGGGCGGGTGCTTGATTGTGTGCGCGGCACGGTTCTGGAAACCGGGGCACAGGCAGCGTTTCATGCCGGTGAGTTGCCGAACGATCCGCAAACATTGCTGTCAGCGGCGCAAGATGCCGGGCAAAACTGGCCCGATATGCAATTTCAGGCAACGGCATTTGCCCCGGCAAAACTTGCCCTCAAACCGGGCGACGGCCCGCCGCATATCCGGCTAGATCAGGCGGCGCAATTTCTGATCGGAGACCGGCTGTGAGGGTTTTGAACAATGAGGTAAGGATATGACAAAAGGCCCGGTTTTGATTGATCTGGAAGGTGCCACCCCGGCTGCAACACCCGATCAGGCCCCGCCGGTGCCCGATAGCACTATGGCCCCGCCCCCCGAAGGCCGCGCGATGCTTGTGCTTGCCCGGCTGGCGGCGCGAAAACCATCACTTCTGGCGCGGCTTTTCTGGTCTTTGCTGGGGGCGCTTGTTGGCGTGGCCGTGTCGGTCATGGCATGGGATTTTGTCACCGGCCTGATCCAGCGGTCGCTGGTGCTTGGCTATCTGGTCACTGGCCTGATGGCTGTTTTTGGTCTGGTTTTGCTGGTGATTATCCTGCGTGAGCTAGCGGCATTCGCCCGCCTTGAGCGGATTGACAGCCTGCACCATGCCGCATCCGAGGCACTGGCGGGGCAGGATATTGACGCCGCCCGTGGCGTCATGGCGCGCCTCACCCGGCTTTATCGCCGCCGCGATGATATGAAATGGAGCCTTGAACGCTTGGCAGAGATGGCTCCGGATCAGTTTGACGCCCCGGCCCTGCTGGGCCTTGCCGAAGCTGAGCTATTGGGGCCGCTGGATGCGGCGGCCACCCAAGAGGTTGAGGCTGCCGCACGTCAGGTGGCCACGGTAACGGCGCTGGTGCCATTGGCGCTGGCGGATGTGGTGGCGGCCCTCACGGCCAATATCCGCATGATCCGCCGCGTGGCAATGATTTACGGCGGGCGTTCCGGCACGCTTGGAAGCTGGCGGCTGATCCGTGCGGTGATGGCGCATCTGGTGGCCACGGGGGCGGTGGCAATTGGCGATGATCTCATTGGCTCGGTCGCGGGGGGCAGCGTGTTATCCAAACTCTCACGCCGGTTCGGCGAAGGCGTGGTCAACGGCGCATTGACTGCGCGCGTTGGTGTGGCGGCAATGGAGGTTTGCCGACCCTTGCCGTTTACGCGGTTAAAACGGCCTTCGGTTACAGGGCTGGTCAAGCGGGCATTGACCGGGTTGTTTAATAAGTAGGGTGGGTGAAACCCACGCGCCTTAATCTCAAAAACCTAAACTTAACGAGGAAAGAATATGTTCATCAAAGACTATGCAACTTTAATGGCCAAATATAATCTTTGGCAAAACGAAAACCTTCTCACGGCAACAGATACCCTGACCGATGCAGAGCGCCAAAAAGACAGGGGTTCATTTTTCGGCTCTATTCAGAACACCTTTTCACATATCTTCTGGGGTGACCAGATTTGGCTTAGCCGGTTTGCCGGCACAACCGCACCGTCGGGAGGAATTGCCGAATCCCTGGCTCTTGCAGAAGATTGGCCCGCCTACCGTAGCGCGCGAAAAACTTTTGATCAGCGTATTTTACAATGGGCGAATGAGGTCTCACCGGACTGGTTTGAAGGCGATTTGAAATGGTATTCCGGCGCGATTGGCCGCGATATTACCAAGCCCAAAAACATGCTTGTGGTGCAGCTTTTCAACCACCAGACCCACCACCGCGGACAAATTCATGCCATGCTCACCGCAGCGGGGGCGAAGCCCGACGATACCGACGTGCCCTTCATGCCCGAGAGTTATTTAAATATGTGATGATGGGCACGCCGCAAATGGGCCGGGGCATCAGCTCAGTTTCGGCACCCCGCCAGGCAGGGTATTCCTATCAACCACCCCCGCCCTGAGAGAGCGCCCGATGCGGTGCGCCAGTTCCGACCACGCGCGCGCCTGATCCGGCCTCAACCCCGCTTTCAGCACCGTATCGAACAAATCAAGCCAGACCGAAAACATTCCCGGCCGCACATTGCCTGCCTGGATATGCACTGCCATCGGATTGCCGTCATAACTGCGCTCATGCAAGATTGCACTGGCCCAGAACCGCGCGATTTTCGCCTCATGCGCAGGCCAATCGGTGATATGTTTGGCAAATACAGGCCCCAGAACGCCATGCGCGCGGATTTGCGCATAAAACGCGGCCACAACCCGTTCGATCTCGGGGCGGGTGATGTCAAACTTGGGGGGCAAGGCGTTGCTCATGCCCTCTATTTGGCCCGGTCTGCGCACCCATGCAAGCCCGCCTTTTGCTGCACCCCCGGATTGTCCTCTGGACGCGGGCAAAACCCCGGCTTATAACGCGCGGCATGACACGCATATTGGCGATCATTATTCGAATTATATGCCCGACGCTCTGATAAATCCGAGCCGTCGGGACAAGGCGTATGAATGTCCGCGCCGCCCCAGCAAATTCATCTGAACCGCATGATAAAGGACGCCTCCTATGTGCGCCGAAACGCCCGATTACAAAGACACCCTGACCCTGCCGGTCACCGATTTTCCGATGCGCGCGGGCCTGCCCAAACGCGAGCCTGAATGGCTGGAGCGTTGGAACCGCATCGGCATCTATGACCGTCTGCGGGAAAAACCAACCCGCAAAAGCTTTACCCTGCATGACGGCCCGCCCTATGCCAATGGTCATCTGCATATTGGTCATGCCTTGAATAAAATCCTCAAGGATATGGTGGTGCGCAGCCAACAGATGATGGGCCGCGATTCGCGCTATATCCCCGGCTGGGATTGTCACGGGTTGCCGATTGAATGGAAGATCGAAGAGCAATACCGTGGGAAGGGCAAAGACAAGGATAGCGTGCCGATCAATGAGCTGCGCGGCGAGTGCCGCAAATTCGCCGAGGGCTGGGTGGATATTCAGCGCGAGGAATTCAAGCGGCTGGGGGTGACCGGCAACTGGGACAATCCGTATAAAACGATGGATTATACCTCCGAGGCGGTGATTGCCGAGGAATTCATGAAGTTCGTGATGAATGGCAGCCTCTATCGCGGCTCCAAGCCGGTGATGTGGTCGCCGGTTGAGAAAACCGCTTTGGCCGAGGCGGAAGTGGAATATCACGACAAGGAAAGTTTCACGATTTGGGTGAAGTTTGCTGTCAGGCGCCCCGGACCCCGATCCGGGGCCTCGACCAGTGTGGAGATCCCGGGTCAGGCCCGGGATGGGGAGGATGATCTTCAGGGTGCCTATGTTGTCATCTGGACAACCACCCCTTGGACTCTCCCATCAAACAAAGCTGTCGTTTACGGCGAAAACTTTGCTTACGGCCTCTACGAAGTCACTTCCACACCTGATGAAAGCTGGGCCAATGTCGGCGACAGGTTCATTTTGGCGGACAAGCTGGCGGGGGGCGTCATGACCCGCGCCCGGCTTGAGAGCGGCATGTATAAACGGGTGCGCGATGTGACGGTGGAGGAGCTTTCAAGCCTCTCGCTGCAACATCCCCTTGCGGGTGCTGAAGGCGGCAACGGCGAATGGGACGACCTGCGTGATTTCCGGGCCGCCGATTTCGTCACCGACGAGGAAGGCACAGGCTTCGTGCATTGCGCGCCCTCCCACGGCATGGAGGAGTTTGAGCTTTACCGCGATCTGGGCATGCTCAAGCAGGTGATCACCTATAATGTCATGGAAGATGGCTCTTTCCGCGAAAGCCTGCCGTTTTTTGGCGGCAAAATGATCCTCAAGCCCAACGGCAAGGAGGGCGATGCCAACAAGGCCGTGATTGACAAGCTGGCCGAGGTGGGCGGCCTTCTGGCGCGCGGCAAGATCAAGCACAGCTACCCGCATTCATGGCGCTCCAAGGCACCGGTGATCTACCGCAACACCCCGCAATGGTTTGTCGAGATTGACCGCGAATTGCAGGACGGTATGGATCAGCACGGCAAAACCATCCGGGAGCGGGCGTTGAATGAGATTGACCGTGTGAAATGGACGCCGAAAACCGGCCGTAACCGTTTGTATTCGATGATTGAATCACGCCCCGATTGGGTGATGAGTCGGCAACGCGCCTGGGGTGTGCCTTTGACCTGTTTCATCCGCGATGCGGGCGAGGGGCAGGTAGAGCTTTTGCGCGATAAGGCTGTGAATGCCCGGATTGCCGAGGTGTTTCGCGTCGAGGGTGCCGATGCGTGGTTTGCGAAAGGCGCGCGCGAGCGGTTTTTGGGGGCTGAACTGGCCAAAGAAGACTGGCAGCTTGTCAGTGACATCCTTGATGTGTGGTTTGATTCAGGTTCAACCCACGCCTTTGTGCTGCGCGACCGCCCGGATGGGGCCGAAGACGGTATCGCCGATCTTTACCTTGAAGGCACCGATCAGCATCGCGGCTGGTTTCATTCAAGCCTGCTGCAAAGCTGCGGCACCAATGGCCGCGCGCCCTATCGGGGTGTTTTGACCCATGGGTTTACGCTTGATGCCAAGGGCAACAAGATGTCGAAATCTCTGGGCAATACCATCGTGCCCGCCGAGGTGACCAAGCAATATGGTGCCGATATTCTGCGGCTTTGGGTGGCGCAGGTTGATTTCACCGCTGATCAGCGCATCGGGCCGGAAATCCTCAAGAATGTCGCCGACAGTTACCGGCGTTTGCGCAATACCATGCGCTTCATGCTGGGGTCTTTGGCGCATTTCGATGCGGCAGACCGGGTGGCTCCTTCTGAGATGCCCGAGCTGGAACGCTGGGTGCTGCACCGTCTGGCGGAACTCGACCACAAAGTGCGCACCGGCTATGCGGCTTATGATTTTCAGGGCGTGTTTCAGGCGCTCTTCCAGTTTGCCACGGTGGACCTTTCGGCGTTCTATTTCGATATCCGCAAGGATGCGCTTTATTGCGACAAGGGCAGCCTCAACCAACGCGCGGCTTTGACTGTGCTGGACATGCTGCATGAGAGGCTGACCGCATGGCTTGCGCCCATTCTGGTGTTCACCATGGAGGAGGTCTGGCTTGAGCGCCATCCCGGTGCGGATAACTCGCTGCATCTTGGGGATTTCCCCGACACCCCCGCCGATTGGCTGGATGAGCCACTTGCGGCCAAATGGGCGCAGGTGCGGCAGGCGCGGCGCGCGGTTACGGCGGCGCTGGAAGTGCAGCGCATTGACAAGGTGATCGGGGCCTCGCTTGAGGCGGCCCCGGTGGTGCATGTGCGCGAAAAGGATCTGTTGGTTATTCTAAAATCAGTGGATTTTGACGATATCTGCATCACCTCCAGCGTCTCTTTAACCGGTGATCCAAGCCCTGATGAGGCCTTTCGCCTGCCCGAAGTGGATGGCATTGGCGTGGTATTCGAGGTGGCAGAGGGCGCAAAATGTCAGCGCTGCTGGAAAATTCTGCCCGATGTGGGCACGCATAAGCACGCAAGCACTTGCGCCCGCTGCGATGAGGCGCTTGGATAGGCGCGCAGGGGCCGCCCTGCGCTTAACCGGCAGGGAGGCCCGCCATGTCTGATCTGAGCAACCGCAAGCTTTCGCTGACCACCCGCGTAGCGCAGGCGCTGCATTTTCTTGACGCGGATACCGGCGCGGTGATCCCGCCGATTCAGCCCACCTCCACCTATGCACGCGACGCCGATTATGCGCCGCGCCAAAGTTACATTTACCGGCGTGACAGCAATCAGACCACAGAACTGGCCGAGCGGATCATAGCCGAGCTTGAAGGCGCTGAAAGCGCGCTTCTTTTTGCCTCGGGCATGTCGGCGGCCACGGCGGTGATTGATCAGTTGCCAGCGGGCGCGCATGTGGTGGTGCCGGATGTGATGTATCACGGGGTTTTGCAGCAATTTCAGATGTATGCGGCCAGAAACCGGCTGGATGTCAGCACTTATGCCGCGGGCAATCTTGATGATATGGCCGCCGCCTTGCGCAAAGGCGAAACCGCGCTGGTCTGGGTTGAGACGCCGAATAATCCTGACTGGACGGTCACCGATATTCGCGCCGCCGCTGACATTACGCACGCCGCAGGTGCGCGGCTTTTGACCGATTGCACCGGCACGCCGCCCTGCGCCACGAAGGCGCTGGAGCATGGCGCGGATATATCATTTCATTCCGCCACCAAATATCTCAACGGCCACTCGGATGTGACCGCCGGGGTCTTGTCCAGCAACGACACCGGCCCGCTATGGGAGGCGATATACGAGCGCCGCAAATTGCAGGGCACGGTGCTGCACTCCTTCGATGCCTGGCTGCTCATTCGCGGCATGCGCACGCTTTTCCTGCGGGTTGAGAAGGCGACGCAGAATGCGTTGGCGATTGCCCGGCATTTTGAGGGCCACAAGGGGCTTGAGGCGGTGCTCTATCCCGGCCTGCCTTCGCATCCCGGCCATGCAATCGCCAAAAAGCAGACCGGCGGGCTTTATGGCGGCATGATGTCGATCATCGTTGCGGGTACGGAACAAACGGCGATTGATGTCACGCGCCATGCCAAGGTGTTTTATCCGGCCACATCTTTGGGCGGGGTTGAAAGCCTGATCGAGCACCGCAAGACCGTCTCGGGCGAGGGGTTTCCGGTGCACCCCAGGCTGTTGCGCCTGTCGATCGGGATCGAGGATGCGGATGATCTGATCTATGATCTGGAACAGGCGCTTGCCCATGCGCAGGGCTGATCCACAAGCGATGCAACCTCAGATCACGCCTCAGCCCGGCTCTGATAGGCCCTAATCCGATGATCGAAGCCTTGAGCGCTGAACCATGAACACCATGATCAGCGGCAGGCCAACGGTAAACGCTGTCACGGCCAGCAAAAGCCATCCAAGATGCGCGTAATCCGCGGCTACGTTGATGCTGCCGCTGGCCACATCGCGCACTTCGCGGGTGATCTCGAATATCTGGTTGAGGTATTTGGTCAAAAGTGCGCTGGCCGATAATGCCAGATTGGTGAACGAGGCCATGACCGCAAAAAACGTGGCCTTGAGATGCGTCGGCGCATTGCGGGCAATCCAGGCCAGCATCGGGATCATCGCCACCTGCCCCAGAGGCGATTCAACCGCCGTATCAATAATGGCGATAAAGCGCGCATCCACAATGCCGCCGGTCAGCGGCGCGGTCCAGTTCTGGATACCGTAATACAGCCCGATATTTGGCAGGGATAAAATACCGGCCGCCAATGTCAGCATCACCACGATCCAGATGATCGAATGCCGCGCCATCATCGGCCGCAGGATCACCATGCCTATGAGCGTCAGCACCGCCACGATCAGTGACAGCACTGACAGAAACTGCTGATCAAATCCCAGCACATCAATTTCAAACCACGTCAGGCCCGGGCCGGGCAGGGGCGTGGCGCGAAAGGCAAAGATGATCAAAGCCGTGCCCACCAGGCTGCGCGCCTGCGCCGGTGTGAGGGCGGCAATCAACTGTCGCATCATCAGCAGGACAATCGCCATCGAGCCGGTGAAGATAATTTCCTGGCCAAAGCGGATATCCGACAGCCCGATCATGAGCGTCAGGGCAACAAATCCGGCACCGCCAATGAAATACCATGGGTTGAGTACGGTCTTTTCATCGGTTTGTCCGGAGATCGCAATGTCCAGCCCACGCCGCCGTAAATCCCTCAGAACCTTGCGCTTTTGCACCCCGGCCAGCACGATGCCCGAAACCGACAAGAGCGGAATGCCAAGCGCCAGCAGATAAATCCGCGCATAGATATGCGCCTTGTCGGCCTCCCCCATGCTTTCAATACCCGAAAACATATAGATATTCAGCAACGCCACCATGACCGAGCCACTGATCAGGGCGATCCGGCCAAGGGTTTGCATGGTGGTATGCATGGCTTTTTGCGTGTCTTCCGGTAATGGCGCGCCGGAGCGGTCAATCTTTGGCACTGCCTCAACCGACATGGCATCCGCCACGGCATCCTGAATCACCAGCCCGCTGGGGGCGATCAGAAGGGAGGCGATATACCAGCTGTTGGCCGACATAATGCCTTCCATCATCGCGCGCTGCATCACCAGCAGATACATGATGAACATGCTAAGCCCCACCATCGCGGCCCCAAGCCAGACCAGAAGCCATTTCCAGCGCCAGATGATATCAACCAGATGCCCCAGTGGCATTTTCAGCGCCCAGGGAATCCCGGCCCAAAACGCCAGCCCGGCAAGGGTGGCGGCGGACAGATCAAGGTAATCCTTCACGAAAAATGTGCCGACAATCGCCGTCAGCCCGGAAAACCCAAAGGCAAAATAGATCATCAAGGGCGGCAGAAAGGACCAGCGTACCTGCCGCGCCAGATCAAAGATGATGGCATCAATCCAGCGGTTGAGACGACTATTGAGCGTCATGCCATACGCCCACGCCCCGGCCCCCGAGCCGGGGCCTCTTGGCCGGGCGGGAGGCCCCGGCTCGGGGGCCGGGGCGCGGGGGTGTTTGCCGCCTTCACAAGATATCCAAAACCGCCGCGGGCGGGCGGCCCAATGCGGCGCGGCCATGGGCAAAGACAATCGGGCGCTCGATCAAAATCGGGTGCGCGGCCATGGCGGCAATCAGCGCGTCGTCGCTATCGTCTGGTGACAGGCCCAGCTCTTTGAACAGGGCCTCGCCCCTGCGCATGATTGCGATCGGGTCAAGCTCGAGCAGGATCAGAGCCGCCCGCAGATCATTCTCTGAGGGCGCATCCTCAAGATATTTGCGAATGCGGATATCGCTGAACCGCTCTTGCAACAGCGCCAGCGTCTGACGCGATTTTGAACAGCGCGGATTGTGCCATATGGTGATCATAACCAGTCCTGTCTTTTTGACCCAACAGCCTCAGAGATATTGCTGTAGCCGTCCCTTTCAAGCAGTTTATCAAGCCCGATTGCAATTTCTGCGGCCAGCGAGAGCCCCTGATAGATCATCGCCGAATAAATCTGCACCGCGCTGGCCCCGGCTGTGATCTTGGCATAGGCCTGTTCGGCGCTGCTGATACCACCGACGCCAATCAGCGGCATCTGCCCGTCGGTGAGCTGCGACAGCCGCGCCAGAACCCGGGTGGATAGCTCAAAAAGCGGCGCGCCCGAAAGCCCGCCCGCCTGACTGCTCTTCGGGCTTTTCAGCCCGTCTCGCGATAGTGTGGTGTTGGTGGCAATGATACCGCTCAGGCCTGATGCCAGCGCGATGTCAGCAATCTGTGCCAGGGCTTCATCCTCAAGATCCGGCGCGATTTTCAGGAAAACCGGGATCGGATCAGGCAGCCAGGACCGCGCCTCCATCACACCTTTGAGCAAGGCCCCTAATGCCTCGGCCCCTTGCAGATCGCGCAGTTTTTCGGTGTTGGGCGAGGAGACATTCACCGTGGCAAAATCCAGATACCTGCCGCAATGCGCCAATACGCGGGCGTAATCTTCGGCCCGGTCATGGCTGTCTTTGTTGGCCCCCAGATTGAGGCCGATAATGGCATGTCTGGGCCGTTTCGCCAGCCGCCGCGCCACCGCTTCCATACCGTCATTGTTAAAACCAAAGCGGTTGATGATGGCCGCATCTTCGCTCAGTCGAAACAGGCGCGGGCGCGGGTTTCCCGGCTGTGGGCGCGGGGTAACGGCGCCGGCCTCAACAAACCCGAAACCCGCACGCGAGAGCGGGGTGAGGGCCCGGGCATTTTTATCAAACCCGGCGGCAAGGCCCACCGGGTTGGGCAGGGTCAGACCGGCAATATGGGTTTGCAGGCGCGGCGAGGTGACGGGGCCTGAAAGCGGCACCAGCCCCATGCGCAAGGCTCTGAGCGCCAGATGATGGGCGGTTTCAGGGTCAAACCGGTGCAGGGCCGCAAGCCCAAGGCGCTCAGACATTTTCATGTGAGACCTGCGGGAAACTGATGTTTTCCGGCGATCAGCGGCAGGGGTTTTGCCCAGGTCACATCCTTCAGATGCAGCGCGCGGTAAAGATGCGGGAACAGCGCGCCACCGCGCGAGGGCTCCCATTTCAGGGCATCGCCCAACGCATCGGCCTCAACCGCCAGAAGCATCAGATCATCTTCATTTGCAAAATGTCTGGCAGCGGTTTCAGCCGCTTGCCCGGTGGTGGAAAAATGCACAAACCCATCCGTCACATCCACCGGCGCGCCGGTGCTGCTGCCTTTGGCTTGCAAATCGGCCCATTCGGGCGCGCGGAAAATCTTGTAGATCAACATGCAGGGGTGATGCCCTGCCGGGGGCAACGGGTCAAGCCGGAAGCCTGTGTTTGACTGCACAAACGCTCCAGCCCCGGCCCTGCGGCCCGCTGTGCAGGCGCTTTGCATTTTCCCGGCCAATCGCCCATACCCGGATAAAGCAAAATCATGAGGCCGCAATGGATCAGGTCAAAGACCAGTACGAGGCATATCCCTACCCCGAACGCGACCCAAAGGATGAGGCCAAGCGGCTGATTCAAGGATCGCCCTCGCATCCGCTTGAGATTGATCATTTCGTCTTTGGGGGGCAGCGCGATTGGTCCAGCCCCTTGCGCGCTTTGGTGGCGGGGGGCGGCACCGGCGATGGGCTGATCCAACTGGCCGCGATATTGCAACATGCGGGCAAGCCATATGAGATCACCTATATTGACCTTTCCCGAGCCTCGCGCAAACTGGCCGAGGCGCGGGCAAAAAAGCGCGGCCTCAAGAACATCCGTTTTCTGACCGGCAGCCTGATGGATGCGCCTGACCTGGGCGAATTTGATTATATTGATTGCTGCGGTGTGCTGCATCACCTGCCTGATCCCGGTGCCGGGTTCAAAGCGCTGCACGACGCCCTTGCCCCCGGTGGCGGGCTTGGGTTCATGGTCTATGCGCCTTATGGCCGCTCGGGCGTTTATCCATTGCAGGAGGCGTTTGGCGCGCTCTTTGAGGGCCTCACACCAAAGGAGCGCCTCAAAGCCGCCCGCAAATTGATGCGCGATTTGCCCGAGGGGCATCCGTTCAAAGGCAACCCCAATCTGGGCGATCATCAAAGCAGCGACGCGGGTTTTTATGACCTGTTGCTGCACTCACAGGATCGCGCCTTCAACGTGTCCGAGCTGATTGAAACCATGGCCGGCGCGGGGCTTGAATTGAGCGGCTTCACCATGCCGGCGCTTTATGATCTTTCCCGGCTGACCCCGGTGCCCGAGGGGCTGGATACGGCATCCGCCATGGCCGTGGCCGAAAAGCTGCGCGGCACGATCAAGACCCATGTGGGATATGCCGTAGCCACGGGAGAAGGCCATAAAGGGCCGGCCTTGGGCCGCAATCGCGCGCTGGTGCCGCATCTCAAGGGGGTCGAGGCACAGGCCCTGGCGCAGGCGGTGGCACGAGGGGAAAGCCCGGCGATGAGCTTTGACGGGCTGTCGGGCCATCTCAGGCTGGCGCGGCAGGCCGCCCCGCTGATTGCCGCCATCAATGGCCGCCGGAGCCTTGCGGAAATTGCCGCGCTGAGCAAATCCGACCCGATCACCATGGGCGCGCTCTGGGGGCCGCTGGAGGCCGAGCTGGCGGGCTGGGGCCTGCTGCTTTATTCCGGCATTATGCGCTAGCCATGTGCGGGCGGTTTGCCAATCTCTTGCCGAATGATGCCATGGCGCGGCTCTTTGCCGCTGCCCCGGCCAATGATCTGTCCGAGGGGCCAAATTTCAATATCTGCCCGACAAATCAAATACATGTGGTGACCACGGACGCAGGCCAGCGGCGGCTTGGGGCCATGCGCTGGGGGTTTGTCCCAGGGTGGTACAAGACCGCGACAGATGGCCCTTTGCTGATCAATGCCCGGGCTGAAACCCTTGCTGAAAAACCCGCCTTTCGCGAAGCTTGCCGCACGCGCCGCTGCCTGATCCCGGCCAGCGGTTTTTATGAATGGACCAAGGATGAAACGGGCAAACGCCTGCCCTGGTATATCAACCCAACCGAGGCGGCCCCGCTGGCCATGGCAGGGGTCTGGCAAAGCTGGGGAAAGGCGGGTGATGCCATTGCGACCTGCGCCATCATTACCACCACGGCCAATGCGGCCCTGTCGCATATCCACACCCGGATGCCGGTGATCATAGCCCCGCAGGATTGGCCCCTGTGGCTTGGGGAGGCAGGCCATGGTGCGGCCCGCCTGATGCGCCCGGCCCCGGAAGGGGCGTTGAAATTCTGGCGTGTCTCGACTGCGGTCAATTCAAACCGGGCCAGCGGCGCGGATCTTATTGCCCCCGTTTTGCCGTCAGATCAAAACTGATCTGCACCACATTCCCGAGGGAGCCTTCGGCCACATCCAGCCCCATGGCAAAATCACGACGGTTCGCTGTTGCCAGGCCGCTGGCCCTGGCCTCATCGCCGGTGATCTGCAAATCAAACGGAATATCAAGCGGCACCGACTGATCCTTGATCGTCAGGGTGCCTTGGGCCACATGGCCATCATCAACGCGGATGATATCGGCATCATAACGGGCAGTCGGGTAAGCCTGCACATCAAAATACCCGGCCCCCATGGCCTGTGACGTGACCGAGCCAAGCGTGAGCGAGGCCACATTGATAATGATGCTCACCTTACCATGGCTGCCCCCGGCATCCGGCGCATCATCATAGGAAATATCTGCCGTCCAATTGGCAAACTGCCCGGTTACGTCTGATCCAAGCTGCCTGACGGTTATCGCGATTTCGCCGTTTTGCACCTGCCAGTCACTTTGCACCTGATCAAGCGCCTTGGTTTGAGTTTCGTTTTCTGGCGTCAGCCAGCCCAGCATGGATACCCCCCCAAGCAGGCCCAGCCAGAGGGCAATGGCCGTGATCGCGGGCAGGAAATGGCCGGGTTGCGCGCGGGTGGGCTGAGCGCTGCAATGGCCGGGCAGCATCCGCCGCAAGGTGGCATCACGGTCAAGCACATGATGTTTCATGGCACCCACCACATGCAAACCGATCACCCCGATCAGCACCCATTGCAGCAGGTAATGCAAAGCCGCCATCTGTTCCGCCAGCGCGTGGTCCTTGGGCACAATGGGCAGGTTCTGGCCAAACGGCCACCAGATCGGCGCAAATCCGGTGGTCGCGGCATGATCAATCCACCCGCTCAGCGGCACCAGCACAAGCGCGCTGTAAAGCATCCAGTGCACGGTTTCCGCCAGCCAGGCCTCGGCCGGTTTATCGCCGTTCAAAAGGCCGGGCCTGGTCTGTGTCAGCGCCCATAGGATACGCGCAAGGGCAACGAAGAAAATACTCACCCCAAGGGTTTTATGCAGGGAAAACAGCGTTGCCGTCAGGGCCACACTTGCCTGATCCGGCTGGGTGGCGGGATCCCTCAGTGTCTCGGCCATGCCATTGGCGATTATGCCCACAGGGATCACCGTGAGGATCAATAGCACTGTCAGCCAGTGGAATGTTTTGGTCACCGCGCCATAGGTGCTGGGAGAATTGCCAAAAGCCATCTTGTATCCCTCAATGAATATCCGGGCGCAGAATAGCCAAAGCCCACAATAGGGCAAGGGCATCTGCCGCACATACCCTCTGCATAAATGCAATGCCGCCATGAGGTTGCCCGTTGCGCACAGGGCTCTGTCACGGTATCGGGGGGTGGCATAACAGGGAGGCATCGAGATCAATGACCCGTGCATTCATTTTCCCCGGGCAGGGGGCACAGACCATCGGCATGGGCAAAGCGCTGGCCGAGGCCTATCCCGCCGCGAAAGCCGTGTTTGACGAGGTTGACGAGGCGTTGGGCGAAAGCCTCTCATCACTGATCTGGGAAGGCACACAAGACGCGCTGACCCTGACCCGCAACGCGCAACCGGCGCTGATGGCCACCTCAATGGCGGCCTGGCGCGCGTTGCAGGCCGAAGGCGTATCGATTGAGGCGGCCTCATGCGTGGCAGGGCATTCGCTGGGCGAATATTCGGCCCTGGCGGCGGCGGGGGCAATCAGCCTGGCCGATAGCGCCCGGCTTTTGCGCATCCGGGGCGACGCCATGCAACAGGCGGTGCCGGTGGGCGAAGGGGCCATGGCCGCCATCCTCGGGCTGGATTTTGAAGCGGTCGAGGCGGTGGCATTTGATGCGGCCAAGGGCGAGGTCTGCCAGGCTGCCAATGATAATGATCCGGGGCAGGTTGTGGTTTCCGGCCATTCGGATGCGGTTGAGCGCGCGGTCGTATTGGCAAAGGAGCGCGGTGCCAAACGGGCGATGATTTTGCCGGTCAGCGCACCCTTCCACTGTGCCCTGATGGAGCCCGCCGCCCGTGCCATGGCCGAGGCTTTGAACGCGGTCGAGATCAACTGCCCGGCGGTGCCATTGGTGGCCAATGTGGTGGCGGAAAAGATCACTGATCCGGCAACAATCCGCTCTTTGCTGGTGGATCAGGTCATGGGGGCGGTACGGTGGCGCGAATCTGTGCTTTACATGGCACGCGAGGGTGTGAACGAGGTTTGGGAGATTGGCGCGGGAAAGGCATTATCGGGCATGGTCCGGCGGATTGACCGTGAGATTACCTGCCGGGCGGTAGGTTTGCCTGAGGATGTCAGAATTGTGGCTGAGGTGTTTCATAATGAACAGGCTTGATGCCAAAAGTTTTATAAAAACTTTTGGAAATTTTCTTAATTAAGAAAATTGGTGCCAATGATTGATGTAGGAAAAGGATTTAGAGATGTTTGACCTGAGTGGAAAATGCGCATTGGTAACCGGCGCGTCAGGTGGCATTGGCGCGGCGATTGCGCGGGCTTTGCACGCAGCAGGAGCCAACGTTGGCCTGAGTGGTACGCGGGTTGAACCTCTGGAGGCTCTGGCAGCAGAACTGGGCGAGCGGGCATATGTGCTGCCCTGCAATCTAGGCGATGCCGAGGCGGTGAATGCCCTTCCCAAGGAGGCGATTGCCGCCATGGGCGCGCTTGATATTCTGGTCAATAATGCCGGCATCACAAAAGATCAGCTATTCATGCGCATGTCCGACGAGGATTGGCAAAAAGTGATTGATGTAAACCTCACCGCCGCCATGCGGCTTTGCCGGGGGGCCATTCGCCCGATGATGAAAGCGCGCTGGGGTCGGATCATCAACATCAGCTCGGTTGTGGGAGCCATCGGCAACCCCGGGCAGGCCAATTATGTCGCCTCCAAAGCAGGCATGATCGGCCTGACAAAAGCCATCGCCCATGAGGTTGCCACGCGCGGCATTACCGCCAATGCCGTGGCACCGGGATTTATTGCCACTCCCATGACGGAACAACTTACCGATGAGCAAAAAGCCGGAATCAATGCAAAAATCCCAGCCGGGCGCATGGGCACCCCTGATGAGATCGCCGCCGCTGTGCTATATCTTGCCAGCCCCGAAGCCGGGTATGTCACCGGCGCAACGCTGCATGTAAATGGTGGCATGGCGATGGCCTAGCCTGCTGGCATTCATCTCGCATATCAAACTGGTCAGGGACCACCACAACCGGATCAACAAGGTGGCCCCTGTAAGTGACGGCCCATTGTTGAGATCCATGCCGAAGGCACCATCAGCCGCAAGGATCATGAAAACACCCTGATCCCGCTGCTTGAGGAAATGATCAAATCCCAAGGCAAGATCAAGATGCTCTATTGGGCCGGTGCAGCTTTATCACAGGTCATTCTGCCGTTGTCACGCTGGTTTGCCCGATCGGTCTGGATCTGCGCGAGGTGGAAGATCACGGTGCAGTGTCGTTTCACTGCGGTTCGGGCGCGTGGAAAAAAGACGGGCTGCCGTATATGGCGATTGACCCGAACACCGGCGCACAAGTTTGGAAATGACTGGGAAATGGCAAAGCACATACCTATATTAAACTGGTAAAACGACAATGCGTCCGATCTGATAGGGTGATTGCTGTTGTTGAATTTCAGGATACATGAAAGTTAGATCTTGCATGAAATACAAAGATTATTACGCTGTTCTTGGGGTCGATAAATCCGCCACTATGGATGAGATCAAGCGCGCCTATCGCAAGCTGGCGCGCAAGTATCATCCTGATCTGAACAAGGAGGCCAATGCCGAAGAAAAGTTCAAGGAGATTGGCGAGGCCAACGATGTTCTGAGCAACCCTGAGCAGCGCGCTGCCTATGATCAGATGGGGCAGAACTATCAGGCAGGGCAGGATTTCACCCCGCCGCCGGGCTGGGATCAGGGCTTTGAATTCACCGGTGGCCCGGGCGACGGCCATGCCGGGCATGAAGATTTTTCCGATTTTTTTTCCGATCTCTTCAGCAAAACCCGGCGCGAGCAGCATAGCACGCACCGGCAACCGGAATTTGATGCCAAAGGTCAGGATCACCACGCCCGCATCGCGATTGATCTTGAGGACAGCTTCACAGGGGCCAAACGCCGGATCACCCTCAAAATGCCCGAGCTTGACGCCAGCGGCCATGTGATCCTTGGGCAGAAAAACCTGGATGTTTCCATTCCCAAAGGCGTGCGGGAAGGGCAGAATATCCGCCTGAAAAGCCAAGGCGCGCCGGGCTATGGCCGGGGTGCAGCGGGCGATCTTTATCTTGAGATCGAATTCAGGCCACACAGGCTTTATCATGCGCAAGGCACTGATCTTTATCTTGATTTGCCCGTCACCCCGTGGGAGGTGGCGCTTGGCGGCAAGGTCAAACTGCCCACACCCGGCGGGGTGGTTGATCTTAACATCCCGGCCAATTCAAAATCGGGCCGCAAGATGCGCCTCAAGGGGCGCGGCATCCCGTCAAAACCGCCCGGCGATCTCTATGTCATCTTGCAGATTGTCCTGCCCCCGGCGGACAGTGCCAAGGCCAAAGATCTGTATGAAACCATGGCCAAAGAGCTGAATTTCAATCCGCGCCGCCACCTGGCACCGGGGCTTTAAGAAGGAATGAATTGATGATTGATGGCCTTTTGAAAGATCAAAGAAACATGACATTGCAAGATGTCTGCGAGCATTGCGACCTCAGCCAAGAGGATGTTGTGGCCTATATCGAGGAAGGGCTGATCAGCGTTACGGGCGAAACCGTATCAAACTGGCGGTTCTCGGAAATCCATCTGCTTCATATCCGGAAAGCCCGCCGCCTTGAGCATGATTTGCGGCTGAACCCGGCCGGCTCGGTTCTGGTTCTGGAACTGCTGCAGGAGATTGAGCACCTGAAGAATCAGCTCAAACGCCTGCAACGACAGAATGATCCAGAGGCGGATCAGTGAATTTTTGTGTGGCCCGCATCAGAACGAATTTACTTGCGCACCAGAAGGGCGAGGCTGGTCATGTGGCTGTCACCTTTGGTTGGCCAGGGTAAAGCACCAAACGGGATCACCTCAAGGGCAGCCCCTTCATTGCAAAGCCGCTCAATGGCGATGCAGGGGCCGGGAATGATCTTTTTGTTGTCCCAAAGAAATGTCAGCCCGGCATAAAAATCATGCAGCAATATGACGCCATCCTCGTTCAGCGCCGCGATCGCTTTTGGCACTTCCTGATAGACGATATCGGCATCATGGCTGCCATCGAGGAAAATGAAATCAAACTTGTTTTTGCAATCAGACAGATACTCAAGCGAGCTTTGCGCCACAAAGCTGATCATCTCGCCATAGCCACCGGCGGCAAGCATGTCGCGCGGGGCATAAGCCTGACCACAGCCCTTCCAGGGCTGATCATTTGGATCGTTGACATCGGTGATATCCACCGTCGTGATCCGGCCATTTGATCCATTAGCCTCAAGTGCCGCGGCAATGTGCAGGGTCGAAAACCCCACATTGGTGCCCACTTCCAGAACAGTTTTGGGGTTCAGTGCGCGGATCAGATGATAGATTGCCCTTTGATCCCCCGGATTGACCCCGCGATTACCATCGCTTTGGGCAGCAGACGGGGCCATGGCCATCAACTCAGACAGTTTTGCCTCAATGCCTGACCATTCCGAAATCCGGTCTCGGTTGTGCAGGATTGCGTGCAAATCAATAGCACTTGATGGCAAAAGCGGCTTTGACCTGCAGGTTTGTTGCGAGATCTGGCCAAGCAATCTGCGGGCCAGCCGGATCTTGCGATCGCGCTTCAAACCTGCGGGGATAATCCCTTTAAGGGCGCGTTTGGCGGTTTTCTCAAGGCTTTTCATTGTGTTCACATTATCCATCAAAATTTTGTAAAACCTGTGAACCTTGCTTAAAGCCGCAGGCTGAAGTGCTGAAATATCATTTGTCCCCATATACTCAGCCCTAAACCGGGCTAGGCGGGATATGTGGCTACATAAATCAATCAATGATCCGCGCGTCAAGGCAACGTGAGCGGTTATAAGCCGGGATCCCGCCATAGAAAGGCGCGGGTCATGCGGTTTTGCATCGGGTCATTTCCTCTTTGGCAAAATCTCATCACCATAAGAATGCAGGATCAGGCCCGCTTCATCATGACAATTTCCGCAGTGATCAGAACCGGATTGTTATGCGGCAACAACCGTCCGCTTTGAAATGTGCCGTCAAGGCCAACAATCGCAATATCCAGAGCAATATCCATTTTGCCTGCTGTCAGATCAATTTCGCCATTGCTCAGCAAAAATTCGGTGGCAAAGCTGTCGAACACGCGCCCATCGACAAAATGCGCGCCAATCAGGCTGCCAATCCCCTGCACCGAGGCCCGATCCCATCCGGCAGTGCGGCAGCCTTCAATCAGGGCCGCGCTGATTTCAGTATTGGGGGCAAGCCTGATCAACTGCGCCTCAGCGTCAGGAGGCGCTGTTGTGACGGCCACAGGCGTGAACAAATCAAACCCGGTCTGAGGGTCAAAGTTGCGGGTAAACCGCGCGTCGCAAAAGCCATGGCCAATCACCCGCGCAGGCTGTGATGGCACGCAGGCCTCTGGCAGCAAATGGCCCATCGCCCGCGTGCCAATCGCGTCAACAAGGCAGCCGTGACAGTGAAAATATGCCGCGTCATTTTGAACCCCGCAGATGATGCCAGCATCCAAAATCCGCCCCGGCATTTTGGGTTTGCGAACCGCGCTGTACCACGCCACATGCGCCTGATCGTGGGGCAGCGCCGGGATGACATATGAAATTTCTGACATGTCCATGTCCCTGATCCTGAAATATCCGCCCTCAAACCCCCGCGCCTGCAACGCCCGCGCCAGCGAGACCTGCAAAGATACCCCCACGGGCAGCACAAGATCGAGATCAACCAGTTGGGTTGGCACCGCCATAAAGGGGGGCGCATCGGGGCCGGGTTGCTGAATATGATTGGGAAGGGAAGGGGCTTTGGGCATAGGTCATGTGCACCTGTCGGGGTGTTTGGCCAGGAAGGCCTCCCGCACCAGTTTTTTGGGGGTTTTGCCATAGGCGGATTTGGGCAAGTTTCCCCAGAAATGAAATTCCCTTGGCATTTTATAGCTGGCAATCAAGGGTTTGAGATGGGCAAGCAGATCGGCCTCTGACGGATTTGTGCCGGCGCGTGGCACGCAGATTGCCACGCCAATCTCGCCCCATTTATCATCGGGAATCCCCAGAACGGCCACTTCGGTTATATCGCCATGCATCAGGATTATCTGTTCAATCTCAAGCGGATATATGTTTGACCCGCCTGAGATATACATGTCGGATCCGCGCCCAGTGATATAGAAAAACCCTTCCGCATCCATATGGCCCAGATCGCCGGTGCGGAACCATCCCTTGCGAAAGGCCTTGGCATTGGCCGCGTCATTATTCCAGTAACCGGCAAATACCGCCGGGCCAATGATGCAAAATTCGCCGGTCTCGCCGGGGGCAAGTTCGGCGCCATCCGGCCCCTGAATTTGCACCTGCATCCCGGTGCGGGCATGGCCGCAGGTGCCGGGTCGGGGATCGTCAACAGCGCTGTGCAGCGCCGGGGGCAGTACTGTGATGTTGCCGGTGACCTCACCCAGCCCGAAATACTGCACCAGAACCGGCCCCAGTTTTTCCAGCGCCCGAACCTGATCCACCCGGTAGATCGGCGCACCGGCATAGATCACATAGCGCAGGCAGGTATGATCAAACCGGTCAACGCCCGCATCTTCCACCAGCATTTTGAGGATCGTCGGCACTGTGAACAGGCTGGTCGCCCTATGCGCCGCGATCAGCCGCCAGATGTCAGCCGCGTCAAACCCCGCGCCTTCGGGCAGGATCGTCGTGGCCCCGCGCGCGATCATCAAAAGCGCATGCAGGCCTGCGCCGTGTGATAAGGGTGCGACAATCACCGTGGCATCGGCATGGGTGGTGGCGGGCATCAGATCACATAAGTGGTTGGTCACGACAAAGCCCATCTGCCCGTGGGTTAGCACCGCCGCCTTGGGCCTGCCTGTTGTGCCGGAGGTGTAGAAAAACCAACAGGGATCATCGCGGCCAACCTCGGCCAGGGGCACGGTTTTGCCCATGTGCCGGTTTGTGACCGCATCGTAATCCTCGGCAAAATCCGATAGCCCGATGGACAGGGTAAACTTCATATCATCACCACAGGCCTTGGCGTGATCGGGAAAATCCGCGTGGCAGATCAGGCCCACCGCGCCAGAAGATTGCGCCATCCAATTCAGATCATCGGGCTGGCCGCGAAAATTCGCCGGCACCCAGACCGCGCCAAGGCGAAAACACGCCAACATGCTTTCAAACATCTGATTGCAGTTGGTTGACTGCACCAGAATCCGGTCGCCTTTGGTGACGCCGTACTCATGCCTGAGCGCATAGGCCATGGCGTTGACGCGGGCATTTAACTCGATCCAACCCCATGTTTTATCGCCCCAGATCAATGCCTTATGTGTGCCGTGACGCCGCGCCGCCTGATCGGCGAAATGCGCCAGATTCATCGCTCTGTCAGAGACAGGCTGCATTACCTGACCCGCTCCAGAATGGATACATAATTGGTTACAGCGGCCCCGCCCATGTTGAACACGCCTGCAAGGCTTGCGCCCTTCACCTGCATATCACCCGCCTCACCAGTGAGTTGCATCGCCGCCATCACATGCTGCGAAACGCCCGTAGCACCAATCGGATGGCCCTTGGATTTCAACCCGCCCGAGGGGTTCACCGGCAAGCGCCCGTCCATCCTTGTCCAGCCTTCGCGCGCTGCTTTCCAGCCTTGCCCGACCGGCGTCAGGCCCATGGCCTCATATTCGATCATCTCGGCGGTGGTGAAACAATCATGGGTCTCGACCAGATCAAGATCCTCCAGCGTGATCCCGGCCTGATCCTTGGCATTGGCCCAGGCCTGATGCGCGCCCTCAAAGGCGGTCATCTCGCGGCGCGACAGCGGGAACATATCGTTCTTGTGTGCCCGCGCGCGAAACCCGATGGCGCGTTTCATATCCTGCGCCGCCGCGCGGCTGGCCACCACCAACGCCGCCGCCCCGTCCGAGACCAACGAGCAATCAGTGCGCCGCAAAGGCCCCGCCACAAATGGATTCTTGTCCGAGATTTGATTGCAAAACTCAAACCCGAAATCCTTTTTCAGATGGGCATAGGGATTGTTCATCCCATTGGCGTGGTTCTTGGCCGCAATCATCGCCATTTCCGCGCTGTGATCGCCGTATTTCTGGAAATACGACTGGGTGATCTGGGCAAATATCCCGGCAAAGCCGTTTTCAACCTGATCTTCCTCCCGGCGATAGGAACCACATAGCAGAATATCGCCGACCTCGGCATTTGATACCGCCGTCATCTTTTCCGCGCCCAGAACAAGCGCCACATCGCCGCGCCCGCTCTCAATGAAATCTATCGCCGTATAAAGCGCTGCCGATCCGGTGGCACAGGCATTTTCGCAATGAACCGCGGGCACATGGCGCATTTCCGGCATCGCGGCCGAGATCAGCCCGCCCTCAAACCCCTGCTTGGAAAAGCCTGAATTCAGCACGCCAATGGTGGCAAAATCAACATCCTCGGGGCCAATGCCCGCATGCGTCAACGCAGCGTATCCCACATCGGCGATCAGGCCCTCAATATCCGCCGCCTCGCTTTTGCCGAAATTAGAATGGGCCCAGCCGATGATTACACTGTCTGTTGTCATATCCATGCTCCTTTACCCCGAAGTGTTGGCCGGGATTTCAGGCGGCGTCAATCGCGGGATGTTCTATGCGCCTGAGGGGGCCTGTAAACGATTATCCCCTAAATCACCCGATTAGCTGTGTCTCAAGCAGGGAAAATCCCGTTATCCCCTTGACCTTTGGCGCTGCACTCTGTTGAACCGCCAAAAGAGATGCAACAGACAGATGGCCCGGGAATGAATGATCAAAACAAGAACCTGATCCTTGCGACAGTGCTAAGCTTTATCGTCATCCTTGTCTGGCTGACTGTGTTCCCGCCGCCCGATACGGCCAAGAATGATGTGGGGGATTATGTGTCGTCGCTTGACGGTCAGGCCGATCCCGCTGCGGCCCCGGCAGATGGCAATCCTTCCGCCAGCGCCCCGGCGGCGGATACGGCTGCTGCCCCGTCCCAGCCTGCGCCTGAATCCGGCTCAACCGATGCGGAAACCGCCATAGCCAATGCCCCGCGCCTGTCTATTGATACGCCAAGCCTGACCGGTACGATCTCGCTTCTGGGTGGGCGGATTGATGATCTGTCATTGAAAAAATACCGGGTTTCGGTTGAGCCCGGGTCAGACATTGTGCATCTGCTAAAACCGATAAACGACCTGGGCAGTTATCAGGTGTTATATGGCTGGGCTCCGGGCAGCGGGCTTGATTTTGCCGATGTTCCCGGGGCCACAACCCTTTGGACACAGACCAGTGGCGATATTCTGGCCCCCGGCAAGCCGGTGGTTCTGGCCTGGGATAATGGCAAGGGCCTGCGGTTTGAGCGGCGTTTTGAGATTGACAAGGATTACATGTTCTCTGTCACCCAATCGGTTACTAACAGCGGCGATGCCGCGAAACGTCTGGCCCCTGAGGGGCGGATAGAACGCTACGGCGAACCTGCGGATCTGAGGAATTTTTATATTTTGCACGAAGGGGCGATCCGGCAAAAGGATGATGAACGAGATTATCTGAAATACAAGAAATTGCGCGCCTTTGATGCGGATAGCCCATGGGCAAACCGCACCACCGTGGCGGATGTGGCCGAGGTCACCAATGGCGGCTGGATCGGCTTTACCGATCACTTCTGGATGACCACGCTGATCCCTGCGGCGGATCAGGCATTTACGTCAGTTCTTCAATATGACGTCAAGCGTGATGTCTACCGCGCCATTGCCCGTCTCAGCACCATCGAGGTTGCCCCCGGTGAAACAAAATCAGTCAGCACCCGGCTGTTTGCCGGGGCCAAGAAATGGGAAACCATCCGCCGCTATCAAAATGAAGGTGGGGTGAATAATTTCCTTGATACAATCGACTGGGGCATGTTCTTTTTCCTGACCAAGCCGATATTTTTCGTGCTGCACTGGCTGAATTCGTTGATTGGCAATATGGGCTGGTCGATTATCGCCCTGACCTTGTTCATCAAGGCTTTGCTTATGCCGCTGGCGTATAAATCCTACGTCTCCATGGCCAAAATGAAAGAGCTGCAACCGCAGATGGAGGCGCTGAAAAAATCCGCCGGGGATGACAAGCAGCAGATGCAAAAAGATATGATGGCGCTTTACAAGAAGGAAAAGGTCAATCCCGCCTCGGGCTGTTTGCCGATCCTGTTGCAGATCCCGATCTTTTTCTCGCTCTACAAGGTGATCTTTGTCACGCTAGACCTGCGGCAGGCGCCGTGGATCGGCTGGATCAATGATCTGTCTGCGCCGGATTCCTCGTCAATCCTCAACCTCTTCGGCCTGTTGCCCTTTGCCCCCCCCGATGGCGGGCCTTTGGCAATCCTCTCGCTTGGTGTGCTGCCGATTCTGCTGGGCATTTCCATGTGGTTGCAGCAAAAGCTCAATCCGTCGCCCACTGATCCGACACAGAAAATGATCTTTGCCTGGATGCCCTGGGTGTTCATGTTCATGCTCGGCCAATTTGCCAGCGGTCTGGTTCTCTACTGGATTTCCAACAACCTGATCACATTCACCCAGCAATATCTGATCATGCGCAGCCAGGGCTACAAGCCGGATGTTTTTGGCAACATCAGGGAAGGCTTCAAACGCAAGCCGCGCGAGCCGGACAAGAAGTGATGGCACAGGTTTCGGCCCTCTGGCGGCACCCGATCAAATCGCATGGCCGTGAGGCGTTGCAAAGCGTGACGCTTACCAAAGGCCGGACCATGCCATGGGACAGGCGCTGGGCCGTGGCACATGCGCTGGCGAAATCCGATGGCCATGCATGGGCACCCTGCGCCAACTATTCGCGCGGCTCGAAACAGCCCGCCCTGATGGCGATCAATGCAAGCACCGATGAGGCCACGGGGCGTGTTACCCTCAGCCACCCGGACCTGCCCGATCTGACATTCGACCCGGATCGAGATGAGGCATTGTTTCTTGAATGGGTCGCCCCGATCATGCCGCCCGAGCGCACCCAATCGGCGCATATCCACCGGGTGCCGGGCCGGGGCATGACCGACACGGATTACCCATCCGTGAGCCTGATCAATCTGGCCTCTCATGCCGAAGTGGCGGCCAAACTGGCGCGCGATATTTCCCCCCTGCGCTGGCGCTGCAACATCCACATTGAAGGGCTTGAGCCGTGGGCGGAAGCGGGCTGGATTGGCAAAACCGTTCAGGTGGGCACCGCTGAATTCACCATCCGCGAGCCGATCCTGCGCTGCATGGCAACCACGGCCAACCCGGAGACAGGCCTGCGCGATGCCGATACTTTGGGCACGCTGAAGGCCAACTGGAAACACCAGAATTTCGGTGTTTATGCCGAGGTAATCCGCTCGGGCGAGATTTCGATCGGCGACAGGGTTGAGGTTCTTTAGATGCAACTGCCCTTTCCCGTCATGGACATACCGGATGCGCCAACCATTGAGCGCGGCCGCATGTTGTTTGCCGGGGGCACGGAATTTCTCAAAGGTGTGGTGGCGATGTCGGGCCTGCCGGCAGGCGACCGCCTTGAGGTGTGTTTTGCCGGGCGTTCAAACGTGGGCAAATCGACACTGATCAACGCCCTCACCGGGCGCAAGGCGCTGGCGCGGGCCTCGAACACGCCGGGGCGCACGCAGGAGATCAACTTTTTCACCCTTGGCGACAGTCATTATCTGGTGGATCTGCCCGGCTATGGCTATGCCAATGCGCCGCTTCCGGTGGTGGAAAAATGGCAGGCGCTGTTGAAATCCTACCTTGCCGGGCGGCAAAACCTGCGCCGGGCGTTTGTGCTGATTGATGCGCGCCACGGCATCAAAGCGGTGGACGCCGAAATCATGGCGCTTCTGGACAGTGCCGCCGTGACATTCCAATGCGTGCTGACCAAGGCCGACAAGATCAAGCCGCAGGCATTAGCGGCGGTACTGGATCAGGTGCGCAGTAAACTCGCCCCGCATCCAGCGGCTTTTCCGGAACTGATTGTGACCTCAAGCGAAAAAGGCGACGGAATTGCCACCTTGCGGGCGGTGATTGCCACGCTTTAGGGCGATGCCTTCAACGGCTGAACTCTTTGGCATTTTTGACAAAGCGTTGCGCTATACAGAAGCCTCTTAAACATGCTGCGCCCCGTTCACCTCAATCTCAACCCCTGAGATATACGAGCTTTGATCCGAGCACAGGAAATAGATCGCATTGGCCACCTCTGCGGGTTGGCCCAGCCGTTGCAGGGGGAGCTTTTCAACAATCTTGTCGGTGCCGGGCGACAGAATCGCGGTTTCCACCTCACCGGGGGCAATCGCATTGACCCGCACCCCTAAAGGCCCGAAATCATGGGCCATTTCACGGGTCAAAGCCGCCAAAGCCGCCTTTGAGGTGGCATAGGCCGCGCCGGCAAAAGGATGCACCCGCACCCCGGCGATTGATGTCACATTCACCACCGATCCCCTGGCGGCCGTCAGCTCATCCTTGAGGCCGCGCGCCAGCACCACGGGGGCAAAGAAATTGACATGAAACACCTTGCCCCAATCCCTCAGATCGGTATCGAGGGTGCTCAGCCGTTCGCCTTTCGGGCCTTTGGGCGAAATACCCGCATTATTTACCAGCGCATCCAGCCGCCCGTTCAGCATCCCGCGTATCCGGCCCACCGCATTGATCGTGTCCGAAGGCTCGCCCAGATCAAGCTGCACATGGTTTTCCGCGCCTCCGCCCCAGGGGCATTCCTTGGGGAAAGGCGCGCGTGAGCAGGTGATTACCCGCCAGCCCTCGGCGTTGAAGCGTTGCACCGTCGCGTGGCCAATCCCGCGGCTTGCGCCGGTCAGAAGCATGGTTTTTTGTGGCATTGCCGCCTCCCTTTGGCGGACAACCTAGCACCAGAATGCGTATCTGCAACGGGGCACTTGGCAGCACCGGCCGATGCGCGTAATGAAATGGGCAATATGAGGCCGCAAATATGAGAATGCAGACCATGACCCGTGATCCGATCGCCACCGCCCGCACCCTGTCCGAGGCTTTGCCCTATCTGCAACGCTATGACGGGGCGATTGTTGTGATCAAGCTGGGCGGCCATGCCATGGGCAGCGATGCGGCGATGGAGACCTTCGCCCGCGACGTGGTGCTGATGCAGCAGGTCGGGGTCAATCCGGTGATCGTGCATGGCGGCGGCCCGGCGATCAATGCGATGCTGAAGCGGCTGAATATCACATCGGAATTCGTCGGTGGCAAGCGGGTGACGGATGCCGCCACGATGGAAGTGGTCGAGATGGTGCTGTCGGGCCAGATCAACAAACGCATCGTGCAGGCGATCAATGCGCAAGGCGGCAAGGCGCTTGGCCTGTCGGGCAAAGATGCCAGCATGATCACCTGTAAAGCGGCCGGTCCTGATCTGGGGTTTGTTGGAGAACCCGTTGATATAAAACCTGAAATCCTCCATACATTGTTTCAGGATGACGCCATTCCGGTGATTGCCCCGCTGGGCTTTGACCATGAGGGCCAGACCTATAACATCAACGGTGATACCGCCGCCGGGGCGATAGCTGCGGCGCTGGGTGCTGACCGGCTTTTGCTGCTTACGGATGTGGACGGGGTACGCGATGCCAGCGGTGAGGTGGTCACCGAGCTGACCGCCGGGCAAATCCGCGAGATGACCCGCGCGGGCATAATTGCGGGCGGCATGATCCCCAAAACCGAAACCGCCCTGGCGGCGATTGAAGGCGGGGTGCGGGCGGTTGTGATCCTCGACGGGCGCGCGCCAAATGCCACATTGCTTGAGCTTTACACCGAGCACGGGGCAGGAACCTTGATCCGGGGTTAAAGCGTTTCGCCGCATTCCCTGTTTCCAATGCAGAGCGAAACGATTTAATCACTTTTGTGTCAATCGGCAGGCTTTGCTTGCGTGGCGGGAAAAATGGATTAGGTTCCCAAGCATGGAAAATCAAACACTCATCCGCCTTGGCGTTTTCGCCGGTCTGTTCGTGCTTTTTGCCGTGATCGAGGCGCTGATCCCGCGCCGTGCACGCACCCAGCCGCGCAGCTCAAGATGGCTCACGAACTGGGCCATCACCATCCTGGATTCCGCCACACTTTACCTGCTGGCGCTGCTTATTCCGCTGCTGGCGGTGGGGGCGGCGATGGATGCGGGTGCACATGGCTGGGGGCTGATGAACAAGCTCGGGTTGCCCTTGGGGATCAACATTATTGCCACCGTACTGATCTTTGATCTGGCCATCTGGGCGCAGCACCTGATTACTCATAAGATCCCGTTTTTATGGCGTTTTCACCGGGTGCATCACTCGGATCGCGATATAGATGTGACAACGGCCATCCGCTTTCACCCGGTTGAAATTGCCTTTTCCATGCTGTTGAAAATCGGGTTGGTTTATCTGCTTGGCCCGGCTGCTATCGGCATTATTGTCTTTGAAATCATTCTCAACGGCACCGCGATGTTCAACCATGCCAATATCAAATTGCCCCTGGGGCTGGATCGGCTTGTGCGGATGATTCTGGTGACGCCGGATATGCACAGGGTGCATCATTCGGATATCCGTGCCGAGCATGACAGCAATTATGGATTTTCCCTGTCAATCTGGGACCGGATGTTTCGCACCTATATTGCGCAACCCGGGAAAGGCCATGATGAGATGACCATCGGGCTGGAGTGGCAGGATGACAAACCATCAAATCTGGGCTGGGCGCTGAGCCTGCCATTCTTCCGGAAGTGACCCTGCAAGCCATTGAAAATATGGCTAGAAGCCAATTTTTATGGGTGAATGGCGCCTTGCATCAGGCGCTTGAAGGCGTGCAAACACTGATCCTGCTTGGCCCATCTGAACCGGGGTTCTGGGGGCATTTCACGGCGTCAAAGGAATACCGCGACGGGCAGGCAAACCCGCTTGACCGGTGGTCGGAACGGGTAATATCAGAGATGGCTAACGCATTGGATGCACAGGCATTTTTCCCCTTTGGCGGACCACCTTATCAACCATTTACCCAATGGGCGCAGAAAAGCGGGCGGGCGCATATCTCGCCGGTGGGGTTGCTGGTTCATGATCAGGCGGGGCTCTGGCTATCGTATCGTGGGGCGTTGGGGCTGAAACAACGGCTGGACTTGCCAATAACGCCGCCAAGCCCTTGTTTGTCCTGTGAAAAGCAGCCCTGTCTTACGGCCTGCCCGGTGGGTGCCTTGAAGCCTGATATTTACCATGTGGCGGCCTGCAAAGCCGACCTTGAGAACCAGAAAAATGATTGTATGTCAAAGGGTTGTGCTGCACGCCGGGCTTGCCCTATCAGCCAGATCCATGGCCGGGCAGAGGCACAATCGGCGTTTCATATGGAGGCGTTCAAATGAGTCTGCGACTGATCCTGATGCGGCATGCAAAATCAAGTTGGGGAGATCCCACCCAAGACGATCATCAACGGCCGCTCAATGGCCGGGGAAGACGTTCGGCTGAGGCGATTGGGAATTGGCTTCGTGCAGAAAACATCATGCCAGATCAAATGCTTGTCTCATCCGCGGCGCGCACAAAAGAAACCTCTGAGCGGCTTGATATGGAGGCCGAAAAAACCGTTCTGGATGCGCTTTATCTGGCCAGTCCGGGGATCATGCTGGAGATATTGAAACGGGCCTCGGGGCAGTGTGTGCTGATGCTGGGGCATAATCCCGGCACGGCCTGGCTGGCGCGTGATCTGGTGGCTAAGCCGCCGCAACACCCCAGGTTTGCCGATTACCCGACATGTGCCACGCTTGTGGTGGATTTTGATATTGCTCAGTGGGATGATCTAAAGCCCGGCACTGGAACAGTGGTTGACTTTGTGACGCCACGAGAGTTGGACGGAACCTGATGGCGTAGGGCCGAATTGTTAAGTGGCCCGGCAGGGTGCCGGGCCGCTTGTGGATTATTCTGAGTAAGCAATTGAGCCGCTATTGCCGTGATAGTCAGGGGCTGGAGGCTCTACTTCGCCGACAAGCAAACTGATAAAGACAAAGAGCGTCAGGACAGCAATCGCCATAACAAGTTTTGAGGGCGCGGTTATGGCGGGTTTTACGTGTGTGAGAGGTTCATATTGAATACTAGGCATAGTCTTTTCCTTTCTAGCAATGAACGCATTTGCGTTGTGAGTGATCACTAGATAGGTAGGTTTACTCAATCATAATAATGAATGTTTAAGCCGCTCATCATCAAATTATGTGATGTTCATTTTGTGGACCGCCCGCCAGCTGGTATATGGCCTGGCAAAAAATTCGGCCCCGCAGAGGTTTCTGCGGGGCCGCGATATTCATTGGCGAGGTGGGTTTCACCCACCCTACAATAATCGTTAGGGTCAGTGACCGAGGATTTGGCTGAGGAACAGTTTGGTGCGCTCGTGCTGCGGATTATTGAAGAACTCTTCCGGCTCGTTCTGCTCCACGATCTGGCCCTCATCCATGAAGATCACCCGGTTGGCGACCTGCCGCGCGAAGCCCATCTCGTGGGTAACGCAGAGCATGGTCATGCCTTCCTCGGCAAGCTCGATCATGGTGTCGAGCACCTCTTTGATCATCTCCGGGTCAAGCGCCGATGTGGGCTCGTCAAACAGCATGATCCGGGGTTTCATGCACAAGGACCGGGCAATCGCCACCCGCTGTTGCTGACCACCGGAAAGCTGACCGGGGAACTTGTTGGCCTGCTCGGGGATCTTGACCTTTTCAAGATAATGCATCGCGGTTTCCTCGGCCTCTTTGCGAGGGGTCTTGCGGACCCAGATCGGGGCCAGCGTCAGATTGTCGAGGATCGAGAGATGCGGAAACAGGTTGAAGTGCTGAAAGCACATGCCAACCTCGGAGCGGATCTTGTCGATGTTCTTGAGATCGCTTGACAGCACCGTACCATCGACCTCGATCTTGCCCTCCTGATGTTCCTCAAGGGCATTGATGCAGCGGATCAGCGTGGACTTGCCTGAGCCCGAAGGCCCGGCAATCACGATGCGTTCACCCTGATTGACGGTGAGGTTGATATCCTTGAGGACATGGAACGAACCGTACCATTTGTTCATACCAGTGATACTGATCGCAATCTCATCACTGACCTGCATTCTGGAACGGTCGACTTCACGATCACTTTTGAGTTCAGACATATTCGTGATCCTTTCTAGTTGGTGGTTTTGAGCTTGCGCTCAAGATACATGGAATAGCGCGACATCGAGAAGCAGAAGACCCAGAACAGCAACGCGATGAAGCCGTAAAGCTCCCACACGATGCCGGTCCATGCAGTATCTGCGCGAATGGCGTTGGAAAGGCCAATCGGATCCAGCAGGCCGATGATCGAGACCAGCGTGGTATCCTTGAACAGCCCGATGAACGAGCTGACGATACCCGGGATCGAGATCTTCAGCGCCTGCGGCATGATGATCAGCCGCTGTGACTGCCAGTAATTCAGGCCAAGGCTGTCGGCCCCTTCATACTGTCCCTTGGGAAGGGCGGCGAGCCCGCCCCGGATCACCTCGGCCATGTAAGCTGCGGAAAACAGCGTGGCCATGATGATCACCCGAAGGATGATGTCAAAGTTGGTTCCCGGTGGCAAAAAGATGTTCAGCAGGGTTGAGGCCACGAACAGCAATGTGATCAGGGGCACCCCGCGAATGAACTCGATAAAGCCGACGCACATCATCCGGACAATTGGCAGATGCGATTGCCGCCCAAGGGCCAGAACGATGCCCAAAGGCAGTGAAATGGCAATCGCCACCACGCCGATGGTCAGTGACAGCATGAGCCCGCCAAAGTTACGGCTTTCGACCCCTCCCAACTCGATGGGAATGATGTTGTTGATCGCCGATGCGACCGGTGAGGCCAGAAACAGCCACCAGACGATCAGCGCCAGCACAGAACCAATCAAGGCAGGAATAGTCCCTGCCGCTGCGTCTATCGCTTTGAAAGCAAAGTAGCAGATGGCAAAGCCCGCCATGATCATGAGAGGTGTCCAGATTGAGCCACCCCAGAGCAACCAGGGCATCAGGAACGGGAAGATCCCGGTGAACCAGATCAGTTTGGGCGGGGTATATTCCGAAAACAAGACCGGTGCCAAAGCAACGAACAAGAGGAGGAAGGTCACAATCGGCCGCCAGTAATATTCAACCGGGTAGAAGCCGAAAATGATCTGTATCCAGCGATCCCGGATCACACCCCAACAGGCCCCTTCTTCATGGCCGGCAGCGGCGATCATTTCGCGGCATTCGCCCAGGGAGGCGGCGCTCCAAGTGGGTGAGAATATCCACGGGATCAGCCCCTTGAGAAGCATGAAGATCAAATACAAGGCAATCACGGTTATGGCCGAATTCAGATAACTTGAAAACAGCCGGTGATGGGCCCAGCCGATGATCCCTACGGTGCTTGCCGGGGGTGTCTTTTCGGGCTGCATTTCGGTTCGGACGAAAGATACATCGCTCATATCACCGCTCCACCAGTTTGACGCGTTCATTATACCAGTTCATCACCAGTGAAATGAGTAGCGAGATTGTCAGATAGATCAGCATCCCCAGCATAACCGTTTCCAGCTCGCGGCCGGTCTGGTTAAGGGTGATGCCCATCAATGTGCCGGTAATGTCCATATAGCCAACCGCAATCGCCAGAGACGAGTTTTTGGTGAGGTTGAGGAATTGGGAGATTAGCGGCGGGATAATGACCCTGAGCGCCTGTGGCAGCACCACCAGCTTCATGATTTTGCCCGGTCTGAGGCCAAGGGCGGCGGCGGCTTCGGTCTGGCCATGGCTGATCGCCAGAATACCGGCACGCACGATCTCGGCGATAAAGGCCGCAGTATAAATCGACAGGGCCAGCCATAGCGCGATCAGAGAGTTGCGCATATGGGTGCCGCCCTGGAAGTTAAACCCCTTCAGTTCGGGATAGCCAAGATGAAAGCCAAGCGCCACAAAGGTGATGATCAGCGGCACAACGATCACGCCAAGGCGCAGGTACCATGTGCTAGGCCGCTCGCCGGTCGCTTCTTGAATGCCATCGGCACGCTTGCGAATTTTTGCCGACACAAAGAACCCGGCGATAAGCACAGCGATGACAAGCCAAAGATCAAGGCTGATGTTGAAATTCATCGCCGAGTTGCCAAAGAGATGCGCATCGCCCAGGCCGCGTGTGAACAGCGGCTCTGGCACATAGATGCCCCGGTTGGTGACCGCAACGGAATCAAACACCTGCATGGTGGCCGCCGGATCTTCGCCTCTGAAATCTTTGGGCGATGGCAGGTTTTCGATCATCACAGCCATGGTCAGCACGATCCACAAAAGCACCGGCACGTTGCGGATGATCTCGACATAGAGCGTCATGACCTTGGCAACCAGCCAGTTTTTGGACAAGCGCAGAACGCCGATTGTAACGCCCAGAATAGTGGCGGTGATACAGCCCAATACGGCTACCAGAAGGGTGTTGAGCAACCCGACAAAGGCAGCGCGCAGATGCGGGCTTTGGGAATCATAGTCGATCAGGCGCTGGTTGATATCATAGCCGGCCGGTTCGCCAAGAAAACGAAAGGAGGGCTCTTTGCCAAGGTCGGCAAGGTTCTGAGCCGTGTTGTTGAACAGCCAGCCGATCAGTGTGAGAAACCCGATCAGCGCAATAACCTGGAAGGTTGTCGAGCGATAGCGGGTATCGTAGATCAGCATAGACAGTCTAAACGACTCCTTAGGAGGGTCGGTGAGTGTCGTCATCTGGGTAGTTCCCCGTTGTTTCAGCCCGTTTATTTATAGGTGGCACCCATATCAGGCACCCCGCGTGGGCTGATTATTATTAATCGTGAAGAAAAAAGGGCGCGGTGTGAACCGCGCCCTTTTCAAAGGTGTAACTTAACGGAAAGGAGGCGAATAAATCAGGCCGCCGTTTGTCCATTGTGCGTTGAGGCCGCGTGCCAGGCCAACCGGTGTATTTTCACCGATGTTCTTTTCAAACAGCTCGCCGTAATTGCCGCCCACCGAGATGGCGCGCACAGCCCAGTCCGCATCAAGCCCCAGCATTTCACCAAGGTTGCCTTCGGTGCCGAGCATACGGTTGATCTCAGGGTTGTTGCCCGCAGCCGCAGCCAGTTCAGCGATGTTGGCCGAGTTCACGCCCAGCTCTTCGGCTGAGATCAGCGCGTTCAGTGTCCAGCGAACCACATCACCCCATTGGTCATCGCCATGACGAACCAGCGGGCCGAGAGGCTCTTTCGAGATGATCTCGGGCAGCAGAACATAATCGCCGGGTTTTTCAAACGCCGAACGTGTCGCGGCAAGGCCCGACGCATCCGTGGTGAAAACATCGCAGGCACCGGCAAGGAATTGCTGCTGTGCTTCGGCGTTTGTCTCGATCGGAACCGGCTCATAGCTCATGTTGTTGGCACGGAAGTAATCCGCCAGGTTCAGCTCGGTTGTTGTGCCGGTCTGAATGCAGACAGTTGCGCCGTCCAGTTCAGTCGCCGAGCTTACGCCCAGAGATTTGGGAACCAAAAAGCCCTGACCATCATAATAGTTCACGCCAACGAAGGTGAACTTGAGATCGACATCGCGCGAATATGTCCATGTGGTGTTACGTGCCAGCATGTCGATTTCGCCCGAGGCAAGTGCCGTGAAGCGGGTTTTGCCGGTTGTTGGTACAAATTCAATGGCGTTCTGATCACCAAGAACAGCAGCAGCAACGGCGCGACATACGCCAACGTCAAAGCCCTGCCATACGCCGTTGGCGTCTGGTGCCGCAAAGCCGATAACGCCTGTGGACACGCCACAGTTCAGTTTGCCACGTGCCTTGACATCGTCCAAAGTGCCCGCTGTCGCAGCGCCGGCCGCCAGGCCAGCGAGAGTCAGCGCGCTAAAAAATACGGTTTTTTTCATGTTAACCTCTTCCTGATTGTCCGCCCTTTAAAGAGGGCGGTTCATTCGGCCCATTACGGGCCGGGGCGATACCCCGAAAAGGAATGTCCCCCTCCGGTGGCGGTTAGTTTGGATGGAATCATAACAAAACGTCAAGGGCAGGATCACAAAAAACAATGGTTTAGGGGATAAGTTTACCTTGCGTAAACCATCTCAGGCGTGATTCTCATGCCCGCCGCGCAAGATCAGCAAAGATTTTGGCCTGCAAAAATGCTGATTCTTTTTGCGCCGCCCTTTCACGGGCCTCGGCATCTTCGCCCCATTCCTGCTCCTGCCACAGCTCATCCACCCGTGAGCGCTGCCACAGGTCCGGTGCCGGGTGCAGATCATAAAGCGCCGCAAAGCCGATGATCAGCGAGCCCGAGAGGCTGACAAGATCGTGAAACCCGGCCAAGGTGAAGGCATCGAGCGTATGAACCCGCGCGGACAGGGCCGCCAGCGCCCGTGGGTCTTGTGGCCTGTGCATCACGCCGGTGACCGGTATCAGCCGGGCATTGAGGTGCCTGTCCGCCCAATCCAGCAGGGGATCCCATGCGGCGGCCTGCCGGGCAATCAGCTCATCGGGATATTCCGCCCGGTAACAGGCCTGATCTGCATCGCCATAAGCTGCGATCATTTTGGCAACTTCGCCGTGCTGAGGCGTGACTTTGTCAATCGCTGCATTGGCCGAGCGGGTGAGCGGCATGAGTGCGGGATCAACCCTGTCGATCAATGCCGCCCATTCTGCGGCAATGGCCTGTGCCATGGCGCGGGTCGGCAGTTTGAGTGCCGCTTTGGCCGGGGTTTTCACCGGGCGGCCATCAAGATGCACGGTAAAGCCGTTTTCCAGCTCGGCCACATCTGCGGCCTGCCAAAAGCGTTTTGCGCGCTGCCCGCTCATTGCGTCGCCTCATGAATATTGCTCAGGCAGTCAGGAAGCTGTTGAAAATCATCAATGATATGCCGGGCGGCAGTCAGGGCTTCAACCGGATGGTAGCCCCAGCTCACGCCAATGCCGGTTATGCCTGCGGCAGCGGCCATATTCATGTCAAAGCTGGTATCGCCGATCATCACCGCGTCATGCGCGGCAATACCGGTCTCTTCAAGCGCGGCCTGAAGCATCGCCGGGTGCGGCTTTGAGGGGTGAAAATCACTGACCTGAAGGGTGGTGAAAAACCCGGTCAGATCATGCGCCTCAAGCAGTTTGTCAAGGCCGCGCCTGGATTTGCCGGTGGCCACGCCGAGGATGTTTTCAGGGGTGGCACCAAGGGCCTCAAGGGCCGCGCGCGCGCCGGGGTATAAAGGCGAGGATTGCGCCGCGCCACTTTGCTGGCGCAGGCCCATATAGGCCTCTTTGTACCAGCCCACCATTTTGGCATGGGTCGCGGCAGGCAGATCGGGGGCAAGGCGAAACATCGCCTCGGGCAGTGACAGGCCGACAATGCCCAGGATCGCCGCAGCGGGCGGGGTTGGGTGTGCTGCACATGCAAACGCATGGGTCATGGCGGCGATGATATCGCGCTGGCTGTCCACCAGCGTCCCATCGACATCAAAAATGATCAGGCGCAGGGGGCGGCTCATGTTATATCTTCAAACGGATCATCGGGCGCGTCCGGGCCGGACCATTGGAACATCGCCCAGGTATCGGCCATGTGTTTCGGCAAGGGCGCAGTGAGATGCAAAATGGCGCGGGTTTCGGGGTGTTCGATCATCAATGAGCGCGCATGCAAATGCAGTTTGCGGCTGATATCGCCGCCAAGCTGCGCCCCCCAGCCATCGCCAAGGTTTTCCTGACCCGAGCCGCCATATTTGCCGTCTCCCACAATCGGATGGCCCAGCTCGGCCATGTGAGCGCGAAGCTGATGGGTGCGGCCGGTGACGGGCATCAGGGCCACCCAGGCGGTGCGCGGGGCGGCGGCCTCGATCACCGCATAATATGTGGTGGCGTGTTTGGCACCATAGGTGGCTTCCACATCGCGCGGATGCAGGCAGAGCATTTTCTCGCCCTCGCCGGATTTGCCATGGCCGGGGGCCTTGACCAGCCCATATTTGATGATGCCTTTATGCGGGTTGGGCACGCCGGCGACAGCGGCCCAGTATATCTTGCGGGTATTGCGATGGCGAAACGCCGCCGTCAGGCCCTTGGCTGCCAGCCGGGTGCGTGCCAGCAGCAAAACACCAGAGGTGTCTTTATCCAGCCGGTGCACCAGTCTGGGTTTCTCGTCCATGTCAAAACGCAAAGCCTCGGTGAGACCATCCACATGGCGGGCCTGCTTTGAGCCCCCCTGAACCGGCAGGCCGCAGGGTTTGTTCAGCGCGATGATATGATCGTCGCGGTAGATCACGCAGGCGCGGATCATTTTGGCATCGGCGTCGGTGATACGGGCTTGTGTGGCCTGCGGCGCGTTTTGATCCGGCAGCGGCGGGATGCGTACCTGCTGGCCTGTGATCAGGCGGGTGGCGGGTTTGGCCCGGCCACCATCAACACGCAGTTCGCCTTTGCGGCACATCTTTTCAATCCGGCCCTGGGTAAGCTGAGGAAACATCCGCCGCAACCAGCGATCAAGCCGTTGATCTGTTGCATCCGCCGCAACCGTTTGAATTTGCACCCGGCTCATGCCCAGAGCCCGCGTGCGAGCCAGACCCCAAGCACCAGGGCGGCAAGCGAGAGGGTAACGGACAACAGCACATAAAGCGCGGCCTGCACCACCTGCCCGCGTTCAAACAGGGTGAAGGCCTCAAGCGAGAAGGCCGAGAAGGTGGTGAAGCCACCCAACAGGCCGGTCATCACGAAAGCATTGAGGTGGTCAAAGCCGCGGTGGAAGGAAAACACCATGAAAGCCCCCATGATGAACGAGCCGATGATGTTGACCGTCATCACGCCAAGCGGAAACCCGGCCCCTGTGAAGCGCAGCATCGAGATGCCAACGCCAAAGCGCAGCATGGCACCGATTGCGCCGCCAAGGGCCACCTGAAGATACGTCATGAACATGGCCCGTGTCTGTCGCCTGCGCCTGAGGGTTTGTCAAGCTGGTGCCGGGAGATTTGGCCGGAGGGTTATATCTGTTTTCCGTTTTGAATATTGGTTTGACAGCACGGAAACAGCGCTGGGCCACAAAAGTTTTAAAAAACTTTTGGCAAATCTTTTTTTGAAAAGATTTGGATGGCTTGGGTAGTATTTTTGTCGGCTTTTTTTTACTTTTACTATCCTGGCAAAACAAGTTAAGGCGGTTACATGATCAGGGATTGCACATATTTCAAGCTCCGACGCTGACGTTTAACCGTCTGCCTGATCCATTGTGCGCCGCTGTTGGCGTGTATCTCCACCATGATTGAATTGACCCCGTGCGCTCTTGCACCCACCAAGGTATCATTGAGCCCAATACCAAAAAGGAACCGATCTGATGATCACCACTGTTTTGCCGACGTATAACCGTGCCCCCCTGACATTTCATAAGGGCGAGGGCAGTTGGCTGATCGAACAGGACGGGCGCCGATTTTTGGATCTGGGTGCGGGTATTGGAGTGAATGCGCTCGGGCATGCGCATCCGGCTCTGGTGTCGGCGTTGAAGCATCAGGCGGAAAACCTGTGGCATACCTCAAACCTTTATAACATACCGCAGCAACAGGCTTTGGCCGATAAGCTGGTGGAGAATACATTTGCCGATACGGTGTTTTTCACCAATTCCGGCACCGAGGCCTGTGAATTGGCGGTAAAGATGTGCCGCAGGCATTTTCATGATGCGGGCGCGCCGGAGCGGACCGATATAATCACCTTTGAGGGCTCGTTTCATGGCCGCTCATCTGCGGGCATTTCCGCCGCGGGATCAGAGAAGATGACCAAGGGGTTCGGGCCGCTGTTGCCGGGGTTCAAACATCTGCCGTGGAATGACATGGCCGCGCTGGAAGCGGCGATAGATGACGAAACTGCGGCGATCATGCTGGAGCCGGTGCAGGGCGAAGGCGGTATCCGGCCATTGCCGGATGAAAACCTGAAACAGATACGCGCGCTGTGTGATACTCATGGTCTGCTGCTGATCCTCGATGAAGTGCAATGTGGCATGGGCCGGACGGGGCGTCTGTTTGCCCATGAATGGGCCGGGATTACGCCCGATATCATGATGGTGGCCAAGGGCATTGGTGGCGGTTTTCCTCTGGGCGCGGTACTGGCCACTGAAAGCGCGGCGAGCGCCATGACGGCGGGCACCCATGGCTCGACCTATGGCGGCAATCCCCTGGCTTGCGCGGTGGGCTCTGCGGTGATGGATATTGTGGCTGATCCGGGATTTCTGGATGATGTGCGCAAACGTGCCGGGCTGTTGCGGCAAAAGCTTGAAGGGCTGGTGGCGTCACATCCCGAGGTATTTGACAGCCTGCGCGGATCGGGCCTGATGCTGGGGCTGAAATGCCGGGCGCTGAATATGGATGTGGTGAATGCGGGCTATGGGGCCGGGGTGATCACTGTGCCGGCGGCGGATAATGTGATCCGGTTACTGCCACCTTTGAACATATCCGAAGATGAGATTACAGAGGCGCTGATACGGCTTGAAAAAGCAGCGGACAGCGTCGCAAAGGCAGGCACCTGATGAACCATTTCCTTGATATTCACAAAACCGGCGCCGCTGATCTGCGGCATATGATTGACCACGCGCGTGAAATGAAAGCCGCGCGCCTTGGCCGCCCCAAGGGGGCTTTGGATGACGAACAGCCGCTCAAGGATCATGTGGTGGCGCTGATATTCGAGAAGCCCTCAACCCGCACGCGGGTTTCATTCGACGTGGGCGTGCGGCAGATGGGCGGCACCACGATCCTGCTTTCGGGCACGGAAATGCAACTGGGGCATGGCGAAACCATCGCCGATACGGCGCAGGTATTAAGCCGGTATGTGGATCTGATCATGATCCGCACCTTTGACGAATCTGTCCTGACCGAGATGGCCGAATTTGCCGATGTGCCGGTGATCAATGGCCTGACAGACCGCACCCACCCCTGTCAGATCATGGCCGATGTGATGACCTTTGAGGAACACCACGGGCCGATCAGGGGCAAAAAAGTGGTCTGGGCCGGGGATGGCAACAATGTCTGCGCCTCGATGCTGCATGCCGCCGGGCAGTTCGGTTTTGACATGACAATCACCGGGCCTTCGCAACTTGACCCGGAAGATGAATTCATTGGCTTCGCGCGCAAGGCGGGCAGCAAGATCACCATCGAGCGCGATCCCTATAAGGCAGTTGCGGGCGCGGATCTTGTCGTCGCAGATACCTGGGTTTCGATGCATGACAGCCAGTCGGCCAAGGAACGCCGCCACAACATGCTGCGCGGCTATCAGGTGAATGATGATCTGATGGCGGCGGCGGGCAAGGACGCATTATTCATGCATTGCCTGCCGGCCCACCGTGAGGAGGAAGTGACCAGTTCTGTCATGGACGGGCCGCAATCGGTGGTGTTTGACGAGGCCGAGAACCGGCTGCATGCGCAAAAAGCGGTAATGCGCTGGTGTCTGGGGGTTTGAGTTGCGCAAGGTTGGGGGCTGATGTGCCTACAAACCCGCCACCGGGTCAGTCGAGATAGGCATCACCGCGTTTTCCGGCCCGCTCATAATGGATCGGCAAAGCACGACCGTAGAGCTGTTGGCAGCGCTCTGGTGTCGCAACCATGTAAGGGTTTTTGACATAGGAAAAAATTGCCACGTATCTTGGGGTCGGCCCTTTAAGGGGGGCGACGCGGTGCAATGAATATCGGCCGCGGAATATCTGCAGGTCGCCGGGCTCGAGATGCAACACCCGCACCTTGTCGGATGTGCCATCCAGCACTGCCTGAACCTCGGCAAAATTCTCTTCGCCCGCGCGGATATTGGGCGCGTATTCAAAGGCGCCGCCCTGATCCGCATTCTGAATGGCGAGGGTGACGGTGAAATTGTTGGTGTCAAAGTGCCAGGGAAAGCCATTGCCCTCCTCGGCTGCGTTTATGTTCACATCGGCGAGCGGATCGGCATAGGGATGAAAGATGTCTTCTTGCAGGCACTCGCGGATGAACGCTGTCATGGCAGGGTATTCATACAGGTTTCGCAGGGCGCTGCCCTTGGGAAAGTTGTCGGCGGGGATGAAGCTGTTTGAGCGATCAAAAAACCTGCGGCGCGGATCGGTGGGCGGCAAGGCCGGGTCATCCTTGGTGAAATAAGGGTTGGTGCGGCTCAGCGATCTGAACCCCAGATGCGCAACACTCTCGGCCTGCGCTTTCAGCGTATCCGTGCCGTTTCGGGTCAGAAACCCTTTGAGGACGGCACAGCCATCCTGGGACAGGTCTGCCTGCACCTGCGATATAACCCCGGCCCGAAGGGTGCCCGGCTGATCAATCGGATAGCGCTTGAGATCAATCAGGGTTTCCGGATCGGGCATGTGCATATCCTCTTCACTGCATTTTCACTGCTTTGCCATAGTGCTAGATGAAGCCATGGGGATATCTGCTGCAAAAACGACCAGCCGAGTGCCGCATTCTGACAGTGCTTGTAACGCCCTTCCCCGGTCGGGGTATGCGCTGTATCAGGGAGGGGGTGAGACCAGTCAGATCGCGCCGTTCATGCCGCGTGTTCGTGGCAAATCTGGTTGGGTTCTTCGGCTGTCAACGCGGCATCCAGTAACTGGCAATAGGGCCCCGTTGCATGATGTTTGCAGCTTCGGCACAGCCCAAAGCTGCGGCTGTCACGACGGGCAAGCAGAGCAGACAGGACATCGCGCAACCCAGATTCCAAACCGTCGCGGGTGGCGGCGGGAAGGGCGGCTAATATCTGTTGGATATCCTGATCACCTGCAACCGCGTCAGCGCCGCTTTGGGTGAGGCTGTAGGTGGTGCGGCGTTTGTCGGTGCTGGAGCGGGTTTCTGTTACATGGCCCTTTCGCTCAAGTGCCTTGAGGGTTTGCGAGACCGTGCCCCTTGTGGCGCCAAGATAGTCGGCTACATGGCTGGGCGCACGCGAAAAGCGGTTGGCGCGAGCGAGATATTCAAGCGTGGCCATTTGCGCGGGATTCAACTGCGCGTTCCATACATCTGCGGCACTGAGGCGCGTGACCCTGTCAAACAGGGCACGAAGATCGGAGGGGGATGTGTTTGCCATGGGGCTATAATAGCGAGTCGAAATAGTATTTGCAATAATATCGACTCGCTACTATAAACGACTCATTCATGAAACAGTGAAAAAGAGGACACTCCAATGAAAACACCCCTGTTCATACTCGCCTTATCAACGCTCGGATCGGGCGCTTTGGCGGATATCAACCACGCCCATGCGGTTGATCTGCCCGGTGCCATTCTCTCGGCCAGATCTGACAGTGCCCCGGCGGCTTTTGATATCCTGGCCGCCCATGCGCACCGCAAGGGTCAGGTTGTGACCTTTCACATGACGGCGGGAGCGGATGCAGGCAGCACCAAGCCGGATGCAGTGGGCGATCTGGCCGGGGCGCCAGTGCTGAGCTATGTCTGGCCAACCTCGCTTGATCCGAAGGCTGTGGGCTTTGAAGGCGGCACCGGCATTCTTGCGCTGGCCGCAACCAGCCACCCGGATTTTGACGACACGCCATTATATGATGAAAACGCCGATGGCGATCTGGCCAATGACGGGGCGCGCTGGCATAGCCATTGGGTGGTTCTGACCCCGACCGAGGCCTGTGGCCCCGGCGCTTTGGCGGTGCGTGACATTGCGGAAGGCACCACGCCGCAAATGCCGCTGACCTGGCCCGGATTGCCGATTTTCATCGACAGCCCCGGCTATTCCCCGGTATTTGACGGCGCCGAGATTTCCCTGAGCGTTCCCTTTGCGGCAAATGTCGGGCTGGAGGGCACCGGATATGACGGGGTTACGGCGGCGTTGAAGGTCAATGCAAATATCCATGCGCCATTGCTTTGTGTGACGGATGTGTTCGATGTGGCCTCGGGCGATCTCAGCCTTCCGGGGCAGATCGATTGACAGGGAATTGGCGGCGGTGCCTGAAGAACTGAGAAGGGCTAACCGCCGCCATCTGCAATGCTTTTGATATCAAAGTTGAAACTGCCCTCAGTGATTGAACAATAGACCCTGAAGGGTTGTGGCATCTCATAGGGAAACCCGAGATCAGCGCCATCTTCGTGTGGCGCTATACGTTCGAATGGGGCAAATGCGGTATCGAGATAAGACAGTGTTTGGGCGTCGAAGGCATGGGTGTAAATGATATGCTGGCGTATATCCGCATATCGCGGGATGGGAAAGCTTAGCGTGACAAAGATAAACCTTTTGTCGCAATAATACGCCTCATTGAATGCTGTCAGATGAGGTATACGGCCACCTTCCATCGGGAAGGCCGCAGTGTTTGTAACCCCATCCGCCTTTGTTTTAAGGACGACCTGATAATGCGGTGTGTCTTCAGCGTATCCATCGGCATATTCGATGGTAATCAGAAAATCACCTGTTTCTACTGCCTCGCCGCTTATTCTACGAAAGAAATATTTACCATCTGAGCCGATATCATGTGCGAATAGGATATTGGCACCCGATGCAAAAACGAGGATGGTAATGAGTGCGATAGTCTTCATTGGTCCTCAAACCTCGGTTTGGCCACAGAAAAGCGGCAGATGTTGAAAAAAATGCCGCTGCGAAACTACTCACCAGCTTTTTCTCTCCGCGCCCTGTAACTGGCGTCAGATGTAAATCGGTTGATAATCCTGATGATGGCATTTGCAGTACTATCGTTCACACCGCGATCAGCGATTGCAAAAAGTCTGTGATCAATCCAAAAGAATAAGGCGGATCTTACGGCAAACTTTGGTTCAGCCAGAAGATCAGGGTTGGTCTCAAAATCGACATCTTCACCGAAAAGTTCTGCATGACTGCGTGTAAAGGCACGGTAATTTGCACGCCCGGTCAATTGAAAAATACCGCGCCCGCGATAAAGCCAGCCATCGCCGCTTGCAATCCCGTCATTCCCATTTCGATTGGCGTAGGCACGATTTGCGATCGCCTGCCTGTTTGCCGGATGGTCTGCAGTGCGCCCAAATTGCTGCGCTTCATCGGGGTGGCGGCGAAAATAAGAGAATGTTGTGGCCAAGCTATTCGCAGCATAATTGAAGCCTTCCTCGAGGTTTGCTCCCTCTCCTATTTCTTGCCTAACCTGCCCAAAGAAATGTGACAGCCTTTCAGGGCTATTGAGTTTACCGGTTACAATTTGCAAATCTAAAGCGTTTCGCCTTAAACCTGAGACAGGGTTAAGGCGAAACGCCATGTAACATATCAGTGTTTCGCGCGTTTCGCGACAAACCCGTTATTCAGGTTTATCGCGAAACGCTTTATCTCTCGTGTTATTTCGGTTAATCTGGCTTCTGGGGCATTGGGGAACACCTGCACCAGCATTGTTCCATTGATTATGTCGAAAACTGAGCCTTCAGGAAATACAATTTCATCGGTAACCGGTTCCGCGAAGCAGCGACAGTTGAATGGTTCGCCGGGATGTCCTCCCTGAGGCGGTTGTGCCCACGGGAACCGGCGGTCATCAAATGTCTGATGCTGTGATCTTACCTAATTGTCGTCACGACTGCGCCAGATGTACTCCACCACGCCAAGGCCAGACTGTTGAAACAAGGCATTCAGGCGTTCTGCATAACGCCGGATGGCGGAAGTGATAACCGGATCATTTTCGTTCAAAGGCAGGCCGACCTCACTGATCCTGTCGGCAACGGTATTGGCAAATTCAGCTTAGATGTCATCGGTTTCGACAGACGATATATTGATTGAAGCATTCTCAGGCAGGAATTGGTTCAGACGCTGAACCGCAATTTCCAGAGCATCGGCTAACACAGATTCAAGAAGGCGGTCAGGGACAACGGTGAACTTCTTTTCCAGAGTGAGGATATTGCCCAACCGGAAATGAAAATTGCTAAGCCCGCCAGAGCGAATCCAGCTTGAAAATATAGTGTCATTCTTCATGAACCTGCCCTCGATCAATGGTTTATATGGCCTTAAGGGGCAGATCATAAGAATTCATGATTCTACCGTTCCGGCACACCCCCTTGCAAATCCCGCGACAATCCCTAGCCTGCGAAACCATCAACGGGTGTCAGGGGGTCGCATGACCAAAGCTCAGATCGGTGTGTATGGCTTGGGGACGATGGGGTCTGCTCTGGCGCTGAACATGGCGGAACAGGGCTTTGAGGTGGCGGTGACCAACCGCGAGACCGCGTGGATCGCGGATTTCATCAGGGAAGCCGGCACGCTGGCGGGCAAGCTGCAAGGCTATGAGACGCTTGAGGAATTTGTCGCGGGTCTGGCCGCGCCACGGGTGATCCTGTTCATGATCCCCTCGGGCGCGCCGATGGATGCGATGATTGAGGCGGTCACGCCATTGCTGGCCGCCGGTGATACGATCATTGATGGCGGCAATGCGGATTTTCATCTGACGCGGCGGCGGGCGGCTGCGTTGCAGGCAAAAGACCTGCATTTTGTCGGTATGGGCGTGTCGGGCGGTGAAGAAGGCGCGCGCCATGGGCCGTCGATGATGGTGGGCGGAAGCGGGCATAGCTGGGCGCAGCTCAAGCCGATATTGCGGGCGATTGCGGCGAAATTCGAGGGCAATCCTTGCGTCGATCTGATGGGGCCGGACGGGGCCGGGCATTTTGTCAAGACCGTGCATAATGGCATTGAATACGCCGATATGCAGGTGATTGCCGAGGTTTACGGCCTGCTCAGGTACGGCGCGGCGAAGGCCCCGCGCGAGATTGGCGAGATGTTTGCCGACTGGGATCAGGGGCGGCTGAAATCCTACCTTATCGAGATCACCGGCAAGGTGTTGCACTATGATGATCCCAAAACCGGGCATCCGGTGGTGGATGTGATCACGGATGCCGCCGGGCAGAAGGGCACCGGGCGCTGGACCGTGGTGGAGGCGATAAAACTGGGCCAATCTGCCAACCTGATCGAGGCGGCGGTGGGCGCACGGGGCTGGTCATCGGAGAAAGACACGCGGGCTGAGGCCGAGAAGATTCTGGGCGGTGAGCGCGGCTGGTTTGATCCGGGGGAAGCGCCGTTGAAAGAGGCGTTTCTGGCGGCGCGGATTTTGGGCTATGCCCAGGGGTTTCGCATTCTGGCGGCGGCGTCGGAGGAATATGAATGGGATCTGGATTATGCCCGCATTGCGCAGGTATGGCGGGCCGGATGCATTATCCGCTCGGCGCTGCTCGATGATATATCAGAGGCGTTTGCAGGCGATTTGCCCGCCGGGCAGCTCATTTTGGCACCGGGATTTGCCAAGATGCTGAGCACAAGTGTTCCGGCGCTCCGCAAGGTTGTGGCGGCGGCGGTGACGGGCGGCCATGCGGTGCCGGGCCTGTCAGCGGCGCTGGCATGGTATGACAGCATGCGGCAGGGCTATGGCACCGCCAACATCATTCAGGCCCAGCGCGATTTCTTTGGCCATCACGGGTTCGAGCGGCTGGGCGAGGCTGGCAAACACCACGGCCCGTGGTGGGATTAAGAGCGGCTTTCACAGATCAAGCTTGCCTTGCGCACGGGTGTTCTTTTCACGCGCCGCGCGCCCAATCGAGCATCGGTTTAGTGGGGGGCGTGAGGGTTAACAGGATGCCGATTTGCGCCTTTTGCTCGGTCACCACGGCGTCAAGGTCGCGCACCATCGCCACACCCACGTTCTTGCCGCCCTTCACGCTGACAATCGCCGTGTGTTCCTTGGCGGGGCCAAAGCGGAAAAGCCCGTCAATGCCGCCATCCGCGCCCTTCTTGCTTAAGTCGCCGTGTCGCGCAGCGATAAATTCTGCTCCAGAAGCACTGAGATTATGTGCCCTAAATACGGAGAGTTTGGATTTGAAAAGCTTTCTTCACCGTGTTTGCTAATCGCCTCAAACAACGGATCCGCTTCATTCCATAATTTGTCCAGTGTTGAAGCTTCTCTACGAGCCTCTTCGAAGTCAAATTCATGATGATCCATTAGGTACTTTATCATTTGTGCTGATGTCCGCATGGAAGGTGACGTTGGCCATTTTCCAGCCGCCTTTGCATATGCGTAGTTCCAACCCCACATAAAGGGTAATTCTACGGCCAACATTTTTTCAGGATTATCTTGGAATTCGTCGACCCCCGGTGTGTCGGAAACCACAGAAATAGCAAGAAGTTGCTGTACTAAAAATTGACGTCGACCTTGAATGACAGCAGCAGAGAGCATTTCCTTTGCCTCAGCATCTGATTTTGAGAACCTGCGAAAAAGGTTTTGTAGAGCCATCATCGATCCTTTCGTAAAGCGAAGCCAACATTAGGCCACAATTCGGCTTGACGCTAGATTTTAAAATTCCACCAGCCGCACGGCCATCATGGCAAGATACGCGGTCATCGGGTTCTTGCCCAGAAACCCCACCATCGCGTCGAGCATCTTGGCCGCCTCCTGATAGGGGCTGTCGCGCAGGTCAATGAGCGCCTGCCCCGACACCATGTCATCCCAGTGCCATGTGTCATCGAATGCCGCGATTTGCGCGCCCGAGACCCGCCCGCTCTCGTCCTTGAACAGGTGGGAATAGGTGGCGTTGGAGTTGAACGGCGGGTCGAGATAGATCAGATCAACGCTCTCGTCCGCGATGCTGTCGCGCAGGACGGCAAGGTTATCGCCATAATAGAGGTGGTTCATCTGCTTGTGCGCCCCGTTTTATCTGATCTTGTCAGACAGAGGTTAACGGCGGGTTGAATCGGGGGCAATGGTTATTGAGGGGGCCGGGGTGCGTCATGGATTTGCCCTCTGCATAATTCAAAAACTCTGAAAATTTGGCATTTTGTCAAAAATGCCAGCACCCGCCCGCCCCATGGCGGGTGCTTTAAACGGTTCAGCTTGATGATAGGGCTTGATATTTATCGTCGGTTATTTGGCTTGTCACAAATTGTGCGAAGCACCCACCCGGACGGGTGCTGGCATTTTTGACAAAGCGTCTGGTTTTGCAAAGATCCAGGCCCGGGGCAGGGGCGTGTGGGGCTACCCGATAGCGGCAGCTTTCACGTCATCGTCGATATAGGGCAGGTATTGCTCGAAGTTTTCGGCGAACATCTGCACCAGACGGGCGGCCTGACGGTCATAGCTATCGGGCTTGTCCCAGGTGCGGCGGGGGTTCAGCAGCAGGTCGGGCACGCCGGGGGCGGTGACCGGGACCAGGAAGCCGAAATTCTCATCCTTGCGGAACTCGGAACCATTGAGCGAGCCGTCAAGGGCGGCGGTGAGCAAAGCGCGGGTGGCTTTGATCGGCATGCGGGAGCCGGTGCCATGTGCGCCCCCCGTCCAGCCGGTGTTGACCAGCCAGCAGGTAGCCCCATGCTCGGCGATCTTTTCGCGCAGGAGATTGCCATAGGCCTCGGGGCGGCGCGGCATGAAGGGGGCACCAAAGCAGGTGGAAAAGGTGGGCTCGGGATCGGTAACGCCGCGCTCGGTTCCGGCGACTTTGGAAGTGAAGCCGGAGAGGAAATGATACATCGCCTGCGCCGGGGTCAGCCGGGAAATGGGCGGCAACACGCCGAATGCATCACAGGTGAGCATGATGATATTCTTGGGGTGGCCACCGAGGGATGAGGCAGACGCATTCGAGATATAATGCAGCGGATAGGCACAGCGCATGTTGGCGGTCAGGCTGTCATCCTCGAAATCAAGTTTGAGCGTTTCGGGATCGAACACCATGTTTTCCACCACGCTGGCGAATTTCGAGGTGGTGGCATAAATCTCGGGCTCGGCCTCGGGGTTGAGGTTGATGGTCTTGGCATAACAGCCGCCTTCAAAGTTGAAGGTGCCACGATCAGACCAGCCATGCTCATCATCGCCAATCAAAGTGCGCGCGGGATCGGCCGAAAGGGTGGTTTTGCCGGTGCCGGACAGGCCAAAGAAAATGGCCGTATCCACCGGATTGCCGGTGGCGTGATTGGCCGAGCAATGCATCGGCATGACGCCTTTTTCCGGCAACAGGTAATTGAGCAGGGAAAACACCGATTTCTTGTTTTCACCGGCATATTCGGTGCCGCCGACCAGGATCATTCTGGCATCGAAATTCATTGCGATCACGGTTTCGCTCCGGCAATCGTGCTTTTTCGGGTCAGCCTGAAAACCGGGGCAGTTGATGACGGTGAAATCAGCGATATAATCGTTCAGGTCTTCCGCATCGGGGCGGCGCAGCATGGTGCGATTGAACAACCCGTGCCAGGCCAGTTCGGAGATCATCCGCACATTGATGGCATGGGCGGGATCGGCCCCGCCTGAGAGATCCTGAACATAGTAATCGCGGCCCTGCATATGGGCGAGCATGTCTTTGTAAAGTGCGTCAAACCCATCGGGCGACATTTTGGCATTGTTTTCCCACCAGATCGTATCTTTCACGCTGTCGGTGGCGACCACATGCTTATCCTTGGGCGAGCGGCCGGTGAATTTGCCGGTCGAGACCAGGAGCGCGCCACCAAGGCCAAGGGTGCCCTCGCCGTTTTTCAGGGCGGCTTCGACCAGCGCCGGCTCGGTCTGGTTGTAGTGGATAGTGCCAAGGCCGGTGATGCCCTGATCTTCGAGCCGGAATTGCGGGTTTACCCGTCCTGTTGTCATGGTGGTCATGCTCCCGATGCCGCAACGTGTAACGATGGGCGCAGTTGATCTTGTGGCGGCGCCTGGTGGAGTTCTCCGGCAGATTGCCGGAATCGCAGGCCTGACTGCCGGTTGTGGCCTCTTAACATGCGGATCTGAGAAAAGAACAGGACGCTTTGGCACAGTTAGCGCAAACGTCTGAAAATAAGCGGCATGGGCGCTGCAATGTCAGGTTTCTGATCCTGAATTATGGTAAATGAAAGGGGTCAGGGTTAACTCAATTGCGTCCATTGGGCAACGGGTAGGCCTGATGCGCATTGGTGATTCGCAGTTAGGTATTGATTGTAAAGCACAAAAAGGCCCATAACTTATCTGTATCGTATATACAGGCATTGTAGCAGCACGAAGGATTTCAACCATGGCCAGAATTGCACTGGTGGATGATGACAGGAACATTCTGACATCGGTATCCATGACCCTGGAGGCCGAAGGCTTTGAGGTGGAAACATATACCGATGGACAGCAGGCTTTTGATGCCTTTGGCAAGAAAATGCCTGATATTGCGGTGCTGGATATTTCGATGCCGCGGATGGATGGGATGGACCTGTTGCAAAGGATGCGGCAGAAAACCACCATACCGGTGATTTTCCTGACCTCGAAGGATGACGAGATTGATGAGGTTCTGGGGCTCAGAATGGGGGCGGATGATTTCATCAAGAAGCCGTTTTCGCAGCGGCTTCTGGTGGAGCGTATCCGCTCGCTGTTGCGGCGTCAGGACGCTCTGGCCGGCAACGCGGTAGAGGGCGAGGAAGAGAACAAGGTGATCGAGCTTGGCCATCTGCGGATGGATCCGCTGCGCCATTCTGTGCGCTGGAAAGACAAGGATGTGGTGCTGACGGTGACAGAATTTTTGCTGTTGCAGGCATTGGCGCAACGGCCCGGATTTGTGAAATCCCGCGATCAGTTGATGGATGTGGCCTATGAGGATCAGGTTTATGTGGATGATCGCACGATCGACAGTCATATCAAGCGCTTGCGCAAGAAGATGCGCAATGTGGATGATGAATTTGCAGCGATTGAAACGCTTTATGGCATCGGATACCGCTATAATGAGGAATAGCGGAGGAGGCCGGAGATCTTGAACATGCGCGCCAATCCCGGCCCTCATAATAATGAAGTTGTTTTTGGTGAGGATTATCTCGCACCGGATGGCAGTGCGGAAACCATAGAGGGATCACAGAGCGACAGGCCGGGCTTTTTTGCCCTGAGCAAATCTTCACTGGCGCGCAAGATCATCACCTTCAATCTGGTTGCTCTGAATATTCTGATCGCCGGCATCCTGTATCTCAATTCCACGCGCGACAGCCTGGCGCAGCAACGGGCCAATGGCCTGATCAGTGAGGTTGAGCTGATTGCCGATGTGTTTGAGGCGCAACTGCCTCAATATGCAAGCAATGCACTGCTTGGCGGGACGGGCCGGGATGTGGATTCCACTTTGGGCAAGCTCAAAATCCGGGACGGTATTGAGGTGTTTGTGTTTGATGTCAACGGGAAGCTTGTTGGCCATAATACCGGCAGTGCGGCAGGCGGCGGCACAAGCCGTGAGAGCACACCAACGCTGATTACCGACGGGCTGAATGCGCTATGGCGCCTTGTCTCTTCGCCGTTTTCCTCGAATGAGCGCAGGCAAAAGCCGCTCAGCGTTCAGCAACAGGCGCAGGCGCAGGTTCAGGCGACATTGAAAAACGGGACGCAGGTGGTGGCCGGGGATGCCTCGGTCGGTACGGTGTTTTCGGTGGCAACGCCGGTGATCCATGAGGGTAAGCCGGTGGCGGTTGTGGCGTTACTGAGCACCTCGGGCGAGATTGACAATCTGGTGGCTTCGGAGCGTGAGCGTGTGCTGCAGATGTTTTTGGTGGCCACGGTTGTCTCTGTGGGCCTGAGCCTGATCCTGGCATCAACCATTGCCAACCCGCTTTCCGATCTGGCGACAGCGGCGGAATCGGTGGGCAAGGGCAATCATTCGATGGGCGACGGGGCCAACCGCATCCGCATCCCGGATCTCACGGCGCGCCCGGATGAAATTGGCCGCTTGTCGGCCGCCATCCGGGGCATGGTTGGCGCGCTTTACAACCGGATTGAAAGCAATGAGATTTTTGCCGCCGACGTGGCCCATGAGATAAAGAATCCGCTGGCCTCGTTGCGTTCGGCGGTGGGCACCATGCGGATTGCCAAAACCCCTGAACAGCAGGAAAAACTGCTGGAGGTGGTGGAGCATGACGTGCGTCGGCTTGACCGGCTGGTGAGCGATATTTCGCGGGCTTCGCGGCTGGATGGCGAATTGGTCAAGGAAGAGCAGGAAGCGTTTGACCTGACGATCATGCTGCGCAATCTGGGCGAGTTTCTGGGCGAGGAAGCGCGCAAGAAAGGCATTGATTTCATTACTGATTTTCCCAAGAACCCGGTTATTGTCTATGGGCTTGAGGCGCGTCTGGCGCAGGTTTTTGTCAACCTGATCACCAACGCCATCAGCTTTTGCGAAGAAGGCGATGCGATCCGGCTTTGGGCGCGCAGGCGCGGCAACCGGGTGCTGGTGATGGTCGAAGATACCGGCATTGGCATTCCTGAACAGGCATTGGACAAGGTTTTCAGGCGGTTTTATTCCGAGCGAAGTGAAGGTGATTTTGGCAATAATTCCGGTCTTGGGCTGGCCATTTCAAAGCAGATCATCGAGGCCCATGACGGGGTGATCTGGGCGGAAAACATTCAACCAACCGATGCCGATATAACATCCGATCCGCTGGGTGCGCGATTTGTTGTCGGCCTGCCGGTCTGACGCTGCCTTGCCGGGGCGTGCAAGCCAGAGCGAAAAGATTTTCCATGCAACGACCATTGCCTGTGCCGGGCGCGGTGCGCTGATCACCGGCGCGTCAGGCAGTGGCAAATCCGGGCTGGCGGTGCAGATGCTGGCGCTGGGGGCCGATCTGGTTGCCGATGACCGCACCCGTCTGTGGCGGGTGGATGATGCCCTGATGGCGGATGTGCCCGAGACCATCAGCGGACAGATCGAGGCCCGCGGGCTGGGGATTCTGGCGGCACCCGCCCATGGCCCGGTGCCGCTTGTGCTGGTGATTGATATGGACATGGTTGAAACCGCGCGTTTGCCGCCCAAGCGGGGGAGGCGGATCATGGATGTGGATTTGCCGTTGATCCGGAAAGTTGATAATCCCTGTTTTCCTGCGGCAATCTTATTATATCTTCAGGGGGGCCGCATTGCTTGAGGACGCTGGAAATGTCAGGTGATACCATCGCGCATCAGCTTGTACTTGTAACCGGGCCGTCGGGGGCCGGGCGCAGCTCGGCCATTCGTGCGCTTGAGGATATCGGCTTTGAGGCGATCGACAATCTGCCGCTGACGCTGTTGCCGCGGCTTTTGAGCGGACCAGCACCCGATAAACCGATGGCGCTGGGGATTGATACCCGCAACCGGGATTTTTCAACCGCAGCCCTGATCGAAGCGATTGACAGGATGGGCGAAGGCATCCCGGTGCCGATGCAGGTTCTGTATCTGGATTGCGATGCCGGGGTGCTGCTGCGGAGATTCTCAGAGACCCGCAGACCGCATCCTTTGGCCCCGGCAGAAGACCCCGGCACCGGCATTGCCCGCGAATTTGATCTGCTGGGGCCGATAAAGGCGCGGGCGGATATTTTGCTGGACACCACGGAGATGACACCGCATCAACTGCGCGCCGAACTGGGCCGCTGGTTTGCACCGCTATCGGCGCAGGGGTTGGTGGTATCGGTGCATTCCTTTTCCTATAAGCGCGGCTTGCCCCGGGGGCTGGACATGGTGCTGGATTGCCGGTTTTTGCGCAATCCCTACTGGCAGGCGGATTTGCGTGCGCTTGACGGGCGCGATGGCCGGGTGGCGGAGTATATCAGCGCCGATGAGCGATTTCAGCCGTTTCAGGCACAGGTGATGGATATGGTGGGGCTGCTGCTGCCGGCCTATGAGGCCGAGGGCAAGGCGTATTTTTCCATCGGGTTTGGTTGCACCGGCGGGCAGCATCGCAGCGTCGCAATGGCACAAAATATCGGGAATTCCCTTGCGGAAGGGGGCTGGCAGGTGTCTATAAGGCATCGTGAAATTGAGCGGGGTGCCAATACGGATGGTGGCCTGACGATGATGGACGAAAGCCTGGAAAGGGGCATGGATTGATCGGGATTGTGATCGTGGCGCATGGCGGGCTGGCCTGTGAATATCTCAGGGCGATCGAACATGTTGTCGGGTCGCAGCCGGGTATTCTTGCCATCACCATCGAGAATGATCACGACCGTGAGGATAAGCAATCCGAGATATGCCGCGCCGCCAATGAGGTGGATCAGGGCGACGGGGTGGTGATTGTGACGGATATGTTTGGCGGCTCGCCTTCCAACCTGTCGCTCAGGGCCTGCGCCTTGGCAAACCGACGGATACTTTATGGGGCGAACCTGCCGATGCTGATCAAACTGGCGAAAAGCCGCCACCGCAGCGTACCTGAGGCGGTTGAGGCGGCGCTGAATGCCGGGCGCAAGTATATTGATTGTTATAATGTGCCAGCGAAACCGGGGGACCGATGACAGGAATAATATCGCGACGACATGAGATTGTGAATGTGAAGGGCTTGCACGCGCGGGCGGCGGCCAAGCTGGTTGAAGTGGCTGAAAGCTTTGACGCGCGGGCGGAAGTATCGCAAAATGGCCTATCAACCGGGGCAGACAGCATCATGGGCCTTTTGATGTTGGCAGCGGCCAAAGGAACAACTATTGAGGTGCAAACCTCGGGGCCGGACGCAGCCGGGTTGGCGGATGCGGTTGAGGCGCTGATTGCTGACAGGTTTGGCGAAGATAGCTAAGGGCGCAGTAAATGCGCCATGACCAGGGACAAGACAAGTGGTGGACAGCATACAAAATCAAGCCGGTTTGCAGCCCCCTGAGGAGGTTGTCTTTCCCCGTTTTGACCGCCGCAGCCTGACCTATGCCAATTCTTTTGATACACCCCTGACCGCAGCGATCATTCGTTTGATGGAATGGTTTACCGGCAAGATCACCATTATCAGGATGACCCGGACATTTGAGAAACGCGGCGCGCCGAAAGGCCATGCCTTCTGGCGCGCGGCGCTGGATGTCATGGGGATTGATCTGCTGACCCCAATGGAAGAGATCAATAAAATCCCGCTTACCGGGCCGGTTGTGGCGGTGTCCAATCACCCGCACGGCATGGTGGACGGGATGATACTGGCGGATCTGATTGGCAACCGGCGCAATGATTACAAGATCCTCACGCGCTCTTTGCTGACCGGGATTGACGAGGTTGCCGCCTCTTACATGATCCCGGTGCCGTTTCCGCATGAACCCGATGCGCAGCGCAAAAGCGTGGAAATGCGCGCCCGGGCGATGGCGCATCTGAAAGAGGGCGGGCTGATCTCGGTATTCCCGTCCGGGGTTGTGGCCTCGGCGGATAGGATGATGGGCCCGGCGATCGAGCGCGAGTGGAATGTGTTTACCGCGCAGATGATCCGCCGTTCAGGCGCGCGGGTGGTGCCGATCTATTTCCCCGGCAGCAATTCGCGCTGGTACCAGATTGCCAACCGGATCTCGGCTACGCTGCGGCAGGGATTATTGCTGCATGAGGTGGTGCATAGCTGCAAGAAGCCGCAAAAGCCGATTGTCGGCGACCCTGTCAGCGACGAGCAGATGAAACTGCTTGAAAGCGATCCACGCGGTTTCATGACCTGGCTGCGCGCGCATACCCTGTCCCTGGGGGGCTGAACCTATGTTAATTTGAGTGCGCTTGACGCGCATGCCTGATGTCTCGTCATCAGCCTTGCGGCTTCTTCCTCGGGTCGCCCTGTGGCTTTCGGTGGGCTGTAATTTCAGGGGTGCATCCTTTTTGAATAGGGATATATTGAAATCTGTTGAAAGATATGCTATATATCTTTCAACAGAAAGGAATATTACATGGTTGCGCTTCTCAAGGAAACGACATTTGCCGCGCCTGATCCCGGTCGGGTTGTGGCTAAGGCCTGTTTCAATGCCGCGCGCGAGCTGAATCTCACGCAGCGCGAGCTGGCCGGGATCATTGGTGTCAGTGAGGCCACGGTTTCACGCATGAAAGACGGTGGTTTCACGCTTCAGGGCAAGCCTTTTGAGCTGGCCACCTGTGTGCTGCGCATCTTTCGCGCGCTGGATGCGATTGTCGGCAGTGACCCCGAGAGCATGCAAGGCTGGATGCGCCATGAGAATTCCGATCTGGGCGGCGTGCCGGCGCGGATGATGGCGCAGGCCACCGGGCTGATTGGCGTAATGAACTACCTTGATGCCGCCCGTGCCCCCACCTGAAGAACCATTTGCGCCCTATCGTGGCAATGTCTGGCGGATGATCGAGGGGCAGGTGCGGCCTGCGACCATGCGGATTGTCGATACCGATGCCGAGCAATCGGTGCTGGAGGAGATTCTGGAAGCCGCCAAGCCGCCGGTGCCGGTGCCTTGCCAGCATCTGGATTATCAATTCTGGTCGCCGTTTCGCTATGGGCGCTATCCGCGTGCGTCACGATTTCGGCGGGCGGGGCCAACGCCGGGCGTTTGGTATGGCGCGGAAAATGCGCTGACGGCGGTGGCGGAAAGTGCCTGGGGGGCCTTGCGGTTTTTTGCCGCCTCGAAAGATACGCCGATGCCGCGCTGGCCGGTGGAATATACCGGCGTCATGGCCGATATTCAGGCCGGGGCGGCGATTGACCTGATGCTGCCCGAGATGGCCGGGCGCGGCAAATGGACCGACCCGGAGGATTATACCGACTGTCTGGCGCTGGCTGATCGGGTCAGGGCGCGGGGGTGTCAGGCGATTCGCTATTCCTCGGTGCGGGATCCGGATCACCGGCCCAATCTGGCGGTGCTGGACTGTGCCGCCTTTGCCCAAAGTGCTCCGATAGCACGCCAGACCTGGCATATATTGCTGCGCCCCAAACTGGTGCGGGCGCATTGCGAGACACTCAGACAGCGGCATATGCTGGTGGTGGGAAAGATCGGGTTCGAACAGCCGGTTTAGCCGAAAACCCCGCGCCGGATCAGATTGAGACCGGCGAAAAGCAGCACAGCCATTGTGGCTTTTTTGAAAGTTTTCTGGTCAATCCGGTCATGAATGCGCAGGCCGATCCCCATGCCAAGCATCGCCGGAGCAACAAGCGCAAGAGAAAGCGGCACTGTTTGCGCCCGCAGCACACCCGAGCCGATATGGGCGATGACCAAAGCCACCGATCCAAGCCCGTAAATTATCCCCTGTACCCGAATATGTTCTTTCTTTTCCGTATCAAGGGCGGTGAGCATGGCCACGGTGGGCGGCCCCCAGATGCCGGATACGCCGCCCATGAAGCCGGCGAGAATACCGATGCCAGCCTCGGTTCTGCGCGACGGGTTGGGCGGCAGGCGCAACTGCACGCCGATGAGTTGCAGAACCACGAATATCGTGATCAGAAAGCCGATGAACAAAAAGAGAATGGTGCCGGGCACAATCCGGACGAGTTGCGCACTGATCAGCAGGACAATCAGGCCGGCCAACAGGAATACCCTGAATTTTTTGAGCGAATGCCAGGCCGGGCCGATGCCCTGACGCAGCGCCTGCCAGAGATTGGCCAGCAGCGTCGGCAGGATGATCCCGGAAAGGGCCACTTCGGCCGATGTCACCGACCCCAGCCCCGAGATCAGCACCATTGGCAAAGCAAAACCAACCACGCCTTTGACCAGCCCGGCAAACAGGCTGATGCAGAAGGCGAAGATGAGTATGCTGGCCGAATCGATGCCGTAAAAGAGCTCCATGTCCCTTCATAACAGCTTGGGATTTTGCTGCACTGCAATAATACATGCGCAACTTTGCGTTAAAATGTATGAATACAACGTATTATTGTTGCGCTGCACCTGCAAAGTGATTAGCAGAGGGCAAGGATGAATGGCACCGGACGAATGGAAAATTGTGATGGCTGATAGCATAATTCTTGAGGATATTCTTGCCCTGACCGGCGCGGCGATGGCCCCGGTTGAGGCTGTGCTTCAGGCGGCGAAGGACAGCCTCACAACGATGGTGAGCGAGGAGGGCCGTGTCTCGGGCCGCTTGATCGAACAGCATCAAACCGCCGCCCACGGACTGGCGTGGCTGGCAACCTATGTTGAGGCGCTCAGGCAGATGCAGAACTGGGCCAACCGGTTGCAGGGACAGGGAAATTTTGGCGAGGCTGAGCAGCTTATCCTGCAGATCGCCTTTGGCGAATACCTGCATCACATCGCCGGTGGCATTCCGATGAATCAAGGCGAAACTGTCCGGCTACAGGAGATGGGCCTTGGCTGGGGCGCGCTCGGGGGCTTTCAATGCGATGAAGTTCAGACGCTGATGGCACAGGGCAATACCCAGGCGGCGCGCACCCGGCTGGTGGCGCTGATGCAGGAGCATAATGCCGACATCACCGTGGGGGCGACCGGGCTGGAAGACGAGCTTGAAATGATCCGCGCGCAATTCCGGCGGTTTGCGGTTGAGAAAGTCGAGCCATATGCGCAGGGCTGGCACCTCAAGGATGAGCTGATCCCGATGGAGATCATCGAGGAGCTGGCGGAAATGGGGGTGTTTGGCCTGACCATCCCGGAAGAATTCGGCGGCTTTGGGTTGAGCAAGGCGTCGATGGTTGTGGTGTCGGAAGAGTTGAGCCGGGGCTATATCGGGGTTGGCTCATTGGGCACCCGATCCGAGATTGCCGCCGAGCTGATCATCTGCGGCGGGACCGACGCGCAGAAAGAGCAATGGCTGCCGAAGCTGGCGAGCGCCGAGATACTGCCGACGGCGGTGTTTACCGAGCCCAATACCGGCTCGGATCTGGGGAGTTTGCGCACAAGGGCGGTGAAGGAGGGCGAGGATTATCGCATCACCGGCAACAAGACATGGATCACCCACGCGGCGCGGACCCATGTGATGACATTGCTGGCGCGCACCGACCCGGACAGCAAAGACCATCGCGGGCTTTCGATGTTTCTGGCCGAAAAAACACCGGGCAGCGAGGCCGATCCTTTCCCCACCGAGGGCATGAGCGGCACCGAGATCGAGGTGCTGGGCTATCGTGGCATGAAGGAATATGAACTGGGGTTTGATAATTTCCCGGTGAAAGGCGATAACCTGCTGGGGGGCGTTGAGGGCAAGGGCTTCAAGCAGTTGATGGAGACGTTTGAGAGCGCCCGGATCCAGACCGCGGCGCGGGCCATCGGGGTGGCGCAATCGGCGCTGGATGTGGCGCTGCAATATGCCATTGACCGGCAGCAATTTGGCAAACCCCTGATCGAATTCCCGAGGGTTTCGGGCAAACTGGCGATGATGGCGGTGGAGATCATGATCGCGCGGCAGTTGACCTATTTCAGCGCCTGGGAAAAGGATCACGGGCAGCGCTGTGATCTGGAGGCGGGGATGGCGAAACTGCTGGGCGCGCGGGTGGCCTGGGCGGCGGCGGATAACGGCTTGCAAATCCATGGCGGCAACGGCTTTGCCACCGAATACAAGATCAGCCGAATCCTGTGCGATGCGCGGATTTTGAATATCTTTGAGGGCGCGGCGGAAATTCAGGCAACGGTGATTGCCCGGCGGGTGCTGGGGTGAAATCCCGCGCCCCGGACCTGATCCGGGGCCTCCACCTTGGCCGGGAGGTCCCGGATCAGGTCCGGGACGGGGGCGTGCTCTCAGAGGGCGACCCTCAGATCAAGCGGCGCAAGCCCGTCGATTTCGCCGCGAAGGGTATCGCCCGCGTGAACCGGCCCGACGCCTGCGGGGGTGCCGGTATAGATCAGATCGCCGGGCTCAAGGTGATAATACCGCGACAAATGCGCGATGATGGCAGGCACGGACCAGATCATATCTGACAGCCGGGCCTCTTGCCGGATCTCGCCGTTTTGCAGGAGGCGAATGGCTTGATCCTTGATGGTACCAAAATCGGCGGCTTGGGTCAGGGGGGCGATGAGCGCGGCGTTTTCAAAATCCTTGCCCAGATCCCACGGGCGGCGCTTTTCCTTGGCGGCGGCTTGCAGGTCACGCCGGGTGAGATCAATGCCGCAGGCATAGCCAAAGACGGCCTGCATGGCGCTGTTTTCATCCACCTCAAAGGCGGCTGCGCCGAGGGCCACGACAAATTCCATCTCAAAGTGGCAATCCTGCGTGCCCGGGGGCATTGGGATGGAACTGCCGGAGGGGCAGAGGGCGAAGGCGGATTTGGTGAAATAAAACGGCGCTTCGCGGTCTACCTCATTGCCCATCTCGGCGGCATGGGCCGCGTAATTGCGCCCGACGCAGAAGATCCGGCGCACAGGATATGTGAGCGGGCTGCCTTTGATTGGGACTGTCGGGATTTCGGGGGGGGTGAAGATGCTGGTATTCATCGCGGCCTCGCATGGGTTTATAAGGGTTATGCGGCTTTGGCCCGCCGCTTTCAAGGGGTGTGGTTTTGGGGTAGACCGGGGACATGGAATATGAACGCTACGCGATATTTTACACACCTGCGCCGGGGCCACTGGCGGATTTTGGCGCTGCATGGCTGGGCTGGGATCCGGTGTTGGGGCGGGATGTGGCGCAGGCATCGCTTGCGGGGGTCGACGTGGCAAAGGCCACGGCCACGCCGCGCAAATACGGCTTTCATGGCACGATGAAACCGCCTTTTGCCCTGGCGGAAGGGCAAGGCGCTGAAGCGTTAAAACAGGCGTTTGCGGCGTTTTGTGATCAGGCGGCACCGGTAACAACTGAGGCGCTGGAACTGGTGCGATTCGGGCGGTTTCTGGCGCTTTTGCCGGGTCAGCCCTCGGCGCCGCTCAGGGATTTGGCCGCGGATGTTGTGCGCGAATTCGACCGGTTTCGCGCGCCCATGAGAGCGGCAGAACTGCAGCGGCGGAAGGCACGAACGCTTACCCCCCGGCAAGAAGACATGCTGCAGCGTTGGGGCTATCCTTATGTGATGGATGAGGCGCGTTTTCATATGACATTGACCGGCCGGTTGCCGCGCGCGCAAGCGGTGAAGATCATGCAAATCCTGAAGCCCATGGTTGCGCCGCTATGTGCCGGGCCATTTCAGGTGGAGGGGCTGAGCCTGATGGCCGAGGATGCGGCGGGCTTGTTTCATCTGATCGAGCGCCGGTATCTCAGGGGGGTGGCGGGCTGAAGCCCGCCCTACGGGGGCAGTGGCGGGTTATCCCTTGCCCAGCCGCAGCAGGATCACGCCGCTGATGGTGATCATGGTTGAGACCAGCTTGATCAGGCTGAGCCGTTCCTTGAGGAAAAACACGCCGATCAGCAGGGCGAATATGATGCTGGTTTCGCGTAGGGCCGTGACCAGCGCGATGGGGGCGAGGGTAAAGGCGTAGATGACCATCGCGAAGGCCGCAAATGAAGCGCCGCCGCCGAAAATTGTAACCTTCCAGGCGCGCCCCAGTTTGGGGATCAAATGCGGCTGGTACAGGCGGGTTATGCCCATCATCAGACCCCCGTTCAAAATCGACAACCACCCATAAAACCCCAGCGGCGATTGGGCGATGCGTGCGCCTATACCGTCAACCAGCGAATAGGATGCAATAAAGCAGCCGGTGACAAGCGCCAGAATGGCAGCAAGACGGTTGCTTTGGCCCGCATTGTGGCGAACAAGGCTGAGGCTCATGATGCCGATACCGATGAGGGCGATGGCCATGAGCTCATGCACCGAGAGCACAACACCGAGAAACACGACCGAAACCAGCGCCACCAGCAAGGGCGCCGTGCCGCGGGCGATGGGGTAAACCTGGGTGAGGTCGCCGATGCGGTAGGAGGCGGTGAGGAAAATCTGATAGCCGGTATGCAGGACGGCCCCCGCCAGGATATAAGGCCAGCTTTCGGCGGCTGGGGCTGGCACGATGAAAAGCGCCCCTGCGCCAAAAATCGCCTGACCGAGGACAACCGCATTGACACCAAGGGATTTATCAACACCGCTTTTGACCAATGCGTTCCAGCCCGCATGCAAGAGCGCCGCAGCGATGATGATGAAGAAAACGCCTGTGCTCATGCCGGTTCCTGATTGGCTGCGCCCTACTGATGCTCTTATCTGGCTGGGGCTGCAAGGCAAATGCGCGCGCGGGCCTCTTGCGGTGCGCAATACGCAGGCGTATGTTGCACCTATGAGCAGCAGGACACCCTCAAGACTTAGCCAGGAAAAATGGCTTCAGGCCGGATTTGATGCCCTGGCAGAAAATGGTGCGCAGGCGCTGAAGGCCGAGCCTCTGGCGCGGCGGCTGGGCACTACCAAGGGCTCGTTTTACTGGCATTTTGCCGATGTGCCAACCTTTCACAAGGCCCTGCTGGGGCAATGGGAAGAGGCGGCAGTCAGCCGGATTGTTACCGCGCTGGCCACGGAATACACCGCCACGGGCCGATTGCGGCGGATGGGGCAGGTGATTGCCGATAAGGGCGCGGGCGGCGCGGTTGAATCTGCGATCCGGGCCTGGGCAAAGGGCGATGTGGCCGCAGCAAAGGCGGTGGCGCGGGTGGATCAGGCGCGGCTGAATTTTCTGATGGAATTGCTGGGCGAGACCGGCATTCAGAACCCTGAGATGGCGCGGATCATCTATGCGGCGAGCATCGGCATGGAGGATCTGGGCGCGGCGGACAGCGGTGAAAATGCCCGCAGCATGGGATCGCTGGTGGATCTGATTTTGGCTGTGAGGTGAGGTAATGCACAGGCGGTTGATACTTATGGTTTTGGGGGTTGCGATATTGGCGGCTGTCGCGATCTGGTGGCTGGCATTCAAGCGTGACGATGAAACACTTGCGGCCTATGGGGCGTCAGAGACCAACTGGAAATTATTTGAGATTGACGGCAAGCCTTTCGCAGCGCGTGCCACGCTTGGGTTCGCCGATCAGGGCGCGCTATCGGGGCAGGCCCCGTGCAACAGATATTCCGGCGAGCAAAGCGCACCTTATCCGTGGTTTACCGCTGAAAAAATTGTGACTACGCGCATGGCCTGCGCTGATATGGCTGCGGAGGCGGCTTATTTCCAAGCGCTGGCGGCAATGACGCTTTCGGAGGTTGCCGGGGGGATGCTGATCCTGAGCAATGATTCTGGTGGGGAAATGGTTTTCACACCGGTTGCGGAATAAGCCGGGGCAGATCAATCCCGCATAAGGAAGCGAGCAACAAAACGCTGGCGGGCATCGGGCAGGGGTTTGTGGCCGAGTTCATGGGCCAACCTGTGGCGCAGGAAATGCCCGGTCAGGGCGAGGCCCTGAGCGATCTCGGAATCCGGTGCAGGCCCGTGGCCCAAAAGGCAGGGCGGCAGCGGCAACAGGCGGTCGGCCCAGCCCCCGGCACCTGCGCGCGATACCGCCCGGCCGGTGCGCGGCGAGACGAAGCTGAGATCATTGGCGGCGCGGCCCTCTACCGCGCAGGCGGTCAGATCAAGGCCAAAACCAAGCTCATCCAAAAGGGCCAGCTCCCAGTTGAGATAGGCCAGCGGCCAGACATCCGGCTGCCCCAGCAGATCAAGCAGGTTTTCAGTATGGTGATAAAGCTTTGCATGGGCCTCGCGTTCGGGCAGGGCAAACAGAAGCAGCGACGTGACCGCGTTCAGCCCGGCCAGCGACAGCCGGTCAGACAGGGAATAGGCCGCGCGGGAGCGCAGCAATTCAGCCTTGAACGTGCCCAGGTGATCTTCCAGCCGGGCCTGCCAGGCGAGATCAAGCTGCGCCCCCGGTTGCAGCACCGGGGCAAGCCTGCGCGAGGCTCCGCCGCGCACGATGCCCGCGTGGCGGCCTCGGGTTGGGGTGAACACCTCGATGATGGCCGAGGTTTCGCCATGTGTCCGGCAAGAGAGCAATATGCCGTGATCGCGCCATTCCATCGGGGCCTCGTAAGCGTTTCATTGCAGGCATGTGACACCAGATCGGGCAGGTTGCCAAGGGCCGTTGATCGCAGGGGGTAGGGAAAGCCGGAATTGGAAAATCCGGAGATATGTGCTTCAATGGCCGCAGCAATTTGATCTGGTAGGGATAATCATGAGAAATTTGAAAACAAAGCTGGCAGTTTTGGCCATGGTAGGCAGCATCGCAACCGCAGGAATGGCCGAGGAAAATGTCATGGTGGTGTTTGATGGCTCCAATTCGATGTGGGGCCAGATTGACGGCACCGCCAAGATCGAGATTGCCCGCGATGTAATGCAGAATCTGCTGGGCGAATGGACCGAGGAGCGCCAGGTGGGCCTGATGGCTTACGGCCACCGCCGCCGCGGCGATTGCAGCGATATTGAAACGCTGGTCGCCCCCGGCAAAGGCGCGCGTGCCGATATTCTTGCCCGCATCAATGCCATCACCCCCACCGGCAAGACGCCCCTAAGCGATGCGATTGAACAGGCGGCGACCCAGCTTTCCTATACCGATCAGCCCGCCACTGTGGTGCTGATCTCGGACGGGCTTGAAAGCTGTGGCCGCGACCCGTGTGCACTGGCGGCGGCGCTGGAAAAGGCCGGTGTCGGGTTTACCGCGCATGTGGTGGGGTTTGGCCTTGGCAATGATGCCGATGCGGCCTCGCTATCGTGCATCGCGGAAAATACCGGCGGCCGGTATATCTCGGCCAGCAATGCCACTGAGCTGGGGCAGGCCTTAAGCGATGTGGCCGTGGCCGTGGCCGAAGCGCCCGCGCCCGTGCCGGTGCCGGAACCCGTGCCGGACGCCCCGAAAGTTGCCCTGAACGTGCCGGAAACGGCGATTGCCGGATCCGAGATTACCGTCGGCTGGACCCCGACAATCGCCGAGCGTGATTACGTGACGATTGTGCCCGTGGGCAGCAAGGAAGGCACCTATGAGACCTATGTCACCGTTGGCAATGAAACCGAAGGGCTGCTGACGATGCCCGCCTTTGCCGGGCAATATGAGGCGCGGTATGTGTTGAAAGAAACCAATAAAACCCAAGGGGTTGAATTGATCGAGATCATTGATCCCGATGTCACGCTCAGCGGCCCGGAGCAGGTTACCACAGGTGCGGAATTTGATATTGGCTGGCAGGGTGGCGTCAACAGGCGCGATTATGTAACGATTGTGCCGGTGGGCGCGGATGAGGGCAGCTATGGCAGCTATTTCACCATTGGAGACAAGAGCGAAGGCATTCTGACAGCCGCCGCCACGCCGGGGCTTTATGAGCTGCGCTATGTCTTGAAACAGGGCACGCGGACAGTGGCGCGCAAGGCGATTGAGGTGACCGAGGCCGTGGTCACCTTGCAGGGGCCGGATACCGCGTTGGCGGGGTCGTCTTTTGATGTGTCCTGGGCCGGAACCGTGAGCAAGAACGATTACATAACAATCGTGCCCATGGGCGCCAATGAGGGCACCTATGGCAATTACTTTGCGGTCCGGAACAATTCCAAAGATGCGTTGAAAGCCCCGGCTGATCCGGGCATGTACGAGCTGCGCTATGTCCTGCGCGAAGGTACTAAAACCATCGCCCGGGCAACGATTGAGATCACCGCGCCCGAGGTGACGATATCAGGCCCCAAAACCGCACTGACCGGATCGGAAATCAATGTTTCCTGGACCGGTGAGGTGGACAAAAGCGATTATATCACAATCGTGCCCATGGGCACCGATGAAGGCGAATACGGCAATTACATCACCACGCGGGGAGCGGGGAAAAACATCCTGCGCGCCCCGTCCGAGCCGGGCATGTATGAGCTGCGCTATGTCCTGCGCGAAGGGGCCAAAACCATGGCGCGCGCGGCGATTGAGATCACCGAACCCGAGGTAACGGTTTCGGGGCCGCAGACCGCTTTGGCGGGGTCATGGGTTGAAGTTTCATGGACAGGTGCCGTGGTTCATAATGACTATGTCACCATCGTACCCATGGGATCGGATGAGGGGACATTTGGCAATTACAAAACCCTGCGCAATGAAAACAAGATGGATCTCAAGGCCCCGGCTGATCCGGGCATCTATGAGATCCGCTATATCCTGCGCGAAGGGGCCAAAACCCTGGCCCGCCAGATGATCGAGATCACCGAACCGGAGGTCAGCCTTGAGGCCCCGGATGAAATCAGGGCCGGGGATAAACTTAGGGTTGGCTGGACCGGGGCAGTGGCGGATAATGATTATATCGCGCTGGTGCCGATGGGGGCGGATGACAAGGAATATGGCACCTATTTCATGGTCCGTGACAAGGCGGAAAATGACATGAAAACCCCCGATCAGACGGGCCTTTATGAGCTGCGCTATATCCTGCGTGAAGGTGGGCGGGTGCTGGCGCGCCGCCCGGTTGAAATAGTGGCGGCGGATGCGGCCCTTGAAGCCGGGGCCAACCTGAGCGCCCCCGATACGGGCGCACCCGGCGCGGTAATCGAGGTGAACTGGGATGTGAGCAGCAAGAGCGCCGATCAGCGCATCACCCTGGCGCGCGGCAATCAGCCGATATTCACCTGGCTTGAGGCGGTCAAAATCACCGGCGAGGGCCCGGCCCGGATTACCCTGCCAAAAGAGCCGGGCGTTTATGAACTACGGTTTCTGGACCTGAGCAATCAGGCAGTACTGTCCCGCAAGGTGATCACGGTGAAATAGGCGATACGCGCGAAGTAACCAACTGTTGCGATGGCCCCCCGCCGAAGGGCAGATAGCGGGCCTCCCAGACTTTGGTGCCCGTGCCATCCGTGGCAAACACAGGCCGTCCGATGTGGTCGGTGCGGATGTAGTAGACGTTGCCGTTTTCAACCACCGCGACGGGCAGGCCGTTCATCCAGATGTATTCGCGCAGGAGGGTCGAGACCTGCGTGGTGGGATCAAAATCATACTCCGCGATCCGGTTGTCATCGAGATCATGCACCGTGTGGATCGTCTGGCCCCCAACCCGGCGGATCACCTGCTGGCCCAAAGCGTTGTAATCATACTCAGCTTGTAACACGCTTGGGTTACAAGGACCCTTCCCTCATTTGGGTTAGCCAAATCAGAAATTACGTAGCCCGTCCCCGCACCATAGTTGCGTACAGAGAAAATACCTCCTAATCAAACATTTCCTTCGCAAATTTTCCGCCAGCAAAATTCACCCTAACCTTCTGGCCTGAACTGGGCAAATCAATCGACACCGCGAATTGGTAATTGTCTATTTTGTGTATAGCATCTCTGGGAATATCATTGGCGCAATATTCGACGATCATTAAGCCGTTCCGTTCGATAATGGAGTTCTTGTTGCCGCTATCTGGGTTGTACCTCAAAAATTCCAATATCGTTACAATATTGTCAGGATCACCGCCTTTTTTTTCAGACAGCAATCGAGATAGTTCTTTTGTTGCATTTTCAGTGAATGAGATTGCTTCGGGAGAAACAAATGCAGGGTTTCGTTCCAAATTGACTCTCCTCAAGACTATAGTTTCGGGCATGCCTGTGTTACAGGCACTTCCACTACCGGTCGCGTACCATCGTCACACTCATAGTAACAAACATGAATTGGACCGTCGCTGGGGTCGACCCAAAAAACCTCATTTACTAATTTGCAGTTCCTGCCGGACGTGGTGCACATTTCCACGATACCTTGTATCAGAAGGTCAATAGGGTTATAATTATGACTGAAGTCGAGCAATTCTTCCCACGCTTTTTTTGTTGTCTTCGGTGACGGAAACGGGGGTATTAGTGGCGGAAAAGAAATTCCGCCGTCAGTGCTATCCTCCCCCCTCGGGTCGGTGTATCTCCCAGGGTTCTGCCGCGCATAGCCATAAACGCTAGCTCCGTCCACCAAGCCCAGAGGATCGGCTTGCATGTACCGCCCGGTGGTGGGGTCATAATCCCGCATCCAGTTCTGAAACAGGCCGCTCTCGTCTTGGTACCACTGCCCCGGAAAGCGCAGGGTGAACGCCTCATCGGCGATCAACTTGCCGAACGGCAGGTAAGACACCGACCAGAGCACCGATCCGTCATAGGCGTCGGTCGCCATCACCGGCCGCCCGATGTGATCAGTGCGGATGTAAGAGATATAGCCGTTCTCAATCATCGCCACCAGCAGGCCATCCAACCAGATATATTCGCGCAGCAGGGTGGAGGTTTGCGCCACGCTGTCCCATTCATATTCGGCAATGCGGTTGCCATCGGGGCCAAAGATTGAGTGGAACTCCTGACCGGTCTGGGTCAGCCTGCGGATCACCTGCTGGCCTGCAAAACGCCGTTTTTGGTTACGCTAGAAAGCCGGTTGGCAGCGTTTTACGACCTTGTTTCAAGCGACAGCGAAAATGTCGCAAGCTGGAAAAGCGTGGATCAACCGACAAGCGCGCGGGCATACGCGCGTTGGACCGGGATGTTGGAGCACTATGAAAAGCCCTTGATTGCCCCGGCGATTGATCAGGCATTGAAAGACTATGTTGCGCGGCGAAAATCTGAGATACCTGAGGCATGGTATTAAAATGGACCAATTGTTTTTGCATCTCCACGTCCCGGCCCCCGAGCCGGGACCTCCCGGCCAACTGGGAGGCCCCGGGTCAGGCCCGGGGCGTGGGGGCGCAGACCGGAGGGGAATATGCGCGCATCAGATAAGTTAAATCATCACATCACCAACCGGCTTGAGGGGTTGCGCGAGGAGGGGCTTTATAAATCTGAGCGGGTGATTACGTCGAAGCAATCCGGGCAGGTGGCGCTGGCGGGTGGCGCTGAGGTGATCAACCTCTGTGCCAATAATTATCTCGGGCTGGCGGACCACCCCGAGGTGATTGCCGCAGCGCATGACGCCCTTGACCGGTATGGCTATGGCATGGCCAGCGTACGGTTCATCTGTGGCACACAAGAAGAGCATATCGCACTGGAATCGCGGATTGCCGGGTTCTTGGGGATGCAGGACTGTATCCTTTATTCAAGCTGTTTTGACGCCAATGCCGGGCTGTTTGAAACCCTGCTGGGGCCGGAGGATGCGATCATCTCGGACGCGCTCAACCATGCCAGCATCATTGACGGGGTGCGCCTCAGCAAGGCGCAGCGCTATCGCTATGACAATTCCGACATGGCCGATCTTGAGCGCTGTCTGATCGAGGCACGCGGTGCGCGCCACCGGCTGATTGCCACCGATGGGGTATTTTCGATGGATGGCTATCTGGCCAATCTCAGTGGGATTTGTGATCTGGCCGAGAAATACGATGCTTGTGTGATGGTTGATGACAGTCACGCGGTGGGGTTTGTCGGCAAGGGTGGGCGCGGCACGCCCGAGCATTGCGGGGTGATGGACCGGGTGGATATTATCACCGGCACGCTGGGCAAGGCTTTGGGTGGGGCCTCGGGCGGGTACACAGTTGCAAGTGCCGAGGTGGTCGATTGGCTCAGACAGCGCTCACGCCCCTATCTTTTTTCCAACACGCTGGCGCCGGTGATTGCGGCGGCCTCGCTGAAGGTGTTTGACCTGCTGGAAGATGGCGATGATCTGCGGGCGCGTTTATGGGCGAATGTGGCGCATTTTCGCACCGGGATGGGCAAGCTCGGGTTTGAGCTGTTGCCCGGCGAACATGCGATCATTCCCGTGATGCTGCGCGATCCGAAACTGGCGCAGGAAATGGCGGCAAAGCTGATGAGCCACGGTGTTTATGTCACCGCGTTCAGCTTTCCGGTGGTGCCTAGGGGGCAGGACAGGATTCGCACGCAGATGTCGGCAGCCCTCACGCGCGATATGCTGGACCGGGCGATTGCGGGTTTCGCCCAAGTGGGCCGCGAATTGGGGGTGATCCGGTGAATGGCGTTTTGCCATCGGTGATTGAGGCCATTGGCGACACGCCGCTGGTTGATCTGACGCGGATTTGCGCGCATCTGCGGCTGGAGGGGCGCATTCTGGCCAAGCTCGATTATCTCATGCCGGGGTTCTCCAAGAAAGACCGCGCAGCGCGGCGGATCATTGAAGAGGCCCGCGCCAGTGGGGATCTGGCCGATAGGCAGGCGGTGATCGAGCTGACCTCGGGCAATATGGGCACCGGGCTGGCGATTGTCTGCGGCGTTCTGGGGCATCCGTTCATGGCGGTGATGAGCGTGGGCAATTCGCCCGAGCGCGCCCGGATGATGCGGGCCTTGGGGGCTGAAGTGGTGCTGGTGCCGCAGGCTAAAGGCAGCCGTAAAGGCGAGGTTTCGGGCGATGATCTGGCGCTGGTCGAGGCCGAGGCGCAGCGGCTGACCATTGAGCGCGGGGCGTTTCGCGCCGATCAGTTTAACCGCGATGGCAACCCTGAGGCACATCATGACGGCACCGCGCCGGAGATCTGGCAACAATCAGGGGGGCAGGTGACGGCATTTTGCGATTTTATCGGCTCGGGGGGCACTTTGGGCGGCTGCGCGCGGTTTTTTGGCCCCAGGGGTGTCAATGTCTACGGTATTGAGCCTGAGGGCGCGGAAGTGCTGTCAGGCGGGGATACATCCAAGCCCGAACACCCGATTCAGGGCGGCGGATATATGTGGGAGGAATTGCCCCATCTCAAGGGTATCAATCTGGCCGGTTTTGAGAGCGTTTCAGGCGCAGAGGCGATGCAGCATGCCCGCCTGCTGGCCCGGCATGAGGGCATTTTCGGCGGTTATTCCTCGGGGGCAAATCTGGCCGCGGCGGTGCGGCTTTTGCAAGGCCCCGAGGTGGGCGGCACAGTGGCCATCCTCATCTGCGACAGCGGGCTGAAATATCTATCAACCGATCTTTGGAGGGAATAATGAGCAATCAGATGAAAGCGCTGGTGAAATCGAGGCCCGAGCCGGGGCTGTGGATGCAGCAGGTGCCGGTGCCCGAACCGGGGCCGGGGGATGTGCTGATCAAGGTAAAGAAATCGGCGATTTGCGGCACCGATGTGCATATCTGGAACTGGGATGAGTTTTCCGCCAAGGTGGTGCCGGTGCCGATGGTGGTGGGGCATGAATTTGTTGGTGTGATCGCCGATACCGGGGCGGCGGCGACGAAATACAAGATTGGCCAGCGGGTATCGGGCGAGGGGCATATCGTCTGTGGCATCTGCCGCAACTGCCGCGCCGGGCGCGGGCAGTTATGCCGCAATACCAAGGGTGTGGGGGTCAATCGCCCCGGCAGTTTTGCGCAATTTCTGTGCATTCCCGAATCCAACGTGGTGCCGGTGCCGGATGATATTCCCGATGAGATTGCCGCCATTTTTGATCCATTAGGCAATGCGGTTCACACCGCGCTCAGCTTTGATCTGGTGGGCGAGGATGTGCTGGTCACAGGCGCGGGGCCAATAGGCATCATGGGCGCGCTGGTGGCCCAGAAGGTGGGCGCGCGCAAGGTGGTGATCACCGATATAGCGCCCTACCGGCTTGATCTGGCGCGCAAGGTAGGGGTGCAGCATGTGGTGGATGTATCCCATCAGCAACTGAGCGATGTGATGAGCGAGATCGGCATGAATGAGGGCTTTGACGTGGGCCTTGAGATGTCAGGCGCGGCCCCGGCGATGCGGCAGATGATCTCATCCATGAACAACGGTGGCAAGCTGGCGCTTTTGGGGATTGCGCCAACGGAATTTGCCGTGGACTGGAACACGGTGATTTTCAGGATGCTGCAGATCAAGGGCATTTACGGGCGTGAGATGTTTGAGACCTGGTACAAGATGATTGCGCTGGTGCAATCGGGGCTGGATGTGTCGGGCCTGATCACCCACAGGATCGGGATTGACGATTTTGAGGCCGGGTTTGCTGCGATGATTTCGGGCAAGTCGGGCAAGGTCGTGATGGATTGGGAGTGAAATAATGCACGATATCGGAGCCGAATTTAGGGAATTACACCGGCCGGGGGGCCCGTTTGTGTTGGCCAACGCCTGGGACCAAGGCTCGGCAAAGATGCTGGAGGCCCTCGGCGTCAAAGCACTAGCCACAACATCGGCGGGCCATGCCTTTACCCAAGGCCGGGTTGATGGCGGCACCCTGACACGGGACGAGGCCCTGAGTCATGCACAGGACCTGGTTTCTGCCGTATCAGTGCCTGTATCGGGTGATTTTGAAAACGGGTTTGGAGAAGCCCCTGATTATGTTGCGGAAACTGTCAGGCTGGCCGCCGAGGTGGGGCTGGCAGGCTGTTCAATCGAGGATACGGCCCTGCCGGATTTCAATTCCTATGGATTTGATCTGTCGGTCGAGCGCATCCGTGCCGCTGCCAGTGCTGCGCGCGCCTTGAACCGGGATTTTGTCCTGGTGGCACGGGCCGATGGGGTGATGCTGAATTCTTATGACTGCGACGAGGCGATCCGCCGCATAGAGGCTTATCAGGCTGTTGGGGCCGATTGCGTTTATGTCCCGGGTCCGCCTGACATCGCGGCGTTACAGCGGATCATTGCCAGCGTATCAGTCCCAGTAAACGTCCTGATTGCGGGGCAGTTTTCGACCCTGACACACCGTGATTGTGCCGAAATGGGGGCCGCGCGCCTTTCAACAGGCGGGTCATTGGCGCGTGTGGCTTATGGGGCTGCAATCGGGGTTGCGGGCGAAATGCTAGCCGGTGATTTCCGCGGTCTGGGCCGGGCCGTAGCCGAGGATGAAATAAACCGATTGTTGACCCACAAAGCCGGAGAGACTGATGCCTGATATTCAAAAAGAAGAGGCAATTTCGACCAAAAACCTGCCAAGCCACGCCAAGGTGGTGATTATTGGCGGCGGGGTTGTGGGCTGTTCGATCCTGTTTCATCTGGCCAAATTTGGCTGGAAAGATGTGGTGCTGCTGGAACGTGATGAGCTGACGAGCGGCTCAAGCTGGCATGCGGCGGGGCAGATCCACACCATCTCAAGTGATCCCAACATCAGCCGGCTTCAGGGCTATACCATTGATCTTTATAAAGAAATAGAGGAGACCAGCGGCCATTCCGTGGGTCTGCACATGACCGGGGGGTTTTATCTGGCCTCGACGCAGGAATGGGTGGATTACCTCAAACGCGAGCGTTCAAAAGCGCGCTATATGGGCCTAAATCAGGAGTTCATCAGCCCCAAGGAAATGGCCGAGCGGCACCCTTTGATTGACCCAAGCCATTATATCGCCGCGCTTTGGGATGATCAGGACGGCGATCTTGATCCATCCGGTGCCACCTATGCTTTTGCCAAGGCGGCCAAGGTGCATGGGGGGGAATATTTCACCCATTGCGGCGCAACGGCAACCCGGCAGCGCGCCGACGGGAGCTGGGATGTGACCACGCCCAAAGGGGTGATCAACGCCGAGCATATAGTGAATTGCGGTGGGCTTTGGGCGCGTGAGGTGGGGCATATGCAGGGGATCAACCTGCCGGTGCAGCCGATGGAGCATCATTATCTGATTACCGAGGCAATCCCCGAGATTACCGCCCGCACCGAGGCCGGGCTGGGCCGTCTGCCCTGCGGCATTGATTACGAGGCCAATATCTATTTCCGCCAGGAACGCCACGGGATGCTTTTGGGCACTTATGAGCCGCGCGGCACGCCGTGGAAAGTGGACGGCACGCCGTGGGAGTTTGGCCATGAATTGCTGCCGCCTGATCTGGACCGGATTGCCGACCGGCTTGAGCTGGGATTTGAGCGCATTCCGGCGCTGGGGCGGGCGGGGATCAAGGATATGATCAACGGCCCCTTCACCTTTGGCCCCGATGGCAATCCGATGATCGGCCCGGTGCCGGGGATGCGCAATTACTGGTGCGCCGTGGGGGTGATGGCCGGGTTCTGTCAGGGTGGCGGTGTCGGCCTCACCATGGCGGAATGGATGATTGACGGCGAGCCGTCGATAGATGTCTGGGCGATGGATGTGGCGCGGTTTGGCGATTGGGCCAGCCCCGATTGGGGCACGGTAAAATCGACCGAGAATTACGAGCGCCGCTTTGTCATGACCTTCCCGAATGAGACATTGCCCAAGGGCCGCTGCCAGAAAACCACGGCTTTGTATGACCGGCTGATTGCCAAGGGTGCTGTGATGGATCAGGGTTTTGGCCTTGAGAATGCGCTGTGGTTCGCGGATAGCCCTGAAGATGCCCACGAAGAACCCACGTTCCAGCGCAACCGGTCGTTTGACTATGTGGCGCGTGAGGTCAAAGCCGTGCGCGCGGCGGTGGGCGCGATTGAGATTGCCAATTTCGCCAAGCATGAATTCAAAGGGCCGGGGGCACGGGCGTTTCTGGATCAGGTTCTGGCAGGCTTTGTGCCCAAGCCAGGCCGGCTGACGCTGACGCCGATGCTGACGGAAAAGGGCAAACTATACGGCGATCTGACCGTGGCCTGTCTGGCCGAGGATCATTTCATGCTGTTTGGCTCGGGGGCGATGCAGGAGGCGCACAGGCGCTGGTTTGAAAGCCGCCTGCCAAAGGGGGTGCGCTATGCCAACGTCAGTGATGACTGGCACGGGATTGCCATCAGCGGGCCAAAATCGCGCGATCTGCTGGCGCGGATCACCCGCAAGGATGTGAGTGCCGGGGTGTTCAAATTCCGCGACCTTGAACAATGCTATGTCGGCGGTGTGCCGGTGATTTTGAACCGGATCAGTTTCTCGGGTGAGCTCGGGTATGAGATTTACTGCAAGCCGCAATATCTGTTGCGTCTGTCCGAGGCGATTGAGGAAGCGGGCGCTGATCTGGATCTCAGATGGTACGGCGCGCGGGCGCTGATGAGCCTGCGGCTTGAGAAGGGCTGGGGCGTGTGGACGCTTGATTTCCGCCCCGATTTTGATGCGGTGGAAAGCGGCATGGGTGGGTTCATCAACTGGAACAAGGATTTTATCGGCAAAGCGGCGGCCAAGGCGCAAAAGGCCAAAGGGCCAAAGCAAAAGCTGGTGACACTGGTGATTGACTGCGACGGGATTGATGTGTCGAACGATGAGGCGATCCTGAAGGATGGCCGCGCGGTGGGCTATGTCAGCTCGGGCGGCTATGCGCATCATGTGCGCAAATCCGTGGCAATGGGCTATGTCGCGGCTGAACTTGCACAGGGCGGCACCAAATTGCAGGTGGAATTGCTGGGCGAGATGTATGACGCCGAGGTGCAACCCGCGCCGCTCTATGATGCCAATGGGGCGAATATGCGGATGTAGGTTTGGGTGAAACCCACACGCCGTACTGAAACCTGGCCATGCGTGGGTTGCACCCACCTTACATTCGACATCAACCGCCGGTAAGCCTTGCCAACATATAAGGCGGCCAGAGGAGGGCGCGGCGGAGCCGCCCCAGCGGGAAGCGTTTGGGCGGGGTTTGCATGATTTTGGGATAGGGGTGGCGCGGGGATTTGCCTTGCGCCAGATCGGCCAGTAATGCCCCCGCATAGCTGCCCATGGCAACGCCGTTGCCATGGTAGGAAAGCGCCGTGAATGCGCCGGGCATTTCCGGGATGGGGCCGGCGTAAGGCGTGAGATCGCGCGAGATTGACATCATGCCGTTCCAGTTATGTGGTATGTCCACATCCGCCCAGGCCGGGAACATACGCGCCAGATGGCTGCGGATGATGCGGTACATCGCGGCGTTGGAGCTGCGCAAGCTGATCAGCCCGCCAGGCATGCCAAACAGCAGCCGCTTATTGGGCATCAGGCGGAAATAATGCATGAAATAGCGGTCATCATATGACATTTGCAACGAGGACCAGCCCTGCGCGGCAATCTCATCATCGCTCAGGGTGCGGGTCACCGATACATTGGATTGCACCGGCAGATAACGCCCGCGCATCCAGCCCGGCAGGTCATCCGAGGAATAGCCGTTGGTGGCGATGATCAGGCGTTTGCAGGTAATCTGTGCCGTCTGCGTGCTGAGGGTAAAGCCACCTGCCTGATCAATCCGCTGAACTTGCGAATGGCCATGGATGCGGGCACCGGCCTGCATTGCGGCGCGGGCCAGACCAAGAGTGTATTTCATCGGATTGAGGCCAAAACCGATGGGAATATTCAGCGCGCCAAAAAAGGGCCCCTTCATGCCGCTCGCCGCAAGCCCTGAGGCCGGTGTGATGCTGGGGGTTACGCCGTAATCGGTTTCAATCCTTGCGGCCCTTTTCTCAAACCCGCGCATGGCTTTGGCCGTATGGGCCATGATGCTTTCACCGTCCGAGTGGGTATCGGCCTCAATTTCATGGGCTCTGATCAAACTTGCCGCCAGCTCCACCGCCAGCTTTTCACTGCTGCGAAATTCGCGCCGGGCGGGCTCGCCGTGCAGCCGGGTCAGGATCGTGTTCGAGGCGGCGGCACCGCCAAGACAGCAAAACCCGCCATTGCGCCCCGAGGCCCCCCAACCGGGAGTTTCGGCGTCAAGCACAACGGTATCAACGCCGTCCTGAGCCAGATGCAGCGCCGCCGATAGGCCGGTAAAGCCCGCACCGATGATGGCGGTATCACAGGTAAGGGCACCTGTTGCCGCCGGGTATGGTGGGGCGTCAACTGTGGTGGGCCAATAGCACGCCGCGCGCGGGCCGGGGCCATAGGCGAAATCGGGGTAGATACGCCTCATGTCTGTATGGCGGCGCGTTCTTCGGCCTGACGGCGCAGGGAATTGCGTTTGGTGACCAGTGAGGCGGTGATCACGCCAATGGCGACGATTGAGATCATCAGGGTGGAAAGCGCGTTGATCTCGGGGCTGACGCCGAGGCGAACGGCCGACCATATTTTAATCGGCAATGTCGTGGCACCGGGGCCAGTTGTGAAGCTGGCAATGACCAGATCATCAAGCGAAAGGGTAAACGCCAGCAGCCACCCCGAGATCACCGCAGGGGCAATGATCGGCAGGGTGACAAGGCGAAAGGCGCTGATTTGCGAGCAACCCAGATCAAGCGCCGCCTCTTCCAGTGAGCGATCAAACGTGGCCAGCCGCGATGAGACCACAACCGAGACATAGCACATCGAAAACGTCGCATGCGCCAGAACCACGGTGAATATCCCACGATCAAGCCCGATGCCGATGAACAGCAGCAAAAGCGACAGCCCGGTGATGACTTCGGGCATCACCAGCGGCGCGTAGATCATGCCGGAAAATACCGTGCGGCCGATGAAACGCCCGGCGCGCACCAGAACAAGTGCGGCCATGGTGCCGAGGATCGTGGCGATAGTGGATGAAACAACAGCGACCCTCAGGGTGACCCATGCGGCATCGAGGAAGGCTACATTGTGCAAAAGCTCACCGTACCATTTGGTGGAAAATCCGGCCCAGACGGTGACAAGTTTGGAGCTGTTGAAGCTGTAGGCGATCAACAGCACCATGGGCAGGTAGAGAAAGGCAAAACCAAAGGTGAGGGCGGTGGTGTTGAACCATGTCAGGCGTCTCATGAGTAGCCCCCCTTTGTGGTGTATAAACACCCGCCCCGGGCCTGACCCGGGGCCTCCTGGTTAACGTGGAGGTCCCGGCTCGGAGGCCGGGACGGTGTTGTGGATGCTGGTATGGTATTGCGTCTCATCCGTCGGCCTCCCTTTGTTTTTGCTCGTTACGCTGGAACAGGATGATCGGTACGATCAGGATCAAAAGCAGGATCACCGCCACGGCGCTGGCCACCGGCCAATCGCGGTTGTTGAAGAATTCTTCCCACAGAACCTTGCCGATCATCAGGGTTTTGGACCCGCCCAGAAGCGACGGGATGACAAATTCGCCCAGGGCCGGGATGAACACCAGAAAACAGCCCGCGATGATGCCGTTTTTCGACAGCGGGACGGTCACCAGCCAAAAAGCGGTCAAACGCGAGCAGCCCAGATCTTCGGCCGCTTCCAGAAGCGAGGTGTCAAGCCGTTCAAGCGCCGAATAAATCGGCAGGATCATGAAGGGCAGATAGGTGTAGACGATGCCGATATAAACCGCCGTATTGGTGTTGAGGATATGCAGGGGTTCGGATATCAGCCCGATGCTCAGCAGCAGTTGATTGAGATAGCCCTCATTGCTCAAAATCCCGATCCACGAATAGACCCGGATCAGGAAGCTGGTCCAGAACGGCAGGATCACCAGCATCATCAGGGTGGGGCGCCAGTGATCGGGCGCGTTGGCCATGCCATAGGCGATCGGATAGCCCACAAGCAGCGTGAAAATGGTTGAGAAAAAGGCGATCTGGAGCGAAGAAATATAGGCCTTCCAATAGAGATCATCAGTGGTCAGGAAGGTGAAATTCTCAAAATCGAGATGGCCGAAGAAATCCCGGATCTCCTGCCAGCCGGTGGCGAAATCAAGCTGAGGCCTATAGGGCGGGATCGACAAAGCTGTATCGCTGAGGCTGATCTTGAAAACGATCAGGAACGGCACCAGAAACAGCGCCAGAAGCCACAGATAGGGGATAAGGATGAGGCTGGCGCGGCGCATGTTCTACCCCGCCAACAGAACACCGGCGGTGTCTGTCCATGAAAGCCAAACCTGATCTTCCCAGGTGAACGACCGGCGGGAAAGGCGGCGGGTATTGGCGGTTTGGGTTTTGATCACCTGCCCGGTTGGCAGTTCTACATGGTAGGTCGAGATATTGCCAAGATAGGCGATATCGAGGATTTTGCCCTGCACCGCGTTGGCCACCCCTTCGGGTTTATCAGCCGAGATGGCAATTTTCTCGGGCCGGATTGCCAGATAACAGGCTGCGCCTTTGGATAATTCGATGTCAGACTTGGCATGAAGCGCAGGCTGACCTTCGGCAAAATGAATGTCATAGCCGCCGTCCCGGGGGCTGGCGGTGCCTTTCAGGATGGTAACATCGCCAATGAAATCAGCTACATAAACCGAATTTGGCATCTCGTAAATCCGCGCGGGCGTATCGGCCTGAACGATATGGCCGTGATCCATCACAGCGACGCGGGAGGCCACGGTCATGGCCTCTTCCTGATCATGGGTAACGATCACGAAAGTGGTGCCGGTTTTCTCCTGAATATCCATCAATTCAAATTGCGTATCCTGGCGCAGCTTGGCATCTAGCGCGCCCAGTGGCTCATCAAGCAGCAAAAGCTTGGGGGCTTTGGCAAGGGAGCGGGCAAGGGCCACGCGCTGCCTCTGACCACCGGAAATCTGATGCGGCTTGCGTTTGGCGAATTGCTCCAGACGGGTCAGCTTGAGCATCTCATCCACACGCGCCTCAATCTCAGGCTTTGGCATTTTGTCGCGCTTGAGGCCAAAGGCGATGTTTTCCCACACCGAGAGATGCGGAAACAGAGCGTAGGATTGGAACATCATGTTGACAGCGCGCTTGTTGGGCGGGATAGGGGCCATATTCTGCCCGGCCAGAAGAATTTCGCCTGTCGTCGGGGCTTCAAACCCTGCAAGCATGCGCATCAATGTGGTTTTGCCACAGCCCGAGGGGCCGAGAAGGGCAAAAAATTCCTGCGCGTAGATGTCGAATGACTGATTGTCGATGGCGACGAAATCGCCAAAACGCTTGGTGACATTCTGAAATTGAATCAGTGGTTTTTCGTTCGGATCATTCCACGGCTCGAATATTTTTTCGCTCATACCTGCCCCCGGTCTTTACGTAAAAAACCCGCGCAGGATGATCTGCGCGGGTTCAGGATTCAGGCTCAGGTGCCCGATTTGATCCGGGTCCACATGCGGGTGATGACCCGCTGCACCTTGGCGTCATAGGGTGTGGTGGTGTAAAGGTTCTTGACGGTTTCCGCGCTGGGGTAAACCGCCGGATCACCAATCACATCTTCGATCAGAAACTCCTGCGATGCCTTGTTGCCGTTGGCGTAATAGACATAGTTTGATGCCGCAGCGATATTTTTTGCATCCATGATGAAATTGAGGAACTTGTGCGCCCCATCCACATTGGCGGCATCTGCCGGAATGGCCATCTGGTCAAACCACATCAGCGCACCCTCTGAAGGTGCATTATAAGCCAGCTCAACGCCGTTATCGGCCTCCCATGCACGGTCGCGGGCCTGCAAAACGTCGCCGGACCAGCCAAACGCCACGCAAATCTCACCATTGGCAAGCGCATTGATATATTCCGAACTGTGGAATTTCTGCACATAGGGGCGCACAGCGGACAGAACGGTTTCTGCTTTGGCAATGACATCAGGGTCGTGGCTGTCAGGGTCTTCGCCGAGATATTTCAGCGCAGCCGGAATCATCTCGGTCGGGGCGTCAAGGAAATGCACGCCGCATGCAGCCAGTTTTTCCATATTGGCCGGCTCAAAGATCAGCGCCAGCGAGCCGACGGGCGCGTCATCGCCCAGAATTTCCGCCACCTTGCCGGTGTTCACGCCGATACCGGTGGTACCCCACATATAGTTGATCGCATATTCATTGCCGGGGTCATATGTCGCGGTGCGCGCCTCGATCGCATCCCACATGTTGCTCAGGTTCGGCAGTTTGGATTTGTCCAGCTTCTGAAACGCACCGGCAGAGATCTGCCGTTGCAGGAAGGTGCCCGAGGGCACAACCACGTCATAGCCCGAGCCACCCGCCAGCATTTTGGTTTCCAGAACTTCGTTGCTGTCGAACACATCATAGATCAGGTCAATCCCTGTTTCAGTCTCGAATTGCTCCAGCAGGGCCTCGTCGATATAGTCGGACCAGTTGTAAACCCGCACCTCTTCGGCAGAGGCGGCAAGCGCGTTCAGCGCCACGGCGGCGGTAGTGGCCAGAATCAGATTTTTCATGTTTTTCTCCCTTTGGTCGGCATATGTTCTGCCTTGTATGCGGATTTGATCAAATTTTCCCACGTTTGGCAATATGGTATTATTTTCATGCACAGGGTAAGCTGGCAAGTAAAACAACATGAGCCGGGAAAGATAACACCCCAAAATGAATGAGATTGTAGAAAAACCCAACCAAGCAGATGCCCCATCGGGGCGTTTGCCCGCGCATGAGCTGATCTATCGGCAGTTACGCGATCAGGTGCTCTATGGCGATCTGGCGCCGGGGCAGGCGGTGACCATTCTGGGGCTTTCCGAGCGGCTGGGTGCGGGCATGACCCCGATACGCGAGGCGATCCGGCGGCTGATCTCGGAAGGGGCGCTGGAATTTCAGGGCAACAGGCGTGTCTCGGTGCCGCAACTCAGCGCCGAGAATATAAGTGAATTAATCTTTGCCCGCCAATGGCTTGAGCCACATCTGACCCTGCGTGCCACGCCCCGCGCCAGGCTTGAGGATCTGGATGATCTGACGGCGATGGATGCGGCGCTGGACCGGGCGATTGCGACTGGCGATCTGCGGGCCTATCTGGAGTTGAACTACCGCTTCCATCGGCGAATATACGATATGGCAGATGCGTCTATCCTGGCCGAGCTGGCGGATGGGCTCTGGCTGCGGTTCGGGCCGTCATTACGGGTGGTCTGCGGCCGCATGGGCACGCAGAACCTGCCCGACAAACACAAAGAGCTGTTGCTGGCGATGCACGCGCGCGACGGCGAGGCCGCCGCACGGGCCGCACGCGAGGATGCGATACAGGGAATGGAGCAGGTGCGGGTGGCCTTGGAAATTTCAGCCGCCGGTCACTGATTCGATTGACACTGGAAAATTTGATCATATTCTGAGGGCAACACCGGCGCGTGGCGCGGGTTCATCAAAATTTTGATCAGAAAAGGCGTAGCCATGACCGCAATCACCAACCATATGCCCACCGCTGAACTGCAGGCGCTGGACGGCGCGCATCACATGCACCCCTTCACCCATAATGCCGAGCTGGCCAGCAAGGGCGCGCGCATCATCACCCGCGCCAAGGGGGTGACCCTGACCGACAGCGAAGGCCATGAGATTCTTGATGCCATGGCGGGGCTTTGGTGTGTCAATATCGGCTATGGCCGTGACGAGCTGGCAGATGTGGCGGCGCGGCAAATGAAAGAGTTGCCCTTTTACAACACGTTTTTCAAGACCAGTCATGTGCCGGTTATTGCCTTGTCGGCCAAGCTGGCAGAGCTGGCGCCGGGGGATTTGAACCACGTATTTTTCGCCAGCTCCGGCTCTGAGGCGAATGACACCAATATCCGTCTGGCGCGCACCTATTGGGCCGAGTTGGGCAAGCCTGAAAAGAAGGTGATCATTGCCCGCAAAAATGGCTATCACGGCTCCAGCATGGGCTCGGCCTCGCTGGGCGGGATGAGTGCGATGCACGCACAGGGCGGGCTGCCGATTGCCGATATTCACCACATTGATCAGCCCTATTGGTACGGCGAGGGCGGCGATAAAACCCCCGAGGAATTTGGGTTGGAACGGGCGCAGGCGCTGGAAGAGGCAATTATTGAGTTGGGCGAAAGCCGCGTTGCCGCCTTTATCGCCGAGCCGGTGCAGGGGGCCGGCGGGGTGATCATCCCGCCTTCAACCTATTGGCCGGAAATTCAGCGGATTTGCGACAAATATGAGATACTGCTGATTGCCGATGAGGTGATTTGCGGCTTTGGTCGCACCGGCAAGTGGTTTGGCTCGCAAACCTTCAACATCCGGCCCGATATCATGACCATCGCCAAGGGGCTGAGCTCGGGCTATCTGCCGATTGGCGGCTCGATGGTGAGCGATGCGGTGGCCGAGGTGATGGATGCCTGTGAATTTGCCCATGGCTATACCTATTCGGGCCATCCGGTGTCCTGCGCCGTGGCGCTGGAGAATTTGCGGATCATCCAGGAAGAGGGCATCGTGGATAAGGTGGCCTCCGAAACCGGGCCTTATCTGCAACAGAAATGGCGCATGTTGGCGGATCATCCTTTGGTGGGGGAAGCGGTGATGATTGGCATGATGGGCTCGCTCGCTTTGACGCCGGACAAGGCGGCGCGGGCGGCGTTTGCCTCGGGGTCGGGTACCGTTGGCAATTTCTGCCGGGATAACTGTTTTGACAATGGGCTGGTGATGCGTGCCGTGGGGGACCGTATGGTGATTTCGCCGCCCCTGGTTATCACCAATCCTGAGATTGACACATTGGTAGAACGGGCGTGGCAGGCGCTGGACCAGACCCATGCGAGGCTGAAAGCCGAGGGGCTGATGCGCGCGGCAAGCTGATCCGGGCACGGCGGATGTGGGTTGACCTTGGTGCATACAGCCCCAAGAATGCGATGGCACATACTCGGAGATTTCCATGCAGCCAACGCTAGCCGATATTCATGCCGCCGCCCATGTGATCCGGGGGGTGGCCGATCACACGCCTCTGGTGCCGTCGCCGTTCATGTCAGAGCGGGCGGGGGTGGAATTCCTGCTCAAGCTGGAAAACATGCAGCCCATCGGCGCGTTCAAACTGCGCGGCGCGGTCAATGCCGTGGCGGGGGCCCGGGATACCAAAGGGGTCACCTGCTGTTCCACCGGCAATCACGGGCGCGGCGTGGCCTATGCCGCCAAACAACACGGGCTACGGGCGGTGATCTGCATGTCGTCGCTGGTGCCAAAGGCCAAGGTGGACGGCATCCGGGCGCTGGGGGCCGAAGTGACCATAATCGGCACCTCGCAAGATGATGCCCAGACCGAGGTCGAACGTCTGGTGGCAGAAGAAGGCCTGAGCGAAATATCACCGTTTGACGACCCGCTGGTGATTGCCGGGCAAGGCACCATCGGGCTGGAAATGCTGGCGGCGCGGCCTGATCTGGAAACGCTTTTGATCCCGCTGTCGGGCGGCGGCCTGGCGGCGGGAATTGCACGTGCTGCCAAATCCATCAATCCAGGAATTCGCCTGATCGGCATCACCATGGATCGCGGTGCCGCGATGCATCTGAGTCTACGTGCGGGGCACCCGGTTGAGGTTGAGGAATTACCCTCGCTTGCCGATAGTCTGGGCGGTGGCATCGGCATGCAGAACAAACTGTCGTTCCCCATGTGCCGCGATTTGCTGGATGAAACGGTGCTGGTTAGTGAAGCCGAGATTTACCATGCGATGCAGGCGCTTTTCCATGAAGACCGGATCGTGGCCGAGGGCGGCTCGGTCGTGGGGCTTGCCGCCGTGCTGAGCGGCAGGGTCAGCCTCACAGGTCCCACGGCCACGGTGATCACCGGCCGCAATCTTGATATGCAGATATTTGCCCGGATCATTGCCGGGCAGGATGTGACGCTGGGCGATACGGTGATCAAAGGCACGCCCTATGGCGCATGATATCCGGATCGTGACCGAGACAGAGCTGCGGCAGGCGGTAGGCCTGAACCCCAAAACCGTGGATGTGATCGAACAGGCCTTCAGGGTTTTGGCCGGTGGTGGCGTGGTGATGCCGCCGATCATGTCGATGGATCTGCACATGGTGAATGCCGATGTGGATGTGAAAACCGCGTATCTGCCGGGGTTTGATGGTTTTGCCGTCAAGATGAGCACCGGGTTTTTTGACAATCCCACGCTGGGCCTGCCCTCGCTGAACGGCCTGATGGTGCTGTTTTCGGCAACCACCGGGCAGGTGCGGGCGGTGCTGCTGGATAATGGCTATCTCACCGATCTGCGTACCGCCGCGGCTGGGGCCGTGGCGGCGCGGCATCTGGCACCCAGGGGGGTGGAAACCGCAGGCGTCATCGGCACCGGGGTGCAGGCGCGGTTGCAGATCGAAGCGGCTTATCTTGAACGGAAATTCCGCCGGGTGCTGGTCTGGGGCCGGGATGCGGGCCGGGCGCAGCTTTGCGCCGATGATCTGGCGGCCACGCTGGGGGTTGAGGCGCAAGTGGTTGAAAATCCTGCTGATCTGGTGCGGGCCAGTCAGTTGGTGGTAACGACCACGGCGGCAAAAAAGCCGCTGATAGAGGCCGATTGGCTGCATCCGGGTCTGCATATCACCGCCATGGGGTCAGATACCTCGGGCAAGAATGAGATCGCTGCCGAGGCTCTGGCGCTGGCCGATCTTTATGTGGCCGACAGCGCCGCTCAATGCCGGGTTCTGGGAGAGTTGCGCAGCGCGGTTGCGGCTGGATTATGGCGCGACAGGCCCGTGGCGGAACTGGGGCAGGTGATCCTTGGGCAGGCCCCGGGGCGGCAGGGAGAGCAGGATATTACCATCACCGATCTCACCGGCACCGGCGCGCAGGATACCGCGATTGCAACCTATGCGAATGAGGCGGTAACGCGGCATCAGGCGGGCACGGTCATTTCTGTCTGAGATGTCGGTTTTTGGCTGGCAAGTGTCGCAAATCTTTCAAAAAACGCCGCACCCGGGTTGCATCAGACGAAGTTTAGCGTATTAAATTGCTTCAAACGTGGAAAAACCACGAAAAACAATAAAATGGGGAGTCTGATTTGGCCGATTCTAAAAACAGCGATGCATTCGTTGAATTTGTTCATGTGCAGAAAAGCTATGATGGTGAGGTTCTGGTTGTCAAGGATCTGAACCTGTCCCTGCCCAAAGGCGAATTTCTGACAATGCTGGGGCCATCGGGATCGGGCAAGACAACCTGCCTGATGATGCTGGCCGGATTTGAAACAGCCACCCACGGGGATATCCGCCTTGATGGCGTTGAGATCAACAACATCCCGCCGCACAAGCGCGGCATTGGCATGGTGTTTCAGAATTACGCCCTGTTCCCGCATATGACCATCGCCGAAAATCTGAGCTTTCCACTGGAAGTGCGCAAGATCGGCAAATCTGATCGTGAGGAAAAAGTGAAACGCGCGCTTGACATGGTCGAGATGGGCAGCTTTGGCGGCCGCCGTCCGGCGCAGCTTTCTGGCGGGCAGCAACAGCGCATCGCTCTGGCGCGGGCGCTGGTGTTTGAGCCGGAACTGGTGCTGATGGACGAACCCCTGGGCGCATTGGACAAGCAACTGCGCGAAAAGATGCAGTTTGAAATCACCCATCTGGCGCATGAACTGGGCATCACCACGGTTTACGTGACCCATGATCAGACCGAAGCATTGACAATGTCCGACCGCGTCGCGGTGTTTGACGATGGCCGCATTCAGCAGATTGCGCCGCCTGATAAACTGTATGAAGAGCCGGAAAACAGCTTTGTGGCGCAATTCATCGGCGAAAACAACACCATGCTGGGCACCATCAAGGAGATCAAGAATGGTGTCGCCGTGGTTGCGCTTGATCATGGTGAGCTGATTGATGCCAAGCCGGTGAATGTTTCTGAGGCGGGCGAGCGCACCCGCGTATCCATCCGGCCCGAGCGCGTTGAGTTCAACAAGGACCGGCTGCAAAAAGGCGCGCATACGCTGAAGGCCGAGGTGCTGGAATTCATCTATATGGGGGATATTTTCCGCACCCGTCTTAAGGTGGCCGGGATGAACGAATTTGTTGTCAAAACCCGCAACGCGCCGGATCAGGTGCGGCTGAAGCCGGGCGAGATTGTTGATATTGGCTGGCTGCCAGAGGATTGCCGGGCGCTGGATGCGTAGCGGTCAATGTATATCGCACCCATAGGGGGGCGGTTCACTAAGGGGCTAAACGCTTACACCCGTGGCGACGTGCCCCAGATTGTTTAACGGGTAAACTACTTAGGGAGAAACATAAATGAAACTTACAAAAACTCTGCTCGCCACAACGGCGCTGACTGTTTTTGCCGGTGCGGTTACCGCCGAAGAAATGACCATCGTGTCATGGGGCGGCGCGTATTCGGCATCACAGCTCAAAGCCTATCACGAGCCCTATTCCGAAAAAACCGGTGTTACCATTCTCAACGATACCAGCTCAGCCGAAGCTGTGGCCAAACTGCGCGCCATGAGCGAAGCTGACAACGTGACCTGGGATGTGGTTGACGTGGTTGCCGCTGATGCCATGCGCCTGTGCGACGAAGGTCTGGCCCTTGAGATCGACCCTGACAAAGATCTGGCAGCGGCCCCCGACGGGACACCAGCCTCCGAAGATTTTGGCGAACTTCTGGTTAGCCCCTGCTTCATTCCGCAGATCGTTTATTCCACAGCCTTCGGTTACCGCACCGATCTGGTTGGCGATACACCACCAAGCAAAATCTGTGATGTGTTTGATCTCGAAGCCTACCCCGGCAAGCGTAGCCTGGAGAAGCGCCCGATCAACAACATGGAATGGGCATTGCTGTGTGACGGCGTAGCCAAAGAAGATGTATACGACGTTCTGGCCACCGAAGAAGGTCAGGATCAGGCGCTTGCCAAGCTTGACACCATCAAGGACAGCGTTGTCTGGTGGTCGGCCGGTGCGGACACACCTCAGCTTCTGGCGGATGGCGAAGTTGTCATGGGCTCGACCTATAACGGCCGTCTGTTCAGTGTGATCGAAGAGCAGAAGCAACCGGTTGCGATGCTGTGGGACGCACAGGTGTTTGACCTTGATGGCTGGATCATTCCTGCCGGTCTGAGCGAAGAACGCAAAGCCCGCGCGCTGGATTACATCATGTTCGCCACTGATACACAGCGCCTTGCAGATCAGGCCAAATACATCTCCTACGGTCCGGCACGGCTGTCATCTGCTCCGCTGGTTGGCAAGCATGCCGAACTGGGCATCGACATGGCACCGCATATGCCAACCGATCCTGAAAACGCCAAGAACACGTTCCTTTATAACTACGAGTTCTGGGCCGATTACCGCGACGATATCGACGCGAAATTCCAGGCGTGGCTGGCCAAGTAAGCCGGTTTGAATGAAAATCGGGGCGGGCCGCGTAATGGCCCGCTCCTCCCCCCGGCCAAAAAGGCCCGGGGGGATATAACAAAAGACCGACGGGGATAAACATGAGTGACACCGCAGACACCGGGCCGGTTCTGGCCGCTGACGGCACACCACTAAAGCGCAGTCTTGCCAAGGCGCTCAGGGTGCAGAAAACCCGGGCATTGATGCTGATTGCACCACTGCTGATCTTTGTGTTTATTTCCTTTGTTCTCCCGATTGGCAACATGCTGTTTCGCTCGGTTGAGAATGATATTGTCGAGGAAACTTTGCCGCTGACAATTCCGCTGCTGGCCAAATGGGATGCGTCCACCGGGGAACTGCCGGATGAGGCAGTATATGACGCCCTGGCACGCGATATGGTGGTTGCGGTTGATGCGAAAAACCATACCAAACTGGGCACGCGGCTGAACTATGAATTAACCGGCATGTCATCGCTTTTCCGCAAGTCCGGGCGTGTGATCACGAAGTGGGATGTTGATGCGGATGCGCCGTTTAAGGAAAAGTTTATCGACCTGCACGAGGATTGGGGCAATATTGAGATTTGGAAAACGATCCAGACCCATTCAAGCAAATTCACCGGCGGCTATTTCCTGAATGCGATTGATATGCAAAAAACGCCGGACGGGATTGCGTCACAACCGGAAAGCAAGCAAATCCTGGTCAAGCTTTTTACCCGCACACTGATCATGTCGCTGGTGATCATGATGTCATGCATCCTGCTGGGTTATCCGGTGGCATGGATTTTGGCCAACCTGCCGGCGCGACAATCCAACATGCTGATGATTCTGGTGCTGTTGCCGTTCTGGACATCGCTGCTGGTGCGGACATCGGCCTGGAAGGTGATGCTGCAACAGCAAGGCGTGATCAATGATGTGCTGGTTTGGCTGGGGCTGGTGCAGGATGATGCAAGGCTGATCATGATCAACAATCAGTTCGGCACAATCGTGGCGATGACCCATATCCTGCTGCCGTTCATGATCCTGCCGATGTACTCGGTGATGCAGACCATTCAGCCCACCTATCTGCGGGCCGCCAAATCCCTGGGGGCCACCAACTGGACAGCCTTCTGGCGGGTATATTTTCCACAAACCATACCCGGAATCGGGGCCGGTTCGATCCTGGTGTTCATCCTGTCGATCGGCTACTACATCACCCCCGAGATCGTGGGCGGCACCAAGGGCGTGTTTATTTCAAACCGGATCGCCTATCACATTTCCAGCTCGCTCAATTGGGGCCTTGCCGCCGCGCTTGGGGCGATCCTGCTGGCGGTGGTGATGATATTATACTGGGCCTACGACAAGATCGTTGGCATCGACAATGTGAAGTTGGGATAAAACCATGGCAAAACCTCTTGATACCATTTCGATGCCAGTCTCGCTTCCGTTCACCCTGTCGCTTGTGGGGCTGCTTATTGCCGCACTCTCTTTTGTTGCCGGGGTTTCAACGGCGGCGAATTTCTCGCAGTTTCTTCTGACGGTCATGGCCGGAGCCGGATTGGCCATCGCCTTTGCCTATGCGCTGATATCCTTGTTTGATTCCGCGCGCCCGGCGATGATTGTCAGTGCCCTGCTTGGCTGTGCCATTGGTCTGGCGCTGGGCAGTGCCGGTGCTGCGGTGCTTGGGATCATCCTGGGGGTGATTGCTGCGCGGCTGGTGTTTTGGGTGCATTACCGCCAATACCGGCGTGGATTGCCAACCTATCTCACCTCAAATCAAGTGCTGTGGCATTACGGCTTTCGGAGCATCTGCGGGGCGATTTTCATCTTCCTGATCACGCCCATTCTGGTGGTCCTGCCGCTGAGCTTCAACGCCGAGGATTTCTTTACCTTCACGCCTGAAATGCTCAGGTTTGATCCTGAAGGTTATTCGCTCAAGCATTACCGCGATTTCTTTACCAATAATGAGTGGCAGCGTTCGTTCAAAAACTCGCTGATCATCGCGCCGATTGCCACGATCATTTCGGTATCTCTGGGCACTTTGGCCGCCATTGGTTTGAGCCAGAGCCATGTGCCGTTCCGGCGGGCGATCATGGCAATGCTGATCTCACCGATGATTGTGCCGCTGATCATTTCGGCCACGGGGATGTTTTTCTTCTATGCCAGTATCGGTAACTGGCTGGAAGGCAGCCTGGGCTTTAACAAAACCTTTGTAGGTTATATCAAGGTGATCCTGGCGCATGCGGTGCTGGGTATTCCGTTTGTGATCATTACCGTGACGGCCACATTGGTGGGCTTTGACCGGTCGCTGACCCGCGCGGCGGCCAATATGGGGGCCAATCCGGTGACTACCTTCTTCAAGGTACAGATGCCGCTGATCCTGCCCGGTGTGATCTCGGGCGGATTGTTTGCCTTCATCACCTCATTCGATGAGGTGGTTGTGGTGCTGTTTGTCGGCTCGGCCAGCCAGAAAACCCTGCCCTGGCAGATGTTCATCGGGTTGCGCGAGCAGATCAGCCCGACCATTCTGGCGGTGGCAACGATCCTTGTGGTGATCTCGGTCTGTCTGCTGACCACGCTTGAATTGCTGCGCCGGCGCTCCGAGCGGCTCAGGGGGATGACGCCAAGCTGATTGAGGAAATACAGCATGTTGCAATAAAAAAGGGCGCCTCGGGTGAAGCGCCCTTTTTGCTGTCTTTCACTGTCTTGCGGGATTACGCGCGCACCAGCTTTTCATACCCCTCGGAAATCTCGCGGGTCAAAGCGCCAACTTCAAAGTTGTAATCGCCAATTTGCCCTACCGGCGTCACTTCGGCGGCGGTTCCCGTCAGCCAGCATTGTTCAAACCCTTCCAGCTCGGCGGGCAGGATGTGGCGTTCATGCACCTTGATCTGGCGGTCTTTCAGCATGCCGATCACGGTTTGCCGGGTGAGGCCATTGAGAAAGCAATCAGGCAGCGGGGTATGCACCTCGCCGTTTTGCACAAAGAACATGTTGGCCCCCGTCGCCTCGGCCACATAGCCACGGTAATCGAACATCATCGCGTCCGAGCAGCCCTTGTCTTCGGCGGCATGTTTCGACATGGTGCAGATCATGTAAAGCCCCGCCGCCTTGGCATGGCTGGGAATGGTTTCAGGGCTGGGCCGTTTCCATTTCGAGATGTCCAGTTTGGCGCCTTTATATTTGGCATCGCCATAATACGCCCCCCATTCCCAGGCGGCGATGGCAAGGTGCACCGGGTTGCGGCGCGAGGCCACGCCCATATCCTCACCCACACCGCGCCAGGCTATGGCGCGCAGATAGGCATCCGAAAGGCCGCTGACGGCAAGAACCTGCTGCTTGGCCGCTTCAATCTCATCCACGGTGTAGGGGATTTCAAATTCCAGCTCACGCGCGGAGAAATGCAGCCGTTCGGAATGTTCCCGGCTTTTGAATATTTTGCCATTATAGGCCCGCTCGCCTTCAAATACCGAACTGGCATAATGCATCGCATGGGTCAGAATATGCACATTGGCCGCCCGCCAATCCACCAGTTTACCATCCATCCAGATCTTGCCATCACGATCATCATAGCCAGACATTGCCCGTCTCCTTTTGCATTTGTTGCGCAAATAGTACCGAAACGGCCATGATCTTGCGCGTAAACTGCGAATCGCTACCAGTTGGCCCTTGGAATGTCAACAAAGCTGACGTATTATGACAGGTAGCAGGGAAATTGTGATTGAGGTTGATGATGCATGACATGCAAGGCGGTGAAGACCTGCTTTTTCTGACCGATGAACAGTTGCGTCAGGGGATCGAGGCGATGTTTTTTGCCTATCGCGGCTTTACCGCTGACCCGGACCGTATCCTTGAGGGGATGGCATATGGCCGCGCGCATCACCGGGCAATACATTTCATTGCCCGCGCGCCGGGCACCAATGTGAACAATTTGCTGGCAATTCTGGGCGTTACCAAGCAATCATTGAACCGTGTTTTGCGCACTTTGGTTGATGACCATCTGGTCGAAAGCCGGGTGGGCACATCTGATAAGCGGGAGCGACATTTATTTTTGACCGAAGAAGGCGCAGTATTGGAACGTTTACTCAGCGATGCCCAGCGGGCCCGCCTTCGGGCGGCTTTCCGCACTGTTGGCCCCGAAGCCGTTTCAGGCTTTCGCAAGGTGCTTGAGGCTATGATGGATGCGGATATGCGCCGCAAATATTTTGATATAAGGGATTCCAGTTTATGAACGAGCCTGCCCCCCATCTGTTGATTGTGGATGATGATGAGCGCATTCGCGGGTTATTGCAGAAATTTCTGGTACGGCATGGATTTCTGGTATCCGTGGCGCGCGATGCGGCCCATGCCCGCCGGGTTCTGGCCGGGCTTGAATTTGATCTGATCGTGATGGATGTGATGATGCCCGGCGAAGACGGCGTTGAGATGACGCGCTCTTTGCGCGGCACCCTGTCCACCCCGATCCTTTTGCTGACCGCCCGGGGCGAGACATCCGATAAAATTGCCGGGCTTGAGGCGGGCGCGGATGATTATCTGGTGAAACCGTTTGAACCGAAAGAGCTGTTGCTGCGGATCAATGCAATTTTGCGCCGCATGCCTGAACCCGAGCCGGAAAATACCGCCCCCAAGGTTCTGAATATGGGGCCGATCCGGTTTGATATTGAGCGCTCGGAGCTGATGCAGGGCAATGAAATGATCCGGCTGACCGCCACCGAAGTGCAACTGATGCGTATTTTCATAGACAGCCTGCGCGAACCTGTCAGCCGCGCCCGGCTGGTCGAGGAGCTGGGCCGCGACAAGGGGCAGGCACAGGAACGCGCGGTGGATGTGCAGATCACCCGGCTGCGCCGCAAGCTGGAAATTGATCCCAAACAGCCGCGTTTCCTGCAAACCGTGCGCGGCGAGGGATATATGCTGGTGCCCGATTGAGCGGGGCCTGCCGCAAATACCCGATCCCCGAGGGAACGGTTTTGTATGATTTTGCCCGCAAAGACGGGTTTTATGCGGATTGTTTCGCCGTTGAGATGGATGCGGATGTTAGTTTTGCCGAATATATTGCCGCGTTCTACAGCACCCGGATATTCAAACTGGAACGCCTGATTTTGCGGGTCATGGCCGCAGCCCGGTCAACCGATCAGGAGGCCATAAAACTGGGGCGTGGCGAAACCAGTCAGTTTGCTGTCTGGCGCAGTGCGATGCGGGAGGAAAACCAACTGCTGATGGAAACAAAAGGCCGCACAAAATCCTGGTTCATGATCGAGGATTTGAGCCGTGATGGCAGCCCAAAAACACGGCTGCTTTTTGGATCAATCGTGGCCCCGATCAATGCCACAGGGCCGGGCAAGCCCAAAATGGGGCTGTTGTTTTCTGCCCTGTTGGGCTTTCACAGGCTATATTCAAAGGCCTTGCTGAATGCCACCCGGGCGCGGTTGCTGGTATCTGCTGACAGTAAAACAAGCGATCAGCCATGAAGCCCGGAAATTCCCGCAATTTCACCAATTCACATCAGCCATAGAATCCTTGAATTTCAAGACGTGCAGGCGTAGATCATTTGCATGACACGGATTATTGACATGGATGATCGCGCGCGCCTGCCCTGGAGGTTTTTTGGGGCCACCATGTCTGTGCGCGCCTGCCTTTAAGGTCCGGCCGCCTGTCGCTATTTGAATTACAGCTTATCCAAGGGAGAGGGCGCATGTCCGCCAAAACACTCTATGACAAGATATGGGATGCCCATCTGGCGCATGAAGCCGAAGATGGCACCTCATTGCTTTATATTGACCGCCACCTTGTACATGAGGTCACAAGCCCGCAGGCCTTTGAAGGGCTGCGCATGGCGGGCCGCAAGGTGCGCAATCCGGAGAAAACCATCGCGGTGCCGGATCATAACGTGCCCACCACGCTCGACCGGGCCAATGCTGCCACCATGACCGAAGACAGCCGCATTCAGGTAGAGGCGCTGGATAAAAATGCCCGCGATTTCGGCATTCATTATTATCCGGTCTCGGATGTGCGTCAGGGTATCGTGCATATCGTCGGGCCCGAGCAGGGCTGGACATTGCCGGGCATGACGGTGGTTTGCGGCGACAGCCACACCGCCACCCACGGCGCGTTTGGCTCACTCGCGCATGGCATCGGCACCTCGGAGGTTGAGCATGTACTGGCCACGCAAACCCTGATTCAGCAGAAATCAAAGAACATGAAGGTTGAGATCACCGGCAAGCTGCGCCCCGGCGTGACGGCCAAGGATATTACCCTGTCGGTGATCGGGGAGACCGGCACAGCCGGCGGCACCGGTTACGTGATCGAATATTGCGGCGAGGCGATTCGCGATCTTTCCATGGAAGGCCGCATGACCGTGTGCAACATGGCGATTGAGGGCGGTGCGCGCGCCGGTCTGATTGCGCCGGATGAAAAGACATTCGACTATGTCAAAGGCCGCCCGCACGCGCCCAAGGGCGCCGATTGGGACAAGGCTCTGGCCTGGTGGAAAACCCTGCATTCCGATGCGGATGCCCATTGGGACAAGGTGATCACGCTCAGGGCCGAGGATATCGCCCCCGTGGTCACATGGGGCACCTCGCCCGAGGATGTGCTGCCGATCACAGCGGATGTGCCTGCGCCCGGCGATTTTGAGGGTGGCAAGGTGGACGCGGTGAAGCGCTCACTGGAGTATATGGGCCTGACACCCGGCACGCCGCTAAGTGCGGTTGAGATTGATACGGTTTTCATCGGCTCCTGCACCAATGGCCGGATCGAGGATCTGCGCGCGGCGGCGGCCATCCTGAAGGGCAGGAAGATCAAGCAAGGCCTGCGCGCCATGATCGTGCCCGGCTCGGGCCTTGTGCGGGCTCAGGCCGAGGAAGAGGGGCTTGCGGATATCTTCAAAGACGCCGGTTTTGAATGGCGTCTGGCGGGCTGTTCGATGTGCCTGGCAATGAACCCCGATCAGCTTTCGCCCGGCGAGCGCTGCGCGGCCACATCAAACCGCAACTTTGAGGGCCGTCAGGGCCGCGGCGGCCGCACCCACCTGATGAGCCCGGCCATGGCGGCAGCAGCGGCGATCACGGGTAAGCTGACAGATGTACGGGAAATGATGTAATGAGGATAGCCGGGGTTGATGGCTATAATGGTGGGTGGATTGCCGTCATTGTCGATTCCAGCGATTTTCCTGATGCGAGCGTGGCGTGGAGCGAAGACCTTAAGGAGCTGTTCACCAATAACAGTATTGAACTAGGCGTCGTAGACATACCAATCGGGCTAACGTCCGGGCCTGCCGATAGAAACGTCGAGCAGGCGGCAAGAGCTGTACTTCCCAAGAAGGCTTCTTCTGTATTCAATACACCGTGTCGCCAAGCAATGTGTGCGGCATCCTATGAAGATGCTTGCGTAGAAAATCAGACTACCCTTAGGAAGAGATTTTCAAAACAGACGTGGGCAATTATGCCCAAGATTAAGGAAGCTGAAATTGTTGTACGGGCGCTTGGGCAGGACCGAGTGAAAGAAGGTCACCCCGAAGTTTCATTCGCGATACTCAAGGGCCAGCCAATATATGCGAGTAAGAAATCAGTTAAGGGTCTTTTGACCCGCATAGGCATAATTTCGAGAATTGGATTCGATCTGTTACGCCTTTCTGAGCACTTGCCCGACAATCACCCTGCCAAACCAGATGACCTCATAGATGCCGCGATCCTTGCGTGGACGGCTAATCGTGTAACCAACAACCAACACAAATCATTTCCGGAAGCCCCAGAGAAAGACGCTACGGGTTTGGAAATGGCTATTTTTGCCTGAATGGGCGAAGGAGAACCAAGATGGATAAATTCGAAAAACTAACCGGGATTGCAGCGCCCATGCCGATGATCAATATCGACACTGATATGATCATCCCCAAGCTGTTTTTGAAAACCATCAAGCGCTCGGGCCTTGGGGTCAATCTGTTTGACGAGATGCGCTATGATGATGACGGCAATGAGCGCCCTGATTTCGTGCTTAACAAACCGCAATACCGCGATGCTGAAATTCTGGTGGCGGGCGATAATTTCGGCTGCGGCTCCAGCCGTGAACATGCCCCCTGGGCAATCGGGGATTTTGGCATTCGCTGCATCATCGCCCCCAGCTTTGCCGACATCTTTTACAACAACTGCTTCAAGAACGGCATCCTGCCCATAGCCCTGCCGCAGGAAACGGTGGATCTGCTGATGAAGGATGCCGGAAAAGGCGCCAATGCGAGGATGGATATTGATCTGGAAGCCCAGACCATCACCACCTCGGATGGAGAGGTGATCCGCTTTGAGGTGGATGCTTTCAAAAAGCATTGCCTGCTGGAGGGGCTCGACGATATTGGCCTGACACTGGAGAAGGCGGCCACAGTGGATGCGTTTGAAGCCAAAGCCAGCGCCGAGCGCCCCTGGGTCTGACCGCGGATTGAAGGCCCGGGTGAAACGGAACCCTGGGATAATCCTATCCGGTAGCATAATATGAAAATTCCCCAACAGGATGTATTATCAGAATAATTTCAGCCCTTCATGTTTTTGCTGTGAAAACCTGCTATACCCAATTCAAAACGGGTATGCAGGATACATCATTATCGGGATAACTCCCGGAGATACTTGACTAAAGATGTCTAAAATAAGACAAGAATAAGACGGAACTGCCACATTCTGCTTGGCAAGCCCAAATTTCGGGGCGGATTAATGAGTTCCTTGAGGTTGGATTGAAAGGAAGAAACGTAGTGTTATCTCGGTTATTTTATGCGCTGATCCGGGCAGTTTTGATTGCATTGCTTGTGGTTACCCCCTCGTTGTTATTGCCATCCACAGCCGAAGATACCGCGCAAATTGTTGTTGTACTGGCGCTGCTTGCCGCCATCCTGACTTTCGCCGAATATTTCAGCAAATACCCCAGCATCATCGAATTTCGCTTTGCGCCGCCAATGAACCGCCTGAGATTCCTCGGCCTTGGTTTGACGGTGTTGTTTCTGACGCTGATTGCCCGGGGGCAAACCGATCCGACCAGCGTTACCAGAGGGCTCAAATTGCTGGGCGATGCCGTTGGCAAGGCCATAGATTTCCCCTATTCGCCGGTGCATCAGGTGGTTTTGATGATGCCGCCAAATGCCAGTGCCGAGCTGATTGATTCAGTGCGCACTGCCGCCGGTATATCCTATATGGTATCGATTCTGGTGATGTTCATGTTCATCACCATGGTCAGGTTCTTTGACTGGCCGCTGCGCAAAGGCTCGTTCAATGTGTGGCTTAATCTGCCGCTGTTTGATCCTTCGGGCGGTGGCGATGTGCTTTTCCGGCTCAAACGCGATGCCGGGCTTAATATTGTGCTTGGGGCCTTGCTTCCCTTCCTGATCCCGGCGGCGGTCAATCTGGCGTCTGACATGATCAGCCCCATATCCATCGCCAATCCGCAAACATTGATCTGGACGATGAGCGCCTGGGCGTTTTTGCCTGCCAGCATGCTGATGCGGGGCATTGCGATGGAACGCATTGCCGATCTGATCGAACAAAAACGCGCGCGTGACACTCCCGAAGGTGCGCTGGACGCGTGAAACCGGCGGTTGCAGCCCTCTGCGCGTTATTGTTTCTGGCCGGGTCTGGCGCGGCTGAAACCCTTCGGATTGCCACCTATAACACCGATCTTGCCCGCAAGGGTCCGGGGCTTTTGCTGCGCGATATACTGAAGGGTGAAGATGCACAGATTGCGGCTGTGCAACAGGTGATCAGCGCCGTTGCCCCGGATATACTTGTGTTGCAGGGCGTTGATTATGATCTTGGCCTCGAGGCGCTAACGGCCCTGCGCGATGCCCTGTCAGAGGGTGGCCCGGATTATCCTTATATCTTTGCCCTGCGGCCCAATTCGGGCATGGCGACAGGGCTGGATATGGATGGCGACGGGCGCAAGGGCGGGGCGCGTGATAAACAGGGCTATGGCCAGTTTGCCGGTGAGGGCGGCATGGCGATCCTGTCACGTTTTGCGATTGACGAAACTGCCATGCGTGATTTCAGCGGGCTGTTGTGGAAAGATGTCCCCGGTGCCTTGCTGCCCGAACAGGATGGCAAACCGTTTCCATCCCCCGAGGCACAGGCGGTGCAAAGGTTGTCATCCGTGGCGCATTGGCTGGTGCCGGTCAGAATTGCGGCTGGCCGCAGGCTTGATCTGCTGACCTTCCACGCCACGCCGCCGGTGTTTGACGGGCCGGAAGACCGAAACGGGCGGCGCAACCATGATGAGATCGCGTTTTGGGGCCGCTATCTGAACGGCGATTTCGGCCCTGTGCCGGACGCGGATTTCGTGGTGATCGGCGATGCCAATCTTGATCCCGTTGATGGCGAGGGCCGCAAACAGGCAATCCTTGATCTGCTGAATGATCCCCGGCTTCAGGATCCAGAACCAAAGCGGCCGGGCAGGGTGGAAAACACCTCCGGCCACAAAGGGGATCCGATGCTGGATACGGTCGACTGGCCCAGCCCTGATCCGGGGCCGATGCGGGTGGATTACATCCTGCCTTCGGCAGGTCTGCTGGTTCTGGATTCAGGGGTTTACTGGCCGCAGAATGGTACATCCGACGCTGCGGCGGCTGCAAAAGCCAGCCGTCACCGGCTTGTCTGGGTTGATCTTGAGTTTCCGTAGCCGGGCAACGTGCCTTAGCTCAGGAAACGCCCGGATATTGCGCCGGTCATATAGCTTATGCGCCCGCCTGCGATGGTGGCGCAAAGCTGCTTGCTTGCGGCATCCAGAATAACCATATCCGCACGTTTTGCCGGGATGAGCGCACCACGGTCCTTGAATCCCAACAGCCGTGCAGGCCCGCCCGAGATCATTTCCCATGCCGCAGCAAACTCCAATATCCCAACCTCTGCCAGTACAAATGCGGCCCGTCTGAGCGAGGGGTAATGGTAATCCGAGGCCAGGGCATCACATAATCCCATCTGCACCATATCGCGCGCCTGAGCATTGCCTTTATGCGAGCCGCCCCTGACAATGTTTGGCGCGCCCATGATGATGCTGTCGCCATTCTGACGGGCTTCTTTTGCTGCGATATGCGTCTCGGGAAATTCAGCAATGCGCACGCCCATGTCATGCCAGTAACGGCGGGATTCTGTGCTATTGTCATCATGGCTGCCAAGCAAGACACCGCGCTGCAACAGGCGTTTGCTCAAAGAGGCAAGCGCGGGTGGGATTTCATCGCGATGCGCATGCATCTTTTGCATATTGGCCAGATGCCGCTCGGGGTTGCGGCCCGCGCGCAAGGCCTGCCCGGTCAGGCGCGGCGGGCGCTTGCCCTTTTCAAGGGCCGCATGGGGCAGGTGATCGCTGAACACCACATAATTGATGTCATGGGCGGCAATCAGGGCCTCAACCGCCTCATATTCCTCAAGCATCGGGGCTTCGAACCGCAACAATACATGCAAATCCGTATCCACTCGCGGGCGTATCTGCGCCACGGCTTGCAGCATCCTGATGGCAAAATCCGGCCCGCGCAACCCGCCTTCCCAACTGTAGAACTGCGCCAGAAAAGCGGTGGTGATGCCATTGGCCGCAAGCTCGGCCTCGGCAGAAATAACCCCGGGAGAGAGATCTTTCATCATCCCCCGGCGCGGCGCAAGATGGCGCTCAAACCCGTCGCCGTGGGGGTCAACAATGCCCGGCAGGATCATGTAGCCGCTCAGGTCCACCTCGCGTTTGATATGGGTATCAACCACCCGGCCTTCGGATAATGACAGCGCGGTTTCTTCCAGTCCGCCGGGCACAAGAACCTGCGCGCCGGTCAGGCGCAGATCAGGCGGATTCATTTGTCGCCGCCCCAGAAAAGATCACCTATTTCCAGATCATGATCAAATTCCCCGTCGCGCAAAAACGTCTCGACCTGCCGGATCACCATCGGATTGTTCATCATGAATGTGTGGGTGACCGGCAGTTCGATATGGTCCTTCATGCCCGCCACTTTTGTCGAGCTGACCGAAACCTTGCCATCGTCCGGACCCTCCAGCAAAAGCGAGAAATAAGGGTTGAGCGAGCGCGTGCCGGCAATGATCCCCAGCTCAAAATCCACCGGCGGCAGGCTGGCCAGAAATGTGTCCGGTCCGGTTTCAAGCTGCATCCCCGCCGGGCCGTTGAGCCATTCAAACAACTCCAGCCCATCCAGCTCATCCACCACCGCCGAGCCATGATTGGGCGGTGCCAGCATCACCACCCGGCCCATATCGGCGGGGCGGTTATCCTTGAGCCAGACCCGCAGCAGAATGCCGCCCATCGAGTGGGTCACGAAATGAATTTTGGTATCGCCGCACACCCGCACGGCCCAGGGCAGGGTTTCTTCGGTCAGCCGGGTAATCTTTTTATCGGTCGAGCGGTAATCAGGCGCGAACACATCATAGCCATCGGCCTCAAGCACCTCCTGCATCACCAGAAACGAGGCCTTGGTGCGCGCCAGACCATGCAGCAGCACAACACAATCGGCGCGGGCAGCACCCGGTAATATCAACGCAAGTAGGAGGGCAAATTTTTTCATGATCTTTCAGATATAAGCCGGGTTGCGGGGGATTTCACCTTCAGAGTTTTGCCAATAATTCTTTTGTCGGCCAGGCATCCGCGGGCAGCCCGAGTTTTTGCTGCATATCCTGTACTGCCGCGCGGGTGCCCGAGCCAAGGATGCCGTCGATCTTGCCCACATCATACCCCTGCGCCGTGAGCTTTTGCTGCAGGCGCTTCATGTCCGGGCCGCTAAGCCCCGGATCGGGATTGCCGGGGGTGAATACCGGCCCGCCTTCGATACGGTTGGCGAAATACGCCGCCGTGAGGACATAGGTAAAGCTTTGATTCCAGTTGAAATAAACCCGAAAATTCGGATAAGCCAGAAAGGCAGGCCCATGGCGCCCCTGTGGCAGAATAACCGAGGCTGGCAGGTTTCCCGTGATCTTGCCATGGCGCGGTTTGACCCCAAGTTTTGCCCATTCCGAGGCTTTCATGCTGTGGCGCAACCCGGTTTTTGACCAGTCGAGCCCGGCGGGCACCGATATTTCCTGCAACCATGGCTCACCCTTGCGCCAGCCCAGATGTGACAGCATTTTGCCCCCGGACATCAGCGCATCCGGGGCCGAGGTTTTCAGCCTCACATGGCCATCGCCATCGCCATCCACGCCGTTGTCCAGAATGTCCTGAGGCAGCATCTGCACCATGCCAATTTCACCGGCCCAGGCCCCGGTGGTGCGGGTGGGGCTGAAATCGCCGTGCTCAAAAAGCTCTAACGCCGCAAACACCTGTGGCCGAAAAAGATGCGGGCGGCGGCAATCATGCGCCAGCGTGACCAGCGCATTGAGAGTGTTGAAATCGCCCTGAAAGCCTCCGAAATCGGTTTCAAACGCCCAAAAGGCCAGCAGCACACCCCGATTGATGCCATAGTCACGCTCGATCCGTTTGAAAACCGAGGCGTGCTGTTTGGCCTTCGCACGGCCGGTATTCAGGCGGTTGGCGCTGATCAGATGGCGGGCGAATTCGGTGAAGTTTTTCTGAAACACGCCCTGCCTGCGGTCGGCTTTGATCACGGCCGGATCCTGCTGCACCGGGGCGAAAAACTGATCCACGGTGGCCGGTGCATGGCCCTGCGCCATGGCCTCCTGTTTCATCCCGTTGACAAATCCCGAAAAGCTGCCGCCGCATTGTTGGGCGGTGGCTGTGCTGCCAAAGGCAAGGCCAAGCGCGGCTATGGGGCTGAAAAAACGCATGTTACCCTCGTCATTTAACATTCGGGCAATAGTAAGCTGACCGCTAGCCCAAGACAACAGCCAGAAAAAGAACCACGGCAAAAGCCGCCGCCCAGACACGCCACAGCACGGTACAGGCCGCATTAATCTGATCCGGGCCAATGTCCTTTTGGCCTGCGGCGTTGACATAAGGATAATCGTGCATCTTGCCGTCATAAGAGCGCGGCCCCGACAGGGCCACGCCCAAAACCCGCGCCATTGCCGCCTCGGGCCAGCCGGCATTGGGCGAGCGGTGCAACCGGGCCTCGGCGGCAATCTTGGGCCAGCGGCGCATCAACCCGTGAGGCAGGGCAATCAATATGGCCGTCAGGCGGGCCGGAATGAGATTGAGCAGATCATCAAGCCGCGCCGCCGCCCAGCCAAATTCCTCATGGCGCGCGGTGCGATAGCCGATCATGCTATCGGCGGTATTGGTGATCTTATAAAGCAAAAGCCCCGGCAGACCGGCAATCAGATACCAGAACACCGGCGCAATCACCCCGTCCGAGAGGTTCTCGGCCGCCGATTCAATGGCAGAGCGGGCAATCGCGGGCCGCTCCATCGCCACGGTATCGCGGCCCACGATCCGGGCAAGGGCGCTCCGCGCATCGCCCAAAGACAGGCGCAGCGCATCGGCCACTTCGCGCACATGATCCACCAGTGATTTTTGCGCCAGCAGGACCGCGACAACCAATATTTCAGCCCCCCAGCCAAGCCAGCGCAGGCCCCAGCCAAGCCCAAGCGCCATACCGCCAAGCAGCAGCATCGCGGCAACACCCCTGAGGCGCTTTTGAGGCCCGGAATTCAGGGTTTTGTCAATCCAGTCAACGGCATGACCCATCAGGATCGCCGGATGCGGGAGGCGCTCCCACAGCCATCTCGGCTCGCCCATCAGGGCATCAAGGATCATCGCCAGAGCAAGGATCATGTTACATTCTTCCCATCGGCAATCCGGTTATGCCTGATCATCCGGTAACGCCGGATGGCGGGTGATGAAATGCCCCTTCACCCCCTGCGGCCAGTCACGAAACGGCACCTGACCTGTATCGGACCGGGCGTGTTTCTCGGCATAGTCAACGATCGCTTCGGCGGCGGCCTCATCGGGGGTGAAATTGCCCAATGTATAGGCCAGTTTTCCCCGCGCCTGAATCGCCACGTTGCACCCGTGGGTGCAGCCCATCAGGCACGAAACCCGCCGGGTTTTCACATCGCGCCCCCTGGCCTGTTGCTCAACCAGTTTGGCCATATCCTCGCCATGCGGGCGGGCATCGCTATCGGCATTCCAGGTGTCGCGCTTGCAGGTGTCGCAAATGGTGATCCAGGTGGTCATGGGCATTCCTTGAATTTATCCGACCCTTTCAATCTGAATTTCCCCCCCATGGCAAGCCGGGTTTTTCGGTGGGTTTTGGCTGATCGGGTCAGATTTTTGCAACCAGATCGGGAATAATAATTTTGTTAAAATGCCTAAGGTTTTTATTAACCATTTGTTAATATTTGAGGTCAATCAGGGTTAATAAATAAAGAATGTGCGGGCTGGCGTGATCTAAAGCCGCCCCCGCATATAGGAGCGAAAATGAAAGTTCTGATCGTAGAAAGCCAGCCCGAACTTGGCCGCCTGTGGCAAAACCACATGCAGCGGCAGGGGATGGAAGTGCGGCTTGTGACTGATCAGGCGGGGGCGGCCACGGCACTGCACGCGCAGGCGTTTGACATTATCGTGCTTGATCTGGTGATCTCGCGCGGCAGTGCCTTTGCCATCGCTGATCTTGCCAGTTACCGCCACCCCGAAACCCGGATTGTTTTTGTGACCAACACCTCGTTTTTCTCGGATGGCTCAATCTTCAATCTCAGCGCCAATGCCTGCGCCTTTTTGCAATCCGACACGCCCCCCGAAGATCTGACAGCGATGGTGCAGCATTATGGTGGCGGGCTTACAGCCCCGCGCGCCCATGCGGTGCTTGAAAATCCAGTAGCGGGTTGACCGGAATGATCCGGTGCGGGTTAACCGTATTCTGGCTGTAATGATAATGCCGCACGATGTGATCAAAATTCACCGTTTCCGCCACCCCTGGCCATTGGTACAGCTCGCGCAGATAGCCCCATAGATTGGGGTAGTCGATGATCCGGGCGCGGTTGCATTTGAAATGCAGATGATAGACCAGATCAAACCGAATCAGCGTGGTGAACAACCGCCAATCGGCCTCGGTGATCTGATCGCCGGTCAGATAGCGCGATTTGCCAAGTATCCCTTCCAGCCAGTCAAGGCTTTCAAACAGCGGCCCGATGGCGGCATCATAAGCGTCTTGCCCGGTGGCAAAACCGGCCTTGTAGACGCCGTTATTGAGGCTGTCATAGATGCGGGCATTCGCGGCGTCGATCTCGGGGCGTAATTCAGCGGGGTAATAATCATCCGCATTGCCGGTGACCCCGTTGAAGGCCGTGTTGAACATGCGGATAATCTCGGAAGATTCGTTTGATACAATCGTCTCGCGTTTCCTATCCCACAGCACCGGCACAGTGACACGGCCCGAGATTTTCGGATCGGTTTTCAGATAAATATCGCGTAAAAACGGCAGGTTATAAAGCTGATCCCCGGTGGCGGCCTGATAATCCGACTGAAAGCTCCAGCCCTCTTCCAGCATATCGGGATGCACCACCGACACAGCGATATGGCTTTCAAGGCGCTTCAGGGCGCGAAAAATCAATGTGCGATGCGCCCAGGGACAGGCATAGGAGACATAAAGATGATAGCGCCCGGATTGCGCCGGAAAGCCGCCCTCGCCGGTTGGTCCGGCGCTGCCATCCACCGTGATCCAGTTGCGAAACCCCGCCGTGGAGCGGACAAATTTGCCCTTGGTCGATTTGGTATCATACCAGGTGTCCTGCCACAGCCCATTGACCAGAAGTCCCATGATAAATCTCCTTTTCCGCCTTAAACTAGGCGGCAGGGAAAATTACAAAAGCCCCATGGCTGCGCAGTCATCGTGCGTTTGTGCACATGTCGGATTTCATCCCCTGCACGGCGTTTCTTCGATTGCACCGGTTCGTCCGGTTCGGATAAGGTGATCTTGACGAAGCCCATGATCGGGCCGGAAAGGTGTGCAGGGGGTGGCCGACCCGTATCGGGGGCCTGAACTTGCGTTGTCAGCGGTGGGTAACACGCCTGCTTCCCCCCTTTTCGCACTATGTTATGGAGCCAAAGGGGGCATATCATGAAGCGTGATTTCTGTTCTGCTATCGCCGGGAAAACCGCTTGGCGGGCCGCCCTTGGCATGAATTCCGAAGGGCTGAGCCGATGAGCAAAACCGGTGTAATGATCTGTGGCCACGGCTCGCGCTCGCAATCGGCGGTGGACGAGTTTGCCACATTGGCGCAAAAATTGCCGCCCTATCTGCCTGAAGGCTGGTTGATGGAATATGGCTATCTTGAATTTGCCAATCCGGTAATCCGTGATGGGCTTGATCGTTTGCGCGAAGCAGGATGCGATCGCATTCTGGCGGTGCCGGGGATGCTGTTTGCCGCGATGCATTCCAAGAATGATATCCCCACGGTGCTCAATACCTATGCCGCCAGACATGGGCTGAATATCAGCTATGGTCAGGAACTTGGGGTTGATGCCAAAATGATTGCCGCCGCCGGGGCGCGGGTACGCGACGCTGTGACCCGGGCCAATGCCGATCTGGGAGAGGTCAGCCTGCATGACACCTGCCTGGTTGTCATCGGCCGCGGCGCCTCTGATCCCGATGCCAATGGCAATGTCGCGAAAATCGCCCGCATGTTGCAGGAAGGCATGGGCTTTGGCTGGTGCGAGGTGGGCTATTCCGGCGTCACCTTCCCGCTGGTCGAGCCGTGCCTCACCCATGTCACGCGCCTTGGCTACAAGCGCGTCATCGTCTTCCCCTATTTCCTGTTTTCCGGCATCCTGATTGATCGCATCTATGGCTTCACCGATCAGGTGGCGGCAGCACACCCGGACATGCAATTTGTCAAAGCCGGCTATCTCGGCGATCACCCGCAAGTGCTGGAAACCTTCGCGGCCCGGATCACCGAACAGGCAGGCGAGGTGCCACCGCCCAACTGCGCCATGTGCCAATACCGCACTCAGATCCTGGGATTCGAGGCCGAACTGGGCGCGGTGCAGGAAAGCCATCACCACCATGTCGAGGGCCAGGGCGCCAACGCGCCCGGTGCCACCGTGGAAACCTGTGATTTGTGCGAAAACTTCTGCACCGGAGAATGCCGACTGGATATGGAAGACCACCACCACCATCACCACGACCATGACCACCCCCATGATCACCACCACCACGCCACATACCCTCATGCCGATCACCCGCACGGCCCCGAAAGCGCCCGCAAAGTAAAACCCTGAAACCTTTCATTTTTCTCCAAATACTCCCGCCGGAGGCATCGATACTCTTTTGCGCCCATATGAGAAAAACCCATCGGCCATTTATGCCGCCAGCTTTGCCACCGTCCGGCGCGAGGCTCGGCTGGAGCGATTTGACCCCGGCATGGAGACCATGGCCGTGCGCCTGATCCACGCCTGCGGCATGGTGGAAATTGCTGATCGGCTGGCATATTCGCAAAACGCCTATGCCGCGGGTCGGGCGGCACTGCAAGCTGGCGCGCCGGTGTTGTGTGATTGTGAAATGGTTGGGGCGGGCATCACCCGCCGCACGCTTCCTGCAGAAAATGACATCATCGTCACGCTTAATGATCCCAAAACCCCGGCCCTTGCGGCGGGCATCGGCAACACCCGCTCGGCGGCGGCGGTTGAGCTTTGGGCGGATCACCTTGAGGGCGCTGTTGTGGCCATCGGCAATGCCCCCACCGCACTGTTTCACCTGATGGAACTTATAGACCAGGGCGCAGCCAAACCGGCAGTGATCCTTGGCTTTCCGGTGGGCTTTGTGGGTGCCGCCGAAAGCAAGGCAGAGCTGGCGAATAATCCGCGAGGTTGTGAATTTGTCGCGCTCAGGGGGCGGCGCGGCGGCTCGGCCATGGCCTCGGCGGCGGTAAACGCTTTGGCTATCGGATTATCATCGGAGGCAATATGAGGGATAAATTTTTTATGAAAAAATTTGCCAAAACTTTTCATAAAAGTTTTGTGTGGCAACCGGGGCGAACAATATGACCAAACCCTGGTTGCATATCGTGGGCATTGGTGAAGACGGGTTGGAGGGGCTGCTACCTGCCACCCGTGCCGTGGTTGAGGCGGCAGATGTGATCATTGGCGGTGATCGTCATCATGATCTGTCTGACGCGATAACCGCCGAACGTATCTCATGGCCTTCCCCGTTTGATGCGCTGATTGATATGCTCAAATCCATGAAGGGCCGCCGGGTGGTGGTACTGGCCACCGGCGATCCGCTGTGGTTTTCCGTAGGCGCCCGCATTGGCCGCGCGATTGATCCGGCCGAGATCACCTATCACCCGCAGGTCTCGGCGTTCCAACTCGCCTCGGCACGCATGGGCTGGAGCCTGCCGGACGTGGAAACCCTTACGGTGCATGGCCGACCGGTTGCGCAGATGATCGCCTTTATTCAGCCCGATGCGCGGTTGTTGATCCTTACTACCGGCGAGGAAACACCGGGGCAGATTGCGCGCTTTCTATCTGAGCGCGGCTTTGGGCAATCACGCCTGACGGTTCTGGCCAGTATGGGCGGCCCGGATGAGAAGCGCTTTGATGGTATCGCCGCAAACTGGCATCATCAGGTGCCTGCGTTCAATACAATGGCGGTAGAATGCGTTGCCGCCCCGGATGCCGCCCTTTTGCCCCGGGTGCCGGGGCTTGCGGATGATCTGTTTGAACATGACGGCACCATGACCAAGCAAGAGGTCCGCGCCGTCACATTGGCCAAGCTGATGCCGATGCGCGGGGCTTTGCTTTGGGATATAGGCACCGGCTGCGGCTCGGTTGCGGTGGAATGGATGCGCGGCGCGCGCTATGCCCGCGCCATCGGGATCGAGCCGCGCGCCGACCGCCGGGCCATGGCGGCGGCCAATGCTCTGGCGTTGGGGGTGCCCAGGCTTGAGCTGATAGACGGCCATGTGCCCGCAGCGCTTGACGGGCTGACAGCCCCGGATGCTGTATTCATCGGTGGTGGGCTGTCAAATGAGACATATCACGCCGCGTGGCGCGCCCTGCGCCCGCTTGGCCGGATGGTCTGCAATGCGGTGACACTCGAATCCGAGGCGCTGTTGCTGGCGCTCTACAAACGCCATGGCGGGCAGTTGGTGCAGCTTCAGATCAACCGTGCCGGGGCATTGGGCGGGCTGACCGGCTGGCAGCCGCTCAGGCCTGTCACCCAATGGAGCCTGATCAAGCGATGAGTGGCACACTTTATGGCGTGGGCCTTGGCCCCGGTGATCCGGATCTGATGACGCTCAGGGCGCATGAGTTGATTTCCAAGGCCAGGATTGTGGCCTATCCCGCGCTGGAAGGCGGGACAAGTTTTGCCCGCGCGATTGCGGCGGATGTGATCCCTTTGGACGCCAGAGAAATTGTGATGAACATCCCGATGACCACCGCGCGCAGCCCGGCACAAGCGGCTTATGATCAAAGTGCTGCCGAGATTGCAGCCGAGCTTGAGCTTGGCCATGATGTGATCTGCCTGTGTGAGGGCGATCCGTTTTTCTATGGCTCATTCATGTATATTTTTGCCCGGTTGAGCGCGGATTACCCGGTGCAGGTTGTCCCCGGTGTCACCTCAATCACCGCCTGTGCCGCGCGCGCGGGCATGCCGCTGGCCGCGCGCAATGAGCGCCTGACAGTGCTGCCCGGCCCCTTGCCTGAAGCCGAATTGCGCGCCCGCATCGACGGTGCCGAAAGCGTGGCGATCCTGAAGGTGGGCCGCCATCTTGGCAAAATCAGGGGCGTGATCGAGGCCCTCGGCCTGACCCGCCATGCCACCTATATTGAACGCGCCAGCCTGCCCGATGAGGTGATCTGCCCGCTGGCAGATGCCCCCGATACAGCCCCTTATTTTTCAATGATAATTCTCACGAAAGGTGTCGACCCATGGCTCTGACCCCTGTTGTTCTGGCCCTCAGCGCCTCGGGCGAGCCGGTGGCGCAGCGGGTTGCTGCCCTGATCGGTGCGCAGATACATGGCCGCGCGGGCCGGGTGATGAAGGCCGATGCCTTTTTCCCCAATGCGCTGGATCATGCGCGTGATCTTTTTGCCGCAGGCGTGCCGATGATCGGCGTCTGCGCCAGCGGCATCCTGATCCGCGCTGTGGCCCCCTTGCTGGCCGATAAAACATCCGAGCCGCCGGTGATCTCAATCAGCGATGATGGCGCGGTTGTTGTGCCCCTATTGGGCGGCCACCGGGGGGCTAATCGTCTGGCGGCAACCCTTGCCGAAGGGCTGGGCACCACAGCGGCAATCACCACGGCGGGCGATGTGGCCATGGGCGCCGCACTTGATGCGCCGCCTGCGGGCTATCGGCTGGCGAACCCCGAAAATGCCAAAAGCGCCATGGCGGCGCTCCTGTCGGGCACGGGCCTGCGCATTACCGGCGAGAACATCTTTGACGTCAAGGATACCGGTGGTGCGGTTGAGCTGATCGTAAGCGAGGCCCCTACGGAGGGGGGGGACGAGCGGCTGGTTTATCACCCGCAACGCTATGCTTTGGGTCTGGGCTGCGCCCGCAATGCCGATGTGCAAGAACTCTGGGATCTGGTCAGAAAAACGCTTGCTGAGGCCGCGATTGCCCCCGGGGCTATTGCCTGTGTTGCCTCCATAGATCTCAAGGCCGATGAGCCCGCGATGAACGAGGTTGCCCGCCGCCTGAATGTGCCCCTGCGCCTGTTCACTGCCGCTGAGCTTGAGGCGCAGGCCGATGCGCTGGCCAACCCGTCGGATATTGTTTTTGCTGAAGTCGGCTGTCACGGTGTCTCGGAAGGGGCGGCGCTGGCCTGTGGCGGCACGCTTGTTGTTCCGAAACAAAAAACCGCCAGCACCACCTGCGCCTTGACCCGCTCAGAGGCCCCGATCACCGATATGCCCGGTCGTGCACGGGGGCGGCTCAGCGTGGTGGGCATCGGCCCCGGCCAATCGGCCTGGCGCACGCCTGAGGTCAGCCGGTTTGTGGCCGAGGCCGAAGAACTGGTGGGCTATGGCCTTTACATTGATCTGCTTGGGCCGCTGGCCGCAGGCAAAACCCGCTCGGATTTTCCGCTGGGTGGTGAAGAAGCCCGCTGCCGTTATGCGCTGGAGCAGGCAGCATTGGGCAAGAACGTGGCGCTGGTATGTTCAGGTGACGCAGGCATTTACGCTATGGGGGCCTTGGTGTTTGAGCTTTTGGACCGCGCCCCCAATCAGCACGGCGTCTCGGACGCGGCCCGCCGGGTTGAGGTGGTCTGCTCGCCGGGGGTATCCGCCCTGCAAGCGGCGGCGGCGCGGGCAGGCGCGCCCTTGGGGCATGATTTCTGCACCATCAGCCTGAGCGATCTTTTGACGCCGCGCGGCGATATCATTCGCCGCCTGCATGCTGCGGCCGAGGGGGATTTTGTGATTGCGTTTTATAATCCGGTATCAAAAACCCGCCGGACATTGCTGGCCGAGGCGCGCGATATTCTGCTTGCGCATCGCCCGGCGGATACGCCGGTGATGCTGGCCAGTTCATTGGGCCGCCCTGAGGAGCATGTGCGTTATCGGCGATTGGATCAACTGGATGTGGAGGAGGTGGATATGCTGACGGTTGTTCTGGTGGGCTCGTCCAACACGCGACTTGCGCAGATGGGGGAAGGCCCGCGCATGTTCACGCCGCGCGGCTATGCGCGCAAAATTGATGGTGATCTGGCCTCGGGCGGTACGCAGTGAGTATTTATGGAAAAATGAAAGCAGGGTTGTAGATGACGGTTTATTTTATTGGCGCAGGCCCCGGCGACCCGGAGCTATTGACCCTGAAGGCGCAGCGCATCATTGGCCTCTGCCCGGTGTGTCTTTATGCCGGAAGCCTTGTGCCGCCTGAGGTGGTGGCTTGTGCGCCTCAGGGCGCGCGGGTGATGGATACCGCGCCGATGACGCTGGAGGATACCCACGGCGAAATTCTGGCGGCGCATGCGCGCGGCGAGGATGTGGCGCGGGTGCATTCCGGGGATCCCTCGCTTTATGGGGCGATTGCCGAGCAGATCAGGCGGCTGCGCCGCGACGGGATTGACTATCAGATCATCCCCGGCGTGCCCGCCTATGCGGCGGCGGCGGCGGCTTTGGGGCAGGAGCTGACCGTGCCCGAGGTTGCGCAATCCATTGTTCTGACACGGGTTTCAATGAAATCCACCTCGATGCCCGATGGCGAGACGCTGGAAAATTTTGCCCGCAGCGGGGCCACATTGGCCATTCATCTGGGCGTGCGTAACCTGCGCGAAATTCAACGGGTTCTGACGCCCTATTATGGTGCGGATTGCCCGGTTGTGGTGGCCTACCGCGTGGGCTGGCCGGATCAGATGTTTATCAGGGGCACGCTGGCGGATATTCAGAAGAAAGTCCGGGCCGAGAAGATCACCCGCACGGCGTTGACATTGGTGGGGCCGGTTCTGGGCGAGGTGCGGGATTTCAAAGACAGTGCGCTTTATGATCCGGAAATCCCGCATGTGTTGCGCCCGAAAGTGGCGGGAAAGCTGTGAAATATGGGAATGGTTAATTTTTTAACGTGACCGTTACAGTTTGGTGCGACATGTTATGGGGCAAATCATATTGAGGGAATCACCCGTGACGACGTTTTTACCACCTGACGTACAAGCCGGACTGGATGCTGCGCGCAAGAAATCTATGTTGAAAAACAACAGATTAAGGATAGAGACTGGGGATGAGAGCTACCGTATCCTGCGCGCCTGGGAAAATGGCTTTGCGCTTGAGGCGGAAGATGCGCCGCATTTGCGCGGGCTGGTGGATATGTATGATGGCGCCCGCCATATCTGTCATTGCCTGATTGTGGCCTCGGGCGAAGAGCACGGTGAAAAATATTTTGAATACAAACTGATGACCGAAGCAACCGGCGAACAGCCGCTTGATTTCTATCGCAGCCCCGAGGCTCCGGTGGCCCTGCTGGAGAAACACTGAACTTTATAAAGGGGCGTAGGCCGGGCTTAAGCCCGGCTTACCTGATTGGTTACTGTAGATCGGAAAATGCGGCCCTCAGGCGCGACACCGCTTCCTCAACCCGCGCACGCGGCGTGGCAATGTTGAACCGCAGGAAATTTTCGCCACCCGACCCAAAGCTTGGCCCATGATTAGCGGCGATGCGGGCATCTTGCTCAACCCGCCTTGTAAATTCAGCCCGTTCCATGCCGGTACCGCCAAAATCAACCCAGGCCAGATAGGTGGCTTCAAGCGGCATGGAGGCGAGGCCCGGCATATCGTTGATTGCGGCATCAAAAAGCTGCCGGTTGCCATCGAGATACGCCACTTGTTCATCAACCCATGCAGCGCCTTCTGCCGAATAAGCTGCCTCAGCCATGTAAAGGCCAAATGAATTGGGCGACAACCCCAGCGCCGACATCCGCCCGGCAAAGCGCGCGCGCAGGGCCTCGTCGGCAATGATGACATTGCCCACATGCGTCCCTGCCATGTTGAAGGTTTTGGTAGTGGCGGACATCATGACCAGCCGGTCAGCGGTACGCTCATCAACCAGCGGCATGGGAATATGGCTGTGGCCGGGCATCACCAGATCATGATGAATTTCGTCCGAGACAAGAACCAAATCATGACGCCGGGCAAAATCCGCAACATTCTGCAATTCGTCCCGGCTCCAGACGCGGCCGCCGGGATTATGCGGCGAACACAGGATCAGCATCTTTTCCGCCCCGGTCATTTGCGCATCATAGGCGGCAAAATCCATCTCGTAGCGGCCCTGATTATTGACAAGCTGACATTCAACCACCTCACGCCCGGCGGCTTTGATGACGCGGGCGAAAGCATGATAGACCGGGGTGAACAGCACCACGCCATCGCCGGGCTCGGTATAGGCATCGACACAAAGCCCCGTGCCATTGACCAGCCCGTGGGTGGTGAAAATCCAGGAAGGATCAACCGTCCAGCCATGGCGGTTTTGCATCCACCAGCAAATTGCCGCCTTGTAATCCGCGTCATCGCCGTAATAGCCATAGATGCCGTGACTGTGCATTGCGGCCACCGCATCCGATACACATTGCGGCGGGCGGAAATCCATGTCGGCCACCCACATGGCGATGCCATCACGGGCCGGTACACCGTATATCGGCTCCATCATATCCCATTTGGAGCTATGGGTGCCGTGGCGGTCAATGATTTCGTCAAAATTCATCGGGGCTGTGTCCTTGATTGTCCGGAGTGTCTGGGCGCAAGCTACCTGAATAAAGCGCCGGTGCAAGGGCGATCTGGGCGTTGCAGAAGCACGCTACATGCCCTACATGACAGCCCATGAAACGGCCTATCATTATCCATCCCGATCCCCGGCTGAAAAAGCTCTGCGCGCCGGTGTCTGATTTGTCGGATGATTTGCGCGTGCTCGCGGATGACATGCTTGAGACAATGTATGACGCCCCCGGTATCGGGCTGGCGGCACCGCAGGTTGGCGTGCTGAGCCGGTTGATCGTGCTCGATTGCGTGAAGGGCGAAAACGAGCCGCCCCAGCCGATGATCATGTTCAACCCCGAAGTGATTGCATCGTCGGATGCGTTGAACGTGCATGAAGAGGGTTGCCTGTCGATCCCCGACATATATCAGGAAGTCACCCGCCCCGCCGAGGTGAATGTGCGCTGGATTGACCGCAATGGCAAACTGCAGGAAGCCGGGTTTGACGGGCTCTGGGCCACCTGCGTGCAGCATGAGATTGACCATCTCAACGGGATTTTGTTCATTGATTATCTGGGCCGGATGAGGCGGCAGATGATCACCCGCAAGATGCAAAAGCTCAAACGCGAACTGGCGCGGGAATAGGGCGTGGCCGTCAGACGCTGCCTGCCATGGCCAGACAAGTGCCTGCAAACAACCGCCCGGCCGGTGGCTGAGATTACCGATGAAATCCGGGGTGTCTGGCGCGATATGATTGACACGATGGAGGCCATGCCCGGCGTTGGGCTGGCGGCGACGCAGATCGGCGTGATGCAGGCTTTGGCGGTGGTTGATGCCTCTGATAGGCACACGGGCGCGCGCGGGCAGGCAATGCGCATGGCCAATCCGGAAGTTTTGCACGCGAGCACCCGGATGCGCAGCCATGTTGAAGCCAGCCCCAATTTGCCCGGCGTTTCAGCCAAAATTGAACGGCCAAGGGCGGTAACCGTGCGGTTTTTGAATGCAGATGGCGAGATGGAAACCCGTGATTTTGTCGGGCTTTGGGCAACATCGGTGCAGCACCAGATTGATCATCTTGCGGGCCGGATGTATTTTGACAGGCTTTCCAGAATGAAACGCGATATGCTGTTGCGAAAAGCGCGCAAAGGGGGCGGGCTGAAACCCGCCCTACCGCCAGTGAGGGATTGATGCGGATAATTTTCATGGGAACGCCTGAATTTTCGGTGCCGGTGCTGGATGCGCTGATCGGGGCTGGCCACGGGATTGCTGCCGTCTATTGCCAGCCGCCGCGCCCGGCGGGGCGGGGCAAAAAAGATCGCCCCACGCCGGTACATGCGCGCGCAGATGAACTGGGCCTTGAGGTGCGCCATCCTGCCAGCCTGAAAGCGGTGGATGAGCAGGCGGCATTTACCGATCTCAAGGCGGATGTGGCGGTGGTTGTGGCCTATGGCCTGATCCTGCCGCAGGCCATTCTGGATGCGCCGCGTTATGGCTGCTTGAATATTCACGCCTCGCTGTTGCCGCGCTGGCGCGGGGCGGCGCCGATTCACCGCGCGATCATGGCGGGGGATACCCAAACCGGGATTTGCATCATGCAGATGGAGGCCGGGTTGGATACCGGGCCTGTGTTGCTGCGCCGGGCCACGGATATTGGCGCGGAAGAAACCACCGGCGAATTGCATGATCGTTTGTCAGGGATCGGGGCTGAATTGATTGTCGAGGCGCTGGATAAATTCAATAGCCTGACGCCCGAGCCGCAGGCCGATACCGGCATTACCTATGCCGCCAAAATCGACAAATCCGAGGCGCAGATCAACTGGGCATTGCCCGCCACGCAGGTCGATGCACAGATCCGCGGGCTATCGCCCTTTCCCGGCGCCTGGACCGAGCTGCAGGGGCAGCGGCTGAAACTGCTGGCGTCACGCATCGCAAACGGGCAGGGCGCGCCCGGTGAGGTTTTGGATGAAGCCCTGACCGTGGCCTGCGGCGAAGGGGCAATACGGCTTTTGCGCTTGCAACGGGCAGGCCGGGGGGCGCAGGATGCGGATGCGTTTTTGCGTGGGTCTCCCCTGCCCAAGGGGACCATTATTTAAGGGAGGGTCGGGGATGTTTCTTGCGCTGTTCGGGACGGTGGTAATTGCCGGGATTGTTGGCTATGCGGCGGAAAAATCCGGTTTTACCAGCAATGGATATATCCCATCCATCATCATCTGCATTGGCGGCGCGTTTTTGTTTTATTTCATCCGCATCATGTTTAACGTGGGCTTTGGCTCGGCCGGGACAGATGCGATCTTGTCTTCCATCGGCGCGCTCATCATCGTGCCCACCCATTGGCGGGGCCGCCGTTAGAAAGGGATCAGGAGGGTAACATGCCGATCATCTGGTTAATCATCATCGGGCTTGCCGCCGGGTTTCTGGCCACACGGATGATGAAAATGGAGACCAATATCATCACCACCCTGGCCATCGGCATTGCCGGGGCATTAATGGGCGGGCTGGTTCTGGGCATTCTGTTGCGGGTGATGGGGATGCTTTCGGGCCTGATAGGGGCGGTTCTGGGCGCGTTGCTTCTGATCTGGCTGTGGAACACCTATATCAAAGGCAATAAGTGAATTTCAAACCGGCTCGGCCTGCAACCAGACACCGCCTTCGGGGCGCAATGTGATGATCATCACCGGCTTGGGATCACGGCCTTTCACAGGCGTGAATTTGAAACGCGACAGGAGCGTTGCCAGAATGATCACCACCTCCTGCAAGGCAAAAGACGCGCCAATGCAGATGCGCGGGCCATCGCCAAACGGCAGATAAGCATAGCGTTCGATCGCCTTTTTATCAGCAAAACGCTCGGGGCGAAAGTGATCTGCCTCAGGCCATAAAAGCCGGTTCCGGTGCAGCGCATAAATCGGGATGATCACAGTATCGCCTGCGCGTATCTTGCGCCCACATAGCGTATCTTCTTTCAAAGCGGTGCGCGAAAGCATCGCGGCGGGCGGGTAAAGCCGCAGCGCCTCATCGGCTATCATCCGGATATAGGGCAGATTGGCCACATCCTCGCCGCTGGCGGCGCGGCCATTGAGAACCGATTGCGCCTCGGCGCGGGCGCGGTCCTGCACGCTTTGGTCAAAGGCACAAAGATATAACGACCACGCCATGGTCAGCGCCGTGGTTTCATGGCCCGCCACGATAAAGGTCAGCAGGTTGTCGCGCAGCTCGGCGGTGTTCATCCGGCGTTTGGTTTCCGGATCAACGCCGGCAAGTAAGAGATCAAGCAGATCGGGCACGCCCTGAGCCCCGCGCGCGCGCCGCGCCTCAACCGCCGCATCGGCCACGCGCTTCATTTGTTTTATCGCCGGGCCTGAAAACATCCGCCCCGGGCGCGGCACCCAATCGGGAAAGCCAAGCATGTCAAACAGGGAAATCCGGCCCGCCTGCGCGATATAGGCATCAATGGATTTATGCACGGCTGTGGCGTCAAAGCTGCCATCGCCGGAAAATGTGACCTCGCTGATCACGTCGAATGTGGTGCGCACCATGTCATCGGCCATATCCATGGCCCCCGATGCCGCCGCGATTCGTGCGCAACTGCGGTCGGCCGCGGCGGACATGATCGGGGCAAGGTTCATCACGTTGCGATGCGAAAACACCGGTGCTGCCGCCCGCCGTTGCCAGCGCCAATGCGCCCCTTCGGCGATAAAAAGCGAATCGCCAATCGCCGGGCGCAGCAGGTTCTTGGTGACGATGGATTTGGGATAATCATCCAGATTTTCCAAAAGCATCCGCTTGATCGAGGCCGGATCCATCACCATATGCCAGCGCTTGCCGGTGCGGCCGGAAACCATCGGCTGTGTCACGGCAATCTCGGGGATGATCGACAACAGGTTTTTGCGCGCCGCAGACAGGCTTTGCAAAAGGCTCATCGGCTCTTTCACAAGTGGCACATGAACCGGAATTTGCTGTGATGGCATGCTGCGTCCCTTCTGATCTTCTTCAGATATAGAGGCAGGGCATCTCAGGGGCAAATGTCCACAGGGCAAAACCGCAACCGCGCTGCGATTGTCTGCTTGCGTCCCGGCCACAGGTGTCGTAATCCGGGCGCGGCCATAGGGGTATAGCTCAGCTGGTAGAGCGACGGTCTCCAAAACCGTAGGTCGCGGGTTCGAACCCTGCTGCCCCTGCCAATCACTCAGATCGCAGTTTCAAGCATCTTCTCAAAATCCGGTTGTGCGCCGTCGACATGGATTTGCCCCCATTCACAGGCGGCGCGAATGATCGGCCGCATATCCCGGCCTTTCTGTGTCAGTGAATATTCCACCTTGGGCGGCACCTGATGATAAACCTCGCGGTGCACGATACCATCATGTTCAAGCTCTCTGAGCTGATTTGTCAGCATTCGTTGCGTGCATCCCTTCAGCGAACGCAGCAGTTCATTGAACCGCCGCGTGCGGACAAGCAGGCGCAATATGATCAACGCTTTCCACTTGCCGCCGATACGGGCAAAGACCGCCTCGACCGGGCAGTGAATATCTTCGATATGCCGACGTTTGCGGGGAATTTGAGGGGTCATGCCATATCCTTTAGGGTAATTTATGCATGTACTACAGAATTTTTCATATATAGGCAAATAAATACCGGGCAGGGGGTTGGTGCCCCCGCCCGGTTCCTGTTATTTATTGGCGCTGAGATGGTCTTCTATCATCGTCGCCAGCAAGACAGGTGTTTCCAGCATCGGATAATGGCCGGCATTCTCGATATATGCGAGATGGATATTTTGTGCCCAATTCGCGATGGTCTTATCATAGTATTCCTGCTGAAACCCTGGCAGATCATTGCGCCCGCCGATCAGCAATATTGGTGTGTCAATTTCGGCTTCCTGAAACTCTTTGGAAAAATCTTCATCCAGCCACATGTCATAATAGCCTTTCAACACATCCGGGGAGGTGGTTGTACGGCTGTAAGTGGTATTGCGTATCTTCCAGGCGTTGTTCAGCTTGCCGCCGGACAGTGCATCAAAAGCGGCGCGGGCCATTTCATCCTCGCTGATGGTGGCCAGCAGAAAGGCACGGTCATCTTCGGACGCCGGATAGCCATCGGGCGTGACCGGGGTGATTGCCACATAGCTTTTGATCCGTTTGTCCTGTTCGGAATCACGCATGAGGGTTTTGAAACCGGCCATGCCGTTCATCGAATGACCAATCAGGTTGAATTTATCCCAGCCCAGTTCATCCGCAAGATGCAGCGTATCCCGGGCAATCTCATCCGTAGTGTATTTTCCTTTAAGGGTTTTTGAATTCCCATAGCCCCGGACATCGGCAAATACATAGGTATAGCTGTGGTCATCCAACCAAGGGCGCATGGCATCAAAGCTGCGGGCATCTCCCATCCAGTTATGCAGCACCATCACATGTTCCGGCCCGGTTCCATACATCGTATAACCCAATATGGGTGCATCCTGCTCTGCTTGTGCCGGCGATAGGCTTGCCAGCGTTACAGCGGCAGCGGCAAGGGTAGTTTTGAATAACATATGTCATCTCCTGAATACAAAACAGCCGGTATTGGCACCGGCAGCATGTAAATGGCATTTAGGGTGAAAAACATAAATACGCATAAAAAACGCTGGTAGTATCATTTTGTATACCATGAGGCCTAGGCATTTTACTATGGCAGGGCCTGCAAGGTGTCTTATACATGTGCAAGGCAATAAAATCCGGAGCAAGATCATGAAAACCGCCATTGTCACAGGCGCGGCGCGCGGCATCGGGCTGGCCACTACCCGGCAATTTCTTGAACAGGGCTGGCGGGTGGTGATGATCGACCGTGATGCGCCGGCATTATCCGTGGCCGCTCAGGGGCTCGGGGATGTTGATCCGGTGGTTTGTGATGTCTCAATACCGGATCAGGTGCGCCATATTGCGGCCCATGTCAGCCAGAGCTGTGACAGCATTGATGCGCTTGTCAACAATGCCGGTGTGGCGGATTTCGGCCCGCTCGGGGATACCGATTTCAGCCGCTGGCGCACGGTCATGGAAACCAATCTTGACGGGGTATTCCTGATGTCACAGGCGCTGCGCGAGGGGCTTTGCGCGGCGCGCGGTGCGATTGTCAATATCGCCTCGATCTCGGGCCTGCGCGCCAGCACTTTGCGGGTGGCTTATGGCACCTCGAAGGCCGCGGTGATGCATCTTACCCAGCAATATGCGGCAGAGCTGGGCGAATACGGTGTGCGGGCGAATTGCATCTGCCCCGGCCCGGTGGATACCAAGCTGGCCCTGGCGGTGCATACGCCGGAAATTCGCGCGGCTTATCATGATGCGATACCGCTCAACCGCTATGGCACGGAAGATGAGATTGCCGCGATGATTACATTTCTGTGCTCGGAGGCTGCCAGCTATGTCACCGGGCAGGTGATTGCCGTGGATGGCGGGTTTCAATCAACAGGTATTGGCCTGCCTGCGCTGCGTCAATAAAGCGTTTAGGAATAAACTTGAGAAACAAGTTTGTATCAAAACGCACACAATATCGATAGGTTCCGCGCGTTTCGCAAAAAACCTGACTCAGGGTTTTCACGAAACGCTTTAATCAATCTGTTTGCCGGGTGTGACGGTAAAGGGTTCCAGCGCATCCCCATTGACAAAAGCATGCCCGCCCGTGTCGGTTTTCACGATCACATAGGGCGTCCAGCCGGTGCTGCGCCACCAGCTTTCATATTCATCTGTGTCGGGGTTGGCGCGCCATTTTCCTTCGCTCGGGGGCCCCTCTGCGGGAATATAGATGGCCTGTCCCTGGGCGCTGAAATATTCTGTATAGTTGGTTCCTGCCCAAACCCCGTTGATGGTATTTCCGGCCAGAAGTGCATTGATTTCATTCGCTGTTAACTGGACAGAACCTGCCTGAGCGGGGTAGAGCCCAAATGCGGCGATGGTGGCAATCAGGGCTAAAAATGATCTTCGGTACATGACAATATCCTTGGTTCGGCATAGGATATATCGCACTTTTTCAACCAGTTGACGACTCGAAAATTGCCAAACCGCCCTAAACCTGCGGCGGCTGGATCAAAATCGCCCTGAAATCATTGACATTTGTCAGCGTCGGGCCGGTCAGAACCTGATCCCCGAGCATATCAAAAAAACCATGTGCATCATTGCGGGCAAGCGCCATCGCCGCATCGCAGGAAAGCGCCTTTGCCTTGTCCAGAGTGTCCGGGCCGATCACCGCACCGGCCACCTCTGCCGCGCCATCCACCCCGTCGGTATCGCAGGCAATGGCGTAAATGCCAGCAACCCCTTCAAGTGCCAGAGCCAGTGCCAGAGCAAATTCCGCATTTGGCCCGCCAATGCCATCGCCGGTACGGGTAACAGTGAGTTCCCCGCCTGAAAGCAAAAGCACCGGTGCCGCTCCGGCGGCCATCCCGGTTTGAATTTTCAATGCTTTTGCAGCCTGAGCGCGGGCCACATCCCTGGCCTCACCTTCAACATCATCCCCTAAAATCTGCACTTCAATCCCCTGATCCTGCGCCAATTCGGCGGCGGCTTTTAGAGAATGCGAGGGGGCGGCATAGATGATGTTTTCCACCTTGCTCAACCGGATATCGCCGGGGGCTATCACATGCGGCGGGCCCGCCAGCACATCCTGGATTGTTTGCGGAACTGCAATGCCAAATTGATCCAGACTGGCGCGTGCCTCTCCCGGTGTGCTGGCATCCCCGACCGTTGGCCCGGATCCGATCAGCGCCGGATCATCGCCCGGCACATCCGAGATCATCAATGACAGCATCCGCGCGGGATAAGCCGCAGCAGCCAGTTGCCCCCCTTTCACCAGACTGAGATGTTTGCGAATGATATTCATCTGTCGTATTGGCATACCCGAGGCCAAAAGCACTGCATTAAATGCCTGAATCTGTGATAATGTGATCGCCCCTGCCGGCAAGGTCATCAATGCCGATGCCCCGCCGGATATGAGCGCAAGCACCTGATCATTTTCCCCCAAGGTTTCAAGCAAATCCAACATCCGCTGCGTGGCGGCCATCCCTGCGGCATCCGGCACCGGGTGTGCCGCTTCAACAATCTCGATGCCCGCGCAGGGCCGGGCGTAGCCATAGCGCGTGATCACAATGCCCTTGCAGGGGCCATATATCGCCTCAACCGCTTCCGCCATCCGGGCCGAGGCCTTGCCTGCGCCAACCACGATCAGGCGCTCTTTTGGCCGGGGAGGAAGCGCAAGATGCAGACTGCGCATCGGATCGGCAACCTCAACAGCCTTGTCAAAAAGCGATCTGAGAATGGTCTTAGGGTCAGGCATGTTTGTGATCTCTTAAGGCATGTTTTCCAATGAGATTACCCTAAACAGGATTGCTGACAACTGTGATATAGGCTGTTTCCGGAAAGCTGCATAATTTCAGGTGCCGGTTTGCAGTTAACCGGTTAATTCCGCACCTGACCAATGACCGGCAAATCATCAAGCTTCAGCAAGTGATGGCTCATCCAGTCAATGGTTTTATCGAACGGCATCGGCCGACCGATACCAAACCCCTGCACATGGCCACAACCAAGCTGTGCCAGCATGGCATGTTCTCCCGCGGTTTCCACCCCTTCGGCCAAAGTCTCAAGCCCCAGCTTTTCTGCCATCAGCAGGATGGCGGAAATCATACGCTGCTGTTCGGGATCGCAATCCACTTTCGTCACGAAACTCCGGTCTATCTTGATGCGTTCAACCGCAAATCGCCGGATCAGCGAAATCGAGGCATGACCGGTGCCAAAATCATCAAGGTCAATATGGCATCTCATTTCAGACAAGCGGTTGATATTGCGCGAAATCATATCTTCCGGCGAATTTGCCACCACCGATTCCAACACCTCGACGGTTAGCCGGTCCGGGGCCATATCAAAGCGGTCAAGCTCCCAGCCAATTTTCTCGGGCAGCTTGGGGTTGCGCAATTCCTCAGAGGTAAAATTGACCCCCACATGCGGCACGTCAAGCCCCTGGGCATCCCATGATTTGAGCGCATTGAGGGCCTGAAAAAGCATCACTTCGCCCAGCCGCTCGATCTTGCCTGCCTGCTCCAGCCCCGGCAAAAATTCTGCGGGTGTGAGCATGCCCAACTTGGGGTGTGCCCAGCGCGCCAGCGCCTCAAAACCGGTGATCTGACCGGTATCGGTTGACACCTGCGGCTGAAACCAGGGCCTGATCTGGCCATTTTCCAATGCATTTTGCACCTCATCCGTAATGAAATGCGGGCAGGATGCAATATCGCGGATATTTGAGGAATAAGCCCGGATGGAGGATGGCCCGTGGCGCTGCGCCTCTTTCAGCGCCAGATGGGCGGCATCGGCAAGATCTGCCCCCATGCCCAGGCCGATATCCGCATCCAGACTAAACCCGACAGAGGCCGAAATATATATCGTGGTGCGATCAAGAATTATCGGGTCTTCCACCGCCGCCTGTAAACGCCCCGCCAGATGCAGGCCAATCTCAAGATCCAGCTGCTGCACCGGGCCGATGGCAATGCCAAAGCTGTGCGCGCCATGCCGGTAAACCACGTCATTTGAGCGCAAAGCTACCGCAAGGCGGTGTTTGACCCGTTGCAAAACATTTTCAGCAGAAAGCCTGCCATAGCGTTCGGTGATAACATCAAAATCATCCAGAGCCACCAGCATACAGGCCATTTTCTGAGATTTTTTATGTGCTGAATTCAGGACGATATCCAACCGCTCTTCCAGGGCCTGCTGTTCAGGGAAATTGGCCATATGGCGGTAATGGCCAAACGGTTTGCGATGCCCTTTATTGAGGATGCTGAGGCTGATGACACAAAGCGGAAACCCCATTGCCATGCCCAAAATCAAATCAGTTCCACCAAACCAATAGCCGAGGACAACCAGGGCGGGCAGATAAAGCAGGATCTGTGGCCCGGTCAGGATGGTACGCAAATGCGCCCGGCTTGTTGAAATTGTATGTCGCAGGCGTGAAGGCATGCCCTGGCTCCGGAAAAGTGGAAGGACTCCGATGAATTCCGGCCAAGGCTATGCGCCCAAGGTCAACACGCGCTTAATGCGCCCATAAACCCGGCATTGTTTTGCATAAAATTTTAGGTATTCCGGGTTAATCCGGCAAAATCGAACAGTTTGGGATCGAGCAGATGCGAGGGCCGCGCGTTCATCAAGGCGCGGAACATGACCTGACGGCGCCCGGGGCTGCGCGCCTCCCACCCGTCCAGAATCTGCTTGACCTGCTGGCGTTGCAACCCGTCCTGCGAGCCACAAAGATCGCAAGGAATAATGGGGTAATTCAACGCCTTGGCGAATTTTTCACAATCACCTTCGCTGACATGCGCCAGCGGGCGATAAACAAATAAATCCCCCTCTTCGTTCACCAGCTTGGGCGGCATCGTGGCCAGCCGCCCGCCATGAAAGAGGTTCATGAAAAATGTCTCTAAAATATCATCGCGGTGATGGCCCAAGACCACGGCGCTACAGCCTTCTTCACGCGCGATACGGTACAGATTGCCCCGTCTGAGCCTTGAGCACAGCGCGCAAAACGTCCGCCCGGCGGGGATTTTATCCATCACGATCGAATAGGTATCCTGATACTCAACCCGGTGCGGCACCTGCATCCGGGTCAGAAAATCCGGCAAAACGGTAGCGGGAAACCCCGGTTGCCCCTGATCAAGATTGCAGGCCAGCAAGTCAACCGGCAAAAGCCCGCGCCATTTCAACTCATGCAGGATGGCCAGCAAGGTATAGCTATCCTTGCCGCCCGACAGGCAGACCAGCCATCGCGCCACAGGCGCGTGGCCATCCTGCGCGGGCGTATCCCGCTCGACCATACCGTATTGTTCAACCGCCTCACGCACCTGCCGGACAATGCGTTTGCGCAGCTTGCGAAACTCGGTCGTTTTCGGTGCGCCTGCAAAAAGCGGGTGAATGTCGTCGGGTTGGTCCAGCATGATGTGCCTTTGGGGTTGCCAGTATGACCTCATATCGGGAATTCCCGCCGTGCCGTCAACAGGTGTTGCTATCGTGCGGGTCTCCGCGCTGGGTGATCGCGGATCAGGTCAGGGGTGTGGGTTGGGCAGTAAATCTGCTAAGGCTTGAGCCGTTTCAAAACTTCCTGCGCCGCAATGTCGGGCGATATCTTCCCCTCCGCGACCTGATCGCCATAGTCTTTCATGGCTGCCTGCGCCGTTGCCGTTTCAAGCTGGGCCAGCACACCCTGGCGCAGTTCTTCCTCGAACCAATAGCGCGCCTGCTCCCTGCGCCGGGCATCAAAATGGCCGGTCTCGCGCCGCCAATTTGCCAGTGCCTGCATCTCGTCCCAGGCCGTTGCCAGCCCCTCATTCTGCACCGATGATACCATCATCGCCTTGGGAAACCCTTCCGGATCCTGTGGGCGTTTGCGCATCAGCCTGAGCGCGCCGGTATAATCGGCACAGGTGCGCGTGGCGGCGGGTTTGAGATCGCCGTCGGCTTTGTTGATCAGGATAATATCGGCCATTTCCATGATGCCGCGCTTGACGCCTTGCAATTCATCGCCGCCTGCAGGGGCCAGCAGCAGGATGAAAAGATCGGTCATCTCGGCCACTACGGTTTCCGATTGCCCCACGCCCACCGTTTCAATCAGCACCACGTCAAACCCCGCCGCCTCACACAAGGCCACAGCCTCGCGGGTGCGCCGGGCCACGCCGCCCAGATGTGATTGCGCGGGCGAGGGCCGGATGAAGGCGTTCCTGTCGCGGCTGAGCTGCTCCATCCGGGTTTTATCGCCTAAAATAGACCCGCCCGAGCGCGCTGATGAAGGATCAACCGCCAGTACCGCCACCCTGAGGCCAAGCCCCGTCAGCATCAGGCCAAAACTTTCGATGAAGGTCGATTTGCCCACACCCGGCGTGCCGGAAAGGCCGATGCGGATGGCCTGACGATTGCTGTCCTTCAGTTTTTCGATCAATTCAGCGGCCAGTGCCCGATGGTCTGCCCGGCTGCTTTCAACCAAAGTGATTGCCTTTGACAGCGCCCGCCGGTCAGCGGCGATGATTTTAATGCTCAGATCGGTTATATCCATCGGCTATGGCCTGTTCTTGTCAATGCGTCTTTTGGCCTACATGCCCTGATACAAACTTGCAATTATGATGATCGTTTGGTGGCATTGACCGCCCATATGGCCGATAAAGCGATCATGACGCCCGATTTGCCCATCCATGACGTGCTTGTGCCGCTGATAGCAGCCCTGTGCAACCGTGGCCGGGCGGTGTTGCAGGCCCCGCCGGGCGCGGGCAAAACCACCGTGGTGCCGCTAGCGATGCTTGAAGCGGGGCTTTGTCAGGGCCGTATTCTGATGCTTGAACCGCGCCGCCTTGCCGCCCGCGCGGCGGCGGAGCGCATGGCGCAGACCCTGAATGAGCCGGTTGGGGCCACCGTGGGCTACCGCATCCGCGGTGAGGCCAAAACCGGCAAAACCACCCGAATCGAGGTGGTGACAGAAGGCATCCTGACCCGGATGATCCAGTCTGATCCGGGGCTTTCAGGCATCAGTGCGGTGATCTTTGACGAGTTTCACGAGCGCTCTTTGAATGCCGATCTGGGGCTGGCGCTTTGCCTTGAGATCGCAGAGGCCCTGCGCGATGATCTGATGCTTTTGGTGATGTCGGCCACGCTTGAGGCCGCCCCTGTGGCCGGGTTGATGGGCAATGCCCCGGTGATCACATCTCAGGGCCGAAGTTTTCCGGTGGAAACCCACTGGCTCAAGCGCCCCACGGCCAAATCCCTGCGGTTTGAAGCGGCGCTCGCGGATCTGGTGGTGCAGGCTGTTGGGGAAACCCAAGGCGGCGTTCTGGTGTTTTTGCCCGGTGAGGGCGAGATTCGGCGGGTGCAGGCCCTGCTTGCCCCCCGTGTGCCAATAGATTGCTCTATCCGGCCGCTTTTTGGGGCGATGGATTTCAAAGCCCAGCGCGCCGCGATTGGCCCCTGTGAGGCGGGCCGCAAGATCGTGCTTGCCACCTCGATTGCCGAAACCTCGCTGACGATTGAGGATATCCGCGTGGTGGTGGATGGCGGGCTGGCCCGGCGGGCGCGGTTTGACCCCGGCAGCGGCATGTCGCGGCTGATAACCGAGCCGGTGACCCGCGCCGAGGCCACGCAACGCACAGGCCGGGCTGGCCGGGTGGCGGCGGGCGTGTGTTACCGGCTTTGGACACGGGGGGCTGATGGCGCAATGGCGGGCTTTCCCCCGGCGGAAATCGAAGTGGCTGATCTCAGCGGGCTGGCGCTGGAACTGGCGCTTTGGGGGGCTGCGCCCGAGGCCTTGCCGTTCCTCACACCGCCCAATCCCGGCGGCTATGCTTCGGCGCAGAATTTGTTGCACATGCTGGGGGCGCTGGATGAACAGGCGCGGATCACAGATCACGGCAAAGAACTGGCGGCATTGCCGCTGCATCCCCGCCTTGCCCATATGCTGGCCATTGCGGGGCCTGCGGCAGCCCCGTTGGCGGCCCTGCTGGCCGACCGCGATCCTCTGGGCCGGGGCGCGCCGGTGGATCTGTCGCTCAGACTTGCGGCCCTGCGCGATTATCGCCGCTTTTCCGAGCGCTCGCCCTTCACGGCCAATCGTGGCGCGCTTGAGCGCATAAAATCCGAAGCCAAAAGGCTGACCACCAAAGCGAGGCGCGAACGCAAGAGCGCGATGAGCGATGCGGAAATGGCTGCCCTCGCCTATCCTGACCGCATCGGCCTGCGCCGCAAGGGGGATGCCCCGCGCTATATCCTTTCCGGCGGCAAGGGGGCCGTGTTGCCAGAAGGTGATACCCTCTCAGATACCCGCCTGATCGTGGCCACCGATCTTGATGGCAATCCGCGCGAGGCCCGTATCCGGCAGGCGATTGCCATCTCTGAATCTGAGCTTCGCGGGCTTTTCATGGATCAGATCAGGTGGCACGACCTGTGCGAATGGAGCAGGCGCGAGCGCCGCGTGACCGCCCGACGGCAGGAACGGCTGGGTGCTCTGGTGCTGGAGGACAGGCAATGGAAAGACGCGCCCGCCGCTGATATTACCCGCGCCATGCTTGACGGTGTGCGGGATCTGGGCCTTGGCTGGACAGATGCCGCGCGGCGGTTTGTTGCCCGGGTGGCGCTGGTGCGTGAGGACCATGCGGATTTGCCGGACATGTCAGAGGCCGCACTTATGGACACCCTTGAAGAATGGCTTTTGCCGCATCTTGCAGGCGTGAAAACCGCGCAGGACTGGAAACGCTTTGACATGACAGACGCCCTGCGCGCCCGGCTAAGCTGGGATCAGATGCAGGCGCTTGACCGCGCTGCACCGGCCTCATTCATCACGCCTCTGGGCCGTAAAATCCCGATTGATTACAGCGGCGAACACCCCCAGATCAGCCTGCGCCTGCAGGAAATGTTTGGTCAGAAAAGCCACCCCCTGATTGGCCGCACCCCTTTGCGGGTGACGCTTTTGTCACCTGCCGGGCGGCCGGTACAGACCACGCTGAACATCCCCGGTTTCTGGGCCACATCCTACGCGGATGTGCGCAAGGACATGCGCGGGCGCTACCCCAAACACCCCTGGCCCGAGGATCCAACCATTGCCATTCCAACCCTCAGGGCGCGGCGCCGGGGGTAAAAATTTCAGCGCTCAATTAAAGCGTTTCATACCAAACCTCAATCACGAGGTTTGGTGTGAAACGCCCGGATCCAATTGATGTTGTGGGCGCATCAAAATCTACTTGTTACTCAAGTTAATTCCGAAACGCTTGATTGCAGTAAAACCCGTGTAATCCTTTGAAAGGACACAGAAATATAGCCTTCAGGCAAGATGTTCAGAGCGTCCCGGACAATATCACACTGCCAGAATTGGAATTATCTGCTTTTTCCGGCTCATGACGCCGGGCAAAACCAGCGTATCGCCATCCGCCTGCACCCCAAAGGATTTATGCGCGACCGTGCGCACAAGATCGTTGGGCACCAGAAGCGTGGCCTCTTCATTGAGGATGTCGACCACGAAAAGCAGCACCTGATCAACACCGTCCTCGGAGGCAACCGTTGGCATGGCACTCATCAGGCTGTCCTTGCGTTCCAGAATCGTGGCGGGGGCGGTGGTTTCCAAAACGCTCACGCGGAATTTGGTGGCTCCCACGGTGTATTCCTTGCTGTCCATGCGCAACAGTTCGGCATCCGTAAACGCACTGACATCGGATTTGGCGGCAAACATCTTTGCGGCATAATCCGCGATGCTGATGCCCAGATCAGCCGCCAAAGTCTCGGCCACCTCGCGGTCATGTCCGGTGGTGGTGGGGCTGCGAAACGCCAGCGTGTCCGACAGGATACAGGTGAGCGCCGCGCCCTTGATGGCCTCGGGCATACGGCTTGCATCCGTGCCCATCAGATCTACCATGATCGTGGCGGTACAGGCCAGCGGGCGAATGGTGATCTCGATCGGGCCACTGGTTTCCAGCCCGCCCACCAGTTTGTGATGGTCGATGATGGCGCGTATATCCGCGCCATTGATCGCCTCGGGCAATTCTGCCGGGTTGTTGGTGTCAACAATCACGCATGGCTGCCCGGCGGCAATACCGCTGATGATCTCAGGCTTTTCAAGGCCCCAGTGATCCAGCATGAAAAGCGCCTCGGTATTGGGCTCGCCCAGCAGTTTTGGCGCGGCGGGCACGCCTTTCACTTCACCCAGATACCAGGCCCAGATGATCGGAGAGCCGGTGCTGTCGGTGTCGGGGGATTTATGGCCAAATACTGAAATTGTCATGGATGTCCTCATGAGTCGCTGGGTTTGGCCGCCTTATAGGGGCATGATCGGGGCTTGTCACCAGCGCGCCTTGCCGCCAGATTGAGACATATGAGCACCCCCAGCGAAACCCGGCTTTATGCCCCCGTGAAAGCCTATCTTGAGGCGCAGGGCTATTCCGTCAAAGGCGAAATAGGTTCGGCGGATGTTGTGGCCCTGCGCGGCGATGAGCCGCCGCTGATTATTGAGCTGAAAAACGGGTTTTCACTGGTATTGCTGCAACAGGCGGTGGCGCGACAGACCATCACAGATACGGTTTATGTGGCCCTGCCGCGCTGGAGGGGTATGGCCGGATGGCGGGCGTTCAAGGGTAATATCGGGCTGTGCAAGCGTCTGGGAATAGGCGTTATTTCAGTGCGTGAGGCCGATGGGTTCGTGGAGGTCCATACCGACCCCGCGCCGTTTCGCCCGCGCAAATCCAAGGCCCGCAAGGCGGCTTTGCTCAAGGAATTTGCGGCCCGTGAAGGCGACCCGACAAAGGGCGGCACAAACGGGCAGGTGATGACAGCCTACAGGCAGGATGCCCGGCGCATCGCGGATTATCTGGCGCATGCAGGGCCAAGCAAGGGATCGGACGTGGCCAAAGCCACCGGTGTGGCGCGCGCCACGGGGATCATGGCCGACAATCACTATGGCTGGTTCTTTCGTGCCGCACGGGGGATTTACATGTTGAGCGATGCGGCGGGTTTTGAAGTTGCGCAAAATGGGGGCGTTACTTGAGTTTGAATTGATATTTTTCAATATTACCCTCGCCACGAGCTATCAGGGTGAGGTAGACAATTTATTGCCCATCAGGCTACATTCGTTCCAACAGTATCACCATAATCAATTTTTCAAGCGTCAGAAGGCAATTATCATGCGCCCCGTATATATCGCTTTAACCCTGGGATTTCACGCTTTGTTTATGACCGGTGGTTCAGGTGCAAATGCGCAGATGGTCTACGCGCTCGAGATTAACGGTAAGGATGTTCTTGCCGGAATATTTGTGCAGGTCCAGAATCCTGACAGGACAGCCGAGACGATGGCCATGGTGTCAGGGCAGAGCGATTTTAATATCGGTGATTCCACTTATACCGCAACCGCAGGAGAGTTGATGACTGCTTCTGAAGGTGAAATTCATTTTCTTCCATCGGAAAGAACGGATATCGGCGAAGTTGGCATTGCACTTGGACCTGAGACGGTTTTTTGCCTCGCGGATGGCACGATTTCCAATGACTGGCTGGCGGTCGGGGAAAATGCGGTGGCCATTGTACCGCAAGACGGCGGTCCTGCGATATCAGTACGCAATTCACTTTGGATGGTAAATATTGTGGATGGGTTTTCATCCCTGCAAGACCCTTCTTGCTCCAATACGGATTATCCGGTGTTGATAGTGAAATAGCGCCTGTTAATATTGCGTTGGTGTTGCACCGTTTGCCGTTCAGGGCATGGTAGACATATACATATCTGCCAACCAACCTTTAACAAACCGCAATCCAGTGATGCTTGGATTGTGGCCATAGGAGATTGTCATGCGTTCCCCTAACTTTATTCCCCTCGCCATTCTAGCACTGTTAATGGCCATCGGCTCGCGCACAGAGGCTCAAATGACCACGCTAACTTTTGACGGGAAAGCCGCGCTTGTAGGGGAAATTGTAAATGTGCCGGAATCCGGGCGGATTGCCGATGCTAAAATGATGATGAAAGGTCAGGATATAATTCGTGTGAAAGATGAAATAATGACCGTGACCGCAGGCGTGCTAATGGCCGTAACCGAGGCCGAGATCCGGTTTCCAGCGATACAAGGGCTGGATGTGGGCGAGGTTGCTGTTGAGCTCGGGCCTGAGACGGTTATTTGCCTGGCTGATGGCACGATTTCCAAAGATTGGCTGGCGGTCGGGCAAAATGCGGTGGCCATTGTGCCGCAAAACGGTGGCCCCGCGATCTCAGTGCGCAATGCACTTTGGATGTTTGAAGATCTGATGATGATCCCCAGAAGGATTGACCCTTCTTGCTCCAATGCGGATTATCCGGTGTTGGTTGAATAGGAACAGCGTGGGTTTCACCCACCCTACGAATTGCCGGTAGGGTGGGTGAAACCCACGCTGCACAGATAATCAATAGGAATATTCCGCGTAAATCCGGCTCAGATCGCCGTTCCAGTCGCCGTGGTAATGCTCAAGCAGCTCATCGGCTGGCACCTGACCGCTCTCAACGCTTTCATGCAGGGCATTGAGGAAGTGGGTTTCATCCTCGATCAACCCGCCCGCGCCCGGCCGTGCCCGCGCCTTGAGGCCTGCCTGCGAGATTGCCACCACCTCGCGTGCCAGATCATGCATATTGACGCCCGGCACCTCAGCCTGAAGCCCGTCCACACTGGCCGCCACGCGCAGCGCCTCGCGGGTCTCTGCTGTCCAGCCCTTGACCAGATCCCACGCCGCGTCGAGCGAGGATTGGTCATACATCATCCCCACCCAGAAAGCAGGCAGCGCGCACAGCCTGCGCCACGGGCCGCCATCGGCACCGCGCATCTCCATGAACTGCTTGATCCGCGCCTCGGGGAAGAGCGTGGTCAGGTGATCGGCCCAGTCGGAAAGGGTTGGTTTTTCGCCGGGCAGGGCCGGCAGCTCACCCTTGAGGAAATCGCGAAAGGATTGCCCCAATGCATTGATATAATTGCCATCGCGATAGACAAAATACATCGGCACATCGAGCGCATATTGCACATAACGCTCAAACCCGAAGCCTTCTTCAAACACGAATGGCAACATGCCGGTGCGGCTGGCGTCAAGATCGCGCCAGACCCGCGCACGCCAGGATTTATGGCCATTTGGCCCGCCCTCAAAAAACGGTGAATTGGCAAATAACGCGGTCGCTACCGGCTGTAGGGCAAGCGCCACGCGAAATTTTTGCACCATGTCCGCCTCGGAGGCAAAATCAAGGTTCACCTGCACCGTACAGGTTCGCCGCATCATCGCCTGCCCCATGGTGCCAACGCGCTGCATATAGGCATCCATCAGCTTGTAGCGGCCCTTGGGCATCAGCGGCATCTCATCGTGGGTCCAGACCGGAGCCGCCCCCAGACCGATGAAGCCAACACCGACCTTGTCGGCAATATCCTTGACCTCGCGCAGATGCGCATTCACCTCGTCACAGGTTTCATGGATGGTTTCCACCGGCGCGCCGCTAAGCTCAAGCTGCCCGCCCGGCTCAAGGCTCACATTGGCCCCGTCTTTTTCAAGGCCGATCAGCTTGCCGGCCTCTTCAACCGGGGCCCAGCCATGCACATCGCGCAGCCCCTCAAGCACCGCCAGAACCGAACGTTCGCCCGCATAGGGGATCGGCCTGAGCGTATCACGGCAATAGCCGAATTTTTCGTGCTCGGTGCCGATGCGCCAATCCTGCTTGGGCTTGCATCCGCTTTCCAGCAGTCCTGCGAGCTGATCATGATGTTCAATCGGCCCGCCGCCGGATTGGGGAATGGACATTTATGTATCTCCTGCCTTGTGGGCTGTTTGACTGCCAGAAGTGGGGTGTAATGCGGGCGGTGTCAATGCAGGGGGGAGGCGCATTTTTGATCCGGAGTTACAGCAATGGATTACAAAATGCGCCTCAATCAAGCCATCAAGACTTTGAACACACCCGATATGGGGTGGTCAGCGAAAATTGACAAAACCATGAAACCTTATAGTCTTTTTAACATTTGTTATTAAATTTGGGGCAAATCATGGGTTTTTCATATAAATATCGTTCCATTTCGCGGCGCCGGGTTTTAACGGGTGCATCTGCCATGCTCGGCGTTGGCCTGACGGGAAACGTGACCTTTGCTGATGGGGGTGGTGGCGGTGAAAAGGAGTCTCAGCCATCAACGCATAACACATCAACCAATGCCCCATCCCCGAAAACAAGAAATAACGGCGAAAAAATTCGGGTGATGTTTACGAAAGAGAAATATCACAGAATTTCCACGAAAGGCCTCAAGACCGCGATCAAGGGCATTGAGTCCGGAGATGAGTATTGGATCGACGGATTTACAGAAAAAATGTCGAGAAACATTTTTGAAATGACGCTGATGGATCGCAAATACACCCTTCTCATTTTTAAAGACATGCTCAAATTAAAAACACGCGAGAAGCGCAAAACATATCTCGAAGATAAAGAATTTGATCTGGATTTGGAAATTGAGCGCCTGCAACGTGAATTAAGACCCAAAACATTGGAAGACGCACTTTTTAACGAAAACAAAGAGTTTTATGAAAGAGTAAAGGCCAGGCTGAAATGGTTCAGAGCCTATAGAAGGCTTTTGCACCAATGGACCAAAAAACCCATGGAAGGCATGTTGCCCAGCGGATAAAGGCAGAATTTGGAATTAAAAACCTGTCCGGGGTTCAATGCAGAAGGGTGCGGGGGTGCGGCGCTGATCGCTGCCAGATCATCACCGGCTGATCCGCAGGACGCTTCATCTGCGTCAGCATATGTTCGGTGCGGATGCCGGGCAGGCTGGCGAAGGCATCAAACAGCGCCTCGGCCCCTTCCGCATTCAGCGGCACCTGCAGATTGGTCTGGCCCGGTTGCACCAATACCCAATGGGCGGGTTTTGCCGTTGGATCAAGCATCAAAGCCGACATTTCTCTCAACGCGACCGTACCGCCGGTGAGCGGGCCAAAATAGGCCACCTGCCCTTCGTCAACCTGCACCACGCCGGGGCCGCCTACGCCGCCCTGAAACCGCACCCGTTGCAGGCCCGCCAGCAGCAGGGCAATGCCAAGGATCATCACCACATAGCCCAGATAATGCAGCAATCCGATAGTGCCGAAAACCCATAGCCCCCCAAGGGCAAGCGCGGCCAAAGCCACCAGCACCTCGCGCCAGCGCCACAGGGTTTGGCGGGCATCTGTTCGGATCAAACTCATTGCCAGTCCCCCAACGCCTGCTGCCAGAGGGTCATCGCCGCCACCGCCGCCGTATCGGCGCGCAGGATGCGCGGGCCAAGGCTGACGGCATGGGTGAAAGGCAAGGCGTGCAGCCTTTCCCGTTCCACTTCAGAAAATCCCCCCTCAGGCCCGATCAGAATGGCCCACGGGCCTTTGGCGAGGCCGCCTGCAAGGGCGGATGAGCGGCCCGCGCGGGCTTCATCGCAAAACATGAGCTGCCGGTCCTTGGGCCAGTTGGCCAGAACCTGTCCAAGTTTTTGCAAGGCACAAACCTCGGGCACGAAGGTGCCGCCGCATTGCTCGGCGGCTTCCACAGCATGGGCTTGCAGGCGGTCTTGCCGGATCCGCTCGGCATTGGTGAAATCGGTCTGTACCGGGCAGATACGCCGCGCGCCCATCTCGGCGGCCTTTTCCACGATGAAATCCGTGCGCGCCTTCTTGATTGGCGCAAATAACAACCACAGATCGGGCGGCATCTGCAGATCCTGCATCCGCTCTTCGGCCCTGAGCAGGCCGCCTCGCTTGCCCGCCTCCACCACCTGCGCGCGCCATTCGCCATCCCGGCCGTTAAACAACAAAACCGCATCACCAACCCCAAGCCGCATCACCGCAAAAAGGTAATGCGCCTGATCCCGGTTGAGAGGAATGGTTTGCCCTTGCCCCAAGGGGTGATCTACATAAAGCCTGATTTTTGCAGTTGCCATGGGGCCAACATATGACCGGAAATGACAAGACGCCAGAGGCCAATGGGCAAGTTGCCGATGCGGTGGCCGGGAATTGGGTGGATAGTTGTGCGCCTGCACCTCTGCGCCCCTATCTGCGGCTGTCGCGCGCCGACCGGCCGATCGGCACATGGCTTTTGCTGTTGCCCTGCTGGTGGGGGCTATTGCTTGCAATGCTCTATGACGGGCAAGCCGGTTGGAGCGATCTGTGGATATTTGTTGCCTGCGGTATCGGTGCCTTTCTGATGCGCGGCGCGGGCTGTACCTGGAATGACATCACCGACCGGCATATTGATGGCTTGGTTGAGCGCACTGCCTCGCGGCCCATTCCGTCGGGGCAGGTCAGTGTGAAACGCGCATTCCTGTGGCTTCTGGCGCAAACGCTTGTCTCATTCGCCATTCTGCTCAGCTTCAACAATGCGGCTATCGGCCTTGGCGTGCTGTCGCTGGTGCCGGTGGCGATTTATCCGTTTGCCAAGCGCTTTACCTGGTGGCCGCAGGTGTTTTTGGGCATCGCTTTCAACTGGGGCGCGTTGCTGGCCTGGACGGCCCATAGCGGCGCGCTGCACTGGCCTGCGGTGTTGCTGTATCTTGCGGGCATAGCCTGGACGCTGTTTTATGATACGATTTACGCCCATCAGGATGCCGAGGATGATGCGCTTATCGGGGTCAAATCCACCGCTTTGCTGTTTGGGGCCCGTACCGCATATTGGCTGAACCGGTTTTTGATGATCGCGGTCACGCTGATGGCTGTGGCGGTGATTCTTGCGGATATTGAAGGCCGACAGGTGGCAATGCTGATTGCGCTGTGCGGCCCCTGGGCGCTGGGCTGGCATCTGCATTGGCAGTTGCGGCATTTTGACCATGAAGATACCGCACAATTGCTGATACTTTTCCGCTCAAACCGCGATGCGGGCCTGCTGCCTGTGCTGTTTTTCGCCGCTGCATTGCTGGCGTGATTGATCTTGCTCCCAAGCCCGCTTAGATACTTGATCTGGAATTACAATAGTTGGCCTGTCATCCATGCGTCTGTCATTGATCTTCACTATTTCAGCTACCTTTCTAGTGGCAGGTATTTTGTGTTTTGTCGCCGCTGGTTATGCGGTGACGGCGATTGAGGAAGATTCCCGCGAAACCGTGCTTGAAACCCTGGAAAACAACGATCTTGCCTGGGCCGAGGTGGATGCCGACGGATTGCAGGTGTTCCTGGCCGGAACCGCCCCTTCCGAGGCGAAGCGCTTCAAGGCAATATCACTTGCAGGCACGGTTGTAGATGCGGCCCGGGTGATTGATCAGATGCTGGTTGCCGATACCGCCGCGATAACCCCGCCCCGGTTTTCGGTTGAGATTTTGCGCCATGAGGGCGGGATCACCCTGATCGGCCTGATTCCCGCAGCCACTGACCGTGACGAATTGCTGGCGGATGTGGCCAAGGCCACGAACGGGGCCGAAATTGCCGATTTTCTGAATGCCGCCGACTATCCGCAACCCGATAACTGGGATGATGCGCTGCATTATGCGGTGCGCTCGCTCAAGATGCTGCCGCGCACCAAAATCTCGGTCAATGCCGACCGGGTTGAGATTACGGCGATGACGGAAAGCCTGCGCGCCAAGCAGCAGGTTGAAACCAGACTGACGCGCACCACGCCTGAGAATGTATCCCTGTCAATGGATATTTCCGCCCCAAGGCCCGTGATCACCCCGTTTTCCCTGCGGTTTCTGATTGAAAATGATGTTGCCCGGTTTGATGCCTGTTCGGCCGATTCAGAAAACGCACGTGAAGAGATACTCAAAGCCGCCGGGCATGCCGGATTGCAGGGCAATACCGATTGTACCATTGGCCTTGGTGTGCCTTCGCCGCTATGGGGGCAGGCGGCCGTTCTTGCCATCGCCGCATTGGATGAGCTGGGCGATGGCAGCCTCACCATCTCGGATGCGGATATATCCCTGATCACGGCTCCGGGCATTTCCGAAGAGGATTTTGACACGGTCATTGGCAGGCTTGAGGCGGCCTTGCCCACGGTATTTTCCCTGCATGCGGTTCTGACGCCACCTCAGGATACCGGTACACCCGTCATACCAGAGTTTGTGGCCACATTATCGCCCGAAGGGCTGGTGCAGATCCGGGGGCGTGTCAACAGCGAGCTGACCCGAAAAACCGTAGGCAGTTTTGCCCGCGCCCGCTTTGTCTCGGATCAGGTCTATATCAGCACCCGCATCGCCGAGGGCCTGCCCGATAGTTGGCCGTTGCGTATTCTCACCGGGTTGGAAGCGCTGTCATACCTGTCAAACGGTGTGGTTACAGTGACACCTGACAGCCTGGATATTACCGGCACAACCGGCAATAAAGAGGCCGGGGCAAAGGTATCGGGCTTTCTGACCGAAAAACTGGGGGATGCAAGCCAGTTTTCGATCAATGTGAGTTATCAAAAGGCGCTTGATCCGGTGGCCAGCATTCCCACCCCGGATGAATGCGAAGAGATGATTGCCAGGATGTTATTGGGGCGCAAAATCCTGTTCGAGCCGGGCTCGGCCACGATTGATGCCACAGCCGCGCCGATCATGGATGACATTGCCGAGATACTGAAACAATGCGGTGAAATCAAAATGGAAATTGGCGGCCATACCGATAGTCAGGGCCGCGAAGTGATGAATCAGCAGCTCAGTCAGGCGCGCGCCTTTGCGGTGCTTGATGAATTGCGCAAACGCCGGGTTCTGACATCGGGTATTACCGCCATCGGCTATGGCGAGGATAAGCCGATTGCCGATAATAACAGCGAAGCAGGCCGCGAAGACAACCGCCGGATTGAATTCAGGCTGATCCGGCCCGAGCCGGCGAAAGAACAGCCAACGGGGCTTGAAAGCCTTGAGCAACCTGTTGCAGAACAGAATGCAACTGCGGCCGGGGCCACGGAGACGGGCGCCGATGCCGGGGATCAAAATCAGGAAGAGCCACAAGATGAACAGAACTGAGTTTATCATAGTCACTGCCATCGTGCTGTTTGTGGCGTTCTGCATGGGCTGGTTTGCCAACTGGCTGGTGCATCGCTTCATCCGGGTGGCGGGGACGGATGTGGGCGAGCTGGAACGCATGGCACAAGAGCTGCACGAGGCCGAGGAAACCCGCGATCAGGCAATCACCTATCTGCAACAACGCGAGGCCGAGCTGACCAATCAGCTTACCCAATCCGAGGCCGAGCTTTCGGCCACCATGGACGGGCTGCGCGAGGCCCGCCGCGAAACCGAAGATCTGCGCGGCCATCTTGATCGTCTGGCGCTGGGATCGGGCGAGGCTTAGTCACCAATCAAAGCTCAGCGATACAGCAGGCACAAAAAAACCCGGTGACCTATCAGCCACTGGGCTTTATCGCAGTCCGTTTTGGTCAGGCCTGCTTTTGCAGTCTTTCTTTTTGCGTATATTCAGGCTCAAATTCGCGTGCCGGTCGGCCAATCACATCGCGCAGGTTTTCCAGTTCGATGAAGCTGTCGGCCTGACGCCGCAGATCATCCGAGATCATCGGCGGCTGACTGCGGATTGTTGACACAACCGACACCCGCACGCCCTGACGTTGCAGGCTTTCCACCAATGGGCGGAAATCGCCATCGCCGGAAAACAGCACGATATGATCAATCCGCGGGGCAAGCTCCATGGCGTCAACCGTCAGCTCGATATCCATATTGCCCTTGACCTTGCGGCGGCCCTGACTGTCGGTATATTCCTTGGCCGGTTTCGTCACCATGGTAAAACCGTTGTAATTCAGCCAATCCACCAGCGGACGGATCGGCGAATATTCGTCGTTTTCCAGCAATGCGGTATAGTAAAATGCCCGCAGCAGTTTGCCCCGTCGCATGAATTCTGTGCGCAAAAGTTTATAATCAATGTCAAACCCAAGCGATTTTGCCGCTGCATATAGGTTTGAGCCATCGATGAACAGCGCAAGCCGTTCGTCTTTGTAAAACATTAAAATGTCCTCTCTCGGGATATTTATCTATATGTTGCGCTGTTCGTCGGTGAGTGGTTTAGGGAACGCAACAAGACTGACTGTAATAATTTAGATTTAAATAGTGAACAGCACAAGGCCAGATCACCTAAAACAGAGGTAGTTGTCTAATGAACTCTGATCAAGTTTTCTTGATTGCCTTGGGCGGTAATCTGCCGTCAAAGGCAGGAAACCCTGAGAAAACCCTGCATTTGGCAGTGAAACATTTGCATGACATGGGTGGGAGAAACCTGTCAGTCAGCCGGTTTTACAGCACGCCATGCTTTCCGAAAGGGGCCGGTCCGGATTATGTCAATGCAGCGGCGAAACTCACATTTGCCGGGAATGCACGGGATTTTCTGACTGTCCTGCACCGGATAGAGGATGAATTTGGCCGCGAACGCACGCAGCGCTGGGGCCGGCGCACGCTTGATCTTGATCTGATTGCGGCGGGCGATCAGGTATTGCCCGACAAGGCCGGATTTCAGCGCTGGCTCCGTTTGCCGCCCGACAAGCAAACGCAAAACACCCCGGATCATCTGATCGTGCCGCATCCGCGCCTGCAAGATCGCGGCTTTGTTCTGGTGCCGCTGGCCGATGTGGCCCCGGATTGGTCTCATCCGGTGCTGAAAAAGACGGTTTCACAGATGCTGGATGACCTGCCTGAAAGCCAGCGTCATGATATTGTTGCGTTGTAAAATCCCGCCTGTTTGCCTGTGTGATTCTTCACTTGTAAATCCCGAAGGCAGGCGATAGACACCACATCTTAGAAAATTTTGGCTGATCGGAGTTCGCCAATGGCCCGCGTTACAACCGAAGATTGCGTTGATAAGGTTCCCAACCGGTTTGATCTGGTGATGCTTGCCGCCCACCGTGCGCGCGAGATTGCCACCGGATCCTCCATTACCGTGGATCGTGACAAAGATAAAAACGCGGTTGTTGCCCTTCGTGAAATCGCCGAGGAAACCCAATCAGCCGAGGAACTGCGCGAGCGTCTGATCGAATCCAACCAGACCCAGATCGAAGTGGACGAGCCGGAAGAGGATTCGATGGCCCTTCTGATGGGTGGCGAAGCCGACAAACCCGCCGAGGATGACATGTCCGAAGAAAAACTTCTGCGGGCTTTGATGGAAGCGCAGGGTCAGGGGTAACCCGCGCCCGAAACAGAAAGCGGAGCCGATGATCGCGGTTGACGACCTGATCGAACTGGTCCGCCTCTACAATCCCAACACGGACGAAAAGCTGCTGCGCGCGGCCTATGATTATGGCCGTGAGATGCATGAGGGCCAATACCGCCATTCCGGTGAGCCGTATTTTTCCCACCCCATTGCCGTGGCTGCCATTCTGGCCGAACAGCGGTTGGGTGATGCCACCATTGTCACAGCCCTTCTGCACGACACGATTGAGGATACCAAAGCCTCCTATGCCACGGTATCCGAGCGGTTCGGGCCTGAAACCGCCGATCTGGTGGACGGCGTGACAAAGCTGACCAATCTGCAGCTTTCCAGCACTGAAACCCAACAGGCCGAGAACTTTCGCAAGCTTTTCATGGCGATGTCAAAAGATTTGCGGGTGATTTTGGTCAAGCTTGCCGACCGGCTCCACAATATGCGCACGATCAAGGCGATGCGGCCGCAAAAGCAGATCAAAAAAGCCCATGAGACCATGGATATATTCGCGCCGCTTGCAGGCCGCATGGGGATGCAGTGGATGCGCGAAGAGCTGGAAGATCTGGCGTTTCGGGTGCTCAACCCCGATGCCCGCGCGTCGATCATTCGCCGCTTCATCAAGCTGCAAAAAGAAACCGGCGATGTGGTTGAGAAGATCACCAATGACATGCGCGAGGTGCTCGACAAGGCCGGGATTGACGCCGATGTGCTGGGGCGTGCCAAAAAGCCCTATTCGATCTGGCGCAAGATGGAGGAAAAAGAGATGGGGTTTTCCCGGCTTTCCGACATCTACGGCTTTCGCATTATCACCCATAAAGAGCGCGATTGTTACGCGGTTCTGGGGGCGATACATCACCGCTGGCGCGCGGTTCCGGGGCGGTTCAAGGATTATATTTCACAGCCGAAATCGAATGGCTACCGCTCCCTGCACACCACTGTTTCGGGCCGTGATGGCAAGCGTGTCGAGGTGCAGATCAGAACCACGCAGATGCATGACGTGGCCGAAACCGGGGTGGCGGCGCATTGGTCATACCGCGATGGTGAGCGCGCCGAGAACCCCTTTGCGGTGGACCCGGCGAAATGGGTTTCCTCGCTGACCGAGCAGTTCGATTCCGAAGAGGACCACGCCGAATTCATGGAAGCGGTGAAGCTTGAGATGTACGCCGACAAGGTGTTTTGCTTTACCCCAAAGGGCGAGGTTGTCAAACTGCCGCGCGGCGCCACGCCAATAGATTTTGCCTATGCCATCCACACCCGTATCGGCCACGCCTGTGTCGGGGCCAAGATTGACGGGATGCGGGTGCCGCTGTGGACCCGTGTCAAGAACGGCCAATCGGTTGAGGTGATCACCGCCGATGGCCAGACACCGCAAGCCACATGGCTGGATATCGCCACCACCGGCAAGGCGCGCGCCGCCATTCGCCGGGCCTTGCGCGGGCTGGACCGTGAGCGCTATGTCAAACTGGGCCGTGAACTGGCGCGCTCGGCGTTTGAGCATGTCAATAAAAAAGCCACGGATAAGGCGCTGGACACCGCCGCCCGCACCCTGCGCCTGCCGGATCGCGACGCGCTGCTGGCCCGCCTTGGCTGTGCCGAGCTGACGGTGCGGCAGGTGTTGCACGCGGTCTATCCTGATCTTGCGCCGGGGGAGGGCAGCGAAATCCCCCATGACATCGCCGTCATCGGCCTTGAAGCGGATCAGAGCTTTGACCGCGCCGCCTGCTGTCAGCCTTTGCCGGGCGAGCGTATCGTTGGCATCACCTATCGCGGCCGTGGCGTGGTGGTACATGCGATTGATTGCGATACCCTATCCGATTACGACGATCAGCCCGAACGCTGGCTTGACTTGCATTGGCACGAGGGGCCTCACCCTGCGGTTTACGGCGTCACGCTGAATGTGACGATTGGCAATGATGCCGGTGTATTAGGGCGTATTTGCACCTTGATCGGCGAACAAAAGGCCAATATCTCAGACCTGACATTCGTTGACCGCAAACCAGATTTTTACCGTCTGCTGTTAAACGTGGAATTGCGCGACGCCGAGCACCTGCACAGTGTCATTTCTGCGCTTGAGGCTGAAAGCGATGTCGCCGCGATTGAGCGGTATCGGGGAATCGACGCTCAGCTAACTGAACTCTAGGATGGCCAATGGTCTTTAAACGCCGGGACAGACGCTCTGCACTCAGGGCCACAGCCGAATTTTTCTGGCCCCGCCGGGGCTGGACCCGGGCGTTTTATTATGTCTGGCACCGGTTGCGCCGCCTTCCCGATCCGCCGCACAGGATTGCCCGCGGTATTTTCGCCGGTATCTTCGTGACATTCTCACCGTTTTTCGGGATGCATTTCGTGCTGGCTTTTCTGGTGGCCAAACTGATACGCGGCAACATAATCGCGGCACTTCTTGCCACTTTCGTGGGCAATCCGCTGACATTCTTCTTCATCGCTCTGATGTCGCTGAATACCGGGCATTTCCTGCTAAGCTTTGGAGCGGAAACAGCACCGGATATTGTCCACAGTTCTTTGGGTGAAAAATTTGTCAATGCCAGCAGTGATCTGAGGCATAATTTTTATGCCATGTTTACCGATGCCCAGGCCAACTGGCACGAATTGCACATCTTTTTCAGTGAGGTATTCCTGCCGTATCTGGTTGGCGGCATCATCCCCGGTGCGATTGCCGGCATGATCGGCTATTATTTCAGCCTGCCATTGATTCAGGTTTACCAAAACCGCCGCAAAGGCCGGATCAAAGCCAAATGGGCCGAGCGCAAAGAGAAGAAAGCCGCCAAGGCGGAGGCGAAAAAAGCGCATCCTGACGAAAACTAAGGCTGTTGACGGGCCTTAAATCCCTCTAATCTGGGCCCGACTCGGATCAAAAAGGGGATTTCGATGGGCAGTTCCGGAAAATTGCGGCTTGGTGTCAACATTGATCATGTGGCCACTGTGCGCAACGCGCGCGGCGGTGATTATCCCGATCCGGTACGCGCCGCCAAAATGGCCGAATCTGCCGGGGCCGATGGCATCACCGCGCATCTGCGCGAAGATCGCCGCCATATCTCGGACCGCGATATTGACCGGCTGATGGACGCCCTTGAGGTGCCTTTGAATTTTGAGATGGCCGCCACCCCCGAGATGCAGCAGATTGCGCTGCGCCACAAGCCGCACGCCGTCTGTATCGTGCCCGAAAAACGCGAGGAACGCACCACCGAAGGCGGCCTTGAAGTGGCGCGCGAGGAAAACAAGCTGGCGCATTTCATCGCCCCTCTGCGTGAGGCCGGCAGCCGGGTTTCCATCTTCATCGCCGCCGACAGCCGCCAGATCGAGGCCGCCGCCCGCATTGGTGCCGAAGTGATCGAGCTGCATACAGGTGCCTATTGCGATGCCCATGCCGAGGGCCGCCTGAAGGATCGTGACCGTGAATTCCAATCCCTGCGCGAGATGTCGGTCTATGCCCAATCCCTGGGGCTTGAGGTGCATGCGGGCCATGGGCTTACCTTTGATACGGTCAAGCCCGTCGCCGCCTTTCCTGAGGTGATGGAGCTTAATATCGGGCATTTCCTGATTTCTGAGGCCATCTTCATGGGGCTGGAGCCTGCGATACAACGGATGCGCGCGCTGATGGATGAGGCGCGCGATTCTGAGATACGCTCGGCGGGATGAATTACCTGCGCTATGCCCTTGTTTTTACCTTCACGGCCATAGGCACCGGGGTATTGATCGCTTTTTTGCAGGATAATACGCAATCCTCGCTTGGATCATCGGCGCAGGTGCTGGTGCCTGCAATGATTGCCGCCCTGATCGAAGGTCAGCGATTTGCCCGTCATCATCGCCGTAAACCGACCCATAAAGAAGCGATGAATTTCATGTGGATCGCTTCGGGTATTGCGATTGTGCTCAATCTTGCGTTTGGTTTTCTGGCGGCTTCCTTGCTGCCTGAATTTGGCAAACTTGCCATTGCGCCAATATTTTCGGCGCAGTTCAATGTGCTGATGCTGATTTTCGCAGTGGGGTATCTGATTGCAAACCGGTTCTTTCTGGGGATCGGGGCCGGCAATCAACTCACCTTATCGAAGGAATCTGACGAAACTGAATAGAGGGGATTATTCAATATCCACACCATCATGAGCGCCCCCGTCGGTATCATATCAAAGCTCGGGTGCCCCCATATATGAACCATAGGAATACCGGAAATGAACATTACAGCATTATCGACTGTTGGCATCGCATTCTGGATCGTTGCGGCCTCTCCCGGCCGGGCCAATATATCCAATGCCGCCATAGCCATGCGGTATGGCCGCTGGCCCAGCCTGATACGATCGGCATTTGCCAGATGATTTTGGGCATCGGCACTGATCTGGCGAATATTGAGCGCATCAGCGCCACGATTGAACGGTTTGGCGACCGGTTCCGCAACCGTGTATTCACCGAGATCGAGCAACGCAAGGCCGAGCGCCGCGCCGATACGGCGGGCACTTATGCCAAACGCTGGGCCGCAAAAGAGGCCTGCTCGAAAGCGCTGGGCACCGGGTTGCGCATGGGCATCGCGTGGAAAGACATGGCGGTGAGCAATCTTGAAACCGGCCAGCCCGTCATGCATGTCACCGGCTGGGCCGCCGAACGACTGATCGCGATGACGCCTGATGGCCACGAGGCAATCATCCATGTCACCCTCACGGATGATCACCCCTGGGCGCAGGCCTTTGTGGTGATCGAGGCGCGGCCCACTCGTCAGCCCTGACAGGCTGCCGCGTTATCTGCGATACCGGCTTTCCAGCTCTTTGCCGTAATCCTGCACCCCTTTGTGGAACTTTTTATTGAGCCTGCCGCGTGCCAGTTTCAAAGATTGGATCAACAACCGCGAGGTCAGGTTCTTGGGCTTTATCTCTACTATATAATGTATCCGCGTGCGCCCGCGTGACAGGGCAACCAGATCAATCTTGAGATACCCGCCCATGGCATTTGAAAGTGAGGTCATGACCATCTTATCAGGTTTATCCAGGGTGGTCAGCTCAAACTCAAGCTCCCTCTCCCGGCCCCGCCAGCGAAATTTTGCCTCCCATGCCATGCCGGGGCCGGGCGCTTTCAGATCATCGCGCCGCTCAATCTCGGCCCCCCGGCGCAGGGCTGATCGCTCAAACGCCTCGAAATCCGAGATCTGATCGAACACAAAATCAATCGGCGCTTCGATGTCTTCTCTGGTGCTGAATTTCATTGACCGGGGTGTTCCTTGTTCATTTGGGGCATATTCACGTCAATCCAACCTATCCGCAAGCCAGTTACCAATTAGAAAATGCGCAATCGAGCCATATCTCGCAGGGGCCAGTTCGGGATGCTGCCCGGCATAGACCATCAGCATATCTTCACGGCTGACCCAGAGGGCATCATCAATCTCGACCGGATCAATGGTGATCTCGTGGCTGATCGCCTCGCCGTGACAGCCAATCATCAACGAGGATGGAAATGCCCAGGGCTGAGAAGCCAGATAGGCAACCTTGCCAACCTGCACCCCGGCTTCTTCAAGCACCTCCCGGCGTACGGCCGCTTCAATGGTCTCGCCTGGTTCAATATATCCCGCCAGCGCTGAATACATCCCCTCGGGCCACCCCGGCGAGCGCCCCATCAGCACCGAATTGCCATAGGTGATCAGCATGATCACAACCGGATCAGTCCGCGGGAAATGCTGCCCGCCACATGTGCCACAACTGCGCTGCCAGCCGGCCAGAATCATCGTGCTGGCGGCCCCGCACCGGGCACAGAATTTGTGGCTGTCATGCCAGCCGAACAAGGCTTTGGCGGTGGCTGTCAGCTCGGCGTCGCGGGCACTAAGGCGGGCCATGATGCGGCGCAGCTCGGAAAATACCGCATCCCTTGGAAGGTCAGGGTGGCTCTGCTCGGTTTCATCGGAAAACTGCCCCAAGGCCGCCTTATCCACATCCCCAGGTGACCAATCCGAAATGTCATGGGCAAAAACCAGATTGCCCTGTTCTTCGCGGCCAAGCAATATCGGCCCGGTTGCCGATTGCAGCACCGGATGATCCATCCGCAACCGGATCAGCCTGTCCAGTGCGGGTGCCTGCACCAACGGCTTGCCGCGCCATAAAAGGATGGCCGTGGCAGTACCACCGGTGATTGCATCGTCAAGGGCGCCCGCATCCCCGCGCAATTCAGCCGCTCGGTCCAGAGCGCTCCCGCCAAATGTTACCAATTCCGCATTCTTCATCGCCTGCCTTGCCCTCTCGCGTGTATCAATCGGCTCACCCAAGACACCCGCAGGCCCGGAAACAGTTTGTTTCTAAGAAAGCCACAACTTTAACGTGCGTGTGCCTTAATTTTTCCCCATAGTGAACCATATATCCTCAACATATAACGGTTTGCTTTGTAAATAGTCCTCACCCATCATTAAACCCCATAAAGTAAACATCAGAGTTACCAGTTTTGGCCAAAGCCACACCGAACCAATATGTGAAAGAACGCACGGTAATGAGCGCCCCATTGGTCAAGCTGCGGCTGCTGGAAACCACAGATGTGCATGCCAATATCCTGCCGTTTGACTATTACACCAACCGCTCGGATATGAAATTCGGCCTTGCCCGCACGGCAACCCTGATCCGGCAGGCCCGTTCAGAGGTGCGAAATTGCCTGTTGTTCGACAATGGTGATTTTATGCAGGGCACGCCGCTGAGTGATCTGATGGTGCAATCAGACAGCGATTGCTGCAAACCGCATCCGGCCATTACGGCGATGAATCTGCTGCGCTATGATGCCGCCGCGCTGGGCAATCACGAATTCAACTTCGGGCTGCAATGGCTGGACCAGGCGCTGAGCCGGGCCGAATTCCCGGTGATCTGCGCCAATGCCATTACCCGGATGGGTGAAAATCCGGAACAGGATGAAACCCTGGTTCCGGCCACGGTGATGCTTGAGCGCAGGGTCATGGCCGAAGACGGCAGTGCCCATGATCTGCGCATTGGCGTGATAGGCCTGTTGCCACCGCAGATCACGAACTGGGACAAGTTTCACCTGCATGAGAAGCTGCAAAGCCGGTGTATGGTTGAAGCGGCCATGGCGCATGTACCGGGCCTGCGTGACCGTGGGGCTGATATCGTGGTGGCCTTGGCCCATACGGGCATTGATCCCGACTGGCAGATGCCGAATATGGAAAACGCCGCCCTTCCTCTGGCTCTGGTGCCGGGCATCAACGCCATCCTTGCCGGCCATACCCATCAGGTTTTCCCGTCATCGGGGGATACGCCGGATCACATGGATGGCCGTGGCATTGATAACCATGCGGGCACGCTGCACGGCATCCCCACGGTCATGGCCGGGTTTCGCGGATCGCATCTCGGTGTGCTTGATCTTGATCTGCAGCAAATTGATGGCCAATGGCAGGTTCTTGGCCATAGCTGCGAGGCGCGTCCGGTAGAAACCGCCCCCCTCACCCCGCCGGACAGGGAACTCACCAATGCCATAGCCCCGGCGCATGACAGGACGATCAAACTGGCAGATCGCCCGATTGGCCTGACAAAAGCCCCCCTGCACAGCTATCTTGCCCTGATCCGCAACGATCCCGCCACGCAACTGGTCACCCATGCGCAGCGGGCCGAGCTGGAACAGAACCTGCAGGGCACACACCATGCCGGGCTGCCGATCCTGTCGGCCTCGGCCCCCTTCAAGACCGGCAGCCGCGCCGGGCCGGGCTATTATACCGATATTCCGGCGGGCGCGCTGCACCTGCGCAATGCCGCCGATCTTTATGTCTTTCCCAATACGCTTTGCGGGCTGCGCCTTACCGGGGCAGAAATTCACGACTGGCTTGAGCGGGCGATGATCTGCTTCAATCAGATCACCCCAGGCGTCCAGGATCAGCCGCTGTGCAATCGCGATGTTCCGGGCCATGATTTTGATGTCATCAGCGGGCTGACATATGAAATTGATCTGGCCCAGCCCGCGCGCTATGATCTTTCCGGGCAAATGATCAACCCAGACAGCTTTCGCATCCGCAACCTGCGCCACCGGGGCCAGCCGGTCAGAGACGTGGATGAATTTATCCTTGCCACCAACAGCTACCGCGCCTTTGGCGCCGGGCCTTTTGTCAAATGGCCGGAGGATAAATTCGTCTACACGGGCCATTTGCCGATTTATGATATTATCGCCCGCTATATCCAGAAATCCGGGGAAACCCGGCATATCGCCCGCCCGATATGGCGCTTCGCCGCGATGCCCGGCACCAGAGTGATCTATCAAACCGGTCCCGGTATCCGCGCCTACCCGGATGAAATCACCGCCCTGGGCGCGGTTGATCTGGGGGATAGCGAGTGCGGGTTTGCCCACCTGCGCATCGCGCTTTGAGTGCAACACAGGCCCTTGCAAAACCCCGCATCCAAGCCTAAGTAAGGCCGCGAGAGGTTGGCGCGGGCAGGCACCTCGCCAACCCGGTCAGATCCGGAAGGAAGCAGCCGTAACGAGCCTCGCTTGGGTCGTTGTCCAGCCTCTCACCTTTTCCCGCTTGTTCGGAAATTTACCCTGGCAAGGGGATTCCCCCCGCCATTGTCATGACGGCAGTACTGTAGTTATCGGGCTTGTTTGCCGGTTTTGCCTCTGGTGGCTCAAACCCCGACATACCTTTCAACAATGCTGTGATCGCGGCGCAGGTTTTCCGCGTCCATCACGGCCTCTCCCCGGCCATTTTCCATGAACGCCACCCGGTCGGCCACCGATAAAACCGCATCCACCCGCTGTTCCACCAGCAATATCGCCACGCCGGTTTGGCGCATCTTTACAATCACCTGCCGGATCGCCTCGATCATCGACGGTTGCAGGCCTTCGGTGGGTTCATCCAGCAACAATGCCTTGGGCCGCAGGCAGAGCGCGCGCGCCGTCGCCAGCATTTGCTGTTCACCGCCTGAAAGCGTTTGCGCCCGCTGCCGGTAGCGCTCGCGCAGACGCGGGAAAAGATCCAGCACCTCCTCCAGCGTGTCGTGCCCGCTTTTGCGCGCCATCAGGCCAATCTCAAGGTTTTCCGCCACTGTCAGCCCGTTGAACAATCGCCGCCCCTGCGGGATATAGCCGATGCCACGGCGCGGCACCTCATGGGCAGGCAGTTGGCTTATGTCCTCACCGTCCAGCAGCACCGCGCCCGACATCAGCGGGATGAGCCCCATGATCGCCTGCATGGTGGTGGTCTTGCCCGCGCCATTGCGGCCCAGAAGGCACAGGATTTCACCGCTTTGCACCCGCAATGACAAATCCCTGAGCACCTGTGCCCGGCCATAGCCGGCATTGATGGCTTTCAGCTCAAGCATCATCCCCCCCCAGATAGGCGGCCTGCACCGCGCGATTGGCGTGGATTTCATCGGGCGAGCCCTCGGCCAGAACCGCGCCGAAATTCAGCACCGTCACCTGATCGGCCACCTGCATCACCACGCTCATGTTATGCTCGATAAGCAGGATGGTGGTTTCCCCGGCAAGGGCCCTGATCAGGGTTTTGAAATCTGTGATCTCATTGTCAGACAGGCCTTGGGTGGGCTCATCAAGGATCAACAGGCGTGGGCGCTGCACCAGCCCCATGGCGATCTCAAGCAGGCGCTGATGGCCATAGCTGAGATCGCCCGCCTCCTGATCCATCCGGTCCAGCAGGCCAACCTGCCCAAGGGCCTTGTGCGTGGCCTTCTCCACCTGCGATTTATCATGCAGGCGGCGGCGCGCGGCAAGGGCCACGTTTTCCCCCGCTGGCAGGCGGGCAAACACCGATGTGATCTGAAACGTATAGGCCATGCCCAGTGTGATGCGCTTATGGGCCGGCATCATCGTCACGTCGCGCCCATCAAATATCACCGTGCCTGATGAGGGCTGAATACGGCCGCAGATCATGTTGACAAAAGTGGATTTACCCGCGCCATTGGGGCCGATCAGCGCCCGCACCTGCCCCTGTGGCAGATCAAAATCCACATCTTTAACCGCCTGCAATCCGGCGAAATGCTTGGAAAGCCCCCGGGTGGACAGCAGCATCATGGCAGCCACCTCCAGAGTTTCGCGCGCAGCACGCCCACAAGGCCCTGCGGCGCAAACAACGTGAGCAAGACCAGCGCCACCCCCGCGATCAGCATATAGGCCGAGGTGATACCGCTGGAAAGATCAATCAGGTAGAACATGAACAATGTGCCAATGAACGGCCCAAGAATGGTGCCCGCCCCGCCCAGAAGCACCCATAAAAGCGGGAAGATCGAATATTGCACCGTGGCAAAGCTGGCCCCGGCATAGCCGAACAGCAGCCCGTAAAATGCTCCGGCTGTGGCCGAGATGGTGGCCGAGATCACCATAGCGCCCAGTTTATGGGCGAAAATGTTATAGCCCAGCATCGCGACCCGATCCTCATTTTCGCGAATGGCAATCAGGGTTTTGCCAAACGGATGCCGCACCAGCCAGAGCGCGGCCATCAGACAGGCCGAGAACAGGATCAGTGCTGCGAAATAGCGGTTGCCGGGCTGGCTCAGATCAATCCCCCAAAGGATGCGCTGCGCCTGGCCGATGACAAATCCCTCATCGCCGCGGGTCCATTTGCCAAAATAAAGAATGCTCAGATATCCGGCCTGCGCAAACATCAAGGTGACGATCATGAACGACACCCCGCCGGTGCGCAGCGCCATAAGGCCCAAAGCCGCCGAGATGACAATCCCGGCAATAATCCCCGCCAAAAGCGCCGGGGCAGGGGCAAAACCCAGATGCTGAATGCTCAGGCCCATGCCATACATGCCGGCAGCGAAAAACAGCGCGTGGCCAAGGCTCAAAAGGCCGGTATAGCCAAACATGATGTTATAGCCGATGGCATAGCTTGCCAGCACCATGATCCGCGCCAGATTGCCATGGTGATAGGCGGGCAACAGGAATTGCAGGGCAAACAACACTAGCAGAAACCCGCCATGCAGGGTGATGATCTTGCTTGTGTCATTCATCGTCCACGGGCCCCAAACAGGCCCTGCGGGCGAAAAATAAGCACCAGCGCCACCAGCAATGTTGCCAGTATTTTCGCCAGCGTCGGCGAGAAGAAAACCGAAATGATGCCGTCACTCAGGCCAATCAGTACGGCGGCCACCACCGTTCCGGGCAGGCTGCCCAGCCCGCCGATGATCACCACGATGAACGACAATAGCAAAGGATCGCCCCCCATCAGGTAATGTGCCTGCTGAATGGGCACGATCAGCACCGCCGCCAGCGCCGCCAGCGCCGCCCCCATGCCAAACACCAGCGCATAAATCCGCTCGACCGGGATGCCAAAAGCCAGCGCCATATCGCGATCCTGCTGCGTGGCGCGCATCAGAAGGCCAATCTTTGTGCGCGCCATCATCAGCCAGACCCCCAAGAGCACCACAACAGCCGCGCCAATCACCGCCAGCTTGTAACTGGTGGTGCCCAGCCCCCAGGGCCAGATCAGTGTCCAGCCGCCCTCGCCATGCGCAACCCAGGGGATCGCAAGGCGGGTATTGAACGGCGCCGTCACCGGGTGCGCATCGGGGCCATAGCTCATCAGGGTGAGTTGCTGAATGATATACAACAGGCCAATGGTGGCCACGATGGTGCGCTCGGGGTCATAGTCCAGCCGCTTGAGAATGGTCATATCTGCCAGCACCGCAATCGCCCCCACCATCAGCGGCGCGACGATCAGCGCCACGCCAAAGCCAACCGCCGGGGGGCCGCCGATCATCCCGGTAATCCACCAGGCAATCACCGCACCCAGCATGAAAAACTCGCCGTGCGCGATATTGACCACCCGCATAACCCCAAACACCAGCGACAGGCCAACGGCCGTCAGTGCCAGCACCGCCGCAGTGATCGCGCCCTCCAATGAGGCAAGGATGAGGTAAGGGCCAAGTTCCATTTAGCCGCAGACTTGCCCGGAAAACCCCGAAGGGCAAGAGGCAATGGCGCGATTATTCATCATATCCGGCAGCAAAGCGCGCCGCTCATCAGCCCTTACAGGCTGCCTCGCTACTTAGGGTTAGGCAATTTGCCAATGAGCAGGCCTCAGGGTCAGGACCGGTTAATTTCCTGCGCTGGTAACGAATTTCTGAATCAATGTTTTACAACACATGAAGAGCAGCATGTCGGATCAGTTCAGCTCAGCAAAGAGCAGTTGGCGCGGATCAAGCAGTATTTTCCATTAACGCACGGGGGGGAGGCCTCGGGTGGATGACCGCAAAGTGATCAGTGGCCTCAATCATGTAATTCGCAACGGATTGCACTGCGGGTTGCCTCGCGGGCATTTGGGCTGTTCTATGCCTTGCAATGCATCGTCGCCGCGAAAATCGCAAGTCAGAGAAAAGACACCGTCAGGTTCGGAGCTTTCACCGGCCTCGCCCTTGTCTGTGCCCTTGTCACGTTTCTGGGCATCCCGGCCAGCTGAACCAGGGAAGGTCTTTAGCTCTGATCAGGCTATGAACAGCCGGGCGATGCCTGCCGGTCTCAGCGGCGATATTTCTCAAGGTGTTTCGCATGATGTTCGCCGGTTGCATGCGCGATGATACCGCCGATCCCGGCACCTGCGGCAGCACCAAATGGAGCCATCATTGAGTGACATGGCTGTTCATACAATCGCTTACATTACCCGGTGCCGATTGCTTGAAGATTTCATTGCTGGTTTCTTCTGGCCGAAAATATCCCCGCCGGAGGCATTCATCTCTTTTACGGGAAGTTTTCGCCAGCCCCCGGATCATGGATATATGATGCCGGGCCTGATATGGGTCATGGAACCCTTGAAAACAGGAGGTTGCAGTGAACGAACCTGACCCTGAAAAAACGCCACCCGGAGATCATCAAACCGGCACCGGGTTTTTCGGCGGCTCACTCCTCAATGAGATCGGGCTGGCGCTGCTTGCCGGTGCTGCTTTTGCGGCGTTTCAGTGGGGCGGCGATATGAAAGACCGGCTGGCCGATTGGATCGACGCAAAGCTGTCCCCCCCGGTTATTGCGCCCAGCCCGGAATACATTGCCCTGGAGGAGGCCGGTATCATAGTGGGTGATGTTATCAGCGTCGGTGCCTTTGAAATGGATATTGCCAAGAACTGGGCGGTGAAAATGACGCCTGCGCGTGTCTGGCGGCACCCGCATTATGAGCATCTTCGCAACCCGGTTCTGGAGATGCCTTCACGCAATATCCGTGACAACCCTCTTATCGTGTTCTTGCCGGAATCGTATTTCATTGAATTGCCCGAGAATGCGGGGGATATTATTTTGCTCACCCAGCGCGTTCTCATCAATAAAAGGCTGAGCGAAAAAGAGCTGCAGGATGCAATGGCCAAAGCGGGGGAAGGCAACTTTACCATTGCCACCGCGTCTGATCTGATCCTCGGCGATGATACGTCACCTGATACGGCTGATGACAAGGATAAAACCCTGATTTACTATGGCAGTGCTGATCCTGCCCTGGTCAGCGATGATGATCTTTATGACCAATATTTCATAGATCAGATTGCAGCGCTGATCCAAACGCGCAACAATGAAGGCCCTATTGAAATCAAGCGCTTACGCCGCGGGTCGAAAGATGGCTACAAGATCGCCGAGGTCGATTATATCCGTGCGTCCGGCAATATTGACGGATCAGATAATATCCGTCTGAGTGCGGTCTTTTACTGGCATCACGAAAGTGGGTCATCCCTTGGGGATTTTGGTCTGTTTCTGATCTTGCGCGGGGAGGTGCCGGATAAGAAACACCAGCAGAGGCTTGCCTCGCTGCGGTTGATGGCGGGGGACACCGAGGTTTGGCGCGGATTTGATTATAATGCCCCCGCAGATGATACTACCGGCCCGTTCATGCATGTGGATCTGGATACGCGCAGTCTTGAGGCATTTGGTTTGGATGTGCGGCAGGTTGAAAGCAGGTTACAGGCGGCACTGCCGGTTGCAACAGCGGATTTGGCCGATACGGTCGTGGCACCGGGCGATGCGCCGGTGCGTCTGGGGGATATTGCCAATGTGACCAGACTTTATGGCGAGGAAGGCATGTTGCGCAGCGCGGGTAATGTGGTGCTGACTGTTGCGCCATGAAGGTGGGCCGCAAACTGATGCTTGAAGTCTGTTTCGCGATGTATTGTTATGCCCCTGTTGCTGTGAGCCCCGCTTTGAAAGTTTGAAAATTGCCAGATCCCCGCCGCCTGATATTGGGCTGTATCGCCGATGATCATACCGGAGCCACGGATATTGCCGGGCTTCTGGCGCGCAGTGGCGTGCCGGTCTCATTGCGTATGGGGGTGCCTGATTGTGATCCGGCTGCGGCGGATGTGGCGGCGATTGAGGTGATTGCGCTTAAATCCCGCAACTTGCAGGCGCAAGAGGCCGTGGCGCAGGCCCGCGCGGCATTTCATTGGCTCAAAGCCGCCGGGGCGGGGCGGTTTTACTGGAAATACTGCTCGACATTCGACAGCACCAATAAGGGCAATATCGGCCCGGTGGCCGAGGCGCTGATGGCCGATCTGGGTGCGGATCAGACGATCTATTGCCCGGCTTTCCCGGAAAATCACCGCTCGGTTTACATGGGCAATCTCTATGTCGGTGAGCAGCCGCTTGCGGAAAGCCCGATGAAGAATCACCCGCTCACGCCGATGCGTGACAGCAATCTCATGCGTCTTCTGACGCCACAGGTCAGGGGCAAGGTCGGGCTGGCAAACCGGCCATGCGTGGCGCGCGGGGCAGGGGCATTGCAGGCGCATCTGCACGATCTGCGAGAAAGCGGCATCGCGCATGTGATCACCGATGCGATCTGCGATGAGGATCTGCAAACGATTGCGCGTGCTTGTCATCACATGCCGCTTCTGACCGGTGGCAGTGCGCTGGCCATGCATCTGCCGGGGCTTTACCGCGAGGCCGGATTGATAGCCGGAGACATGAAAGCGCCGCCGCCGCCGGATTTGCCGCGCGGCAGCCTTGTGCTTTCGGGCAGTTGCTCGGCGATGACGCAAAGGCAGGTGGCGGATTATCTGAAATCGGCGCAGGGGTATCGGCTGGATCCCTTGGAGATTGCCAGAACCGGCCTAGAGCCGGCGCTTGACTGGCTTAAATTGCAACCATTGGACAGTGCAAAAATCGTCTATGCCACCGCGGCCCCCGATCAGGTGCGCGCGGCGCAACAGGCGCTGGGCACAGAGGCCGCAAGTGCCCTGATCGAAGGGGCCTTGGCACAACTGGCGCAAGAGGCGCTGGCGCTGGGCATCCGCCGTTTCGTGGTCGCAGGTGGGGAAACCTCGGGCGCGATCACCAGGGCGCTGGACATCCGGCAAATGACCATTGGCCGTGAAATTGCCCCCGGCGTGCCGTGGGTTTATTGCACAAGCGGCGGCCACACACTTGCGCTGGCGCTCAAATCCGGCAATTTTGGCGAGGCTGATTTCTTCACCCGCGCCCTGCAACAACCGGAGAGCCCATGACCATTGAAACCAGACTGCGCGAGCAAATCTGCACCCTTGCGAAATCCCTTTATGACCGGGGCCTGACCGCCGGATCAAGCGGCAATATCTCGGCCCGGCTGGAGGATGGCCGGTTTTTGATCACCCCCACCGGTAGCTGTTTTGGTCGGCTTGATCCGGCGCGGTTATCGCTTTTGGGCAAGGATATGACCCTGCTTTCGGGCGATGCACCGACTAAGGAAATCCCTTTGCATTCCGCGTTTTATGAGACGCGCGGCGCTGTCAGCAATGCGGTGGTGCACCTGCATTCATGCCATTCTGTGGCACTATCTGTGCTGCCGGGTACCGACCCCGATAACATGTTGCCGCCGCTCACGCCCTATGGCGTGATGCGGCTGGGCAAGGTAAAACTGCTGCCCTATTTCATGCCCGGTGATGTGGCCATGGGCGCGGCCATTCGCGGCCTTGCGGGCAAGCGCAGCGCCGTGGTTCTGGCGCATCACGGTCCGGTTGTGGCGGGCAAGGATCTGGAAGCTGCGGTTTATGCCATGGAAGAGCTGGAAGAGACGGCGAAACTGGCGCTGCTCACCCGTGGGCTTGATCCGCTGCTGCTGGATCAGGCGCAGATCAACCGGCTGGTGGAAAAGTTTGACGTGCAGTGGGATGACTGAATTTTCCGCGAATTTAGGGTTTTTATGGGCCGATTTGCCCTTGCCCGAGGCGATCCGCGCCGCCGCAAGCGCAGGCTTTGATGCGGTGGAGTGTCATTGGCCTTACGGCACGCCTACCAACGATACCAAAGCCGCCCTGATTGAAACAGGCCTGCCGATGCTCGGCCTCAATACCATCCGGGGGAATCCCGGTGAAAACGGATTGTCGGCTTTGCCCGGGCGCGAAGATGAGGCCCGCGCGGCGATTGATCAGGCGCTTGACTATGCCGCCCGGACCGACACCAGATCGGTGCATGTCATGGCGGGTTTTGCTTCAGGTGAGCCGGCGCATATGACCTTTCTCGGCAATCTGGCCTATGCGTGTGAAAACGCGGCCCCTTTGGCTATCACCATCCTGATCGAGCCGCTCAACGGGTATGATGCGCCGGGGTATTTCCTGCATGACACCATTCAGGCCTGCAACATCATAAAAGCGGTGAACAAGCCCAATCTGAAGCTGATGTTTGATTGCTATCATGTGCAGATCGTGCAGGGCGATCTGACCCGGAATTTGGCGCGATGCCTGCCGCATATCGGCCATATCCAGTTTGCCAGCGTGCCGGAACGTGGCCCGCCGGATCAGGGCGAGATCAACTATGCCCATATCTTTGCGCATATCCGCGCCCTTGGATATGCGGCACCTTTGGGGGCGGAATATAAACCCCGGGGCAAAACCGAAATGACATTGGACTGGATGCAAAAATGAGCCAGAAAATCGCTGTAATCGGCCTTGGATCCATGGGGCTTGGCATGGCAAAATCGCTGCTCAGCGCGGGGTTTGAGGTGTCGGGCTGTGATCTGTCGCAAACCGCCCGTGAAAACCTGACACAGGCGGGTGGCGCGGCGTTTGACAGCCCTGCCGCTGCGGCTCAGGGCTGTGATATCGCCCTGTCGGTTGTGGTCAACGCAGCCCAGACCGAGGCAGTTCTGTTTGGCGAAAACGGCGTTGCGGATGCCTTGCCCAAAGGCGCGGTTTTCATCTCGGCGGCCACGATGGCACCCGCCATTGCCCGCGATCTGGCGGGGCGTGCTGACGCGCTGGGCCTGCATTATCTTGATGCGCCTATTTCCGGCGGCGCGAAAAAGGCGGCAAGCGGGGAACTGTCGATCATGGCATCGGGCAGCCCGCAGGCGTTTGATCTGGCATCGGGGGCGCTTGAGGCCATCGCCGCCACGGTGCATCGGCTGGGCGACAGGCCCGGCATCGGTGCCTCGGTCAAGATGATCAACCAACTGCTGGCGGGTGTGCATATCGCCGCCGCCTGCGAGGCGATGACACTGGCCGCGAAACTGGGGCTTGATCTTGAGGTTGTTTATGAGGTGATCAAAGGCTCGGCCGGCAATTCGTGGATGTTTGAAAACCGGGTGCCGCATATTCTGGAGGGCGATTACACCCCGCTGAGCGCAGTTGAGATTTTTGTCAAAGACCTTGGCATTGTTCAGGATATTGCCCGGCAGGAGCGGTTCCCCGCCCCGATTGCCGCAGCGGCATTGCAGATGTATCTGGCCACGTCCGGTGCGGGCATGGGCGGGGATGATGATGCCTCGCTGGCGCGGCTTTATGCGCAATTATCCGGCACGGTGTTGCCGGGTAACAGCGGGGGCAAGCCATGAAAATCGCCATCATCGGCGGGCATGGGTTTTTGGGCAGGCTGCTGGCCAGAGAAATTCAGGCGCGCGGGCAGGTTGTTGATTTTGCTGGGAAATTTCTGGATGTCAGCGAGATTGTAGCGATTGATCAACTGGGTGCTGATCCGCCATTGCCGGGCGTGCGCCCGGTGATCGGGGATATTTCTGATCCGGGGTTTCTGACCCGCGCGATCGAGCCGGATGTCACCAGCGTTTTTCACCTTGCCGCCGTGGTCAGCGCTGCCGCCGAGGCTGATTTTGATCTCGGGATGCGGGTGAATGTTGATGCCACCCGCGCGGTGCTGGAACGCTGCCGCGCATTGGCCAAACCGCCGCGCCTGGTGTTTACATCCTCGCTGGCGGCCTTTGGTGATCCGCCCGCGATTGTGCAAGATGATACGCCCGCATTGCCGAAATCCTCTTACGGGGTGCAAAAGGTGATCGGCGAATATCTGATGGGGGAATATGCCCGCAAAGGTTTTGTCGATGCCCGCGCCCTGCGCCTGCCAACCATCACCATCCGGCCCGGCAAGCCCAATCGCGCGGCCTCGTCTTTTGTCAGCTCGATCCTGCGCGAGCCGTTGCAGGGCCTGCCCGCGATCTGCCCGGTTGCGCCGGAAATGCAGCTTTGGGTGCAATCGCCGCGCCGGGCGATTGAAAACCTGCTGCTTGCCCATGATTTAAGCGCGGAGGCGTGGTGCGGCCCCTCGCGGGTGGTCAACCTGCCGGGGCTGACTGTGACGGTGGCCGGGATGGTCGCAGCGCTTGAGCGCACGGGCGGCGATGCCGGGCTGATTAAATGGCAGCCCGATACGGCCATCAGGCGGCTTGTGGGCAGTTGGCCGGTTGCGATGAACACGGCGCGGGCGGATGCCATGGGCTTTCAGCGGGATAAAGATATTGACGGCATAATCCGCGATTTTCAGAGCGGGATGGGTGATTGTTCCTAAATATTCTTGACTCGTACAATGTATTTGAATGTATGATGCCCCCAGTTGCCACAAGGGCAACGACCACGCGCCTGATGGGTTGTCAGGAGCTGCGGGGCTTGATGGTCTGACAGATCCTGAGGTCTTCGCGCATGAAATTTCTTGTGGTTTATGCCCACCCGGTTCCGACCAGTTTCAACCATGCGATATTTGAAACCGTGATGCGCGTTCTGGCTGCCAACGGCCATGAGGTGCGGGCGATTGATCTTTATGCCGAAGGCTTTCAGCCGGTACTCAGCCGCGCCGACCGTGAAATCTATCTGGAAGATACCGAACAGTTGATTGCACAGGTGCCTGAGCATGTTGAAAGCCTCAAATGGGCCGAAGGTTTGGTGTTTGTCTTTCCCACCTGGTATCAGGGCCCGCCGGCGATTCTGAAAGGCTGGTTCGAGCGCGTCTGGCTGCCCGGTGTCACCTTTCACCCGGCCGAGAAAAAGGGCAAGACGCCCGCCTCGTGCATTCGCAAGATCAGGCGGCTGGCGGTGATTACAACCTCCGGCTCGCCAAGGTGGATGATGTTTATCATCGGCAATCCCTGCAAGCGGTTTTTCATGCGGTCCCTGCGCATGTTGTTCAGCCCGCGCTGCAAATCCATCTGGATGCAGCTTTATGAAATGAACGTCATTGATGACGCCAAACGCCGGAAATTTCTGGACCGGGTGGAACGCAAGATGGGGCAGCTATGATGCTATTTCGCCGCGATAACCTCGATCTCGACGGTGAATTCGGCGCGGGTAAAGCCGCCGACGATCATCAGGGTCGAGGCCGGTGGTGCGCCGCTGAAACGTGCATCACGGGCGGCCATATAGGGGGCCATATGTTCGCGCCCGGTGACATAGGCATTGACGCGCACCACATCCTCCATCGTCATATCGCCGGCCTTCAAAATCTTTTCGATATTGTCAAAACAAAGCTCGGCCTGGGCGCGGGTGCCCATCGGGATCACGCCCGCCGCATCAATCGCCAACTGCCCGGATGTGACTATCAACCGCGCGCCGGGGGGTATTTCTACGGCGTGGGAATAATTGGCAAAGGGCGCGGGCATGTCAGCGGGAGTGTGATATGTAAGCATGGATAACCTTTGTAACAGATCTGTCATATACGCCTTATAGGCACATGTCAGGCTAATACAGCAGATGTGGATTGAACCAGTGAATTCTGGCTTGATGAATCTGAAAGGCACATAAAATAGAGGCAATATTCAAATTGCCCGGGAATGACGACCTGAATAAGTTATTTATTTTCAACCATCTGGGAGATGCATTATGAAAACGACAAAACTAGCAAAAACCGCCCTTGGCCTTGCGGCCGCAATGGCCATGGCCACATCGGCTGAGGCTAATGAGAAAGTCACATTCGGCACCAACTGGGTGGCGCAGGCCGAACATGGCGGGTTTTATCAGGCCGTGGTGGATGGCACCTATGCCGCTTGCGGACTGGATGTGGAAATTGTGCCCGGCGGGCCAAATGTCAACAACCGCGCGCTGCTGCTGGCCGGCAAGATTGATTACCTGATGGATGGCAATCTTCTGCAATCCTTCAACTCGGTCAAAGAGGGCATCCCGATGGTGGCGCTGGCCAGCATGTTCCAGAAGGAACCACAGGTGATCCTCACCCATCCGGGGCAGGGGCTTGATACCTGGGAAAGCCTCAAGGGGGCCGATACGCTGCTGATCGGCAATGGCGGCTATCAGTCGTTTTTCCGCTGGATGGTCAGCAATGGTTTCCGCGATGAACAGCGCAAGCCCTATACCTATAGCGCCGCCCCCTTTCTGGCCGATAAGAAAAGCGGCCAGCAGGGCTATGTCACGTCCGAGCCGCATGTGATCGAGGCCGAGGCCGGGTTTACCCCCAATATCTTCCTGCTGGCGGATTACGGCTTTGATACCTATTCCACCCTGATTGCCACCATGCAGAACACCATTGATAGCCACCCTGATCAGGTGCAGTGCTTTGTGGATGGGTCGATCATCGGCTGGAACACTTATATGTATGGCGACAACACGGCGGCCAATGCCCTGATCCAGGAACATAACCCCGATCTTACCGATGATGCGATTGCCTATGCGATCAAGGCGATGAAAGATTATGGCATCGTCGATTCCGGCGATAGCGAAACCCTGGGCATTGGTGCCATGACCGATGCGCGCATCACCAGCTTCTATGACAAGATGGTGGCCGCCGGAGTGGTGGATCCGGGGCTTGATTACAAGGCGTCCTACACGCTTGATTTCATCAACAAAGGCGTGGGCCTTGACGTGAAGAAAAACCTGACAGGAAACTGATCGCCAACGGGCATACCCTAACAAGGGGCGGGGGCCGCAATGCCCTTGCCCTGTTATTGAGGGAAATACATGAGCAATACCAATCTGTTGTCGCTGAAAGACATCGGCAAGACATTTTCCAACGGCACCGTCGCGCTTCAGGGCATGAGCATGGATATCGAGCAAGGCTCATTCGTCAGCCTGCTGGGGCCGTCGGGCTGTGGCAAATCAACCGCTTTGAAAATCATCGCAGGGCTTGGCAATCTGACCACCGGCAGCCTGAAATGGCCCGATACCAGGGTGGATCATCTGGGCCGGCCCGATCATGAAATATCTTTCGTGTTTCAGGAGCCTACTTTGATGCAATGGGCCACGGTGTTTGAAAATGTCTGGCTGCCGCTGCGCCTCAAGGGCACATCCCGCAAAGCCGCAACCGCGCAGGTGAGCGAGGCGCTGGGCATGGTTGGCCTTGCGGATTTTGCCACGTCCTACCCGCGCGAACTCTCCGGCGGCATGAAAATGCGGGTGTCGATTGCCCGCGCGCTGATCACCCGGCCCAAACTTTTGTTGATGGACGAGCCCTTTGCGGCACTGGATGAGATCACCCGCTTCAAGCTCAACAATGATCTGCTGGAACTGTGGCAGAAATTCAACTGGACGGTGATTTTCGTCACCCATTCGGTGTTTGAAAGCGCCTACCTTTCCAATCGCATCGTGGTGATGGCCGCCCGCCCCGGCCGGGTGGTGGCCGATATCGCTGTCACTTCGCCTTATCCGCGCCGCGGCGATGATCACCGCAGCTCGCCCGAATATAACGAAACCTGCCGTGAGGCATCCGAGGCCCTGCACGCCGCGATGAAAGCCGGAGACCATATGTAATGCCTGATATCCAATCCCCCCCCGCCCTGCTTGATCCGGTGGAAATGCGCAAGGCCCGCATGGTGCGCAACGAAAAGATTGGCCGCTGGGTTCTGCCAATACTGGTGATGGCGCTGACGATTTTCGCATGGGACAGGTTTTGCGTGATCAACGAGGTGCCGCATTATATCATCCCGCGGCCGGGCATTGTTCTGGCCGCGCTGATCGAAGACTGGCCGCTGCTGATGTCATCGCTAGGCACCACCTTGACAATCACATTCTCGGCGCTGGCGGTGGCCATAATCGGCGGCGTTGGCCTTGCGGTACTCTTCGCGCAATCCAAATGGATCGAGATGTCATTCTTTCCCTATGCGGTGATCCTGCAGGTGACTCCGATCATCGTTATCGCACCGCTGATCTTCATCTATGTCGACAGCAAATTTGCCGGGCTGCTGATCTGTGCCTGGATCGTGGCGTTTTTTCCGATCCTGTCCAACACCACTCTGGGCCTCAAATCCGCCGATCATAATCTGGTGGATATGATGTCACTTTATGGCGCATCGCGCTGGCAGACCCTGCGGTTTTTGCGCCTGCCCGCCGCCTTGCCCTATTTCCTTGGGGGGCTGAAGATCGCCGGGGGCCTGTCGCTGATTGGTGCGATTGTGGCCGAGTTTGTGGCCGGCACCGGCGGCGTGGGCTCGGGCCTGGCATTTCGCATCCTTGAGGCCAGTTACCGGCTCAATATCCCGCGCATGTTCGCGGCGATTTTGCTGATCTCGCTCACCGGGGTTCTGATCTTCATGTTCATGACATTTTTGTCGTGGCTCTTCTTGCACAAATGGCACGAAAGCGCCATCAAACGCGAGCATTAAGCCGATGCGGCTTGTAGAATCCCAACCAAACCGCAATGGCGGGATTGACCGGCTTTTTATGCTGCAAGGCGATGCTGTCAGCGGGCCTGTAGCCGCGATTGAAGGGGCAGAATTAGTGCCGGATGTGCCCGGTGAGGGCCGCCTGCGCATCTTCCATTTCAACGATCTGCACAACCATCTGACCGAGCTTTCAGGCGAGGCCAAAGGCACGCCGCGGTTTTCCGGGATGGTCAGGCATGTGCGGGCCGCGCGGGCGGGAAATGATCCGGTTCTGTTCCTGTCGATCGGTGACGATCACACCGGCAGCATGCTGGATGAGCTGATGGGCTGGAGCCCGGATGCCTTTCAGCTTGATGCCAGCTACCGCGCCTATTCCGAGGGCGGCGTGGATGCCAGTGTGCTGGGCAATCATGAATTTGATCGCGGCAGCGCGGTTTTGGCCAAAGGCATCCGGCAAGACGCCAATTTCCCCATTCTCAGCGCCAATCTGCATTCCTCCGCGCATCTTCTGCCCGGTCAGGATTATGCCCCCGCGGCCATCGCGCTTATGGGTGGTTTGCGGGTTGGCCTTCTGGGCCTGACCACGGCGGTGGAAACCCGTGTCGGGCAGGAAAATGATCCGACACTGGCCGTGGCCTCGCCGGTTCAGACGCTGCAAAATCTGCTGCCTGCGATGGTGCCTTTGGTCGATGTGATGCTGATCCTGTCGCATTGCGGCTATGGCAATGGCGCGCATCGAAGCGGCAAGGCGGCGGGGGTGCGCGATATAGGCGAGGCCGATTTTGCACTCGCGCGGGTGGCGGCAGGCCTCACCGATAAACCGCTCATGATTTTGGGCGCGCATACCCATACCAAGCTGAATGAACAGGGGCTTGAGCCATCGAATATCATTGATGGCATCCCGGTGTTTCAGGCCGAATGCAATGGGCGCTATCTGGGCGAGATCAACCTTGATATCAAGCCGGGCAAAGCCGTGACATCCGCCTGCCTGCATAAGATCGGCCCTGAGGGCGATTTTGACACGGAATTCGAGGCCGCCCATATCGCGCCGATCATCGCCAGGATTGAACAGGCCCTGACCCGCAAAATTGCCCATATCCATACGCAGGCCCTGAGCCATAAATCCGCCCAACAGGCCCGCTATTGCGGCGAATCCGCGCTGGCGAATTTCATCTGCGATGCGATCTGCGAGCGGCTGGATTTGCGCGGCATCCCGGTTGATCTGGCGCTGATGAACGGGGCCACCTTGCAGGCGGGGCTGGAGCCGGGTGTGCTCAATGCCGGTGACTGGTTTCATGTCATGCCCTATGCCGATGAGGTGTTCGTGGCCGAGATGGATGCCGCACAAATCGCCGCGATGCTGGCTTCCAACGCCAAACGCATCCTGCGCGCGGAAGAGATTGCCACGACCGATTGCAGCGGCTTTCTGGCGCGGGGATTTCTGCATTGTTCGCATCACATACGCTACCGTATAGAAACGCATGAAAATGCCGGGATGGCCCGTGCTTTGGGCATTGAATACCTTGGTCAGCCGCTGGCGGATTTACAACAGCGCCGCTTCAAAGTGGTGATGTCCACCTATCTGGCGCTTGGCGGCTTTGGTGAGCGCTGGAATGGCCGGCCGATCTGCGGCGGGGTGCCCGGCGATCTTGCGGGCTATGATCTGCGCGCCTTGCCGTCACAAAATACCGGGCTGGTCTACCGCGATGAAATTGGCCAGTACCTGCGCGACCTGGGCGATGTTGGCGATCCCCCCGGCGGCTATCTTGACGGGCGTCTGAAAGTTATCAGCAAGGAGTTTGAACATGGGCCACACTGATCATCTCTATTGGGAAAACCACAGCAGCGAAGCCCTCGCGGAACTGGCAAAGCGCGATCCGGTGGCGGTGCTGCCCATCGGGGCCACCGAACAGCACGGGCCCCATCTGCCACTGTCGGTGGATAGCGATATCAATCGCGGGCTGATCCGGGCGGCGGCAGAATTGCTGGCCGCGCGTGATCTGCCGGTTCTCTTCCTGCCCCATATGCCGATTGGCAAAAGCACCGAGCATCTGGATTTTGCCGGCTCGCTTTCGTTCTCAACCCAGACCCTGATTGCCATGTGGATGGAGATCGGCGCCTGTGTCGCCGCATCGGGCATTCGCCGTCTGGTCTTTTTCAACAGCCATGGCGGGCAGGTGGCGCCGATGGACATTGTAGCGCGCGATCTGCGGGTGCAGCACGGCCTGCTGACGTTCTCATGCAACTGGTTTGGCCTTGGCCTGCCTGAGGGGCTGATTTCTGAGCATGAAAGCACCTATGGCATCCACGCGGGCGAGCTGGAAACCGCGATGATGCTGCATCTTCATCGGGATAAATGCCATATGAACAAGGCGCAAAACTATGTCTCGCATATTGAGGACCTGAACAAGACAACCCGTCATCTGGGCCTTGGACCGGGGGGCAAACTGGGCTGGAAGGCCCGCGATCTCAATGCAAACGGGGCTTGCGGCGATGCCACGCGCGCCACGGCTGAAACCGGCAAGGCAGCGGTTGATCATGTGGCCGCCACCTTTGTTGAGATGCTGGGCGAGGTGCTGAAATACGATCCGGGCGGGCGTGGCTGAGATGGCGCGCTTTCCGGTAAATCCGCCACCCGATCCGGCGCATTACGTGCTGGGTAATGCCCATATCCCCCCGGCGCTTTGTGATCTTGAACCGGGCAGGGATGGCTGGTGTCTGGGCGATATTGAAGTGCGGCAGGGGCAGATCAAAACCGTGGCCGAGGCGGGCAGACATGCCTTTGGTGAGCTGCCAATGGTGGATGCGGGGCAGGGGATTTTGCTGTCGGCACTGGTGGATTGTCATACCCATCTTGATAAGGCGCATGTGGCAGCCTATGCCGATTTCCCCCCCGGTGATCTGGCGCAGGCGATTGCCGCGATGGCTGAAAACCTGGCAAGCTGGACGCCGGAAAACCTGTATGCGCGCGCCGAGTTTTCACTGAAATCCGCCTATGCTTACGGCGTGCGCGCGTTGCGCAGCCATGTTGGCATCGGCCCTGCCATGCCGGATTTTGTCTGGCCGGTGATGCAGGAGATGGTGCAGGAATGGCGCGGCCGGATTGATCTGCAACTCTCGCCGCTTACCGATATTCTGAGCTTTGATGACGCCGAGCTGGCCCGTATGATCCATGCCACATCCGCCGGGCAGGGCCGGGTTGGCATGTTCCTTTTCAATCAGCCTGATATGGCCATACGCCTACGTAGGGTATTGGCCCATGCCGATGCGCAAGGCTGGGATATTGACCTGCATGTGGATGAAGGGCTGAGCCCGGAACTTGACGGACTCCATACGGTAGCGAATGTAGTGCTTGAACTGGGAATCAAGGGCCGGATACTCTGCGGCCATTGTGTGGCGCTCAACAGCTATGAAGACCCGCGCCGCAACGCGGTGATCGCCCGCGCGCGTGAGGCGGGCCTCAATTTTGTCGCCCTGCCAAGCACCAATCTCTATCTGCAGGGCCGCAGCAATAGCGGCATCATCGGCTCGCGCGGCATGGCCCCGGTTGAACTCTTGAGCAAGGCCGGGGCAAATGTATCTTTGGGCGCGGATAACGTGCGCGACGGCTTTTGCGCCTTTGGTGATTTTGATCCGCTGGCGGTGCTGCATCTCGGGGCACAGATCGGCCATCTGCATGAGCCTGCCCGCGACTGGCCGCAAATGATTACCACCAACCCCGCCCAAACCATGGGGTTGGAGTGGGAGGGCATGATCAGGCCCGGCGCGCCTGCAGATCTGGTACTGATGGCGGCGCGCTGCAGTACCGAGATGAGCCTAAGCCCCGCGCCCGAACGGCAGGTGATCCGCGCCGGCAAATGGCTGAATATCGCGCCGCCTTCGGTGCGTGATCTGATGTAAAAGGAGAGGGTGATGAACAGGGATATAAACTGGCCGGGTTTTCGTGCCGATCTGGGCGATATTGAAATTATCGACAGCCCCCAGACGGTGCGCCTCAAATCGCGCGATTATTTCTGGTATTCGCCGATCCTCAATCAACAGCTTAAAAAATGCTGGGCCGATCTGGTGGTGGTGCCGAAATCCGAGGCCGAGGTGATCACCATCGCCGCGGCCTGTGCCAAATGGCGGGTGCCGCTGACAATCCGCGGCGGCGGCACCGGCAATTACGGCCAGGCGGTGCCGCTGGTGGGCGGCATCATCGTGGATATGACGCGGCTGACAGAGGTGCATGAGATCGGCCATGGCTTTGTCCGGGTTGCGGCCGGGGCACTGATTGAAGCGCTTGACAATGAGGTGCACAAGACCGGGCAGGAATTGCTGATGTGGCCCTCAACCCGCAGCCAGGCCACGATCGGCGGTTTCATCTCGGGCGGCTCGGGCGGTATCGGATCGGTGCGCCACGGGGTGTTGCGCGATGAGGGCAATGTGCGGGCGCTGAGGATTGTCACCGTGGAAGAGGCCCCCCGGATCATTACACTGAAAGGCGCGGATATTCAAAAGGCGCATCATGCCTACGGCACCAACGGCATCATAACCGAGCTGGAGCTGGCCCTGCGCCCCAGCGTTGACTGGCAGCATGCGATTGTCCTCTTTGATGAATATGCCGATACCATCCGCTTTGGTCAGGCGCTCTGCCGCGATGAATTTGACATCTATCTGATCTCGACAGTGGATAGGCGTTTTTCGCAGTTCTACCGCGCTCTGGCGGATTATTTCCCGCCCGACAAACACGCGGTATTTGCCATGATCGGCCCCAAAACCATTGATGCGTTCAAATCGCTGGCCCCGGAATTTGGCGGCACGCTTTCCTTGCTGATGGCGGATGCGGAATTGCAGGCGGCCAATCTGCCGCCCAGTTATGAATGCGCGTGGAATCACACCACATTGCAGGCGCTCAAATCCGATCGTAGCTGGACCTATCTTCAGGTGGCCTATCCACAGCCCTACCAGCCCGCGATTGACAGGGTGATCATGGAGGAATTCGGCGATGAGGTGCTGCTGCATCATGAATTTGCCCGCGAGCGTGGCGATTATCAGATTTTCGCCCTGCCTTTGGTGAAATTCACCACGCGCGACCGGCTTTATGAAATATCCGCCCGGTTCGAAGCGCTTGGCTGCGGCGTGTTTGACGCCCATGTCTGCACCATCGCCGAAGGCGGCATGAAAGTGGTGGACGCGGTTCAGGTGGCCTTCAAGGCCGAGGCCGATCCGCATAACCTGATGAACCCCGGCAAAACCTGTCAGGCCGAGGCCGACGCGGTTCTGGCGGGGAAAGAATGGGTGGGGTGAGGGTTTGCCATTGGATGGATATTTCTTATTAGTTCCGAGTTGTTGTGCAAGAGAATGGGCGATAGAAGGCTGTTTGCTTCATATGTTGTTATTCAATGCTTTCGATTGTTTCGGTAATTGATTTTTGTAATTGTGCAAGCGATCCTTTATGGCCTGCTTTGAATATGTTCCACGCTTTTATAATTATGGCTGCGCGAGTTAGCTCATGGATTCGTCCGTTATTGTTGACTTTTTGCGAATGGAGCAAAGCCTGCATTGTATCGATTATTTGGTACTTACCGTTTCTGTTTCCTTGCAACCAAGCATTCAAGAAATCATCAGATTTTTCGTGGTCTGATTTATTAAAATTGTAAATAAGGGCTGCCGATTGGCCAGCTGGATGTCCAAATTGACGATTAACATCACGTCCGGCTTTTATGAACTCTTCAATTTCTGGAAAGTCATCTCTTGCCAATTTTAAAACGAACTCCGGCTGAAGTGTTTCTCTATTGTAGGGATTGGTGTCCAATAGATAAGCCCACCGAAGTGCTGATGCTAATGTAGATGCGTATTTGTAACCGGCTATATGCAAGACATCGGCTGCGTTTCTTGGTTTTCCTATGTCCATTCGCCCAAATAATTTTGGATCAATATCAAAAACAACGTGTGTGGTGAAGGAATGATTAGCCCTAACACAAGCCGCGAGACGATTTTGCCCATCGAGAAGTCTGCCATCCGCCCCAAATTTAATTGTATCCCCGGTCAGCCCCCAACGTTCGTTGGTCATGTCCTTTGCAAATTGTTGTACTTTGTTGGGTTTGGGTGGGCGATTACCCTTATTTCTTTCCCCAAGCAGTTTCTGCGCTGACTCCGGCTCGATTTTGATTATCCTGCTAGTTGCAGGTGGGTTAGCCATATGCCCTTCGATTTCAGCGAGAGCGCTATGTATTGCGGCGCTATTTTTCATATTTCATCTCCATATGATTCGTGTACATATATATCTTATGTACATATCGTGTACAAGTAATATAGTACAAAGAAATTCTTAGTGTACGTAAATTGTATATTTTGAAGCCAAAGCACTTCATTTCGCAGGAAGGAATATACAAGCAAGCGGGGGTACGGCGGTAGGCGCGGAAAATGTCAGGTTGCGACCAGAATTTAGTTCAGTGGCGTTGCGGAGAATGTCGGCTATGATATGGCCTATCTTGTTGTTATTGAACTATGTGGGGCGCAGTTGTTTTAAACAATTAGCAGGTTTTTCGAAATTGTGCTTTCCCCCGCAGCCACGCGGCCATCTCATCCGCCTCGATCAAACCTTGTGCCAGACGGATGATCATATCACCCATTGCATCCGTCTCATGGGCAATGGCTACCCCATTCAACTTAAAACAAACAATCATCGCTCGGTAAGCGGTGCGCTTGTTGGCATCGTTAAAGCAATGCCCGGTGGCAATGGCCGTGGCATAGGCCGCCGCCAGATCAAACACATCCTCGATCATGCCGTAAAGCAGCCGGTTATCCACACGGGCAAGCGCGCCCTCAAGGGATTTATCACGCGCACGCCCGGACAGCTCACCGGGGTTGAGAACCATATCATGCAGGGCCTCAACCTGCCCGGCCGTCAAAAGCAGAAAACTCATTTATCTTTGAGGTAATCAAGTACCGGCTGTGTCTGTGCACGGGTCGCATCAACCGCGGCTATCACCTCATCCATCGAGGCATATCGCGGTGCGCCCTGAAGAATGGCATCTTCGGGCACCAGATAGCCGATGCATTTTGAGTTTTTCATGATCGCCACCGGCTTGCCCCCGGCCTGATCAAACACTTTTTGTGGCTCGCGCAGCTCGGTCATGGTGCAGATCTGATTGGTATGCAGGCGTTTCATGGAATATCTCCTGTAATGTGCAATATAATATATATTATAATGTGCATTATATCAAGGTTTCCCTGCAGCGCCGCCCGCGCCCGCTTCAGCCCCCATCCCGCCAGCGCGCCATGGTTGCGCGCGCGGTGCTCACAAGCATCAGCACATCAATCCCCACCGCCAGAAACTGCGCGCCCCAATCGCGGTATTCCCGTGCTACGTCCGGGTCTACCGCGAGAATGCCCGCCGCCTTGTCCGAGGCCGCAATCTTGGCCAGCGCATCGCGGATCGCCTCGCGCACGGGCGGCGCGGCAGGGTTGCCCGCAAATCCCATATCCGCCGACAAATCCGAAGGGCCGATGAACACGCCGTCCACGCCTTCGACCTGCAAGATGTCATCCAGCGCTTCAATGCCGGCGCAGGTTTCCACCTGCACCAGCAGGCACATCTGATCATTGGCGGTGGGAACATAATCGGCAATACCCGAAAACCGCGAGGCCCGCGCCAGCGCCGCCCCCGAACCGCGAATGCCTGCGGGCGGATAGCGCATCGCCGAAACCAGATCGCGGGCCTGCGCCGCGCTTTCCACCAATGGTATAAGCAATGTCTGCGCGCCCGCATCCAGCACCTGTTTGATCAGCCAGGTCTCGCCCATGGGCAGGCGCACCACCGGCTGCGAGTGTTTGCCGTTCAGCACCTGAAGCTGCGCCATGATCGTGGGCACATCATTGGGGGCATGTTCGCCGTCAATCACCAGCCAGTCAAATTCGGCCGTGGCCAGCATTTCGGTGGCATAGGCATCGGCAAACCCGGCCCAGCAGCCATATTGCATCATGCCTTCACGGAGGGCGAATTTGAATTTATTAATAGGCGCGGGCATTGGTGCGGTTCCTTATCTGGTGCGGGCCACCGGGTTTATTCTACAATAAAGACCTGCCCGCTCAAACAGCCTTCCACGGCTTTGCTATAGGCCCGTCCGACAGCCTCGTTTGAAACGTGGTTGTGGCCGCGAAAAAAGCCGTCATATTTTGCCCGCGAAACTTCAAGCACTTCCGGGCTTACCGCGTTGATGCGGATGTCTCTGGGCATGTCGACAGCCGCGCCTCTGACAAAGCCGTCGATGGCCCCGTTTGCGGCAGCGGCCGATGCCCCGCCCTTGATCGGATCCCGGTTGAGAACACCGCTGGTCAAAGTGAAAGAACCGGCATCATTCATATGCTTAAACCCGGCCAGAACCAGATTGATCTGCGGCAGTACCTTGCCGTTGATCCCTTTCATGAACTGCTCGGTTGTCATCTCATCAACCGGGCCAAAATGCCCGTGCCCGACAGCGCAGACCATTGCGTCTATCCTGCCTGCTTTATCATACATCGCGCGGATGCTTGATATATCTTCAAGATCAACCCGGATATCGCCGCTGGTTTTCCCGGCGGTGATTATTTCATGCCTGTCTGACAGGGCTTCAACGGCAGTGTTGCCGACCGCACCGCGTGCGCCAATGATGAGGATCTTCATTTGCATACCCTGGCTGTTATGCCTCAGACGGATGAGGCTTGAACGGATGCTAAGTCCTATCGCCGGTAATGACAATGCTGCCGGCCTGCTGCACGCTACCGGCGCAGATGATCGGGCGCGGGCAGACCGCAGGCGGGAAAATCGCGCGGGCTGATATTTCTGGACAGGGGCAAAACAATATGCTCCACATTGGTGCGATGAGAAAAACGAGCCATACCCCTGCGCTGCTTACGGTCATCGTGATCCTTCTGGCGCTTATCATCCTGCTTTTGATGGGGCGCGAGCCGTGGTGCGCTTGCGGCCATATTGATCTGTGGGGCACGGTCAACACCTCTGAAGGCTCACAACAGCTATTTGATTGGTACACGCCCAGCCATCTGCTGCATGGCTTCATCTTCTTTGCCATTCTGTGGCTGGTGGCGCGGCGGGTGCGTTTTGGCTGGCGGCTATTGATCGCCACTGTAGCTGAGGCCGCCTGGGAGGTCGCCGAAAATACCCCCGCCGTGATCGAGCATTACCGCGCAGTGACCATCTCATTGCAGTATTACGGCGATTCAGTGCTGAATTCGCTGATGGATATGCTGACCATGGTGCTGGGGTTCATGCTCGCGCGGGTGCTGCCGGTCTGGCTCAGCGTGGCCATCGTCATCGGCTTTGAAGCGCTGACGATAATGATCATCCGCGATGGGCTGGCGCTTAATGTGATCATGCTTTTATGGCCGCTTGATATGATCCGCGACTGGCAGGCAGCCTTGTGAGACTGAGCGGGTGAACGACCACGCCAAAGGATTGCTGATTACCACATTGGGGGTGTTTTTTGTGGTGCCCGATGCGCTTTTTGTGCGGCTGATCACCGCCGACCCATTCACAACAACTTTCTGGCGCAGCCTGACCTCGGGTTTGCTGGTCTTGCTCGCAATACTGGCCGTGCAAGGCATGGGCAGCATTCTGGCTTCGCTGCGTACCGGCTGGCCGGGGGCGATCTATATTGTCCTGATGGCCACAACCTCGCCGGGTTTCGTGCTGGCGGTGACCCATACAAGTGTGGCCAATGTGGTGTTTATCTTCGCCTCGATCCCGATCTTTGCAGCACTTTTCAGCTGGATATTTCTGGGCGTACCGGTGCGCCGCCGCGTTGTCTGGACCATGTGTGCCGTGTTGCCGGGCCTTGGCATCATCGCTTATGGCTCTGGCGGTTCTTCTGTTGCGTCCTGGCAGGGCGATCTGATGGCGCTTTATGTCTCTGCCGCCTATGCCGCAGCCCTTACAATGGTGCGCAAGCTCAAAGCCACGTCGATGATACCGGCCATTCCCATCGCCTATCTTGGCGCGGCTTTGCTGATGCTGCCCTTTGCCGCACCTGTGGCCGCCTTTACCCTGCAATATCCGCTGCTTCTGGCTCATGGCAGCTTTATCGCCGTCTCCACCTGCTTACTCACCCTCGGCCCGCGTTACATCAGCTCGCCCGAGGTATCCTTGCTGATCTTGCTGGAATCGGTCCTCGCGCCGCTGCTTGTCTGGCTGGTGATCCGTGAGGCCCCGGGCCATTGGGCGCTGATCGGTGGTGCCGTGGTGGTCAGCGCGGTTTTCATCTCAAATATGGTGGCGTTGAGGCGGCGTCCATGACTTGCAAAGCATGCCCATGAATAATCAGAAATAGGTACATCAGGGGGCTGTTGCAGGATACGACACGTACTACCCGTGCCGGTTTTGCGCCCATTGCCTGGGTGACGGTTATCTGCGGGCAGTTTGTGGGGCGCTGAAAGTGGGTGGGGTAAAAGACAGGTTGGTCAACATATTCAACCAATTAATTTTCAATCATTCGCAATATCTGGCTTTCAGAAAGAAATAATGGCTTTTCAGAATTGAGGCGCAACTCCTGCGCTTTGCGGATTTTTGTACCTCTGTTCATTTCGATCCAGTCGCGGGACGCTTCTCCTCCAATTATGACATAATTGGTTTTACCGGATACGTGTCGGGCTATGATGGCCCCAAAACCTGCTAGCTGCTCTTCCAGTAACCGGCGTGGGTAGGTTTTGAAATTGCCTGTCAGAACAATAATTGCGCCTTCAAAATTAGTATCGAGGCTTTCCAATTTTGTTTCTAAAAAATTAGCCACTCCGGCAGTATGCGCTAAGCCTGTGTCACCATAACAATCCCCAACCACATGCCCAATGACGTCTGATATTTCCTGTGATTCGCCGGGGTCAATTATTCCGTCTGAAATAGCATCACAACATGAAATATAAATCTGCCGAACGCCCACTACATCTAACATATCCACATTTTTATTGAGGAATTGAACTGTTTTTTCTGCTTCCTCAACGGTAATGACACCATCGCACACTATGCCACGACAAAATCCAAGAAACCTGTTCAGGCGGCTCTTTTTGCATGTTTTATCAATTGCTTCTAATCTGATTTCTACAGCTGTATTTATCATTTCGTACTCCAAAGCATCTATTTTGAAATCTTCAATGATATCGGTTGCGTCACCATCGGAGGCACGTTGAACAAATTCGATGCATTCGGCGATGAGTGGTTCATACTCTCCTTGCTCAATTAAGCCACTCGCAATGATGCCTTCAAGAAAACCTGTGAAATGGCAATAAAATTTATTGTCGTTATTGCGCCGATGTATGCGGCCAAGGTGATGCCCACCATGAGGTAGCTGTGCCATTTGTTTTTCCCCTTTGAAGTGGAAGTTTGGGTAAACTCAACCATAAATTGAGAATATCTTCAACTCGATGCCTAAAGGGTGGGGATGGTAACCCTTGCGTGTAAAGCGAGGCAGACACGTAAGGGGCTGATGAGCAGCTACGAGACATCCTTATACGAGACTTCCCGCTGATCCGTTCCGGTTTTACCGCGCCGCACCAAAAGACGGTTGAGCGCATGAACATAGGCCTTGGCCGAGGCCACAACCGTATCGGTATCGGCCGATTGCCCGGTAACGATGCGGCCATCTTCCTCCATCCGCACAGAAACCGTGGCCTGCGCATCGGTGCCTTCGGTCACCGCATGCACCTGATAAAGCTGCAACTGCGCCTCATGCGGAAAGAGGTTTTTCACCGCATTGAACGTGGCATCCACCGGGCCGTCTCCGGTGGCTTCGGTTGACTGCTCGTCACCGTCAATGACCATGGTCAGGGTGGCCTTTTGTGGCCCGTCCGTGCCACAGATGACGCTCAGATGTTTGATCTGCAAGCGATTGCTTTCATCGTCTGTGCCGCCATGCATCAGGGCAATCAGATCATCGTCGTAAACTTCCTTCTTGCGGTCGGCCAGTTCCTTGAAGCGCACAAACACGTCCTTGAGCTGATTATCGGCCAGATCATATCCCAGATCGCTGAGTTTTGAGCGCAAGGCGGCGCGGCCCGAGTGTTTGCCCATGACGATATTGGTTTCCGAGAGGCCCACATCCTCGGGCCGCATGATCTCAAACGTCTCGGCATTTTTCAGCATGCCGTCCTGATGGATGCCTGACTCGTGGGCAAAGGCGTTTTTGCCGACAATCGCTTTGTTGAACTGCACCGGGAAGCCCGAAACAGAGGCCACCCGGCGCGAGAGGTTCATGATCCTGGTGGTGTCGATCCGGGTTTCATAGGGCATGATATCGCCGCGCACTTTCATCGCCATCACCACCTCTTCCAGTGCGGTATTGCCGGCGCGTTCACCCAGGCCGTTGATGGTGCACTCGATCTGGCGCGCGCCGCCATCGACGGCGGCCAGGGCATTGGCCGTGGCCATGCCCAGATCATTGTGGCAATGGGTGGCAAAGATGATCTCATCCGCGCCGGGCACTTCTTCGATCAGACGTCGGATCAGATCGGCGGATTCCACCGGCGCGGTATAGCCAACCGTATCGGGGATGTTGATGGTGGTGGCCCCGGCCTTGATGGCAATTTCAACCGTACGGCAGAGGTAATCCCATTCGGTGCGGGTGGCATCCATCGGTGACCATTGCACATTGTCACACAGGTTGCGCGCGTGGGTCACGGTATCATGGATGCGTTCGGCCATTTCATCCTTGTTCAGATTTGGAATGGCGCGGTGCAGCGGCGAGGTGCCGATAAAGGTGTGAATGCGCGGGCGTGCAGCGTGTTTTACTGCCTCCCAGCAGCGGTCAATATCCTTGAAATTGGCCCGCGCGAGGCCACAGATCACGCTGTTTTGCGCCTGTCGGGAAATCTCGCTGACGGCTTTGAAATCGCCCTCCGAGGCAATCGGGAAACCGGCCTCGATGATATCGACGCCCATCTCATCCAGAAGCCCGGCAATTTCAAGTTTTTCGGCATGGGTCATGGTGGCGCCGGGGCTTTGCTCGCCGTCGCGCAAAGTGGTGTCAAAAATATAAACGCGGTTTTTGCTTTGGTCGGTCATGGCATCTGATCCTTGTTCAGATATTTTTACTGGCAGGCTTGGGCATCTGATACATGCAATATGAGACCAGCTTACAGGCCGATTGTATGAATTGCATGATGAATGATGTCCTAAGATGATGTGATCTGGCGCAAATCAGGCCTCCTCTGAGCGGTCGCGCCAATCAGGGCACGCTCAGAGGCGGCTTAGGAGCAGCAGGGCAGCAAGAACCGCGCCGGGAATACGACGTGATGTTTTGGTGATATGCCCGCTTGTCATCATGGCTGGCATCATAGGCCGGTGATTAGCAAAAGAAAAGCCTGAATTTAAAGACTTGCCCCGTATTTGAAACAGCGGATGTGTTGAAAATCTTGAGATCACGCAGTATTGGAGCACCAAGAAAATTAAGTAATTTTCTTGTCAAAAGTCTTATTATAAGACTTTTGCTGCACAGATTTGATCAATCACTGGCACCTGAGGTCTCATTCTGGTTTGCCAAAGCCCCATCTTCCCATTCGCCGCTGATCTCTTGTCCGGTGGCATAGCGCATGATGCCCTGTCCCTGGCGTTTGCCATTGCTGAACTCGCCCTCATAGACATCCCCATTTATATAGGTGGCCTTGCCATAGCCGCTGATCTCGCCGTTTTGCCACTCACCGGTATATCTGAATCCGTCGGGCATTGTGATCTTGCCCAACCCGTGGCGCTGACCCTCCTTGAACAGGCCGGAATAGACAGTGCCATCGGGATAGGTGGCCGTGCCCTTGCCATCGCGTTGGCCATTTTCCCATTCGCCTTCATAGCGATAGCCATCCGCATATGTCATCACACCGGTGCCGTGATTCTTGGCGTTTTTGAACCCGCCCTCATAGGTCAGCCCGTTGGGATAGGTGGCTTTGCCTTCCCCGTCGATGACACCACCGGCCCATTCGCCTTCATAGGCAGAGCCATCGGGATAGGTGATCTTGCCCTGGCCATTGGCCAGATCATCGCGAAATTCTCCCACATAGACCGAGCCATCAGGATAGGTCACACTGCCCTGCCCGGATATTTTGCCAGCCACCCACGTGCCCTCATAACGATAGCCGTCTGAACCGGTGAATATGCCCTGGCCATGGCGGCGGTCATCTGCGAAATCGCCCTCATAAACGTCGCCATTACCATAGGTAACTTTGCCTTTGCCTTCGCGGCGGCCGTTGGCCAATGCCCCTTCATAGACATCGCCATTAGATTGTGTGAGCTTGCCGGTGCCGTTGATCTGGCCGTCTTTCCACAGGCCGGTATAAATCAACCCATCCGGCATTGTCAGGGTGCCTTCGCCTTCGCGGGCCCCATTCCTGACGGTGCCTTGATAAATGCCGCCATCGGGATAGGTGATTTTGGCAGAGCCATCTTTCACCCCATTCACCCAATCACCCTCATAGACATATCCGCCCGGGCTGGTCATAACGCCGCGGCCACTATGCACCGCATTCAGAAATTCACCCTCATAGCGCACGCCATTGGCATAAACAGCCACGCCGCTGCCGGTGATCTTGCCATCGGTCCAATCGCCCTCATAGGTGCCGCCATCGGCAAACACGATCTTGCCAACGCCATTGGGCTTGCCCTTGGCGAATTCACCTTCATAAACCGATCCGTTGGGGAAGCGGGCCACGCCTTTGCCCTTGATCTCGCCCTGAACCCACTCGCCGACATATTCATAGCCATTGGGCAGGGTATATTTGCCGGTGCCATCCTGCAGGCCATTCCTGAACGTGCCTTCATAGACGCCGCCATCGTCATACTGCTTGGTTTCAACGGTGGTTTCCTGCGCCATGGCGGCTGTTGACGCGGTCAGCACCGCACTCAGGAAAATCATTTTTCTAAATTTATACAACATACTTGCCTCAGTTCCCTTGGCTTCCCCTGCCTGTGAGGGGAATTTAGTAGACACAGAGCCGCGTGACAACGTGTTTTCGTGTATTTTGCTCAAATCGCCTTTCCCTTGGCCCCTGATCTGTTAAATCTGGCGGGAATTCTGATGTGAGGCACCCAAAGATGATCAACCGGTTTCGTCTGACACTGGCGCAGCTCAACCCGACGATGGGCGATCTTTCAGGCAATGCCGCATTGGCGCGCAAGGCCTGGGAAGCGGGCCGCGCGGCCGGGGCCAATATGGTGGCCCTGCCCGAGATGTTCATCACCGGCTACAACACCCAGGATCTGGTGATGAAGCCGGCTTTTCATCAGGCAGCGATAGCAATGATTGAACGGCTGGCGCTTGACTGTGCCGATGGGCCTGCGCTTGCCATCGGCGGCCCGGCACTTGAGGGCGCGGGGCTGTATAACGCCTATTACATCCTCAAGGGCGGGCAAGTGCGCTCAACCGTGCTGAAGCATCATCTGCCCAATGAAACCGTGTTTGATGAGGAGCGGCTTTATCAGGCGGCCGATATGGGCGGGCCTTATGCGGTGGACGGCGTGCGCATCGGCAGCCCGATTTGCGAGGACGCCTGGTTTGAGGATGTGGCCGAGACCCATGCCGAGACCGGCGCGGAATTTCTGCTGGTGCCCAATGGCTCGCCCTATTACCGCAACAAGATGGAAGTTCGGCAAAATCTGATGGTGGCGCGGGTGGTGGAAACCGGCCTGCCGCTGATCTATCTCAATCTGGTCGGCGCGCAGGATGATCAGGTGTTTGACGGCGGCACGTTTGCCCTTAATCCAGGCGGCGCTTTGGCGTTGCAGATGCCGGTCTTTGAGGCGGGTATCGCGCATCTTGATCTGTTGCGCGGCCCCGAGGGCTGGCGCGCCGAGCCGGGAGCACTGGCCTCATTGCCCGACGCATATGAGCAGGATTATCATGCCATGGTGCTGTCCTTGCGCGATTATCTGGCCAAAACCGGGTTTTCACATGTGCTTCTGGGCCTGTCCGGTGGGGTTGATTCGGCGATTGTGGCCACCATAGCGGCGGATGCGCTGGGGCCTGAGAATGTGCGCTGCGTCATGCTGCCCTCGGAATATACCTCACCGGCGTCACTGGAGGATGCCAGGGCCGTGGCGGCAAATCTGGGCTGCCGTTATGATTTCATCCCGATTTCCGAGGCGCGCGCGGCGATCACCCATACAATGGCCCCCCTGTTTGCGGGCACCGATGAAGGCGTGGCCGAGGAAAACATCCAATCGCGCCTGCGCGGGCTTTTGCTGATGGCCTTGTCCAACAAGTTTGGCGAAATGCTGCTGACCACCGGCAATAAATCCGAAATAGCCGTGGGCTATGCCACCATCTATGGCGATATGGCGGGCGGCTATAACCCGATCAAGGACATGTATAAAACACGGGTTTTCGAGATCTGCCGCTGGCGCAATGCCAATCACCGAAGCTGGATGATGGGGCCTGCGGGCGCGGTGATCCCGGATAACGTGATCTCAAAGCCGCCCACGGCCGAGCTGCGCGCCGATCAGAAAGACAGTGATTTACTGCCGGATTATCCGGTGCTCGACGGGATCTTGCATATTCTGGTTGATCAGGATGGCTCGATCAAGGATTGCGTGGCGGCGGGCTTTGACCTGAGAGACGCCAAACAGGTCGAACACCTGCTTTATATCAGCGAATACAAACGCTTTCAGTCGGCCCCGGGCACGCGCCTGAGCAAACGCGCCTTCTGGCTCGACCGGCGCTATCCGATTGTGAACCGGTGGCGTGATGACAGTGGGCAGGTCTGATTGATGAATCCAAAGTGCATATTTCCGCCACCGCACGGGGATGTGACTTGAGTCGGGTGCCAAATGATGCAGATTCATGATATGTTTCAAAAATCAGGATAATCCCATGCGATTGGCCGTTTTACTTGCCGCTGCAAGCTTTTTCATTGCCTCACCGGCGCTGGCCTGTGGTGCAGATAGCGATTGCAGGGTCGGCAGCCGGGATTACCGGATTGCCATGCCCGAGGGCTATGATGGCGCAACCCCGGTGGGGGCGATTGTATATGCCCATGGCTATCGCGGCTCGGCCAGTGGCGTGATGCGCAACAAATCCCTGCGCCGGCTGGCCTCGGATATGGGGCTGGCGCTGATTGCTCTGAATGCGGGTGATCGCGATTGGGTTTTGCCAAATTCGCCGCATGACGGGCGGGCTGATGGCTCGGTTGAATACAAATACGTCGATGCGGTGCTGAGGGATGTGTCCCGGCGGTTCAGGGTGGATGAGGCGCGTATCATGGCCACAGGATTTTCTGCCGGTGGCATGCTGGTGTGGAACCTGGCCTGCGCCATGCCCGACCGGTTTGCCGGATTTGCGCCGATGTCGGGCACCTTCTGGAAAGGGCCGCCGAAATCTTGCGCCGAGCCGGTGGCGAATGTGGTGCATATCCATGGAGACGCAGATAAAACCGTGCCTCTGGAAGGGCGCCGCATTGCTGCGACACGCCAGGGGGATGTATTTGAGGTGCTTGATATGTATCGGAATTTTGGCCATTTCAGGGGTCAGAAAGAATCCAGACAGGGCAGGCTAAGCTGCACCAACAGCAAAAACCCCGAGGGTGAGATTCTGGATTTCTGCCTGTTCAGCGGCGGGCATTCCTTTCGTACCGAATTTGTGCGCTTTGCCTGGGAGACACTCAAAAAAGCCGGGAAGGTTTAGGATCATGGCTCACATGTGCAACTGATAGCTTTCAGGCACATAGGCATAGCCATCGCCACGGGCCTCAACATATCCCAGCGCGGGCCAGGGCATGTGATAGCCGATGAAGGGGATTTTATCCGCCGCCAGCATATCCAGCATCCGCCCGCGCGTGGCGGCGGCCTGCTGTTTATCCATGTCAAACCGCACCTCCCATTTGGGATGCGCCAGCGACCAGACATAATGATTGGCAAAATCCGCGCCCAGCAATAACCTCTGGCCGTTGCTTTCCAGCATATAGGCCATATGTCCGGGGGTATGGCCGGGGGCGTCAAATGGCGAGATCCCCGGCAGAACGCTGCTGTTTGGCTTGATCATGGTGGTTTGCCCGGCAAGCGGGCGCATTTTGGCCTCGAATGTGTTGTTGCCTTGTTTGGCCCAGCTATCAAATTCCACTTCGCCGGTTATATATCGGGCATTGGGGAAGGTGGGCGCATCCGATGAAATCAGCCCGCCAATGTGATCGGGATGCATATGGGTGATCACCACCAGATCCACCTGATCGGGCGAATAACCGGCATCTGCAAGCGCCTGGGTTATGCCTTTCGGGTCAAGCCCGGTATCGAACAGCACCAGCTCCTTCCCGGTATTGACCAGTGTCGGCGTGAAGAAGAATTTTACCTTGTCCGCCGGGATATTCGCCTGCCGGGAGGCCTCGGAAAATTCTTCATTGCTGATGTTGGTGCCAAAGATTTTATGCGGCTCATCCAGCATCCGGGTGGCGGCCAGCAGGGTTGTGACCTCGAACGCGCCCAGCATGAAACGGTTATGGGTGATATTCGACACCCCCAGCATCGGTGCCGCGGCCAGCGCCGGAGTGGTCATTGCAACCGGCAGGGCGACGGCGGTTTGCAACAGGCGGCGGCGGGTAAAATGGGGCGTGAACATGGGTTTTCTCCGTTCAGGTGATGGCCCATGTTAGCGCGCGGTCTGGTATCTGGCGAGGCTTTCACGCGAAAGTGACCTGAGGAAAAGGCCTTGGGTCAGGCCCGTTGCGGGGGTTGTATTCTGGACAATCGCGCATGGCTGTGACAAATCCGCGAGTGATTTGAGGAGACAGCCATGACCACCACCCGTTTTGCCCCATCGCCCACCGGTTATATCCATGTGGGCAATCTGCGCACAGCGTTGATGAATTATCTGATTGCGGCCCGTGACGGCGGCACGTTCATCCTGCGGATTGATGATACCGATCCGGAACGCTCGAAAGAAGAATATGTCGATGCGATCAAGCAGGATCTGGAATGGCTGGGCCTGTATTGGGACCGGGTTGAGCGGCAATCCGAGCGGCTGGACCGCTATGCCGATGCGGCGAAAGATCTGCGCATGATGGGCCGGTTTTACGAGGCGTTCGAGACCCCGGTTGAGCTGGATCTCAAGCGCAAGAAACAGCTCAATATGGGCAATCCGCCGGTTTATGACCGCGCCGCACTGGCGCTTGATGAGGCTGAGAAGGATAGACTGCGCGCCGAGCGGGGCAATGGCGTGTGGCGCTTCAAGCTCGATCAAACGCGCACCGAATGGCATGACGGCATTCACGGCGATATATCAATAGATACGGCAAGCGTGTCTGATCCGGTGCTGATCCGCGGCGACGGGCAGGTATTATATACGCTGGCCTCGGTGGTGGATGATACCGATATGGGCGTGACCCATGTGGTGCGCGGCGCCGATCATGTGACCAACACCGCCACGCAAATTCAGATCATCAAGGCGCTGGGCGGCAAGATGCCGGAATTTGCCCATCACTCCCTGCTCACCGGGCCGCAGGGCGAAAGCCTGTCCAAGCGCCTTGGCACGCTGTCATTGCGCGATCTGCGCGAACAGGGGGTCGAGCCGATGGCGCTTCTGAGCCTGATGGCGCGGCTTGGGTCATCCGATCCGGTTGAGCTGCGCACGAATATGGCCGAGCTGATCGCGGGCTTTGAGATCGGGCATTTCGGCGCTGCTCCTACCAAATTTGATGTGGCTGACCTGTTCCCGCTCACGGCGCATTACCTGCAAGCCCTGCCGCTTGAGGCGGTTGCCGACAGGATTGCCGGGCTTGGTGTGCCCAAGGAACTGGCCGCCGAGTTTTGGGAGACCACGCGCAGCAATATCACCACGCTTGATGACCTCGCGGGCTGGTGGAAAATCTTCCGCGACGGGGCCGATCCGGTGATTGACGCCGAGGATGCGGAATTTGTGGCGCAAGCCATGGCGTTGTTGCCCGAGGGGCCGCTGGATGGCGAGAGCTGGGGCGCGTGGACAACGGCCGTCAAGCAGGCCACCGGGCGCAAGGGCAGGGAGCTTTTCATGCCGCTCAGAAAAGCATTGACCGGGCAGGAACACGGGCCTGACATGAGCCGGGTGCTGCCGCTTTTGCAGGTGATCAAAGCCCGCGGTTAGGCGTGCCATTGTCAATTTTCAGGCGCGGGGCGGTCAGGGCCAGAATAATCAGACAGGCCAGACCGGCCAGCGCATACCACCCCAATATCTGCTGAATTTCAGCAGCGGGCATGGTGCCTGTGTCAGAGGCAAAGCGCGATGTGAAAAACAGCGCCCCGGCAAAAAGCAGACGCCCGCAAAAGCTTTGCAATGAGATATAAGTGGCGCGGGCCTCGTCGTTCAAAAGCGGCTGTATCCGGGCAATGATGAATGGCTTTGACAGCGCATCCGGGATCATTCGCAGGAAAAGAATGGCGATGACAATGGCCTGCCCGGTAAGCGACAGCACCGCACTCAGCATGATTTGCAATGCAAAGGCCAAAAGCAGGACTTTGCTGAGGCCAAGCAGATTTCGCAGCGCGGGGGCATAAAGCGATACCGCCACCGAAAGCCCCATCATCGTGGCGGTGACAAGGCCGCTGACAAGCGGCGCATCGCCGCGAAATCCGGTATCCGAGAGGGCCTGAAGGATGAAAGGCTGGCCAAATACATAGAGGACATGGCTGAACATGTACATCAGGATGCCAAGGCCGAAAAGCCAGTTCAGAACCGGTATTCCGAAGGCGGTTTTCAATGAGGCGAGGCGCAGGATCTCGGCCCCTTCGGGGGCTGTTATCGTCCGGCGCGGCAGCGATCTGAAGCTGAAAGTCACGGCCAGAGCACAGGCAAACGCCGCACTGCCCGCATAAAACGGCAGCAAATGATCCACCCCGTACCCCGCCCCGCCAAGAACGGCCGACAGCGCCAGCGCGATGAAGGAAAACCGCCAGGCTTTCAGCTCCTGCGCTTCGATCTCCTCTTCGCGCCCGGCGGCATTGAGGGATTCGTACAAAAGCGCGCTATCGGTGCCCGAGGCAAAAGCGGTGCTGGCCCCAAGGCAGACCTGCGCCATGGCAAAGGCCGCAAAGCTATCCCCCATCGCCAGGAATATGGCCCCCGCAAGCCCTGAGCAGGCCGAGAAAATCAGCGTGACCCGGCGGCCAAAACGATCAGACATATAGCCCGAGGGCACCTCAAGCACGATCGTGCCGATGTCATAGATGGCATAAAGCATGATCGCGTCGGCCGCTGTAAGCCGGTCCTGAAAGAAAAGAAACCAGATCGCCTGCCAGAAGGTGAGGCTTCTCAAGAATTTGAACCACGGGTAAAGCGCGATGTTTCGCGTGGCGGAATGGGCGGCGGTTTGGGCGGCGGTTTGGGGCATTGAAGGCTCGTTTTTTGGGGCCGGACTGGCCCGGACATTACATGCCACTGGCTATCAGATAAAGACAGCCTGCTGAATGGTTTTGTCAACAGTCGGATCATGTCCAGCTACTGCCCCTGGGGGGCTGCATGATTGCAACGGATAAAGCACTTAACTGATCATCGACAAAGGCTGTTTCCGCATGGCTCAGGCTTTGATGCCGGGGGTAAACCGGCGCGGCGCGATCATCCAGAACCGGCATATCCCAGCCCCCGGTGGTGATGAAAAACCGGGCCGCGCCTTCCTCGCCAAACTCACGCAGATAGCCCTGGGTGACCACATCAATATAGCTCAGCAAGACCGGGTGCTCCGCGCTTGGGGCCACGTGCCTGCCGTCGGGAATGGCATAGACGGCAATCTCGGGCTGGTGATCCAGATCATGGCTGATCAGATGCGCGGCGGGCAGCCTGTCATAGGCGGCCTCACGCAGATCAAGTGCTGCCCAGTCATCACCGGGCACCGGGGCAATCAGCCCGTCGATGATGCCCTGCTCATCCGGGATCACGGTCAGATAAGCCAGTTTGCGCAGATTTGTGTGCCGCCAAATGCGCCGCCAGCCTTTGAGCGTGGCGGTCTGCGCGCCCTCAAATTCATGGGTGTTGCGGTTCACAAGGCTGCCATAGCCAAAGAAATATGCATGAGATTTATATGTTATTGCCCCGCCCCTTGATCTGAATCAAATGCCGCATTCCTTTTTGCAGGCAGAATGGGAAAATTCAAGCAATCCTGGGAGGCAGGCCTTTGCGGATTACAAAACGAACCAGCATTGCCATTCGGGTGCTGATGTATTGCAGTGCCAATCAAGGGCGGCTGGTGACAAAATCCGAGATCGCCAAACGCTGTGATATATCCGAAAGCCATCTGGCGCAGGTGATCAATCAACTGGCACAGCTTGAATTTCTGACAACCCATCGTGGCCGCAATGGCGGTATTACGCTGGCACATCCGGCGCAGGACATATCCATAGGCCGGGTGATACGGCAGGTTGAAGTAAGCGCACTGCCGGCAGAATGTTTTGCGGATGCGGATAATTCATGTTCGCTGGTGAATATTTGCAGCCTGAAAACGGCGCTCGCCGATGCCGCCGAGGCGTTCTATGCCCATCTTGATAAGATCACGCTAAAGGCGGCGATGTGTGATAACGCGGCGCTGGCCGCGGCGTTTTTGCCGGTTGAATGCGTAATAGAGGCTTGATCCGAATCGCGCCGTATACTATCGCACACTAAATTGGATTGGGAGAACCGGCCACGCCGGTGCCGAAGGAGCAACCGCCCCGGAAACTCTCAGGCAACAAGGACCGATCCGGTTACGACAACTCTGGAGAGTTCCCGGCTTTGACCGGGGCGCCGAAGGGATAGCGATCTCAGGCAAACTGACAGAGGGGGCACCACAGGCCGCGCATTTTGCGCTTGCCGGAACGGTGCCGGAATGATCATCTGATTTTACCGGTCTTTGATTTGGGAGAAGTGAGATGAGCGATTTGCATGTGACCCCGCTGAATGCCCTGCACAAGGAGCTGGGCGGTAAAATGGTGCCATTCGCGGGCTTCGAGATGCCGGTGCAATATCCTCTGGGCGTGATGAAAGAGCATCTGCATACCCGCGCCCGTGCCGGGGTGTTTGATGTCAGCCACATGGGGCAGGTGATTATCCGCGCGAAAGGCGGCTTTGAGGCCGCAGCACAAGCGATGGAAAGCCTTGTACCGGTGAACCTGCTGGGCCTAGGGGAAAACCGTCAGCGCTACGGGTTTTTCACCAATGAGGCGGGGGGCATCATGGATGATCTGATGCTGGCCAATCGCGGCGATCATATGTTTGTGGTGGTCAATGCCGCCTGCAAGGGGGGCGATATCGCCCATATGAAGGCCGGGCTTGCGGGTTGTGAAGTTGAGGAAATAACCGATCGTGCCCTCTTGGCGCTGCAAGGCCCCGCGTCGGAAGCTGTGCTTGAGGCAATGGTGCCCGGCGTGGCCGCGATGCGGTTCATGGATGTGGGTATTTTCGCCTCGGATTTTGGCAAGCTTTGGGTCTCGCGCTCGGGCTATACCGGCGAGGATGGCTATGAAATTTCCGTAAGCAATGATCAGGCCGAGGCATTGGCGCGGGCGCTTTTGGCGCATGGCGATGTTGAGCCCATCGGCCTTGGCGCGCGTGACAGCCTGCGGCTGGAAGCGGGATTGTGCCTTTATGGCAATGACATTGATGAAGTCACGTCGCCGGTTGAGGCGTCTTTGACATGGGCGATTCAGAAAGTGCGCCGTTCCGGCGGCGAGCGTGAGGGCGGTTTTCCCGGTGCCGGACGCATATTGAATGAGTTGGAAAATGGCGCAGCCAGAACCCGGGTTGGCCTCAGGCCGGAAGGCCGCGCGCCGATGCGCGACGGTACCGAGATTTTTACCGATGCGGAGGGCGGCAAAGCCGTTGGCCATGTTACCTCAGGCGCATATGGCCCGACAATCGAAGGCCCGATGGCGATGGGATACGTGCCCAAAAGCCTCGCTGAGGTGGGCACGAAACTATACGGTGAGGTGCGGGGAAAACGGCAGCCGGTTACAGTTGCCGATATGCCCTTCACCCCGGCGAATTTCAAACGATAACAGTAGCAAGGGAGAAACCAGATGAAATTTACAGAAGAGCATGAATGGCTGCGTGTAGAAGACGATGTTGTGGTTGTGGGTATCACCACACATGCCGCTGAACAGTTGGGCGATGTGGTGTTTGTTGAACTGCCCGAGGTCGGCGATGAGGTGACCAAGGATGATGATGTCGTGGTCATTGAGAGCGTCAAGGCCGCCAGCGATATTCTGGCGCCGATTGATGGCGAAGTGGTTGAGGTCAATGATATACTGGCCGATGAGCCGGGCAAGGTGAATGATGATCCACAAGGCGATGCGTGGTTCTTCAAGCTGAAGGCCAGTGATCTGTCCCAGATGGACGATTACATGGATGAGGCAGCTTATAACAAGTTTATCGGTTGAGCGCCGGGCGCAAAACTTTTTTAAAAGTTTTGGCAAAAATCTTTGAAAGATTTTTACGCCTCCGGCGGGAGTATTTGTAGAAAAATGAAAGCAGGGCCAGTGTCGTCAGGCCGGTCCTGTTGTGGATCAGATGGAGAATGTGATGCCTTTCGCACCAACAGATTATTTGCCCTATGATTTTGCCAACCGGCGCCATATCGGCCCCTCAGCCGAGGAAATGGCCGGGATGCTTGAGGTTCTGGGCGTGGACAGTCTTGATCAACTGATTGATCAGACGGTGCCCGATACCATCAGGCAACGTGAGCCGCTTGACTGGGGCGCGCCGATGTCTGAGCGTGAATTGCTTTGGTATATGCGTCAGGTGGCCAAGAAGAACAAGGTGTTCACCTCGATGATCGGGCAGGGCTATTATGGCACCGTGACGCCACCCGCAATTCAGCGCAATATTCTGGAAAACCCGGCGTGGTATACATCATACACGCCGTATCAGCCTGAGATTAGCCAGGGCCGGCTTGAGGCGCTGTTGAATTTCCAGACCATGGTTTGTGATCTGACGGGGCTTGAGATCGCCAATGCCTCGTTGCTGGATGAGGCCACGGCGGCGGCCGAAGCGGTGACAATGGCCGAGCGCATCTCGAAATCCAAGTCGAAAGCCGTATTCGTCGATGAAAACTGTCACCCGCAGAATATCGCCGTGATCCGGACCCGTTGTGCGCCGCTGGATATTGAGGTGTTGGTTGGCAACCCCGACAGTGATCTGAAGCCGGATGAGGTGTTTGGCGCGGTGTTTCAGTATCCTGGCACCAATGGCCATATCCGCGATTTCACCGGCCCTATTGAAGCCCTGCACGCGGCCGGGGCCATTGGCATCGTGATTGCCGACCCGCTGGCGCTGACCGTTTTGAAAGAGCCCGGAGCCATGGGTGCGGATATCGCTGTGGGTTCGACCCAGCGGTTTGGTGTGCCGATGGGATATGGCGGGCCGCACGCGGCATATCTGGCGTGCCGGGATCAGTATAAGCGCAACATGCCGGGGCGGATTGTGGGCGTGTCGATCGATGCGCGCGGCAACCGGGCGTATAGGCTTTCCCTGCAAACCCGCGAACAGCATATCCGCCGCGAAAAGGCCACATCGAATGTCTGTACCGCGCAAGCCTTGCTGGCGGTCATGGCCGGGTTTTATGCGGTTTTCCACGGGCCTGAGGGGCTTAAGGCGATTGCGCAAAGAGTGCACCGCAAGACCGTGCGCGCCGCACGCGGGCTGGAGTTGGCGGGCTATAAGATCGAGCCGGAGAATTATTTTGATACCATCACCGTTGATGTCGGCCCGATGCAGGGGGTGATCCTCAAGGCCGCGCGGGATCAACGCATCAATCTGCGCAAGATCGGCAAAACCAAACTGGGGATTTCACTGGATGAAACCACCCGCACCGATACGCTTTACCGTTTGTGGCGCGCCTTTGGCATCACCACCGGGGTTGAGGTCAACCGCTCGGAATACCGGCTGGGCGACGGCATGACCCGTGAAAGCGAATACCTCACCCATCCGGTGTTTCACATGAACCGGGCCGAGACCGAGATGATGCGCTACATGCGTCGCTTGTCGGATCGTGATCTGGCGCTGGACCGGGCGATGATCCCTTTGGGGAGCTGCACCATGAAGCTGAATGCCGCCGCCGAAATGATGCCAATCACCTGGCCGGAATTTGCCCAGCCACATCCGCATGCGCCCAAAGAGCAAATGCAGGGATATGCGCAACTGATTGAGGATCTCTGCGATAAGCTGTGCCAGATCACCGGTTATGACGCCATGTCGATGCAGCCCAATTCGGGTGCGCAGGGCGAATATGCCGGGCTTCTGGCGATTGCCGGCTATCACCACGCCAATGGCGATGATCAGCGCAAGGTTTGCCTGATCCCAACCTCGGCACACGGCACCAACCCGGCTTCGGCACAGATGGCGGGGATGAAGGTTGTGGTGGTGAAATCGCGCGAAAACGGCGATATTGACGTGGATGATTTCCGCGCCAAGGCCGAGGCGGCGGGCGATACGTTAGCGGCCTGCATGATCACCTATCCGTCGACTCACGGTGTATTTGAGCAAACCGTGCGCGAGATTTGTGAGATCACCCATCAACATGGCGGGCAGGTCTATATCGACGGGGCCAACCTCAATGCCATGATCGGGCTGGCACAACCCGGCGAAATTGGCGGCGATGTGAGCCATCTCAACCTGCATAAAACCTTCTGCATCCCGCATGGCGGCGGCGGCCCCGGCGTGGGCCCTATCGGCGTCAAGGCGCATCTTCAGCCGCATCTGCCGGGGAATCCGATGGATGTGCAGGGCGCGGGGCCGGTCGCGGCGGCGAATTTCGGCTCGGCTTCGATCCTGCCGATCTCATGGGCCTATATCCTGATGATGGGCGGCGCGGGGCTGACGCAGGCGACAAAAGTGGCGATTTTGAATGGTAATTATATCGCCGCGCGCCTCAAAGGTGCATTTGACATCCTTTATAAAGGCCCCGGCGGCCGGGTGGCGCATGAATGCATCATTGATACCCGCCCGTTTGAGGATAGCGCCGGTGTGACGGTGGATGACATTGCCAAGCGCCTGATTGACAACGGTTTTCACGCGCCGACCATGAGCTGGCCGGTGGCGGGTACGCTGATGGTAGAGCCCACCGAATCCGAAACCAAGGCCGAGCTGGACCGGTTTTGCGATGCGATGCTGGCGATCCGCGAGGAAATTCGCGACATCGAAGAGGGCCGGATTGACGCGGAAAACAACCCGCTGAAAAACGCGCCTCACACGGTGGAAGATCTGGTGGGCGATTGGGACAGGCCTTACAGCCGCGAGATGGGTTGTTATCCGCCCGGCGCTTTTAGGGTTGATAAATACTGGCCACCGGTCAATCGGGTGGACAATGTGTATGGTGACCGCCACTTGATCTGTTCTTGCCCACCCTTGTCGGACTATGCCGATGCGGCGGAATGAGGTTTGGCTCATCTGACGCCCGAGGCCCCGGATCATGGTCCGGGGCCTTTGGGTTTTGGGGTTGAGTGGCAGATTAAAGCGTTTCGCCTCATTGCCGGATCACAACAATGAGGCAAAACGCATTAGTGATTGCCATTTTTCGTGACTCGTAGATATTTATCAAAATAGCCCCATAATCCAAAGGCAGCGCGATAATGTTGAAATGCACCCTGAACAAAGACGGCCGGTATTTGACGCTTGATGATGGCATTACTCAGACACGCTTTCATGCACTCTGGTTGCGCGATAATGCCTGGGATGCCTCCACGCGCTCGGCTGACAATGGCCAGCGCCTGATTGCATTGCGCGACATTCCAGCCAGTACAGTGATCACATCTGCAACGCTGGACGGCTCAACCCTTACGCTTAGCTATTCACCTGAAGGCAAGAGTGTCGAATACGACACAGGCTGGTTGTTTGAAAACGCCTATGATCATGAGGCCATCGCCCAACCGGGATGGATCAGACCCGGTGTTGAAACTTGGGATGGTGAATTGATGTCCAATATTCCTGTCGCTGATTTTCAATCCGTCAGCACAGACCCGGAGGCGTTGAAAATCTGGCTGGGGCAGATCGCGCGATTTGGCTTTGGGAAGCTGATAAACGGGCCTATCGAAGCGCAGGCCCTGACCCGCGTTGTCGATCTTTTTGGCTATATACGTGAAACCAATTATGGCCGCCATTTCGAAGTGCGCACCGAAGTGAACCCGACAAATCTGGCCTATACGGGGCTTGGATTGCAAGCCCATACCGACAATCCCTACCGTGATCCGGTGCCGACCATACAGGTTCTTTACTGCCTCGAAAGCTCGGCCGCCGGGGGCGAGAATATGGTTGTCGATGGCTTTCGTGTTGCCGAGCGGCTGCGGGCGGAAAATGAAGAATGGTTCAATGTCCTTTCGCGCTATTGCGCGCAGTTTGAATATGCCGGCTCGGAGGGTGTGATGCTGCACACTCGCCGCCCGATGATCGAACTGGCCCCGGATGGCGAGTTGATTGGCATCCGCTTCAACAACCGCTCAACCGCAGCCATCACCGATGTTCCTTTCGACGCGATGGAAACCTATTACGCCGCCTACCGCCGGATGGGTGAAATCATTGATGACCCGGCGATGGAAGTTTCCTTCCGTCTTGAACCCGGTGAAAGCTTTCTGGTGGATAACCGCCGTATCCTGCACGCGCGCAAAGGTTATTCGGGTAGTGGCAAAAGATGGTTGCAGGGGTGCTATGCCGACATGGATTCGCTCTGCTCAAAGCTCGCAGTCCTGGAGGCCAAACATCTGGTGGCCGCCCAATGAGCAAAGCTGATTTCGACCGATTGGATCACACCAACATCGTGGGCTTCTTGCAAGACATCTTTGAGCGGCGGGGCGGTGAAGAATACCTGGGCGAACCCGTCACCATGGCCGAACATATGCTGCAAGGTGCAACAATCGCCGAGCAGAACGGCCAGCCCGAGATCATTATCGTATCCGCCCTGCTGCACGATATTGGCCATTTCACCAGCGAATTCGGCATGTTCAGCATGGAGGATACCGAAGACAGGTATCACGAAGATGCCGGCGCCCGGGTTTTACAGGCGTTCTTTCCCACATTGGTCACCGATTGCGTCCGCTATCATGTCGCGGCCAAACGCTATCTGTGCGCAACCCGCCCCTCTTATTATGACAGGCTGTCCGCGGCCTCGATACATTCGCTCAACCTGCAGGGCGGGCCAATGAACAAGGACGAGATCCTTGAATTCGAGAAGAACCCAAACCTGAAAGAGATCATAGCCGTGCGCTTTCTGGATGAGGCCGGGAAACACCCGGATATGATAACCCCGCCCTTCCAGCATTTCGCCCCGATGGTTCAGCGCATCGTCGACCAGCATTGCAAGGCATCCTGACAGCTCAGAAATGGCAGAATCTTTTGGCTGTCATGCTGCCCGAATGGCATTTTTTCCAAAGTCCTTCATGCCAGACCCGTTTTTAAGGTTTTTCACGATACGCTTTGATGGGGCAACATGGTATTACCGGTTCCTGACAATTAGTCTTTAGAAGAATATTACGGGCATCATACATGCATGTTGGGCGGTGGCCTTGAGCCGATTGCAGAGAATGAGCTTTGCCCCGCCCGGCATCCGGGTGGAAGGGCTGCCCCGCGAAGAGACAGCCAAAAATGAAAAAGGGCCCCGTGATGGGGCCCAATTCCGAATTCTGTTCGAGTGGCTTATGCCAGTACGATGTTTGACGCTGATTCGCGGCCGTCGCGGCCTGCTTCAATGTCAAATGTCACTTTCTGGTCGTCGGCCAGACCGGTCAGACCGGCGCGCTCAACTGCAGAAATGTGCACAAATACGTCTTTTCCGCCACCATCAGGTGCGATAAAGCCATAACCTTTGGTTGAATTAAACCATTTTACGGTGCCATTGGCCATCCGTTTTCTCCTACTTCATGCTACCCGCATTGTGCGGCAGCCCGGCTAGTCAGTGCAAGATCGAGTGTACTGAGCCTTGAAAGCAGCAGATGGTCGATAGTGGTAACGTCGCAAAGCTCGATATGAGGCAGTGTTTTCAAAAAATCAAGGAAAAAGAAGGATTGGGGGTGTATTGCTCAACCATTGGCAGCATCTTGCCATGGTTTTGCACCCTTGGGGGTACTGGCAGAGCCATTGCCCCCGCCCCCTGCTGTTGGTATCAGCGGGTCTTGCAAGAGTGATTATCCAGGCGGAGCAGAAAATCATGGCAACCTATCAATATGTCTACCACATGCAGGGCGTCTCCAAGGCCTATCCGGGCGGCAAGAAATGTTTTGAAAATATCCACCTGAGCTTTCTGCCCGGGGTGAAAATCGGGGTTGTCGGTGTCAACGGCGCGGGCAAATCCACCTTGATGAAAATCATGGCCGGGCTGGACAAGGATTTCACCGGCGAGGCCTGGGCGGCGGAGGGCGCGCGCGTGGGCTACCTGCCGCAGGAACCGGCGCTGGATGAAAGCCTTGATGTGCGCGGCAACGTGATGCTCGGCGTGGCGGCAAAGCAGGCCAAGCTGGACCGCTTCAATGAGCTGGCAATGAATTATTCCGATGAAACAGCCGATGAGATGGCCGCCTTGCAGGATCAGATTGATGCGGAAAACCTGTGGGATCTGGATGCGCAGGTTGATGTATCGCTTGAGGCGCTGCGCTGCCCGCCGGATGATGCGGCTGTCAGCTCGCTATCGGGCGGGGAACGCCGCCGCGTGGCGTTGTGCAAACTGCTGCTCGAGGCGCCTGATATGCTGCTTCTGGACGAGCCGACAAACCACCTTGATGCCGAAACCATCGCCTGGCTGCAACAGCATCTGATGGCCTATAAAGGCACCATCCTGATCGTCACCCATGACCGTTATTTTCTCGATGACATCACCAGTTGGATCTTAGAGTTGGACCGGGGCAGGGGCCTCCCCTATGAGGGCAATTATTCCGCCTGGCTTGAGCAGAAAGCCAAGCGTCTGGCGCAGGAAAAGCGCGAGGATAAATCCCGACAAAATACCCTTGAGCGCGAACTGGAATGGATGCGTCAGGGGGCCAAGGCGCGCCAGGCCAAGCAAAAGGCCCGGATCAACGCCTATAATGAACTGGCCGGGCAATCCGAGCGGGAAAAACTTTCCCGGGCGCAGATCATTATTCCCAACGGGCCGCGTCTGGGATCAAAGGTGATCGAGGTCAATGGGCTGGCCAAGCATCTGGGCGAAAAGCAACTGATTGAGGGGCTTGATTTCTCATTGCCACCGGGGGGCATTGTGGGTGTCATCGGCCCCAATGGCGCGGGTAAATCGACGCTCTTTCGCATGCTCACCGGACAGTTGCAGCCCGATGCGGGCCAGATTGAATATGGTGATACGGTGAAGCTCAGCTATGTTGATCAGTCGCGCGATGATCTCAAGGATAACGAGACCGTATGGGAAGCCATTACCGGCGGGGCCGAGATAATTGAGCTGGGCGATGCGCAGGTCAATTCGCGGGCCTATTGCTCCTCTTTCAACTTCAGGGGGGGCGATCAGCAAAAAACCATGCAGCTTTTGTCGGGCGGTGAGCGTAACCGGGTGCATATGGCGCGGCTTTTGAAAGAGGGCGGGAATGTGCTTTTGCTGGATGAGCCGACCAATGATCTTGATGTTGAAACATTGCGGGCACTGGAAGATGCGCTGGTGGATTTTGCCGGCTGTGCGGTGGTGATTTCACATGACCGGTTTTTTCTCGATCGTATCTGCACCCATATTCTGGCGTTTGAGGGCGATGCCCATGTGGAATGGTTTGAAGGTAATTTTGCGGATTACGAAGAAGATAAAAAACGCCGCCTGGGCGCGGATGCGTTGGAGCCGAAGCGTTTGAAATACAAGAAATTTGCGCGGTAAGGGATATGAGAATTTACGCCGCTGCGTAATTTCCGTTCGCAATATCGCGATGAACCGATGAAAAAGGCCACTCTTCGGGGTGGTTAACAAGCCCGTGTTTTACCGGATTATACCAGCAATGCCGGATATGGGCATCGTAATCTGCTTTGTTGCGTATGTGGTGCTCCCAAAACCGACGCTGCCAGATGCCTGTCTCACGTTTGTTGAGCCGTAAGCCGGGCTTAAGCCCGGCATACCTCCCGCTTTGAACGGTTGGCAAAACGGGTGGCGGGCTGAAGCCCGCCCTACGCAAACTTATGGTGAAACGTGATTTGATCGATCCCCACCGGGTTGAAAAATCGGCATCCCCCTCAGGCAATGTCCAGATCGCATGCATATGATCAGGCAATACCACCCAGGCGTTGATATGAAACGGCCTGTCTGCCCGTGTTGCCCGCACCGCCGCGCGCAAGCGCAGGATTTCATCTGTCAGCAACCGGCTGCCAGGCTCTGCCAGATTGACAGTGAAATATATGGTTGCACCAGAAATATGCGGGCGGATGTAATTGGACATATCCTTACCATGCTTCAAACATGGTTAAAAAATGGTAAGCCGGGCTTCAGCCCGGCACTGTTAGCCGTTTTTCCTTTATGTGACCTTGGATTAGGAAGCCCCCGGCCTTAGAATATGTAAATGAACCCGCAAACGCCCTTGTATTTTGACCTGATCATCATTGGCGCAGGCCCCGCAGGGGCGGCTGCTGCGATGACGGCGCGAAAAAACGCGCTGTCTGTGGCACTGATCGACAAGGCTGAATTCCCCCGTGACAAGCTCTGTGGCGGGCTGATTACCGGCCGAGCACGGGCGGCTTATCAACAGATTTTTGACGAAAATATCAACCCCGATCTGTTTGAGGCGCGCCACAGGATCGGGTTTTTCATGAACGGCGAAGCCCTTGGCCCGCAGCAGGAAATGCCAGATGCGCATCTGACCATGCGTTATGACATGGACCACAGCTTGCTGGCATTTGCCAGGACAGCCGGGGCTCATGCTTTCACGGGCCAACGGATTGAAGCTCTTGACCTCAAGGCCCGAAAGATCATGCTGAAATCGCGGCAAATCCTGGGCTTCACCGCTCTGATCGGGGCGGATGGGGTGAACAGCATGGTGGCGAAAGAGGTGCATGGCCGCGCTTTCAACCCTGCAAAAATTGGCTTCGCACTTGAGATTGAAGCACCGGCTACTGCCCCGGTTGATGAAAACTCTGCCCTGCGGATTGATTTCGATGCCGCCGCCTGGGGTTATGGCTGGCATTTTCCCAAACATCGGGGCAACATGATCGGGATATGCGGGCTACAGGCAAGTAACCCCGATATGAAGCCCCGCCTGGCGGCATATCTGCAAAGGCTGGGCACCGGGGAAGAGGTGCCGGTCAAGGGGCATTTTCTGCCATTTGGCGACTTCCGGCAGAAACCGGGCCGGGATAATATCCTGCTGGCGGGCGATGCCGCCGGGCTGGTTGATCCGGTTACCGGGGAGGGCATTGCTTATGCGCTGCAAAGCGGGCAGATGGCCGCGATGGCGGTATATCGGGCCATAAGCGGCGGGAACCCGGGGGCGGCTTGCGGGCATTATGTCAAAGCACTGGCTCCGATCCACAGATCAATCCGCCTTGCCCGGTTCATCAGACCGGTTATTCATGCCAGGCATCTGCAGCCGTTTTTCAAAAAATCCTTTGCCGGATCGCGGCGATTAAAGCAGGAATATCTGCGTATGCTGTCCGGTGAGATTGAATATCCCCGGCTGATATGGCTCTTTGCTGCGCGCCTGCCGCGCGCGATATGGCGCCATTTTCGAGCTGTAGAGTAACACATCACATCTCTTCACATCCCCTTAAGCAACACTGGACATATGACGGCCCGGATATAGCTTCAGTTGCAGAAGGGATTGCAACCATGTCAAACAGATCGACACTCAAACAACCGATCAAGCCCGGGCCACAATCACATTGGACGCCCCGCCCCCTGCCTTACCGGTTTACCGACTGGGCAATGATTTAGCGCCTGGTTTCTGGCTCTTAACCAGAGCCGAGATTTGGCAGGGCTGTGGGGGTGGTAACGTCAGCCTGCTCAAACTCAAGCGGGTCATCCGGGGTTTTATGGGTCGCAAGCCAGCCAAGCAGATCGGCAAGCGGCATCGGGCGGGCAAGGCCGTAGCCCTGAATCAGCGGGCAGCGGGCCTTTCGCAAAAGATCAAGCTGACACTGGGTTTCAACACCTTCCGCCACGATATCAACCCCAAGTTTGCGGCACAACCAGATGATCGAGCGCACAATTACCCGATTGCGTGGATCATTATCCAGCCGAGAAATCATCGAGCGATCAAGCTTGATGGCGTCAATTTCAAATGTTGCCATATGTGCAAGACCGGCATAACCGGTGCCAAAATCATCCAGTGAAACCTTGACACCTATATGCTTGAGCCGCTCAACCGCCGCCCGGATATCAAATTCATCATCATCCAGAATCGCCGTTTCAAGAATTTCAATGCATATCTGGCCGGGGTCAATATCGCGTGATTGCATGGCCCAATCCAGCAGGCCGGGATAATTCACATCCGCCAGAATGGAAGCCGATACATTGATCGACATATGCATATCGCCAAACCCGCCTTCACGCAGGGCAACAAGCGCATCCAATGCCAAATTCATTGATGCGTAATCAATTTCGGCCAGCAGCCCGGCCTTTTCCGCCACATCCAGAAAGGCAACCGGCGGCTGTACCCCATGCCCCGGACGATCCCAGCGGATCAGCGCCTCACAACCCACAACCTCATTCAGTTCAAGATCAAACTGCGGTTGCAGATAGACCTCAAATTGCTGTTTTTCCAAGGCCAGTATCAGATCCTGCACCAGTTGCTGCTGTTTGCGATGAAACTCACCAAGCGCGGACGTGAAGAAAACCGCCAGCCCGCGGCCCTGATTCTTGGCGCTGTAAAGCGCCTGATCTGCCTGTTGTATCAGGGCCTCGCCTGTGCAGCTCTCCGACATGGGCATGCTGATCCCGATGGAACAGCCAATGCGGATTGGGTGCCCCTGAAAGCTGAGCGGCTCGGCGATGGCCTTGATCACGGCATTAGCGCGCATCTGCAATTCCTGGCGGCTGACATTGCCCATGAACACCAGCAAAAATTCGTCCCCGCCGGTGCGGCAAACCAGATCGCCAAGGCCGGTGCAACTGCGCAAGGCGCTGGCGACATGGCATAATGTGGCATCCCCCGCAGCATGGCCATGGGTGTCATTTATCTCTTTGAATTTATCTATATCTACCTGCAAAATACCAATTCTACCACTGGCAATCAGCCGCATCACACGTTCGGATGCCAGCGTTTCCGTCAGCTTGTTGCGATTGGCCAGACCAGTCAGATCATCATGATTTGCGGCATGTTTCAGGTTAACCTGCACTTGCTTGAGGGCTTTGTTGGTGTTCACCTGATCCGTCACATCGCGGCAGGTGATGATGATCTTGATATGATTCTCATCCGGGCCAAGCTGAATGGCGGAAAATGTTTGCTGGTTCCAAAAGCGGCTGCCATCGCGGCGGATGTTTTCGCTGATCAGATGTTTGCCAAACAGCGGGCTGGTACGGTCATACCGGAAATTTTCAATTTCCTCCGCCGTGGGGCGGTTTTCATCGGGCAGGATGAATTCCTGTGACGATCGCCCACGCACCTCATCCAGAACCCAGCCGAACATCTTTTCACAGGCCGGATTGACCCATTCGATCCGGCCATGCTGATCCTGAAGGCAGATGCCATCACGGGTCTGATCCAGAATCATATCCGAAATCAGCTGACTCTCGCCGGGAATGCCGGCAAGTAGCGGCTCATGGTCAGGGGAAGTATTTTCAGATGTCACAGGGCGCAGCCATTATCCGGTAATCAAATTCCAATGAATTCCGACCATGCCCCGGAGTGTTTAATATTGGATATTCAAAGCCCGGTTTTCTGCCATAAAACGCTTAAAATTGTCATGGTTCCAGAGGCATGCGGTTTTTGCCCCAGGGATTATCCGGGCTGCATATGCTTGACCTCATTGGCCACTTCCCCCAATGCTGCAGGGCGATTTGTCAGGAGAACGCCATGCCACGCCTCACACCTCCCGCACGGGCGGGGCAGGTGATCGGATTGTTGGGGGGGTCATTTGATCCGCCCCACGCGGGGCATGTGCATATCAGCCTTGAGGCGCTGAAACGCTTCGATCTGGATCGGCTGTGGTGGCTGGTCAGCCCCGGCAATCCGCTCAAGTCCCATGGTCCGGCACCGCTGGAGCAAAGAATGCAGGCGGCGCGCAAGATCATGCAGCACCCGCGCATCGCAATCAGCGATTTCGAGGCCCGCGCCGGCACCCGCTACACGGCTGAAACATTGACCGCCCTGCAAAAGGCCTGCCCCGGTGTCAGGTTCGTCTGGCTGATGGGTGCCGATAACCTGGCGCAGTTTCACCGCTGGCAGAACTGGCGGCAGATCATTGAAAATGTGCCCATGGGGGTGCTGGCGCGCCCCGGTGACCGGATTTCGGCGCGCACATCACCGGCGGCCAGGATTTACCAATCTGCCCGCCTGTCGGGCCGTCAGAGCAGGCTTCTGGGCCGCGCCGATGCCCCGGCATGGTGCTTTGTCAATGTGGCAATGAATAACATTTCGTCAACAATGTTGCGAAATCGAAATGATTGTATCCCTGTTTCCAAAATGTGAACACTTTGTGAGCGTTAACGTGGATTGTCGAGCTGCTTTCCTATGGTTAACACTATCTTCATGACGCCGCTGTCCCGACGCATATTTCTCAGCACCGCCCTTGCCGGGCTGGCCAGCCCGATCTGGGCTGCGGCCCCTGCCGTTTCCTTGCGGCCAAAAACGCGCCCGCAGGCCCCCCCCCGGCGCGCGGCATCCGGCGCTGAAGATCTCATCGCGCAGGCCGATCTGGGCGGGCATGTATGTTATACCGTGATAGATGCAAAAACCGGGCTGGTGCTGGAGGGGAATGAAGCCCGCTTCGCGCAACCCCCGGCCAGTGTCGCCAAATCCATCACCGCCCTTTATGCGCTTGAAACACTGGGGGAAGGATACCGCTTTCAAACCCGTCTGATTGCGACAGGGCCGGTTGAAAACGGCGAGATCAAAGGCGATCTGGTGCTGGCGGGCGGTGGCGATCCATTGTTGGATACCGATGCGCTGGCGGATATGGCGGCACGGCTCAAGGCCGCCGGGGTGCGCTCGGTGCGCGGCAAATTCCGGGTCCATGGCGGAGATTTGCCGTTTGTCAGTGAAATTGCCCCGGATCAGCCGGATTTTGTTGGCTATAACCCGTCGGTCTCGGGGCTGAGCCTGAATTTCAACCGGGTCTATTTTGAATGGAAGCGTGGCAGCAATGGCTATCAAATACTGATGGATGCGCGCACCGATAAATACCGCCCCGATGTGCGGATGGCGCGGATGAGCATATCCGGGCGCAAATCCCCGGTCTATACCTACCGCGATGGCGGCGATCATGACGCATGGACCGTGGCCGAAAGCGCGCTGGGCAAGGGCGGCTCGCGCTGGTTGCCGGTGCGCAAACCCGAGGCCTATGCCGGTGAGGTGTTTGCCACCTTCGCACGCGCGCACGGGATCGAATTGAGTAAACCGAAAGTGATGCGCACGGCGCCCATGGGCACGGTTCTGGTGACACGCCAAAGCGCACCTCTTCGGGTTATTCTGCGCCTGATGCTGAAATATTCCACCAACCTCACCGCCGAATTGGTGGGGTTGACCGCCACGATGGCCCGCAAGGGCAGGGTGGCCTCTTTGGCCGAATCTGCGCGCGAGATGTCAGGCTGGGCCAAAGCTACGCTGGATATGGAAGATATCCGGCTGGTGGATCATTCCGGGCTCAACGGCACATCGCGGCTTTCGGCTCAGGCAATGGCCCGGGCGCTGGCCAAGGTCTACAAACAGGACGCCCTGAAACCGATATTGAAAAAAATCGTGCTGCGCGATGGCGATGGTCGGCCGATGAAAAATCACCCGATCAAGGTTGTGGCCAAAACCGGCACGCTTTATTTCGTCAGCGCTTTGGCGGGCTATATGACAGCCCCTGACGGGACCGATCTGGCCTTTGCCATCTTCGCCGCCGATACCAAACGCCGCGATGCGCTTGACCCCTCGGCGATGGACCGCCCGGCGGGCACGCGAAGCTGGAACAACCGGGCCAAGCAGATGCAGCAAAAACTGATCGAGCGATGGGGCGCTGTTTACGGTAGCTGAACCGGTACAGATCCGCCCCAACCGGGCCTTATATCTGACAGGATGTTACAATCATATCGCAACAGTTCACGAAATGTTTTACATCTGTCAGGGGCAAAAACTTGTTATGATCCAAGTCGGGCGCTACATGTCTGGCAATTACCCGCCCTGTCCGTTCATCAAGGAAGCCTGCATGTCTGCCCCCGTTTCGGTCATCATCCCGGCCCGTAATGAGGCCGCCACGATCCGCAAGGTGGTTGAAACCCTTCGCGGGATGCCGGATATCACCGAAGTGGTGGTGGTTGATAACGCCTCGGCTGATCATACCGCTCAGGTTGCCAGGGATGCCGGGGCGCGCACGGTTTTCGAGGCCCGCCCGGGAATGGGCCATGCGCTCAGGGCCGGTATAGGTGCTGCCAGCCATGATTGGGTGATGAAGGTGGATGCCGACCTAGATAAATTCGACACCGCGCTGTTTTCGCGCCTGCCCAGGGCGCGCGGGCCGGGGATAGGCCTGATCAAGGGGGCCTGGCAGGATCCGGATGACGATATGCCGATGACGCGGCTTCTGGTAAAGCCCGCGATCAACCGGATGTTTGCCGGGCTCAGCCACCTCACAGCACCCAATTCGGGGATTTACCTGTTCAACCGCACGCTGATTGCGCATCAGCAGATTGTCGGCAGCTATGCGGCCGATCTTGATGTGATGCTTCGGGTGCATGCCGCCGGGGCTCAGGTCACTGAGGTGGATATCGGCCGCATCCGGCACGATACGCGCTCGCTGCAGCATTACAATGGCATGGCCGAAACCATTCTGGCGTTTTTCCTTGAGCTTCACGCGGCGCGCATCACCCGAGAAACCATCGTTCTGGCGCAGAATGCCACACAGGTGATTGTCCATTGTCTTGGCATATTGGCAGCGCGCTCAATCGCGGGTGGGGCTGTCTCGGTCTATCTCGATAAGGCTGATGGCGCTGATGCCGATGCCCTGCGTGCCGCATTTGCACCCTTCCCAACCGCCCGGATTGCACCGCTTGAACAGGCGCAGGCCTATCACCCACATGGCCCGACATCAGGCCTGAACTTCATCGCGCCCTATCCGGTGGCCGGTGCAGACGGGGCAACCCGGCAGGCATTACAGATGCTACACAGTGATTTTGGCACACCAGAGACCGGCCTCATGCTGATGCCCCTCGGGCCCGACCGCGATGCGGTGGGTGGCTTTCACGCCGATATGGCACTTGAGATCGGCAAAGGTGCCGCGATCAAACAGGCCGCTTTGAGCGATATTCGCGCAGGCCAGTTCAAGGTTCCGCCGCGTGAGCTGTTTCAAAGCTTCCAATCTCTGCCTGATACCCTTGTCCATGCCCTTGGCCCGCAAAACCCGCGCTCAGAGGCGGGCAATATGTAGCTGGTCTGCTTTCATCCCGCCGCCCGCGCGCGCCGGAAAACAGGTGTTGCTGCGGCCAGTGACAATTCAGACAAAAGCCCTGAGCCCCGGATCAAACAACCCGGTCCTTTCATTTTTCCATAAATACTCAAAATCCCTCCGGCAGGATCAAATCACCGGCCCTGTCATGATCGCACCGCCTATACCCGTTTGCTGCCGCAATCGCGGAAAAACTGCCGCACCTCATCGGTCATCATGCCTTTCTGGCTGGCATTTTGCGGCAGGCCAAAGCCGCCCCCGGTATTGATCTCGATGATAACCGGCCCCTCATCCGTCAGGGCAATATCAAGCGACTGATAGCGCACCGGCGCATAGAGCCTGGCGGCAAGGGTGGCAATCTCCAGCAACCTGTCCCAATGCGGCAGTTTCATGCCGATGATATCGGCCCCGGTTTCGGGGTGAATGTCATTCGAGACAAGATCAGGCCCGTCGCTGGTGATGATATTCAGAAGTTCGCCGGTTTCCGGGTTCACATTGCAGCAGGCATTGCCTGTCCTCCAGAAAAACGCATCGGCGATATTGCCCCCACCGGGGATGCTGAAGGCGGCCAGCGGAAATCGCACATCATTTTTATTCTCGCGCACCAGCACCACCAGCCTGACAGTGGCGGTGGCCGAGCAGAAATCATCAATCGCTGAATGGTTCTGCACGATGCGTTGCAGCACATAAGAGCTGTCGCCGATCACATTATCCCAAAAATCCTGATAGGTGACCGCATCCATGCTCTTGAGATGGATATGCGTATCATCGGCGCCGCTGATATGGATAACGCCAAAACTGCCAATACCGCGCAGGACCTTGCCAAAGAGCGGCAGATTGCCCTCCTGCGTCAGGAAATCCCGCAGCTCCTCTACCGTTGAAAGCTTTGGCGTATCGCCAAAATGCCGGATGCTGCGGTCAATCACCGCCACGGTTTCAGGCACCGGCAGGCCATGCGCGCGCAAAATCGTATCGGCCAGGAACTTATCTTCCGTCGCCGCGTCCCAGGTTCTGTCACAGCTATCTTCGGTCAGCGGCCAATGCACGGCGGTTGAGACGAATTCTTCTTTTTCTTTCTGGCTGAACCGGTCATCATAGACCTGCCAGGTGACATATTCCAACAGGCTGAGCCTGCCTTTCCCCCAATAAAGCCGCCACCAGTCGCGGGTAATCTTGCCAACGGATTTGCCACTTTTCCGGCTTGCATGAACCAAAAGCTCCGAAGCGCTCATTTTGTTCTTGGCTGAATTTTCCTGAGTCTTGCGATCTTCAGTAAACTTACCCATGGCTTCCCCGCTCATCTGGAATCATCTGCCCCTATAGTATCAAAGAAAATAAACCGCAGTTACAGGGGTTTCTCAATACTGCCCTTTACACTGATTACAAGCTCAGAAATCCGCCTCAACCCCCGGCAATTTCAAGGCCCGGATCAACTCCCGCAGCTCCTGACGGGCGGCGATGTTTGACAGGCTCAGCCGGTTGATGCCCACATCCCTAAGGTCAAGAAGCGTCAGGCCCAAGGGGAAGAGATCGCGAAAGATTACCCGCTCGTTAAAGCCCGGTGCCACGCGAAACCCGATACGCTTGGCCAGCGCCTCAAGTGCCGCCCCCATCTTTTGCTTGTTGCGCATCTGCTGCGCCCCCAGCCGGTTGCGCACCACGATCCAGTCAATCGCCCTTTGCCCCGCCTGCGCCCGCGCCTGCCGTGCGCTCCACACCATTTCAGAATAAACCGACGGCCCGAGGATTTTGACGCCGTCGCCATCAATCCGCGCCAGAAGATCGAAATCAATGAAACTGTCATTCAATGGCGTGATCAGCGTATCGGCCCTGCTATGGGCCGCCTGAGAAAGGCCAGTATGCGCGCCGGGGCAATCAATCACGATGAAATCAGCATAAGGCGCATGGGCCGTCAGCAATTCGTGAAACTGCGCCACCGAGGCGGTTTCATCAACATAAGGCGGCGTGAGGCCGGATAAATCGGCAAATACGGCACTTGGCAATGCCTGCCCGGATTTCTCCATATATCGCAACCGGTTTTCCGCATAACGCCAGAAACTAAGCTGGCGCAGATCAAGATCAAACGCGCCCACCTTATGCCCAAGCCGCGCCAGCGCCGTGGCCACATGCATCGAAACGGTGGATTTTCCCGCGCCACCCTTTTCATTGCCGACAACAATAATATGCGCCATCCGCCGCCCCCATTTATTCCGCATGTTCATTCTGCGGTTACCGCCTCATACGGGGGCCGGACTGCAATGGCAAACAACGATTTCAGACCCGTACAATTCATCAGGACATTGCCCAAAATCCAGGCGGGCAGCGTCGGTGGTTCTTTGGAAAAGATCGCCCGCTTTCCCCCCACGTCCCGGCCCCCGCGCCGGGGCCTCCCGGCCAACTCAGAGACCCCCGCGCAGGAATTAATACATGTGGCCGGGGCAAGGTGCACGCTGTTGTGGCCGTTCTGACTACGCAACAAAACCTGCAAAATGCAGCGCCTAGCTTCACACCCCCTCACGCGCCTTCATATGGCTATTCACCTGCATCAGCCCCCAGGCCACCGGGATCGCCGCCAGCCCGCCCAGGGCAAACACCAGAGGCTCGGCCCCGAAGGTCTCAAACGCCTGCGTATAGGCGTGAATTGCGGCAAAGGTGAGTGCTGCATTCAATGGCCCCCGGCGGTTGTTCATCGCCGCCCAGATCGCCACAGCCGCCAGCAAAAGCGCCCAGAGTATTGCAAACGCCCCGGCAGAAATTTGGAAGGCTGTCGCGCGGTAGGCCTCGTAAGCCGTGGAATAGGCGTCATAATCCGCGTATGCGCTGCGGTTATAGCGCGAGATACCCCAAAGCGTATCGCCGGGGATGTCCCCCCACAGGCTGCCCACCAGAAAACACAGGTTCAGCACCACAAATGCCAGCATCATCACAATGCCAAAATGCCGTGCAATACGTGGTGCAAACCGGGCACCGGCCCACAGGCAAACCGCGATCACCGCCGCCATTTGCAGAATCGAAAGCGTCGGCTCGGGCGAATAAAACACATAAGCGGCATGGAAATATCCGGTAGAGGTATCCAGCATCTGTGCCAAAGGCATGATTGCCAGCGCCGAGACAACCCGCACATCCACCAGCATCCCCAGCCCAAAAATCACCGCCGCACTATAGCCATAAGCAAATGTCGCGCCCAACCCGCCTGGCTCAAACAGGATCAACCCCGCCAGATGCACCACCGCCCCCATCAACGCGATTGAGCCGGTGAGAAATTTCAATCCCTCACTGCTTTTCAGGCAGGCATATCCCGCCATCGCCGCTACCAGCCCGCCGGTGACAAAAAGATAGACCGCCGCACCCTCATCAAGCTGTTTCACCAGCTCGATACTGGCCCCGCCCAGCAAAAGCCCCGCGCCAATCAGCGCCGAGGCATTGCCGAATATCCGGTAATTCTCAATACCTCCGCGCAGCACCAGCGCCCCGGCGACAAGCGCCAATAGCCCGGCAATCGCCACCGGCACCGGCTCGGCCAGCCAGAAAATCAGCCCCAGTGTGGCAGTAATGATCCCCCCCACCAACAGCGCGTTGATCGCCAGCGTCATCATCGTCTCACGCGAACGCACCTGAATTTCGCGCGCCTGATCCTCGGTTAAGACCCCGTCACGCACCAAAAGATCCGTATTGGCCAGATATTCCATGATAAAAATCCCGTTTTGAACAATGTTCACAGCAATATAATCATCCTTGAACGTCGTTCAAGGGTCTGCGCCGGCAAAAACAACCCAGGCAGAGCAGGGATAAGCTGCCAAATTTGACATAGATTTACCAGCCGCGACGTCATGCCCCCCTTGCAGGTGGCGCGGATTAGGAATAATCCGAACCCCGAAATTTCAACCATCCGGAGAACAATCCAATGGCCAGACCAAAGATCGCGCTGATCGGCGCAGGACAGATCGGTGGCACACTTGCCCATCTCGCAGCGCTGAAGGAACTGGGCGATGTTATCATGTTTGACATCGCCGAAGGCATCCCCGAAGGCAAGGCGCTTGATATCGCCGAGGCGGGCCCTGCGGCCAAATTCGATGCCGCCCTGTCGGGCACGCAATCTTATGCCGATATTGCTGGCGCAGACGTGTGCATCGTTACCGCCGGCGTTGCCCGCAAACCTGGGATGAGCCGCGATGATCTTCTGGGCATCAACCTCAAGGTGATGAAATCCGTGGGCGAGGGTATTCGCGATCACGCGCCGGATGCGTTTGTGATCTGCATCACCAATCCATTGGACGCCATGGTCTGGGCCCTGCGCGAATTTTCCGGCCTGCCGCATGAGAAGGTCTGCGGCATGGCGGGCGTATTGGACAGCGCCCGTTTCCGGCATTTCCTCAGCCTTGAGTTTGGCGTCTCGATGCGCGATGTCACGGCCTTTGTTCTGGGTGGCCACGGCGATACCATGGTGCCGCTCACCCGTTATTCCACCGTGGCGGGCATCCCGCTGCCGGATCTGGTCGAAATGGGCTGGACCACTCAGGAAAAACTTGATGCCATCGTGCAGCGCACCCGTGATGGCGGTGCCGAGATTGTCGGCCTTCTGAAAACCGGCTCGGCGTTTTATGCCCCCGCCACCAGCGCCATTGAAATGGCCGAGGCATACCTCAAGGATCAAAAGCGTGTGCTGCCCTGCGCCGCCTATGTCGACGGTGCTTACGGGCTTGACGGCTTTTATGTCGGCGTACCCACCGTGATCGGCGCCGGCGGGGTCGAGCGCGTGGTCAACATCAACATGAACAAGGATGAGCAGGCGATGTTTGACAGTTCCGTCAAGGCCGTCAAAGGCCTGGTTGAGGCCTGCAAGGGGATTGATTCCACACTGGGTTAAGGTTTTCCTGACTTGAAAAACCCCGCAAGACACCCCACGCTTTGGGGTGTCTTTTTTTATCGGGAGTTTTTTCAATGCGTTTCATTCTGCCTCTGGCTCTTGCGTTTGTCGCAACCACAGCACCCGCCCAAAATACTGATTCCCGCCTTGCCACGGAGGGGCTGGCGAAAACCATTGCACTGCTCGCGCAGGAACCGGCGAAAAACGGCTTTGAGATCGGCATGCTGCAAACCCTGCGCGCGGTCGAGAAAACCCTGCAAATCCGCTATGAATTCGGGCTGGGCGACAGCATCGCCGGGATCCCCCTGCTGCGGCTGGATTTTGGCGATTTGCACAATCCTGATCCCAAGCCCTCAACCCCCGGCACCCTGTCGGATCTCATGCGCGGCTTCGTTGATGACATGGGAACGGCCCGCACAACCCTTGAACAGGCTGAAAAAGATGGGATTGCCCCCTTTGATATGGCGCTTGGGGACATCTGGTTTGACATCAATTCCAACGGCACCCGCGACACCGGGGAAAGCGCCCTTGCCACCCTCGGCCCGATTGTGCTTGGCAGCCGGGCCTATCGCGATCTGACCAGCCCTGAGGCCGCGCCTCAGCCGCTCAACATCCGGTTTGACGCGGCCGATCAGGCCTGGCTTCTGGCCTATACCCACATGCTTTCGGGGTTTGGCAATCTCTATCTGGCCTTCGATCCCGCGCCGGTTCTGCGCGATCTTGCCACCGGGCGTGAAGGCCTGGCCAATGCGCCGGAAATCCCCAATATCTATGACCCGGCTGCGATCGAGGCCGAGATTGCCGCGCTCGAAGCCAAGGCCGCTGAAATCAAGTCCAAGCAAGCGGATATCGTCGCGCTGATCACCCCCCTGTCGGACCGGCGGGGGGCAATTTACAATGCATTGAATGACATGACCGACGAGGCCCAAAAGGCCGAACTCACGGCCGAGCTTGATCAGATCTATCTTGACCTCGACCCACTTGAGCAACAAGAGCAACAGCTCTGGCAATCCGGGCGGCTGATCCGCAATGAGATCAACGCGGCCAAGGCAAAACTGTCCGCCGCCCCCGGTCAGCTTCAGATGATGGGCGCGCAATATCAGCCGACAATGGATGTGATCTATGTGGTGATCACCGCGCTGGCGCAGCAGCCCGATCCCGCCCGCATCCGGGCCGCGCATGAGGACTGGCGCGCGATGATCGCTGAAAACCGCAATTTCTGGCAATTACTGGCGCTTGAAACCGACAACATCCGCGAATGGATTCCCAATGCAAATCAAACCTCGGCCCTGCCCCTGACCATTCCGCCGGATCTGGCTGAGGGCTGGCAAAACATTCTCAGCGATATTGAGGCGGTTCTGGAAGGTGATCTGCTGATATCGCACCCGTTTCTGCCCGATGGCTATGGCATCAGTATCCCGGCCTATGTTGCGGATCCCTCACCGCTCAATCTGGTCGATTGGATTCACGGCATCGGCACCTATCCCTATGCCGCCAGGGGGCCGCGCCTGACCGATCAAAGCTGGCAGGCGTTTCAGCGTCTGGCGGCGGGCAATGCCGGTGGGTTTGCGCTGTTCTTCAACTGATTTTCTGCGGCGCTGCGCGAATCGTGAAAAAGTTTGTGATCACAGTCTTTAATGCTGTGATCACAAATTTAATTATTTAGGTAAATTTCAGGCTTTATTGCAGAAAACAGTTTAATCCCCCGTCAATTCAATGGGTATATCGAAGCAGACCTTAGCAAAACGGGACAGTTTCATGAATATCCATGAGTATCAGGCGAAAGCATTGCTTCGCTCCTACGGCGCACCGGTCTCGGATGGCCGGGTTGTATTGCGTGCTGAAGAGGCCAAAACCGCCGCCGGTGAAATGGATGGCCCTTTATGGGTTGTCAAAGCGCAAATTCACGCGGGCGGGCGCGGCAAAGGCAAATTCAAGGAACCGGGCGCCGGTGATGCGGGCGGCGTGCGCCTTGCCAAATCGGTGTCGCAGGCTGCGGATGAGGCCCGGCGCATGCTCGGCCGCACATTGGTTACCAAACAGACCGGCCCGGCGGGAAAACAGGTCAACCGCATCTATATCGAAGACGGCTCGGGCATTGAAACCGAGATGTACCTTGCCCTGCTAGTGGATCGCCAAACCAGCCGCGTCAGCTTTGTCTGCTCGACCGAGGGCGGCATGGACATCGAAGAGGTGGCCCATTCGACCCCCGAGAAAATCCTCAGCTTCTCAGTTGATCCCGCCACCGGCTATCAGCCGTTTCATGGCCGCCGCATCGCCTTCAATCTTGGCCTCACCGGCGGGCAGGTCAAACAATGTGTCAGGCTGATGGGCATCCTTTACAAACTCTTCCTCGACAAAGACATGGAGATGCTTGAGATCAACCCTTTGATCGTCACCGACAAGGGCGATCTGAAATGTCTCGACGCCAAGATGGGATTTGATTCCAACGCGCTTTACCGCCACGCCGACATCGCCGAGTTGCGCGACGTGACCGAGGAAGACCCAAAAGAGCTTGAAGCCTCCAAATATGACCTCAACTATATCGCCCTTGATGGCGAAATCGGCTGCATGGTCAACGGCGCAGGCCTGGCGATGGCCACCATGGATATCATCAAGCTTTATGGCGCCGAGCCCGCCAACTTCCTCGATGTGGGCGGCGGGGCGACCAAGGAAAAAGTGACCGAGGCGTTCAAGATCATCACCTCCGACCCGCAGGTCAAAGGCATCCTTGTGAACATCTTCGGCGGCATCATGCGCTGTGACGTGATCGCCGAGGGCGTGGTGGCCGCTGTGAAAGAGGTTGGTTTGCAGGTGCCGCTGGTGGTCCGGCTTGAAGGCACCAACGTGGAAGAGGGCAAGGCCATCATCAACAATTCAGATGTGGATGTGATTGCGGCGGATGACCTGAAAGATGGTGCCGAAAAGATTGTCAAGGCGGTGAGGGGGTAAGAAAATGAAGTTTGGAGCGATTATTGCGACTGCCGCTTGCTTCCAATCAGCTCACGTTTATGCGGAGGAAAATTGGAATGAGTTTAATGCATGCGTCACCTCGAATCTCTCAACAACTGACATCGCAGAACCCTCGATTCATGGGGGTGCTGATTTGATTGTCGACGTATTGTGCGTTGAACAGTCAACTTGGTTAATCAATGCGATGATTTTGAACCGGGATTATTTAGCGTCGCAATCCCATCTGGATGCATTTGAAAGTGATAAATATATTCAAACGTGAAACAAAATCGAAGCTATTCAAAGTCAGAACTTCGCGGCTTGGACTATAAGGAGCCAAACATGTCCGTCCTCATCAACGAAAATACCAAAGGCATCTGTCTGGGCCATCCCACCTCTGACCAGATGCACCTTGGTTATTCGTCACGCCGCTTCGCCATCCAGATCAGGGCGGGGCAGGGGCTCGATGGCGTCAAGCATCGCTTGGCGTTTTGCATCGGCATGGATGCAATCCAGCTCATAGCTGGTTTGCAGATTAAGCCAAAGCTGCGCCGTGGTGCGAAAATAGCGGCCAAGGCGGGCGGCAGTGTCGGCGGTAATGCCGGTCTCCTCGCGTATCAGCCGTTCAATTCGGGTGCGCGGCACGCCAAGCCCTTTGGCCAGCTTACCGGCACTCAGGCCAAGTGGTTCGAGAAACTCTTCCCGCAGCATCTCGCCGGGGTGGATCGGGTTGGCAAATCTGATTTCCATATTCTCACCTCAATGATAATCCACTATTTCCACATCATGCGCGCCGCTGTCATGCCAGCGAAAGCAAATGCGCCATTGCCGGTTGATCCGGATCGACCATGTTCCAGCCCGGTCTCCGCGCAACCGTTCCAGCCGGTTGGATGGCGGACTGCCAAGTTCCTCAAGCACGACCGCTGCGTCAAGATAGCCCAACCGCCGCTGTGCCGCCCTCAAAAGGTCGGGTGGAAACCGGCGCGGGCAGCGACCCTGAAGAATTTGCTGAACGCGCTTGTCGCGAATGGACCGGATCATCGAATTTATGTATCATATCATGATACACTTGTCAATCAATATGTATCGCGCGGTGATACAAAAACAGGGAGTGCCTGAATGGCCATACTCATCAATGAAAACACCAAAGTCATCTGTCAGGGCCTCACCGGCTCGCAGGGGACATTCCACACCGAACAGGCCATCGCCTATGGCACCAAGATGGTGGGCGGCGTGACGCCGGGCAAAGGCGGGCAGACGCATCTTGATCTGCCGGTTTTCAACTCGGTTCACGAGGCGCGGCATACCACAGGGGCCAATGCCAGCGTGATCTACGTGCCGCCGCCCTTTGCCGCCGATTCCATTCTTGAGGCGATCGACGCCGAAATGGAGCTGATCATCTGCATCACCGAAGGCATCCCCGTGCTGGACATGATGCGCGTCAAACGCGCGCTTGAAGGCTCGAAATCGCGCCTTGTGGGCCCCAACTGCCCCGGTGTCATCACGCCCGGTGCCTGCAAAATCGGCATCATGCCCGGCCATATCCATCAGCGCGGCTCCTGCGGGGTTCTCAGCCGCTCGGGCACGCTCACCTATGAGGCGGTGAAACAGACCTCGGATAACGGCCTTGGGCAGTCTACCGCCGTGGGCATCGGTGGCGACCCGATCAAGGGAACCGAGCATATTGACGTGCTTGAGATGTTTTTGGCCGACGATGAGACGCAAAGCATCATCATGATCGGTGAAATCGGCGGTAGCGCCGAAGAAGAAGCCGCGCAATTCCTGATCGACGAGAAAAAGAAAGGCCGCTGGAAGCCCACCGCAGGCTTCATCGCCGGCCGCACCGCCCCTCCGGGCCGCCGCATGGGCCACGCGGGTGCCATCGTCGCCGGTGGCAAGGGCGGCGCCGAAGACAAGATCGACGCCATGCGCGCCGCCGGCATCATCGTCGCCGACAGCCCCGCTGGTCTGGGCGAGGCGGTGATGGAGGCGATTGGGTAGAGCACATTTATGGCCCTGGGGAAAGCAACATGGAAAATACTCCAATAATTGGAGACCTTATTGAGACGCTTAATTGGTTGACCATTACAACCCCATTTTTTGTTGGGTATCTGGCATATAATTGGGGGAGTACATCAGGCGATGGGCGCGCAATCCCTGCTATCGTTGCGGCGCTAGGTTTCATAGGCCTCGTCGCGATTTGGTATGCACTTTACCAATGGATAGAGTTTCCGTTTTGGATGAGGTGGTTCAATTGATCGTTCTAGCTGATCTTCCCTTCAACCTTCATTCCCTGTGTAGGGTGGGTGAAACCCACGCCCCGCCGGTGTTGTAACTTGGCGCGCGTGGGTTTCACCCACCCTACGCTCAAAACAAACTGTAGGTAACATCATGACCGAACAATCCCCCAACGACCAGTTTCACGCCTCCAGTTTCCTGCAGGGCCATAATGCCGAATATCTCGAGCAGCTTTATGCCCGATACGCAGGTGACCCGAATGCGGTTGATGAGGCGTGGCAGGCGTTCTTTGCCCAGATGGGCGATGATGAGATCACCGCCAAACGTGACGCGGAAGGCCCCTCATGGGCCCGCGCCGATTGGCCGCCCGAGCCGCAGGATGATCTGACCGCTGCCCTGACCGGCCAATACCCCGTTGAGGATGAGATCAAGGAAGCGGGCAAAAAGATTGCCGCCAAGGCCGCCGAGAAGGGCGTTGAGGTCAGCGACGAGGCGGTCAAACGTGCCGTTCTCGATAGTGTCCGCGCTCTGATGCTGATCCGGGCCTACCGCATCCGTGGCCACCTGATTGCCGATCTTGACCCATTAGGCCTGCGCGAAAAAGGCAACCGGCCCGAGCTTGATCCGGCCTCGTATGGCTTCGCGGAAGCCGATCTTGACCGGCCGATTTTCCTTGATAACGTGCTCGGCCTGCAATTCGCCTCGATCCGCGAAATCCTGGCAATCGTGCGCCGTACCTATTGCGGCACATTTGCCCTGCAATACATGCATATTTCCGACCCTGAAGAGGCGGGATGGCTGAAGGAACGCATCGAGGGGCTGGGCAAGGAAATCCAATTCACCCGCGAAGGCCGCAAGGCGATCCTGAACAAAATGGTCGAGGCCGAGGGGATCGAGAAATACCTGCATGTGAAATACATGGGCACCAAGCGCTTTGGCCTGGATGGCGGCGAAAGCCTGATCCCGGCGATGGAGCAGATCATCAAGCGCGGCGGCAGCCTTGGCATCGAAGAGATCATCATCGGCATGCCACACCGGGGCCGCCTTTCGGTTCTGGCCAATGTGATGGGCAAGCCCTACCGCGCCATATTCAACGAATTTCAGGGCGGCAGTTTCAAGCCCGAAGATGTCGATGGCTCGGGCGATGTGAAATATCATCTTGGTGCTTCATCCGACCGCGAATTTGACGGCAACAAGGTGCATCTGTCACTCACCGCCAATCCCTCGCATCTTGAGGCGGTCAATCCGGTGGTTCTGGGCAAGGTTCGCGCCAAGCAGGATCAGTTGAACGATAGTGACCGCACCAAGGTTCTGGGCGTTTTGCTCCACGGTGATGCCGCTTTTGCCGGGCAGGGGGTCATCGCCGAATGCTTTGGCCTTTCTGGCCTCAAGGGCCATAAAACCGGCGGCACCATGCATATCGTGGTCAACAACCAGATCGGTTTTACCACCGCGCCACATTTCAGCCGCTCCTCGCCCTATCCCACGGATATCGCGATGATGGTCGAAGCGCCGATATTCCACGTCAATGGTGATGACCCAGAGGCGGTTGTGCATGCCGCCAAAGTGGCCACCGAATTCAGGCAGAAATTCCACAAGGATGTGGTGCTTGATATCTTCTGCTACCGGCGGTTTGGCCATAATGAGGGCGATGAGCCGATGTTCACCAACCCGATCATGTACAAGAAGATCAAAACCCATAAAACCACGCTCAGCCTTTATACCGAGCGTCTGGTCAAGGACGGCCTGCTGCCCGAGGGCGAAATCGAAGATATGAAAACCTCGTTTCAGGCTTTCCTTGCGGATGAGTTTGAAGCGGGCAGCAATTACAAACCCAACAAGGCCGACTGGCTGGATGGCAAATGGTCGCATCTCGATCGCAAACAGGATAAATACCAGCGCGGCCGAACCTCGGTCAAGCCCACCACATTCAAGCAGATCGGTGCCGCACTGTGCTCCGTGCCCGAAGGCTTTCCGCTGCATAAAACCGTCGACCGCCTGCTTGCGGCCAAAGCTGAGATGTTCAGCTCAGGTGAAGGCTTTGACTGGGCTACCGCCGAGGCGCTGGCCTTTGGCAGCCTTTTGACCGAGGGATACCCGGTGCGCCTTTCGGGGCAGGATTGCACCCGCGGCACCTTCAGTCAGCGCCATTCCGGGCTGATCAATCAGGAAACCGAAGAGCGCTATTATCCGCTCAATAACATCCGCGCCGGTCAGGCCCGTTTTGAGGTGATCGATTCGATGCTTTCCGAATATGCGGTGCTGGGCTTTGAGTATGGCTATAGTCTGGCCGAGCCCAATGCCTTGACGCTCTGGGAGGCGCAATTTGGCGATTTTGCCAATGGCGCGCAGATCATGTTTGATCAGTTCATCTCGTCGGGTGAAGCAAAATGGCTGCGCATGTCGGGCCTTGTCTGCCTGCTGCCGCATGGCTTTGAAGGGCAGGGGCCCGAGCATTCCTCGGCCCGGCTGGAACGGTTCCTGACCATGTGCGGCGGTGATAACTGGATTGTGGCCAACTGCACCACGCCGGCAAATTATTTCCATATCCTGCGGCGGCAGATGCACCGGACCTACCGCAAACCGCTGATCATGATGACGCCGAAATCGCTTCTGCGGCACAAGCTGGCCATAAGCAAAACCGAGGAATTCACCACCGGATCCAGCTTCCACCGGGTGCTTTGGGATGATGCGCAATATGGCAATTCCGATACCGAACTGATGGATGACAGCAAAATCAGGCGCGTGGTGATGTGCTCAGGAAAAGTGTATTACGATCTTCTGGAAGAACGTGATGCGCGCGGCATCAAGGATGTCTATCTCCTGCGGCTTGAACAGTTTTATCCGTTCCCGGCGATCTCGATGGTCAAGGAACTTTCGCGCTTCAAATCAGCCGAGATGGTCTGGTGCCAGGAAGAGCCGAAAAATCAGGGCGCGTGGAGCTTTATCGAGCCCAATATCGAATGGGTTCTGTCGCGCATCAAAGCCAAACACAGCCGCCCGATATATGCCGGCCGTCAGGCTTCGGCCTCGCCCGCCACGGGGCTTGCCAGCCAACACAAAGCCCAACAACAAGCGCTGGTGGATGCCGCGCTCAGCAGTGAAGGATAATAATCATGACAACCGAAATTCGCGTCCCCACGCTTGGCGAATCCGTGACCGAGGCCACGGTGGCCACATGGTTTAAGAAACCCGGCGATCCGGTGGCCGCAGATGAAATGCTGTGCGAGCTGGAAACCGATAAGGTAACGGTCGAAGTGCCTGCGCCCAATGCGGGCACCATGGGCGATATCATCGCCTCTGAGGGTGAAACCGTGGGCGTCAACGCGCTGCTCGCCACCATCAATGAAGGCACAGGTGCCGCCCCGGCCCCTGCCGCCAAACCTGCCGCCAAACCCGCCGAGGCGGCGGCGCAAGGGGGCGAGGAGGCCCCCGCCTCAGGCGGCAGCGTTGATGTGATGGTGCCCACATTGGGCGAATCCGTGACCGAGGCCACGGTCTCGACCTGGTTCAAGAAGGTGGGCGATGCGGTTGCCGCCGATGAAATGCTGTGCGAACTGGAAACCGACAAGGTTTCCGTCGAAGTCCCGGCTCCCGCCGCCGGCACCCTCACGGAAATCACCGCCGCCGAAGGGGCCACCGTGCAAGCCAACGGCAAACTCGCAGTCCTTTCCGCATCCGGCTCACCTGCCTCATCGGCCCCCGCCGTGGCCGCCTCGGCTCCGCCCGCCGCCACCGGCAAAGACGTGGAAGATGCGCCCTCGGCCAAGAAAGCCATGGCCGAGAAGGGCCTGACATCCGATCAGGTTACCGGCACTGGCCGCGATGGAAGGGTGATGAAAGAAGACGTGGCCAAAGCAGCCGCTGCCCCCGTTGCAGCCCCAGTTTCAGCTTCTGTGCCTGCGGCGGCCGCGCCCGCCCCGCGTGCCCCGATCCCCGCCGATGACGCCGCGCGTGAAGAGCGCGTGCGCATGACCCGGCTCAAGCAGACAATGGCCCGCCGCCTGAAAGAGGCGCAGAATACCGCCGCCATATTGACCACCTTCAACGAGGTCGACATGACCGAAATCATGGCGCTGAGGAACACCTACAAGGCCGAGTTTGAAAAGAAACACGGCGTTCGCATGGGCTTCATGTCGTTTTTCACCAAGGCCTGTTGCCATGCCCTGAAAGAGATACCCGAGGTAAACGCCGAAATTGACGGCACCGATGTGATTTACAAGAACTACGTGCATATGGGCGTGGCCGCTGGCACGCCCACCGGGCTTGTGGTGCCGGTGATCCGGGATGTCGACCGGATGTCATTTGCCGAGATTGAAAAAGCCATCACCGAAAAAGGCAAACGCGCCCGCGATGGCAAGCTGACCATGGCCGATATGCAGGGCGGCACCTTCACCATCTCAAACGGCGGTGTTTACGGCTCATTGATGACCGCGCCCATTCTGAACCCGCCGCAATCGGGCATTCTGGGCATGGCCAAGATCATGGACCGCCCGGTGGCGATCAACGGCGAGGTAGTGATCCGCCCGATGATGTATCTGTCACTTTCCTACGATCACCGGATTGTCGATGGCAAAGGGGCTGTGACATTTCTTGTCCGGGTCAAAGACGCGCTGGAAGATCCGCGGCGGTTGTTGATGGATTTGTGACCGGGCAAGGGTGGGTTGCACCCACCCTACAAATTGTTGCTCACCCAATGTAGGGTGGATGCAACCCACCATGCGATATAAAGGACAAATATCATGTCAAACTATGACGTCATCATCATCGGCGCGGGCCCCGGCGGCTATGTCTGCGCCATTCGTTGCGCGCAGCTTGGCCTGAAAACGGCGGTGGTCGAGGGCCGCGAAACATTGGGTGGCACCTGTCTTAATGTGGGGTGCATCCCCTCGAAGGCGCTCTTGCATGCGTCGCACATGCTGCATGAGGCCGAGCATAATTTCGTCAAGATGGGCCTCAAGGGTAAATCCCCTTCGGTCGACTGGAAAGAGATGCTTGCCTATAAGGATGATGTTATCGGGCAAAACACCAAAGGCATCGAATTTCTGTTTAAAAAGAACAAGGTGGATTGGCTCAAGGGCTGGGGATCCATCCCCGCGCCGGGGCAGGTCAAGGTCGGCGAAGAGGTCCACGAGGCTAAAAATATCATCATCGCCACAGGCTCGGACGTGGCCAAACTGCCGGGCGTTGAGGTGGATGAAAAAATCGTTGTGTCCTCTACCGGCGCGCTGGCCTTGTCCAAGGTGCCAAAGAAAATGGTTGTGATTGGCGCCGGGGTCATCGGGCTTGAACTGGGCAGCGTCTATGCGCGTCTGGGATCGGATGTCACTGTGGTGGAGTTTTTGGATGCTGTCACGCCGGGCATGGATGCCGAAGTGCAGAAAACCGTTCAGAGAATGCTCAAGAAACAAGGTCTCAAGTTCATAATGGGCGCGGCAGTGCAAAAGGTCGAGGCCACCAAGACCAAGGCCAAGGTGACGTATAAACTGCGCAAGGACGACAGCGAGGCGCAGCTTGACGCCGATATCGTGTTGCTGGCCACCGGCCGGGTGCCCTTCACCGACGGGCTGGGCCTTGAGGCGCTGGGCGTGAACATGGCCAAGCGTGGCCAGATTGAAACCGATGACCACTGGCAGACCAATGTCAAAGGCATTTATGCGATTGGCGATGCCATTGACGGCCCGATGCTGGCGCATAAGGCCGAGGATGAGGGCATGGCGGTGGCCGAGGTGGTTGCGGGCAAGCACGGCCATGTCAATTACGGTGTCATTCCCGGTGTGATCTATATCCATCCGGAAGTGGCCAGCGTGGGCGCCACCGAACAGGCGCTGAAAGAGGAGGGCCGGGCCTATAAAGCGGGCAAGTTTTCCTTCATGGGCAATGCCCGCGCCAAGGCGGTGTTTGCCGGGGAAGGCTTTGTTAAAATTCTGGCGGATGCGGAAACCGACCGCATTTTAGGTGCGCATATCATCGGCCCGGCGGCGGGCGATCTTATTCATGAGGTCTGCGTGGCGATGGAATTTGGCGCCTCGGCGCAGGATCTGGCGCTCACCTGTCATGCCCACCCCACCTATTCCGAAGCCGTGCGCGAGGCTGCATTGGCTTGTGGTGACGGGGCGATACACGCCTGAGCAAAACCCAGCGTTAAAGAGTATTTATGCCTCCGGCGGGGATATTTCGGGCCAGAAGAAACGAGGCAGCCTGTCAGGGCTGATGAGTGGGCCCGGGGCAATTACCACATGGTCTTTTCTGCGCGGGCACCCCATGCGGCGTCATAATGGCTGCCGCCTTCTTCGCCCGCTGTCATCTCTGACAATATCTCGCCGGCTGAGGGCAGGCCTTCACTGTCATCGCGGGCCCAGAGGCCGGCGCGCATCGGCGCGCGGGCGCATTGGGTGTATATCTCGGATATGGCAATGATGATCACCGTAGCGGGCAGGCGGGTTTTGCGTTCAAATCTGGCACGAAGGGCGCTGTCAGTAGTCAGTTTCGCAATGCCATTCACCCGTACAACCGTATTTGACCCGGGCACCATGAACAACAGCGATATGCGCCCGTCCGTCACGATGTTGCGCAAGGTATCCAGCCGGTTATTGCCGCGCCAGTCGGGCAGGGCGAGGGTTTGCGCGTCAAGCTCTGTCACCACCGGGCCTGCGTCGCCGCGCGGGCTGCCATCGGTGCCATCCGGGCCGGCGGTGGATATTATGCAAAACCGCGAGGTATTGATCCATTTGCGGTAAAGCGGCGTGAGGCGGGTGGCCACTTTGCGCAGGGAGGCACTGCCCGGTGTGCCGTAAAGCGCCTCAAGCGTGGTTATGTCCTCAATCCACCGCATCAACGTCAAACCCCGCTTCGGCCATCAACGCATCCGAGGCCGTCTCGACCTCGTCTTCCAGCCGTTTCATGAATGTGTTTTTTTCCAGCCCCGCCTCAATTCTCGGCAAAAATTCAACCACCGCCAGCCCCGGCTTGCGGTAAATCCCGTGGCGCGGCCAGAACACGCCGACATTGGTGGCCGCAGGCACACAATCCTGGCCCAGTTGTTCATAAAGCACGCCCACCCCCACCTTGTATTGGGATTTGACCCCCGGCGCGATGCGGGTACCTTGCGGGAAGATAATCAACTGGCCCGGTTTGGCTGTGCCACGTTCAACATCGGCCACCATCTTCTTGATGGCTTTGCCGCGTTTACCGCGATTAACCGCGATACAGCCGATTTTAAGCGCATATTGGCCAATCACCGGCGCCCACATCAGCTCGCGTTTCATGATGAATTTACCGGCGGGCAGCGCGCCAAAAATCAGCAATATATCAAGAAAACTCTGGTGTTTTGAGGCGATCATTACGGCATCTGTTGGAGGCTTGCCGCGTATTTCCGTCCGCAGGCCAACCATCCATCCCGCTGTCCAGCGGACCCAGCGGCAATAGGTTTTGCACGCCAGCAAAGCCCCCCGGCGGCTGAAAATGGCCCAGGGGAAAAACACGATGCCGATCAAGGGCATCATCAGATACATCTGAGCGATGAAGATCAGCGAGCGCAGCCATTGCACAGCATATTTCATGGCATCTCCTTCAAGGTTTTGCGCGCCGCACCGCGCGTGGCAACAAAGCCTGCGAAAGCGGCCAATGGCGGGATGATCAGCGGGATGAGCCAATGAAGCCCCTGAAATCCCAGACCTGTCAAAAATCCGCCACCCGGATCAGCCGCGGGCAGCATGGCAATCGCCCCGCATCCCAATGCCACCCCAAGCACGGCACCGATGAATGAACGCCATGTAAACCGGCGCATAAAAGCGCGTGCGATATAGCTGTCGCGCGCACCCACCAGCCGCAGAACCGAGATAACCTGAGCATTGGCCGCAAGGGCGGCTTTGGCGGCAAGGGTGATCATTGCCGCCGTAGCCCCGCCAATCAGCAGAAGCGACAGCCATCCCAATAACCGCAACCGTGCTGCCGCCTGCACCAATGGCCTGCGCCAGCGGGTGTGATCATCGAGCACAGCGCCGGGCACTTCCGCCGCCAGCCGCAGGCGCAGACCCATGGCATCAAATCCCTCGCCCTCTTCGATGATCTCGATCAATTGCGGGATCGGCAGGGCATCAATCGCCAGGCCGGGGCCAAACCACGGCTCCAGCAAGGCGCTCTGCTCATCGGCATCCAATGCCCGGGCGCGGGCCACACCCTTGGTGGTTTTCAAAAGCTTCAGCGCCGTCTCGGTCTGGGCGGCCATCTGACCGGCGGGGGCGGAAATCCGCACGGTCGAGCTGCGCGCGAGCTCACTGCCCCAGCGCTCGGCCAATCGCCCTGTGGCCAGCGACAACGCCAGCGCAAACACTGCCAGAAATGCCATGGCCGCCGCGCTGAACAGCGTCAGCCAGACAGTAAACCCGGTGGGCGGCACAACCCGCGCCGCCTGAGGATCGCCAGCGATGAAATGCACAAGGCTCGCGCGCAGGCTCATAAATCCGCCCCCGCCAGGTGCAACCGCCGCTTTGATATTCGCAACACCCGCGCCTGTACCTGTGTCTTGACCGCCCGGATCAGCGCCAGATCATGGGTGGCGATCAAAATCGTGCGGCCCATCTGATTAAGCTCGATCAGCAGCCTGAGCAGGCGCTGTGACATTTCCCAGTCGATATTGCCGGTCGGTTCATCCGCCAGCACCACATCGGGCGACATGATCACCGCCCTTGCCAGCGCCGCACGTTGCCGTTCGCCACCGGAAAGCTCGGGCGGCAAGGCCCCGGCGCGCGGGCTCAGGCCAACCCAGTTGATCAGCTCTTTCAGGTTGGCCGATTGCTTCAGGTCATCGCGGCCGGAAACCATCAGCGGCAATGAGATGTTTTCCGCCACCGACAAATGATCCAGAAATTGGCAATCCTGATGCACCACGCCAATTCTGCGCCGGATCAATGCCAGGTCATCGCGGCTCATCCCCCGCACATCTTCCTCAAACAGCGTCACCTGCCCTGATGTGGCGGTCAGCGCGCCATAACACAGCTTCATCAATGTGGTTTTGCCCGATCCGGACGGCCCGGTCAGGAAGTGAAACGAGCCCGGTTGCAATTTCAGAGTGATATCGCTCAGCAATTCGCCACCGCCGTAACTATAGGCCACATTTTCCAAATTGATCACAGGCCGTTCCCCAAATACAACAATTTCAGCCTTTGAATGCCTCACAAGCGGCATATGTGCAATCTTTACTATTCTGTTTTTCTTTGCGCTTTTATTTGTATGTGCGTAAACATTAACGTGAGAGCAGTTAACAAAACAAAACAAAAAAGCTGATAACAGGGTGCTACATGAAGCTGATATGCCCAAAATGCCAGGCGCAATATGAAATACCGGATGTGGCGATACCGGATACGGGTCGCGATGTGCAATGCGCGAACTGCAATGAAACCTGGTTTCAGGAACATCCCAATGCCAAGCCCCCGACCGGCCCTGATGCGGCGGTTGTTGATGCAAAGCCCGGTGATCCCAAAGACGGTGATCCCAAAGCCAGCGATCCCAAAGCAGAGCCGGAATTGCCCCGCCGCGAGCTTTCGCCGGCTGTTACCGATATCCTGCGTCAGGAAGCCGCCCGTGAGAAAGAGGCACGCGATGCAAAAGCAAAAGAATTGGCTGAAAGCTCGAAAGCCCCTTCAGCAGATGCGCGTCCGGGCCGTGATCGTCTGCCGGAAATTTCTGAAATTGATGTAAACAATCCCCGCCTCAATCCCCGCCCCGAGGCTGAGGAAGCTGAGGATCTTGTATTTGATGTAGATACCGAACCCCCCGAGGTGCAGCGTAAAACCGGCTTTAAGCGCGGGTTTTCCATTATTGTTCTGCTCATGGGGCTGGCGTTGCTGGTTTATGTGTTTGCACAGCCACTATCGCAGAAATACCCAAGCCTGTATGAGCCTTTGCTGGCCTATGTGAATGCCGTCAATTCAGGCCGCGTATGGCTGAATGACCTGATTTCGGGGTTAATGGGAAAAACCTGAATTTCAGCAAAATGTCCGGTATCCACCTCTCGGCAGTCCTAATGTGCATTGCCGGGAGTCGATCTGTGCGGGTGCGGTTTATTATGTTTCGGTAAGTCAAAGAGATGGTTGCTTAATCCGTAAATGTGATCAACTATCGCAATATTTGTTGTATCAATCATGGTATTATTATATTGACTCACCAGTCAATAAAAATGGGAGAATCGTTATGAAATCAATTTATATGAGCTTTGCGCTCGCGGCACTTGCCGGATCGGTAAGCGCGGCTGATCTTGGGGCCACGGACGAGCCGATCAAGCTGGCGCTGAATGAATGGACGGGGCAGCATATCACAACCCGTGTGGCGGGCGAAATGCTCAAGGCCGCCGGGTATCAGGTTGAATATGTGACCGCAGGCATGCTGAATCAGTTTCAGGCCATTGCCGATGGTGATATTGACGCCACGCTTGAGATCTGGTCGTCGAATGTGTCGGATGAATACGCCAAGAAAGTGCTGGAAGGCACGGTGGTTGAGCTGGGCGATCTCGGCCTCGATGCCAAGGAAGGCATTGCCTATCCGGCGCATGTGGCCGATCTGTGTCCGGGGCTTCCTGCCTGGGAGGCGCTCAAGGATTGCGCGGCGGTTTTTGCCACCGCCGAAACCCTGCCTGGGGGCCGTCTGGTGGATTACCCGGCCGATTGGGGCACGCCGGGCGCCGATCGGTTGACAGGGTTTGATCTGCCTTTCAAGGCCGTGCCGGCGGGCTCCGAAGGGGCGCTGATTGCCGAGCTGCGGGCCTCGACCGACAAGGGCACGCCGCTGTTGATCACCTTCTGGCAGCCCCATTGGGCGATGTCGGCCTATGATGTGAAATTCGTGGATATGCCCACGGGCGAAGCCGCCTGTTTTGAAGATCCGGCCTGGGGGCCAAACCCGAATGCGATCAATGATTGCGGTTTTGCGCCCTCGCGCATCTTCAAGGCGGGTTGGTCTGGCCTGCAGCAAAAATGGCCTGCCGCCTATGAAATCCTCAGCAATTACCAGCTTTCGGTTGAGGCGCAGCAGCCAATGATGGGGGCCGTAGATGTGGATGGCAAATCTGCGGAAGAGGTTGTCGCCGCCTGGATGGCCGAAAATCAGGCCGCCTGGAAGCCGGTTGTCGATGCGGCAGTCAAGTAACGCCTGAAGGCTGTAGTGCCCCCGCCCCGGCCCTTTGTGCCGGGGCCTCCTGACCAACCGAGAGGCCCCGGGTCAGGCCCGGGGCGAGGTCAGCATATTCTCGATAATGCATCCAACAACGATGGGGATGGACATGACCAACCAAGATACGGCGGCGGCACAGCCCGCCATCAGCTGCCGGGGTGTCTGGCAGGTGTTTGGCGCAGATGCAAAATCAAAGCTGGCCGATGCTCTGGACAGATCGGGGACAAAATCAGGCGGTGACAGCGATGTCGCCGCCCAAATTTTGCGCGAGGATGGGCTGATCCCGGCCGTGCAGGACGCGACATTTGATGTCATGCCCGGCGAATTGTTCGTGATCATGGGGCTTTCCGGCTCGGGCAAATCCACCATCGTGCGCTGCATCTCACAGCTCTTGCAGGCCACCTCGGGGGAAATACTTGTCGATGGTGAAAACCTTGTCGAGGCCAGCAAATCCCGCCTGATCGAACTCAGACGCCGCAAGCTTGGCATGGTGTTCCAGCATTTTGGCCTGTTCCCGCATATGACCGCCCTTGAAAACGTGGCCTTCCCGTTGAAAATGCAGGGCCAAAACAAGCCTGACCGCCTTGCGCGGGCGATGGAGGTAATCAATCTTGTGGGCCTTGAGGGCCGTGAAAATTCATACCCGCGTGAGATGTCGGGCGGTCAGCGACAGCGCGTCGGCATCGCCCGTAGCCTTGCCGTCAACCCCGATATCTGGTTTCTTGATGAGCCGTTCTCGGCGCTTGATCCGCTCATTCGCCGTCAGTTGCAGGATGAGTTCATCAACATTCAGGCGACGCTGAAAAAATCCATTGTGTTCATCACCCATGACATTACCGAGGCGCTGAAGATTGCCGACCGCATCGCCATCATGCGTGATGGCAAGATCGTGCAGATCGGCACGCCCACCGAGATCGTGCTCAACCCGGTGGATGATTATGTGCGTGAGTTCTCCAAGGATGTGGCCAAGGGGCGGCATGCCCGCGTGGCCTCGGTCATGCGTGCGCTTACCGCGGATGATAAAACACCCGATGATCCCGGCCTGCGCCCCGGCATGACGCTTGAGGCGGCGCTGGCGCGCTGCATCTCGCTTTATGATCCGGTGCCGGTTCATGATGAGACCGGCAAGATGATCGGCGTGGTTGATCCCGCCGTTCTGGCCGCCGCCTTGCAGGCTGAAGAGGCATGAAAGCCGCGTATCTCAACATGACAACAGGCACCATCGCGGCCCTGATTGCCGTGCTGACCGGCGCGTTTTGCATGTTGCTTGAGCCAACATTGCCGTGGCTGGTGACATGGCCTGCGGGCTGGTCTTTGCCGATGTCAGACTGGATTGGCACGTCGCTTACATGGTTCCTGGAGCTGATCAAGCCTGCAATGCGCGCGTTTTCCATGCTTCTGGCCTATCCCATGTCGGGGGCGCATGCGCTTTTCGCCGCCACCCCCTGGCCCCTGAGCATCGGCCTGATCACGGCCCTCGGCTGGTATATCGGCGGCGTTTCCCTTGCGGCACTGGGCTTGTTCGGGCTTGGTTTTATCGTGGCCACCGGGCTTTGGCTGGAAAGCATGAGCACGCTGTCACTGGTCGCGGTTTCGGTGCCTCTGGCGCTGGTTCTGGGCGCGGGCATCGGCATTCTCGCCAATGAGGTGCCGCGCCTCAGAAATGCCATTCAGACGGTGATGGATGTGATGCAGACGGTGCCGACATTTGCCTATCTCACGCCGCTTTTGTTTCTCTTTGGCTTTGGACCGGTGGTGGGGCTGATTGCCAGCATCATCTATGCCGCGCCACCGATGGCGCGCAACCTGATGCTGGGGCTTGACCGGGTGGAAAGCGACATCAAAGAAGCCGCGATCATGAGCGGCGGCACCCGGATGCAACAGCTTTTCCTGGTCGAGATCCCCTCGGCCAAAACCCAGATCATGGTGGGCGTCAATCAATGCCTGATGGCGGCGCTTTCGATGGTGATCATCGCGGCGGTGATCGGCGGCTTCAAGGATCTGGGATGGGAGGTGCTTTTGACCATGCGCAAGGCGTGGTTTGGCCCCTCGATGATGGCCGGGATGGCCATTGTTGTCTTTGCCATGATCATTGATCGCTATAGCGGCACATTGGCCAGCACCCGGCAACGCCATGATTGGCGCATCGCTTCAGGCATTGCGGCGCTGGGTGTGATTGCGGCCACGGCCACATGGCAAAACCTGCCGGATCCTTCAAGCATCACCCTGCTTGATCCGGTGGCAAAATGGCTTGATGCGGGCCTGACCTCGGTGTTGCAGCAAAATGGTGCCGCCCTTGATGCCTTCAAGAACGGATCGCTGTTTTACGGGCTTTTGCCCCTGCGTATCGGCCTTGACGGCGCGGTTTTGCCCTTCACATGGGGCTTTCAGTGGACAGGGATGATGAGCCTTGTCTACTACGCCATCTGGGCGATTGTCGCCGGGGTTCTGGCCCTGCGTGGCCGCGCGGCGCTGGGCCTGACATTGCTGATTTTCGCGGGCATCATCGAAACCGGCGTGGCCGAGCTGCCCTGGCCATTTGTGGTGATTGGCGCGGGCGCTCTGGGCTGGGTCTCGGGCGGACGCAGACTGGCGGTGTTTGCGACGCTTATGATGACGGTGCTGCTGGTCAGCGGGCTGTGGGACCGGGCGCTTCTGTCGCTTTATCTTTCCGGGGCGGCGGTGATCACCTGCGCCATTTTCGGTGGGGCCATCGGGCTTTTATGTGCCGTCAGCCCGCTGGTATGGCGCATCGTGCTGCCGATCTGCGACATGCTGCAAACCATCCCGCTTTTCGTGTTCCTCATCCCGGTGCTGATGTTCTTCCAGATTGGCGAGTTTTCCGCCTTTCTGGCGATCTGCCTCTATGCCATCGTGCCGATGATCCGCTATACCCGCCACGGGCTTGTCAACACCCCCGATGAGCTGATCGAGGCGGCGATATCCTCGGGGGCCACCCCCTGGCAGACCCTGCGCGAGGTGCGTGCGCCCTATGCCGCGCCCACCATTCTGCTGGGCCTCAATCAAACCATCCTCTTTGCCTTTGCCATGCTGGTGATTGCCGCGCTGATCGGCACCACCGGGCTGGGCCAATCGATTTACGGCGCACTGGCCAAGGCCAATATGGGCTTGGGCATTACATCGGGCGCGGCCATGGCGATACTGGCGCTGGTAGCTGACCGTCTGGTGCAGGGCTTTGCCAACGAGCGGCGTCAGGCTCTGGGTCTCTAGGCCAGACATGCAAGCGCGCAGCCTGACCCCGGCTATTCTCGCCGTAATTGCGGCCGTACTTTGGGGCATCTGGTGGATTCCGATCCGCACGCTGGAAGGCCTTGGCCTAAGCGGCGCGCTCAGCAGCGCCCTGATGAATGCGGGCGCCGCCGGGGCCGCCGCCCTCTGGATGGGTTTGATGCGGGTCAATCCGCGCATCGGCATCAAGGCCGCTTCTGGCGCGGCTCTGGTGGGCGTGGCAATCTCGACCTATTCCATCGCCCTGACATTGGGCGATGTGGTGCGGGTTGTGCTGCTGTTTTACCTCGCCCCGGCCTGGAGCAAGATCATTGAATGGGCATTCATGGGGCAGGGGTGGCACCGGGTTTCCACATTCACCCTCTCGGCTTCTCTCGCGGGGGCTTATCTGGTTCTGGGCGGGCAGGTATCGCTGGCAGCGCTCAGCCTGGCCGATGCGCTGGCGCTTTTATCGGGCATGGCATGGTCCATGGGGGCGGCGCTCATATTCACCGGCAGACAGGCCAGCCCGGTGATACTCAGCCTGATCACAGGCCTTAGTGCGATGCTGTTAGGTTTGGGCTTTGCCCTGATCGGGCAGGGGGCAGGGATTTTAACCGGGCTCAGCCCGGCCGGGGCCGGGCTTGGGGCCGGTTTCGGGGTGGTTTATGTGCTGCCGATCATCGCCCTGACCCTGTGGAGCGCGCAGCGCCTGACACCTGCGGTGATCACCTTCCTGCTGACCGCTGAAATCCTGTCCGGCGTGCTTTCGGCCGCCCTGTTGCTGGATGAGCCCTTTGGCTGGATGCAGGCCAGCGGGGCCTGCCTGATCCTGATGGCTGCCATGGCCGAAGTGGTGAAAAGCCTAACTCTATCAAACCCGTAAGCTGCTCTTTGCGCCCTTAAATGCGCATCTCGCGAAGCAGCCACGTCAGGGGCTGATGAGCGGCCCGGATTAAAAACGATCCAGCAAACGTTGCAGATAATCCAGCTCAACATCAGGCCGATTACGTTCGCCCGACCGGCGCTGAATTTCGTCCAGCAAATCGCGCGCCCGGCGATAGACATCTTCGCCCTGCAACAGGTTTTCCTGGGTGCCCGCCTGCCTGCCATTGCCGGGCGTGCGCCCCAATGGATCAGATTGCTGTCCGCCCGGCTGGCCCCGGGCCTGGCCTTGCCCGCCGGGGTTTTGCTGTTCGGCCAGGGCATCGCCAAGGTTGCGCATACCCTCGCGCAGCGCATCCATCGCTTCCGCCTGACGGTCAATCGCCCCGGCAAGATCATCCTGCCGCAAGGCATTTTCCGCGCCGTCCATCGCCCGACCGGCCCGCTCCAGCGCATCGCGCGCCGCATCGCCCGAAGGCGTGCCCGCCCCCGGCAATGATCCGCGCTGGCGCTCCAATTCACGGCGCAATGCCTCTTGCCGGTCTGCCAGCGTGCCTTCTTGTGACTGGGCCTGCCCCCCACCGGGCTGGGGCTTGCCATTCTGGCCCTCGCCACCTTCGGTTCCCTGACCTTGGCCGTCATGGCTCTGGCCCCGGCCCTGACCACCGCTCTGGCCTTCATTCTCCTGCGACTGGCCGGATTGGGTATCGGGGTTATACTGCTCCTGCAAATCGCGAAACGCCTGATCCGACAGGCCCTGCTGCTGGCGCAATGTGTCGGAAAGCCCCTCCATCGCCCGCTGCCCTTCAGACTGGCCGGTCCCGCCTTCAGTCATGCGCAGGTTTTCCATCATCTCCTGAAATTCTTCCAGCGCCTGTTGCGCCTCGGCAAACCGCCCCTGTTCCATCAGTTCCTGAATGCGGTCCATCATGTCCTGAATGTCCTGCTGGCTCAGTTCCATGGTATTCTGATCGCCCTGATCGGGCTGATCCGCATTGTTCTCGCGCTGCGCCTGCTGCGATTTTTGCCTGAGATAATCGCGGGTGGCATCGCGCAGCTCCTGCATCAGCTCGGCAATCTCATCCTCACTGGCTCCGTTATTCATCGCCTGATTAAGCCGTTCCTGCGCCAGACGCATCCGTTCAAGCGCATCGCCGATATCGCCATCCTCAAGCTGCACCGCCAGATCCCACAACGCCGCTGAAATCTCATCACGGGTGCCATCCGTCAGGCTGTCATATTGCACAACCCGCTCAAGCCGCTTCAGGATCACCCTGAGCTTGAGATAAAAGGTATCCTTGCGAAACAGCCCCGGCTCAGGCTGATAGGATATCGCCCGCAACACCTGCACCACCCGTCGGCCATTGGCCTTTGTCCACAGCAAATCCCGGCGCATTTCAATCAGTGACGCAGCCAGCGGATCAAAAAACCGCCGCGCCGGCAGCTTCAGCTCAAGCGGCTCACTTTTGCCCGTCTGCCCGCGCTCATCAATAACCTCCAGCGTCAGCGTCACCGGCATATGCGCCCAGGCGTGCTCTGACATGTTCTCGATCAGCATTTCGGTAAATTCCCGTGTCGAGCCGGAGATCGGCAACGGCAGTTCCAGCTCTATGGGTTCGCGCGCTTCCGGCTCCTGCGCTAACCCATACGCCCTCTCAACCTGCGCCAGATCAAGGGTGAAAATGGCCCTGCCGCCAGTTATTCCGTAATCATCCATCGCCCTGAATGGCTGGCTCATCTGGCCATCAAAATTGGTGCGCGCCCCGTCTTCCAGAAGCGCCACAAGCGGCGCGGTGTCTTTGATGGCCACAACCGACCATTCGCGCCCGCCGGTGCCGTCAATCCGCAACACGCCATCACCGGCAATACTGAAATTCTGCACCGGCTCCGCGGTCGTCGCCGCCTCGCGCACCTCCCCCGAGACCGTCTCAGCCACGCTCAGCGCACCGGTCTCGCCATAAAGCCGGATGCTCACCCGGCTGCCTTCCGGCACGGTGATCTGGTTTTCAATGTCATTGAGGTAAAGGCTCGGCAGCCCGGTATAGGCGGGCGGCTCAACCCAGCCCTCCCATGTCGGCCCCGCCGCCAGCGCGCCCCCGCCCGGCCCCGGCAACCCGCCCGGACCATCACGCAACACAGTGCCAAACAGCAGCGCCAGCACCAGACCGAGCAGGGCAATATAGCGCAGCCCAAACGGATCACGGTTTGAAACCTTCAGATCAGGCTCAACCACCTGCGCCTTTTGCGCCTGCGCCACCATGCGCCGCTGATGCGCCTGCCATAAATCTTCCGAGGCCGCATCCTCACGGCCAATCGCCTGCCTGTCCGCCAGCGCCGCCAGCGGATGACCGGGCAAAACCGCATCCATCCTGGCGATGGCTTCCACGCGCCGTGGCCATCTGAACTGGCTCACACCCCAGATCGCCCCGGCAATCAGCGCCATCGCGGCCAGGATGATCCCGCCCCGGACCATATCATATGAAAATGCCCAGGGCAGCCCCGTCAACACCGCCGTCGCCAATACCGCCGCCAGTATCCACAAAGGCCAGAAAGCCCTGACCACGCGCTCGGCAATCAGCCCCGCCCAGGTCAGGGTCAGGGGCCAGCGCAGCGCACGCAAAACCGGCGTCAGCAGGGTGGATCGTTCAGCCATACGGGTATCTTATCGCGATTTATCATCTCATCATAGGTCGGACGCGGCCTGATGACGGCAAATTGATGCTCATTGACCAGAACCTCAGGGATAAGCGGCCTTGTATTATACTCGCTCGCCATCACCGCGCCATAAGCCCCGGCACCTCGAAACGCCACCAGATCACCGCCTTTCAACGGCGGCATCATCCGCGCGCGGGCAAATGTATCACCCGATTCGCAGACCGGGCCAACAATGTCATAGGGCTGTTGCTCAATCCCCGGTGCAGGCTCGATCACCGGAATAATATCGTGATGCGCGCCGTACATCGCCGGCCGGATCAGATCATTCATTGCCCCGTCAAGGATCAGAAAATCACGGCCCTCGCCGGATTTCACATAAATCACCTCAGCGATCATCACCCCGGCATTGCCCGCGATCAAACGCCCCGGCTCGATCTCGATCTCACAGCCCAGATGCCCCAGCACCTGCCTGATCAGCGCGCCGTATTCTGTGGGCAGCGGCGGCGCTTGATTGGAACGCTCATAAGGAATGCCCAGACCGCCCCCCAGATCCAGCCGCCGGATATCATGGCCGTCGGCGCGCAACAGCTCCGTAAGCTCCGCCACTTTCTCATAGGCCTGCCGAAACGGCTCCAGCTCGGTCAGTTGCGAGCCGATATGCACATCAATCCCGATCGCCTCAAGGCCGGGCAGGGCGGCGATCCTGGCATAAACCGCGCGCGCCCGCGCAATCGGAATGCCAAACTTGTTTTCGCTCTTGCCGGTGGCAATCTTGGCGTGGGTGCGTGCATCCACATCCGGGTTCACCCGCACCGTGACGGGCACAGTAACCCCCATCCCGGCGGCCACCTCGCTCAGCACAGCCATCTCCGGCTCGCTTTCAATATTAAACTGCCGCACGCCGCCCAAAAGCGCCAGGCGCATCTCATCGCGGGTTTTGCCAATGCCGGAAAACACGATCCTGTCGCCGGGCACACCTGCGGCCTTCGCGCGGGCATATTCCCCGCCCGAGACCACATCCATCCCGGCGCCCAAACCGGCCAAAACCTTCAGAATTGCCTGATTGCTCGCGGCCTTCATCGCGTAACACACCAGATGCGGCATGCCCTCAAGTGCTTCGTCAAACAACCGATAATGCCGGGTCAGCGTGGCAGTGGAATAGACATAAAACGGCGTGCCCACCTTGGCGGCGATCTCAGATATCGCCACCTCTTCGGCAAACAATTCCCCGCCCCGATAAAGAAAATGATCCATCCGCGCCGCCCTTCATAGCCACCTCAGGCCTCATATCAAAGCCATCTGGCAATGCAATCACAACAAGGGGGCTTTCATTTTTCCAAAGCGCTTCGCCCTGCATCTAAATCAGAAAATATGGCGAAACGCGCACTCGCTGTAAATGATGTGGGCGTTTCACAATCAACATATGACCTAAGTTGAGTGTGAAACGCTTTATAAATACTCAAATTCCACCGCGAAATACCGCAGAACATACCGGCGTTAAAGCCCCAGCCCAACCCCCACGCTCATATTGCCTGAGGTGGCCGAAACACCGGTTCCCACATGCACGCCACCGGTGCCCGCACTCACGCTTGTATTCACCGCAGGCCGCACCGGCTCGCCATCCACGCCGCAGCCTGCAAGGGCCGCCATCACAATCAGAAAACTCAGATTTCTCATGCCAAAATTTCCTTCCAACGGGCAATCTGTGCCCGGACCTGCGCCGGGGCCGTGCCGCCATAACTCATACGCGACGCAACTGAATTATGCACCCCCAGCACCTCAAACACCTCTGATGTCATACCTTCATGCACCGTTTGCATCTCGTCAAGGCCGAGTTCCCCCAGATCACAGCCCTTGTTTTCGGCCATCGCCACCAATGACCCGGTCACATGATGCGCCTCCCTGAACGGCATATCCAGAACCCTGACCAGCCAGTCCGCCAGATCGGTCGCGGTGGAAAATCCCGCGCCGGCCGCGGCCTCAAGCGCCTCTTTGTTGGCGCGCAGATCCCCCAGCATCCCCGCCATCGCCGCCAGCGCCAGCATCAGGTTGTCGGCGGCATCAAACACCAGTTCCTTGTCTTCCTGCATGTCCTTGGAATAGGTCAGCGGCAGCCCCTTCATCACCAGCATGAGCGCCACATTGGCCCCGAAAATCCGGCCGATCTTGGCGCGGATCAGCTCGGCTGCATCGGGGTTTTTCTTCTGCGGCATGATGCTCGACCCGGTCGAGAACCGATCCGACAGCGCGATGAAACGAAACTGCGCTGATGACCAGATCACCAGTTCCTCGGCCATCCGGCTCAGATGCATGGCGCAAATGCTGGCGCAGCCCAGAAATTCCAGCGCAAAATCCCGGTCGCTTACCGCATCCAGCGAATTCGCCGCCGGGCGGTCAAACCCCAGCTCCTGCGCCGTCATCTCGCGGTCAATCGCAAAGCTTGTCCCGGCCAGTGCCGCCGCCCCAAGGGGGCATTCATTCATCCGCCTGCGCGCATCGCGCACCCGGCCCAGATCACGGCCAAACATCTCGACATAAGCCATCATGTGATGCCCCCATGTTACCGGCTGCGCCACCTGCAAATGGGTAAATCCCGGCATCACCCAATCCGCCCCGGCCTCCGCTTGTCTGAGGCACGCATGCAAGAGCGTGACGAGCGCGGCCTCAGTGGCGTCCAACTGCCCCCGTACCCATAATTTGAAATCCAATGCCACCTGATCATTGCGGCTGCGCGCCGTATGCAGACGCCCGGCAGGCGCGCCAATCAACTCGGTCAGCCGCGCCTCGACATTCATGTGAATATCTTCCAGCGCCTCGGAAAACTGAAACTTTCCCGCCTCAATCTCTGACAGGATCGCATCAAGCCCTTCCCTCATGGCTTGCGCATCGCTATCACTGATAATGCCCGCGCTTGCCAACATCGCGGCATGGGCCTTCGAGCCGGCAATATCTTCGGCCGCCATCCGCTGATCGAACCCGATCGAGGCGTTGATCGCCTGCATGATCGCATCCGGTCCGGCGGCAAAGCGGCCGCCCCACATCTGGTTTGAGGATTTTTTAACCATCTCGCTGCCCTTTCGGAGGAAACATGCGCCTGTCCCGTCCCGCCGTTCTTTATATTGCCATAGGCCTTGGCGCAATCGCCGCTGTGGTTTTCTTCACATCCCGGAATGCAGCCCCTCCTGCCCCCGCACCGGTTGATCATACCGCCCTGATGGATCTGCGGGTGGGCGACATGAAAAAGCTAAGCTTTCATACCGCGCCCCGGCCGGTCTCGGCCCAACCCTTTGAATCGGAAAGCGGCGAGCCCATGACACTGGCCGATTACAAGGGCAAATACATCCTGCTGAATTTCTGGGCCACATGGTGCGCGCCCTGCCGCAAGGAAATGCCGATGCTCTCGGATCTTCAGGCCCAGCTTGGCGGCGATGATTTTGCCGTTGTCACCATCGCCACCGGCCGCAACCCGCCGCCCGCCATGAAAAAGTTCTTTGCCGACATCGGCGTTGACAATCTGCCGCTCCACCGTGATCCCAAAAGCCTTCTCGGCAATGAAATGGGCGTGTTCGGCCTGCCAATCACCATGATCCTTGACCCCTCAGGCCAGGAAATAGCCCGCCTTCCGGGTGATGCGGAATGGAACAGCGCCAGCGCCAAAGCCATCATAAATGCGCTGATTGAACAGTAGCACCCACTCAAAGTTTATTGCCAATGCTTCTTCTGGCCTAAAATATCCCCGCCGGAGGCAGCGCAGCATTGATACCACCACCCGGTCCAATGCTAAACGCAACCTGCGATGGCTGTCGCCCATCAGTTTGGCAAAACAAAGCACCCCGGCGTGCCGACCGCATCAATTACCGCTCAACTTCTTGGCTTGCGATTTGGCCGGTGTCGGGTTTTATGGATGTCTCATGGCGTGTTGGCAGGCTCTCAGACCCGCACGGCGTTTCAAATGCATCGTCCGCAGGCCATAACGACGGCACAAACGGAAATGCCGTTATAGCAAAAGCCGGCACTGCATTGAAAAATATCATGCTGGTGATCAGGGCAGAGTTTACTGTGCGGTTCATCGGGTGTCTCCTTTTCGATTTTCTTGACACACCCAGTTCTGACCGCAGCCGCAGCTAGGGTCGCTTTGATTTTAAATTCAACCGGTATTTTCGGGAATCGAGCGGCTTTTTTAAAAATCAACCATTGCTTATGAAAGACTCACTGGAGGCCGGTGCGATAATCTCGCGGGCTTTGTCCGGTTTGCGCGCGAAATGCTTTATTGAACGGGCCAAGCGAGGCAAAACCGGACTCATATGCAATTTCCAGAATTGTTTTCCCGGTGTTTTCAGGCACCCTTAGTTCTGTCATTGCAGCATTGATGCGATAGCCGTTGATAAATGCAGAAAAATTGCGATAGCCCAGCTCTCGATTGATGACAGCACGCAAGCGATGCTCCGGCACCGCCAGTTCCGAGGCCAGAGCACCGATGGTGAGGCCCTCACGCCGCCAAATCTCAGCCCCCATGGCCTTGTTCAGCACCGCAATCAGCTGCGTATCAGGCTCTGCTGCAGCCCGCACATTCCCGGCCCGAGCCTGCATTCCCACATCCCAGATGCCAGTTTCGGGTCGCAAGGCCCAAATTGCAAATGCAAGCGTCATGACGAAAAATGACAGCGACAGCCCCAGAAATATGACCGGGGGCAGAATTGTCTGATCGACAAACAGCTCGGTGAGCGTGATGGCCAGACCCAAAACAACCATTGCTGTCAAAAACACCGGCCGGAACCGGCGACGTTTTTCCACCAGATCATCCGGCCCCGAAATTACCGCCACTGCCAGCAGGCTCAGATAAAGCCCAATCACAATTGAACCCCTGATCCATTCAAAGACCGGGTACGGGCCAGCCAGATAAGATGCAGGTATCGCAAGTGCCGCAAATACCAACCACGGCCAGCGCCGTGTCGGCCCATCCATGAAAATATCCAAAACCAACCACGCAAAGGCCGGTGTCATCATAATCGCACCTAAAATTGCACCCTGATGGCTTAAGGCGGGCAACAGATCTGCAAACGGGCTGGAAGCAACCAGATAGCAGCTTGCTGTAGCCGCCATTGCTAATGTCGACCAGGCTCGCCGCCGGGTCATCGGATCACTCAGCAAAACAATACCCAAAAGCAGTGCCACCCCAACAGTGCCCGCACGGATCAGCGTATCAATGATATACAAACCTTAGTCCTCCATACGGTGGGGTTTAAATGTACCTATTTGATACTGCGCAGGGGTTCGCGTTGAAAATTAAAAATATGCGGCATTTCAAAAATCAATCTGTATTCCTGCCAGGGGATTGTTTGTGTTCACAATTCATCAGCCTGAGGGGCGAAAGTCCAGGCCTCACGCCTCCGCCGCATCCTCAAGCCTGAGCTGCACCGATTGCCGCCCCTGCCAGATGTTGATCTCCAGCCGCCCCGCCAGATGAAACCGCGCCCCGCCGTGATTTTCCAGCCGCGCCCCCAAAGGCCCGTCATACGCGCCAAAGGCAATCGCCTCCATGGCGGCGCCCAACCCATCTCCAAAGCGCAGTTTAAGATGGCTGTCACCCACCCGTTTGGCAAAGCTGATCGCCATGTCGGGCAGGGCATAGCGCGGCCCCGGCGCACCGGCCCCAAACGGCCCGGCGGCCTCGATCTGCTGCACCAGTTCAACCGTCGCAGCGCCCGGCATCAGCAGCCCATCCAGCCGCAAATCCTTCGCCCCGGCCTCACCGGCGCCCTGCCGCGCCAGAAGCTCTGAAAGCCGCGCCATCGCAGGTTCCAGCTTGTCGCGCGCCACGGTTAGGCCCGCTGCCATCTTGTGGCCACCGCCGCGCAACAGCAGGCCCTCCGCCGTCAGCCGCTGAACAGCCGCGCCCAGATCAACGCCGCTGATCGAGCGGCCCGATCCCTTGCCCTCATCACCCTCCAGCCCGATCACTACCGCCGGGCGGTTGCAGGCTTCCTTCAGGCGCGCCGCCACAATCCCCACCACACCCGGATGCCAGCCCTCGCCCGCGGCCCAGACAAGCGGCGCATCCATCCCGCGCGCCTCAGCCTGATCCATCGCCGCCGCCCGCACAGCGCTTTCAATCTCGCGCCGCTCGGCATTTAACAAATCAAGCTCCTCGGCCATCGCCCGCGCCTCTGCGGGGTTGGCGCAGGCCAATAACCGCGCGCCCAGATCTGCCTTGCCAATCCGCCCGCCCGCATTGATCCGCGGCCCCAGCAAGAACCCAAGATGCCCAGCATTGGGCGCGCTGTTCATCCCCGCCACATCCGCCAGCGCCACCAAACCGGGCCTGTCGCGCTGCGCCATGACCTTCAGCCCCTGATGCACAAACGCCCGGTTCACTCCCTTCAACGGGGCCACATCCGCCACCGTCGCCAGCGCCACCAGATCGAGCATAGTCAACAGATCAGGGCCAGTGCTCCCGGCCTCGCGCATCTGCCGCCCGGCCTCGACCAGCATCAAAAACACCACCGCCGCCGCACATAAATGCGCCAGCTCCCCGGTCTCATCCATGCGGTTGGGATTGACCACCGCCAGCGCAGGCGGCAAGGTCTCCCCGCCCAGATGATGATCCAGCACGATCACATCCGCGCCCGTTGCTGCCGCAATCGGCTCATGGCTCAGCGTGCCGCAATCGACACAGATGATCAGATCATGCAAGGCCGCCAGTTCCGCCATCGCTGCCACATTAGGCCCATAGCCCTCTTCAATCCGGTCCGGCACATAAAGCGTGGCATTCGCGCCCCTTTGCCCTAGCCAATCCAGCAAAAGAGCCGCCGAGCTGCCGCCATCCACATCATAATCGGCAAAAATCGCAATCCGCTCGCGGGTGTCAACCGCCGCCAGAAACCGCCTTGCGGCAACTTCCATATCCTTCAACCCGCGCGGGTCCGGCAGTAAATGCCTGAGTTGCGGCTCCAGATAGCTACGTGCCTCGCGCACCCCGACCCCAAGCCGCGCCAATGTCATGCACAAGGCCCCCGGCAGACCGGTATCCTGCGCCATCGCCTCGGCCAGCCGCCCGGTCTCAACCGGCGGCCCGATCCATTCCCGCCCGGTCAGGGAACAGGTGACGCCCAGAAATGCCATCATGCTCCCCTTTCATTTTTCACTAAATACTCGCCCGCCGCAGGCGTCCCGAACGCGCGGCTCACCCCAGCCGCTGACGATAGGTCATCCGCCTAACCGATCCGGTTTTTGAGCGCATCAAAACCGTCTCGGTCTCAACATATTCCGGGCGGCTTTTCACCCCGGCCACGATAGACCCATCGGTTACCCCGGTGGCGGCAAAAATCACATCATCGCGCACCATCTCATCGCGGCTGTAAACCCGGTCAAAATCACTGATCCCGGCCTTTGTCGCCCGGCCGCGTTCATCCTCATTGCGCCACAAAAGCCGCCCCCACATCTGCCCGCCCATGCATTTCAGCGCCGAGGCTGCCAGCACCCCCTCCGGCGCCCCGCCCGAGCCCATATACATGTCAATCCCGGTGCGCTCAGCCTCGGCGCAATGGATCACCCCGGCGACATCGCCATCGGTAATCAGATAAACCGCCGCCCCGGTCTCGCGCACTTCGGCAATCATCTCCTGATGCCGCGGGCGCTCGAGGATGCAAACGGTAATCTCATGCGGCCTGCAGCCCCGCGCCTTGGCCAGCGTCTCAACCCGCGCGCGCGGGCTCATCTCCAATGAGACAATATCAGCCGGATAGCCCGGCCCGATCGCCAGCTTGTCCATATAGACATCGGGCGCGTGCAAAAGCGTGCCGCGCGGGGCCATGGCAATCACCGTCAGGGCATTGGGCATTGCCTTGGCCGTCAAAGTGGTGCCCTCCAGCGGATCAAGCGCTATATCCACGCCCGGCCCGGTGCCCCGGCCCACCTCTTCGCCGATGAACAGCATCGGCGCTTCATCGCGCTCGCCTTCGCCAATCACCACAACCCCCTGAATATTCAACAGGTTAAGCTGCTCTCGCATGGCATTCACGGCGGCCTGATCCGCGGCCTTTTCATCACCGCGCCCGATCATCCCGGCGCAAGCCAAAGCGGCCGCCTCGGATACACGGGCCAGGCCCAGCGAAAGCATACGGTCGTTGAAATCAACATGGGCAGACATCGGCAAATCCTTCAGGTATGGGTGCGGCCTCAACAGTATCGGCCGCAATGAACGGGGGCAAGGGCAGGGGCAGGGGGCATATCAGGTGGCTTCAATCCGCAATGCCACAGGGGTGCCATCCACCACATCAAGCCTGGTTATATCCGCAAGTGCCGCCTCAAGCGCGTCCCTCGTGGCCTTGTGGGTCATGATCAGCACCGGCGCAGTGGCCTCCTCATGCTGATATTGCCGCATCCGGTCGATGGAAATGCCCGCCTCGCCCAGCACCATTGCCACCTTGGCCAGCGCGCCGGGCTTGTCCTCAAGCCCGATACGCAAATAATACGGCGCGGGCGTGGTGGTACGGGCCGGTTTGGCCGGGGCCAGCCCGGCAGCAGGCTGGCCAAAACAGGGCAGGCGAAAGCCGCGGGCAATATCCATCACATCGCCCATCACGGCGCTGGCGGTGGGGCCCATTCCCGCGCCGGGGCCGCGCAGCACGATCTGCTCCACATTGTCGCCCTCAAGCACCACCATATTGGTGCCGCCTTCCAACTGCCCCAGCGGGCTGCTGGCGGGCACGAGGCAAGGCGACATGCGCTGCTCCAATCCCCGGCCGGTCATTTGACAGACCCCCAACAGCTTGATACGAAAGCCCATATCGGCGGCATGGTTGATATCCTCAATGGTAACCCGTTCAATGCCTTCCAGGGTGACACCGGCAAAATTCACCCGTGTCCCAAAGGCGATCGCCGCCAACAGCGCCAATTTGTGCCCGGCATCAATCCCGCCCACATCAAGCGTGGGATCGGCCTCAAGATAACCAAGCTGATTGGCTTCCTCAAAAACTACATCATAGGGCAGGCCCGAGGATTGCATCCGCGTCAGGATATAATTGCAGGTGCCGTTCATCACCCCCATGACCCGGCTTATGTCATTGCCCGCAAGCCCTTCGGTCAGTGCCTTGACCACCGGGATACCCCCCGCGACGGCGGCCTCGAACCGGATCACGCAATCAGCGGCCTCGGCGGCCTCGGCCAATTCCTGCCCGTGATGCGCCAAAAGCGCCTTGTTGGCAGTGACCACATCCTTGCCCGCTGCAATCGCCGCCTCAGTGGCGGCCTTTGCCGGGCCATCACTGCCGCCCATCAGCTCGATAAACACATCCACATCCGCGCGCCGTGCCAGCGCCACCGGATCATCCTCCCAGGCATAATCCGAGATATTAACCCCCCGGTCCTTATCCCGCGATCGCGCCGAGACAGCGGTGATCACAACGGGACGCCCGGCGCGGGCTGCCAGAAGGTTGGCCTTTTGCCGGACGATTTTCACAACACCGGCGCCGACGGTGCCCAATCCGGCGATGCCAAGGCGCAAGGGGCTATTCATTTCGGCTCTCCGATCAATTCCGTGGTTTTATTCACAGGCGATGTACCGGGTTCAGCCCCCCCATGCAACGCGGGTTTTTGTGATGCTGAGAAGAAGATGCGGGCAATCCCATGGATGCTCAACAGCAACCAGACGCCGATTAGCGCAATCACGGGCTCGCGATGATCATGATGAAGGGTTGCTGTGTGGGGTTTTGCAGTCAGTCGGTATCAAGCCGATATTTAAGAAACCTGGCCCCGTCATAATCAATCTCACTGACATACTTTGCTCCCATTCTCTTGAGTGCCCCCAGATTCTTACGCGATGGCGGCAAAAGAAATGTCACAAAAGGAATGCGCTCATCGTTCACTGCAAATTCCAGCAATTTCCTGGAGATTTGCACCCCAAGCCCAAAAACCTCCGGTTTTAGAACCAAACCAAAATCCCACTCGTTTCCCTCTTTCTGAAAACCGCCCCATCCGACATAGTTGCCATCACATAAAAATGCCCAATGTCCAAGCCCATCACGTTTCCAGCATTCTTCCTTTGAAGCGACAAAATCTTTAACCGTGGCAAGATCCCACTCAAATACCAGAAGCGGCATATGCTCTGCTACACGTGGATCGGACATATGTCTGATGATTTCTTCCGGCTCGATCTTTGACAATCGGGTAAAGTTGATTTCATTTCCTGATGCACACAGCATATCCGCGCTTGGTCCTGCTTTTCTTCAGATGATCTCCGGGCAATGAGCGATTTTGCCCAAAACGGGGGCAAGTTGCTCAGCTTGTACAATATTTGCCCCGGCTCAATCGCTGCTGCGTTCGGCCTCGATCTTGCGCCAGCGGGCTACGTTGTTGTTATGCTCGTCCAGCGTTTCGGCAAAGGCGTGCCCGCCGCTGCCATCGGCCACGAAGAAAATGTAATTGGTATCCTCCGGATTGACCGCCGCTTTCAGGCTTTCCGCGCCCGGATTGGCGATGGGCGTTGGGGGCAGGCCGTCAATTATGTAAGTATTCCAAGGGGTTTCACTGCGCAGCTCACTTTGGCGCAGGCCCCGCTGCAAAACGCCCCGGCCTTCGGTCACGCCGTAGATCACTGTGGGATCGGTTTGCAGTTTCATGCCCCTTTTCAAGCGGTTAATGAAAACGCTGGCCACAATCCTGCGCTCTTCGGCGATGCCGGTTTCCTTTTCTATGATCGAGGCCAGAACAAGCGCCTCATAAGGGTTGGCCAGCGGCAGGCCATCGGCCCGTGCCTCCCAGGCCGCGGCCAGCCTGACATCTTGAAATTCCCGCATTTTTTCAACAATGCTGCTGCGTGTAGCCCCTCTGTTAAACTCATAACTATCCGGCGCAAGGCTGCCCTCCGGCGGCACTTCGGCGATCTCGCCTTGCAGCACGTCAATCCGTTTCAGCGCGTCGATAATCTGCCAGCTTGTGACCCCTTCCGCCACCGCAACGCGAAACCGGGTGCCCGTATCTTTTTGAGTTGTTTCAAAGAGTTGCGGTATTTCCTCTTCTGTATCAATGGCAAAAGCCAACTGCTCGACATAGCGGTTTGTCTTTGTGTCCAGCTCTCTAAGCTGCACTTCCACGCGGGCCACGCCCACCCGGTACAGGATCTCGGTGCCACAGGTGCTGCCGCCGCCACGGGTGATGATATCAACGATGTCTTGCATGCTCGCGGATTCGGGGATGAGCCAGCTTCCAGCCTTTAACTTATTGCTTTTATTGGAGTAATTAGCGCCCATTCGAAAGATGGAGCCATTGGTGACAGCGCCCCGGTCGACAAGGTTGACCGAGACTTTGCGCATGTTCGACCCATCCTGCACCCGCAGGCAAATCTGTTCGGCAAGCGGGCCTACGGTGGTGTATTTGCGCTGCCCCCACAGCAGGATGCCGCCAACAAGGAAGGCACAAACAACAAGTAAATTCAGTGCGTTCGACGTAATGTGTCGCCACATCAGCGCGGTTTCCCAAGGCAAAGTGACGCATTGGTGCCACCAAAGCCAAAGCTGTTGGACATCACCACATCCACCTTGCGTTCGCGTTTCTTGTTGGGGGCCAGATCAAGCGATGTTTCAACCGCTTGATTTTCAAGGTTGATTGTTGGCGGCGCCACCTGATCACGGATCGCCAGAATGGAAAACACCGCCTCAATCGCCCCGGCAGCGCCCAAAAGATGCCCGGTCGAGGATTTGGTCGAGCTCATCGTCACATTGCCCACCGCATTGCCCAAAAGCCGCTCAACCGCCTTTAATTCAATGGTATCGGCCATGGTCGAGGTGCCGTGCGCATTGATATAATCCAGATCCGCAGCCTCCAGCCCGGCCCGGTCAAGTGCCGCCCGCATGGCGCGAAACGCCCCATCGCCATCATCCGCCGGAGCGGTAACATGATAGGCATCCCCCGACAGGCCATAGCCCAGAACCTCGGCGTAAATTCTGGCCCCGCGCGCCTTGGCGTGTTCGTATTCTTCCAGCACAACCGCGCCCGCACCTTCGCCCATGACAAAGCCGTCACGATCGGCATCATAGGGCCGACTTGCGGCTTTGGGATCGTCAACTCTCTTTGTGGACAAGGCCTTGCAGGCGTTAAACCCGGCAATCCCGATTTCGCATATCGCCGCCTCGGCCCCGCCGGCAACCATCACATCCGCATCATCCAGCATGATCAGCCGGGCAGCATCGCCAATGGCATGCGCCCCCGATGAACAGGCCGTCACAACCGCATGATTGGGGCCTTTGAAGCCATAACGAATGCCGATCTGCCCGCTGATCAGGTTGATCAAGGCGCCGGGAATGAAGAACGGCGACACCCGCCGCACGCCTTTATCGCGGATGATCAGAGTGGTTTCCTCGATCGAGCGCAGCCCGCCAATGCCCGAGCCCATCATAACCCCGGTGCGAATGCGGCTTTCCTCATCCTCCGGCATCCAGCCGGCATCTTCCACCGCTTGTTGCGCCGCGGCCAAGCCGAACACGATGAAATCATCCACCTTGCGGCGTTCTTTCGGCAGCATGTATTTATCGGGGTTGAACGTGCCATCGCTGCCATCGCCCAAAGGCACTTCGCAGGCGTATTTTGTCGCCACATTGCTGGCATCAAAACGGGTGATCATCCCGCCGCCCGATTGGCCAGCCAAAAGACGGCTCCAGCTTTCCTCAACCCCATCGGCCAGTGGGGTAACCAATCCAAGACCGGTGACAACGACACGGCGCATGATGCTGCCCTTCCTTCATAATTTTTCTGCTCATACCCTGCCTTAGCCCCAAGGAGCAAGCCCAAGGCCTGTCGCCGGATGTTAATTGCCCATCCGGCGCGCCGCAATGCTATATTTTCAAAGGAATTCGGCTGTTGGCTCGGGTTCTGGCTGTGCCACGGCAAGGGCCTCGGACAGATCAACATCCTTGGCCAGCAACGCCCGGCCGATCAGGGTGCCCGAGATGTTATAGACATATTTCAGCCGTGCCACATCATCCACAACATGCACCGTGCCGCGCGCGATCACCGGGTGGTGGGTCTCAGAGGCAAGGCCGGATATGACGCTGAGCTGTGCGTCCTGCTGATCAATATAGCTGTCGATATCGGTGACGATGATGCCCGCAAGCGGTGCATTATCAAAGGTTTTTATATATGTTTCAGGGCTGAAGGCACTTGGCGTGCGCCAGCCATCCGTCATCAACTGGCCGTTGAAAATATCAACCGCCAGCACGATCTGATCGGGAAATCTTTTGGCCAGTTCATGAACCAATTCCGGATCATGTGCCGCCATGGTGCCGATCACGATGCGCCCGGCACCCTTGTCAATCCAGTGCTCCACCCGCTCGCGCGAGCGAAAACCACCGCCCAGTTGCACCGGAATGCCTACCACTCGGATGATTTCCTGAATCAGGGTGTCATTATTGCCATCCCCGACCAGCGCATTCATATCCGTCACATGCATCCATTCCGCCCCGGCAGCGGCAAAGCTGCGCGCGGTTTCAACCGGATCCACATGCCAGACCACCGGCTCTTCCAGCCGCCCCCGTGTCAGGGATACACATTTGCCATTTTGCAATTCTAACGTGGGATAAATGATCATATCTGAGCGCCTTCCCTATATGGATCAATGGCCGGTCGCCGCGCCGGACCCATACAAGCCTATAGAATACCCCGAATCGCGGATATCTTCAAATCGGCATGATATCGCCATTTCGCGGCGTTGTGGCGGGAGGGGGCCATGAAAAAGGCCCCGCCAGTTGGCGAGGCCTTGTCCGATTGCGCCGGATGGGCGGGAATCGGTTATCTCAGGAGGCTTCCGTGATGAATTTCACTGCATCGCCAAATGTCTGGATGTTTTCGGCCGCATCATCAGGGATCTCGATGCCGAACTCTTCTTCAAAGGCCATGACAAGCTCAACCGTGTCCAGGCTGTCTGCGCCCAGATCATCAATGAATGAGGCGCTTTCAACTACTTTATCTTCTTCCACGCCCAGGTGCTCCACAACGATCTTTTTTACGCGGTCTGCGGTATCGCTCATGTTTTTGTCCTCATCATTTGCCGGGCTTCATTGCCCAATTTCCGCCCCATCCCCTGCGGGTGGTGGCCTTGATAATGCCCTAGAGGGCGGTTGGTACGTCCCCGCTTCGGCGGGCGGCTCGCGGGGCGAATATTCTGACGTCCCGCTGCAAACTGCGCCGCCTATAGCACATGGCGCGCCCGAGGCAAACAATTTCCCCCAAATGGTGTGCGCCATAAAGGTTACAATCGGTGATCTGCCCCCGGTTTGGCAACCATAGCTTACTTGGGCGGTCGGCGCACCCCATTGAAAGCCATTTTTTATGCAAAATCCCCCTTGCGCCGCAGGCAGGTATTGCCTAAAGCGTGTCGAGATAATTCGGGATCATTCATTGATCCCGACATGAGCATCAGGCTCACGCCAAGAATGGCCCGTTCGTCTATCGGTTAGGACGCCAGGTTTTCAACCTGGAAAGAGGGGTTCGATTCCCCTACGGGCTGCCACATCTTTCGCTAATCCATTGTTAATCATTGGCTTTTCCTTCCTTCCTGTCCAACTCGTCGGATAGGTTGGACACTTTTCCCGCATTCAGCTTTGCAAAACCGCTGTCGGCCAGGCGTGCCCGGTTGGCCTTTTTGGTATAGACTGCCGCCTGAGTCGTGTCGGAGTGCGCAAGGTAAGATGCGATCTCCCATTCCGATGCCCCGGCGTCCGCAAGTCTGGTAGCCCCGGCCTTCCGCAGGCCGTGCAATGAGCCGGGAACATTGGCCTCGGCGCATCTGTCACGGAACCAGTTACCCAGCGATGCGACGGCATAGGGCTTGTCGCTCTTGTCCTGGGTAACAAACAGCAGCCGGTCCTTGGGGACGTGGCGCAGCTCCTCGGCCAGCTCGGGCAAGATCGGCATGTCAGCCGCGACGGCGGTTTTGTGCCTGCGATAGGCGATCCGGCCTGCCTTGACGTGCTGACGACCGACGCGGGCGATGTCTTGCCGTGCCATGCCGGTATTGAGCGCCAGCAGCATCACCAGCCGCGCCTTGGTGGTCGGGCCGTGCCGTTCGAGGAAGCGGCTTACCTCGGCGTTTGTCCATGTGTGGAAGCCGTCCGGGTTTGTTTTCATCCGTTCGGCGTGGCGCGCCGGATTCGGGCCGGTGTAGCCGAGCTTCTTGGCCGCGAAGTTGAACAGCATGGACATGTTCTTCTTGACCGTGTTCGCAGCGGTCGGGCCTTTCTTCTTCGACATGAGTGCTTCGACGTGCCGGACTTCCAGCCGCCCGAATTGATACTTGCCCGCCTCTTTGCGCAACCAATCCAGTTCAAGGCGGATCGTGCGCTTGCGGCTGTCGGAGAGGTTCTGAAACCGCAGGCTGCGCAAGTATTGCTCGATCAGCCATGCGAGGGTGCCCGCAAGGGCCGTCGATGCGTTCGAGGGTTTGGAACCGGCAAGCGCGGCCTCGTATGCCGCCAGAAAGTCCGCCGAGCCATAGGGGCCGGGAAGGTTGATGCGGAAGTCACCGCGCTCAAACTTCCAGTAGATGCGCCCCTTGACCACGTTCTTGCGAACGCCGGGATATGGGTTCTTGCGCCGCGTCATCGCAGCAGCTCGTCAGGATCGGGGCCAGCAGCTTGTGCCGCCGCGCCCTCGGGGAACACGACAACCCGGCCCGTGGCGTGATCCACCTCGACCCTGCCGATGCGCAGGCCAGCGGACAGCGCCGCTTGCAGGGTGCGCTTGATTTCGGTCTGCGAGACAATGGCGGGTCGGGCAGCCATGGTCACTCCCCCTCGGCCAAACGGATCGCGGGGCGTGGCAGACGGTCGATCACCATTTGCGCCAGCGCGCCGAGACAAAAGAGCATGACTGGGCCTTGAACATATTCATCAAAGACGGTGTTTCCGAAAAAGGTTTCCTCGGAGATGTCCTCATCATAATAGAATTGAATTTCTCCGTTCGCCCAGACGATCAACCAAGTGGGGTGTTTAATGCCGGTGATTCCAGCCATCTTTTCAGCAGCTTTGATCATGATGTCCTGACTGCGAAACTTCTCAAACATTTCGCCGCGGAATTCATCGCCGAACTGTTCCTTGAAGTGCGCCGCTTCTTCCTCGGAGATTTCGCCAAGCTCTTCCTTTGCCTTGCTGCGCACGTCCGCCGAAAAGGCTTTGGTGCTCCAAATCGTGCTTTGGTAGATTCCGCGCGCGGCGTAACCGGCAAACTCTTTGGCCGCGTCCGGCGTAGTGCCGCGCGAAACCAACATGCCCATTACGAACATGACCAGCATATCGGCCAAGTTGTAACGTGCATGACCTTCCTGCCGGGGCAGATGCCCCGCCCGGCGCCAGTTGCGAACGGTCGCCTGCTTAACAGCGGTGATCGTCTCTGCCTCGCGGGGCGTGTAGGTTTCCAGTTCCAGTTTCATCGCTCGCCTCATTATTTTGTGTATTCTTACACACAGTTTAATTCGTGTCAAGGAACACATCTGTATATTTTTCCCGTCCCGCTCGATCCGCCCGGGGTTGCCCATTTCATGTTCGTTTCGTTGTATAGCCTATCTCTCGTAGTTCTTTGCTTGTCTGTAACTGTCGCGGATCATCATCCGCAGATCACCGCAGAATATCCAATCGAGGGACGCGCCGTACCTGTCGCAGAACCTCAATAATTCGTGCGAGGGTGTTCCATCGTCAGCTAGAATTCTGGTTACTGGCTCGACACCGATTGTATCAGCGTAAAACTGCATTCGGGCTTCCGAAGATGTCTGTTCATAGGCCATTCAAAAAAAATCCTTATTCTGCATGTTTCGATTAGATTATTGCGCGCGGGGCCATCGGTACCGATTTGCCGATTTGCTCAGCGTCGGTGCCCCCCAAGGCGCGATAGGCTTCACGGGCGTGCATCATCATGCCGTGACGCAGTGCATCGTCAGTTATTCGGATTGAGCGCCGTTTGTCCTGTGTTTCAAGATTCGGGGGCCATGCGACAAGCCCGCCGCCGCTGGTTCGCACCAGTGCGCAACCGACAAGAACGATGCCGCGCGCTTCGCAATCGAAGTAGGCCAGGATGGTTGATCCGCCCCGGTTCGGCTTTGGCCGCGCCACGCTGTCAACGGCGGAGTAAAAACCGGCCATTCGGCGGAGTAAAAGTAGGCCACTTTGAGAACGTGATTTTGGAGCCATCTTTCAGTTGATATGCAAGGTCTGAGGTTGTTGCGCCTTGGTGCGTGCGGCCCCCAAATAGCA